>NZ_QTQP01000049.1 GCF_003854275.1 Burkholderia sp. Bp8963
GCCATGCCAGCCACACCAGCACCGCGCACCTGCGCGAGCGCACCGAGCAGTTCGTCGGCGAGCACAATCAGGTCGCCCGCCCCTTCAAATGGAGTTTCCGGGGCTATCCGCTGCAAGGCGATGCTTCGTAATCGAGAGACGCAGATGCCAGCTTTACCCGCCAAACACCACGCCGCTGAACTGCAGCGTCAACTGCGCAGCCTGCTCGGCCATGAGCAGATCGTCACACAAGCCTACGGGCGTCACTTGCTGATCAAACGTCTGGACGACGATGAGTCAACTGTCGTGGCGCGGCTAACCGAACTCGGCCGCAATCGATATGGCGCCGCCTTTCGCAGCCACAGTGGGCGTTGGGAGCCGCTGCCGGGCATGGGTTCACTCGACGAAATGGCCGATGTGATCGTCACGCTCCTGCAGCCATATTTACAGCCCGATAATTATTAAACTTATTTGAGGGATGTTGTACTAGGCGCTGAGTTCGTCTCGGCCGGATTGTGCTATTCGTACGCTTGCGAGCGACGTGCCGGCTGGTCGCCTCCGGGGTGATCAACGGAACCGCCATCGGACTTGAAAAACATCGGGATGGATATACAATGTGACTTACGTGTATCCAATGGAGGGGTGATCATGCAAGTCGCAAAATGGGGCAACAGCCTTGCCGTCCGGCTGCCCGCGAGCGTCGTCGATGCACTCGGTTTGAAGGAGGGCGACGACATCGAGATCTATGCCGACCAATCCGGCGCATTCTCGATCAGCAAAAAGCCGACAGTCGATGAGCGGATCGAGCGGCTGCGCAAGTACCGCGGTCGACTGCCTGCCGACTTCAAGTTTGATCGGGAATCGCTCAGCGAAAGGGGAAACGCTGAATGACCGTTGAGGCACCGACTCGATTTGCCGTCGACAGCAACGTCATTGCCTATCTGTTCTCCGGCGACGCCGCGAAGGCTGACAGGGCCGAGGCGCTGGTGGTGCAGGGGACTCCGAAGCCCGTCATCAGCACGCAGGTCATGAACGAGGTCACGCTCGTCATGAGCCGTAAGATGGGCCTGTCGTGGCCGGAGATCAACGTCCTCCTGGGTGATCTGGAGGCGTTTTGCGAGATCGTGCCACTGACGCTCGAAGTCCACAAGGAAGCACGCATTGTCGCCGCACACTACGGATTCCGGTTCTACGATTCGTGCATCATCGCCTTCGCGTTGCTTGAAGATTGCGAAGTTCTCTACAGCGAAGACATGCAACACGGCCAAGTGATCTTTGACCGGCTGACCGTAGTCAATCCGTTCCGATCACCCAGTTGAACGCTGTGTCATTCATCGTCGGGCGTCGCTTCGCGGAAGCAATGGAGCGGCTCGAACGGCTCCGCGACGGCAAGTCATACGATCGACCGACCGTGCGGCGCCGCGTACCTGGATCGAATACCCGCCAACGCGCGCGGTCGATCTCACGTCACACCACGACATTCACCGGTGTACCGTTCACGAAGCTCTCGATGTTGCGCATCAACTGATCGGCAAGCGACTGTTGCGCCTCGTCCGACGCCCACGCGACATGTGGCGTCACGATCACGTTCGGCCGTTGCGCGATCCGCATCAGCGGATTGTCGTCACCGGGCGGCTCGGTCGACAGCACATCGAAGCCAATGCCGCCAATCAGCCCTTCATCGAGTGCGTTCACGAGCGCGGCTTCATCGACCAGTCCGCCTCGCGCCGTATTGATGATGAGTGGCTTGCGCTTCATCTTGCGAAACTCGGGCATCGCGAGCATGCCGCGCGTTTGCGGCGTGAGCGGACTGTGGATCGTGATGACATCGCTGGTTTCGAGTAGCTCGTCCCACGGCGTGTAGAGCGGACCGAGCCCCTCGCGGCCCTTGTGTGCGGCGAAAAGCGCGCGCATGCCGAACGCTTTCGCAATCTCCGCCACGCGCTGACCGAGCACGCCTTCGCCGATGATGCCGAGCGTCATGCCGCCCAGGTCGTGTATCGCGTGATTGAAGAAGCAGAACTGGCCGGATTTCTGCCATTCGCCATTCAGCACGTCGTCGCGATACGCGATCAAGTTGCGCCGCAACGCGAGCATCAACGCGAACGTATGCTCGGGCACGGTGTTCACCGCGTATCCGCGAATATTCGAAACCCGGATGCCGTGCCGTTCGCACGCGGCCTTGTCGAGGCAATCGGTGCCCGTCGCGGCGACGGCAACGAGTTTCAGCGCAGGCAGTTGCGCGATCACGTCTGCCGTCAACGGCACCTTGTTGGTGATCGCGATGGTCGCGCCGTCCAGACGCGCGGCGACCTGGTCGGCTTGCGTATGGTCGTACTCGACGAGTTCGTGTTCGAATGCCGGGCGCGCGAGCTTGACTTGCGGTGCAAGCGTCGCCCGGTCGAGAAAGACGATCTTCTGCATGTCGATTCCTGTTGAGCGGAAGGAAATGAGTCGGGGCGGTTCAGAGACGGCGTTTCGCTTCGGCGACGATATGCGCGGGCGTGATGCCGAAGTGTTCATACAGCGCTTCCGCGGGGCCCGATGCACCGAACCCCGTCATGCCGACAAACCCGCCGCGCTCGCCGAGGTAGCGATCCCAGCCGAACCGCACCGCGGCTTCGACACCGATGCGCACCGTGTCCGCGCCGAGCACGGCGTGACGATAGGCGCCGTCCTGCTCGTCAAACAATTCCCAGCACGGCAGCGAGACGACGGCTGTCGGAATGCCGTCCTGTTGCAGACGTTCGCGCGCCGCAACCGCCAGCGCCACTTCCGAGCCCGTCGCCAGCAATGTGACGAGACGCCTGCCGCCTTCGGCTTCCGCAAGCACATAGCCGCCGCGCGCACACAGATTGTCGGTGACGTGGCGCGTGCGCACGAGCGGCAGCGTCTGACGCGCGAACACCATCGTGCTGGGTCCGCTGCGATGTTCGTAGGCAAGCGCCCAGCATTCGGCCGCCTCGACAGCGTCGGCGGGCCGGAAGACGCGCATGTTCGGCATCGCGCGCAACGAAGCAAGGATTTCCACCGGCTGATGCGTCGGCCCATTCCTGCCGACGCCGATCGAATCGTGGCTGAACACGAACTTCACGGGGAGCCCCATCAGTGCGGCCATGCGCATCGCGGGCCGCTCGTAGTCGGAAAAGGCGAGGTAGGTGACGGCAAGCGGGATCACGCCACCGTGGGCGGCCATGCCGTTTGCCATCGCGCCCATCACGTGCTCGCGCACGCCGCAATGCACGTACGCGCCGCCGCGATCCTCGGCGGTGAACGCCTGCAGGCTGCGCTTGTGGCTCGTCGGCGCCTCGAGGTCCGCGCAACCGACCATGCGTTCCGGCAACTGAGCAAGCAGGTCGTTGATCTCTGCGGAAATCATGATGCCTGCCTGGCCTTCGCCGCGGTCGATAGCCTGTTTTCGATAGTCGTCGAGCACGCGTTGCCATCCGTCGGGCAATCGACCTGCCTGAATGCGCTCGAATTCGGCACGCGCATCGCCGGGCAATGCGGCGAGCCGTTCGTGCCACGCGAGATATTCGGCCTCGCTGCGCCGGCCGGCTGCGCGCCAGCTTTCGAGCACGTCGCGCGGAATGTCGAACGGCGCATGCGGCCAGCCGAGTTCGTTGCGTGCGGCATCGGCGTCGGTTTCGAACAGCTTGCCGCTGTGTCCGCCGCGTTGCCCCTGCAGCCGCGCGATGCCGCGCGCAATGACCGTGCGGCACGCGAGCAGCGACGGGCGTGGATCGCGCCTGGCTTCGGCGAGCGCCGTCGCGACGGCTTCGATGTCATGCCCGTCGACTTCGATTACGTGCCAGCCCGCGATGCGAAACCGCTCGCTCACGTCCTCGCTGATCGACAGCGACGTGCTGCCGTCATCGGTGATGCGATTGTCATCCCAGCAGAGAATCAGCTTGCCGAGCTTCAGGTGCCCGGCGAGCGAAATCATCTCCTGGCCGACGCCTTCTTGCAGACAGCCGTCGCCGACAAACGCATACGTGTGATGATTCACGATGCCGTCGCCGAATCTGGCGTTCAGGTAGGCCTCGGCGACGGCCATGCCGAATGCGTTTGCAATACCCTGTCCAAGCGGGCCGGTCGTGACTTCGATGCCCGCGGCCGGATCGAATTCGGGATGCCCCTCGCAATGCGAGCCCATCTCGCGGAAGGTCCTGATCTGATCGATGCCGAATTGCGCGTAACCCGTCAGATGCAGCAGGGCATACAGGAGCATCGAGCCGTGCCCGTTGGACAGCACGAAACGGTCGCGGTCGGGCCATTGCGGGTCGGCGGGATTGAACTTCAGATGCTGCGTGAACAGCGCCGTCGCGATTTCGGCCATGCCGAGCGGCACGCCCTGATGGCCTTCGCCGGCGCGCACGATGGCATCGATGGCAAGAAACCGGATCGCGTTGGCGAGCGGTCGCGTTTCGCGCAACGGCATGATTGCGGACATGACTTCTCCTTGCCGCGTCGCCTGTCAGGCGGCGGCTATCGCATGAGCAAGAGTGGAAAGAGGGAAGCGTGCTGCGTCCGTTTTCCGGATGCAGCACAATGCGTCAGTGCAGGAACCCGATCGAGATCCACGGCACGGCGGCGACGACGATCAGGCCGATCACGAGCGCTACGATATAGCCGACGATCGGCTTCATGCCTTCGTCCGGATGGATGCGGCTGACCGCGCAGGCCGAGTAGTAGCCGACGCCGAACGGCGGCGCGAAGAGGCCCACGCCCATCGACAGGATCACGACCATCGCGTAGTGGACGTCGTGAATGCCCATCTGCCGCGCGATCGGGAACATCAGCGGGCCGAACAGGACAATCGCGGGAATGCCTTCGAGCACGCTGCCGAGCACGACGAAGACGAGGATCGACGCCGCCATGAACATCATCGCGCCACCAGGCAGGGCCGCCATCGATTGCGCGAGCTGCCCGGAGAAGCCGGACTGCGTGAGCGCCCATGCCATGCTCGTGGCTGCGCCGATGATCAGCAGGATCGCACCGGACAATGCGGCGGTGTCGATCAGCATCGGCTTCAGGCGCGCCCACTCGAAGCGCCGGTAGATCAGCAGGCCAGCGAGCACGGCATACGCGATGCCGATCGTCGACACTTCCGTCGCCGTCGCGACGCCTTCGACGACAGCAAGCCGAATCACGAACGGCAACGCCAGTGCGGGCAGCGCGACGACCAGCTTGCGCAGGATCTCGCCGCGTGTCGCACGGCGCACGCCCGACAGGTCGTCGCCGCGATAGCGCCACCAGACGACGGTGCACAGCGTGATCCCGAGCACGATGCCCGGCAGCATGCCGCCCGTGAAGAGCGCCGAGATCGACACGCCCGTCACCGAGCCAAGCGTGATCAGCACGAGACTAGGCGGAATCGTCTCTGTCTGTGCGCCGGTGGCCGCGAGCAGCGCGACCAGGTCGCCGGGCTTCGCGCCGCGTGCCTTCATCTCCGGGAACAGCACGGGCGCGACGGCGGCCATGTCGGCGGCCTTCGAGCCGGAGATGCCCGACACCAGGTACATCGCGCCGACCAGCACGTACGACAGACCGCCGCGCACGTGGCCGAGCAGGCTCGCGAGGAAGGCGATCATCGCGTTGGCCATCCCCGTCATCTCGATCAGTTGCCCGAGAAACACGAAGAGCGGCACCGACAGCAGGATCAGGTGCGACATGCCTTCGTCCATCCGGCCGACCACCACGCTGAGCGGCGTGCTCGTCGTGAGCGCCAGATAGCCGAAGGTCGCGAGCCCGAACGAGAACGCGATCGGCACGCCGGACAGCACGCACAGCGCAACGAGGCCGACGAAGAAGATCAGCAGGTTCAGGTTGCCGAGATCCTGCAGCAACGGGCTCACGGCCACGAAGCCACCGCCGATCGCCGTCACCAGCGCGAGCGCTGCGAGCGTCATCTGCCAGTTGGCCGTGCGGATCAGCCGCAGGCACGCGACGGCGAGCATCAAGATCGAGCCGACCGGCAGTGCCGCGGCGCGCCACGTGTTCGAGATGTCGAGCGCGGGCGTCGTGATGATGCCTTCGTCCTGCGCGAACTCGACGGCCGGGCCGATCACCAGCACGAGGAACGCGACCGGCGCGGCGATCGCGACCACGTCGAGAAATGCGCGAGCGGAGGGCGAAGCCTTGCCGACCAGCGCCGTCATCCGCATATGCTCGCCGCGCCGCAATGCAACTGCCGCGCCGAGCATCGCAAGCCACAAGAACAGCATCGACGCGAGTTCGTCGGACCAGACGAGCGGCGTATGCAGCAGGTAGCGGCTCGTGACGCCCGCCAGCAGCACGACGATCTCGGCAACCACCAGCAGCGCGGCCGGAATTTCGACGAGGTGCCCGAGCACGGTGTCGATCGCGTCGACGATGCGGCGCGGCGACGGGTGAGGGAAAGTAATCGTATGCATGGTGTTCATACCAGTTTGCCGACGTACTTTTCGAGCAGGTTCCAGCCCTGGTCACCGTACTTCGCTTTCCAGTCGCCATAGAAGCTCGTCTTGCGCAACGCGTCGCGGAACGCCTGGCGGTCTACGTCGACGACGTTGATGCCCTTGGCCTTCAGGTCGTTGCGCAAGGTGCCGTTCAGCTTCGCGATGTCCGCGCGCTGCAGCATCCCGGCCGCTTCGAATTCGCGGGTGACGATCGCGCGCATGTCGGCAGGCAGCTTTTCCCACGCGCGGCGATTGCCGAGAATCCAGTAGCCGTCCCACACATGCGACGTGAGGCTGATCGATTTCTGCACTTCGTAGAGCTTGGCCGTCGCGATGATCGGCAGCGCGTTTTCCTGTCCCTCGACGACACCCGTTTGCAACGCCGAATACAGCTCGTTGAAGTTGATCGGGGCAGGGCCGGCATCGAGCGCCTTGAACAGCGACGTGAGCATCGGCGCCTGCGGCACGCGGATCTTGAAGCCCTTCAGGTCTTCCGGCTTGCGGATCACGCGCGTCGACGAACTGACCTGGCGGAAGCCGTTGTCCCACGGGCGCGACACGGTGACGATGCCGGTCTTCTCGATCTGCGCGCGGACGTAGGCGCCGAGATCGCCGTCCATTGCTTTCCAGACGGTGTCGTAGTCGGGGAACGCGAAGCCCGTGTTGACGATGCCGGCGGCGGGCGCGAGCGTCGCGAGCACCGACGACGCCTGGTTGAAGAACTCGACGCCGCCGCTTCGCACTTGCGACAGCAGGTCGGTATCCGAGCCGAGCTGGTTCGCGGGGAAGACCTTGATGTCGAGCTTGCCGCCCGTCGCCGCGCGAATCTTGTCGCAGGCCTGTTGCGCGCGGATGTTGACCGGGTGCGTCGGGTCCTGGCCCGTCGCGAGCTTGTACGAGAATTCGGCGGCCGCCGCACTGCGAATCGACAGGCCCCAGAGCGGCGCCGCCGCGGCGACGGTCGCACCTGCTTTCAGGAAGGCGCGTCGGTCGATGCCGCTGCGGGTGGTCGAGCGATTGCTCATGATGTGCTCCTCCAATACGGATTTGTGATGTATCGGTTCGTTTTACCCGGACAACACGCTCTCTGGCGCGTTTGCCTTCGCCCGGCGACTGCCTGTCGCGCGCGGCCGGCCGGACCCCGGCCGCGTGTCTTGTGTATGTCAGCCGTGAATCATCCGTGAATCAGCATGCCGCCATTCACGTCGATGACGGCGCCCGTGATGTACGACGAGATCGGCGACGCGAGAAACAGGAATGCGCCCGCAACGTCGTCGGGCACGCCGAGACGGTTCAGCGGAATGCCGGCGAGGATCTCGTCGCGCTTGTCGTCGCTGATCTTGCCGGCGTTGATGTCGGTCTGGATCAGGCCGGGCGTCACGCAGTTCACGCGAATGCCGTCGGCGCCGAGTTCGCGCGCCATCGCTTTCGCGAGGCCGAGCACGCCCGCCTTCGCCGCCGAGTAATGCGGGCCACCGAGAATGCCGCCGCCGCGCTGCGCGGAGACCGACGACATGCAGCCGATCGATCCGCTCTTCTGCTTCTTCATCTGCGGCACGACGGCCTGCGACAGATACAGCACGCCGCGCAGGTTCACGTCGAGGACGCGATCCCAGCTCTCGGAATCGATGTCGAGCAGTTTCACGGCTTGCGTGATACCCGCGTTGTTGATCAGCACGTCGATCGAGCCGAAATCGGCGACGATCTGCTCGACGGCGGCCTGGCAAGCCTGCCGGTCGGTCACGTTGCACGCGTAGCCGCGATGCTCGGCGCCGATCGACGCGGCCGCATCGCGTGCCGCCGATGCGTCGAGATCGAGGATCGCGATCTTCGCGCCGTGCTTCGCGAACATGCGCGCGGTGGCCATGCCGATGCCGCGCGGCGATGCCGCGCCGGAAATGACGGCGACCTTGCCGTCGAGAAGACGAAACTCTGACATGATGCGGTTCTCCTGATATTGCGTTCGGTATGGGTTGTCGTGATCGCGGGTTGCACGGTTCAGCCGAGCCAGCCCTTGATGGTGTCGCTCATCGTTTCCGTCGAGATGCCGTAGCGGTCGTGCAGCGTCGGCAGTGCGCCCGCGTCGAGGAATGCGTCGGGCAGCGCGATCTGCCGGAACGGCGGCGTGACGCCGGCGCCGAGCAACGCGCGCGCGACCGCTTCGCCGAGGCCGCCGATCACCGTATGGTTCTCGGCAACGATCACCATGCGGCCCGTGCGCTTCGCTTCGCGCAGGATGGTTGCGGTATCGAGTGGCTTGATGGTCGGCACATGCAGCACGCCGACGCCGATGTTGTCTTCCTCCAGCGCCTTCGCGACTTCCAGCGAGCGCATCGTCATGATCCCGGACGAGATCAGCAGCACATCGTTGCCGTCGCGCAGCAGCTTCGCCTTGCCGAGCTCGAACCGGTAGTCGTACTCGTCGAGCACGGCGGGCACGTTGCCGCGCAACAGGCGCGCGTACACGGGGCCCTTGTGCGCGGCGATCGCTGGCACCATCTGCTCGATGTCGAGCGCATCGCACGGATCGATCACCGTCATGTTCGGCATCGCGCGCATCAGCGCGAGGTCTTCGGCGGCCTGGTGGCTCGGGCCGTAGCCGGTCGTGAGACCCGGCAGCGCGCAGACGATCTTCACGTCGAGGTTGTCTTCCGCGATGGTCTGATGGATGAAGTCGTAGGCGCGGCGCGTCGCGAACACGGCGTAGGTCGTGACGAACGGCTGCGCGCCTTCGTGCGCGAAACCGGCCGCCGCGCCCATCAGCAACTGTTCGGCCATGCCCATCTGGTAGTAACGCTCGGGAAACGCCTTCGCGAAGATGTGCAGGTCGGTGTACTTGCCGAGGTCGGCCGTCATGCCGATCACGTTCGTCTTCACGCGCGCCAGTTGCGACAGCGCATGACCGAACGGCGCCGCGCGCGTGATCTGGCCTTCGCCCGCGATCGACGCGATCATCGCGGAGGTTTTCAGGCGCGGCTTCTTCGCGACGGTGCTCATGCTTGCCTCCCGGCGTCGAGCGCGTCGAGCGCGAGCTGCCACTCGTGCGCGTCGACGCGGATGAAATGGTTCTTCTCGCGTGCTTCGAGGAACGGCACGCCGCAGCCCATCTTCGTATCGCAGACGATGATGCGGGGCTGCGCCCCCGTGTGCTGGCGGGCGTTGTCGAACGCGCGCGCGACGGCTTCGATGTCGTTGCCGTTCACGCGTTGCGTGTACCAGCCGAACGCTTCGAGTTTGTCGACGAGCGGCTCGAACGCCATGATCTGCGTCGACGGACCGTCGGCCTGCTGGTTGTTCACGTCGACGATCGCGATCAGGTTGTCGAGCTTCCAGTGCGCGGCCGACATGAGGCCTTCCCAGATCGCGCCTTCATCGAGTTCGCCGTCGGAGAAGAGCGTGTAGACGAACGCGTCCGAGCCCTTGCGCTTGAGGCCGAGACAGCGGCCGACGGCGATCGTCAGGCCCTGGCCGAGCGAGCCGCCGGACATTTCCATGCCGGGCGTGTAGCTCGCCATGCCGGACATCGGCAGGCGGCTGTCGTCGCTGCCATAGGTTTCGAGTTCGTCGGCGGGCAGGATGCCGGCTTCGAACAGCGCGGCGTACAGCGCGATCGCGTAGTGACCGTTCGACAGCAGGAAGCGGTCGCGTCCTTCCCATTCGGGATCGTCGGGGCGGTAGCGCATCGCGCCGAAGTAGGCGACGGACAGCACGTCCGCGATGTCGAGCGCCTGGCCGATATAGCCTTGGCCCTGTACTTCGCCCATCAGCAGCGCATTGCGGCGGATGCGGTAGGCGTGTGCCGCGAGTTGGGCGGTGCGCCCGGCTTCGCTCGTATTCACGCGTGTCTCCTTCTTGCGGCGTCCGGCCTGTTGACGGCCGGACGCCCGGTGATTCGTGGCGGGATGTTTCGTCCTGCTCGCAGATTCGGGTAATCCCTTGCTTCAGGTGTGCTGCGAGTGAGGAAAAGCGTATCTGCTTGAATCGATGGGCTCAAACGAATTAAAGTGGCTCATCGCTGAATTCAATTCATGTGAGCGCTGCAATGCACAATCGGGTCACACTCAAGTCGATACAGGCGTTCGAGGCCGCGGCGCGGCTTTCGTCGTTCGCGCTCGCAGCAGACGAACTGTTCGTGACACCCTCCGCGATCAGCCATCAGATCAAGCTGCTGGAGGACCAGTTGAGCGTGCGGCTCTTTCATCGCGTGCATCGCGCGGTGGTCCTCACCGACACGGGGCGGCAATATGCGGAGGAAATCGGCGCGGCGTTCGCGCGCATCGACAAGGCGACGCGCGACATCGGGCGCGTCGAGAAGAGCGACATCCTGACCGTGCATGCGACGCCGAGCATCGCAACGCAATGGCTGATGCCGCGGCTCGCCCGTTTCAGTGCGTTGCATCCGGATATCGACGTGCGCCTCAATGCGTCGTCGGCGCCGGTCGACCTGATCAAGGAATCCGTCGATATCGATATCCGCTACGGCGCGCGCCGACTGCAGCCGGCCGGCACGATGGTGCTGGACCTGCCGCTCGAAACGATCGTGCCGCTATGCTCGCCACGACTCGTGAATGGCGAGCATCCGATCCGCACGGTCGCGGATTTGCGGCATCACGCGCTGATCCACAGCGAAGGCTGCCTCGTGGGATGGCGGGACTGGATGCGGCTGCATCGCAAGGTCGTGCTCGATATCACGCGCGGGCCGCGTTTCGATCGTTCGTTCATGGCAATCAGCGCAGCGGTGGACGGGATGGGCGTGTGCCTGGAAAGCCTGCTGCTCGTGCAGCGCGAACTGGAGATGGGCACGCTGGTGGCACCGTTAGGGTTGGAGGGATTGAGAGTGAATGGCTACACGCTCAATCTGCTGAAGTCGCGCGCAGATTTGCCGAAGCTGAGGTGCTTCCAGGACTGGCTGTTTGCGGAGCTGGAAGGGCACGAGTAGGCCTACCCGCGATTTTGGTGCGCTTTACCGGCGTTGCCCGATCTGGCTGCGAAGGTCAGACGCGGCAAGAAATTTCGCGCGTGCGCCTGCCCCACATCGGCGGCGCGCAGAAGCGATTAAACTTGTCGCCGGAGCCCTTCGATCGGCATAACCGGGAACCTCTGCCGTGGACCAGCCAGACAGCGCTAGAATCCGCTTCTCTGACCACGCCGGCGTATGCAGAGCCGACCGGTGCCATGCCAGCGCGATCCGCCAGGCGCGTCGTAGCGCGGTTATCGATTCCACCTTTCGTACTTCCAACATCCGACACGTCCAGACATGTTCCCGATCTCCATCCCGCGTTTCCTGAAGCGCTTCGCCGCGATCGCCCTGCTGGGTCTTGCCTGTCTCCCGTCGGTGCGGGCGGAGCAAGGCGTACTGAGGGTCTCCGCCATCCCCGACGAGGCGCCGACCGAGCTGCAGCGCAAGTTCGCGCCGCTCGGCAAGTATCTGGAAAAGGAAACCGGGATGAAGGTGGAGTTCGTGCCCGTCACGGACTACGCAGCGGTCGTCGAGTCGCTGGCGACCGGCAAGATCGATATGGCCTGGTTGGGCGGCTTCACCTATATCCAGAGCAAGATCCGGACGAACGGCGCCACCATTCCGATCGTCCAGCGGCAGGAAGACGCGACGTTTACCAGCAAGTTCATCACCGCCGACCCGAAGATCAAATTGCTCCCGGATCTCAAGGGCCACACGTTCGTGTTCGGTGCGCCGTCCTCGACGTCCGGTCACCTGATGCCGCGCTACTTCCTGCTGCAGGCCGGCATCGATCCGGACAAGGACTTCAAGACCGTCGCCTTTTCGGGCGCGCACGACGCGACGGCCGCCTTCGTCCAGTCCGGCCGGGCCGACGCCGGCGTGCTCAACGCGTCGGTGTGGGACAAGCTGGTCGAGCAACACAAGATCGACCCCGACAAGGTCCGGGTGTTTGCGGTCACCCCGCCATACTACGACTACAACTGGACCGTGCGCGGCGGGCTCGATCCGGCGTTGCGCAAGACGTTGACCGACGCGTTCCTCCGCCTCGACCCGCGCAATCCGGAACAGCGGGAAATCATGTCATTGCAGCGCACGGTCAAATATATCCCCACCAAGGCGGAGAACTATGCCGGCATCGAGGCTGCGGCGCGCACCGCAGGCCTGATCAAGTGAGCTTCCTGCTCGACGCCGCCAGCGTCAGCTACCCGAACGGGCAGCGCGCACTCAGCCAGATTGCGTTGTCCGCGGACAGCGGCGAACGCATCGCGCTGATCGGTCCGTCGGGCGCCGGCAAGACTTCGATGCTGCGCCTGCTGGCGACGTCGCTGCGTCCGACCGAGGGTCGCGTCGAGGTGCTCGGGCTCAGCCCGTGGGCCTTGTCCGCCGCGCGCCTGCGGCGGCTGCGCTGCCGCATCGGCATGGTGCACCAGGCGCCGCCGATGCCGCCGCGCCAGCGTGTCGTGACCGCCGTCCTGGCCGGGCGCCTCGGCGTATGGCCTGCGTGGAAGTCCGTGCTTTCGTTGATCTACCCGGCGGATATCACCGGCGCCGGCGAGCAGCTCGCTCGCCTCGAGCTGGCCGACCGCCTGTTCGAGCGCTGCGACCAGCTGTCTGGCGGCCAGCTGCAGCGCGTGGGCATCGCGCGCGTGCTGTACCAGAGCCCGGAGCTGATTCTGGCCGACGAGCCCGTCTCGGCGATGGATCCCGCGCTGGCCAACCTTGCGCTGGGCGAACTGTGCCGGCAAGCCGGCACGCGCTCCGTGACGATGATCGCCAGCCTGCACGCGGTGGATCTCGCATTGCGCTGGTTTCCCCGCATCGTCGGCCTGAAGGCCGGCGAGGTTGCCTTCGATCTGCCGGCCGAGCGCGTCACCGACGCGCTGCTGCGCGAGCTCTACGCGTCCGAAAGCGAGCTGCCGCCGGTGCAGGGCAAGGACGACTTTCCCTTGGCGGCGGTGGGCAGGGCCCCGGCCAATCGGGCCGCCTGCCGATGATCGTCCACCCTCGCGACCCGCACGCGCTTCGGCGGGCCAGCGGCCTGCTCGTGGCACTGCTCGTGCTGTGGCCGCTGCTGACGCTGTCCCGGTTCAGCCCGTCGACCCTGTTCGAGGCCGGCAACCTGAAAGTCATCGGCGGCTTTCTGCGCACGTTCTTGCCGCCGGAGGTGTCGGCGGAGTTTCTCGGCTACATCGCGAAGGCGACGCTTGAGACGCTTGCGATTGCCACCGCCGGCATCACCCTCGCGTTTGTCATTGCCGCGCCGCTGGCGGTGGCGATGACCGGCAGCCTCTCGATTTCGCGCATCGGTCCGGGCCCGGGGCACCGGCCACGTGCGGCATTGCGCGTCGGCGTGCGCGGCCTCGTGCTCCTGCTGCGCGGCGTCCCGGAGCTGGTGTGGGCGCTGGTCTTCGTGCGCGCGCTGGGCCTCGGCGCGACGGCGGGCGTGTTGGCGCTCGCGGTCACCTACGGCGGCATGCTGGCGAAGGTCTACGCCGAGATTCTCGAATCCAGCGACAAGCGCGCGGTGGACGCATTGCTCGGCGGCGGCAGCGGACGCCTCGCGGCGCTGGCCTACGGGCTGCTGCCGAACGCGGCGCAGGAGCTGGTCTCGTATACGGTCTATCGCTGGGAGTGCGCGATCCGCGCGTCAGTGGTCATGGGCTTCGTCGGCGCCGGCGGGCTCGGCCAGCTGATGGACCAGGCGATGAAGATGCTCGATGGCGGCGAGACCGCGACGATTCTGCTGGTCTTCCTGTTGCTGGTCCTGCTGGCGGACACGCTCAGCGCCCGGCTGCGCAAGCTGATGGCCTGAACCATGACGAACAAGGCCAAAGCCGTCCAGATCTGCATGAGCTGCGTGCTCACGATGATCGCCATCGCGATTGCGATCTCGCTCAGCTTTGCCTATCTGTCGCTCGATCTCGGTCAACTCGTTTCCCGCGACGCGGCCCGCCAGATGCTGCGCTTCCTGCTGTCGTTCTTCCCGCCCGAGCTGTCGGCCGGGTTCCTCGCCAGGACGGCCGGCAGCATGCTCGAAACCTTCGCGGTCTCCGCCATCGGCACGCTCTGCGCGGCGGTGCTGGCCTTCGTGCTGGCGCTGCCGGCTTCCGGCATGTACGGCGCTGCGCTGCGCGCGGTGTCGCGTTTCCTGCTGAACCTGTTGCGCTCGATTCCCGAGCTCGTGTGGGCGACCGTCACCGTGCTCGCTGCCGGTCTCGGGCCGTTCGCCGGCACGCTTGCGCTGGCGCTGCACACCGCCGGCGTGCTGGGCCGCCTGTTCGCGGAATCGCTGGAGAATGCGCCGCCCGCGCCCGCGCGCGCCCTGGCGGAAGCCGGGACCTCCTCGGCGCTGGCCTTTGTGTACGGGACGTTGCCTTGCGTGCGGGAGCAGTTCGTCGCCTACATCATGTATCGCTGGGAAACGAACATCCGCATGGCGGCAATCCTGGGCTTCGTCGGCGCCGGCGGACTCGGGCAAATGCTGTACTACGAACTCTCCCTTTTCCGTCTGCCCGAGGCATGCACGGTCGTCTTCGCGATGCTCGTGCTGGCCGCCTGCGTCGATACCGCCAGCGCGATCGTGCGCCGCGGGAGGTGTGAAAGCAGGCAAACCCGTATCGCGCAAACCGGCAAGTATTCCTAGGATAAGTAAACTGCGGGCACACATGCCGCGGCGATCGCCATCGATACGGGGTGTCGGTGACGCGTGGAACCCGGGTGCCAAGGTTTGGCAGCGGTCGCGGCGCTTGAGTCAGGCGCGCAGCCGATCTCGATTGCCCGATGCGGGTTCGTCCATTTTCACGGGGGTGAGTATGGTGAACTGGTTCAGTCGTTGGGCGATGCGGCACGCCCCGACGCCGGAGAAAACCGCGGCGTCAATGCTGGTGACTGCACGCATGGAGTTGTTCGCCGCCGAGCAGCGCGTCATCGATGCAAAATTACAAGCCGACTACTGGCGCACGCGCGTTGCGTTCCTCGAGGAAGTGCAGCAGCAGGGAATCGATCCGTGGGTACACCCGCTGCCGTCGCAACGGCCTGAAGCCGAGTCTATTTCCTGTAGCACGGGCCCGCGTCTCGCCGCCAGCACTTGACATCTGCACACGGCGTGATCGCTCGCGGCAAGCACGGGTGTCTGAGCAGTATGTGGCGAAGACCCGGAGGAGGCCGGCGTCGAGGCGGCAACATCACCGGTCGGGAGAGGCGGCCCCGTTCGCTCGCCCCGCATGCTCGCGTCCTGCACTCGCGGGCGCGGAAGCCGCTGAAGCAGCCGACGGCGCGCTCATGTATGCCGGTGCCGCCTTCGTTTTCTCGCGTATTCCCGGCGGTGGCGCCGTCGGGCGCCGCGCCATGTCGGTCAGCATCTGCTGGCACGGCAACGGCCGATTGCGGCCTGGCTGCAGCAGCGCGAGCAGACTGGCGAGCGGATTCAGCAAGCCCAGCCCAACCGCCGCGCCACCACGCGCGATCAGTGCCTCGGCCTTCACCCCGACGTGCGGCTGCTTGAATGTTCCGGTGACAACCAGCGGCGAGCGCAGCGATATCACCCTGAACCCCTTGGTATGCGGATGAACCGTCAGATTCATGGTCTCGTCTCGCAGGTCCACGTTACCGTCCATGCCGATCACCGCATCGTCGGTGTCAAGCGCAAATACGCGCGAGTCGAGCACGCCATTGGTGGCGACGAAGTCGGCCACCCCGCAGTTGATCTTCACGTCACGCGTGCCGAACAACTTCTCGTACACCACGTTTGCTACATTCAGCCCGGCGGCTTCCATCAGCAAGAGGCTCACCGTGCCGTCGGTGACCAACGTCTTCACCTCGCCGTTGGAAGTCGCGGCGAGTGCCGCCGGCGAGTTGCCGGTGGCCGATAGCGCCGCATTGCCATTGACCTCGCCGAGCGCTGTCTGCATCACCGCGAATGTCGGGAACAACTGCTTGAGTTTCAGATGTCGCGCCTGCAATGAGAACCGCCCCTTGAGCGGCTCGCCGCTGCCGTCCAGGTGGATGTTCGCGGCGAGCGTACCGCCCGCGACGCCGAAGTTCAGCGGGTCGAGCGTCAGCACACCGTCCTGCATGATGACGTGGGTCGACAGGTCGGTAATCGGCAGGCTCGCGGTCTTGACGATGCGCCGTCCGGTGAACCGGACGTCCGCGTCGATCTTCTTCCAGCGCGCCGTGCGGAACGCCTCGACCGGCAGCGCTTTGTTCGCGGGCTGCGCTGCGGCGGCGCCCCGCCGGGTTTTGCTCGCATTCGTGTCGGCGCCGATGAGCGGCGCAAGATCGGAGAACTGCAGCAGCTTCGACTCCAGCGTGCCCGACAAGAGCGGCCTCGGTTCGCGCGAGACGTATGTCAGCGAGCCGTTGACATCGCTGCCACCGACGCGTCCCGTGAAATCCTCGTACTTGAAGACATTGCCGGACGCACGGAATTGCCCGATCAGCCGGCCGTCGGTCGCATAGGGCGGCGTCTCGGGTAGCGTGATGCCGGTGACCTCATACAGATGGGCCGCGCTGGTGCCCGCGATCCACAGACGCAGATCGACCGCTGCCAGGTGCGCCGGATCGGTGAGTGTGCCGACGAGCGCCAGCCGGGTGTCGCCAAAGCGCAGATCGGCCTGAATCGGGAACGGGCGTTGCGCGTCCTGCACCGCCAGCACACTGCCGATCTTTCCGTTGCCGTCCACACGGCCCTTCCTGTAGGTTCCCTTGACGGTCAAGCCGATCGTATAGGCGCCGACGCCTGCGGATACTGTGGGCGGCTGCACACTTGCCACACCAGACGCGGAGCCTGCTGACGCGCTCGTTGTCGCCGAGGCCGGTACGCCCGGTGCGGCTGGCGCGGGCGCGTTCGACGAAGCCGCTGCGCCTGATGCCGTCGAAGCCGTCGAGGCCGTTGCAGCACCGGATCTCTTCGTCGGCGCATGCGAAGCCGCAGCCAACGCCTGCGAAGCCGCGGCCGATGCGCGGGATGCCGCCTCGGCACCGGAGGCAGGCACACCCGATCGCGCCGAACCTCGATGGGCCTGGGCCGCGAGCTTCTTTTGGCCCGCCTGGCCGACGGCCTGGGCCGATTCGTGACGCGCCAGCGCCTGCTGCTGTCTTACGGCATCGCCGAACGGGATCGGCTGGCCGAGCGTGTCGATCACGGCACTCAGATCGAATTGTTTTTGTTGGTCGTAGTAGCCGAGATTGCCTTGTGCGAACGCGATATCGTGCAAGTCGAGGGTCCATTGGCCCGGATGCCCGAACCGCTTGAGCTTGAACGTCCAGTTGGCGCGCCCGTCCTTGAGGCGTTCGAGATCGACCGATGGATTGACCAGATCGACTGCCGGAATCACGATGTGGTGTGCGATCAGCGGCAGCGCCTCGATTTCGAAGCTGATTGCATCCAGCGTGACGAAATACTTCGTGCGCGCCCAGTCCGGGTTGGCGATCGTGACATCGTGTGCGCTAAATCGCGGCCACGGCACCCAGGCCCGCCAACCCTGCTCGCTCACGGGCCGGCGCCACCCGATACGTAGATCGCCGTTGATGGTGAACTGTCGTCCGATCGCGTCCGACACCTTGTCATCGACCCAAGGCCGCGCGCGGTTCCAGTCGAACGTCGCAATGAAGACGACCAGCGCCGCAATTGCCAGGGCGACGATAACGGAAAGCCACGCGGCCGTCTTGCCGACGGTGTGGCCGATGCGCATTGTTCACTCCCAGGTTGCGCTTGATGGAAACGATGAAGCAATTCGCGCTCCCGCATGCTCGTCACATGAATGCGAAAGGCCCACGCACCGTCGCGGTTGCCTGGCGGCATGCGGGGCGGCGCCAGTGCAAGGGGCTTTGCAAATGGGGGGCCGTCTCGACATACGAATGCGTTCGGCATCCTGACAAAGCGGGGCGGAACGCGTCAGCGCATCGTGGTCGTTCAGAAAAATTACAACGCAATTGGCAAATAGGCCAGCGAGCCCTCCCCGCGATTCTCGCCACCCTGCAGACATCACGTTGTAGATTCTGCGCCGGTATCGAGATGCCTACGGTCATCGGGCGTTCGTCACCATGCACGTTTTGTCCGGGATAACGTCGTCTCTGTCCATTGAGGGGAACGCGGCTCAGGCTCTAAATTGGCGTCATTAAACCCACCGGGCGCTTGCGAGTAACAACGTTATCTCGCGCGCCGCCCGCCCGGGCATGCCGTCAGCGCAACGGTATGCCCGGGCGGCTTTAGAGGAGACACCGCCATGGCCCATCAGATAACCCTCCGTTTTGAGGACGGAGTGACCCGCTTCATCGAGTGCGAGGAGGGCGAGCGCGTCACCGATGCCGCCATTCGCGCCAAGCTCAATATTCCACTCGATTGCCGTGATGGTGTGTGTGGCACCTGCAAGGCGGTCTGCGAGTCCGGCGAGTATGTGCTGGGCGACTGCGTGGAAGATGCGCTTAGCCCGGAGGAGGCGAGCGCCCGCAAGGTGCTCACCTGCCAGATGAGCCCACGTTCGGACTGCGTGATCCAGATCGCAACGAACTCCGATGTCTCGGGTACCGGCCCGTGCTCCCACAGGGGACGGATCGTCGCCTGCCAACGCGCGTCCGACAGCACGATCGCCTTCTCGGTCGAGCTCGAGAACCGCGCAGATCTCGGCTTCCTTCCTGGGCAGTATGTCAACATCCGGGTGCCCGGCACCGATCAGACACGCTCCTACTCCTTCAGCTCGGGGCCGTCCGAGCCGCATTTGTCCTTCCTTGTGCGCAACGTGCGTCAAGGGGTGATGTCGACCTGGCTCTGCGAAACCGCCAAAGCAGGGGACCTGATCGAGTTTCGCGGCCCGATGGGAAGCTTCTACCTGCGCCCCATTGAGCGGCCGGTGCTGTTTCTGGCAGGTGGCACGGGCCTCGCGCCGTTTCTCTCGATGCTGGACAAGATCGTCGAGGACGGCGGCAGCCCGTATCCGATCCATATGATCCTGGGCGTGAACAGTGACGAGGATCTCGTCGGCGTCGACCGGCTCGAGGTCTATGCGCAGCGCCTGTCGAACTTTACCTATGCCTGCACCGTCTCCAGCCCCGACAGTGCCCATCCCAACAAGGGCTATGTGACTCACCACATCAGCGCGTCGCAGCTCAACGGTGGCGATGCGGATGTCTACCTCTGCGGCCCGCCGCCGATGGTTGATGCGGTGCGCAATTTTCTGTCGTCCGAAGGGCTGACGCCGCGCAATTTCTATTATGAGAAGTTCGCCGGCACCGGCCTGGTGGTCCAGACTGGCGAGGAGCGCATTGCTCCTGTTGACGTCGATGAAGCGTTCGACCTGCGCATGGCTCTCGAACTGGGGGCGGCTCAGCTGACCATGGGCCGGCTGTCGAGCGAGCAATTGATCATCTTCCGCCAGCTCGCGGAGGCAACGGCGCAGTTCGTGTCCGGGCGGCGCTTTACTGACGTTCCGCGCTACATCGACGCAAACCACGCGTTCCACATGTTCACGATCGAAGCTTCGGGGAACGCCCAGCTGATCGCGCTCTACCGGCAACTGGCCGTGCAGGACTACATCGCGCGCGCGCTGACCGACCAGATCGAGATCGTCGGCGATATCGTCCAGCAGCACCGGGACATTGTCGCCGCCTTCGAGCTGGGCGACCTGAACGCGGCGCGGGATGTGATTGCGCTGCATGCGCGCCATTCCAAGGCCACGATGAGCCGGGCGCTGGAGCGTATGGCGATGGGCAAGACGGCACCCACGGCCGCGGCGCCTGTCTCTCTCCCGTCTGCCGTGCCGGAGAGTGCGCCACAGATCTGCCCGTTCACGGCCAGGACCCTTCCGGCCTATTCACACGAACTGGACTGGCCCGATGGGCTGGAGCCATTCAAGGTGGTCGATGACGGCTCGCAAGGCGACCCTTACGAGCACTACCGCTGGATGCGGGAGCACGCGCCGGTGCTGCGTTGCCAGTCGGCGACTTCGGACGTGTGGTTCCTCTCGCGCTACGACGATGTCTACCAGGCGATCCGTAATCCGAAGCTGTTTTCCTCCGAGGTCGTCAGCCCGCCACCGCTGACGTTCCTGACGCTGTTCGATGCGCCTGACCATTCGCGGTTACGCAAGGTCGTCCAGCCGTCCTTCCTGCCGCTGGCGCTCGATCCCTTTGTCGACCAGATCGCGCAACGGGCGGAGGATCTGCTTGACGCAATGATCGCGAAGGGCGGCGGTGATGTCGTCAACGATTTCGCCATTCCGCTCAGCATCTCGACCATCTCCGCGATGATCGATGTGCCGAACGAGGATGAGGAGAAGATGAAGTTCTGGTCGGACGAGACCTTTAGCTACTTCGGGCGTCTCGCCCGCAATGCGCCGGGGACCGGCACCGACGAGCAGAGTGCGCAGGCTTTCTTCGCTTACCTGAAGGAAGCGATGGAGCGGCTTGCGCTCACCGACAGCCAGTCGATTGGCGGGCATATCGCGCGCATGTGGAAGGACGGGTTGCTGTCGGAAAAGGAAGCGAAGGAGCTGTGCGCGTTCGTCTTCATCGCCGGGCACGACACGACGACCATCCTTGTCGCCAACGCGTTTCGCATGTTCGCCGAGCAGCCGACTCTGCTGGGACGTATCCGCGAAAACCCCGCCGACGCCGACCGATTCGTCGAGGAGGTGGCGCGCTATCGGGGTACCGTCCAGCGCGTAAGCCGCATCACCACTGAGCCGACCACCATCGCGGGTGTCGATCTGCCCAAGGGTGCGGTGGTGCGATTGCTGCTGTCGGCTGCGAACCGCGACAGCCGCAAGTTTGCCGAGGGCGAGACGTTCGACATCGACCGCGATTCCAGCGGCCATCTGGGTTTCGGCAACGGCATGCACAAATGCCTTGGCGCGCCGCTCGCCAAGCTGGAGACGCTGACTGCGGCGAAGGCACTGGCCCGCAAGATTGGCGATATCGCGCTCGATCCGGCAAGGCCGATCCAGTATGTGCGGGGCAACAACCTGACCAACTCCGGGCCGGAACACCTGTTCGTCAAGCTCCGCGGCTTGTCGGCCTGAACCGGATGACGGGGGCGAGGCTGGGTCAGCCCGCTCCCCCCTTTTCATGCGGCAAGGATCGGTCGTGGGCCGCAGAGCGGTATTCGGTCGGCCGGAGCCCCGTCTGTTTGCGGAAGAAGCGGCCGAAATAGGCCTCGTCCTGAAAGCCCAGCTCACTGGCGATCTGTTTCACGCTGAGCGTCGAATAGCCGAGCAGCCGCTTGGCCTCGTGAATCGAGCGTGCATCGATTGCCTCGATTGCCGAGACCCCGAAGGTGGCACGGCAGATGCGGGAGAGCTGGCCGGTGGTCACGCCCATCTCGTCGGCATAGCTGGCGACCGGCCGCCGCTCGCGGCAATGGCGGTCGAGCAGCGCGCGGAACCGCTCGATCCGCGCGGCCATCGTCCGTTGCTCGGAACTGGCCGAAAGCCGTGCGCTCTCGC
This sequence comes from Burkholderia sp. Bp8963, assembly GCF_003854275.1. Taxonomy (GTDB): domain Bacteria; phylum Pseudomonadota; class Gammaproteobacteria; order Burkholderiales; family Burkholderiaceae; genus Burkholderia. The sequence goes on from NZ_QTQP01000049.1 coordinate 21,822, forward strand.
TGAGGCGCCCGATCTTGACGAACAGGATGATCGTCAGGGCTGCGCCTGCGGTGAACTGCCAGCGCTCGTGGCTCTCCGCCTCGTGTCCGATCGACTGAAACAGGGTGTCCAACGATGTGCCGCGCTCGACGGCGGGATCGATCGACAGCACCGTAGGCGTGCGAATGAATTCCAGCAGCTCGGGCGCGGCCGTCATCGCCAGCGATTCCAGCGCGGACTGCGCGGCGGTGATGACGTGACCGTCGATGTCGCTGCGGAAGTGAAAGCCGTGGACCGAGCGCGCTGGCACGACGACCAGGCATGGCGCTTCGACTGCCCAGGTCTTGCCGTCGATGAAGGTCTTGCCGCCCCCGGCGGTGACGTAGAGCACCTGGATCAGCGCGTCGTGGACGTGCGGCTTGATGTCGAAGTCGAAACGGCCGGCACGCAGGGGAATGCGTTCGTAATGGACCATGTCGACCCAGGATGAGTCGGCTTCCGCACCATAGAGTGCGAAATGGAGAACGGTGCGGCGTTGCTGTTGATCATGGGCCATGATGCACGTTATGTCCTGCTGTATGTGATCTCTGTCCATTGTTCCATAGGCGCTTGAAGCGTTCAATGACGATACCAATTTCGCGACGCGTAATCGCACAGAAAATATTAGGAGCGTTAACTACATGGGACAGGAACTTGAAAATCGCACCGCGGCCTCGACCCCATACCGGCTGAACCTGGACGGAAAGGTCTGCGTGGTCACGGGGGCGGGCAGTGGCATTGGAGCCGGCATCGCGCGCGCGTTCGCCGATGTCGGCGCGCATGTGGCACTCGTGGATCGGAATCTTGCCGGCGCTGAAGCAGTCGCCGCCGAACTTCGGAAGGCCGGTGCGGTGGCACAGGCGATCGGCTGCGACGTGTCGGACGAAGCCTCGGTTGCCGCAGCTGCCGGCGAGGTTCGCGCAGCGCTCGGGCCGGCCAGCGTGCTCGTCAACAATGCAGGGCTTCTGCGCGCCGGACCGCTCGAGACGGTCTCGATCGAGGACTGGAACCAGGCCATCGCCGTGAACCTGACCGGCTATCTACTGTGTGCTCGAGCTTTCGGGCGCGACATGCTGGCGGCAGGCAAGGGCAGTATCGTCCACGTTGCGTCGATTGCGGCGCTCAGTCCGCAGACCAATAGCGGTTCCTATAGCCCGAGCAAGGCGGGCGTGCTGCTGCTCTCGCGGCAGTTGGCGGCGGAGTGGGGGCCACGCGGCGTGCGCAGCAACTGCGTGCTGCCCGGCATGATCCGCACCGCGCTGTCCGCGAAGTTCTACGAGGAGCCCGGCTTCGAGGCTCGCCGCGCCGCCGCCACCGCGAGCCGCCGCATCGGCGAGCCGGAGGACCTCGCCGGCCCGGCCCTGTTTCTCGCCTCTGACCTGGCTGCCTACGTCAATGGCGCGGAGGTGCTTGTCGACGGCGGGCTCGATTGCATGCTGATGGACATGGTCCCGCGCCCGGGCTTCAACGCCACCCAGGCTGCGTGAGTTCCATCACACCATAACGAAAAGGAGAGTGGATATGGCCAAGGAGATCACTTGCGATCTGGTCGTGGTCGGATCGGGTGCTGCGGGCCTCGCCACCGCAATCACGGCACGCAAGCGCGGCCTCGATGTCATCGTGCTGGAAAAGGAGCCCGTGTTCGGTGGTACCACCGCGCTGTCGGGCGGGGTCTTGTGGATTCCGCTGAGCAAATATGGCCGACAGCAGAACCCGGCGGACACGGTCGAGCGTGTGCGCGAATACATGATGAGCGAGACGGGCAACCACTACGATGCCGCCTCGGTTCAGTGCTTTATCGAGAACGGGCCGGGAATGGTCGAGTTCTTCGAGCGCGAGACCGAGATGAAGTTCGTGCCCACGCTCTATCCGGACTATCACCCGGATGCGCCCGGCGGCGTCGACATCGGCCGCTCGATCCTCGCCGCGCCCTATGACATTCGCGGGCTGGGCAAGGACATGCGCCGCCTCAAGCCGCCGCTCGAGACGATCACCTTCATGGGAATGATGTTCAATTCCTCGAATGCGGACCTCAAGCACTTCTTCCGTGCGACCAAGTCCATTGTTTCGTTCTTCTACGTGGCCCGGCGTCTGGCTACGCACGTCAAGGAGCTGGCGCTCTACCGGCGCGGGATCAACGTAACGAGCGGCAACGCGCTCGCCGCGAGGCTCGCGAAGTCGGCGCTGGCGATCGACATTCCGATCCTCACTTCGACGCCCGTCAAGGAACTGTTGAGCGAGAACGGCCAGGTGGTCGGTGTGCACGCGAGCGCAACGGAAGGTGACCTTCGGATAACCGCCCGGCACGGCGTCGTGCTGGCTTGTGGCGGCTTCCCGCACGATCTCGGGCGCATCGCGCAGGTCTATCCGCATGTGAAGCGTGGGGGCGAGCATCTGTCGCCCACGCCCGTCGGCAATACGGGCGACGGGCTGACCATGGCCGAGAAGGTGGGGGCTGCCGTGGACCTCGGCTTCCCCGATGCGTCGGCCTGGATGCCTGTCTCGAAGGTGCCCTTCGGCAACGGCCGCACAGGCGTATTCCCGCATCTGCTCGACCGCTATAAGCCCGGCGTGATCGGCGTACTGCGGAACGGCCAGCGCTTCACCAATGAATCGAACTCCTACCACGATGTTGGCGCGGCGCTGATCCGCGCCTGCGAGGGTGAGCGGGAGACGGCGATGTGGCTGATCTGCGACAAGGTGGCGCTGGGCAAGTATGGACTGGGCTATGCCAAGCCCGCACCGATGCCGGTGGGGCCGTTGCTACGCAAAGGCTACCTCGTCAAGGGCGAGACGATCGGCGAGCTGGCGCGCAATTGCGGGATTGCGCCTGATGCGCTCGAGATGACGGTCCGTGCCTACAACCTCGATGCCGAGCGCGGAGAAGACCCGGCGTTCCATCGCGGTCGCACATCGTTCAACCGTTATCTCGCCGATCCGGACAACAAGCCCAATCCATGCGTTGCGCCGATCGCGACCGGCCCCTTCTATGCGGTGAAGGTGGTGATGGGCGATCTGGGCACGTTCGACGGCCTCAGGACCAGCGTCACCGGCGAGGTGCTGCGGGCCGACGGCAGCCAGATCGACGGCCTTTACGCGGTCGGCAATGACCGGCGTAGCGTGATGGGCGGCAACTATCCGGGCGCCGGTATCACCCATGGGCCCAATATGACTTTCGGCTATGTCACAGGTAGCGCCATCGCTGCCAAAGCCAGGGCCTGCAAAGAGAAGGTATGCGCATGAGCACCCACCCGATGTATCTGGCAAAGCCCCTCGTCGATTTGCGGGTCTACACCATCGCGCTGCGCAAGATGCCCGAGTTTCTCGAGGTGTTTGACAGGCTCGCCATGCCAATCCTGCTCGATACGCTTGGACATCCGCTCGGCTTTTGGACAAGTCTGGTCGGGCCGCAGAACCAGTTCACCCACTTGTGGGGGTATGACGATCTGGCGGACTACGAACGACGATGCCTTGCGCGCGATACGCATCCGGATTTCCCGGCCTATCTGAAGGCATCGGGCCATCTGATCACGGCACAGGAGACACGACTCGTTCGTGCCGCCGCGCTGGATAGTGTCGCAGGGTAAGCCGAAGGCAAGGTTCTCGACGAACGGCGCCCGCGGCTACGGCGCCGCAATAAAACCATATCAATCTCTGGAGACATCGCAATGGAAATGCTCGATCGCACCGGCCCCGCCGGCGCGCTGCCCCCGTTCGTCCATCACGTGGCTGGAGGGCAGCAATGAAGACCTTCGAACGCGTCGTCGATACCCAGGCCTTCATTGACGGCCAACGGTTCTCGCCATTTCAATGGGTCATCCTCGTGCTGTGCTTTCTCGTTGTCGCGGCCGACGGCTACGACACGGCAGCCATCGGCTTCATCGCGCCGTCGCTCGTGCAGCAGTGGGGCATTGCGCGAGTCGCGCTCGGTCCGGTGATGAGCGCGGCGCTGGTCGGGCTCGGCATCGGTGCGGTACTGGCCGGCCCGCTCGCCGACCGTCTCGGGCGCAAGACCGTGCTGGTGCTTTCCGTGGCGTTTTTCGGACTGTGGAGTCTTGCGGCGGCATTCGCCAACTCGGTTGAGTCACTGACCGTCCTGCGCTTCTGCACCGGGCTCGGACTCGGCGCGGCGATGCCGAACGCCGTCACGCTGATGTCCGAATATGCGCCGACGCGCGTGCGCGCGGTCGTCGTCAATGCGATGTTTTGTGGATTTTCCACAGGCCTCGCGCTCGGCGGATTCGCGTCCGCATGGATGATTCCGCATTTTGGCTGGCAAAGCGTGCTGGTCGCGGGCGGTATCGGGCCGATCGTGCTGACGGTTCTGCTGATTCTGCTGTTGCCGGAGTCGGTTCAGTTCATGGCGGTGCGTCGGCGCGCCGACGCAAAAATCGCGCGCATTCTCGGCCGCATCGCACGTGGCGCGTTACTTGAAGGCTGCCGTTTCGTCACCCCGGAGGGCAGCGACAGCACGAAGTGCGAATCGGCCATTCGCGTCGTGCTGTCGCGCCAGTATCGCTTCGGCACGCTGATGTTGTGGCTCGCGTACTTCATGGGCCTGCTGATCTACTATCTGCTGACCAATTGGCTGCCTACGCTCTTTCGCGACACCGGCTTCTCCGGCGAGCGCGCTGCGCTCATGACGTCGCTGTTCCCGCTCGGCGGTGTGCTCGGCAACCTCTGCGTGGGCTGGGTCATGGACCGTCTCAACGCCAACCGCGTGATTGCGGCAACGTATGTGCTGGCCGCACTGATGGTCCTGCTGGTGGGGCGCGGTGTCGGACATCAGTTGTGGCTCGGCACGCTCGTCTTTTTGACCGGCACACTGGTGACGAGCGCAGTGACGTCGATGTCCGCGCTCGCTGCCGCCTTTTATCCGACGCATGGGCGGGCGACAGGCGTCGCATGGATGCTCGGCGTCGGGCGCATCGGCGGGGTGGCCGGAGCGCTGGTCGGTGCGGCGTTGATGGGCTTCGGCTGGCAGTTCGGATCGGTATTCAGCCTGCTCGCGCTCCCGGCTCTCGTGTCCTCGTTCGCGCTGTTCGCGATGATCGGGCGCGGCGGCAGCCTGGCCCAGCCGGGCGCGCGTGGAAGCGTATCCATGCACTAGCGAGGGGGCGCTGTTTGATTCGCCGCCGTTCATTCTGAATAAAAATAAATTAGATATACAAAGTAATAAATCGGTTATGGAGATACATGGATGAAAAAAGCGATTCTCGCATTGGCTCCGCTTTGTCTGTATGGTGCATCGGCGTGCGCGCAAAGCAGTCTGACACTATACGGCGTGCTGGACGAAGGGATCATGTTCAACAGCAACGTCGCCACCGGCCCGTCGCAGGGCGGGCACAAGTGGTACCTCGACTCGCTCAATGGCATGTATGGCAGCCGCTGGGGCATGAAGGGAGCCGAAGACCTCGGCGGGGGGATGCGTGCCATCTTCACGCTTGAATCCGGCGTGAACCTGAATACGGGAGCCGCCGGGCAAGGTGGGCTCATGTTCGGACGGCAGGCGGCCGTTGGCGTGAGCGACCGTCGCTTCGGCGACATCACGCTCGGGCGGCAGTACGATTCGGTCGTCAACTATGCGCAGGCCGTCACGATCCAGGGCTATCTGGCCAGCGAAGTTTTCCAGCATCCAGGCGACTTCGACAACAGCGCGAACTCGCTGCGCACCAACAACTCGATTCGCTACGCGAGCCCGAACATCAATGGACTCACGTTTGGCGCCGAGTGGAGCGTGGGCGGCCAACCCGGCAATATCAGCGGTAACGGCGGCTATTCGGCCGGTGCGGCATACTCCAACGGCGTGGTGACCCTCGCGGCCGCTTACCTGTACTTCAAGAATCCGACCGCCGCCACCGCGGGCCAGGGTTTCTTCACGAGCAACGGCAGCGGGACGCAGTTGATCGGTATCCTGAACAAGGGTTATGCAAGTGCGAATTCTTATCAGGTGGCGGTCGCGGGCGCGCTGTACACAGTCGGACCGGTGCAGATTGGCGCGTCGTGGTCGAACGTCGAGTACGGCAATATCGTGGCACTGGGCGGGGCGAGTGCGAGGTTCAATAACATTGATGCGGGTGTCAAGTGGATGGTCACGCCGGCATTCAGTCTCGGCGCGGCCTACGATTACGCGAAGGGCAGCAACGTCCGCACGCCGGATGGTGCAAACGTCGGCAATCAGCATTTCAACCAGTTCAGCGTGATCGCCGATTACTTTCTTTCGAAGCAAACCGATCTCTACGCCGAGGGCGCGTACCAGATCGCGGCGGGTACGTCGTCCACCGGTGCGCCTGCGGTGGCCAACATCGGCAATGCCGGCGACTCGTCGAACAGCCGCCAGGCGCTCGTGCGCGCCGCGATTCGCCACCGGTTCTGACGCATCGCTGCACGCACAAGCCGATTCTTACACCAGTCGAACAGGGGTATCGCTTGGGCGCGTGTCCTTGCGCCGGGATGCGCGCTCGTCTTGATCGCGCGGCAGGGCAGTCCGGCCGTGGACTGCCCTCCGAAGCCTGCTTCGATACGACTTCGGTACGACAGGTTCTACCGGATCGCGTTAGTGCGACCCAACCCGTCGGGCGGGCAACAGCGAAGTCATTTTCGCTTGCGGAAAGCGTTTGGCGTAACGCCAGTGAATCTCTTGAAGAATCGCGTGAAATACGCCGGCTCCGTGAAGCCCAGAAAGTCGGATACCTGATTGATATTGAGCGAGGTGTAGGTGAGACTGCGCTTCGCCTCGAGCAACAATCTCTGATGGACCAGAGCGAGCGCGCTCTTGCCTGCCATTCGCTGGCAGACCATATTCAAATACACCGGCGTCACGCCCAGGCGTTCGGCGTAGCGGCTGATGGGAAAATGTTCGCGGTAGTGCTTCTCGATCAAGCCGGAGAAGGCCTTCAGGTGGGCCTGGCCACGATCCTGAGATTCGGCCCGTTCCTCGCCCTGTTGATCCTGGCGGCTGACCCATACGACGAGCGCGCTCACGAGCGAGCGAAGCAGCAAGTCCCTTGAAGGCGCAGGGAAGCTGTATTCCTGATTCAGCTGGCTGCACAGGGTGTTCAGGTAAGGCAGGTCGTTGCCGACCGAATAGCAGCCCGGATGCTCCAGCACGCGGCGAGGCGCATCGATCTGCTGCTGAAGCCAGTTCACCAGGGGCGCGGCGATCGTGATCACGTAACCGTCGACCTCCGGAGAGAACTGGAAGCCGTGTACGCACATCGGCGGTACGACCTGGACGGATGGCGTGTTTATCCGGGTTTTCTCGCCCTCGATTTCCAGCTCCGCGACGCCTTTCTGGACATACAGGAGTTGCACGAGGTCCGCGTGCGTGTGTCGCCGGATTTCCCAGTCGTGCAAGCTGCTGCGCTCAGGTATCGACTCGCAGTGCAGCAAGTCGAGCGTGCTCCAGTCAGGTTCCTCTCCATATAGCTTGAAGACGGGGATGTCGTGTTGCGCTGGCTGTTTCATGGTTTCGTCACACGTATATCGGCCCGCAAGGGACTTTCTAAAAGTCCAATTTTAATCGAGAAAATTGCCTTACCAGCGGTTCAGTTTTCCAGAAAAATGCAATTCAACCGTGGCGCCAATGAGTGGGGCTCGAAGAGCAAGGCAGAAAGGTCACGGTGTAAAGGAATACAGGAGACATCGGTCATGAAGACCCAAGTAGCGATCATCGGTGCGGGGCCGTCCGGCCTGCTTTTGGGACAGTTGCTGCACAAGGCGGGCATCGACAACGTCATTATTGAACGCCAGAGCGGCGAATACGTGCTCGGCCGAATCCGCGCGGGCGTGCTCGAGCAGGGCACGGTCGACCTGATGCGCGAAGCGGGTGTGAGCGAGCGCATGGATGCGGAAGGGTTGGTTCACGACGGCATCGAACTCGTTTTCGGTGGGCGACGCGACCGGATCGACCTGAAGGCGCTCACCGGTGGTTCGTCGGTATTGGTATATGGCCAGACCGAAGTGACGCGCGATCTGATGGCGGCGCGCGAGGCCAGCGGCGCGACCACGATTTATGAAGCGACCAACGTTCAGTTGTACGACGTGAAAGGCGAAGCGCCATACGTCACATTCGAAAAAAACGGCGAGACATGCCGTCTGGATTGCGATTACATCGCGGGCTGCGACGGCTTTCATGGCGTTTCACGCAAGACGATTCCTGCGGACGTGCTCACGCACTATGAGCGTGTCTATCCATTTGGCTGGCTCGGCCTGCTCGCCGACACACCGCCTGTCAATCACGAACTGATTTACGCGCATCACGAACGGGGTTTTGTGCTATGCAGCCAGCGTTCGGCGACGCGCAGCCGTTACTACCTGCAAGTGCCATTGACCGAGAAGGTCGAGGACTGGTCCGACGAACGCTTCTGGGAAGAGTTGAAGACGCGCCTGCCGGAGGACGTGGCGGAGAAGGTGGTCACGGGTCCGTCGCTCGAGAAGAGCATCGCGCCGCTGCGCAGTTACGTCGTTGAGCCGATGCAGTACGGCAAGCTGTTTCTCGTTGGCGACGCGGCACATATCGTGCCGCCGACCGGCGCGAAGGGCCTGAATCTCGCTGCGAGCGACGTGAGCACGCTGTATCGGATTCTGAACCGCGTCTATCGCGATGGCCGCACCGATCTACTGGAAAAGTACTCGCAGATCGCACTGCGTCGCGTGTGGAAGGCAGAACGTTTCTCGTGGTTCATGACGAATCTCCTGCACGAGTTCTCGGAGCGCGACGCGTTCGACAAGCGCATGCAGCGTACCGACTACGACTATTACAGGACTTCCGAAGCGGGACTGAAGACGATCGCGGAAAACTACGTTGGTTTGCCGTACGAGGCTATCGAGTGATGGCAACGGCGATGTTTGCTTGATTCGCACTCGTCGTCCATGAAGATGTATCTCGGGGTGCGCCGCCTGGTATCCCGAGATCGTCGATCGAGTCCCGCACGGCGAACTGAATCGACAGGGTCCCGCTTTCGGTTCTCGACGCTCGCCTGAACGAACGACAGCTGCGGCAGCGGACCGGTTGTTGGCGCTCCGCTGCAGTGCTAGGCTGAAGGCGTCATCTTTCCAGCCAGGCGGAGAAAAGCAAATGGTCGAAGCTTCCGAACTGAAGTCGGGCATGGTCGTCATGCTTGGAGGTGAACTTCACAGCGTCGTCAGCGCTGGGTACCACGCCGGCGGCGGCCAGCAGAGTAGCGCAGTCTTTGCCAAGGTCAAGAACCTGAAGACCGGTCACATCAAGGAGCTGCGGCTTCACACGAGCGACAAGCTCGAAGAGTTCGCGCTCGATCGCAAGGAGATGGAATATCTGTACACGGATGGTGTCGCCTTCTACTTCATGAATCCCGACACCTTCGAACAGATCAGTTTTCCGTCGGAAACCATCGGCGCATACGAAAAGTTTCTTCAGCCCAATATGCGAATCCCGGTGCAGCTCTACGAGGGCGAGCCCGTCAGCATTGCATTTCCCGCGGCGGTCGAGTTGAGCGTCGTATCCACGCCGCCCGGCCTGCACGAGCATGAAACCTCCACCTTCAAGACAGCCACGCTCGAAAACGGCATGGAAGTGCTCGTTCCTCAGTTCATTAAAGAAGAGGACACGGTTCGAATCGAAGTCGCCTCAGGAAAATACCTGGAGCGGGTACGACGAGGGACGCGAAAACCGTGACTGCAGCACTTTTTTGTCCTGCCAAAGGCGCCCGCGTCGGCCAACACCATGCAATACTCGCGAAGTATCTTCGGCCCACGTGGCAGCAAACATGATGAACAGCTCGAGCCTGAGCCTCACTTCCGCTGACGTACGCCAAGATTCCAGCGTATGGTTTTCTGCATACAAGTTCGGGTGGGGGTACGGCGCGTTTGCGTTGCCAGGTGCTATCTGCACAATTATGCTCATTCGCCAGCCACGCCGATGCCACTCCATACGACCTTGACGGCTTTGCGGAACGCATGCAATCGCGAAGCATCGTCTTCGCTCCAGCGAAGGAAGATAGCGAGGCCTTGGCAACTGGACACGATCAATGCGCCGCGCAATTCCCGCTCTTCCGTCGACAGTTCCGGATTGATTTCGCCGATAAGCAGCGCAAAGAGACTCGTGAACCGCTTCTGTGCCTCCGTGACGACATCGCGCGCGAATGGCTCGTGCTGTGCCAATCCCCAACTTTCGATCACGCCTGCTACCAATCCCGGTTCGACAAAGTCGGCGAAAGCGTCGTCGATGATCGACTCGAGCCGCGCCTGCGGGGAACGGTTTCTGTTCTCGGCAAACCCTCGAAAGCGTTCGAAGTACCGGCTTGCGATCTCCTCGATTGTGGCGCGCAACAGTGCTTCCCGGGTTGAAAAATAGTGCTGTAGCGTGCTCAGACGAATGCCCGCATCGTTGGCCACGCGGTTGATCGTGTACCCTGCGTACCCCGCGGCAATCAGGACATTGATCGATACATCGATGATCTCGGGCACTCGGGTCTCCCGATTGCCGCGCCGTCGTACGGGTGCGACGGCTTTCGGGTCAAATAGCGCTTCGGAAGTGAGGGTCAGTTTTTTCACGTGTACTCCGTTCTGAGGCACTGACTGTTTCGCAGTGCAGCTCAAAGTTAGCGTCCGGCAACGGACCGTGGAGGCGCGCTTGCCCGGCGGGTCACCAATCAACATCGCAGATCTGCATTTCCTGGGCATCGTGTATTGCGCGCTGCGCGGGTGCTTCGGCTGCTCCGGAATCGCGTCACGTAATAGGTTATCCAACCTTACCCAAGTATAGGTTGGGGAACCGGGTTTTCCCAGGAACCTACACACCAAACATCCTATGGATAAAGGCTGCCGCGGTCGACATCGTTTACCCGGATCCCGAAATTTTCGGGTTTACATATAGGTTATCTAACCTATATTTGACGGTAGGGTAACCGACAAGACGTTCGAGCCAGGAAGTGGCGGGGCACGATGGTCGCGTGGCAGTCAGAGGAGAGCGAGATGGGTTCCGGCGAGAAGTGCTTGCGAACGCTGGTCGGCAAGTGGTTTGGCCCTTCTGCGTTGGCGACGGTACGCGTAATGGAATTCGGTCGCACACAAACGGATCGAAGGCGCTACGTACGCATCGGCGTGGTGCGGGCGGACGGAGGTTTGACTATCGTCTTCTTCCGGCACGAAGACGGCTCGTGGAACGTGTTCCCGGCAAAGGCGAGTACGCCGGCGATGCGCGCTTACCCGCTTGCGGCGTGAGCGACCGATCGGTCGATACTCAGGCGACCTGAGGAGGACGAAATGAACATCCTGAAATTGGCGGCGGATGCCGGAATGCTGGTCGTCCTCGATGGCAGAATCGGTCGAACCGAGTACCGAAGCGTCCATGGAACCCTGGATGCATTCCAGCGTTTCGTACAGTCTTTGGAATCGGCGTTGGCGAATGCTGACGGGTCCGATGTGCGTCGATGTGGGATCGACTTATGCGAGGAGCCTTCGTCATCCTGAATAAATGGCCGGAGCGCTGAGGAGGTTCAAACTCGGACCCGGAATGCGAATCTGGCCGCTGGCCGTGAAATTGGAACGGGTACATGACACGCTGGTGTCAGATCGTGTTCGCTCACACAGGGGAACAAGCTCGATTAAGCGGAGAGGCTGATGAAGGTGTCTGCAATCTATGCATGGGCAGCGGTGCTTACTGTGCTTGCCTCCGGCCTGCTGCCGGCCTCGTCCTACGCCTACGAGCTCGATCCGCAACTCGACTGTCGGTCGAACGCACATGCGTTCATCGCCCCGCTGGTAAAGGATCGGTATATCGATCCGAAACCGATGCGCGTCGAAGCGAACTCAGTCAACGCATTTCGACCGGCGCACGGTAGCAACTTGACGGCATTCGGATTTCGCGTCTATGCGGTCCTCGGGTATGAGCACGGTGATGCACTGTTCAAACGCGGAGATGGTCAGCCAATTACAGACTCGGCCTATGGCGCGGTAGTAGTCGGCGCCGCCGAGTCAGTCGAAGCGCACGCGCGCAAGGCCGGCAGCAGCGCTGTCATTCACGAAGTAGTCCCCCTCTTGCTAACGGCCATTTTCTGCAGCGGACTGTGACGCGCGATCGTCGCCGACTTTCTCTACCTGGACGTCTCCTCGCGCGAACGGCGCGAAGCAGCCACTGCGATCGAATCGGGCGGTGAATCGGACCAACTGAGACGCATGCACTTCTTTCCTTTTCGGTCATCGATCATCTATCATTTTTACCACTTGTGATCGCGGCAGCGTACCGACGTGATATCGAATGGCAACTGAAAGGGTATCGATGATGTCGATGGCAACGGACACGCTATTGGCCCTACAACGCGTACATCGACATTCAATTCATCTCACCATGAAAGCAATTGAAATCAACGCGGGTCAACTGGGCTGCAGGTGAGCGAAGTTTCCGCTACTTCAAAATAGAGAAAACAACAATGAGCGTACAAGTGAATATGCCAACCAAGCCTCGCGCTGCCGGCTTCGCTGTGATCGTCTTTTTTGTTTTCGCACTGGTTTCCGGCGCTTTCGTGACCGTCGGCCCTGGGCAACGCGGAGTGCTTATGACATGGGGGGCCGTCGAACCGGGCGTACTCGACCCGGGCCTGCATTTGAAGGTCCCAATCGCGCAGTCGGTCGCCAAGATGGACGTTCAGGTGCAGAACTCCCAGGATGCGGAAACGGCGGCGAGCCTTGATCTGCAGGATGTGACGACCACGGTAGCGACGAACTGGCACATTCTGCCCGCCGACGCAGAGTGGGTCTATCAGCGCATCGGCAACGAATCCGCTCTAGTCGTCAAGATCATCAAGCCGGCGATCAGCAACTCGGTGAAAGCGGTGACTGCCCATTACAACGCCGAAGATCTGATTACCCACCGCGATCACGTGCGTGGACAGATCGAGGCGCAAATCACCGCCGAACTCAAACCATATCGCCTGGTGGTGGATTCGGTGAACATCACCGACTTCCACTTTAGTACGCAGTTCGCGCAGGCTATCGAACAAAAGCAGGTAGCGCAGCAGCGCGCACAGCAGGCGCAATACGAGTTGCAGAAAGCGCGGGTGCTTGCTGATCAGAAGATAGTCGAGGCGCACGCGCAGGCCGAAGCGCAAAAACTACTCCAGCAGACGATAACGCCTGAGATCATTCAGCAGCAGGCAGTCGCCAAGTGGGATGGCCACTTGCCCGAAGTACTGGGGAGTAGCGGAGTTCTTCCGATGCTCGGAAATCTTGGCAAGCCATAGTGGCTAAAGATGCCGCGAGAGCGGAGCCTCGATGTTCACGCCTGCCGACGAACATTCTCACCTGCACGCTGCCAACGATCATCTGCGCGTCGCGGTCTACCTCATTTCGGCTCAGGAAGACCGGATCGCGCGACACCGGGCGGCGGGACTTGATACGCAACTTGCCGAGGATTTGCTCTCCACGATGCACGCGATTCTTCGGAGCTTTATTCTTCACCGTCTGATCATTGGCAAAACTGTCGAGCGCGAACACGGCTTGTTGTGTCGGTCGACCAACGGCTCACACATCGCAACGTGAAGTTCGTCGTCCGGCCAGAAATGGTCGTACTGATGGCAGCGATCCGGCCGGACGTGCAGAGGACATCCGCACAGCGATTGCGGACCGAACGGCTTGACCTTATCGCAACAATGCGGCGATCAAAACGACCAAATGGAAAACTGAGACGGTCTTACTACAGTCAATCTATAGGTATGCACCGTCCGAACAGTCATGGGCACGTCGACCGCCAATGACCAATTGCAGGAACGGCAATCTGCCGGCCGTTCGAAAGAGCTGAAAGCGGAGTCCGTGGAACCTCGGGTCGCGAGTCGTACACGGCCTGACGAGGCGCTTGACGACCATCGCGTTCGCGAATCGCGCGAGTTGGCCAGGCTGGTACGCTTGTCAGACGAACTTCGTAGACGAAGTGGCGAGATCGCCGGAACGAGTGCGTTGCATCAGTCAAAATGCCTGCTGGTCTATAGCCGCCTGGAAGCATACAGGTGCTCGCTCGCGGTGTTGCTCCGGGTCCGCGGCTACACGATAGACGCCGTTGGCACGTTAAGCGCGTTACGGCCCGCGCGGCGGAAGCGACCCTATATTGCAATCGTCGCCTACATAGAGCCTGCATTGAGGGGCGAAGCGCGATTCATTAACCTGGTGCAGCGTGCGGCCTTACCTTTGCCGGTCTTCGTGTTGAGCCATGAATTGGAGAAAGCGCACAGTGGGCAGAATGAGCGCTCTGACACACTCACTTATGTCCCGTCCCTTGATGCGTTGACCGCCGAGTTGGATTGCACGATCGGACAGCCTTGATGTTTCCCCGAGATCCCCGATGATAGCGTGCGCACCAGCCGCCTGGCGTGGCGTCCGCCCCGTGTCCGGTGTGTCAAGGAACCGCACGCTCATCGCAAGGGAACTCCTTGTCTCATTTCGGTCGTAATCTCAAGGAATGGGATTGCAATTCGAGGTGCAGATCAGCGCGGCGTGTGCGCTGTCTCTCGGGAGAATGAAATGCAAATCGAACACGTCACGGAATACCGTGGTTTCCTGGTCCGTTCGCTCGTAACTTTCATGGAAGGCGGCCGCTACGCGGCTGCAGCCATCGTCGCCGACCGGACGGGCGAGGCGCGAACGCTCGGCGTCGACGGCGATTTCGCTGAAGCAGACGAAGCCCGGGATCAGGCGACCGAGCTTGCGATGGCATGGATCGACCGCCGCAATGTCGTGTCCGACCACTACGTGCGTCGAGCGTAGCCCAGGTGCCACACCCCAGCGCACGCTCTGCCGGGTCCCGCATCGGCACAGATCATTCCATCGCCAGGTAAGCGGAGACGGGGCGACGCATTTGCTCAGGCTTGCGATCCGCCCTCCGACGCCGCCCATGCGCCGAGATGCCGGACATGGCGGACGATTCCGTGATTCCGCTGCGCTTTCTCTATTTGATCTCGATCTTGCGTGCGCTCGACTTGGTCGCTCCGGTCTTCGGCATGCGCAATGTCAGCACGCCCTTGTCGAATTTGGCATCGACCTTCTCGAAATCGACGTCTTCCGGCAGCGGAATCGTGCGCATGAAGGCACCATATGCGCGTTCGAGCCGATAACAGCCATTTTCCTCGCTGCGCTTATCGGCCTTTTTTTCACCGCGCACGACGAGCGAGCCGTTTTCAATCGTCGTTTGCAGGTCTTCGCGCTCCACGCCTGGCAACTCTGCTGTCACGCGCAAGGCATCCCCGTCGTCAACGACATCGATTCGCGGCTGAAAACGCGTCGGCGTAAAGTCACCGAACCATCGGTCGAGCGCACCAAAGCCCGCAAACGGGTCATGGGAGAACTCGTTTGCCATGCGCCATGGATCGAGTGACATGAGCCGCGAGATGTCGGGCCAGTCGGACAACCAGGATGTCAATGCAGTCGAGTTGCCCTTTCCGGCGGCATCGGGCTTTTCATCCGTGTTGCGCAGGAACTTGAACGGGTTCCACTTCTGCAGATCCATATTCATCATGTCCTCCGTTTCCCTGTGACCGGGTTTTAACGTCATGGATACCGTAAGCCACGGGCGCAGAGGTGCAGCCGGGTTCGCCCAGCGCACCGCGATCGATCAGCGTCCAGCCCTCGGGGCGTCGCGGCGCCGGAATGCGGCGCCGCTCCCAGGCCCCGTGTTGCTTGCTCAAGGCTCTTTCGCTGGCCTTGTTTAGCTGGCCTTGATCTCAATGCGCCGTGGCCGAGCCTCTTCGCGCCGTGGAATCGAAAGTTTCATCACGCCGTCCTTAAGGCTGGCGTCGATCCTCGACGTGTCGAAGTCCGGTGAGAGCGTGAACGTGCGTGCGAAATGCGGCACGCGAACCTCCGCATACTGCAGACGCAAGTCTTGCGGCGTCGGCACGACCGCCTGCGCTTCGATCGACAGGCTGCTGTCGTGCACGTTCACCTCGAGCTTGTCCTTCGTCACGCCGGGCAAGTCAGCCCATAACGTAATCCCTTGGCTGTCCTCGAAAATGTCCACAGCCGGTACTACGGTAACCGGACGTGCAGCACCCTCACGCTCGTCGCGCGTGACGGCGCCTTGCTCGCGCTGAGTGAGTTGAGTCGTGTCGTTCATGGCTGACCCTCCGTCGACTTACTGGATCGTAATGGCCCGCGGCTTCGACGCTTCGCGCTTGCCGACGCGGATCATCAGGCAGCCGTTTTCGTAGCGGGCCTGGACCTTGTCGGGGTCGGCGCTCTCCGGCAGTTCGACCATGCGCCGGAACTTCCCGCTGAAGCGTTCCTGCGCGTAGGTGCGCACCTCGTCGCCTTCCGGTGTCACCGGCTCGCGCTCGCCGCTGATCGTCAAAAGCCCCTTGTCGACGGAAACGTCGAGCTTGCTCGCTTCGACGCCCGGGGCGAACGCGACGACCTCGATCGACTCGTCGGTCGCACCGATGTTGACTTGGGGAAAGGCACCTAAGCCGCTCGCGCGAATACTGAAGGGGAAGCCGCCGAGCAGGTTCATCATCTGCTGATGCAGACGATCGAACTCGCTGAACACGTCAGTGCCAAAGTGTAGATCGCTCATCGTCCTATCCTCCTGGCCCGCATCTGGGAGGCGAACGGACGTACGCGCCTTTGTTCGCCCGCCAGACTGTCGGCAAACGAAACACGCAGCGCGCGCAGATCGCGCGACTGCCTGGACGAAAAATAAGATAGGAGCTACGGCAGAAATTTCAAGGGGGCCGCGACCGGCGTGACCCGCGCTTGACGATGTGGCGTCCAGCACCTGTCCAGCCAGGAAAAGTCTTATGAAATCACGTTAGGCAGACGGTGTCGGGCCAGGTTCGAAGATGAACCCAACGAAGCGGGCCAGCTGGAAGCCGGGTTCTGACAGATCCTCTGCGCGGGGATGGACGATCCCGGTTTCGAAGTCCTGATACCTTGAAATTTCCGAAATCAATTTTATTATTGCGTGTTGTGAGCGTAGCGAAGCGGCTATTGCTGTTCTTCGCCACGCGGCAGGAAGGCCGATCAAGCGTGGTGTGTATTTGACCATGGTTGGGCTGCAGCGCCCGGCGAGCCGCGCCGGGACGCATGCAGGGTTGTATGAAAACGGCAGTCTGTTATCGGAACGTGTCGACGCTTTGGCCAGCCGAGCGCGAGAGTCTGATCGACAAGTTGGCGATTCGCTACCTGCGGCGGTATTTGTTACACAATCCGCCCGACCTCGCGCGGCTGCGCGTGGCGCTCGAGCGAAGCGGTCATCGCGGCCACTACCGCACGAGGCTTCGCCTGGCACTGCCGCGCGCCATCCTCGCTTGCGCATACACGTCACCCGATTTGAGCAAGGTGCTCGACCACGTCTTTGTGGGACTCGGCCGGCAGCTCGAGCACCACCGTGCGCAAATGCGCCAGGACAGCTGGCGCCGCAAGGGGCGCCGAACCGGATTGCGACAGCTCATGGCTGCGCTGGACGAGCGCAGGGAAGCGGAGTTCACCCTTTTCCGCGACCTGGTGCGTCCGCTGCTGCCTGCACTCCAGCGCTTCACTCAACGCCAACTGGCTCGCCTGCAGGCCTGCGGCGATCTCGCGCCCGGCGATCCCGTTGCAGACGAGGTCATCGACGAAGCGCTCGCCCGTGCTTGCGAGCAGCTGCCACAGCGCCCGCGCAGGCTCGAACCGCTTCAATGGCTTTATCAGATCACGATCGATTTCCTCGCGGAGGAGGTCGCCCGCCGGCAGCGCGACGCGGGACGTTTCGTCTCCCTGGAAAGCCGGGTGCCGATACAATCGCACGAGGCCGAGGAAGGAGAAGACGAGATTGTCTTCGAGTATTGGCAGCCCGACGAAGTGCTACGACTCGAAGACCTCGTACCGGCGCCGGATGAGACTCCCGAGGACGCTGCGAGCGCCAAGGAGATGCGCCAACTCGTGAACACGCTGCTCGCGGACCTGCCGACGCCGTGGCGCCGCGCCGTGGCGCTTTGCCGGATCGAGGCGCTCTCGCCCGCGGCGGCGGCTCAAGCGCTCGGCACGCGCGAACAGGACGTCGTGACCTGGCTCGCGCATGCCGATGCGTTTCTGAAGGCCAAACTCGTTGAATGCATGGGAGCACGCTTATGAGACTGACTCCATTGCCCGATCGAGTGTTGATCAGGCGGCTCGAACAGGGCGTCCGATCCGGCTTATCGACCGGCGATCAGGCGATGGTCGTCAACGTGTCAAGGAGGACCTATGGCAGCCAAAGACGTGCAGTTTCACGATGTCGCGCGGCAGCGTGTACGGAGCGGAGGGCATCATGGGAAAGATCATCGGCATTGACCTCGGCACCACGAACTCCTGTGTGGCGCTGATGGAAGGCAATCAGGTCAAGGTGATCGAAAACTCTGAAGGCGCACGCACCACGCCATCGATCGTCGCCTACATGGACGAGGACGAAGTGCTCGTCGGCGCGCCGGCGAAGCGCCAGGCCGTGACCAATCCAAAGAATACGCTGTTTGCCGTCAAGCGGCTGATCGGCCGTCGCTACGAGGAAAAAGAAGTGCAGAAGGACATCGGCCTGATGCCCTTCAGAATTTTCAAGGCTGACAACGGCGACGCATGGGTCGAGGCGCAGGACAAGAAGCTTGCCCCGCCGCAGGTTTCGGCGGAGGTGCTGCGCAAGATGAAGAAGACCGCCGAGGATTACCTGGGCGAACCCGTCACCGAAGCCGTCATCACGGTGCCGGCCTATTTCAATGACAGCCAGCGCCAGGCCACCAAGGACGCCGGTCGCATCGCCGGCCTCGAAGTGAAGCGGATCATCAACGAGCCGACCGCGGCCGCGCTCGCGTTCGGCCTGGACAAGAAGGAAAACCGTGACCGCAAGATCGCCGTGTTCGACCTCGGCGGCGGCACCTTTGATATCTCCATCATCGAGATCGCCGACGTGCAAGGCGAGAAGCAGTTCGAAGTGCTCTCGACCAATGGCGATACGTTTCTGGGCGGTGAGGACTTCGACCAGCGCGTTATCGACTACATCATCGGCGAGTTCAGAAAAGACCAGGGTGTCGATCTGTCCAGGGACGTGCTGGCGCTACAACGCCTGAAGGAAGCCGCGGAGAAAGCCAAGATCGAACTCTCGTCGACCCAGCAGACCGAAATCAACCTGCCGTATATCACGGCCGACGCCAGTGGGCCAAAGCATCTAACGCTGAAGCTCACGCGCGCCAAGCTCGAAGCACTGGTCGAAGACCTGATCGAGCGCACGATGGAGCCGTGCCGCATCGCCATCAAGGACGCTGGTGTGGCGGTGGACCGGATCGATGACGTGATTCTGGTGGGCGGGATGACCCGCATGCCGCGGGTGCAGGACAAGGTCAGGGCGTTCTTCGGCCGCGAGCCGCGCAGGGACGTCAACCCGGACGAAGCCGTGGCGGTGGGCGCGGCCATCCAGGGCGCGGTGCTTACAGGCGAACGCAAAGACGTGCTGCTGCTCGACGTTACCCCGCTGTCGCTCGGCATCGAAACACAGGGCGGGGTGATGACCAGGATGATCGAGAAGAACACGACCATCCCGACCAAGTTCTCGGAGACTTTCTCCACCGCCGACGACAACCAGCCTGCAGTGACGATCAAGGTCTATCAGGGCGAGCGTGAGATGGTCACCGGCAACAAGCTGCTGGGCGAGTTCAGCCTCGAAGGCATTCCGCCCGCACCGCGTGGCATGCCACAGATCGAGGTGACGTTCGACATCGACGCGAATGGCATCCTGCACGTATCGGCCAGAGACAAGGCGACTGGCAAGGAAAAACGGATCACCATCCGGGCCAATTCAGGTCTGTCCGAGGACGAAATACAGAAGATGGTGAAGGACGCCGAGGCGCACGCGACCGAAGACCACCGGATGCGTGAGCTGGCCGACGCGCGCAACCGCGGTGACGCTCTGGTGCACAGCACGAAGAAGGCGCTCACCGAGTACGGCGACAAGCTGGAGCCGGGCGAGAAAGAAAAGATCGAAGCCGCAATCAAGGAGCTTGAAGGGGCGCTCAAGGGATCCGACAAGACCGAGATTGATGCCCGAGTGCATGCGCTCGCCACGAGCTCACAGAAACTCGGCGAAAAGCTGTATGCCGACGTGCAGGCGCAGGCAGCCGGCGGCTCGGGTGGTCCGACCGATCAAGCAGCCGATGGCGGGACAAAAGAGGACGATGTTGTGGATGCGGAGTTCAAGGAGGTGAAGCGGTAAGCAGACACTGCAATGCCGTGCTTTGGTGCAGTTCCGAGGTTGTGGCGGGCGAGCCGGCGGGCGGACATCACGTGGTTGCCAGTCCGAGCCGTCAGCTTGTGCGTCGGACACGATTTGCGTGATTGGTGAACATGAAGCTGAATCTGACGATCGATTCCACGCCGTTGAGCATTGAGCTTGATGATGTACTCGCCAGGCTGCTGGCGGTACGGCTGGACGCGCCTTTGGAAGCCGACGCCATGCGCGACGCGATTTCCCGTCATCTGAGTGACGTCGGCGGTCCATGGATGCTTGATGAGGACCATATGCGCAATCGCATTGTGCGTCGCCTTATCCTGGAAATCGTCGATCCGGCGCTGGTCGTTCGCTATCTGATGATCGAGCAGCCGCAGTAGGTTTTCGTCCAATCAGGAAGCACGCGCCATTTGTCGTCCAGGATGGCTCGCGCAAGCGGCACAAGTGAGCCGCTTTACTGTAAGGAGGTCGCTATGGAACTTCACATGCATTCGCACCATTTCACTCGCCGTACGCCCGACTGGCGCACAGCCGTGATCGGCGGATGTGCAGCCGGCGTGGTGCTTGTGGTGCTCGAACTCCTTGCCATGTGGGTCACGGGTCAGAGCCCATGGGGCCCGCCGCGAATGATCGCGGCAATCGCTCTGGGACGTGATGCGCTTGCGCAGCCTGCCACGTTTGACCTGGGCATCATGCTGCTGGCGCTCGTTGTCCACTTTGCACTTTCGATTGTCTTCGCGCTCATTCTGTCAGTGATCGTGGCGCCGTTCAGCTTTGATTCGAGCGTCGGAATGGCCTCGTTGGTGGGTGCTGTATTCGGTGCCGCCGTATACCTGGTCAACTTCTACGGAATGACCCGGTGGTTTCCGTGGTTTGCAGAGGCCAGGGGCTGGATGAGCCTCGTTGGCCACATCGTGTTCGGACTGGTAGCGGCAGACACCTATCTGCGTCTCGAAAGGAGGGAGACAGACGTGAGTGGAACGAAGACCATCAGCTAACGCGGTCCGTGAGGACCGAAGTCAACCTCAGGTACGGCGACGGCGCAGGCGGCACGCAGCCGCGCCGTCGTCTCTCGTTTCGGCTCAGTCTCTGCATCCTCAATCCCGGGTGCCCTGCCAGGGGCGAACGGCGGCCACGCGCTCGGCAAGCTTTGCGTCGTAGCTCGAATGCACATGCACCCGCTTCCTGTCGGGAAATGCATAGGTGTATGCCTTGCGCAGCGCGAGCGAAGCCTCATGAAACCCGGACAGGATGAGTTTTTGTTTGTTCGGGTAGCCGGCGATGTCGCCTGCCGCGAAGATGCCTGGGCGTGAGCTCTCGTAGCACGACGTATCGACGACGATCCGTCCGGCCTGCACGGCGATCCCCCAGTTGGCGATTGGACCGAGGTTCGCGACGAGTCCATACAGCACGAGTAATTGATCGGCGTCGAGGCACACCGAGCCGCCGATCTGGCGAACCTCCAGCGATTCGAGCGTTCCCCCTGGTGCGTTCAGCCCGGCGATCGTGCCGACCACGAAATCCATCTCACCTGCCGCGACCGCCTGATGCAATCGGGCGACGCTCGAGTCCATCGCGCTGAAGCCGCTGCGTCGGTGGACGAGCGTGACGTGTCGCGCGACCGAGCGCAGCGTCAGCGCCCAGTCGAGCGCGGAGTCACCGCCGCCCGCGACCACGACGTTCTTTCCGGCAAAGCTGTTCATGTCGGAGACGCTGTAATGGACGGACCGGCCCTCAAGGAGCGCAGCCTCGTCGAGGGTGAGCCGCTGCGGCACGAACGCGCCGTTGCCGGCAGCAATCAAGATCGCCGCGGCGTCAAACGCGCAGCCCCTATCGGTACGGGCAAGCCATCGACCGCCCTCGAGCGGATCGAGCGTCTCGATGCGCTGCCCGAGATGCATCGGGGGATCGAAGGGCCGGCATTGTTCGACGAGACGATCGACGAGATCGCGCGCGGTGCACGATGGTATGGCAGGAATATCGTAGATCGGCTTGTCCGGATATAGCTCGATACACTGGCCGCCGGGGTATTCGATCCCGTCGACGATCCGGCACGAGAGACCGATCACACCTGCCTCGAACGCGGCAAACAGGCCAACGGGACCTGCGCCGACGATCAGCACGTCGGTGCGTAAAGGACTTGAGACCGACGAATTTTCTGGGGACATCACGCGTATTCCCATGGACTACCCCAAAGTTCAGCGAGTATGGCCCAGCCTGCTTCAAGCCGTCATCGCAAACGGTTATTTTATATCTTGTAGCGATGACACTACTTTTGTGCTTGTCAATCTCACTATTATTTTGCCAGGTAACGCCACCAGGATTTTTTCAAGATAGCCAGAGCCCAGTTGATACAAGGGGTTCGGCACATCGGGGCGCTTTGACAGATGAGGGTGGACGACTACCACTGTGTAAAGCAACCGAAGTGCCATGGTCGATAGCGACATGTTAAGGAGCTAACGGACGCAGCTTGCGTTGCCCTCGTCGTCGCGGACGCAGCGGCGTTCGGCTAAAGTTAGCCACCGGCATCGGCATCCCGTGTTTTGCTGTCGACAGAGTCTTCATGAGCGAATCTGGCGATACTCGCATCGTATCTCGCTCCCGTACCACCCAGGGTGACCGTCGCACGCTTCGCGCTGTCAAGCAAAGCCCTCAGCGCAACGTTGATGGTGGATGGAACGTCGAATCTGCCTTTCGGTCCTGATAGAGTCAGAGCGCCCACCAGTTCACCTGTCGAATCGAACACAGGCACCGATGCTGACGCTGTCTCAGGATCGCGTTCGCCGAATGACACCGCCCAGAGTTGCTCGCGCACGTCATTCCAGCGCGAGTCCAGCGACTCAGTGAATGCGAGCAGCACTTTGCCGGACGCGCCCTTGTCGATCGCGAATTCCTCGCCAACACGTATCGAGACCCGTACGCTTCTTGACGGCTCGACGCGGTACAGCACTAACCGATGGTCACCCTGCCTGACGTAGAAGGATGCCGTCTCGCCCAGGTCCCGACTCAACTGCTGGAGGATAGGTTCGACAACCGGACCGACTTGAAAAGACCGTTGATAGAGCGTTGCTAGGCGAAGTGGTTGGTGGCCGATCGCGTATTGCCCGTCCTTCAGCTTCCGTATGAATCCGCCATGCTCCAAAGCACCGAGCAGGCGCAATACCGTGCTCTTGTACAAGCCGGTTCGACGCGAGAGTTCGGTTAGCGTCAACTGGTCATCAGTCGCTCCAAAGGCGTTGAGAATCGCGAACGCTCGATCCAGGACGGCAACGCCACTCGACGTTTCAGACGCGTCGACCGGCGACTCTGTCGTCGTAAGCGTATTGATAGGCACGTTTTTCCTCCTTGCTCGTAGCATCACTCTACAGTTCCGTCTGACAGAACTCAAGTTCTATTATTTGCGAAATTCGGGGGTTTACCCGCCTTAACCCACCACGAGTGTACGCATATAGTTCTTTCAGATAGAACATTGGTCTGTCAGATAGAACAAGGAGTCGGTGGTGAGTATGTCTAATCCCAAGGTGTTGATCAGCGAAGTGGGGCCGCGCGACGGCCTGCAAAGCATTAAGCGCGTCATGCCGACAGAGGCCAAGCTGCGATGGATCGCCGCGCTGGCCGCCGCTGGGCTGAAGGAGATCGAGGTGGGCTCGTTCGTACCGCCGAAGCTGCTGCCGCAAATGGCCGACATCCGTGAGGTTGTGGCTCATGCGCTGTCGATTCCGGGCCTGCATGTGGCGGTCCTCGCGCCGAATCTGCGTGGTTCGCAAGGTGCGTTCGAGGCCGGTGTACACAAGGTAACGCTGCCCGTCTCCGTGACCAACGAGCACTCGATGGCCAATATCCGCAAGACGACGGCGCAGATGATCGAAGAGGTTCGCAGCATCGTCGCATTGCGCAACGAGCAGTTTCCCGGCGTGCAGATCGAAGCGGGTGTGTCGGTCGCATTTGGCTGCACGATCGCTGGGACGGTCACCGACGACGAGACGATGCGCATGTGCGTCGCGATGGCCGAGTGCGGCGTGGACGAGATCGGTCTTTCCGATACCAGCGGCTACGCCAACCCGGCGCAGGTTCGTCGCCTGTTCCGCCGATTGCAATCTGAACTCGGGGCCAAGGCGGGCGGGGCGCACTTTCATAACACGCGCGGTCAGGGACTGGCCAATGTGATTGCCGCGCTTGACGTTGGCGTCACCACGATCGATTCGAGCCAGGCTGGTCTTGGCGGCTGTCCGTATGCGCCGGGCGCTACCGGAAACATCGTCACGGAGGATCTTGCCTTCTTGCTGGAAGCCATGGGCTATGACACGGGCGTGGACATCGACAAACTGATCGCAGCGCGCGCGATTCTGGCCGAATCTTTGCCGGAAGAGTCTTTGTACGGACACGTGCCGGATGCCGGGCTGCCCAAGGGATTCACGTACTCAGACGGGCGCGTACCGAGCGCGCCGCAACCGGAAGGCTGTTTGTTGGGAGTTGCGCAATGAGCGAAGTGCAAGCGAATCAATCTCTGCCGTACAGCGGCGTACGTGTAGTCGAGATGACGCACATGGTAATGGGACCGACATGCGGCATGGTCCTGGCTGATCTGGGTGCGGAAGTGATCAAGGTTGAACCGATCGCCGGTGACAGCACGCGCGCTCTTCGAGGGTCCGGAGCCGGCTTCTTCAGTACCTTCAATCGGAACAAGAAGAGCATTGCCGTCGATGTGAAGGATGCGCGCGGGGTCGAGATCGTGCACAAGCTGCTTGCCGGTGCGGACGTCTTCAGCGAAAACTTCAAGAGCGGCACGATGGACAAACTGGGCCTCGGATATGCGGCGCTTTCCAGGCTCAATCCGCGTCTCGTCTATGTGTCGCACAAGGGGTTCCTGCCCGGCCCTTACGATCACCGCACTGCGCTCGACGAGGTCGTGCAGATGATGGGTGGCCTCGCCTACATGACGGGACCGGAAGGGCGTCCGCTGCGGGCTGGCACGAGTGTCAACGACATCATGGGCGGCATGTTTGGCGCAATCGGCGCGATGGCGGCGCTCGCTCAACGCGATCGCACCGGACACGGCCAGGAGGTCCAAAGCGCGCTATTCGAGAACAACGTGTTTCTCGTCGCGCAACACATGATGCAGTTCGCCGTGACAGGAAAAGCTGCAGCGCCGATGCCGAGCCGGATCTCCGCCTGGGCCATCTACGACGTGTTTTCAGTCAGGAACGGCGAACAGATCTTCCTGGCGGTTGTGTCCGATACACAATGGGCGATCTTCTGTGACGCGTTTGGTCTGTCAGCACTGAAGGCGGACGAGCGCATCGGGACGAATAATCAGCGGGTGCAGGCGCGCGACTGGTTACTTCCGCAGCTTCGCAAGCACATGGAAGCATTCACTGCAGCCGAGATCAGCGCGATCTTCGAGCGCTGCGGATTGCCGTACGCGCCGATTACCAAGCCTCAGGATCTGTTTGACGATCCCCATCTGCTTGCAACCGGGGGGCTTGCCGATGTGACGTTGCCGTCCGACGCCAGTGGCGCTGGCCAACCCGTATCCACGAAAACAGCGTTGCTGCCCCTGACGCTTGGCGGGGAGCGGCTGCAACTGCGTGCAGCACCGCCCTCACTCGGTCAGGACACGCGAGCGCTTCTCATGCAACTTGGTTACACGTCAGAGGACCTCAGGCAACTGACCGAAGCGGGCGTCGTCAGGTGTCAGAACCGGCAGCCTGGCGATGCGGCGAGCCCGTCGGCGAACGAACTCGCCAGTGCCTGACACGCGAACAGCACACAAAGAATCGCTGCGCCGCGCGTGGGCGGTATGGTTCAACTCGGCCAGTGATTCGACAGGAGACGACACATGACATCCATATCCTCGAATCTGGCAACCGACAGTCCTGCCGATTCCAGTCTTGAACAGCAGGCAGTGAAAAAGGCTGCGTGGCGCTTTATCCCGCTTCTCGCGCTCGCATACTTCTTCAATTACCTGGATCGCACCAGTGTTGGCTTCGCTGCGCTGACAATGAACCGCGACCTTGGTCTGACCGCCACGCAGTTCGGCTGGGGTGCCGGCATCATGTTCGCTGGCTACTGTCTCTGCGAAGTGCCGAGCAACCTTGCGCTGTATCGCTTCGGCGCGCGGCGCTGGCTGGCGCGCATCATGATCACGTGGGGTTTTTTCGCGGCGGCCACGGCGCTTGCGGTGGGACCGACCAGCTTCTATGCGATCCGCCTTTTGCTGGGCATCGGCGAAGCCGGCTTTTTTCCCGGCGTGATTTTCTTCCTCGCAGTCTGGTTTCCGGCAAGCTATCGGACCCGCGTGCTCGCATGGTTCACCGTCTCCACGCCGCTCTCGTCACTCGTGGGCGGTCCGCTTTCGACCTGGCTGCTCAAGTTGGACGGCTTCCTTGGGCTGGCTGGCTGGAAATGGATGTTCATTGTGGAGGGTTTGCCGGCGTGCGTGCTCGGCTTCCTCGTGCTGAAAATGCTCGCGGACAAGCCCGCCGATGCCGCGTGGCTTTCGGCACAGGAGCGGCAAGCGCTGCAGAGCGCTTTCGATCGCGAGGGCACAGCCAGTCAGAAGAAGAAGGACTTCGCTGCCGCGTTGAAGGATGTGCGCACGTACATCCTCGCGATGATCTCGTTCGGTTTCACGATGGGCTCATACGGTATCGGCATCTGGCTGCCGCAGATGCTCAAGGCTCACGGCATGAGCGTGACGCAGACCGGCTGGGTTTCGGCGGTACCGTATTTCTTTGCAACCATTGCATTGCTCTGGTGGGCCAGGCGTGTTGATCGACGCGGTGGACACGTCGCGAATCTGGCGGCGGGTCTTTTGATCGGGGCCGTGGCGCTAGGCGTGTCGACCCACTTCCATCAATTGGTGCCCGCCATGACCGGCATCACACTGGCGCTCATCGGTACGATCGCAGGGCGCACGATTTTCTATACGTTGCCGGCGAGGTTTCTCTCGGGGCAGGCCGCTGCCGGCGGCCTGGCGCTGATCAATTCGATTGGCGCGCTGGGCGGGTTTGCGGGACCGTACCTCGTGGGCTATCTCAAGGACAGCTTCGGTACGTTCACGGCCGGGATGATCGGTCTGTCGGTCGTACTGCTCGTCACGACCTTGCTGACCCTCTCGCTCTACGCCTTCAACACGGAGAAGTGACGATGACACAGCTTCGTTCGCCCCGACGACGCCGACTCCTCGGCGTGGCGGCGGCATCGATCATGATCCCCGCCGTTACTGCGCGGCAGGGGCTCGCAAAAGAGGAAACGCGCAGCATGAGCACGACCAGCAACTACCTTCCCGTTCGCGCGGCGTGGCTCGCCTCGGGGACCGAAGCCGCACTCGAACCGGACATGCCGATCATCGACGCGCATCATCACTTCTATGAGCGCTCGGGATGGACGTACTTGCTCGACGAATATCTAGAGGACGCGAGATCGGGCCACAACATCACCGCGTCGGTGTACATGCAGGCACTGACGCGGTACCGGAAATCCGGTCCCGACCCATTGCGCCCGGTCGGCGAAATCGAATACGTGGTCGAAGCAACCGCACCGTTGCAGAACGGCAAGCCACAGGTCGCAAAGGGTATCGTGGGGTACGCAGACCTTCGTCGTGGTGCAGAGGTGCGCGAGGTTCTTGAGGCGGAGCTTCAGGCCGGCGATGACCGCTTGCGTGGCGTGCGGCACCTTGTGACGTGGGACGCAGACCCAACGCTCGTGAATCCATTGTCGGCCGCGCCGCGTGGACTGCTGCTCGATCCGAACTATCGCGCAGGCGTTGCGCAACTCGGGGCACTGGGTCTCTCCTATGATGCATGGCTTTTCTTCCCCCAATTGCCCGAGCTGTTCGATCTGGCGAAGGCCTATCCCGACACGCCGTTCATCATCAACCATTGCGGCGGCGTCGTGCGGATCGCCAGCTACGCAGACAAACGCAAGGAAGTGTTCGACGCATGGTCACGTTCGATGCGCGAACTGGCGCAGTTGCCCAACGTGTATGTGAAGCTCGGTGGCCTGGGCATGCGCATCAACGGGTTTGACTTCGAGAGAGGCGAGCGGCCGCCTTCATCGAGCCACCTCGCCGAGACGTGGAAACCGTGGATGTACACGTGTATCGAGGCTTTCGGCGCGGAGAGGTGCATGTTCGAAAGCAATTTCCCCGTCGATAAAGGCTCATACCCTTACAGCAACGGCTGGAATGCGTTCAAGCGTTTGACCGCACAGGCGAGCGCGCAGGAACGCGAGGCGTTATTTCGTGGGACTGTGAAAAATGTCTACCGGCTACTGAACGTGTGATTCAGGCAGTTCCCGCGCCAGGTGGGTGTGGCGATCCATCCGGTCGGACTCGTGGGATGGGACTTGCTTAATCTCTGGTTCCAAGTGCAACGGACGTGCTGTGCATGTCTGCTCCGCTAAAGTGTGGTCTTGGTCATGCGTTGCTCCGATCGCGAGTTTGGGCATGCAATCATTCTGTCGAGATAAGAAAAGTTATCAAAACAGCAGGTAAAGTCTGTGTCCCGCAAGGAGGTCCGTTCAGCCCGCTCGCCGCGAACATCTACTTGAACGAGATCGACTGGATGTTCGACGAGATTCGCCGCAAGACGGCGCAGGGACCTTTCGAGGCAGTGAACTATCACCGGTTTGCTGACGATATCGTCGTCACCGTCAGCGGCCACCACACGAAACGCGGCTGGGCAGAATGCGCCCTGCTGCGTCTGCGGGAACAACTCGTGCCACTTGGCGTCGAGTTGAACACGGAGAAAACCACGGTGGTGGACAAGCTGCACGGGGACGCCTTTGGGTTCCTGGGGTTCGACCTGCGTCGCGTGCGCAAACGAGCGGGGAACGGATACTTCATTCGGATGACCACCAAGAAGAAGGCCCGCCAAGCCATCAAGGCGAAGATTCGCGACATCATCAGGCACGGAGGCTCGACTCCGGCCGTGAAGCTGATCGCGAAACTCAACGCCGCAGTAGCGGGTTGGGTCAACTACTTTCGGGTCGGCAACGCCAGTCGCGCCTTCAGTGAGGTGCGCGACTATCTGGAGATGAAGGTGCGAACTCTGCTGACGCGGCGCAAGCGACGCCAGAAGCGGAGTGTCGGGTGGCGGCGATGGAGTAACGAGTACCTCTACGGTGTCTTGGGCTTGTACTGGGACTGGAAAACGCGTCCGCTGTCGGGCGCGGAGGAGTTCGCGTAAAAGTGGCCGTCGCACCGACAGGACCCATAACCCCTGCGATGAATCTTACTGGGTGAGCTGCTTGAGGGAAAACCTCACGATCAGTTCTTATGGGGAGGGGCTGGAAACGGGCCGGGCTCACCCGTACCGCGCCAGTTCCTTACCCGACAGATTCTGTTCAATGTGCTGAAGAACGTTGCCGTGTCGAGGCGCTGCAATTGGGCGCGATCGAACGGCTCGAACGCGCGTTGGCACTGTATCTGGTCGTGGCTTGGCGGATCACCCATCTGATGCATATGGGCCGAAGCTGCCCCGATTCTGGATGCCGAACTGTGTTTCGATGCCGATGAAATTCGCGGCGCGTATTTGCTGACCGACGTCAAGCAGCCGGCCAAGCCCAAGCTCAACGAGGTGCTGCGCCTGGGCGGATTCCTCGGCCGCAAGGGCGACGGCGAACCCGGCGCAAAAGCCATCTGGCCGGGACTCAAAGAGGTTCATGTCGCTGCCAAGACATTGCAGAAGTTACGAGCCGGCGGTCACCCCCGGCGTCAGAATAGTTGTCGTGTCGTTTGATTCTTAGACATGGTCCGGGGCGGTAGAATCGGCATGAATGAAAGCCTACTCAGCAGAAAGAAGAGAAGCTCTGGTGCGTCGCATGATGCCGCCGGAAAACGCTCCGGTATCCGCGCTGGCGCGAGAAACGGGCATCACCGAACAGACGTTGTACACGTGGCGCCGACAGGCGAAAGGGCAAGGACTGGCCGTGCCGGGCGATGGAAAGAATCCCGAAGGATGGTCTTCGGAAGACAAGTTTGCCGTCGTGTTGGAAACAGCTCCGCTCAATGCAGCGGAGCTGGCCGAGTACTGCCGTCGCAAAGGTCTATATCCCGAGCAGATTGCTGCGTGGCGAGCGGCCTGTATGGGCGCCAACGCGAATGCTGCGGAGCAGGCGCGCGAGCAACGTCAACATTCCAAAGAAGACAAGCGACGCATCAAGCAACTCGAGAAGGAATTGCAGCGCAAGGAGAAGGCACTGGCCGAAGCGGCGGCGCTGCTGGTTCTCAGAAAAAAAGT
>NZ_QTQP01000050.1 GCF_003854275.1 Burkholderia sp. Bp8963
AACGCCATGAAGAAGGCCGCACCGTGTGGCACCCGGTCGGCTGCGACAAGTGCGGCCATTCGGGCTACGCGGGCCGGCGCGGCGTGTACGAACTGCTGCTCGTCGACGACGCGATCCGCTCGCTGATTCACCGCAACGCAGCCGACGCGGAGATTCTCGCGACGGGCCGCGCGCAAGGGATGCGCACGCTGCGCGACGACGCCGAGCGCTGGCTCGCGGCCGGTGCGACGTCGCTCGAGGAAGTGCTGCGCGTGACGGGAGGCGCATAGCGCGATGCCGGCATTCCGTTTCGAAGCGATCGATGCGGCGGGTCACGCGCAAAAGGGCGTCGTCGAAGCCGACAGCGCGCGCGGCGCGCGCGGCCAGCTGCGCACGCAGGGGCTGACGCCGCTCGTCGTCGAGCCGGCGGCCAGCGCGACCCGCGGCGCGCGCAGTCAGCGCCTCGCGTTCGGCCGCAAGCTGTCGCAGCGCGAGCAGGCGATCCTCACGCGCCAGCTCGCGAGCCTGCTGATCGCCGGGCTGCCGCTCGACGAGGCGCTCTCGGTGCTGACCGAACAGTCCGAGCGCGACTACATCCGCGAACTGATGGCCGCGATCCGTGCCGAGGTGCTCGGCGGCCATTCGCTCGCGAATGCGCTCGCGCAGCATCCGCGCGATTTTCCGGAGATCTACCGCGCGCTGGTGTCGGCCGGCGAGCACACGGGCAAGCTCGGCATCGTGCTGTCGCGGCTTGCCGACTACATCGAGCAGCGCAACGCGCTGAAGCAGAAGATCCTGCTCGCGTTCACCTATCCGGCGATCGTCACGCTGATCGCGTTCGGCATCGTCACGTTCCTGCTGAGCTACGTGGTGCCGCAGGTCGTCAACGTGTTCGCGAGCACGAAGCAGCAGCTGCCGATCCTGACGGTCGTGATGATGGCGCTGTCGGATTTCGTGCGGCACTGGTGGTGGGCAATCCTGATCGCGGTCGCGCTGGTGATCTGGTTCGTGAAGGCGACGTTGTCGCGCGACGGCCCGCGGCTCGCGTTCGACCGCTGGCTGCTTACCGCGCCGCTCGCGGGCAAGCTCGTGCGCGGCTACAACACGGTGCGCTTCGCGAGCACGCTCGGCATCCTGACCGCGGCGGGCGTGCCGATCCTGCGCGCGCTGCAGGCGGCTGGCGAGACGCTGTCGAACCGCGCGATGCGCGCGAACATCGAGGATGCGATCGTGCGCGTGCGCGAAGGCTCGGCGCTGTCGCGCGCGCTGAACAACGTGAAGACGTTTCCGCCGGTGCTCGTGCACCTGATCCGGTCCGGCGAAGCGACGGGCGATGTGACGACGATGCTCGACCGCGCGGCGGACGGCGAGGCGCGCGAACTCGAGCGCCGCACGATGTTCCTGACGAGCCTGCTCGAGCCGCTGCTGATTCTCGCGATGGGGGGGATCGTGCTCGTGATCGTGCTGGCCGTGATGCTGCCGATCATCGAGCTGAACAACAT
This sequence comes from Burkholderia sp. Bp8963, assembly GCF_003854275.1. Classification (GTDB taxonomy): domain Bacteria; phylum Pseudomonadota; class Gammaproteobacteria; order Burkholderiales; family Burkholderiaceae; genus Burkholderia. Next base: position 1,482 of record NZ_QTQP01000050.1, read on the forward strand.
GGTGCAGTGACGGCCGTGTCGGCCGTCACCGGAACCGGGCGCTCAGCGCATGTAGATCGCGGGGGACGGCGTGTTGGCCGGCAGCTGGATTTCGGCGCGGGCGCCGTTGCGGTCGACGACGATCGAGCGGCCGCGGACTTCGGCGAGCTTCGCACCGGGCGCGACCTCGGCGCCGAGCGACACCGCGCGCGGCGGTTCGCCGCCGACGCCGACGATCGCGGCGGCGCCATGCTGGAGCGCGAGGATGCCGAACAGGTGGATGTCCTGCACGGGATTGCGCACGAGCTGGCCGCCGAATAGCGCGGCGGCCTCCTCGGTGCGGATCGGGGGCCGCGCGGCGGCGGCGGGCAGCGGCGCTTCGCGGGCCGACAGCGTGACGACCCAGTAGGTGGCCGTCGCGCACAACGCCGCGAAGAGTGCGAGGGAAAGGATCCGGATCGAGAGCGCGTTCATGCGGGCTATTGTACGGATGTATGTGAAATTTGCGTTGGGTGAAAGCCCTTGGCGATGCGCGCCTTACAATGCGTGCTCCGTGTTCGGGTCTGCTGGAAGCGTGCCGTAAGGTCGTGGTCTGGCGATCGAGGATGCGTCACTCAATCGACGATATTTTTTTGGAAAGAGGTAGTCAGTCATGCAAACGTGGATCACTCGCCGCAACGGGGCCGTTCGCCGTCAGCGCGGTTTCACGCTGATCGAGATCATGGTGGTGGTCGCGATCCTCGGGATCCTCGCGGCGCTGATCGTGCCGAAGATCATGAGCCGCCCGGACGAGGCGCGCCGCATTGCCGCGAAGCAGGACATCGGCACGATCATGCAGGCGCTCAAGCTGTACCGTCTCGACAACGGCCGCTATCCGTCGCAGGACCAGGGCCTGCAGGCGCTGATCCAGAAGCCGAGCACCGATCCGATCCCGAACAACTGGAAGGACGGCGGTTATCTCGAGCGCCTGCCGAACGATCCGTGGGGTAACGCGTACAAGTACCTGAACCCGGGCGTGCACGGCGAGATCGACGTGTTCAGCTACGGCGCCGACGGCAAGGAAGGCGGCGAAGGCAGCGATTCCGACATCGGTTCGTGGCAGTAACCGGCCGCTGATCCGTCACGCGCGACGCCCGTCCATGCAAGCCAGCCGCACGACTTTCCGCTTCGGGCGCCGCGCCGGTGTGTACCGGAAGGCGCGGGCCGCCGGCTTCACGCTGCTCGAGATGCTCGTCGTGCTCGTGATCGCGGGGCTGCTCGTGTCGCTCGCGTCGCTGTCGCTCACGCGCAATCCGCGCACCGACCTGCGCGAGGAAGCGCAGCGGGTCGCGCTGCTGTTCGAGACCGCGGGCGACGAGGCGCAGGTCCGCGCGCGCCCGATCGCGTGGCAGCCGACCGCGCACGGCTTTCGCTTCGACGTGAGCACGCCCGACGGCTGGCGCACGCTGCGCGACGACCTGCTGCGCCCGCGCGACTGGGACGGGGGCGTGACGGGCGCCGACATCGACTATCCGGGGTCCGATTCGCACGCGACGCGTGTCGTGTTCGGCACCGAGAGCATCGACACGCCGGTGCGCGTGACGCTGCATTCGACGGCCGGCAGCGCGACGATCGTCGGCACCGGCAACGGCCGCTACGAGGTGCAGTGACGATGCGTCGTCGGCCGTTCTCCCCTTCCTCCACGATGCGCCCCTCAAGGCGGCTGCGTTCCGCACGCGGTTTCACGATGATCGAGGTGCTGGTCGCGCTCGCGATCATCGCGATCGCGCTGGCCGCGTCGATCCGCGCGGTCGGCACGATGGCGACCGGCGCGTCGGACCTGCATCGCCGGCTGCTGGCCGGCTGGAGCGCCGACAACGCGCTCGCGCAGCTGCGCCTCGCGCACGCGTGGCCGCAGATCGGCGAGCAAAGCTTCGACTGTTCGCAAGGCAACGTGCAGCTCGTCTGCACGCAGCGCGTCAGCGCGACGCCGAATCCGGTGTTCCGGCGCGTCGAGGTATCGGTGAGTTCGCCGGGAAGCTCCGGCGTCCTGGCACAGATGGTCACGGTGATCGCGAATGAAACCAGCCGCTCGCTCTGACGCGCTCCGCCGTGCGCGCGTCAACGGCCCTTCCTCCGGGGCGCGTCCCCGCAGAGGGCGCCGTTCGGCACGCGGCTTCACGCTGATCGAACTGATGATCGCGATCGCGATTCTCGCGGTCGTCGCCGTGCTGTCGTGGCGCGGGCTCGACCAGATCATGCGCGGCCGCGACAAGGTTGCGTCGGCGATGGAGGACGAGCGCATCTTCGCGCAGATGTTCGACCAGATGCGCATCGACGCGCGCCGCGCGGCGACCGACGACGAAGCGGGCCAGCCCGCGATCGGCGTCGCCGGCAACACGCTGCAGATCGTCCGCGAATTCGACGTGCCGGGTGCCGCGCCGCGGCTGCAGGTGGTCCGCTACCGGATCGCGGGCGGCCGCGTCGTGCGTTACGCATCGCCGCCGTTCGACGACGCCAACCGGCTGCACGACGCGCTGAAGAATGTCAGCGTCGACGGCTGGAACGCAGTGGCGCTGATGGGCGGGGTCGGCGCGATCAACGCGAAGTTCTATGTGCCGCGCGTCGGCTGGACCACCAGCCTGCAGGCGGCCGACGACGCGCTCGCGCAGAACATCGACGCGCAGAAGGTGCCGCAGCTCGGCAATGCGCCGCCGCCACGCGCGGTGACGGGCCTGCAGGTCAGCATCGGCGCGACGTCGCTGCGCGTGCCGGTCACGCGCATCTTCCTGGTCGGGGAATGACGATGCGTGTGTGTCGCCCTTCGTCGCCCCCTCCCTCGCCCTCCTCGTCCGCGCGCGCGGACGCCGCCGGCCGCATGCGAAGCGCCGGCAGCGCGTGCCGCATCGCGCGCGCGCCGATCCGGGCGCGCAGGCAACGCGGCGCCGCCATCATCACCGCGCTGCTGGTCGTCGCGCTGGCGGCGATCCTCGTGTCGGGGATGCTGTGGCGCCAGCAGGTGCAGGTACGCCGCATCGAGAACCAGCGCGTGCTCGCGCAGGCGCAGTGGGTCGCGCGCGGCGCGCTCGACTGGACGCGGATGGTGCTGCGCTCCGAAGGCGACACGGCGCCCGGCATCACGTACCTCGGCGGCATCTGGGCCGTGCCGATCGCGAAGACGAAGCTGTCGGACTTCATGGGCAAGATCGGCATTACCGACGGCAGCGGCGGCGATGACACCTATATTTCCGGCTCGATCGAGGACGCGCAGGCGAAGTTCAACCTGCGCAACCTCGTGTCGACGCCCGCGCCCGGCGTGCTGCAGCTGAACGCCGCGCAACTGCAGGCATTCGCGCGCCTGCTGTCGACCCTCGGCTACGACGGCGCGCTCGCGAAACGGATCGCGATGCAGGTGCGCGCAGGCCTGATGCATTCGTCGTCGCGCTTCCAGATGCCGACCCTGCCCGGCGCCGGGGGCACGCCCGTGGTGCCGGAAGCGGGCACGGGCACGCAGGGCACGACCTACACCGACGAACCCGGCCTCGCCGACAGCGATCGCGGGCCGTCGCCGCTCATCATGACGGGCGTCGACAGCCTGCTCGACGTCGACGGCGTGACGCCGGAAATGGTCGAACGGCTGCGCCCGTTCGTGACCGTGCTGCCGACGACGACACCCGTGAACATGAACACCGCGCCCGCCGAGGTGATCGCGGCGCTCATGCCGGGGATGAGCGTCGCGTCGGCGCAGGCGCTCGTGTCGCGCCGCGAGACCGTGTTTTTCCGCAACATCGGCGACGTGACGCTCGCACTGCGCGGCGCCGGCGCGCCGCCGAACGTGACGCTCGACACGAGCCAGATCGATGTCAATTCGAGCTATTTCATCGTGCATGGCCGGATCCAGCACGATCGCGCCGAGGTCGATCGCACCTCGCTCGTGTATCGTGATCCGACCACGCACTCGACGCGGGTCGTGCGTATCCGCGACCAGCTATAACGACGCCATTCGGGAGAGGAGCCCTTGAGCACGCTGATTGTTTTACTGCCGCCGCGCGAGCCCGCCGTGCCGTTGCAGGAATGGCAATGGCCCGAGCTGCCGTTCATGCTCGTCGACAAGGCCGGCCAGACGCAGCGCGCCGGCCGCGCCGCGCTCACGCTGCTGCCGCGCGCGGCCGCGACGGTGCTGATCGTCGCCGCGCGCGACGTGCTGCTGCTCGCCGCGACCGTGCCGCCGCTCAAGGGGCCGAAGCTGCGCCAGGCGCTGCCGAACATCGTCGAGGATCAGTTGATCCAGGATCCGCAGGGCTGCCACATCGCGCTCGACCCGGCCGCGCTGCCCGACGCGCGCCGCGTGGTCGCGGTCGTCGATCGCGCGTGGTTCCGCACGATCTGCGACGCGTTCACCGCGGCCGGCCACCGTCACCTGCGAGCGGTGCCCGCGATGCGCTGCCTGCCGTCACCGCTCGCACCACTCGCGTCGCCCGCGGCCGATCCGGCGCAGGCGGCCGACGGTGAGGCCGGCATGGCCGACGCGGCCGATACGGCTGACACTCCGCCGACGGTGCGTCCGACCGTGGTAGCCGCGGTGCTCGGCACCGTGACGTCGGTCGAGCCCGCGCTCGTCGAAGCGGGCGCGCAGCCGGGCATGGCTGTCGCGCCGCGTCTGGAGCTTGCGGTCGCGCGCGGCGCGCTCGGCGAAGGTTTTGCCGCACCCGCGCAGCGCGCGGCCGGAACGCTCGCCGCGCTGGCGGGCGGCGCAGCGGTGGAACTGTACGAACTCGGCGAGCCGGGCGCGGAGCCGCGGCTCGCGTCGGTCACGCGCGCCGACGCAGACGCAGCGGGCGCTGCGCTGCTGCCGGGCGCGACACCGCTGCCGTTCGACGCGTTCGCGCGCCGCGCGCTCGCCGAGCGCTTCGATCTGTGCCAGTTCGAATTCGAGTCGCAGCCATGGCGCTTCGACCGCGCGACGCTCAAACGGCTGCGCTTGCCGGTCGCGCTCGCGGCGGCGACGCTCGCCGTCGCGGTGATCGGGATCAACCTGCACTGGTGGAAGCTCGCGCGCGAGCGCGATGCGCTGTCCGCGCAGATCACCGAAACGCTGCTGTCCGCGTTCCCGAAAACCACGACGGTGCTCGATCCGCCTGCGCAGATGCAGCGCCAGCTCGACCAGCTGCGGCTCGCGGCCGGCGAGCTGTCGCCGAACGATTTCCTCGCGCTCGCGAGCGGGCTGTCGCGCTCGATGGGCGCGCTGCCGCTGAACGGCATCGCGTCGCTCGATTATCACGACCGCAGGCTCGACGTCGGCTTCAAGCCGGGCGTGACGGTCGATCCGGACTTCACGCAGCGCCTCGCGCGCAACGGGCTCGCCGGCGAAGTCGACAGCAGCACGGGCAAGTGGACGATCCGGAGCCGCTCATGAAGGCAGAACTGAATCAGACCCTCGCGCAATTCTGGGGCGAGCGCACCCCCCGCGAAAAGACGCTGCTCGGCTGGGGCGGCGCCGTGCTGGCCGTCGCAATCGCGTATTCGGTGCTGTGGTCGCCCGCGCAGGAAGGCCGTGCGCGGATCACGCGCGCGCTGCCGGCGATGCGCAGCGAGCTTGCGCAGATGACCGCGCAGGCGAACGAGGCGCGCTCGCTCGCAGCCGCCGCGCAAGGCGTCGCGCCGACCGGCGCCGCGCTGAAGGATGCGCTGACGGCGTCGCTGTCCGATCACGGCCTGCCGGCGCCGCAGACCCAGGTGATCGGCACCGGCGTGCAGATCCAGATGAAGAACGTGCCGTTCCCGGCCTGGACCCAATGGCTTGACGACGCGCGCAAGCAGTTCAAGGTGCAGGTTGGCGAGGCGCACGTGAGCGCGCTGAAGGAGGACGGCCAGGTCGACCTGACGGCCGTGATGCAGCCGTCGACGCAAAAATGAGGCAGAAATGACGCGGTGGATGAAGCAAGCGGCGGTCGGTCGATGAGGCCGTGGTCGAAGCGGCTCGTCGCCGCATTGCCGTGGCTCGCGGCGGGTGGGCTTGCAACCGCAATCACGCTGGCCGCGCTCGCGCCGGCCGCGTGGATTGCGCCGCAGTTCGCGCGCGCGACGGGCGGGCATGTGAATCTCGTCGATCCGGACGGCTCGCTGTGGCACGGCTCGGGCACGCTGATGCTCGCGCCGGGCGCCGATCGCAGCGCGGCGACGCTGCTGCCGGGGCGGGTCGAATGGACGACGCGCTTCTGGCCGCTCTTCACCGGGCGCGTGCAGATGCGGATGCGGCAGACCGACGCGATGCCCGAGCCGGTCACGCTCGATGCGACGTGGCGCGGCGCTGTGCTGTCCGCGGGCGCGATCGCGGTGCCCGCGTCGCTGCTCGCGGGGCTCGGCACGCCGTTCAACACGCTCGACCTGCAGGGTGACGTGCGGCTCGGCTGGACCGACTGGCGGCTCTTCGGCAGCAACGCGTTCGGCCAGCTGACGGTGACGATCGACGAGATGAGTTCGCGCGTCTCGCGCGTGAAGCCGCTCGGTTCGTACCGCGCGGTGTTGCAGGCGAAGGGTGCGGGCGCGGATCTCGACCTCGCGACGACGAAGGGCCCGCTGTTCCTCGACGGCCACGGCGCCTTCGGTGCGGCCGGCGGATCGTTCCGCGGCACCGCCCACGCGGCGCCCGAGCAGCAGCCGAACCTCGCGGGGCTCCTGAACCTGCTCGGCCATCCGATCGGCAACGGCGAGGTGTCGCTGATCTTCGGCGGCGACGCGGCGCGCTGAAGCGCACGCAGCGCACGCTGCGTGAGCCTCAGGTCACTTCTGCGCGAGCGGCGCGCCTGTGCCAGTGGCGCCGCCAGCCGGCACGGCCGACGTCCCGCTCGCCGGCGCGGCCACGCTGCCCGTCTCGCGCGCCATCTGCGACGCGTCCCAGCCGCCGCCGAGCGCCTTCACGAGCCCGACCGACGACACCATCCGCTGTCCCGAGATCGTCGCGAGCTTCTGGTGCGCGGTGAACGCGGTCGTCTGCGCGGTCAGCACGTTCAGGTAGCCGACCGTGCCGGCCTTGTACTGGTTCGTCACGATCGCGAGCGCGTGCTCGGCGCTGTCGACCGCCTGCCGCTGCACGTCGATTTCCTGCGCGAGGATGCGTTGCGACGCGAGATTGTCCTCGACGTCCTGGAACGCGGTGAGGACGGAGAGCCGGTACGCGGCGACGTCCTGGTCGTAGGTCGCGCGCGCGGCGTCGGTCTGCGCGGCGCGCAGGCCCGCGTCGAACAGCGTTGCCGCGAGCTGCGGGCCGACCGTCCAGAAGCGCGCCGGCAGCGTGAACAGGTTCGACCACACCGAGCTCTGCACGCCGCCCTGCGCGGACAGCGTGAGCGTCGGGAAGAACGCCGAGATCGCGACGCCGATCTGCTCGTTGGCCGCCGCCGCGCGGCGTTCGGCCGCTGCGATGTCGGGCCGCCGCTCGAGCAGTGCCGACGGCACGTCGACCGGCGTGACGGGCGGCTCGGCGGTGAGCGGCATCGGCGGCAGCGAGAACGTCGACGCCGGTTCGCCGATCAGCGTCGCGATCGCATGTTCGTACTGCGCGCGCGCGACGCCGTTCTCGATCGCGGCCGCCTGCGCGCTTTGCAGCTGCGTCTGCGCCTGGATCACGTCCGCGCGGGCGGCGACGCCCTGCGCGTACTGGTTCTGCGTCAGCTGCAGCGAGCGCGCGTACGACGCGACGGTATCGTCGAGCAGCTTCTGCAGCGCGTCGGCGGTGCGCAGCTGGAAGTAGGTCTGCGCGAGCGTCGCCTGCTGCGACAGCCGCGCATTCGCGAGATCGGCGGCGGCCGCCGCTTCGCCCGCGCGCTGCGCGCCGACCGTGCGGCTGACCTTGCCCCACAGGTCGGGCTCCCACGACGCGTCGAGGCCGACGCTGTAGCTGTTGTTGATCGATCCGGAACTGCCGCCGCTGAAGCTCGACGACGACACCGACGTGTGTGGCGTGCGCGCGCGCGACGCCGATGCGTTGAAACCCACCGTCGGGAAATACGCGGCGCGCGCCTCGGCGACGAGCGCGCGCGCCTGCCGGTACGCGGCCGCCGATTGCGCGATGGTCTGGTTCGACGCATTGAGCTTGTCGACCAGCGTGTTCAGCTGCGCGTCGCTGTAGACGGTCCACCACGCGCCGCGGTCCGCGCGATCGGCCGGTTGCGCGACCTTCCAGCCGGCGGGCGCTTCCTTGAACGCAGCGGGCATGGGCGTATCGGGGCGGTGATAGTCGGGCCCGACGGCGCAGCCGGCAAGCAGCACGGCCGTCGCGAAGGCGACGGCGGCACTCAGCGGGCGACGGGCGCGCGGGGATGGGGCGTACGGCATCGTGTAATTCCTGTCTGGACGCGGCCCGGTGGACGGGCGCGCGATGCGGCCGGGCGACCGCAGGCGGACAAATGGTAACTGACGGCGGGGAAGCTGCGCAGTCGTTAGGGTACGGTGCGCGGCAGCGGGAATGTGTTACCGGCGCGGTGCGCAGGTTTACAGGGGATTACAGCAGCAGGATTACGGCGGGGGCATTACAGCCGGCAAACCGCGCATCGGCGGGTGCGTGCGGCTCGTCTCCGGCAGTGCAACATGCACGTCGTAACTGGTTGCCTGAAATAATATTGACCAAGCAATTAATTTTCAAGATACTGGTCGCGTTTTTCCAACAATGCACTGTTGCAGCGCGCGCAATCGAGAATGAACGGCGGCCTCTACGATCCCGACGACATCCAGCTGGAAACGAGTCTCGGCTACTACCTGACGAAGGCGCGTCAGGCGCTGGTCGAGCGGATGGACCGTGCGCTCGAGCCGCTCGACCTGACCGCGCAGCAAGTCGGCGTGATCCTGCTGCTGTCGCGCGGCTACGTGCGCACGCCATTCGAGCTGTCGCGCAAGATGTCGTACGACAGCGGCTCGATGACACGGCTGCTCGACCGTCTCGAGCGCAAGGGTTTCATCGTGCGGTCGCGCAGCGAGCAGGACCGCCGCGTGATCGAGCTGTCGCTGACCGAGCGCGGCGCCGACGCCGCCCGCGCGCTGCCGTCGGTGATCGCGACCGCGCTGAACGCGCAGCTCACCGGCTTCTCGGCCGACGAGCTCGCGATGCTCACGGGCCTGCTGCAGCGTTTCATCGCGAACGGCCCCGGCACGCTCGCGTGCGAATCGTCCGGCGAGCCGGACTGCTGATGCGAAGCGAGGTGCGATGTCCAGGTTAAACATTCGCTTATTTATCTGTCTGGGCAGAAGATGACGCGTCATACGCTCACCGCCAGGTGCTCTCCCCTGCCCCCGGCCGGTTCGTGCTGCGTCGCGATACGGCACGCGTTGCGCGCGCATCGTGCGCGCCGCACTTAGGAGAATCCGATGTCCGCCACCACGGCTTCCGCGGGCTCGCCCGCGTCCCGCGCCGCCGAACCGGCGCCGCTATCCGGCGGCGCCCTCGCGCTGCTCACCGTCGGGCTCGCGCTCGGCACGTTCATGGAAGTGCTCGATACGTCGATCGCGAACGTCGCGGTGCCGACGATCTCGGGCAGCCTCGGCGTCGCGACGAGCGAAGGCACGTGGGTGATCTCGTCGTATTCGGTCGCGTCGGCGATCGCGGTGCCGCTCACCGGCTGGCTCGCGCGGCGGGTCGGCGAGGTACGGTTGTTCACGCTGTCGGTGCTCGCATTCACGATCGCGTCCGCGCTGTGCGGCCTCGCGACCAACTTCGAGACGCTGATCGCGTTCCGGCTGCTGCAGGGGCTCGTGTCGGGGCCGATGGTGCCGCTGTCGCAGACGATCCTGATGCGCAGCTACCCGCCCGCGAAACGCGGGCTCGCGCTCGGGCTATGGGCGATGACGGTGATCGTGGCGCCGATCTTCGGCCCGTTGCTCGGCGGCTGGATCAGCGACAACTACACGTGGCCGTGGATCTTCTACATCAACCTGCCGATCGGCGTGTTTTCCGCAATCTGCGCGTTCGTGCTGCTGCGCGGCCGCGAGACGAAGACGACGAAGCAGCGGATCGATGCGGTCGGCCTCGCGCTGCTCGTGATCGGCGTGTCGTGCCTGCAGATGATGCTCGACCTCGGCAAGGACCGCGACTGGTTCAACTCGACGTTCATCGCCGCGCTCGCGCTGATCGCGGTCGTGTCGCTCGCGTTCATGCTCGTGTGGGAGGCGACCGAGAAGGAGCCTGTCGTCGATCTGTCGCTGTTCAAGGATCGCAACTTTGCGCTCGGCGCGATGATCATCTCGTTCGGCTTCATGGCGTTTTTCGGCTCGGTCGTGATCTTCCCGCTGTGGCTGCAGACGGTGATGGGCTACACGGCCGGCAAGGCCGGCCTCGCGACCGCGCCGGTCGGGCTGCTCGCGCTCGTGCTGTCGCCGCTGATCGGCCGCAACATGCACCGGCTCGACCTGCGGATGGTCGCAAGCTTCGCATTCGTCGTGTTCGCCGGCGTGTCGATCTGGAACTCGACGTTCACGCTCGACGTGCCGTTCAATCATGTGATCCTGCCGCGGCTCGTGCAGGGGATCGGCGTCGCGTGCTTCTTCGTGCCGATGACGACGATCACGCTGTCGAGCATCCCTGACGAGCGGCTCGCGAGCGCGTCGGGGTTGTCGAACTTCCTGCGCACGCTGTCCGGCGCGATCGGCACCGCGGCCAGCTCGACGTTCTGGGAGAACGACGCGATCTACCACCACGCGCGGCTGTCGGAATCGGTGAGCGTCTATGCGCAGAGCACGGTCGACTACCAGGGCGCGTTGTCGCAGCTCGGCGTGGCCGGCCAGATGGCGAATGCGCAGCTCAACCAGATCGTCACGCAGCAGGGCTTCATGATGGCGACCAACGACTTCTTCCACCTGTCGGCGATCATGTTCGTCGCGCTCGCGGCGCTCGTGTGGGTCACCAAGCCGAGGAAGGGCGCGGGGCCGGCGATGGGGCATTGAGCGAGCGGCGCAGGCCGTCCACTCGAATATGCATGGCGACGCCGCGATAGCCACTCGCCGCCTTTCGGTTAGTCCCTCGCCCTTAACCCGCCAAACGCAAGATCGTCCCCGGGCGCGACCGGCAGCGTCGCCCGCGCGACCTCGAGCCACGCGCGCGCCGCGTGCGACAGGTAGCCCTTTTTCAGCCAGCCGAGCGCGATCGCCCAGGTGATTTCCGGCTCGACGATCGGCCTGCAAGTGAACTGCCCCACATCGAGGCGCCGGCAGTACGGCTCGGGCAACAATGCAATGCCGACCCCCGCGTGCACGAGCGCAGCCATGAAATCCCAATGGCCGCTGCGGCTCACGATCGACGGTGTGAAACCGGCCTGACGGCACGCGTCGAGCACCGCGTCGTGCAGCGCGAGGCTTTCCGCGTAGAACACGAACGACTCGCGCGCGAGGTCGGCGAGCGGCACGGCCACTTGATCCTCCCAGCGCGACTCGCGCGGCGCGACGAGCCACAGCGGCGCGCGCACCATCGGCAGCCGCTCGAACGTCGCGGGATCGACAGGCTCCAGCAAGCCGCCGAGCTCCAGCTCGCCCGACATCAGCGCCGCCTCGATCATCCGCGCGCCCTGCTCGAACAGCTTCAGCTCGATGTTCGGGTAACGCTGCTTGTACGCGGCGATGATCGGCGTAAACAACGAGCCGCCGAGCGGCGGGATCCCGATCGCCAGCTCGCCGCGGCCGAGCGTGCCGAGGTCGTTCAGCTCCGACTGCAGCTGCGCCTGCGCGGCGAGCACGTCCTGCCCGCGCTGAAACACGATCCGCCCGGCGTCGGTCAGCACCATCTGCCGACCGTCGCGCAGCAACAGCGGCGAGCCGATCTCGTCCTCGAGCGCCTTCACCATCTTGCTGATGGTCGGCTGGGTCACGAACAGCTTGTCCGCCGCCGCGGTGAAGCTCTGCTGGCGGACCACCTCGACGAAATACCGCAGCGCGCGCAATTCCATCAGCGCCTCCCCAAATTGGTGCAACGGTCAGTGAATTCCGAATTGGAATGACAAGGATAGAGACAAGTCATTTTATTTATGGATGAGGGAATCCTATACTTGCGCCATTGAAGAAATATCTGTATGGGAGCCCGCCATGAACAAGTCGATCGCCGTTGCCGCCGCCCGGCCCGCCGTCGCTGCCGCACCTGCCGTTTCCGCCGGCGTGGCGCACACCGGACGGATCGCGCTGCAGGCCGCCGCGCTCGGCGTGCTGTGGATGGCGGTCGACTGGGTCGTGCGCGCGGTCGGGCTGCCGATCCCGTCCGGCGTGATCGGCCTCGCGGTGCTGCTCGTGCTGCTGTTTTCCGGCGGCGTCGCGACCAAGTGGGTGAAGGACGGCGCGAACTGGCTACTGTCCGACATGCTGCTGTTCTTCGTGCCGGCCGCGGTCGCGGCCGTGCAGTACGGCGGGCTGTTCCGCGAGGATGGCTGGCGGCTCGCGCTCGTCGTCGTCGCAGGCACCGCGTTCGTGATGGTATCGGTGGCCGTCGCGGTCGATCTCGCCGCGAAGCTCGAGCGCCGGCTCGCCGCGCAGCGCGTGGTCGCCGAACGCCGCCGCGTGCACGGCTGAGCCCGCCCGTTTCCGGAACCGCCTGCCTGGAGCCCGTGATGCTTGACCCGCTGTCGAACCTGTCCGCCGATCAGACAAATGCCGCGATTTCCGTCGGCTGCTTCGTGCTGACGATCGCGCTGTATTTCGCGTCGAAGCGGCTCTATGCGTACAAGAAGACGCTGCTGTTCTCGCCGCTCGTGTTCGTGCCGGGCGTGCTGGTCGCGCTCGTCGCACTGACGGGCATCCCGTATTCGGTCTACTTCCGCGACACGCGCTGGCTGATGTGGCTGCTCGGCCCGGCGACGATCGCGTTCGCGGTGCCGATCTACGACTACCGCGACCTGATCCGCCGGCACTGGCTGTCGCTGTCCGTCGGCGTCGCGGTCGGGATTGCCGCCGGGGTCTGCGGGTCGCTGCTGCTCGCGAAGCTGCTGCACCTGTCGCCGGAGCTGCAGCGCTCGCTGATGACGCGCTCGGTATCGACGCCGTTCGCGCTGGCCGTCTCCGACAAGATCCACGCGCCGAAGGACCTGACCGCGCTGTTCGTTATCGCGACCGGCATCTGCGGGATGCTGCTCGGCGAGATCGTGCTCGCGCTCGTGCCGCTGCGCACGCGGCTCGCGCGCGGCGCGCTGTTCGGCGCGGCCGCGCACGGCGTCGGCACCGCGAAGGCGCGCGAGATCGGCAGCGAGGAAGGCGTCGTGTCGAGCCTCACGATGATGATCGCGGGCGTCGCGATGGTGCTGCTCGCGCCCGTGTTGACGTTGCTGCCGATCTGAGCGGACCCGCCCCCGGCGGGCCGCCCCGCGCGCCGCGTTCCCTTCATCCCGCCTCCAGCCACCCGACAATCGGCTGAGATAGCCGCAAATCCCCCCTCTTTTCCGCCCATCGGCGTCGGGCCGGATGCCGAACAATGCATGCTACGAGACATCACGCACGCATCCACATGGCCTCCACGACCGCAAATCCGCCCGCCGGCAATCCGGCATCGTCCGGCAAGCTCAAGCGCATCGCGCTCATTGCCGTCATCGCGCTCGGTGCGGCGGCCGCCGCCGCGGGCGGCATGTACGTGTTCCTGAGCAAGGAAGGCGTCGGCCACGCCGCGGCCGCGAGCAGCGAGCCGGCGCCGCTGGCCGCGCCGGTGTTCTTCGCGCTCGATCCGCTCACCGTGAACCTGCAGTCGGACGACGGCGCCCAGCACTACCTGCGCGTCGGCCTGTCGCTGAAGCTCACCGACCCGAAGGCGCAGGAGCAGCTGACCGCGCGGATGCCGGAAATCCGCAGCCGGATCCTGCTCGCGCTGTCGAACAAGCATCCCGAGGATCTCGCGACGCCCGACGGCAAGCGCGCGCTCGCCGACGAGCTGAAGGGCCTGGCCGAGCAGCCGACCCAGCCCGGCAACCAGCGTGCGCATGTCGACGACGTGCTGTTTACCGAGTTCGTCGTCCAGTAACGCCGCCGCAAACAAGGAGCGCGCATGGGCCACGAAGAATTCATGTCCCAGGAGGAGGTCGATGCCCTCCTCAAGGGCGTCACGGGCGAAACCGACGCCGCCGACGAATCGCGCGACTCGTCGGGCGTCCGCCCCTACAACATCGCGACGCAGGAGCGGATCGTCCGCGGCCGGATGCCCGGCCTCGAGATCATCAACGACCGCTTCGCGCGCCTGCTCAGGATCGGCATCTTCAACTTCATGCGGCGCACCGCGGAAATCTCCGTGAGCCAGGTGAAGGTGCAGAAGTACAGCGAGTTCACCCGCAACCTGCCGATCCCGACGAACCTGAACCTCGTGCACGTGAAGCCGCTGCGCGGCACGTCGCTGTTCGTGTTCGACCCGAACCTCGTGTTCTTCGTCGTCGACAACCTGTTCGGCGGCGACGGGCGCTTTCACACGCGCGTCGAGGGCCGCGACTTCACCGCGACCGAGCAGCGCATCATCGGCAAGCTGCTGAACCTCGTGTTCGAGCACTACACGACCGCATGGAAGAGCGTGCGGCCGCTGCAGTTCGAATTCGTGCGCTCGGAGATGCACACGCAGTTCGCGAACGTCGCGACGCCGAACGAGATCGTGATCGTCACGCAGTTCTCGATCGAGTTCGGGCCGACGGGCGGCACGCTGCACATCTGCATGCCGTATTCGATGGTCGAGCCGATTCGCGACGTGCTCGCGTCGCCGATCCAGGGCGAGGCGCTCGAGGTCGACCGCCGCTGGGTGCGCGTGCTGTCGCAGCAGGTGCAGGCGGCCGAGGTCGAGCTGACCGCGGATCTCGCCGAGGTCCCGACGACGTTCGAGAAGCTGCTCAACCTGCGCGCGGGCGACGTGCTGCCGCTCGAGATCGGCGACGCGATCACCGCGAAGGTCGACGGCGTGCCGGTGATGGAATGCGGTTACGGGATTTTCAATGGTCAATATGCGTTGCGCGTGCAGAAGATGATCAGCGCGGGCGACACGATGAAGGAAGGTGGATATGAGTGAGCTGAATCAGACGCCCGAACTCGACGCGCAGGCGCTCGCCGATGCCGCGCTGGCGGAAACGGCCGCAGCGCAGGCCGAGCCCGAGGCCGATCCGGGCATGGACGACTGGGCGGCCGCGCTCGCCGAGCAGAACCATCAGCCGGTCCAGGCGGGCGCGACGGGCGCCGGCGTGTTCCAGCCGCTGTCGAAGGCCGCGGCGAACTCGACGCACAACGACATCGAGATGATTCTCGACATCCCGGTCAAGATGACCGTGGAACTCGGCCGCACGAAGATCGCGATCCGCAACCTGCTACAGCTCGCGCAGGGCTCGGTCGTCGAGCTCGACGGCATGGCCGGCGAGCCGATGGACGTGCTCGTCAACGGCTGCCTGATCGCGCAGGGCGAGGTGGTGGTCGTCAACGACAAGTTCGGCATCCGGCTGACGGACATCATCACGCCGTCCGAACGTATCCGGAAGCTCAACCGATGAAGTTGGCGACGTCCGGCCGCCGCGCGCTCGCCGCGGTTGCGCCGGCCGCGGTGCTGGCTGCCGCCGCGCTCGGCGTAATCTGCGTGCTCGCCGCGCACCCGGCCGCCGCCGCCGACCTGAACGCGGTGAACCACGCGGACGCGATCGCGTCGGGCGTCGTCGTCGGTTCGGCCGCGCCGTCGCTCGGCGTCGGTGCGGTGCTGCAGACGCTCGTCGGGCTCGTGGTCGTGATCGGACTCGTGTTCGGCTGCGCGTGGCTCGCGCGCCGTTTCGGCTTCCAGCCGGCAAGGCGCGGCGGCCCGCTGAAGGTGGTGTCGAGCGTCGCGGTCGGCGCGAAGGAAAGCGCGACGATCGTCGAGATCGGCGATACCTGGCTCGTGCTCGGCGTCGCACCCGGCAACGTGCGGCTGCTGCATACGCTGCCGGCCGGCGGCGCGGCCGCGAACCCCGGAGGCGGCGGCCCTGGCGCGCGCGCGTCTGCCGCAGCCGACGCGTCCGTGCCTTCCTCCGGCGGCGGGCAGCCCGGCACGTTCGACCCATACTCCAAAGGCAGTTCCTTCGGCGTGCGCTTTCGCGATGCGCTCGCGAGCGAGGCCGCGAAACGTCTCGGGCGCGGCAAGGATCGCTGAGATGCCGCCGCGCGATTGGGCCGAGTACGCCGAAGGCCATGCGCGCCCTCTTCCACTCACCGCATTCCAATGACCCACGTTTTCCTGCGCCGCGCGGCGCGCATCGCGCCCGCGCTGATCCTCGGCCTCGTCCCCGCGCTCGCCTGCGCGCAGGCGGCGGGCCTGCCTGCGTTCAACGCGGCCCCCGGCCCGCACGGCGGCACGACCTACTCGCTGAGCGTGCAGACGATGCTGCTGCTCACGATGCTGTCGTTCCTGCCGGCGATGCTGCTGATGATGACGAGCTTCACGCGCATCATCATCGTGCTGTCGCTGCTGCGGCAGGCGCTCGGCACCACGACCACACCGCCGAACCAGGTGCTCGTCGGCCTCGCGATGTTCCTCACCTTCTTCGTGATGTCGCCGGTGCTCGACCGTGCGTACACGGACGGCTACAAGCCGTTCTCCGACGGCAGCGTGCCGATGGAGCAGGCCGTGCAGCGCGGCGTCGCGCCGTTCAAGACCTTCATGCTCAAGCAGACCCGCGAGACCGATCTCGCGCTGTTCGCGAAGATCTCGAAGGCCGCGCCGATGCAGGGCCCCGACGACGTGCCGCTGTCGCTGCTCGTACCGTCGTTCGTCACGAGCGAGCTGAAGACGGGCTTCCAGATCGGCTTCACGATCTTCATCCCGTTCCTGATCATCGATATGGTGGTCGCGAGCGTGCTGATGTCGATGGGGATGATGATGGTGTCGCCGTCCACCGTGTCGCTGCCGTTCAAGCTGATGCTGTTCGTGCTCGTCGACGGCTGGCAGCTGCTGATCGGCTCGCTCGCGCAGAGCTTCGCCTGACTGCCGGGAGCCTTCGATGACACCCGAACAAGTGATGTCGCTCGCCCACCAGGCGATGATGGTCGGCCTGCTGCTCGCCGCGCCGCTGCTGCTGGTCGCGCTCGCGGTCGGCCTCGTCGTGAGCCTGTTCCAGGCCGCGACGCAGATCAACGAGACGACGCTGTCGTTCATCCCGAAGCTGCTCGCGGTGCTCGCGACGCTCGTGATCGCGGGGCCGTGGATGCTGACGACGATGCTCGACTACCTGCGGCAGACGCTGCTGCACGTCGCGACGCTCGGCGCGGGCTGAGCGGCGCGCGCCCGCGACGATGTTCTCGGTCACCTACGCGCAGCTCAACGCGTGGCTCACGGCGTTCCTGTGGCCGTTCGTGCGGATGCTCGCGCTCGTCGCGACCGCACCGGTGACGGGCCACGCGTCGGTGCCCATGCGCGTGAAGATCGGCGTCGCCGCGTTCATCGCGCTGATAGTCGCGCCGACGCTCGGGGCGATGCCGGCCGTCACCGCGTTTTCCGCGCAGGGGATCTGGATCGTCGTCACGCAGTTCCTGATCGGCGCCGCGATGGGCTTCGCGATGCAGGTCGTGTTCGCCGCGGTCGAGGCCGCCGGCGACGTGATCGGCCTGTCGATGGGCCTCGGCTTCGCGACCTTCTTCGATCCGCACACAAGCGGCGCGACGCCGGTGATGGGCCGCTTCCTGAACGCGGTCGCGATCCTCGCGTTTCTTGCGTTCGATGGCCACCTGCAGGTGCTGGCCGCGCTCGCCGCGTCGTTCCAGTTACTGCCGGTGTCGGCCGACCTGCTGCACGCGCCCGGCTGGCGCGCGCTCGCGATGTTCGGCACGACGGTATTCCAGATGGGCCTGCTGCTGGCGCTGCCGGTGGTCGCGGCGCTGCTGATCGCGAACCTCGCGCTCGGCATCCTGAACCGCGCGGCGCCGCAGATCGGCATCTTCCAGGTCGGCTTCCCGGTCACGATGCTGGTCGGCCTGCTGCTCGTGCAGCTGATGGTGCCGAACATGGTGCCGTTCTTCAGGCACCTGTTCGATATCGGGCTCGATGCAATGGGGCGGATCGCGCTCGGCTGGCGGTAGCCGCCGCCCGCGCCCCCGCCGATTCGTTGGAACAGATTGCTGGAAAACCCCTAAAGGAATCGCCGGTTCGCGAAAGGTTGCAGAAGGTTTCGGATCCCTATACTCGTTGCAACGATGCAAGAGAGCATCGCGCCACACGGACAACGAACGGAGACAACCCGATGCGACCCATCCTGCGCCACCTCGCCGTTGCAGCCAGCCTCACCTGCGCGCTCGCCGCGCACCCCGCCCTCGCCGCAGACGACGGCGGCAAGATCACGATCATGGTCGGCGGGATCGCAAAGCTGATCTACCTGCCCGCGCGCCTGACCCAGGAACTCGGCTACTTCAAGGACGAAGGGCTCGACGTCGAACTGCTGTCGCAGCCGGCCGGCGTCGACGCCGAGAACGAGCTGCTCGCGGGCGCCGTGCAGGGTGTCGTCGGCTTTTACGACCACACGATCGACCTGCAGAGCAAGGGCAAGGACGTGAAGGCGATCGCCGTGTTCGGCCAGGTGCCGGGCGAAGTCGAGATGGTGTCGACCAAGGCCGCGCCGACCTTCAAGTCGATGGCCGACTCCAAGGGCAAGACGCTCGGCGTGACGGGCCTCGGCTCGTCGACGAGCTTCCTGACCCAATACCTCGCGCTGCAGCATGGCGTGCAGTCGACGCAGTACACGATGCTGCCGGTCGGCGCCGACGCGAGCTTCATCGCCGCAATCAAGCAGGGCCGGATCGACGCCGGGATGACGACCGAGCCGACCGTGTCCGCGCTCGAGAAGATGGGCGACGCGAAGGTGCTGGTCGACATGCGAACCGTCGAAGGCACGCGCGCGGCGCTCGGCGGCACCTACCCGGCCGCGAGCCTGTACGTGCAGTCCGCATGGGCCGACGCGCACAAGGCGCAGGCGACCAAGCTCGCGCATGCGTTCGCGAAGACGATGCAGTTCATCCATACGCACAGCGCCGAGGAAATCGCCGCGAAGATGCCGGCCGACTACCAGAAGGACAAGACGCTGTACGTGAGCGCGCTGAAGGCGTCGCTGCCGATGTACACCGCCGACGCGAAGATGCCGGCCGACGGCCCGGCGACGGTGCTGAAGGTGTTGTCGGCGTTCAACCCGTCGGTGAAGGGCAAGCACATCGACCTCGCGCGCACCTACACGAACGAGTACGTGACCGCGAAGTAAGCACGACGACTCAAGAGCAAAGCAAGCGCCGCGGCGGACGATCCCGCCGCCCCGCTCCCCCGTTCCGGCCCGGCTGACCGGCCCCGGCGCCGCTCCCAAGGCAGCGTCTTCCACCCGCAGGACGAATGCGATGACCCAGGCAGTTTCACCGAGCACACCGGCGATCGAGTTTCGCAACGTGTCGTGCCGATTCATTTCCCCGGAAGGCAAGGCGACCGTCGCGCTGCGCGACTTCAGCATGAGCGTCGCGCGCGGCGAGTTCATCGCGATCGTCGGCCCGACCGGCTGCGGCAAGTCGACGACGCTCAACATGATCACGGGGCTGCTCAAGCCCGCGTCGGGCGAGGTGCGCGTGATGGGCCGCCCGGTCGACGGCATCGATCCGCGCATCGGCTTCGTGTTCCAGGCCGACGCCGTGTTCCCGTGGCGCAACGTGATCGACAACGTCGCGGCGGGCCCGCTGTTTCGCGGGCGCTCGAAGGACGTCGCGTACGCGCAGGCCGAGGAATGGATTCGCAAGGTCGGCCTCGACAAGTTCGCGAAGCACTACCCGCACCAGCTGTCGGGCGGGATGCGCAAGCGCGTCGCGCTCGCGCAGACCTTCATCAACCAGCCGGAAATCCTGCTGATGGACGAGCCGTTCTCCGCGCTCGACATGCAGACCCGCACGCTGATGCAGGACGAGCTGCTGCAGCTCTGGTCCGCGAACAAGGGCTCGGTCGTGTTCGTCACGCACGATCTCGAAGAGGCGATCGCGCTGGCGGACCGCGTGTTCGTGCTCACCGCGCGTCCGGCGACGCTCAAGCGCGTGTACGAGATCGACCTGCCGCGCCCGCGCGTCACGTCGGAGATCCGCTATCACCCGCATTTCATCGAAATTTCCAAGGACATCTGGCACGACCTGCGCGAAGAAGTGCAGATCGGGTAAACGTTACAAGGACAGGACTGGAGCATGACTGACATGACGCTTCCCACCACCGCCATTCCGGCGACGTCGCTCGAGGACGAGCAGCGCGCCGCACAGATCCGGCTGCGCCGCCGCCGGCACCTCATCATCGGCCTGCGAATCGCCGTGCTCGTCCTCGTGCTGGGCGGCTGGGAACTCGCCGCGCGGCTCAAGTGGATCGATCCGTTCTTCTTCTCGATGCCGTCGCTGATCTATGACCAGATCGTCGACTGGTTCGTGAACGGCACGTCGCAGGGCCCGCTGCTCACGCAGGTCTGGGTGACGCTCGAGGAAACCACGATCGGCTTCGTGATCGGCTCGGTCGCCGGCGTGATTTGCGGGATCGTGCTCGGCCGCAACAAGCTGATGTCCGACGTGTTCGGTCTCTATATTCAAATCGCGAACTCGATCCCGCGCGTCGTGCTCGGCTCGATTTTCGTGATCGCGCTCGGCCTCGGCATGGCGTCGAAGATCGCCCTCGCCGTCGTGATGGTGTTCTTCGTCGTGTTCGGCAACGCGTTCCAGGGCGTGCGCGAAGCGGACCGCTACCTGATCGCGAACGCGCAGATCCTCGGCGCGTCGCGCCGGCAGATCACCACGGCGGTCGTGATTCCGTCCGCGCTGAGCTGGATTCTCGCGAGCCTGCACGTGAGCTTCGGCTTCGCGCTGGTCGGTGCGGTTGTCGGCGAGTTCCTGGGTTCCAAGCAGGGCATCGGCCTGTTAATCTCCACCGCCCAGGGTGCGTTCAACGCGAGCGGCGTGTTCGCGGCGATGATCGTGCTGGCCGTGGTTGCGCTGGCCGCGGACTACCTGCTGACCACGCTGGAGAAGCGGTTGCTGAAGTGGCGCCCCGCCGCGTTCTGAACACCGTACGACAAGGCTTGACCCCGACCGCGCCTGAGGCCTTCCCGGCCCCGGGCGCCGTTCGGCATTGTGGAGAAGGAGCGTGAACGGATGACGCACAGCCTGCGCGGGCGGCTGCTCTGGTGGCTGCTGCTGCCGCTCACGGTGTTCGTGCTGATCGCGGGTGCGATGTCGCACGACACCGCGCGCCGCACCGCCGATCTGGTGCAGGACAGCGCGCTCATCGCCTCCGCGCGCACGATCGGCGAGGACATCGAGTGGCGCAACGGCTACCTGGTGGCCGATGTGCCGCCCGCCGCGCTGGAGATTTTCGAATCGCCGTCGCGCGATTCGGTGTTCTACAAGGTGATCGACGGCCACGGCCGGCTGCTCGCGGGCAATCCCGAGCTCGACGTGCCCGCGCAGCACGGCGTCGAGCCGGCGCTGTACAACACCGCGCTCGACGGCATCGCGCTGCGCGCGGTCGCGTACGATCGCCAGCTGTACAACGAAGGCCAGGTGGAGACGGTGACGGTCGCGGTCGCGAAGACGACGCGCTCGCGCGGCGCGATGCTCGACACGATCTGGCGGCCGCAGCTCGCGCGGCTGTCGCTGATGCTGCTGCTCGCGGTCGTGCTCGTCTATCTCGGCCTCACCTTCGAGTTGCGGCCGCTGATGAAGCTGAAGGACGACGTTGCGGACCGCGGGCCGATGGAGCTGGAGCCGATCCGCCCCGAACGGCTGCAGCACGAGCTGCGGCCGATCGTCGACGCGATCAACCAGTGCATCGCACGCCTGAACACGCATACCGCGACGCAGCGGCGCTTCATCGCCGATGCCGCGCACCAGCTGCGCACGCCGATCGCGGTGCTCGACACGCAGATCCAGTACGCGCAGCAGCGCGAGCGCGACGATCCGGAGCTGACCGCGATGCTCGACAGCATGCAGCGCAGCAGCCGCAAGATGGCTGACGTGACCGACAAGCTGCTGTTGCTCGCGCATGCGGAGGCGACGCCGTCGACGCTGCTGACCCATCGCGTCGATCTCGCTACGGTCGTATCGAGCGTACTCGAGGAGACGATCGTGCTCGCGCAGCGGCGCAATATCGACCTCGGCGCCGATCTCGGCGAGCATCTCGACGTGACGGGCAGCGACAGCCTGCTGACCGCACTGGTGATGAACCTCGTCGACAATGCGGTCCGCTACACGCAGCCGGGCGGCTGCGTGACGGTCGCCGCACGCCGCGAAGACGAGACGGTCGTGCTCGACGTGATCGACAACGGCCCCGGCATTCCGCCGGAAGCGCGCCCGCACGTGTTCAAGCGCTTCTACCGCGTGTCGAGCGATACTGAAGGATCGGGGCTCGGCCTCGCGATCGTGCGCGAGATCGCGCAGGCGCACGGCGGGATGGTGTCGCTCGCGCCGGGGCCCGGCAACCGCGGGATCGTCGTGACGGTGCGGCTGCCCGCGTATGTTTGAAGTGAGTATGTGATGAAACTCCTGCTGGTCGAAGACAACGCCGAACTCGCGCACTGGATCGTGAACCTGCTGCGTGGCGAGGATTTCGCGGTCGACAGCGTCGGCGACGGCGAAGGCGCCGATGCGGTGCTGAAGACCGAGCGCTACGACGCGGTGCTGCTCGACATGCGGCTGCCGGGCATCAGCGGCAAGGAAGTGCTCGGGCGGCTGCGGCGCCGCAACGACAACGTGCCGGTGCTGATGCTGACCGCGCACGGCTCGGTCGACGACAAGGTCGACTGCTTCGGTGCGGGCGCCGACGACTACGTCGTGAAGCCGTTCGAATCGCGCGAGCTGGTCGCGCGGATCCGCGCGCTGATCCGCCGCCAGGCGGGCGTCGGCGCGACCCAGCTCGTGTGCGGCGACCTCGTCTATGCGTTCGGCACGCGCGAATTCCGCTGCGGCGACGTGCCGCTCGTGCTGCGCCGCCGCGAGCACGCGATCCTCGAAACGCTGATGCTGCAGCAGAACAAGACCGTGTCGAAGGCGCGGCTGATGGACAGCGTGTTCGCGCTCGACGACGAGCCGAGCGCCGACGCGATCGACATCTACATCCACCGGCTGCGCAAGCATCTCGCCAGCAGCAGCGCGGAAATCATCACGCTGCGCGGGCTCGGCTACATCCTGCGCAGCAAGACCGCGCAAGCCTGACGCGGCCTGCACGGTCTGCGCGCGCGGCCTGCCGCTCGCTGCGGCAGCGCGTTTGCACGCCTTTGATTTCCCGCTCGCCTCCCGTCCACACTGTTGTATTCACGCATCACGTGCCTGCGCCCGCGTGCGGTGCGGAAAACCCGCTCCAGCCCGTGCGCTCGGCCTGTGGCGTGCCATGAGCCGTTGTCGTTTGGTGTTTTCACCAATCGGTTTCACGTCACTGGGAAAGCGCCGTGAAGGGTTTCGCCGCCTAGGATTCTACGAGCCGGTCATCACGCAAGCACCGGCATCGCATGGCATCCGCTACGGACTGCCAATAACCTAATTTCAATGCGGCACCCGGAGGAGACGATCTTGAAACGAAAAACCCTGGCCCTTTCCTTTGCTGCGGCAGGCCTGTGCGCCGCCACGCAAGTCCACGCGCAGTCGAGCGTGCAGCTCTACGGCCTGATGGACCTGAGCTTCCCGACCTACCGCACGCACGCCGACGCGAACGGCAACCACGTGATCGGCATGGGCAACGAAGGTGAACCGTGGTTCAGCGGCAGCCGCTGGGGCCTGCGCGGCGCTGAAGACATCGGCGGCGGCACCAAGATCATCTTCCGCCTCGAAAGCGAATTCGTGGTCGCCAATGGCCAGATGGAAGACCCGGGCCAGATCTTCGACCGCGATTCGTGGGTGGGTGTCCAGGACGACCGCTTCGGCAAGCTGACGGCCGGCTTCCAGAACACGATTGCGCGCGACGCGGCAGCGATCTACGGCGATGCGTATGGCACCGCGCAGCTGACCACCGAGGAAGGCGGCTGGACCAACTCGAACAACTTCAAGCAGATGATCTTCTACGCGGCCGGCCCGACCGGCACGCGCTACAACAACGGCGTCGCGTGGAAGAAGCTGTTCGACAACGGCATCTTCGCGGCCGCCGGCTACCAGTTCAGCAACTCGACGCAGTTCGCGACCGGCTCGGCGTACCAGCTCGCGCTCGGCTACAACGGCGGGCCGTTCAACGTGTCGGGCTTCTACAACCACGTGAACCACGACAGCTTCCGGAACCAGACGTTCTCGGTCGGTGGCAACTACACGTTCAGCATCGTGCGCCTGAATGCTGGCTACTTCCGCTACAACGGCGACCAGGGCGCGCTCGGCCAGCGCCACGACAATTCGTGGACGGTGTCGATGAAGATCGCGCCGAAGGGCCCGCTCGACTACGAGCTCGGCTACCAGCAGATGCGCGTGCATAACGCCGCGTTCAACGCGGACGGCTTCACGCCGAACGCGAACCTCGGCGGGTTCAGCCTGACGAACGGTGTCGGCAACGGCTACAAGGAAACGCTGTACGGCTCGGTGTTCTATCACCTGTCGAAGCGCACCGAGGTGTACCTGGCCGGCGACTACATGCGCCTGCACGGCGACTACAAGGTGTCGTCGACGTTCGGCTCGAAGAACCAGCTCGAGCTGACGTCCGGTATCCGTACCCGCTTCTGACCCCGCTTCCAACCCCGGACAGGGCGCCCCGCGCCCTGCCGGTTTTCTCTGTTCCCGGACGCTCCCTCGGGCACGGCGGCGCAACGCGTCGTCCGTGCCCTTTTTTTCGTCGCACGTTCCGTTCCCTTTTTCCGGTGCCAATCCGGCCCGCGCGCCGCACGGTGCGACAACCCGCTTGCCGCCCCGCGCCGTCCGTCCGGCGGGCGATCCGGGCCGGCGCGCGCATTTCGGCGCACATCGGCGCTTGACCTCGGCCGACCGACTCGCTAGCGTTTCGGGTTCGCCCGCCGCGGCGCCCGACCTCCGGGCGCGTCGCGGCCGGGCCCAGGATGGAAAAAGACGATGCAGAAACTCGATGCGGCGAGCCCGCAGGCGATGTCGACGGACTTCACCGCCGACAACGTCGCGCGCCTGAAGGCGCTGTTCCCCGAACTCGTGACCGAAGGCCCTGACGGCGCATCGGTCGACGTCGACGCGCTGAAGGCGCTGGTCGGCGATCGCACGGTCGGCGACGCCGACGAAAGATACGGTTTTCACTGGCACGGCAAGCGCCGCGCGCGCCAGGCCGCGCTCACGCCATCGACCGGCACGCTGCGGCCCTGCCCGGCCGACAGCGTCGCGTGGGACGACACGCGCCACCTCGTGATCGAGGGCGACAACCTCGACGTGATGAAGCTGATGCACAAGAGCTACGCGGGCAAGGTGAAGCTGGTCTATATCGACCCGCCGTACAACACCGGCAGCGATTTCGTCTATCCGGACGACTTCAGCGACAGCCTGCGCCACTACCTCGCGGTCACGGGACAGACGGACGGCGGCGTGAAGCGCAGCACCAACACCGAGGCGAACGGCCGGTTCCATACCGACTGGCTGAACATGATGTACCCGCGCCTGAAGCTCGCGCACGCGCTGCTGTCCGACGCAGGCGTGCTCGCCGTGCACATCGACGAGCACGAGGTGCATGCGCTCGTGCTGATGCTGCGCGAGATCTTCGGCGAGGAGAACGAACTCGGCGTCGCCGTGTGGGACAAGCGCAATCCGAAAGGCGACGCGCGCGGCGTCGCGTACCAGCACGAATCGCTCGTGCTGTTCGCGCGCAACGCGGAGGCGCTGCATGAAGCGACGCCGCTAAAGCGGCCGAAGCGCAACGCGCAGCGGATGCTCGACGCCGCGTACGACGCGATGCGCCGCAGCGGGACGCCCGCCGACGCCGCGCAGACGTACCGCGCGTGGGTCAAGGCGCAGACGAACCTGTCCGGCGGCGAAGTGATGTACGACCGGCTGTCGGAGAGCGGGCGCGTGTACCGCCTCGTGTCGATGGCATGGCCGAACAAGAAGAAGGCGCCGGACGAATACTTCGTGCCGCTCGTGCACCCCGTCACCGGCAAGCCGTGCGCGATGCCCGAGCGCGGCTGGCGCAATCCGCCCGCGACGATGCAGGCGCTGCTCGAGCGCGGGCTGATCGAGTTCGGCGCGGACGAAACCACGCAGCCGCAGCGGATCTACTACCTCGACGAGAACATGTACGAGAACGTGCCGTCGGTGCTGCCGTTCGCCGGCACCGACGACGTGCTGCTGAAGACGCTCGGCGTGCCGTTCGAGCAGCCGAAGCCGGTCGACTTCGCGGCGGCCGTGATCGGCTGGTGCACGCGCGGCGACGACATCGTCGTCGACTGCTTCGCGGGCTCCGGTTCGACCGGCCACGCGGTGATGCAGCTGAATGCGACCGACGGCGGCGCGCGCCGCTACGTGCTCGTGCAGCTGCCCGAGCCGCTCGACCGGCACGACAAGGCGCAGCAGGCCGCGGCCGAGTTCTGCGCGAAGCTGAAGAAGCCCGCGACGCTCGCCGAGGTGACCAAGGAGCGGCTGCGCCGCGCCGCGCAGCAGGTCGCGCGCGACTTCCCGGAAAGCGGCGGCGACCTCGGGTTCCGCGTGTACCGGCTCGACACGACCAACGTGATCGAGTGGGATCCGCGCCGCAACGACTTCGACCATGCGCTGTTCGCGTCCGTCGAGCACGTGAAGACCGGCCGCACCGACGACGACCTGCTCGCCGAACTGACGCTGAAGCTCGGCCTCGACCTGTGCACGCCGGTCACGCATCACGCGATCGCCGGCAAGACGGTCCACCTGATCGGCGATACGCTCGTCGCGTGCTTCGACGCGCGCGTGTCGCGCGACGACGCCGAGCCGCTCGCCGACGGGATCGTCTCGCTGCTCGACGCGCACGGCACGACGCGCGACGTCACGTGCCTGTTCCGCGACAGCGGCTTCGTCGACGACGTCGCGAAGCTCAATCTCGCCGCGCTGCTCGAGCAGCACGGCGTGAAGCGCGTGCGGAGCCTGTGATGCGGCTGCATTTCGAAGCGGACCTCGACTACCAGCGCGACGCGATCGACGCGGTCTGCGACCTGTTTCGCGGCCAGGAAGCGTGCCAGGGCGACTTCAGCGTGCTCGCGAATGCGGCGCCCGGCACGACGGCGAGCGCGCAGGCGGCGCTCGGCTTCGCGCTGTCGGAGCGCGGCGTCGGCAACCACCTGTCGATCACCGACGACGCGCTCGCGCGCAACCTCGCCGACGTGCAGCTGCGCGGCGGGCTGCCGCCGTCCGGCGACCCGGCCTCGCGCGACTTCACGGTCGAGATGGAGACCGGCACCGGCAAGACCTACGTGTACCTGCGCACGATCTTCGAGCTGAACCGCCGCTATGGCTTCACGAAGTTCGTGATCGTCGTGCCGTCGATCGCGATCAAGGAAGGCGTGCACAAGACGCTGCTGATCACCGAGGATCACTTCCGCGGGCTGTATGCGGGCGTGCCGTACGACTACTTCCTGTACGACTCGGCGAAGCTCGGCCAGGTGCGCCACTTCGCGGCGAGCGCGGCGATCCAGATCATGGTGATGACGGTCGCCGCGATCAACAAGAAGGACATCAACAACCTCTACAAGGACAGCGAGAAGACCGGCGGCGAAAAGCCGATCGACCTGATTCGCGCAACGCGGCCGATCGTGATCGTCGACGAGCCGCAGAGCGTCGACGGCGGCCTCGAGGGGCGCGGCCGCGAGGCGCTCGCCGCGATGGCGCCGCTGTGCACGCTGCGTTATTCGGCGACGCACGTCGACCGGCACCACATGGTGTACCGGCTCGACGCGGTCGACGCGTACGAGCGCAAGCTCGTCAAGCAGATCGAGATCGCGTCGGCGATCGTCGAGGACGCGCACAACAAGCCGTATCTGCGGCTCGTCGGCGTGTCGAACCGGCGCGGCGCGATCGCCGCGCGCGTCGAGCTCGATGTCGCGACCACGGCCGGCGTGAAGCGCCAGATCGTGTCGGTGACCGACGGCGACGATCTCGCGCGTGTGACGAAGCGCGACCTGTACGACGGCTTGCGGATCGGCGAGGTACATGCGGCGAAGGGTGCCGAGTACGTCGAGCTGCGCAGCCCCGCAGGCGAATCGTTCCTGTCGCTCGGCGAAGCGTACGGCGACATCGACACGCTCGCCGTGCAGCGCGAGATGATCCGCCGCACGATCCGCGAGCATCTCGACAAGGAGCTGCGGCTCTCCGAGCGTGGCGTGAAGGTGCTGTCGCTGTTCTTCGTCGATTCGGTCGAACGCTATCGTCGGTATGACGAGAACGGGATGCCCGTGAAGGGCGACTACGCGCGGATCTTCGAAGAGGAATATGCGCGCGCCGCGCGCGTGCCCGCATATCGCGCGCTGTTCGACGGTGTCGACGTCGCGCGCGAGGTCGAGGCCGCGCACAACGGCTACTTCTCGATCGACCGCAAGGGCGGCTGGACCGACACGAGCGAAAGCAGCGCCGCGAGCCGCGAGAACGCGGAGCGCGCGTACGGGCTCATCATGCGCGAGAAGGAAGCGCTGCTGTCGTTCGACACGCCGCTCAAGTTCATCTTCTCGCACTCGGCGCTGAAGGAAGGCTGGGACAACCCGAACGTGTTCCAGATCTGCACGCTGCGCGACATCCAGACCGAGCGCGAGCGCCGCCAGACGCTCGGCCGCGGGCTGCGCCTGGCCGTCGATCAGGATGGCGAACGGGTGCGCGACCCGGGCGTGAACACGCTCACCGTGATCGCGACCGAACGCTACGAGAGCTTCGCGGAGAACCTGCAGAAGGAGATCGAGGCCGATACGGGGATCCGTTTCGGGATCGTCGAGGAACACCAGTTCGCGGCGCTCGCGGTGCAGGAAGGCGACGGGCCCGCGCACGCGCTCGGCATCGAGCTGTCGCGGGTGCTGTGGACGCACCTGCACGAACACGGCTACATCGACGCGCAAGGCAAGGTGCTCGACCGGCTGAAGGATGCGCTGCGGCAGAGCGCACTCGTGCTGCCGGGCGCGTTCGAAGTGCTGCGCACGGCGATCGTTGCGACGCTGCGCAAGCTGTCGGGCCGCTTTGCGGTGCGCAACGCGGACGAGCGCCGCGCGGTTGAGCTGCGCCGCGACGCGGCGGGCAAGGCCGTCGTGCTCGGCGACGAATTCCGCACGCTGTGGGACCGCATCAAGCACCGCACCGTGTACCGCGTGCAGTTCGACAACACGAAGCTCGTGCAGGACTGCGCGGCTGCGCTGCGCGACGCGCCGGACGTCGCGCGCGCGCGGCTGCAATGGCGCAAGGCCGAGATCGACATCGGCCAGGCGGGCGTCGAGGCGATCGAGGTCGCGGGCGCCGGCACGGTGCTGATCGACGAAGGCGAGTTGCTGCTGCCCGACCTGCTCACCGAGCTGCAGGACCGCACGCAGCTCACGCGCCGCTCGCTCGCGACGATCCTCGCGGACAGCGGGCGGCTCGACGATTTCCGCGTGAACCCGCAGCAGTTCATCGCGCTCGCGGCCGACGCGATCAACCGCTGCAAGCGGTTCGCGCTGGTCGACGGCATCTCGTACCGCAAGCTCGGCGACCGCCACGTGCACGCGCTCGAATCGTTCGAGAGCGACGCGCTGACGGGCTACCTGCGCAACCTGCGCGTGGACGCGCGCAAGGCGATCCACGACGCGGTGATCTGCGAGACGGACGCCGAGCGCGCGTTCGCCGACGCGCTCGAGGCGCACGACGACGTGACGCTGTACGCGAAGCTGCCCGCATGGTTCAAGGTGGCGACGCCGCTCGGCAGCTATCACCCGGACTGGGCGGTGCTCGCACGCGAAGGCGGCGACGCGCGGCTGTACTTCGTCGTCGATACGCCGGGCGACGCCGACGACGGCGCGCTGCGCGAGCACGAACGCGCGAAGCTCGCGTGCGGCGAAGCGCATTTCCGCGCGCTCGCGGACGGTGCTGCGCCCGCGCGCTACGTGCGTGCGCGCAGCGTCGACGCGCTGCTCGGGGGCGCGGCGCAGGCGCTCGACGCAGGCTGACGCATGACGGCCACGGCGCGCCGATGCGCGCACCGTGTCGCCGGGCCGGCGGCAACTTCCGCCGGCCATCTCCCCGATCACCTCCCCCCGCCGCGGCCGGCATGACGCGCCGCAACAACGTTGTACGCGCCCCTTCTTCCATTGCCGTTCCGGCCAGCGCCGCGCGCATCGCCGCTCGCCTGAAAACTTGCGGCCGCAAGCGCCGTACCCGGCCGGTTACGCCTCGTTGCAAATTTGGAGCAATGTGTTGCCGGGCCGGCACTATGCTCCGGGCACCCACACAAGAAAGAAGGAGGGGTTTCCATGAATACCTTGTTCAAGGCGCTCGCGTGCGCGTCCGTCGCCGCGCTTGCGCTCACGGTGGCCGGTTGCGGCGGCGGCGATGGCGGCGGCAGCCCCAGCGGGCAGAACGGCACGCTGCACGTCGCGATGACGGATGCGCCGTCGTGCGGCTTCGATCACGTTTTCGTGACCGTGTCGCAGGTGCGCGTCAACATGAATTCGAACGCCGGCGACAACGACGCCGGCTGGTCGACGGTCACGCTGCCGGCGGCGCAGAAGATCGACCTGCTGTCGCTGACCAACGGCGCGCTCGCCGACCTCGGCCAGACCGCGCTGCCGGCCGGTCAATACCAGCAGATTCGCCTCGTGCTCGCGCAGAACCAGGGCAACACGCTCGCGAACTCGGTCGTGCCGACGGGCGGTACCGAGCAGCCGCTGCAGACGCCGAGCGCGACGCAAAGCGGCATCAAGATCATCAGCCCGTTCACCGTGCAGCCGAACACGCTCGTCGATCTCGTGCTCGACTTCAACGCGTGCAAGTCGGTCGTGCAGCACGGCAACGGCTCGTTTGCGCTGAAGCCGGTCGTAACCGCGACGCCGACCGTCGTCAGCGGCGCGATCTCGGGCTTCGTCGCGCCGACCGAAGCGGGCGCGACCGTGTATGCGGAACAGGGCGGCCAGATCGTGCGCGGCACGGTGGCCGACAGCACCGGCAAGTTCGTGCTGTCGCCGCTGATCCAGAGCTCGACGCAGGGCAACTACGACGTCGTGATCGTGCAGACCAATGTCGCGTCGGGCATCGTCCGTTCGGTGCCGGTGACCGTCAACACGTCCACGGCCGTGTCGACGTCGAACGTGCCGATCTCGCTGCCGGCCTCGACGATGAGCACGGTCAGCGGTACCGTGACGCCGAGCGCGACTGCGCTGGTGCGGGCGCTGCAGTCGGTCAATGCGACGCAGTACGAGATCACGTCGGCGAACGCGAACCTGGATACCGGCTTCTATACGCTGTCGGTGCCGACCGCCGCGCCGATCGTCGGCACGTTTACGGGTTCGCTGCCGGTCGCGCTCGCGGCGGTGCCGGCCGCCGCGGGCCAGTACACGATCGAGGCGGACGCGGCGTCGGGCGCGAAGCAATCGACGGCCGTCAACGCGACGACCAGCCAGACGAACGTCAATTTCGCGTTCTGACGATGTGAGCGCGACGCGCTCGTCGCGCAACGGAAAGGGCCGCGGTTCACATGCGGCCCTTTTTTTGCGTGCGCATTTCGCGCAGGCATGAGAAAGGGCGCCCTCGGGCGCCCTGTTCGTTGGTGCTTTGCAGCTGCGCAGCGCGCTTACAGCGTACGGCCGAACCCGTGATGCTTCGCGTGGTGCGTCGTATGCGCGGTGTGTGCAGTGTGCGCGGTATGGCCATGCGCATGGCCGCGGCCCGGCTGGTTGCCCGAGCGATCGGCGATCGTGTCCGAACGGTCGGCCGCGCGCGCCAGGCCCTTGTCGCGGTCGCCGGACTTGAAGCCGTTCGAATGGGACATCGCTTCGCCGCTCATGTGACCGCCGGCCATGCCGCCGGCGTTGCCGCCAACCCCGCCCGCGCCATGGCCGCCGCCGCCACCATTGCCACCGCCGTTACCGCCAGCCGCCGCGTGGGCCGAGACCGCGCCGAGCGCGAGAAGTGCCGCTGCGAGCGCGGACAGGAAGCGTCGTTGTTTCATCTTTTGCTCCTTGGAGCGCATTGAGGTGATTGCATTGTATGAATGCGCGAATTGTCTGCTGCAGCACGTTGTAAATATTCGTAACGCGGCGTTCCACACGCATTGATCAGATCATTGCGCGTGTGTTGGTGCGCGGTGGCGCGGCAGTTGAAACGCCGCGCGCGCGGCGCGACACTCGCGTTGTATCCCGGCACTGACTTTGAGCCGACGAAAGCCGCGTCCCGCACGCGTGCCGCGCGGCGCCCTGGAGGCCAGATGGATTCGCGCACCGCCGTATCGTCCCGTCCCGCGATCCCGCACACCGTGTGGGCGCTCGGCTTCGTCAGCCTGCTGATGGACCTGTCGTCCGAACTCGTGCACGCGCTGCTGCCCGTCTATCTGGTGACGACGATGGGGATGAGCGTCGCCGCGCTCGGCGTGCTCGAAGGCGCGGCCGAATCGACCGCGCTGATCGTGCGGATCTTCTCCGGCGCGATCAGCGACTGGTTCGGCCGCCGCAAGGCGCTGCTGCTCGCCGGCTACGGGCTCGCGGCGCTGACCAAGCCGCTGTTTCCGCTCGCGCACGGGCCCGGCCTCGTGATTGCCGCGCGGCTCGTCGACCGGTTCGGCAAGGGCATCCGCGGCGCGCCGCGCGATGCGCTGGTCGCCGACGTCGCACCGCCCGAGATCCAGGGCGCGTGCTTCGGGCTGCGCCAGTCGATGGATACCGTCGGCGCGTTCGGCGGCCCGCTGCTCGCGATCGCGCTGATGTTCGCGTTCGCGGGCCAGATGCGCACGGTGCTGTGGTTCGCGTCGATTCCCGCATTCGCGACGCTCGCCGTGATCGTGTTCGGCGTGCGCGAGCCCGATGCCTTGCGAGCGGGCCGTGCCCGCCCGTTCCGTTCACCGCTCGACAGGCGCGCGCTGCGCGCGTTTTCCGGACGCTACTGGTACGTTGTCGCGATCGGCGCGACGTTCACGCTGGCTCGCTTCAGCGAGGCGTTCCTCGTGCTGCGCGCGCAGCAGACCGGGATCGACGTCGCGTGGATTCCGTCGGTGATGGTCGTGATGAGTGGCGCGTATGCGCTGTCCGCGTATCCGGCGGGCGTCGTGTCGGACCGGCTCGATCGCCGCGCGCTGCTCGCGATCGGGATGGCGCTGCTGATCGCCGCCGACCTGCTGCTCGGCGCGCACGCGGACATCGCGACGGTGCTGACCGGCGTCGCGGTGTGGGGGCTGCACATGGGATTCACACAAGGGATACTCGCGGCGATGGTCGCCGATACCGCGCCGGCCGAATGGCGCGGCACCGCGTTCGGGCTGTTCAATCTCGCGAGCGGCGTCGCGATGCTGCTCGCGAGCGCGATTGCCGGGTGGATCTGGCAGCGCTTCGGCGCGCCCGCGATGTTCTACACGGGGGCGGCGATCGTGGTCGTGCCGCTTGCGATGTGTGCGTTTGCGCCGGGGAGGACCGTGCGCGTGAATTGACGGAAGCTGAATCGGAATGAAGTGGTCGGCGGACGCATGACCGAAGTCATGCGCCCGCCGCTGGCGCGCTTACTGCGCCGGTTGGACGCCCTGCGCGGTGGCGGCCTTGCGTTGCGCGGCCTGTTCTTCGGCGTGCTTCTTCGCCATGTGGTGACCGACGATGCAGCCGCCGACCGCGCCCACCACCGCATGGTGGCCTGCGTAGTGGCCGGCGACGCCACCCACGACCGCGCCTTTCATGCAGCCTGCCGCTTGCGCGCTGCCGATCGATGCGAGCGCGACGCCGGCGGCGAGCGCGAACAGCCTGATGTGTCGAATGGTGGTCATGCGATCACCCTCCTCGTCGTTGCGAGCCGGTTATTTGTATTAGTTGCGCGTATCAGTCCCAGCGGCCGCGATCGTGCCAGTCGCGCCCACGCCACTCGTGCTCGCGCCATTCATGGCGACGCCACTCGCGTTCGCGCCATTCGCGCGCACGCCAGTCGTCGTAGCGATAGCCGACCGGCGCATACGTGACGGGCGGCGCCGCATAGACCGGCGGCGCGACATACACCGGCGGCGGCGGCGCATACACGCCCGGCACGCCGATGCCGACCGCGACGTCGACGTGGGCCGATGCGGCACCCGACGCCGCGAGCACTGCTACACCGAGAACTGCACCGAGAAGTTTCTTGTTCATCTCGCTACTCCCTGCACATGACGTGCTTTCAGTGAACACGGTACGCAGTGTAGGCGGCGACTCCTGACACAGGTGCAACGGGTCTGCGAGACTGGTAACGGGTGTTTACGCGGGCTGCAAAGCGTTGTCGCACAAAGGAAAGCGGGCGGCACGATGCCGTTGCGCCGATGCGGCACGCGCCGTCATGCGTGGCGTTGCGCACCGCCCTGCCCGGCGGCACGCATCACCCGTGGTCACGCGCGCACGTCGCCCGGGCTGCGCAGCCAGTGCACGCTGAACAGCTGCGCGTCGTCGGTCCATACGGTATCGGGCACGAACCCTGCGCGGCGCGCGATCGCCTGGAAGCCGTCGATGGTGAATTTGTACGAGTTCTCGGTATGGATGCGCTCGCCCGCATCGAAGCGGAACGTGCGGCCGCACACGCGGACGGTCTGCGCGCGCTCGCTGACCAGATGCATTTCGATCCGCTGCAGCTGCGGATCGTAGAACGCGCAATGGGTGAAGGCGTCGAGGTCGAAATCGGCACCGAGCTCGGCGTTCGCGCGCGCGAGCAGGTTCAGGTTGAATTGCGCGGTTACGCCTTGCGCGTCGTTGTACGCGCGATGCAGCGTGTCCGGGTCCTTCACGAGATCGGCGCCAACCAGCAGCCCCCCGCCACGCAGCAGGCGCGCGGCATCGTGCAGGAACGCATCGGCTTCGTCCGGCGAGAAGTTGCCGATCGTCGAGCCCGGAAAGAAGCCGATGCGCCGGCGCGGCGACGCCGACAGCACGGCGAGCTCGTCGGCCTTCGTGTAGTCGGCGGCGAGCGGCGCGACGTCGAGCCACGGATACGCGGCGCGCAGCCGTGCGGCCGCGTCGTGCAGGTAGTCGGCCGAGATGTCGACCGGCACATAGCGCGCAGGCGCTTGCTCGGCCGCGAACGCGTCGAGCAGGATGCGGATCTTCTCTAGCGAGCCCGCGCCGAATTCGACGATGTCCGCATGCGGGCCGACGCGCCGCACGATGTCGGCCGCGTGTGCGCGCAGGATGCCGAGCTCGGTGCGCGTCGGGTAGTACTCCGGCAGCGCGCAGATCAGGTCGAACAGCGCGGAACCGGCCGCGTCGTAGAAGTACTTTGGCGGGATGCTGCGCGGCCGCCGCGACAGCCCGTCGATCAGGTCGCACTCGAACGCGCTCGGCCGCGGGTCGCGGGCTGCTTGCAGGCCACCGTGCGCGGCGCTCAGGTCAGACGTCTCTCGCAAGTCGCACTCCCGTGAATTGCCAGCGCGCGGCCGGCGGAAAGAAATTGCGGTACGTCGGCCGCGCATGCCCGGGCGGCGTCGCGATGCTGCTGCCGCGCAGGACCTGCTGGCCGACCATGAACTTGCCGTTGTATTCGGCCGCGACGCCCGCGAGCGGCCGGAAGCCCGGATACGGCTCGTATGACGAGCGCGTCCACTGCCACGCATGGCCCGTCATCTGCCGGATCCCGTCCGCGCAGTACGCGGCTTCCCATTCGAATTCGGTCGGCAGCCGCGCGCCCGCCCATTCCGCATACGCGGCCGCCTCGTAAAAGCTCACGTGGCACACCGGCGCGTCGGGCGCGAGCGGTTCCGCGCCATGCAGGCCGTATGCGCGCTGCGGCGCATCGTATGGCGGAGCCGGTTCAGGTTCGTCTTCGTCTTCGACGATCCAGTACGCGGGCGCGCACCAGCCTTCGCGCTGCACCGTGGCCCAGCCGTCCGACAGCCAGAATTCCGGGCGCGCATAGCCGCCGTCGGCGATGAACGCCGCGAACTCCGCGTTGGTCACGAGTCGATCCGCGATGTCGTAAGGCCGTAGCAGCGCCGTGTGCCGCGGCCGTTCGTTGTCAAACGAAAAGCCGTGGCCATCGTGGCCGATCTCGACGAGCCCGCCCGGCTGGCGCAGCCAGCGCAGCGTATCGGCCTCGCGCGTGTGGGCCTCGCGCGCACCGTCGCGCGGCCGGAACGCCGGCAGCAGCGGATTGCACGAGAACGCATGCAGCATGTCAGTGACGATCAGCTCCTGGTGCTGCTGCTCGTGATGGAGCCCGAGCTCGAGTTCCGGCGCGATCGTATCGAGCAGCGACGCATCCGCATCCGCGAGCATGCGCAGCATCGCGTCGTCGACGTATTGCCGGTACGCGTGCACCTCGTCGAGCGACGGACGCGTGAGCAGGCCGCGCTGCGGCCGCGGATGGCGCGGGCCGAGCGATTCGTAATAGGAGTTGAAGAGGAACGCGTACGCGTCGTCGAACGGCGCATAGCCGCCGACGCGGCGCATCAGCACGACCGTCTCGAAGAACCACGTCGTATGCGCGAGATGCCACTTGACCGGGCTCGCGTCGGGCATCGACTGCACGGCCTGGTCTTCGGCTGACAGCGTCGCCGTCAGCTCGACGCTGCCCGCGCGAACGTCGCGGTAGCGGCGCTGAAGCTGGGATGCAAGGAGGCTCATCGGTTTACCGTCCACGTCGCGAATAGCTGCGTTGCCGGAAACGAAAGCCCGCGCTCGATGCGCGCGACTGACGTGAGAACTTCGATGCTGCGACGGGCGTGCCGCATGACAGGTGGCGCACGTCTGACGTTGCGACGGCGCTTCGTCTGCCCGTGCAGAGGAGTATGGACCAGAAATGTGAACGTCGCGCGTGGTGACGCGAATGAAACAGCGGCGCAAGAAGAATGAAAGGATCTGATGAACAGGCGGGCGGGCGGTTGCACGCCTGTCTCACTCGCGCCGAAAAAAGTTTTGCGCGG
The DNA here is from genome assembly GCF_003854275.1 of Burkholderia sp. Bp8963. Taxonomy (GTDB): domain Bacteria; phylum Pseudomonadota; class Gammaproteobacteria; order Burkholderiales; family Burkholderiaceae; genus Burkholderia. The sequence continues at coordinate 38,350 of NZ_QTQP01000050.1, forward strand.
ATGTCACACACGCGGGTGGCTCGCTCGTCATGTCAGCGTAACCCACCCAAGGAGATGCAACCATGACTGCGAAACTCGACCCGTTTGCCGCTGCCCCGTCGCTGATGAAGAACTGGATGGGCATGTCGCTGGCTGCCGCCGCGAGCCTCGAACCGACGCTGATCGAGCTGGTCAAGATCCGTGCGTCGCAGCTCAACGCATGCGCCAATTGCCTTAACATGCATACGGCCGAAGCGCGCGCGAACGGCGAGACCGAGCAACGCCTGTATCTGCTGTCCGCGTGGCGCGAAGCGCCCTGCTACACCGACCGCGAACGCGCGGCGCTCGGCTGGACCGACGCGCTCACGCGGCTGTCGGAAGGACATCCGGACGAGGCCGCGTACGCGGCGCTGAACGACCAATTTACGCAGGAGGAACAGGTGAAGCTCACGCTGATGATCAACGTGATCAACGGCTGGAACCGTCTCGCGGTCGGCTTCGGCCTGTGGGTCGACCCGGCCGTCGCGAAGGCGGCGGCCAAGGCGGCGGCCTGATGACAGACGCCGATTCGGCCAATACAGCGGACGCGGCGGCGAGCTTCAACCCGCTGCGCCGCACGCTGATCCGCGTCGCGTACCGGATGCTCGGTTCGGTCGCGGACGCCGAGGACATGGTGCAGGAGGCGTTCATCCGCTGGATGGACGTCGAGCGCGCCGAGGTGCGCGTGCCCGAGGCGTTCCTGCGCCGCATGGTGATGCGGATGTGCCTCGACCAGCTCAAGTCCGCGCGGCATCAGCGCGAGACCTATATCGGCCCGTGGCTGCCCGATCCCGTCGTCGAGGAAGACGAAGCGGAGGACGTCACGCTGCCGCTGATGCTCGCGCTCGAGCGCCTGTCGCCGCTCGAGCGCGCGGCGTTCCTGCTGCACGACGTGTTCGGCCTCGAGTTCGACGAGGTCGCGGCAACCATCCAGCGCGAGCCGGCCGCGTGCCGGCAGCTCGCCGCGCGGGCACGCACGCACGTGCGCGACGCGCGGCCACGGTTTCATGTCGAGCAGCAACGCGGGATCGAGATTGCCGAAGCGTTCTTCGCGGCGTCGCGCAGCGGCGACATGCGCGCGCTCGGCGCGATGCTCGCCGAAGACGTGAGCCTGCATGCGGACGGCGGCGGCAAGCGCCCGGCCGCGAACCGGCCGATCTTCGGCTTCGAAGGCGTGATGCGGGTGCACGAAACCCTGGCCGCACTTTTCAGCAAGCAAGGTTCGACGCTCGTGCGCGCGGGGTTCGTCAACGGGCTGCCGGGCTTCGTCACGCTGGAAGCCGACGGCGAGCTGCAGACGACCGCGCTCGAGATCGAGGACGGCAAGATCGCGGCGATCTACGTCGTCCGCAATCCGGACAAGCTGCGGCATCTGCATTGATGCGCGATGCGCGGCTGCGGTTGCGCGGCTGACGACGCGCGTACCCGGACGGCCCGTGTTGCCGCAAACGCCGTCCGGGTCGCGCCCCGCTCCTCCCTTACTCTACCGTCACCGATTTCGCGAGATTCCTCGGCTTGTCGATATCCGCGCCGCGGATGCACGCCGCGTGATACGCGAGCAGTTGCAGCGGCACGACGTGCAGGATCGGCGACATCAACCCGTAATAATCAGGCATCCGTATCACCGAAATGCCGTCGCCGTTGTCGATTCGCGTGTCGGCATCCGCAAACACGTACAGTTGCCCGCCGCGCGCCCTCACCTCCTGCATGTTCGATTTCAGCTTCTCGAGCAGCGTGTCGTTCGGCGCGATCGTCGCGACCGGCATCGTGTGCGTGACGAGCGCGAGCGGCCCGTGCTTCAGCTCGCCTGCCGGATACGCTTCCGCGTGGATGTACGAGATCTCCTTCAGCTTCAGCGCGCCTTCTAGCGCGATCGGATAATGCAGACCGCGACCAAGGAACAGCGCGTTCTCGTGGCACGCGAATTCCGCAGCCCAGCGCTCGACCTGCGGCTCGAGCGCGAGCACGTCGGCGAGCGCGTCCGGCAGGCGCCGCAGCTGCGTCGTGTAGCGCGCGAGCTGCGTGTCGTCGACGAAGCCGCGCAGCCGGCCGAGCGTGACCGCGAGGATGAACAGCGCGACGAGCTGTGTCGTGAACGCCTTCGTCGACGCAACGCCGATCTCCGGGCCCGCGCGCGTCAGGAACCGCAGGCCCGTCTGCCGCACCATCGCGCTCGTCGGCACGTTGCAGATCGCGAGCGTATCGGGATGGCCGAGTGATTGCGCGTACTTGAGCGCCGCGAGCGTGTCGGCCGTCTCGCCCGACTGCGACACGACGACGACCAGCGTGTTCGGCGTTGCGAGCGCATCGCTGTAGCGGTATTCGCTTGCGATCTCGACCTGCGCGGGCATCCGCGCGATCGTCTCGAGCCAGCGGCGCGCGGTGAGCCCCGAATAATGGCTCGTGCCGCACGCGAGGATCAGCACGTTGTCGATCTGCTCGAATATGTGCCGCGCGTCCGGCCCGAATACTGCGGGATCGAACAGCCCCGCATCGGGAATCGTCGCCGCGACCGCGTGCGGCTGCTCGAAGATCTCCTTCTGCATGAAATGCCGATACGGGCCGAGCTCGACTACGCCTTCACCGCTCGCGACCGTCTGCACCGGCCGCTCGACCTCATGGCCGTTGCGATCGAAGATCCGCACATGGCCGGCCATCAGCTCGACGATGTCGCCTTCCTCGAGAAAGATGAAGCGGTCGGTGATGCCCGCGAGCGCGAGCGCATCCGACGCGACGAAGCACTCGCCGTCCTTCAGCCCGACCACGAGCGGCGAGCCGACCCGCGCGCCGACGAGCCGCTGCGGCTCGGACTTGCTGAACACCGCGATCGCATACGCGCCGTGCAGCTGCGTGGTCGCGTCGCGCACGGCCGCGAGCAGGTCGCCGCGGTACTTGCTGTGGATCAGGTGCGCGACAACCTCGGTGTCGGTCTGCCCGTCGAATTCGTAGTGTTGGTCTGATAGTTGTAAGCGCAACGTTTCGTGGTTCTCGATGATGCCGTTGTGCACGAGCGCGATCTCGTCGCGCGAGAAGATCGGGTGCGCGTTGCAGGTCGCCGGCGCGCCATGTGTCGCCCAGCGCGTATGCGCGATGCCCGTGCTGCCGGACAGCCCGGCGCTTGCGACGTGCGCTTCGAGATCCGCGACGCGCGACACGCTGCGTTCGCGGCGCGCCGCGCCGTCGACGACAGTCGCGACGCCGCATGAGTCGTAGCCGCGATATTCGAGGCGGCGTAAGCCTTCGATCAGGATCGGAACGATGTTCCGTTGCGCGACCGCGCCGACGATTCCACACATGACGCGCTACCTCCAGTGTTAGGCCCGGTGCCGCACGCACGAACGGCCTGCGCGCGGGCTGCGCATTGCACGTCCGCCGCCGATACGGGTACGGCCGCACACGTGCAATGCGGCGCGGTGGCAACCGGTGCGCGTACGCGGCACGACGCGATGCAGGGCGGCGGAGATGCGAAGCGGCAAGGGCGCATCGCCGGGGTGACGGTCATCATCGCTGGGCGGCGACGTGTCGGCCCGCATCGCGAGGATGCGTCGCGCGTATGGCAGGCACGCACGTGACGGTTGCTCGCAGAACAGCGCCCCTGACGTGGCGTGCGATCCGGCTGGACAGAGGTGAAGCGGGAAGGGTGAAAGGCCGATCCGAACAGCGCAACGCGTGCCTCGGCGCACCGCACGCACGCAGATTGGCGTCAACGCCGGCCACATCCAGAACGCCACGTACGACCACAGCGGCAATGCGACACGACCCCATGCCGGACACGCCAGCGCCGCATCGTACGCGGCCAGCGCGCAGGCCAGCGCGAGCAGCATGACGTCTTCGACGCGGTACGTGACGCAGTACGGCACCGCCCGACAGTCCTTCATCGTTCGTCCCCGGGTCTGCGCCCACGGGAGTGGTCGCAGTTGGACAAAATGCAAAAGGGGCCGGCAGAGCACGCATCGATTGCGTCGCCGCTTTCCGCTGGCGGCGCCGCCGATGCCGATCCCTCACACCGTTTCCCGACCTCGTTTCAGTCGCTTTCACCGTCCCGTAGTTACCGGCCTGTCATTCATGCATCTGGGACGGGGTTCATCCTGACCGAAGCAAGCGCCGAGCCATCGAGCGGCGCGGCCCGTGCGGCAAGGCGGGAGGGCCGCGCGAAAAGCACGAGGGCAGCCCAGTCGAAAGGTTTTTGATTCATCGACGTATCAGAAGTCGGTGCGCCGTGCGGGGCGTGCCGGAGGCCGCACCGTGCGGCCCTGACGCGCGTCGTGCAAGGCTCGAACGGGAGCGTTCGCGGTGCAGAAGGCGAGGGTGAAGATGCCCGGACGTTCGATTTGCACGTAGGAGCGGCTCACCGGCAGCGCGCTGACGATGGCAAGGAACGGACGTCGGGCATTCGTTTCACGGACGCAACGTTTCGATGCATCGGCACGCGACGATTGCGCCGCGCGCGTTCGCCCCGGAGAAATCAACATGCGCACTCAATCGTCAGTCATGTACGCCGCATCACGATCGCCGCCGCCAGAATGCCGTATCGACATGCATGGATGACGGCGTTCGGCCAGCCGTGTCGGCCGACGTGCCGCACGCTTCGTGATCCTACGAAATGCAATTGCGCCCCGCGTACGGCCATCGGCACGCGCCGCACCCCGTATCACGTATGAAACATTCCGCACGGCCTGGCAGCCCACCCCGCGCGTCACGCACCGCGCTCGCCGGACGCGGCGCGGCTGGTTTGAAATATGCAGCATTCAGTATGCCGACACGCGTGCACGCAGAAGCGGCAACACACACAATCGGCCGGTGAAACCGATTGCATGAATAGAGGTAACGACAGATGACATGACTTGCCACTCGCAACGAGATGGCGGGCACGGGGACGCTTCGCCGACGCAAGCCCCCACGACGAACCTCCCCGGCCTTCACGCGGCGCGGCTGACTGCCGGCCGGTGCGGATCGGCCCGGCGGCAGGCGACCGTGTTGCGCCGCCCATCCCCGTGCAAGCGTGCGGGGCCGCCTCGCGCGCCTGGACGAACGGAATCAGGGAGCGATTCGAGGTTCGACATGCGGAAATTCTTGTTTGTGTTCGGTACGCGTCAGGAAGCGGTCGGGATGGCACCGCTCGTGCGCGCGCTGAGGGCCCACGGCAACATCGATGCGAAGGTGTGCGTGACCGCCGCGCGGCAGCGGGAGATGTTCGACCCGCTGCTCGCGTTGTTCGACATCACGCCCGACTTCGCGCTGAACCTGACCGACCCCGGCCATGTGCACGCTGATGCGACGCCAGGGCTGCTGCAGGCAGTTGGCGGGCTGTTCGACCGGCTGCATCCGGATACGGTCGTCGTGTACGGCGACACGACGACGACGCTGATGGTCAGCCTCGCGGCGTTCTACCGGTACCTGCCGGTCGCGCACGTCGAGGCGGGGCTGCGCAGCGGCGACATCTGGTCGCCGTGGCCCGAAGAGCTGAACCGCCGGATCACCGACGCGGTGTCGTCGTGGCATTTCGCGCCGACCGAGCGCGCACAGCGCAACCTGTTCAGCGAAGGCGTGCCGGCCGACAGCGTCGTGCTGAGCGGCGACACGCTGATCGACGCGCTGCAGGGCGTGCGACGCGTGCTCGAGCGCGACGACGCGTTCGCACAGACCATCACCGCGCGCTACCCGTTCCTCGGCGGCGATGCGCGGATCGTGCTCGTGTCCGGCCACCACGTCGGCACCGGCGACGCACTCGTGCACTTCGGCCGCGCGCTGCGCGTGCTCGCGGGCCGGCACCGCGACGTGCAGTTCGTCTATGCGCTGCACGGCGACTCGCTTGTCGACGAACCGATGCACGCGCTGCTCGACGGGATCGCGAACCTGCACGTGATCGAACCGCAGGCGTACCTGTCGTTCGTGTTCCTGATGTCGCGCGCCCACTTCATCATCACCGATTCGTGCGGGATCCAGGAGGAGGCGCCCGCGCTCGGCAAGCCGGTGCTCGTCACGCGCGACACGAGCGAGCGACCCGAGGCGATCCAGGCCGGCACCGCGCGGCTCGTCGGTGCCGATGCGGCACGGCTCGTCGAAGAGGCATCGCGTCTGATCGGCAACGAACGCGCATACGACGAGATGGCGCATGCGAGCAATCCGTACGGCGACGGCCATGCGTGCGAGCGGATCGTGCAGGCGCTGCTGAGCCGCCGGCATGCGCTGCCGAACATCGTGAATTTCGGAATGGGTGCGGGGGAAATGCCGTATAACGCGCTGGCGCTCGGACTGCATGCGCTGCGTTCGGCCTGAACGAAAAAAAACGCCGCGCGGTTTTGCCGCGCGGCGTCTGTACTGTTGGCGAGCCGCGTTGCCTATGGGCAATGCGTACTGCCGGACCCCTTCAATTGTGCGTTGGTAGGCTCGATTGGACTCGAACCAACGACCCCCACCATGTCAAGGTGGTGCTCTAACCAGCTGAGCTACGAGCCTAGTGAAGCGGCGAATTATAGAGAGGGTCGGTGGGGAGCACAAGCGTTTTGATGAAAATTTTTTGAATCGACGTGAGTGGCGACGCGTGAAGCTCGCTGGAACCCTTGTGTGCCAACGGTTTGCGCGGTTCGAGAAGTGCTGCGCGATGCGCTTCGTTATTTGCGGTGCATGTCATGCGATGCGCGCACGCGTGATACGCGACGCGGTCGCGCTGCTTGTGATCGATGAGATGGTGACATCGTGGAGTCGCGCATCTGTGGATGCAACATGCGAAGCACAGCGTAACGAGTCGTTGCTGTGAGGTTATCCACATTCGCTTCTGGATAACCGCTTCGCAAGCCTCTGGATTCACAGTGGAACGATTGAGGATATCTGTGACGTCTGTGAATCCGCGCAAAAGTTGTTCTGTGCTCGCCGGAACTTTGCACGCGAGTCGCGTACGGTTATGAATTCCGCATCGCGCTTATTTTTCAGTACGTTAGGGTAGTTATCCACAGAACGGCGAGCAGCTTGTTAACTATCACTACGTATATATACACAACAAGTCAAAACCATTGGATAAGCACAGCGCGGCGACTGTGACCTGTGCATGGACGACCCGAAATGCTGTGAGGCGATGACCCAAAGCGTGCTCGGGAGCACAGCGTTTTCGCTGTGAATCCTCTGTAGAATCCCGCGCGTCGACACAGCGAGCGGTTCAACCATGTTCATAAAACTGCAGGCGCAGTGCGCGATCATCTCGGACGATCTCACCGTAGCGGGTTTTCCGTCGATGGCCGGCGAGGTAGCGCGGCTTGCGGGCATTGCCTGCGATCAGGCGACGTTGGCTGCCGACCGCCGGGCCGCGTTGCTGCGGCTGGAGGACATGACGAAGATTCGATGGCTCGGCGATCTGAACACCGCGCATATCCCGTATCTGTCCAACAACGCATGGTGGGACAAGCTGGAGCAGCTCAGGCAAGCGGCGAATGGCGCGCTTTCGACGATGAACGAGGAGTGATGATGGCGGCAGTCCAGTGTTCCGTGCATGGCCGCGGCAGCGGCGTCAATCTGACGCGTACCGCAGCCGAACTGCTGTACGGCGGGCGAGCCGGATGGGCGGCCGGCAGCCGGCTCGTGAAGCTGATGCTCGAAGACGACGGCGTCGAATGGTTGTGCTTCATCCTCGAATCGGACGCGCTGACGTTCAAGGCGCTCGGCGGCGTGCGCGACGCGGACGGCAATTACCGCATCGTCGGCGAGGATGCGGCCTGGGCCGCGCTCGCGACGATGACGGCCGCGTGTCATGGCTGCCTACTGGAAATGAAACGCGTGCAGGACAACGTGCGCGATGCAGACGAGGACGGGAACCGGTGATGGTGAGGCCATCGGTCGCGCGTTTCGAACCGATATACCGGCATCTGTATTGGAGCGTGACCGGTACAGATCAGCGACTTTGATCCAATCCGTCTCTTTCCTGACGGCGAGGCGCTACTGACAATACAGCCAGTGTTCAATTGAAGGGGGCACCGTGCTTACCGATGCGTTCGACATCCTCACACTCCCGGGTTGGCGAAACTCCGGCCCGGACAACTGGCAAAGCCACTGGGAGCAGGCCTTTCCCTCGATACAGCGTGTCGTCCAGGATGACTGGGACCACGCTGACTACGAAAAATGGGCGAAGTGCCTATCCGGTGAGGTGGCGCGGCGCAGCCGCCCGGTGATTCTCGTTGCCCATAGTCTCGGCACATCGTTGGCGACCCGATGGGCGCTAGCGGGACAAACCGGGCCGGTGGCAGGTGCCTTTCTCGTCGCGCCAACCGATCGAGACACGGAAACAGCCTTGGCAAATTCGGCGATTACCGGTTTTTCGCCCATGGCACTGAAGACACTACCGTTCCCGTCGATGGTTGTTGCCAGCAGCAACGACCCGCACGTATCGCTTGATCGAGCAACACAGTTTGCCGAGGCGTGGGGTTCTCGCTTCATCAATGCCGGTCCGCTCGGCCATATCGGTGCGTCCGAAAAGTTGGGGCTCTGGCCGCAGGGCCTGGTTCTCTTTGGCCAATTCCTGGCCGATCTCGCGTAGCCAACATGGCGGGTCTCGACGATAGCCTCGATAATTCAGCATCGTGACGAAAGGGCGCCGCAATACGGCATGTGGATAATCTCCGCGCAAAGAATTAAAAACGCTGTGTGTGCCGCGCCGGTTTGAGCGGCGGCGGGGGTGATTGTCGTGCCTTTGGGGATGTGGACAAGCGCGTTCAAACGGGTCGAAAACGCTGTGTAGCGTGGCGCGAGCGCGTTGTGTCGCGCTGGTTCAATCACGACCTTCGATCTTGCTGCGTCGATCGAGTGGAGACGGCCTCCGCTGCTTGTCGCTATCGAAGCGTATCCGCTTCGGATGGGGTGCCGTTGGGCGTACGACACTGTACTCGCGGTGTGGAAAACACCCTCAAAAGCAATCGCAAACGCTGTGTGTGATATCGTGCGCGGCCGCGCGTATCTGCCAAGCGACGCGCATTCTACGGTGCGATCGAATTCGAGCTGGTGTTCGCGTGACTAGCGGCAGTGATTTTTGCTCGAAGAGGCGGCTCCCGGTTAAAGCAAAAGGGGCCGGCTGCGCTGTTGATTTCATTGTGGATAACCGACCCTCAAGACGACTCGAAACGCTGTGAATCGGCAGGGTGAGGGTTGATGCCTGCATTTGAGTGCATCGCGCCAATCGGCCTATGCGCGGACGTTTCGGGCGGATAGACAGGCGTCTCGATTGAAGCGCAAGCGGTCGGCAAAGTCGTCACGCGTATTGTGGATATCTGCCTTCAGAAATCACTCGAAACGCTGTGCATTCTAGTGGTGAGGCTGAACGCCATCGAACGAAAGCGTTGAACAGTCGCTTCCATTGTGGATATCCGACCGCACAAAGGACTCAAAACCCTGTGCCTTTCAATGGTGAGTGTGAACCCCTCGGTTGAGCGTTTCGCCTCGTCGTTACCGTTGTGGATATCCGATCCCCAAAACGACTCGAAACGCTGTGCAATCGAACGGTGAGCGTGCACGGCTCTGGGGTCGAGAACGCCCGTCATACGGTGCAAGAGCGGACGCGTTCAGCCTCAGGCGAAGAACGAGTGCCGATTACGTCTGCTCGTCGAGCGCGCGCGCGAGGGCTTTCTCACCGAGGCTGTCGGCTTTTCCGACCACCGCGTAGTTGAGCCCATGCAGTGAGCCATAGCGCGCGAGCAATTCACCGTCGACGCGTTCGCCCGCTGCGAGCAGCCGACGCGCGGATTCAGGCGGCCGCACGTAGAAGCTCAACGTGCGCCCCGCGTTGTCTTCGTAAAGCACCATTACCGCCGCACCACGCTCGGTCGCAAACAGACGCCCGCCCACCGGACGGAAGCCTGCCGCGCTCAAATCCGGCAACTTCGCGCCCGGCCCGACCTGACGAGTGAGCCAAGTCTGCAACTCTCCCGCACTCGTCGGCGTGACATCCACCCGCGCCCTGCGATCCACGACCATCATCTTGTACGCCTCGACCGCATCGCTCATAGGCGCGGCGGCCGTCGGCGCGTTCCAGCCGCGCGCCTGCCAGCCGCCGAACGTGCCGAGGCCGATGCAGAGAACAAAGGATGCGGCCATCGCGAACCGCATCCGCGTGCGCTCGTTGCGGCGCGCGCGGATCGCCGCCGGATCGAGCGCCGGGTTTTCGAACGGCGGCGACACACTTGCGAGCGCGGCCCGCAGCCGCTGCGCGTCCTGCCGCCAGCGCTGCACCTGTTCCGCGCGTTCCGGGTGATGCGCGAGATAGCGCTCGACCGCAGCGCGAGCGTCGTCATCGAGCTGGCCGTCGACGTAGGCGTGGAGGTCGTGTTCGTCGGGTGGGATGTTCATTTCATCAACCGGAGGGAGGGGGCGGGGAGTTCGCCGTCGCTGAGCCGGCGCAGCGCCTGGCGCGCGCGGGAGAGTCGCGACATCACGGTGCCGATCGGCACGTCGAGCAGATCGGCGACTTCCTGGTAGCTGAAGCCCTCGACCGCGACGAGCAGCAGCAGGCTGCGCTGCTCGTCGGAGAGGCGGCCGAACGCTTCGAGCGTCGCGCGCGCGGCCACCTCGCGTTCGGCGGACGGCCAGTGCGGCTCGTCGTCGTCCTTGATGCGGCCGAGCAGCCACGCGTAGCGTTTCGCGCGGCGTTTGCCGTCGAGAAACTGCCGGTAAAGGATCGTGAAGAGCCAGCTGCGCAGCGACGCGTCGTCGCGGCGGCTCGACCAGCGCGACAGCGCGCGCTCGAGCGCCGACTGCACGAGATCGTCGGCCGCGTGGACGTCGCGGGTCAGCCAGAGCGCGAAGCGGCGCAGCCGCGGGAGCTGTTCGCGCAGTTGATCGTCTTGGTCGGTCGAGGACATGGCGGGCCAGATGCCGGAGCGGCGTGGATTCGTTGCGTAGGACGTCTGCCGGGCGCGGTTATTCCACCAGCATAGAAAAAATTCTTCGATGGAATAAAGCGGGCGGTGGGGCGTCCTACGGCGGTTCGATACAAGACCGCGAGGTCGGGAGTGACAACATGGAGCGATCTTCTTCTTCATCTTCTTCGCCGCAGGGTGAGCCTGGGCGCGGGTTCTGGCGCTGGGCGGCGATTGGCGGGGCCGTGGTGGGCGTGGCGGCGGCGTTCGGGTATGTCGGCGGGTGGCTCGCGCCAGGGCGGCTGACGCCCGACAGGCTCGTCGACGCGCTGCAGGCGAACGGCGGCGTACATCCTGGGTTTAGGCGCAATCACGCGAAAGGCGTTTGTGTGAGCGGTTACTTCGAAGGGAATGGCGCGGCGAGCGCTTATTCGACCGCACCCTTTTTCAAGGCGGTGCGGACGCCGGTGGTTGGGCGGTTCGCGTTGCCGGGCGGGAATCCGTATGCGCCGGATAGCAGCGTGCCGATCCGGAGCATGGCGTTGCGGCTCACCGCGCCGGATGGGGAGCAATGGCGGACCGGGATGAACAGCATGCCGGTGTTTCCGGTGGCGACGCCGGCCGCGTTCTATGCGCTGACGGTGGCGGGGCGGCCCGATCCGAAGACCGGGAAGCCGGATCCGGCGAAGCTCAAGGCGTTTTTCGCTGCGCATCCGGAGACGACGGCGTTTCGGGAATGGGTGAAAGGGGCGAAGCCGAGTGGGAGTTATGCCACCGAGGCTTATTCCTCGTTGAATGCGTTTTATCTCGTCGATGCTGGCGGGAAGCGGCAGGCGGTGCGGTGGCAGGTGGTGCCGCAGCAGATGGCCGGGGCGGGGGATGTCGCGAAGGCCGGGGATCCGGATGTGTTGCAGGCGGATCTGGCTCGGCGGATCGCGGACGGTGCGCAGCGGTGGAAGTTGGTGCTCACGCTCGCGGAGCCGGGAGATCCGGTGGACGACGCGACGAAGGTCTGGCCCGCGCAACGGACGACGATCAATGCGGGGACGCTGGTGCTCGATCGCGTGGAGGCGCAGGACAGCGGGCCTTGTCGGGATGTGAATTACGACCCGACGGTGTTGCCGGAAGGGATTCAGGCTTCGGAGGATCCGTTGCTCGCGGCGAGGTCGGCGGCTTATGCGGATTCGTATCTGCGAAGGACGAGTGAGGAGGCCGGGGTGCCTGGGGTGGCGAAGGTGATTGCTTCGGAGAAACGGTGATGAAGACGACGTTCAGTTTGCCGGCGAGGGTGCTGCATTGGGTCATGGCCGCGATGATCGTCGCGATGCTGTTTATCGGGGTGGGGATGGTGGCTTCGGTTTCGGAGCGGCATGCGGTGCTCGTCGCGATTCATAAGCCGCTGGGGGTGGCGGTGCTTGTGCTGGTTTGTTTGCGGGTTGTGGTGCGGTTGAGTTCGCGGGCGCCGGCGCTGCCGGGGGATTTGCCTGGGTGGCAGAAGGCTGCGGCGCATGGGTCGCATCTTGTGATGTATGCGCTGATGGTTGCGATGCCGGTGATCGGGTGGGCGATGCTTTCGGCGGGTGGGTATCCGGTGACGCTTGGGGGTGGGGTGCAGTTGCCGGCGATCGTGGCGGCCGATCCCGTGGCGTTTGCGTGGCTCAGGAATGCGCATCGGTGGGTCGCTTATCTGTTCTTTGCGACGTTTCTTGCGCATTTTGCGGCGGCGCTTTATCACGGGTTGGTGAGGCGGGATGGGGTGTTGAGGGCGATGGTAGGGAGGTGATCGTGGACGGCCGCTTTCTGCCGTTGTGACGGTTGTTGAAGGTGGTCGTTAAAAAACGCGGGTGTATCTGCGCCACGGAGTGGCGCATGGAGACTCGCTGAAAGTTGATCCAGCCACCAAAGCAATAAGGGCCGCTTAACGCGGCCCTTGCTTGTTACGCCTGCCGCTCTGGCTCGGCATGCTGATGGTAGGGCTGCTCTCGATACGCAAGCTGGCAACCGTCAGGCGTGATGGTGATTTTCCGGGTCTTGTGATTGATGTCGAGAAAGACGCGGTCCCCCGGTTCGAATCCGAACAGCTTGAAGTGAGCATCGATGACGCTCATCCATGGCATGTACGGCCAGCCTCTCTTGGGTCGGTCGGGCGTGCTGCGGAGGATCATCGCAAGCACGGTGTTCGGTTTGCGCGGTTTGCGCTTCTTTGGACGTGACTTATGATTGGCGTCAGCCATTTCCGACTCCTGGTATGAGTTGGTTGTGGTCAGCGGGTCGTATGGGCTGCCACCCATGCGGCCCGCGCTTTGTGCGGTGGTGCTGATTGAGTTTAAGCGAAGAAATGCGCTCGATGAGGTCAACACATGCGAACTAGCCGAACGGTATAGAAGGCGTCAGGCGTCTCGAATTTTGTGCTGTCGAACAATAGGGAGCGGAGCCCGCTGTTGGCGAAATCGTCGGCGGGTGACAAGGAGATTGCGAGTCGTCGTTGAAGCGAGTGTTCGATCAATTTGTGCGCGAGCGTCGGAGCAAGCGCATCTCACGAGCACTGCGTGAAGAGCACGAGGCAGCAGCGGAACGACTCTTCGATATGAGGCTGCTCCCCTCTACGACCACTGGCTGCAACCTCCGCTCATCCCCCGGTAGCGCATCTTGGCAAAATTTTTTTCAAGGAGGGCTTGACGGCAGAGCTGGGGGAGCCCATAATTCGCCTCCCTGTTGATGACAGGGCAGCAAAAAAAGCTGCAAACGCTCTTTAAAAATTAACAGCCGATAAGTGTGGGCGCTTGATGACAGCGAGCCCGGTCCTCGGATCGGGATAGCAAAAGTATCAAGAGTCTCACACTAAAGTAAGTCAGGTTTATGAAGCAATTCATATGACCTGTCAGCTTTGAGTGAGCGACCGGTTTCTAACGAAACCGAAAACAGTAACAGGTTTAAACTGAAGAGTTTGATCCTGGCTCAGATTGAACGCTGGCGGCATGCCTTACACATGCAAGTCGAACGG
>NZ_QTQP01000051.1 GCF_003854275.1 Burkholderia sp. Bp8963
CAGTCGCGCTTCGTGTGTGATGCGTGGTGGACGGCCACTGCGCTCGCCTTCGCGAATACCTTGGGCACCTTGCCGGGCAATGCGCTTGCGCCACAGGCAGACCGTTTGCACCGAGACACCCAGCTCCTGCGCAATCACCGTATTGGAGTGGCCCTCGTGGGCCCACAACGCGATCCGCGCCCGCATCACGTCTCGCTGCGTGGCCGTCTTCCGCTCGATCAGCGATCGCAGTTCCTGTCGTTCTTTATTCGCCAGCTTCACTGGCGTTGCATGGCGGCCTCGGCTCATCCAGAGATGATGACCGAGCCCATTAATTATTCAATCTATTTACAGGATGTTGTACTAGATCAAGCGGAATGCAGGGGCGTGTCATCGCCCGCCAGAAGGAATCCGGCCCAGCCAGACGGCGGGATACCTGCGTCACGAAGCGCGATCTTCGCCTGTCGAAGCGCCTCACCTTTGGGCTCTCCCTTCGCCAGGACGCGATAGAATGCCGCCATCAGCGCGGTGGTGGCCTGACTCGGGACGGGCCACAGCCGATGTGACGGTACTTGCCGCGCCGGCCTCTTCCAGGGAGCGCCGCAGGCTGGAGACACCCTCGCCCAGGTCAATGTCGCCGTTGCCGGTATTGCAGCCTGAGAAGACCGCAAGCTGCGTCGCGCCAAGAGGAAGCGGTGCGATATCAGAGGCGAACATGAGGGAGGGGCGGGAAGTGCCCGACAGGACCAGGCCGGCTCTGCGTCCTGGCACGATGATGCCACTCATGTTGTCGAAGGCGGGGGTGGTGTGATCGGTCGCCCGGTCGAACTGCGTGTCGAAAAGTGCGGCATGGCTGGCGACATGCAGGATCGCCGGGGATGCACGCAGATCCAGCAACGCAGCTGGCGTGGCAGCGGCACCTTCAAACATGCCGACCCTGATATGCATTCCCTCGAGACTGGCTCGCACGGCGTCCGCTTCAAGCGCAGTATCGGCCAACTCCGGCACGGTTACGCTTCCTCTGGTCAGGCTTCCGCTCGAAAGCCGCCAGCCGGCTCCGTTGGGTTCCTGTCCCGCGGCCCCAACGGGAGACGTGTAGGCGAGGTTGGCGACTACGCAGGCGGGACTGGCGTTGCGCGGGTCGGCCTTGTCCTTCACGAGCTGGGTGAGTGTGGTCACGTAGCGCATGCTGCGGCGCTCGACGAGCGGGTGCCCGTCCGCGCCTGGCAACGCCTCAAAGGGCACCAGCGTCAGTGCGCCATCAGGATCGATGATCCAGCTGTGCATCAAGGCAACGTCAGGCGGAAGGTCGGCCAGCAGGCGATCTCTCAGGGCTTCGCCGTGCACGCGCCGCATCCGTGGCCGCAAGCAAAGCCCGGCGGAAACCGTAGGCCGCGCGGTCGATCTCGTCGAGCCTGCCGACGTCGCACAGATCCGTTCCGCTTTCGGTGATGCAATATCGGGCGTAGCGCTTTTCGATGACGCTCCCGTCGCCGGTTGTCCGCTGTAACACAGCCTGAAAGTATCAGGAAATCGTTCCTGACTTGCGCATATGCCTTGGAACATGCCCACGACGGCGCGCTAATTCTTACGTGAGGCAATACCGTGCCAACAGACACTGCCGTCGTGCAACTACAATAGCCGCGAACCCAGTTGACTCGCCCGTTCGGACAACAGTCATGACATATGCCAATCGCTGGATCAAGCGCGCAGTCATCGGAATCATCCTGTCCGCGGTGATGACTTCCGGTCTCGTCGCTTACGGCTATCTTGGCGTCACCGCCACTATTTGTACCGCATGCTTCGGAATGGAGCGCGCGGGACCCGGGCTCATCGTTGATCGGGAAATGCCCGCCAAGATACGAGACGCGTTATCAACAAATGCGATGGAGGCTGAAACTCGGGTCCGAGGGTTTTACGGCACGTTCGACCGCGCGCCGACTATCGTTGCCTGTTCTACGGATGAATGCGACAGACGCATGGGGGGACGTGGTGCTCTTGCGTCTACGTCCATAACACCGCTTGGGACGATTACTCGAGTTTCGCCTCGCGGCCAGACGCCTACAATTCTGGCGCACGAGTTCTCGCATGTAGAGTTACATCGGCGGATTGGCTGGTGGAAATTGGCCAATGGAGTCATGCCCGCCTGGTTCGACGAAGGCGTCGCCGTCATTGTCTCGGACGACAACCGGTACCTGAACGCTGGAACGACACCGGCCGAGCGTTGTGTGCGAGATAGCGAGAGTTCGCTCCCATCGAGTCCAGCCGAATGGGGGCCGCGCGCTGGCAAAGACCGGATGATCTACGCTGACGCTGCCTGTCGCGTTCTGCGATGGATGGAGACGCATGGTGGCCGGGACGGATTGCTGAAGGCAATCGATGCCGCATCGGACGGGGATACACTGGATCTGCAATGAAACGTCGCGCGTCGCGAGCACGTACCGTGCATTGAAACACTATCTTCAAGCGATGCCGAACGCATGCGCTCGGCCATCCTCGATCTTCAAGCAGCTTCGCGCACCGCGCGCCACGCGGTCGAACGTACGACACGTCATGCAACACGCGAGCAATGTCTCGCGCATATGGCACATGAGCCACTGTGTGTGAATACATGTGATGGATGGGCGCATTGGGACCGGGCGCATCGCGCACGCGCATGCATCGCGGACGACATCCGTAAATGCCCCGACGACCGATCTCGATGTCGCCACTCGCGCTGCAACACGGTTATGATTCAGAAGCCCCGATTGAGCCATGCTCGCATCGGGGGCAGGGGCGGTATCTCTACGTACGTCAAACCGTAACAAACAGAATAGAGAGTTCAGCGATGCGAATCCAATTCAGAAGGTTCACGCTTGTTGCTGCTGCCGCAGCTTTCCTGATCGGCGGGACGGCCTCGTCGTTCGCGCAGACGACGGCAAGCGAGCCTGCCACGCAGGACGCGAAGGCGGCTGCGAAGGCGGCGAAGAGTCAGGCGCGCAAGGAGGCACGCGCGCAGCACAAGGCCGAACGCAAGGCGGCGCGGGCAAAGAATACCGCCGAGCTGAAGAAACTCGAAGACGCCGGATACAAGCCGGCGGTCAATGACCCGAACTATCCACAGAATCTTCAGGATGCTGAGAAGAAGGCAGGCGCTGCGGCCGGCGCGAGCCAGTAAGTCATGCCAGGGCGATACGCGATTCGCATCGCGTATCGCCCGCTCCAATTCGTGATGTCCTGCACATCGCATCTCACCAGGACAGGTTGCCGAGCCGGCAGCCGCACGTCCTGACAAAACCTTCGTTATCCTTTGGATGTCTACAGCCTGTGTCGTTCCGGCATGATTTTCCCGGAACCCGCTGGCTGGGGTGCGCGAACGCCGTCCAGGTCTCCGCGTTTCACTGACGCGGGCCGAAGCATTCGCGGCATGTGTCGCGCGATTCATGCCGATTGGCACCCGCGTCTCGACATTGTCCCGCTCTCAATCTAACTTACGACTGTATGGTATATGTCGTTCTTCGCGTCATGCCGATCATGTCGAAAGGAGGAGACGATGCAACATCACATCGATCGCACGTATTCAGGTACGGAATCCGCATCCGATGCCGCGACACTCAATCGCCTGCTGTCCGCACGCCACACGTGTCGTGCGTACCGTCCGGATCCCGTGCCGGACGACGTGATCGCCGGCATCGTCGACATCGCGAAGCGCACGGCATCGTGGTGCAACGTGCAGCCGTGGCATCTGGTCGTCACGTCGGCCGACGCGACCGAGCGATTCCGCCGCGCGCTCGTCGAGCACGCGGAGACGCATCCGGAAATCGATTCCGATTTTCCGTTTCCCGACGAATATCGCGGTCCGTACGCCGAGCGCCGGCGCGAAGTGGGCTATGCGCTCTACAACGCGCTCGGTATCGAACGAAGCGACAAGGAAGGGCGCGCGCGGCAGAGCTTCGAGAACTTCAGGATGTTCGGCGCACCGCACGTGGCGATCCTGACGACGCCCGCGGAGCTCGGCACCTACGGCGCGATCGATTGTGGCGCGTTTGTCGGCGCGTTCTTGCTGGCGGCGCAGGCATACGGCGTTGCGACGGCGCCGCAAGGCGCGCTCGCGCAGCACGCGCGATTCATCCGGGCCTACTTCGGGATCGGAGACGAACGGCATCTGGTATGCGGGATCTCGTTCGGCTACTCGGATACCGGTCATCCGGCCAACGGTTTCAGGGCCACCCGCGTGACGAACGACGAAGTGATGCGGATCGTGTGAAGGTGACCGCAGCTTGCCGGTTCGCAATATCCGGCAAGCCGAAAGGGCGCTGTGCACACGCACGTGGGCTCCCCGTTGACGATCGCGCGCGATTCGGCCGTGCGCTTCAACACGAAGCGGGGCGAGATGTTCTGGCGGCCGGCGACATGGGCTGGATCTCCAGCTCGCTCGTGATGTCGCGCGCGCTGCACGTGGCCGCGCCGCTATCGACGACACGCAGCTCGAGCGTGCGTCATTCGTCGCGCGGCGCCGCCGCGTTCCCCGCCCGTTCCAGCCAGTCCTTGAATGCACGCACGGCACCGTCCTCCGCGCGCGCAGCGGCGACATAGGTGAAGTATCGCCACGGCGGCAACGCCGGTTCCTTGAACGGCTGCACGAGCCGGCCTTCGGCGACATCGTCGGCAACGAGCGCGATCGGCCCCATCGCAATGCCAAGCCCGTCGAGCGCCCCCTGCAGCGTCAGGTAGAAATGCTCGAGCGTCAGCGAATGCCGCGGCGTGAGCTGTGCCTGCCCGACCGCCGCCAGCCATTCCGGCCACATTCCGGGGTAGGTCGCCGCGTGCAGCAGCGTGAAATCGGCGAGGTCCGCCGGTTTGCGCAGCGTCTTCCCTTCGAGCAGCTTCGGCGAACACACCGGCAGGCGGACTTCGGAAAGAAATTCGTCGGCAACGTACCCATCTATGGTTTGCGGACCGCCGCGAATGATCAGGTCGACCTTGTCGCGCAGTTTTTCGATCGGTTCGTTCGACGTGGACAGCCGCACCTCGATGTTCGGATGGGCGACCTGGAACGACGACAGCCGCGGCACGAGCCAGCGCAGCGAAAACGTGGCCGGCGCGCTGACGCGCAGCACCTGCAGCGGACCGCGCTGAAGCTGCTGTGCGGTGGCGAGCGCGATGCGGTCGAACGCGGCGCCGATTTCGGCGAGATACGCGCGCCCGGCGTCGGTCAGCTCAACACGCCGGTTGTGGCGCTCGAACAGCGGCCGTCCGAGCCAGGCCTCGAGCTGCTGGACATGCCGGCTGACGGCACCGTGCGTCACGCACAGCTCGTCGGCGGCCAGCGTGAAGCTGCCGAGCCGCGCAGCAGCCTCGAACGCGCGCAGGGAATTCAACGGTGGAAGTTTCCGGCTCATCGCATGGTGTCCATTCGCGTCAAATAAACTCACGCGATGCCTCAGGTTTAATCGTTTGATCGCCGCGAGCGGCTCCGCCAATATGGCACACAAACGGCCAGACGGGCCGGAATGTGTCGAAATTTCTCACATGGAGAGCGGAGCATGCCGAATGTCGTGGTGGTGGGCGCCCAATGGGGCGACGAGGGCAAGGGGCGTCTGGTGGACTGGCTCGCCGGGCAGGCCGACATCGTCGCGCGTTACAACGGCGGCCACAATGCGGGCCACACGCTGGTCGTCGACGGGAAGACCTACAAGCTCGCGCTGCTGCCGAGCGGCCTCGTGCGCGGCAAGCGCGGCGTGATCGGCAATGGCGTCGCGCTCGATCCGGAGGCGCTGCTCGCCGAGATCGACCGCGTTGCGCAGCTCGGGCTGGCCGTGACGCCGGATAACCTGTCGATCGCCGAGAACGCGACGCTCGTGCTGCCGGTCCATCGGGCCATCGATGCGGCGCAGGAGAAGCTGCGTCGCGAGCCGATCGGCACCACGCTGCGCGGGATCGGCCCGGCCTACGAAGACAAGGTCGGCCGCCGCGGGCTGCGCGTCGGCGATCTGGCCGAGCCCGAGACGCTCGCGAACAAGCTCGATGCGCTGCTCGATCATCACAACGCGTGGTTCCGGGGCGTGGGGCTCGACGAATATTCCCGCGATGCGATGCTGTCGACGCTCGTCGAGCTCGCGCCACAGGTGCTGCCGTTCGTCCGTCCGGTGTGGGCCGACCTGAATGACGCGCATGACGCGGGCAGGAAGATCCTGTTCGAAGGGTCGCAGGCCGTGATGCTGGACATCGACTGGGGCACGTATCCGTACGTGACGTCGTCGGGCACCGTCGCATCGGCGGCCGCGGCTGGCACGGGGCTCGGCGCGTCGAAGCTCGGGCACGTGCTGGGCGTGACCAAGGCGTATGCGACGCGCGTCGGCGGCGGGCCGTTCCTGACCGAGCTCGACGACGCGATCGGCCTCCGGCTGCGGGAATGCGGCCGCGAGTTTGGCGTCAATACCGGCCGGCCGCGCCGCTGCGGGTGGCTCGACGGCGCGCAGCTTCGGCAGGCCGTGAAGGTGTCCGGGATCGATTCGCTGGCACTGACCAAGCTGGATGTGCTGGACGGATTCGACACGATCCGCCTCTGCGTCGGATACGAACTCGACGGGTTGCGCGTCGAGCATCTGCCCGCGAGCCTCGCTGCGCAATCCCGCGCGAAACCGGTTTACGAGCAGTTCGACGGCTGGACGGAAGCGGTCAAGGGCAAGCGGCAGCTCGGCGATCTGCCGGCGGCGGCGCGCCGCTTCGTCGAACGCGTCGAAGCGGTCGCGGGCGTGCCGGTCGCGCTGATCACGACCGGGCCGGAGCGCGACGACACGATCGTGCTGCGGGATCCGTTCGATGTGCCGGTGCGCGCGTAACGAGCGATTCTGTTTCCGGACTGGGCACGCGTTGCGTTCGCGAAGCGGGTGGAGGTGCGTGATGTGCGGCGCTGGCCAATCCTTAAGGACTCCGGTCGAGCAATGCCTGTGTTGCCCCGATGTGCGCTTCCGGATCGGCACGTCGCAGTGACGACGCGATGTGCCGCCGCCACGGCTGGCGGTTGGGCGCGCGTCGGGCATGCGGAACTGGACATGCCCTGGACGGTGCTGTACTGTTCCGCACCATTCGTACTGGAGCGGATGTCACCGGCGTGATCGGCGCGCATGCGGATTCGGCGGGCGCCGCAGCGGCGGTGACGGCATCTTGCGTTGCATCGCTCGCGCTGCGACGATACAGGAACGACCGGGGCTCGCGTGTCGCGATGCGCCGGGTCCGCACATTGCGAGGCGATCTCATTCCCGGGGACATGTCGATGGATACGCTACAGATGATGCGCATATTTGTCCGCGTCGCGGAGGAAGGCAGCTTCACGAGTGCCGCCCAGCGCCTGGACATCACGACAGCGTATGCGTCGCGCTCGGTCGCCCAGCTCGAGACGCACCTGCGTACGCGCCTGCTCAATCGCAGCACGCGCCGCATCGCGCTGACCGACGCGGGGCAGCGCTATCTCGACCGGTGCCAGCGGGTGCTCGCGTATATCGACGAGGCCGAAGCGGAAGCGGCGGACGCGCAGGCCAAGCCGTCGGGCCGGCTGCACGTGCACGCGACGACGAGCTTCGGGCAGGCCTACGTGGTGCCGGCGGTCGTGCGCTATCGGCAGCGCTATCCGGCGGTGGCGGTCGAACTGACGCTATCGCAGCACATTCCCGACATCATCGACGAAGGCTACGACGTGTCGCTGCAACTGAGCACGACCGAGCTGCCCGATTCGGGTCTCGTATCGCAGCGGCTCGGCGCCGTGCATAGCGTGCTGTGCGCGTCGCCCGCGTATCTGCGCGAACGCGGTACGCCGACGACGGTCAAGGAGCTCGAAGGGCACGCGTGCCTGCAGATCGTCACGCCCGTGTTCTCGCGCGAGCGATGGCATCTCGACGGGCCCAATGGCCGCGAGACGTTCGAGCTGCCGCAGCCCGATTTCCAGGTCAATATTGCAGATGCGCTCGGCGCCGCGCTGCGCGCGGGGCTCGGGATCGGCTCGCTGCCGATGTCGACCGCGTTGCCCGCGCTGAGCAGCGGTGCGCTGGTTCGCGTGCTGCCCGAGTACCGCTTGCAGCAGCTGACCGTCTACACGCTGTATGCGTCACGCCAGTACCTCGACGCAAAGATCCGGACGTTCGTGGATTTCCTGCGCGAATGCGTGCCGGAGATGCTGGCCGCCGACGAGGCAGCGCTGTGCGCGAAGCACCACGCATGAGTGGTCGTGCTGCGGAAGTCGATGTCATTCCGTTGTCCTGACGAAATTCTCCTTCGCTCCCGCCGCGGCTGATGATGCGGATTGGCCGGATCGCGCTCCGCCGGTCGCTTCCACAGCGCCGGCAGAGTGCGATCATGCGCGCGTTGGCGCGCTTATTTGCTCGCTCATTTGCTAGCTTACTTGCCCGTTTCGGTCCGCAGCGTGCGGCCCAGGAACGTGAGCGTGCGGTCCCACGCCCACTGCGACCACACCGGATCGAACTGCGTTGCCGCAATACGCGCGGGGCCGACAGCCGTTTCGTTCGCAAAGGCGTGATGCGCGAGGTAGCGGTGGAACTCGAAGCCGACGCTCGCATCGCCGAGCTTCTTCTCCAGCGCGTCGACCTGGTCGATCGTGAAGAACGCATCCTGCGTCGCCCAGTGGCCCATCAGCGGGGCCTTGATTTTCGACGGATCGATGTAGTCGAGCGGCGGGAGGCCGTACCACGTGACGCCGGCGTCCACGTCCGCGAACTGCAGCGACAGCAGCGTGAGCGCGCCACCCATGCAGAATCCCGTTACGGCGACGCGCGCGGCGCGCGTCTTCAGGTATTGCACTGCGCCGGGAATGTCCTGCGACGCAGCGTCGCCGAAGTCGAGCCCGGTCATCAGGTGATGCGCCTCGGCTTCCTCGACCGTCGATTTCCCGCGAAACAGGTCGGGTACGAGCGCGAAATACCCGCACCGCGCGAGGCGATCCGCGACGCCGCGGATCTGGTCATTCAGGCCCCACCATTCCTGGATGACGACGACCGCGGGTGCGCCCTCGGTCTTTTCCGGCGTGGCCAGGTAGCCCTGCAGTTCCTGGCCATCCGGGCGGCGAAACGTGATCATGGATCCGGGTGTTTGAGACATGAAACCGCTCCTTGTTGAGAATGCGCATGAATACAGCATCGAGTCGGGCCAGCGCGTGCGACGGCGATCGGGGCTTGCGCGGAGACCTCGATGATCCGCTCGCATCCGCTTCCGCAACCGCTTCGCCCGGGGCCCACCACGCCGGAATTCTATGCGCAAACGCGCTCGATCTGCGCGGGGGAGGCGTCGTGCTGCGAATCATTATCATTTTGGGCGTGATGCTCACTCATCTCGTAACAATGTGACAGGCTCGCACCGCGACTCCGCCCATTCCCCGTTGATCGCCGCATTCGTCAGGCAAATAGTTTTCGTCCGGACGTCAACAAAGCGGCGGGCTCATCCGGCAATCCTCGTAAGAGTCATCGATTCATTCCGATTCAAGCGAGGAGCGGGGGTATGGGGGTTACTGGGCGCCATCCGGGTGCCGGGCGCATCGTGTGCGTCGAGGTTGCATGCGGCTGTCTGTCGGGTCACGCATCGGGGCAGGGTGCGGAAGTGTTGTCGTTCGACATTCCGGCACAGCGTCTGGACCGCGCGTTGACTACTTTTGCGCGTCAGTCGAACGCGCAGTTGCTGTTTTCCACGTCGAGCGCCGAGCCGCGAACAAGCCATGCGGTAAAAGGCAAGATGTCCGCGTCGGCGGCGCTCGATCAATTGTTGAAGGGGTCGGGGCTGCATGCGCGGCCAACCGGCAAAAATATCTTCACGGTCGAGGGCGCCGCGCCCGCCTCGCCGGCATCGGCTGCCGCATCGCCGCGAGCCGATGCTGGCGCGAGTCGTGCCGCGGAACCCGTGGAACTGGCCGCAATCCAGGTATCGGGCGACCGAACTCACAGCGATCTCGTTCGGCCGACTCGGCAGATCACCGTGATCGGTCGCGAGGCGTTGCGTGACCTCGAAGCCGGGTCGAACAACCTCGCGACAGTGTTGAGCAAGGCCGTGCCCGGCATGGCCGATTCGAGCCATACGATCACCGACTATGGCCAGACCCTTCGTGGCCGGAACATTCTCGTATTGGTCGACGGCGTGCCGCTGAATACGAATCGCGATTCGGCGCGCAACCTGGCGAACGTCGATCCGAACAACATCGAGAAAGTCGAAGTTCTGCGCGGCAGCAGCGCGGTTTACGGTGCCGGCGCGACGGGCGGCATCGTGTCGATCACGACCCGGTAGCCCGGGGGCGAGCCGCGTGCAGAGACGACATTTTCGATGACGTCACCGCTGTCGCATCTGGGTAGCGGCGGTCTCGGCGGCACCATGCAGCAGTACTTCGCGGGCAGTCACGGGCCCGTCGAGTATGAGTTCAATGCAAGCGGACAACATATCGGCAGTTCGTACGACGCGCGCGGCCACCGCATTGCGCCGGAACCGAGCCAGGGCGACTTGTTCGATTCGAATGTGTATAACGTCGAAGGCTAGCTTGGATTCCGGATCGATGCGAATCAGCGCATCGTATTCTCTGCGAGCCACTATGACGCCAGGCAGGACACGCATTACGCGAGCGATCCGGCGGTCGCGAAACTGCCGGCGGGCACGGCGGTCGCGCGTGCAAAAGACGGGCTCGAGCTCGACGACCAGAATCGCATCCGCAACACGATGCTCAACCTGCGGTATGACAACAAGGATGTGTTCGGTAGCGAGGTCGCCGCTCAGTTCTACTACCGAAACTACTACACGCGTTTTGCACCGTTCGATGCGCGTGCAGTTGCGACACGCGGCAATAACATTGATCAGGTCATGCAGGACTCGACGGTGTTTGGCAGCCGCCTGACGATCACGACGCCGCTCGACCGAGCCGGACGCACGAAGCTTCAGTGGGGTGCCGACTTCAACCAGGAACGCAGCGATATGCCGGACGACGTCTTCTCCCCGGCAGCCTATGATGCGAGCGGCGGTCTCGTCTATCGCAAGATCGGCACGCTGACCTATCTTCCGCCGCTGACGACGCGCAGCATCGGCGGATTTGCACAGCTGCAGCACAAATTCGACGACAAGTGGTCGGCGGAAGCGGGGGTGCGCTACGAGCACGCGAGTGCAAGCTTCGACGATTTCGTGCCGCTGTCGCAGCTGCGGCTCGCGAAAAAATACACGGTGCCGGGCGGCTCGACCGGATACGGTGCGTGGCTGTTTAATGCCGGCGTTGCGTACGCGCCGGTGCGTGGCCAGGAATTCTATGCATCGTTCAGCCAGGGATTCCAGTTGCCGGATGTGGGTTTGCAACTGCGGAATGCCGCCGCTGGCTTCGACATCCATTCGTCGAGCCTCGAGCCGGTCAAGACCAACAACTATGAAATCGGCTGGCGCGGCAGCCTTGGCAACCACACCGACGGAACGCTCGCGCTCTTCTATACGACTTCCGAACTCGGTGACGTGCAGAGCTTCAACAACGGACTGATCCTGACGCGCACGGCCGAACGCATCGCCGGCATCGAGGCGACCGTTGACTACGTATCCGATGACGACAAGTGGGGCGCGGGTGGCACGATCACCTACCTGCAAGGCCGCGAGCGGCCACAGAACAGCGCGAACTTCCAGGACATGACCGGCTACCGCATCCCGCCGCTCAAGCTCACCGGCTACGTCGAGTACCGGCTGAACTCGCGCTGGAGCAATCGCCTGCAGGCAACGTTCTATGCGGCGCGCGACTACCGGCTGAACGACAAGATCAGTTTCGGGCGCATGGACGTCGGCAGCTACACGACGGTCGACCTGATCTCGCGGTACCAGATCACCAAAAAGGATCGCGTGACCGTCGGCGTCGAGAACCTGTTCAATCGATACTACCTGCCGCTCTATAGCCAGCTCATGCGCAACAGCAACAACACGAGCCGCCTGCCTGCCGCAGGCGCCGTGCTGACCGCCAGCTATACGCACCGTTGGTAAGCGCGGGCTTATTTGCGTGCGAATCGATGTACTGCACCGGGATCGGGTTGCCGCATATGAGCGGACGGGACCCCCAGTGATATGACCTGGATTGCGCGACTTTCGTGGCAATCAAGGGGAACGTGCGCTGCGGGCCTTTGCCGGCGAGCCCGGATTGGCCCGACAGCCTTTCCGGGCTTTGCTACAGGGAAGATCCTGCATCGATCGACGTCGATTTAGTGACCGAAGTAAACCGAATCGCGAGCGTCCTGCTTGACCGCAATGACGCGGCCCGCGCGAACGCCTGCAGCGGATTGCGCGCCGTAGCCGGTTTCGTCGGCATTCGACACGTGCGCCTGCGCAGCCTGGAGCGCGTGCGGGTAATAGGGGTCCGCTACTTCGGGCTTGTACCCGGCCTGCTCGAGCTGGACGAGTTCCGCACGCACCTGGGCTCGAGTCAGCTGCCCCTGATTCGATTGAGCGAACGCGCCATACGAGGCAGACAGTGCGGTGGCGGCGACGACAGCGTAGATGAACGATTTCATGATGACCTCCAGTTCTGTTGAATGAGCGCTTCACTCTTGATGTTCAGCGATTGATTGCATCGTAGCGATCGCGTTATCAGGCGGAAATACGCAATTCAGCGAAAAATTATTGCAACTGGGTAAACGATTCGGGGCGATCCGCGGAGATCATCGTGTTTTGTCTGATTATTTATGCGTCGGGACGCAATGACAAACGGCGTCCGGTCGAGAAGAATCCGAGGGTGGGTGCCACCGACGCGAGAAGAGGCGGCAGGCCGTCCGCCAAACTCTTCATGAGTTGACGAGTTGTTACGTGACAATCTGGTGACAGGGCGGAGCGACTTTATATACTGAAAGATCGCCTCCCCACCGCGACGGCGAATCTCCGATTCGCCAACCCCCATAACCGGCTGCCAGACGCCGGTTCGCACCGATCCTGCGACGCCTCGACAGCGTTGACGGCGAGCGACGACGCGATGCATCGGTACGAAATCCGCAGGAATCCGCACGAGACCAGAGCCAGACCCGCGCGGAGTTGGCAAAACGCCTATAATGACTGGGCAAATTGCCGAGGAAGAGTCATGAGCACCATTGCTTTTCGTCCGACGGGCATCGCGCACCCGCGTCAGGCCGAATTCACGATTCTCGAAGAGCTGCTGGCAGTCCGCGTCCGCTCGGGCGCCGATCTCGCCGAGCTGGCGAGCGCGCGCGTCGACGTCGACGTGATCGACCGGTTGTCCGAGCACGGTCTGAAGTCGGACGAACTGGCCTTCATCATCCCGCGGCGAACGCTGAGCCACCGCCGTCAGGCGCATGAGCGCCTGTCTCCCGAAGAGTCCGACAAGGCCATCCGTCTCGCGCGGATCGTCGCGCAGGCGTCGGCCACCTTCGGCGACCAGGACAAGGCCATGTCATGGCTGCGCAGCGCGCTCCAGCGCTTCGGCGGCCGTACCGCGCTCGACATGGCAAGCACCGAGCACGGCGCGCGGCTAGTCGAAGAGGCCCTCACGCAGATCGACGAGGGGTACTTCGCTTGACGACATTGTGGCGGATCAGCAATTACGCCGACCTGAAGGGCATCGGCGGATTGCGTGCCGGCGGACGCTGGCATTTCGCCGGGCAGCCCGTCGTCTATCTCGCCGAGCATCCGGCGCTCGCGCTGCTCGAGACGCTCGTCCACCTGGAAATCGGTTCGGTCACGCAGTTGCCTGACGGGTATCAACTGCTGCGTGTGGAGGTACCCGATTCGGTGGCCGTTGCCGAGATTGCCGAGTCCGACGCGCCCGCCGATTGGCGCTCGAATCCCGACTGGACGAAGGGCGCCGGCACCGAGTGGCTGCAGACGAAACCGAGCGCGTTGCTGCGGGTGCCGAGCGCGGTCGTGCCTTATGCGTACAACTACCTGCTGAATCCTCTCCATCCTGCCGCAGCCGACATTCGCATTGCGGAGGTCGTGCAGTCGCCGTACGACAACCGGATATTGCGGCTGATCCAGCCTGCGCCGCGCGAGTAGGTCCACGACGCGCGCGCCCAGGTTTCCGTCAGCATTCCGCCACCTCGAGGCGGCGCCGCGCGCGTAAGAAGCGGGCGCGAGTGCGACTTCTCGCACCGATGCGCGTTGTGTTCGACCCGCGCCTTGCCGCAAGCAGGTACAGCACTAGAATGATTAAAAGCTGGCACCGGGCAAGGGAAGGAGCGTATGCGCTGCGCACATTGCGGATTCGACAATCCCGCCGGGGCTCGCTTCTGCGAGGCGTGCGGCACGATGCTGACGCGCGTCTGTCCGCGCTGCGGCCATGAGTCGGGCCCGACCGCGAAATTCTGCAGCGAATGCGGCGCGCAACTGGGCGAATCGCGCGACGTGCCGCACCCGCACACACACCAGCATTCACGGCCAGTGTCCGGGCCGCCGCCGGCGCCCATCCATTACACGCCGCAGCATCTCGCCGAGCGCATCCTCGCCGAGCATGCGGCGATGGAAGCGCGGGGCGAAACCGCCGGCGAGCGCAAGACCGTCACCGCTTTGTTCGCGGACATGGCCGGCTCCACCGCGCTGATCCACGATCTGGACCCGGAAGAGGCGCACCGCCTGATCGAGCCCGTGGTCGCGCTGATGATGGAGGCTGTCCACTACTACGAGGGCTACGTGGCGAAGTCGCTCGGCGACGGCATCCTCGCGCTGTTCGGCGCGCCGATCGCCCACGAGGACCACCCGCAGCGTGCGCTGTTCGCGGCACTGCGGATGCAGGACGCGATGCGTCGCCACGGCGACCGGATTCGTCTGGAAAAAGGCATCCCGCTGCAGATCCGCGTTGGCGTGCACACCGGCGAAGTCGTCGTGCGCTCGATCCGCACGGACGACCTGCACACCGACTACGATCCGGTCGGTCATACGATCCACATCGCGTCGCGGATGGAAGGGATCGCGACGCCGTCATCGATCCTCGTCAGCGAGTCGACGCACAAGCTGGCGGAAGGCTACTTCGAGTTCAAGGCGCTCGGGGCGACGCAGGTCAAGGGCATTCCCGAGCCGCTGTCGGTGTACGAGGTGCTGGGCCTCGGCGCGTTGCGCACGCGGCTGCAACTGTCCGCGCATCGCGGCCTCGCGCGGTTCGTCGGCCGCGACGCCGAACTGGAGCACCTGCACGGTGCGCTGGACGACGTGAAGGCGGGCCACGGGCGGGTGGTCGCGGTGGTCGGCGAGGCCGGAGTCGGCAAGTCGCGGCTGTTCCATGAATTCAAGGCGCGTTCG
This sequence comes from Burkholderia sp. Bp8963, assembly GCF_003854275.1. Classification (GTDB taxonomy): domain Bacteria; phylum Pseudomonadota; class Gammaproteobacteria; order Burkholderiales; family Burkholderiaceae; genus Burkholderia. Next base: position 15,211 of record NZ_QTQP01000051.1, read on the forward strand.
CAGCGCGGCTGTCTCGTGCTCGAAACCTTCTCGGTGTCGCACGGCAAGGCGTTCGCCTATCTGCCGCTGATCGAGCTGCTGAAGAACTATTTCCAGATCACCGCGCAGGACGACGAACGACACTGCCGCGAGAAAGTGATGGGCAAGGCGCTGACGCTCGAGCGCGGTTTCGAGGAGCTCGTGCCATACCTGCTGTATCTGCTCGGTGCGAGCGAACCCGGCTCGGTGCTTGCGGAAATGGATCCGCAAATCCGCCGCGAGCGCACGTTCGACGCGATCATCCAGTTGCTGACGCGCGAGAGCCGCGACCAGCCGATCGAGCTGCTGTTCGAGGATCTGCAATGGCTCGATCGCGAGACCGAGGCGTTCCTCGCGTGCCTGATCGACCGCGTGCCGGGCACGCGGATCCTGCTGCTCGTGAACTACCGGCCCGAGTATCTGGCTATCCGGGACGGCGTCGGGCATTGTTCGCGATTGCGGCTCGAACCGCTGGGCCCGGCCGAGGCGCAGAGCCTGCTCACTGCGCTGCTCGGCGACGACGCAGGTCTCGTGCCGCTCAAGACGCGCATCCTCGACATGACGGAAGGCAATCCGTTCTTCATGGAGGAAGTGGTGCAGACGCTCGTCGAGGAGCAGTCGCTGCTCGGCGAACCGGGCCGCTACCGGATCGTGCGGACGCCGGCCGCGCTGCATATTCCGACGACCGTGCAAGGCGTGCTGGCCGCCCGCATCGACCGGCTCGCGGTCGACGAAAAAGAGCTGCTGCAGACGCTCGCGGTGATCGGCAAGGAGTTTCCGTTCAGCCTGATCCGTCGCATTTGCGACCCGCAGGTCGCGCAGACCGAAGACGACCTGCGCCAACTGCTCGCCCGGCTCAACGCGGCGGAGTTCATCTACGAGCGGCCCGCGTTTCCGGAAGTCGAATATTCGTTCAAGCACGCGCTGACGCAGGAAGTCGCCGGCCATTCGCTGCTCACCGAGCGGCGCAGCGCGCTGCACGAGCGCACCGCGCAGGCGATCGAGGCGCTGTTCCCGATGCGGATCGCCGATTACTGCAGCGAGCTCGCGCATCACTACCGGCTGAGCGGCAACGTGTCGAAGGCGGTCGAGTATCTGTACCGTACCGGGCAACAGGCGCTGCAGCATTCCGCGCAGCCCGACGCGGTGCGCCACCTCGGCACCGCGCTGGAATTGCTCGAACGCTTGCCCGATACGCCCGAGCGCGCGCATCAGGAGCTGACGCTGCGGCTCGCGCTGGGGCCCGCGTTGATGGCCGTACGCGGCTATGGCGCGCCGGACGTCGAGGCGAACTACACGCGTGCGCTCGCGCTGTGCGAGCAGGCCGGCGAGACGTCGCAGCTCTTTCCGGTACTGATCGGATTGAGGACGTATTACCACCTGCGCGCGGAATACCGCACGGCGCGCGAACTGGGCGACCGGCTGCTGCGCATGGCGCGGCACGCGCACAAGCCGGGGCTGCTCCTGGAGGCCCATCTCGCGCTGTCGGCCAGCCTGTTCTTCGAAGGCGACCTCGGCATGGCTCGCGCACATCAGGAACGCGCGCTTGCGCTGCTCGACACGCAGCCGCGTCCGGAGCCGGTCGTGACCGTCGCGATCGATCCGGGTATCCGCGGCCTGAGCTTCCTCGCGTGGACCCTGTGGCACCAGGGCTACGCGGATCAGGCGAACCAGCGCAGCCAGGCCGTGCTCGCGCGCGCCCGGCAGACGCCGAATGCCCCGACGCTCGCATTGACGCTCGCCTACGCCGCGCAGTTTCATCAGCTCCGGCGCGAGGTCGCGTTGACCCGCGAGCGCGCCGACGTGCTGATGACGCTCGCGACCGAGCAGGGTCTGCCGTTCTGGTTCGGGTGGGGCGCGGTGCTTCACGGTTGGGCGTTGGGCGAGGAGGGCCGCGTCGACGCCGGTATCGCGCAAATACGCGCGGGCATCGACGGGTATCGCGCGACGGGCGCCGCGATGAGCTGCTCGTATTTCCTCGCGCTGCTCGCGGACAGCTACCGGAAGGCCGGTGATACGGCTGCGGGGCTGTGCGCGATCGACGACGGGATCGCGATGGCAGACCGGTCCGGAGAGCGCTGTTACGAGGCCGAACTGCACCGGCTCAAGGCGGCGCTGCTGCTCGGCATGCAGGATGACGGCATCGCCGTCGGCGAACCGCGCCGCGCGGACGAGGCCGAAGGCTGCCTGCACAAGGCGATCGAAATCGCGCGCGAACAGGGCGCCCGTTCGTTCGAGCTGCGTGCGGTGCGGGACCTTGCCCGGTTGCGCCTGAGCCAGGGGGAAACCGCCGACGCAAGGAAGATGCTGTCCGACGTCTATGCCGGTTTTGCGGAGGGCTTCGATACGGCGGACCTGCAGGAAGTCAGCGCATTGCTCGAGTCATGGTCGGCCACCGGCGGGTGAACGAGCGGCGCCGCAACGTGCATCGACGTGTCGTCGGCATGCGTGTGAGCGCAGGCGAACGCCACGCTAACGAAGGAATGCCGTCTGTCGACGGCGCTCCTTTTCTCCCCGACATCAATGGCGGGGTTTCTCGGAGCATCCGATGACCACGAAGAACACCAACCACCCGGATGGCGAAGAACCGAAGCCTGTCGCGCTGGCGCTGCAGGGCGGCGGGATGCATGGCGCGTTCACATGGGGCGTGCTGGACCGCCTGCTCGAGGACGGCCGGCTCGCGATCGAAGGTGTGAGCGCCACCAGCGCGGGTGCAATGAATGCAACCGTGCTGGCTTACGGGCTGATGCTGGGCGGCGCGTCGGGCGCACGCGATGCGCTGCACGACTTCTGGCACGCGATCGCGGCGTCGGCCGAGCAATACAATCCGCTGCGCTGGACGCCCTGGCTCAAAGGGACGCACAGCTTCGGGCTCGATCATTCGCCGCTGTATGCGTTCGCCGACATGGTGCTGCGCCTCTTCTCGCCGTACCAGTTCAATCCGCACAACCTGAATCCGCTGCGCGAAGTGCTGGAGCGTCACGTCGACTTCGACGCGCTGCGCAAGCAATGCCCGATCCATCTCTACCTGAGCGCGACCAATGTCGAGACGGGGAAGATCCGGATCTTCACGGGCGAGGACGTGTGCGCGGAAGCCGTGCTGGCGTCGGCCTGCGTGCCGACCCTGTTCCAGGCGATCACGATCGACGGCCAGCACTACTGGGACGGCGGCTACATGGGCAATCCGGCGATTTACCCGCTGATCTACCACTGCAAGACGCAGGATGTCGTGATCGTCCACATCAATCCGCTCGTTCGACCCGGCGTGCCGAGAACGGCGTCCGACATCCTGAACCGCATCAACGAGATCAGCTTCAACTCGTCGTTGATGCGCGAGATGCGCGCGATCGCGTTCGTGACCGAGCTGATCCAGCAGGGCAAGGTCAAGCGCGACGAGATGAAGGAAATGCTGATCCATTCGATCCGGTCCGACGAGGAGATGTGCGCGCTCAGCGTGTCCAGCAAGTACAACGCGGACTGGGACTTCCTGTGCAGCCTGCGCGACAGCGGGCGGCGCGAGGCCGAAGCGTGGCTCGCGGAGAACTACCGGAACATCGGACAGCGGTCGAGCATCGACATTCGCAAGGAGTTCTTTTGAGCGCCGTCGCGGGACGGCGGTGCGCGCCCGGCGCCGCGACGGGCGCGCGTGGGAACGGGGCGACGCTGCGCGGCAGTGCAGGTCGGGACGACGGAAAGAGGCGACGATGAACCAGACGCAAGCGCGCTTCATCGCACTGTGGTCACGCAGCGGCGGCCGTGACGCCGAAGCCGTGTTTGCCGACCTCGTGCGCTGCTATGGCGAAGCGACGCGCCACTACCACACGCTGCGTCATATCCGCCGCTGTCTGCGCGACTTCGACTGGGCGCGCGGTGCGATCCCGCATCCCGATGCGGTGGAGCTCGCGTTGTGGTGTCACGACGTGATCTACCGGCCCGGCGCGCGCGACAACGAGGAGCGTAGCGCCGACTGGTTCGTGCAGCGGGCGGACGGGCAGATTGCAGCGGGCGCGCGCATTCACGACATGATCCTCGCGACCCGGCACCGGAGCGTGCCGACCGAAGCGGACGACCGCTTCGCCGTCGACATCGACCTCGCGGTGCTCGGTGCGCCCCGCAGCCGCTTTCACGAGGACGGCGTGCGGTTGCGGGCCGAGCGCCCGGATCTCGACGATCGCGCATACGACGCGCAGGTTCGCGCGATTCTCGGCGAGCTGCTTGCGCGTCCGCGCATCTATTACACCGATCTGTTCCATGACCGCTGCGAAGCGCGGGCGCGCCGCAATCTGTCGTGGCGGCTCAGCTTGCCGTCGCGTTGACGCACGCGTAGACCGCGCGGAGCCGGACGCGGCAGTCGGCAAACCGCGCAGGGCTTGCCACCATCGTGGTGCATCGCCGGTGCAACCAGTGTGCATGCACGGACGAACGGCGGGCAGTCGGCCACGATACGTGCGTTTTCACATGCTGGAGCAGGCCCGGAACTTGCATTCCTCTCGCGGCGAAACGCCACGCACATCACAACGACAGAGACCAACACATGGCCAATCCACAAGCAATCGTCGACCTGACCCACGCAGTGAAGAAGCTGGCCACCGGCAAGATCGGCGACATCAACGACATCAATCGCGAGACGACTTTCCTCGCGTTGAATGCCCTGATCGAGGCCGCCCGCGCAGGCGATGCCGGCAAAGGCTTCGCGGTGGTCGCGAACCAGGTGAAGCACGTATCGAAACGCATTGGCGACATCACCGACGGGCTCAACAAGGAACTCGCGGGGGCGCTGACACGCCTGACCGAACTCGGCGATAGCATGATCGAGCGGATGCGTTCGCACGAAGGTCAGCGCTGCGCCGATCTTGCGCTGAACATGATCGACATCATCGACCGCAATCTGTACGAGCGCTCGTGCGATGTTCGCTGGTGGGCGACCGATTCGGCGGTCGTCGACTGCGTGATGCACGAGAGCCCGGCGGCGAGTGCGCATGCATCGGCGCGGCTGTCGGTGATTCTCGACAGCTACACGGTCTACAAGGATCTGTGGGTCGTGAATGCCGACGGCATCGTGGTCGCGAGCGGGCGCGACGCGACCTGTCCGGTGCGGGGGCGCGACGTGCGCGACGCGCACTGGTTCACGGCCGCATTGAAGACGCGCTCCGGGGCCGACTACGTGGCGTCCGACATCGAGACGCTGCCATGGCTAAGTCATGCGCAGGTCGCGACGTATTCGACCGCCATCCGTGCGGGCGGACAGGCGCATGGCAGCGTGCTCGGCGCGCTCGTCATCTTCTTCGACTGGGCGCCCCAGGCGGCGGCAGTCGTCGGCGGCGTGCGGCTGAGCGACGACGAATGGGCGCGAACCCGCTGCATGATCGTCGACGCGTCGTCACGCGTGATCGCGAGTTCGGACGGCAAGGGGCTGCTGCAGGAGCAGTTTCGCCTGCACACCGACGGCAAGCCGGCGGGCTTCTATCGGATGCACAACGGCACGATGGTGTCGTTCGCGGCGACGCCCGGTTATGAGACGTACAAGGGGCTCGGCTGGTACGGCGTGATTTGCCAGCAGCCGCCGAACCGGTAGGCGCAGGCGCCGTGCTGCCACGCGTATCGTTTCCGAAGCGCACTGCAATCAACGCAAACGATCGGCATCGCGTGCGTCGATGTCCCGTGGAAGCGTTTGCTGAATGCGAACGACGGTCCGGGACGTGACGAGGCCGAGCATCGCGTTCACGTCCGCGTGGCTGCGGCCCGCGAGCAACTGGCGGCGCGCATACGTGTTGCGCAGCACACGCGGACTCATGTCCGGCGCGTCGAAGCCGATCGCGGTCAGCGCATCGCGAACGACGAGCAGCAGGAACATGTCGTTCATCGCCTGCCCGCTGCGCGGTGCCGGAAACAGCAGCGCTGACGCCGGCTCGCCGGCGCCCCGCGCGCGCCAGGCTTCGAGCGGCCTGCGTGCGAAGCGCTCGAGCGCGATCTGGCGTTCGGGCCGCGCGCCATGCTGCGGCACGTACAGCGTCGGATGACCGGCGTCGAGATCGAGCGCGCCGATCGTCGTCGTCCGGATTTCCCGGGACGTGATGCCGCTGCCGAGCAGCAGCGCGACGATCGCGTGATTCCTGCATTCGACCGGGCCGTCGCCGGATCGCGGCCGGACGTACGCCTGCAGCGCGTTGTCCGCATCGGGCGGCAGGCAGACCGGTTCCGGTTCGCCGTCCGGCCATGCGACGTAGCGTGCCATCCGTTCGGCCGGATTCGCTTCGCGCAGCCCGACGGACACCAGTTGCCTGCTGATGCGATCGATCAGCTTCGCGTAGCGTGCACGGGTCGAGCTGTCCGGCGCACAGGTGCGGTCGAGATCCGCGAGAAACCCTTCGACGTGCTCGGGGCCGAACGTCGCCGGCGTCACGCCGCGCGCGAGCAGATAGCGCAGGAAACGGTCGAACATCGCCACGTGCTGCACGATCGAGCGGGGCGCAAAGGGCCGCCGGTCCGCACCGGTCGCCTCCGTTTCCTGCCATGCGCGAAAGGCGCTGGCGGGGTCGCGAATCCACAGATCCTTGTCCATCGCGGTTTTATATACGGAATGCCGTGTGCACGGCAACAGGCGAATCGGCGACTTGGCGGGCCGCGGAAGGCAAGCGTCGGGCCGTATGTTGTGCGAGGTGCGTCGGAGCTGCGGCATCACGGTACAGGACCCATGCGAGATCGGGGAAAACTAGAATACAAAAGTGTCGACACTATGATAGCCTGAAAGCATCGATCCACTTCGCTCCTGCACGTCAAGCCTGACCGGATCACCCGATCGCCCGACTGCACGCTTGGCGCGACATGATGGTCTCGACCATGCTCGCCGGATAGATAACCGTGGTTTGCCGGCAGCAACCGCCTCCAGCAGACTGCTGCGCGGGACGGAAGCGATGCATGGCCGCGTCGATACCTGTCCAGGTCCCGAGAACTTTATTGACACAAATTTTTTTGCGCTAATGTGTCGACACTTGTGTAGTTTATAACTCTCCGATCAAGGGGTGCCATCATGAAGTTTGCGAAAGTGCTGTACAGCAGTGTTGCCGCGACTGTCTTGTTGATGTCGGCCGGCGCGTCGGTTGCTCAGACCGTATCCTTGGGCGCCGTACTCCCGCTCAGCGGCGCCAGCGCATCGGTTGGCGACGACCAGCGGCGAGGTATCGAACTCGCCGTCGAGCAGGTCAATGCCCGCAATGGCGTTCTCGGGCGGAAGCTGCAGGTCATGGTGGAAGATTCGGGTGGCGTCGCCGCGACCGCGCTTGGCGCCGCGCGCAAGCTGGTCTCCGTCAACAAGGTGCCAGTCGTGATCGGGGAGTTTTCGTCAGGAATCACCATTCCGGTCGCCGAGTATGTGGTCCAGCAGGGTGACGTGCACATCAACATCGGTTCGTCGAGCCCTCAGGTCCGGAAGATCGGCGAGGGGTCGTTCAGCGTAATCGGCCTGGATGATCTGTCGGCCCGCTTTGCCGCGACGGATGTGTTTTCTCAGAACCTCAAGGAAGTCGCCTTCATCGCACCCAACAACTCGTACGGGCAGGGTGTCGCATCCGAATTCAGGACGCGCTTCGAGGCCCTTGGCGGCAAGGTGTCGTCGCTCGTGCTGTATAGCGAAGGACAGTCGACGTATCGCCGTGAGCTTCAGCAGATAGGCCGGTCCCGGCCGCAAGCTTACGTCTACAGCGCTTACGGACAGGAAGCGGCGACCATCAACCGCGAGGCCTATGAACTCGGGCTCAACAAGACGAAGTGGTACGGCATCTACCTGACGATGTGTACCAGCGATACGGTGCCGCAAGCCGCAAAGGGGCAGGAGGGGCTCGAGGTCGCGTCGATCGGCCAGGGCGGAAAATCGTACGAAGACGCATACCGTCAAAAGTACAAGGAAGCCCCGAAGTCGTCGTTCGGCAGCTATGCCTATGACGGCGTCATGGTCACGGTTGCCGCGATCAACAAGGCCGGGTCGGCCGATCCCGCGAAAATTCGCGCGGCCATGCATGCACTCGGTTCCTATAGCGGCGCGACCGGCACGATCTCGTTCGACGCGGGTGGCCAGCGTCAGGACCAGCCCTACGACAAGGTCAAGTTCGACACGAAGGTCGTTGCCCGATAAGCCCTGCCGCGCTTCTGCGCGGCAGGCTCCAGGAGAACTGCCATGCTGCAATTTCTCGTCGACGTGCTGATCCGGACGTCCGACATCATGCTCGTAGCGGTCGGTCTGAGCGTCGTCTATTCGCTCGTCAGGTTTCCCAATGTCGCTCACGTCCAGTACGCGATGCTGGGCGCCTTTGCGACGCTGGGTTTCACAAAGGTCGGCCTCCCTTTCACGCTCGCCCTGGTCGGCTCCTGCATCGGCACCGGGCTGCTTGCGGTGGCGCTGAATGCGCTGGTGTTCAAACGGCTGCTTCGCTCGGGCAGTTCGATCGCGATGATCGGCTCGCTCGCGATTTCGATGATCCTGATCGCGTCGATTCTGGGTGTGGCGGGCTCTCGGCCGTGGCGGTATGCGTCGACCCTGTCGAGCCCGTTGCAGGTCGGCTCCACGACGATCTCGGTCGACCAGATCACGTCGATTGCGTGCGGGGCCGGCTGCGTTGTGCTGCTCGCGATCCTGCTGTTCCGGACAGGTGTAGGCAGATCGATGCGTGCGATGTCGTCGAATCCCGCTCTGGCCGCGGCAACCGGTGTCGATGGCGCCCGCGTGGTCAACGGAATCACGTTCTTGAGCGGCGTGCTGGCTGCGCTGGGCGGGACGATGCTGGGTCTGACAGAGACGGTGCACGTCGGCCTTGGGAGCAATCTGCTCCTGCCCGTATTCGCCGCGGCGATACTCGGCGGGCTCGGCAATCCGCTAGGAGCGGCGGCTGGCGCACTCTTGATCTCGATCGCCGAAACGCTCGTGACGAACCTGGATTTCGGCTGGATGTTCGGCACGTCGGATGTGTATGTCCCCGTCACGTACATCAGTGCTGCATCGTTCCTCATCCTGCTCGTCGCGCTGCTGCTCAAGCCGTATGGCATTTTCGACCGGGAGGTCCGCCGTGTATAGCTTCGTTCTGCATGTCGCTACCCTGAGCTGCATATACGCACTTCTCGCGCTCGGCTTGAACCTCCAGGCCGGTTTCGCGGGCTTGCTCAACTTCGGATTCGTCGCGTTTGCAGGCGTGGGAGCATACGCTTCGGCAATCATGTCGTCGCTTGGATATCCGGCGCCGGTTGGACTCGTGCTTGGTGTCGCAGTTGCCATGGCCGTCGGATTCGTGATGGCCAACCTGGGCCGCAATCTTGCGTCGGATTATTGGGCAATCGCAACACTTGCGGTGGCCGAATTGATCCGGACGGTTGCATTGAACGAAAACTGGCTGACCGGGGGCGCGCAGGGGATCAGCGGCGTACGCCCCATCATCCCGACGCGTTCCGGAGCGGAAAACGATCTTGCGTTCCTCCTGCTTGCACTCGTATTGACCGTGATCGCCTGCTTCGCATGTCATCGCCTGTCGCGCGGACGATTCGGGCGGGCAATCCGGCTGATGCGCGAGGAGCCTGAATTGGCGACGAGCCTCGGATATCGGCTGGTTCCGCTCAAGGTCAAGGCGACGATGACCAGCGCCGCCGTTGCGTCGATCGGGGGTTCTCTGCTGGCTCATTACATGAGCTTCGTGGGGCCGGACTATATGCTCGCGTCCGAGACGTTCGTCGTCTGGACCATGGTCATGATCGGAGGGCTCGGAAACAACCTCGGTGTCGTGCTTGGCGCGTTCGTTGTGGAAGCAATCTACGGCGCCGTGCCGTTTGTGAAAGATCACCTCGACATCAGTAGCGATATCGCCGGTGCAGTGAGGCTTGGCACGATTGGATGCGTGCTTCTGGCATGCCTGCTGCTGCGTCCTGGTGGCATTGTTCCTGAACGAATCCGGAGCCCGCAATGAGCACGATCCTCCGTTTGCATGATGTCAACAAGTCGTTCGGGGGCAATCACGTGCTCACCGGTCTGAGTCTTCAAGTACGAACCGGCGAGATCGTCGGCCTGCTGGGGCCGAACGGATGTGGCAAGAGCACGGTACTCAATGCGATTACCGGTTATTGTGCGATCGAACGAGGCGTGATTGAAATCAATGGCGCGGCCGTCAACGGACTGCCTCCCGACAAGATCGCCAGGAAAGGCGTCCGTCGCACGTTTCAGCTTCCGTCGATGCCCACCCGGATGACGGTGAAGGAGACCGTCATGGCCGCATCGATTCGTCGTCACGGATTGATGAGTACGCTGGCTGGATTCGGTGCGACTCGAAGGATCGAATGCGAGACGCGAGATCGCGCAGTGCGCCTTCTGGACGAACTGCTCCTGACCAAAGTGGCCCATTTGCCTGCAGCATCGATTTCGGGTGGACAGAAGAAGCTGCTCGGCATTGCCTGTGCGCTGATGGAGCAGCCGGCACTGCTTCTGCTGGACGAGCCAATGGCCGGCGTACATCCGAACTTGCGGGCGGAACTGGTCACGACGCTCAAGCGGATCAACGGGCAGGGCATTACGTTGGTCATCATCGAGCACGACATGCACTTCATTGCGCAAACCTGCAGCCGGTGCGTCGTGCTGGACAAAGGGAAGACGGTTGCGGATTGTCTGCCCACGGAGCTGGAAAGCCACGAGGGCGTCGTCGAGGCCTATCTCGGCAAGAGGAGCCCCTTGAACCGTCACGCAGCGGGAGCCGCAGCATGATCTCGGTCAGACACGTAGTGGCGGGATACTCGCGTGACGTCGACATACTCCGCGGCATCTCGATTGGCGCGAAGCAGCCAGAGATCGTGACCATCCTTGGCCCGAACGGTTGCGGGAAGTCCACGCTCCTGAAGACCATCGCAGGGTACCTGCTGCCGAGACAGGGATCGATCTCGCTGGACGATATCGACATCGGACAAGTGCCGGTGTTCAGGAAGATTCGTCAACATGAGATCGGATTCGTGCCGCAAACCGAGAACGTGTTCGGCGCGCTGTCTGTCTGGGAAAACCTCGCGCTCGGCGGCCAGTTCATGTCCGAGCAGGATCGAACGGACAGGCTCGACCAGCTGTACGCCATGTATCCCGTTCTCAGACGAAAATCGGCTGCGCGTGCATCGAGTCTGTCGGGCGGCGAGCGACAACTTCTGTCACTGGCCCGTGCGCTAATGCCCCGCCCGCGATTTCTGCTGCTTGACGAGCCTTCCGCCGGGCTCTCGCCGAAGATGCTGTCGGAAGTGTTCGACGCGATTGTCGAACTACGCGATACAGAGCATGTCGGGGTGCTGATGGTGGAGCAGAACGCGACGGAAGCGCTTCGCATCTCGGATCGCGCCTATGTCCTGTCGATGGGGCAAGTAGCGCTCGAAGGCAATGCCGCCGATCTGTTGGCGAGCGACGAGATGCGAAAGCTCTACCTGGGCGGGCGCACCCATTGAAGCGGTACTTGCATGGCCGTTGCGCGGAAACAGGCAATAGCGGCCTCCGATTCGCTCGATTCCCGGACCTTATCATGCGTGATGCAAATCGCGATCCCGGTCGCCTCCCGCCGTCGTTATGGGCGGCGACATCGGCGCCGGCCCTGCCGACAACGCGGCTCCCGGCCGGCACGACCTTCGTGGATCTGCTCGTGATCGGAGCTGGCTTCACGGGTGTCAGCGCCGCGCTGCACGCAGCGCAACGCGGCGCACGAGTGGTCGTACTCGAGGCGGCCGAGACAGGCTGGGGGGCTTCCGGCCGCAACAACGGACAGGTGATTCCGGCGATGACGCGCGCCGATCCTGATGCGATCGTCGCGGAATACGGTTCGGACAAGGGAGAATCGCTCGTCTCGATCATCGGCACGTCTGCGGATGCCGTGTTCGATCTCGTGCGGCGACACCGAATCGACTGCGCCGCCGTGCAGTCGGGCTGGATCCAGCCCGCGCATCGCGAGAGTCGCATCAAGCTCGTGCAGGCACGCGTCGACCAATGGAAGCGGCGTGGAATCGACGTCGAGATGCTCGACCGGGATCGCACTGCTGAGCTGACCGGATCGTCGTTCTGGTGCGGTGGCTGGCAGAACCCGACCGGTGGGCACCTGAATCCGCTGGCGTTGGTTCGCGGGCTGGCGCAAGCCGCGCACGCCGCCGGCGCCAGCCTCCATTCACAGACGCCCGTGTCGTCCCTGGTTCGGGAGGGGAGCCATTGGGTGGCAGCGCATGGCGGTGCCCGCGTGCATGCGCGCAGCGTGTTGATCGCCACCCACAGCTACACAGGGCGAACGACGCGCGCTCCATGGCCCGGTATCAGTCACGCGCTTCTCCCGATGAGGTCGTACCAGATCGCGACACAGCCGTTGCCCGATGCGCTGCGTGCCACCATTTTGCCTTTCGACCATGCGATGTCTGATACGCAGTCCGATCTTCATTTCGCGCGCTTCGACCGGGACGGTCGGCTCGTCAGCGGCGGAGCGCTCGTCGTGCCGACTGGATATGAACGTCGACTGCCAGTGCGGATCGGTGCCCGGCTGCGGCGCATGTATCCACAGCTGAACGATTTTCCACTTCGCTTCGAGCATTTATGGCATGGCGATTTCGCGATTACGCCGGACCGGATGCCGCGCTTCGTGCGGCTCGACGACGGTCTCTATACCTGGTTCGGCTGCAACGGGCGTGGCGTCGCATTATCGACGGTTGCGGGGCGTGAGCTTGCCGAAGTCGCGTTGACCGGGGATGAGAATCGATCACCGCTGCCGTTCTCGACGCTCCGGACAATTTCCGCGCATGCATTCGTCAAGCGGCTTGCAATCGGCGCGATGCTCTATTACCGATGGCGCGACCGGCGAGATTAGGTAGGTCCGGCTGCCATTCCGCCGAATGGCAGAGGTGTCGTGGGAATCAGCGAGCCTGCCGGTGACGCTCGCGAGGCAGCAGAACCTTCGCAGGAGAGATGGATGGATTATTCAATGACCCGAGTACCGCTTTCGGTCGAATCGACGTTGCCGCGCGGCGTGGCAATGCGTAAAGTTTCCCTCGACGACAAGTACGTGCTCGACACTGGCCGGATTTTTCTCACCGGCGTCCAGGCGCTCGTCCGACTCCCGCTGATGCAGCGTCGCCGCGACGAGGCGAGCGGACTCCACACCGCGGGCTACATCTCCGGCTATCGCGGATCGCCTCTTGGCACGTATGACGCGGAACTCGGCAAGGCGAAGCAATTGCTTGCCGGCGCCAACGTGCTGTTCGTGCCTGGCGTGAACGAGGATCTGGCCGCGACCGCCGTTTGGGGGACGCAGCAGGCCGAGGTCGGCGGTGAAGGCAAATACGACGGCGTGTTTGCGGTCTGGTACGGTAAAGGCCCGGGCGTTGACAGGAGCGGCGATGCGTTTCGGCACGCGAACCTGGCCGGCAGTTCGAAGCACGGCGGCGTTCTCGTCTTGATGGGCGACGACCACACCTGTGAATCGTCGACGACCTGCCACCAGTCCGAGTTCGCACTGGTCGACGCATCGATCCCGATCCTCAGCCCGAGCGGCGTGCAGGAGATTCTCGACTACGGTCTGTACGGCTGGGCGTTGTCGCGCTTTTCGGGATGCTGGGTCGGTCTGAAGTGCGTGAAGGACACGGCAGATGCTTCTGCTGCCATTGAAGTGGATCCGGCGCGCGTGAAGGTGGTCCTGCCCGATGATGTGGCGATGCCGCCAGGCGGATTGAACCTGCGGCAACCGGATACACCGCAGGAGCAGGAATATCGGCTGCACAACTACAAGCTGGATGCGGTGCGCGCTTTCGTCCGCGCGAACCGGCTCGACAAGATGGTGCTTGGCAATGCGAATCGTCGCATCGGCATTGTCACCCATGGCAAGAGCCATCTCGACGTGCTTCAGGCCATCGACGACCTGAACGTCACTGACGCAGAACTGGAGTCGATGGGCGTCGCAATCTACAAGGTCGCATGTACCTGGCCGCTCGAACCGCAAGGGCTGCGCGAATTCGCCAGCGGGCTGGATCTGCTGGTGGTGGTGGAGGAAAAGCGCAGCCTGCTCGAGTCGCAGATCAAGGACATCCTCTATCACGTGCCGAACGCGCCCGTGGTGATCGGCAAGCTCGACGAGCAGGGAAAAAAGCTGTTTCCGGTGGAGATGTCGCTCAACTCGGTGCAGATCGCCATCGCGCTCGGGCAGCGCATCGCGCATCTCGACCGCGGCAGCAGGCTCGCCGAGCGTGTGACGTTTCTGACCGAGTTGAGCGAGGTCGCATTTGCTCCCGAGGCGATGCAGCGCAGCTTCTATTTCTGCAGCGGATGTCCGCACAATTCCTCGACGGTGATCCCGCCGGGCAGCAAGGCGTATGCGGGCATCGGCTGCAGCTGGATGGCGCAAACGATGGACCGCAATACGCTTGGCTATACGCAGATGGGCGCGGAAGGCATGGCCTGGGTGGGCGAGGCGCCGTTTTCCAGGCGAGCGCACATGTTCCAGAACATGGGCGACGGCACGTACTTCCACTCGGGGCTACTTGCCGTTCGGGCCGCGCTTGCCGCAAAGACGAACATCACCTTCAAGATTCTCTATAACGACGCGGTTGCAATGACGGGTGGGCAGCGTCACGACGGTCAGTTGAGTCCGATGACGATCACCACTCAGGTGCATGCCGAAGGCGTTCGCCGCATCGCGGTCGTCGCCGACGATCCGTCGAAGTATCCGGCAGACGCCGGATGGGCGCCCGGCGTGACCATTCATCACCGATCGGAACTGCAGAAGGTTCAGGACGTGTTGCGTGGCGTCCCGGGCGTGAGCGTGCTCGTCTACGATCAGACTTGTGCGGCCGAAAAGCGCCGGCGCCGCAAGCGCAAGCAGTTCCCGGATCCCGCAAAGCATCTGGTGATCAACGATCTCGTGTGCGAAGGGTGCGGCGATTGCGGCGTGAAATCAAATTGTGTGTCGCTGGTGCCGCTCGAGACCGAGTTCGGGCGCAAGCGAGAGATCGATCAGTCCGCGTGCAACAAGGATTACTCGTGCAACAACGGCTTTTGTCCGAGTTTTGTCACCGTGCATGGCGGAAATCCGAGGAAATCGGCCACGATCCGACCTGACGCGGCGCTTTTTCCGGCACTGACCGAGCCGGAACTGCCGTCGCTTGAAACGGGCGTATTTTCGATGATCGTCACCGGTGTCGGCGGCACCGGCGTCGTGACGATCGGCGCGATTCTCGGCATGGCCGCGCATCTCGAAGGCAAGGGGTGCGGCATCCTCGATATGGCCGGCCTTGCGCAGAAAGGCGGCTCGGTGTGGTCCCATCTGCGATTCGGCAAGAACCCGGCCGCGATCAAGGCGATCCGAATCGCTGCCGGCGGCGCCGATGTCGTTCTCGGGTGCGACATGGTCGTGGCCGCCAGCCGCAAGACGCTCGCGACAACCCGCAAGGGCGCGACTCGCATGCTGGTCAATACGCACGAGGTCATGACGGGCGAATTCACACGCCATCCGGATCTCGCGTTCCCGGCTTCAGACCTGCGCAGCGCCATTGTCGACGCTGTCGGCGAGCATCACGCCGAGTTCGTCGACTCGACGAAGTATGCGCTCAGCCTGTTCGGCGACACGATTGCCGGGAACATGTTCATGCTGGGTTACGCGTATCAGCGCGGCCTGATCCCGATCGGAGCCGATGCGATCCATGCCGCGATCGAACTCAACGGGGCGGCGGTCGCATTGAACCAGGAGGCGTTTCTGTGGGGACGTCGAACCGCGTTGTCGCCGAGTGCGGCGCAGAAGGCGCTTATCGCGGCGAAGCCGCTGCGGGAGTCGCTGCGCATTTCCGTGACCGTCGACGAGATGATCGAGCGGCGCGCCGTGTTTCTCACCGCCTACCAGAACGCCGCTTATGCGCAACGCTATCGTTCACTGGTGGCGAGGATCCGCGAATGGGAGCGCCGCATCTCGCACAACGAGGATGCGGTCACCCGAGCAGTCGCGAGTGCCTACTTCAGGCTGCTTGCCTACAAGGACGAATACGAAGTAGCGCGACTGCATTCGTCGCCCGAGTTCGTCGAGAGCCTGCGGCAGCGGTTCGACGGCGATTTCCGGATCGCATTCAACCTCGCGCCACCGCTGCTGTCGGGCAAGGACGAACTGACCGGCGAGCCGCGAAAGAAGGAGTATGGCGCGTGGATTCTTCCGGTTTTCAGGACGCTCGCGAAGCTGAAATTCCTTCGTGGAACGCCTTTCGATGTATTCGGCCACACGGCGGAACGCAAGATGGAGCGCGGCCTGATCGCACGCTATGAGCAGACCGTCGACGCGATCATTCGTCACGGGAACGCCCGGAAACTGCAGGCGGCGCTGCGTGCCGCGTCGATTGCGGAAAAGATCCGTGGATACGGACATGTGAAGGAGCGGAACTTCGAAGCGGTGGACGCCGAATGGCGCGCCGCCGTGGAGCAGCTTTCACATCCGGTGATCATCGAGTTGAAGCAGGTCGCGTAAGCGTGGCAGCGCGCGAAATGGAGCCGAGCGTGATGACGTCGGCGACGAACGGGTCGACGTCGATCTGATCGATGCCGAATGCCTCGGTCAGGCCGTTCAACCAGATCCGGATGCCGTAAAACAGCAGCATCAGCACGAGATCGGGCACCGCACGAATCAGTGTCGTGTACATCGTGCGCGACGCGCGAGATGACGCGATTCGACGAGAGCTTCGCTGCGGCGCCGATGAGACCGCGCATGAACGCAGCCGCAAGGGACAGTACGGCGAGCTTGACGGTTTCCCAAGTGCCCGCGACGAGCAGCGGACCGAAGCCATTGAAGAGGATGGAGGGTTATCCTCGATGACAGGCCGCGAGCCGCGCAGGCGCGGCTCGCTTCCCTGTGTTGACGCGCGAAATGGCGAAATGACGAACGGGCTTAGCTGCCGTACAGGTCGAAATCGAAGTACTTCGACTCGATCTTCCTGTAGGTGCCGTCCTTGATCATGTCGGCGATCGACTTGTCGATCCTTGCCTTGAGGTCGCCGTCGTCCTTGCGCATGCCGATGGCGGCAGCACCCGTTTGGCGCTCCGGGCCGGCAAACGCGAAGCCCGCGCCGCGCGGCGTCTTCAGGAAACCGAGCGCGGCCTGCACTTCGTCCTGCAGCGTGGCGTCCAGACGGCCCGATTGCAGGTCCATATAGACCTGGTCCTGGTTCTGATATGACACCACGTTGACACCCTTCGGCGCCCAGTTTTCCTTCGCGTAGGTTTCCTGGATCGTGCCTTGCTGGACCCCTACCGATTTGCCCTTGAGCGATTCGACGGTCGGCGCCAGGTGCGTGTCCTTCTTTGCGACGAGACGTGTCGGCGTGTTGTAGAGCTTCTGCGAGAACGCGAGCTGTTCGGCCCGCTGGGGCGTGATCGTCATCGAAGACAGCACAGCGTCGAACTTCTTCGCCTTCAGCGCCGGGATCATGCTGTCGAAGT
This sequence comes from Burkholderia sp. Bp8963, assembly GCF_003854275.1. Lineage (GTDB taxonomy): Bacteria > Pseudomonadota > Gammaproteobacteria > Burkholderiales > Burkholderiaceae > Burkholderia. The sequence goes on from NZ_QTQP01000051.1 coordinate 32,675, forward strand.
CCTGCTCGACCCATACGCACTTCGCGTTCAGGCGGCGGCAGATTTCGTTGCCGAGATCGATGTCGAAGCCGATGACCTTGCCATCGGGTGCCTTCGATTCGAATGGCGCATAGGTGGGATCCACACCGAAACGGATCGTCGACCACTCCTTGGCGCAGGCGCCGCCGGCGGCGAAGGCGAGTGCGACAATCAAAGCGAGTTTCTTCATGCAGTCTCCATACGTGAATGTTCCGGCGCGACATTTCGGGCGCTGTCGGCTATTCGCCATGACAACGGGGACCAGCTTCAATCAGGCATGCTTGTTCGATCGGTTTCGCACCTGACGGCGGAGTCAGACCGCAAACAGTCGACCGAGCTTCGGGAGTTTGTCCTTGACACCACCGAGTCGAAGCGCGTGCCAGGCCATCGCGTGATTGCTCGATGTCACTGGCTTGCCGAGTGCGCTCTCGATCTCGGTCACATGATCCGCAAGCCGGAGCGAGGTGCATGAGACAAACACCGCGTCGACATCGTCGTGTCGGCCGATCTTGAGAATGGCGTTTCGCACTGAATCGGCGTCGATCCGGGCCACCTCGTTATCGTCGGAATGCTCGAACGAGCCCATGCGTACCACGTCGATTCCCCTGCCGCCCAGGTATTCACGGAGCGATTCATTGATCGTACGCACATACGGAGTCAGCAGAGCGATACGGCTTGCGCCAAGTGCGTTCATCGCGACGCGCGCGGCCGTGATTGGCGTCGTGCATTCCACTTCCGGGCGCGCTTCCCTGATCCGTTCAATGACCCTTTCTTCTCCGAGAACCATGGAGGCTGACGTACAGCCGAAGGCGACCACGTCGAGACGCTCGCCCGGTCGGATCACTGCGACGCCGGGTGCGATGAGCGTGTCCATCGTTCTGAGCGTTTCCGGCGTGATTTCAGCAGAATTGGCAATGCGGCTCTCGTAGAAGCCGACACCATCGAGCGCCAGGAGCTTGCGCCATTCGTACTCGATCGTATGGTCGGTCGCCAGCACGACCAATCCGATCGCCGCACGACGTGAGATTCCGCCATCGAGCGAGAAATCGAGCCGCTCATACCGCTCAACAGATTCCAGGGTGTCCATTTGGTAGGAGTCCATTCAAAATTGTTCGATCCGCCACGTCTTCGTTGCATCCCCGGTACACCGGGCACCTCGCCGCGTTGCGCAAGACTGTCGTCATGCGCTGGCGACCGATATGGCGGCCGCCAGCGCGAGCGCGGTCACAACGCGGCAATGACCCCTATCTCGACGGTGTATTGCGGGAACGCGAGCTTCGACTCGACACATGCGCGTGCCGGAGCCTCACCCACCGGGACCCACGCGTCCCAGATTTCATTCATCTCGTTGAACGTGGTGTAGTCGGCGAGCCAGATGTTGGCCGACAGGATCCTGGCCTTGTCGGAGCCGACCTGCTCGAGCAGACGATCGATCTTCGTGAGAATCTGTGCGGTCTGGCCCTTCACATCCTGAGTCGGATCGTCGGCGACCTGTCCGGCAAGAAAAACCAACTCGCCATGCACGACCGCCTGGCTCATGCGCTTGCCGCTTTCGTAACGCTTGATCTGCATTGCTTCTCCTTGAAAAGTAACGACATCCACCGTCATAGGCTACTTCATGGTGCACATAACTGTCGACACATTTATCGACAGTTAGGGAAATTCTTGCTCGTTCGGGATGAACCGCTCTTGTGCGGAGCCGCGTTTTTCTTGCGAGGCGTTGTTACCCTCATTGATTTTGTTTTTTTATAGATATACAGTACTGTCGACACTTTGGATGACGGAACGACGTTTGTCGAAGGCCGAGACAACGGTCAAGTCGCGTTGCGGCCGAAAACTGCGACGCCATCGAGCCGTTGCCTCGCATCAGCATCCGCGTGACGGGGGCAATCCCGCCGGGTGCGACGTTGTGTCACCCACGTCAAATACGCTTCAGGCTGAGGACATCATGAGAGTTATTGTGCTGGGCGGCGGGGTAGTCGGAGTCACGACCGCGTACCAACTTCAAAGGGACGGCCATGAAGTTGTGCTGATCGACCGCCAGACTGTCGTGGCTGGCGAGACGAGTTGGGGGAATGCCGGGATGATCGCGCCGGGCCATTCCTTTGTCTGGTCGTCGCCGAAGGCGCCGATGACGCTACTGAAATCGCTGGTCCTGAAGGATCAGGCGTTGCGTTTCAGGTTCTCCGCCGATCCGCGCCTCTACACCTGGTCCTGGCGCTTCCTGATGGAATGCACGTCGGAAAAGGCGCGTCGCAACACGCTGCTCAAGCATCGGCTTGCCGCATACTCGCAGGCCGTCCTTCAGCAGGTGATCACCGATGATCCGCTTGACTACGACAGGAACGATCGGGGAATCCTCTATTTCCACCGGAGCCAGGAAGCACTGGACCGAGGCGTGATGCAGATGAAACTGCTCGAATCGGACGGACAAGTCATCAAGGTGCTGTCCCGCGATGACGTGATTGCGCTCGATCCCGCGCTTTCATCAGCGAAGGAAGGAATCGTCGGCGCGATTTATTGCCCGACTGACGAAACGGGCGATCCTGCGAAATTCGCGCGCGCGCTGGCTGAGAAGGTCGGTTCGAGAGGTGGGCAGATCCGGACAGGCACCGCGATTCTCGGCCTCGAAACGTCCGGTAGCGAAATCGTAGGGGTCCATACCGATAATGGCTTCGTGAAAGGTGATGCTTACGTGGTCGCGCTCGGCAGCTACAGCCCCGTTCTCGCCCGACAGATCGGGATTCATCTGCCGATTTATCCCGTGAAAGGTTACTCGCTCACCATTCCGATCGAGGGGCACGCGTCGCCGCCCAGCGTCGCAGCGGTGGACGAGCACAATCTTGTCGCCATCTCGCGATTCGGCGATCGGATTCGGGTCACCGCGACGGCGGAATTCGCCGGCTATGACACGAGTCACAAGCCGTCCGATTTCGCATTCATGAAGCGCGTGACGCAGGCGCTCTATCCCGACGGAGCGAACTACGATCGCGCGGAGATGTGGGCTGGCCTGCGGCCGATGACACCGAGCAACCTGCCATGCTTCGGCCGCCGACGGTATCGGAACCTGTTCCTGAATACCGGTCACGGCCATATCGGGTGGACGATGTCACACGGATCGGCCAGGATTACGGCCGACCTGATTGCCGGGCGCAAACCGGCCATTCCGATGGAAGGCCTCGTGGCGTGACAGCCGCGGCAGGCGATAGCGGACGCGCACAGGCGCATCGCCGAAAATGTCGCAGCGATCTCGAGAGCGCCTGGTGATCCGGAAACTATTTCAATTCGTGTTGAGCGATGGAGACGGGACATGCAACGAGCTGATATGCACAGCAGCGACATCAAACACTACATTCACCCGTATACCAACCTGAGTTCGCATCAGTCGGTCGGCCCGATGGTCATCGAGCGCGGCGAAGGCGTATATGTCCATGACGACAAGGGCAATCGCTATCTTGAAGCCCTGAGTGGACTCTGGTGCGCGGCACTTGGCTTCAGCGAAACCCGCCTGGCGGATGCCGCCGATCGGCAGATGCGCCGGCTTCCGTTTTATCACGCGTTCGGTCACAAGTCGTCGGAGCCGTCCATCAAGCTCGCCGAGAAACTGATATCGATGGCGCCGGTGCCGATGTCGAAGGTGTTCTTTGCGAATTCGGGATCGGAGGCCAACGACACCGCGATCAAGCTGGTCTGGTATTACAACAACGCACTGGGCAGGCCGAAGAAGAAAAAGATCATTGCCCGTTCGCGGAGCTATCACGGCGTGACGATCGCGACAGGAAGCCTGACCGGATCTCTGACCAATCATCAGGACTTCGACCTTCCGATCGACAGGATTTTGCACACGGATTGCCCCGACTTTTACCGGTACGGAATGCCGGGCGAGACCGAGGAAGACTTTGCGACCCGGTGTGTGGGGTCCCTCGAGCAGTTGATCCAGGCGGAGGGGCCGGATACGATCGCTGCCTTCTTCGCAGAGCCGATCATGGCTTCAGCCGGGATGATTCTTCCGCCGGCCACGTATGTCGAAAAGCTCCAGGCGCTGTTGAAAAGGCATGACATCCTGTTGATCGCCGACGAGGTCATTTGCGGATTCGCACGCACGGGCAAGATGTTCGGCACGGAATCGTTCGGAATGTCGCCCGACATCATTACGCTCGCCAAACAGCTCTCGGCCGGGTACGCACCGATTTCCGCGGTAATGGTTTCTGATCGAATCGATCGTGCGATGGTCGACGAAAGCGAGAAAATCGGCACTTTTGCGCATGGATTCACCTGCAGCGGGCATCCGGTCTGCGCAGCCGTGGCGCTCGAAGCGTTGCGCATCTACGTGGATGACGACATGGTCGGGCGGGTGCAGGAAATCGCGCCGCATTTTCAGGCGCGCGTCGCGGCACTTGGCGAGCACCCCCTTGTCGGTACGACACGCGGACACGGATTGATCGCGGCGCTCGAACTCGTCGCCGACAAAGGCACGCGGGCGTCGTTCGCGCAATCCGCGGGTGTCGCGTCTTACGTGGGCGAGCGTGCGCGTGTACATGGAATGATCACGCGGGCATCAGGCGACATCGTGAATTTTTGTCCACCGCTGATCATCACGCACGACCAGATCGATGAAATGTTCGACGCGGCAACGAGAGCGCTTGATGACACGGCGCAGTGGCTCGCCGCCAGACGTGCCAGCGCTGCATGATCGGACGCCCGCCGACGCCCGCTGGTCGTTGCGCCCGATGCAACCGAACCGCTTCTACTGCGAATAGAGCTTCACGACCCCGGCGTCGACGACCTTCGTGATCTCTTCCATGCGGCAAGTAATATGCGTCTCCGTCAACTCGCGGCAACGCTGCGCGTCGCGTGCTTCGATCGCATCGAGAATCTCGAGATGTTCGGCGAATGCATCGTGCCCGCGCTGTTCGAGATCGACCCAGCGAATGAAGTGGATGCGTGCGTTGATCCCGTAGAGTGCCCGCACCATCTCGTTGTTGCCGGACAAGGCCACGAGTCGGACGTGAAACTCCTCGTCCCGGGTGACCAGCTCGGCCGCGGGCGCGTGGGCCTTGTTCTTCATCACGTCCTTCCAGAACTTGCGCAACGCCCGGATGTCCTTGGCATCGGCGCGCTCAACGGCAAGTTGTACGGCAGATGCCTCGATGCTGCGACGAAACTCGAACAGATCGAAGATATCCTGCCGGTTCAGCTCCCGGACGAAGAACCCGCGATTGGGGACAAAATGCAGCAGGTTCTCGGCGACGAGCCGATTGAGTGCCTCCCGAAGCGGGGTTCGACTCACCTGGAATTTTTCGGCGAGTTCGAGTTCATTGATTCTTTCACCTGGCCGGATCGTGTAGAGGACGGCCATGGCTTTCAATTGTTCGTACAGGTCGTTGACCGTGAGCCCGGCTCGCTTGGGTGCGCTGGTCTCACGTACGCGCGGTCGCGATTCCCGTAGCAATGACGAGTAGCCTGCCATTTCCAGATATCCTTCGGGCGCCTGCCGCGCCGATCATTCAATGTTTCGCCGCGACTCCTGATGCATGCGCGTCGTGGTGGTTGCTATGTTCGCTATGTTCGCGTCGGCCTGCGCGTTGCGCTGGCGACATGTCGCCGGATGAGGTGTTTGCCTGAAAACCGTAAAGACCGCACGGTGAATCGGGCTCACAAGTGTCGGCATGTCTGTATTCTACAGTACGGTTTTGGTGTGGCGCCCCTTGCATTTTCCAGACCACAGTGCGCAGCGATACAGGCGAAACAACGCGAGTTCGCGATTGCGAACAAAAAGCGGTTCGTGGGAATATCGACCGAATTGCCTGCCGGTGGAGAGCGAAGCAGGCAAATCCCCGGGCCACGCTACGACCGATCGAAGCGCATGAATTCAATGAACAATTCAATGAATCAGCACCCGATATTCCCGTATGCAGCCGTGCTGGTCACCGCCACCCTGATGGCGGCATGCGGGGGCAACGTCGAAACCGAACTGGGCAACGCGAAGCAGCCCGCGCACGACGTGAGCTGTCTCGCGGTCGACAACAGCGGCTCGACGGTCGTGGTGGGCTCCAGCCAGCCGGGCGATCCGTCGCTGCCTGAACCGTCGTCGGGTTATCGCACCGGGTTGAAACCCGTCTATGCGAAGACGTACATGGTGGTGACCTCGAACGCGTATGCGAGCGCGGCCGGCTGCGCGGTGCTGAAGAAGGGCGGCACCGCGGCCGATGCGGCGGTCGCCGTGCAGGCCGTGCTGGGTCTCACGGTGCCCGAGGCGACCGGCCTCGGGGCCGGCGGCGTGCTGCTCTACTACGACGGGCGAAAAAAAGCGGTCCAGGCGTACGACGGCCGCGAGACGGCGCCGGCTGCGGCCACCGGGAACTACCTGCGCTATGTGGACGACTGGAGCGATCATTCTGCCCCGCAACCGAACGCACGCGCGAGCGGCCGGTCCATCGGCACAATCGGCGTCCCGCGGCTGATCGAGTTACTGCAGCGGGATCACGGCAAACTGGCATGGAAGGATCTGTTCGGCGATGCGATCTCGCTCGCAACGAACGGCTTTCCTATCGGCGGCCGCCTCGCCGATGCAATCGCCACGAATGCCGCGGATCTGAAGCGCGACCCCGAGGCCGCCGCGTACTTCCTCAACGCGGACGGATCGCCGAAGACGCTCGGCACGTTGCTGAAGAATCCCGCGTACGCGCAGACGCTGACGCTGATCGCGCAAACAGGCGCGAACGCGCTGTACACGGGGCAGATCGCACAGGACATCGTCGCGAAGATCGCGGCGACGAAGGGTGCCGACGGCTCGACGATCACGCCGGGCAAGACGACGCTCGCCGACCTCGGCGCGTACCGGGCCAAGCGCCGCGAGCCGGTCTGCACGACTTACCGGACCTACTGGGTGTGCGGAATGCCGCCGCCGTCGTCGGGCGGCATCGCAGTCGCGTCCGCGCTCGGCATTCTCGAGAATTTCGACCTCGAGTCGATGAAGCCGACGGCGATCGACGGCGAGGGCGGCAAGCCGACGGTCGCCGCCGTGCATCTGGTGACGGAGGCCGAACGGCTCGCGTATGCGGATCGCGACAAGTACGTCGCGGATGCCGACTTCGTGCCGCCGCCCGGCGGCACCTGGGACACGCTGCTCAACAAGCCGTATCTGAAGGCGCGTGCGCGGCTGATCGACCTGAACCGGAGCATGGGCACCGCGCAGCCCGGCAATCTCGGCGCGGTGCCGCTCGGCGTCGATACCACGCTGATCGAGCACGGCACGAACCAGTTCACGATCGTCGACGGCGACGGCAATGTGCTCAGCGCGACGACGACCGTCGAGTCGAGCATGGGTTCGTTCCACATGACGCACGGCTTCCTGCTGAACAACCAGCTGACGGATTTCTCCGTGAATCCGACCGACAACGCCGGCAATCCGGTCGCGAACCGCCTGCAGCCCGGCAAGCGGCCGCGAAGCTCGATGGCGCCGACGATGGTGTTCCGGATCGCCGCGGACGGATCGAAAGGCGATTTCGTGACGGCGACGGGCTCGCCGGGTGGCGGCGCGATTCCGCAATACGTCATGAAGACGCTCGTCGGCACGCTGGACTGGGGGCTCGACGCGCAGCAGTCCGCCGGGCTGCTCGACTTCGGCGCAGGCAACAGCCCGACGACCACGATCGGCGGCGAGCATCCGAACGTCAATACCGCGAACAACGGCGCGAACGACCCGCTGATCTCGGGGCTGGTCGCGCTCGGCCACAAGGTGTCGACGGCGGCGCAACCGAGCGGCGTGAACACGGTGAGGCGCGTGCAGGTCAACCAGCAGCCGGTGCTGCAGGGCGGCACGGATCCGCGCCGGGAAGGCGTCGTGCTCGGCGATACGTTCAAGCCTTGATTCAGGATGGTGCGGCGGCTGGCCTAGCCTTGTCATGCTGCGCCGCCAGCGCTGCATCCGCCGCCTGGGCGCGCTGGATGGCCGGGCGGGCCAGGATGCGGTCGATATAGGCGCGCACCACGGGCGTCTCGGGTACCAGCTTGAACATCGTGGTCCAGTTCAGCGCCGCACCCCACAGCACGTCCGCCGCCGTAAAGCGCTCGCCCAGCAGGTAGGGCCCCTTGTCCAGTTGCGCGCAGATCGTATTGATGACGGTGTCGAAGTCGCCGTAGGGCGAGGCGGAGTACGCGGCGGGCGGGCGGTTCATCGAGCGGTCGACAACGGCCGGCTCGAAGCACGAACCGTAGAACACCATCCAGCGCAGGTACGACCCGCGCAGCGAATCGCCGACCGCCGGCGCCAGGCCGGCTTCCGGATACAGCTCCGCGGCATACAGATGGACGGCGGCCTGCTCGGTGATGACGGCATCGCCGTGGCGCAGCGCGGGCACCTTGCCCATCGGGTTGATGCCCAGGTAATCGGGCTTGCGGTGTTCGCCGCTGCGCAGGTCGAATGCGTGCAGTTCGTAGTTGGCGTTCAGCTCTTCGAGCAGCATGCGGGCGCTGGCCGATCGGCTGCGCGGCGCGTGGTAGAGGATCAGGTGGCGGTCTTGTGGCACCGTTGGCTCCGGCGTGTGGTCGGGAACAAAATCGCCAATGTAGTGCGGCCGCGCGCAGTCGTCTTGGAAAAACCCGCTGCCGCGGTGCATCATCGCGGCATCGCATCCGACGCCTTCAACATGACCGACTTGCGTAACGTTACCGACACACCCAAGGGCGTGGTCGCCCCACAGGCCTTCCACCAGCGCATCCGCCTGAATCGCTACCACCCGTGTCCCGCACTGGCCGGTGTGCTGGATCACCACTGGATTGTCGAATGGGACTTGCGCGGCCAGCCGGCCCATGTGCAGCGCACGCTGCCGTATCCATGCGTGAACCTGGTGTTTGACCGGCGGCAGACGGGCGTCTTCGGTGTGGTGTCGGGCGCGTTCGAGACCACGCTGACCGACGCGGGTCGCGTGCTCGGCCTGCGCTTTCGGCCCGGCGCCTTTCGCGCGTTCTTCGGCAAGCCGGTGCATTTGCTGACCGACAAGGTGCTGCCGGTGTCCACGCTGCTCGACTGCAGTGACGCCGAAGCCGACGACATCGTGCTCGGCGCACAAGACGATGCCGGCATGGTGTCGGCCGCAGAGTCGCTGCTGCTGCGTGTGCTGCCGCGGCCCGATCCGCAGGTCGAGCGCATCCACGCGATCCTGCAGATGTTGCAGCAGGACATCGGCCTCACGCAGGTGCGCGACCTGGCCGAACGCGCTGGCCTGCGCGAGCGCACGCTGCAGCAGCTCTTTGCCGATTACGTGGGGGTGACGCCCAAGTGGGTAATCTGTCGCTACCGCCTGCATGAAGCTGCCGACAAGCTCGCCGGCGGCGAGCCGATCGACTTGGCGGAACTGGCCCACGCGCTCGGCTATTTCGACCAGGCGCATTTCACGCGCGACTTCCGCAAGCTGGTGGGCAAGGCACCGGCCGAGTACCGGCGCGATGCCAATCAGGCCTGATGCCGCGATTCCGGGGCCGCAGGCGCGTCGGCCGTATCGCGCGCAGAGTGGCAATGGCCACTACAATCGCCGGTTACGGAGATGCCGCCCGATTGGTCCGATTGGTCCGATCGGCCCGACTGCGCGCGTGCTCGTCGCACCGGCGCCGCGACAACGGTCGAACGCGGCCGTCCGTCGGCATCTTCTGCGCCTGACCCGATACGTACCTGAGGAATCTTCGTGAAGTTCATCCACGCGGCAGACATTCACCTCGACAGCCCGCTGCATGGCCTGAGTGCCTATCCCGACGCGCCGGCCGCGCAGTTGCGCAACGCGTCCCGCGAGGCGCTGCGGCAGCTCGTCGACCGCGCGCTCGAGGAAGAGGTGGCCTTTCTCGTGATCGCCGGCGACCTGTATGACGGCGACTGGAAGGATCACAACACTGGCATCTTCTTCAGCCAGCAGATGGGGCGTCTGCGCAAGGCGGGCATCCGCGCGTTCGTGCTGTGGGGCAACCACGATGCCGAGAGCGAGATGACGAAGAAGCTGACGCTGCCGGACAACGTGACGGTCTTCAGTCACCGCAAGCCGGAAGTCCACGTCCTGCCCGAATTCAACGTCGCGCTGCACGGACAGAGCTTCAAGGACAAGGCGGTCGTCGACAACCTCGTGCTCGGCTATCCGGAGCCGGTGCCCGGCCACTACAACATCGGCGTGCTGCATACCGCGCTGGAAGGCTACACGGCCCATGCGAGCTACGCGCCGTGCACGCGCGCGGAGCTGCACGCGAAAGGCTACGACTACTGGGCGCTCGGGCACGTGCACGAGTTCCAGCAATGGGCGGAGCGGTCGACGATCGTGTTTCCGGGGAACCTGCAGGGCCGGCATATCCGCGAGACGGGGCGCCGCGGCGCCGTGATCGTCAGCGTCGAGAACGGGCACACGCATGTCGAGCGCCTGTATCTCGACGTGCTGCGCTGGGAGGCGGTGTCGGTCGATGCGTCAGACTGCGTGTCGATCGCGGACCTGTCGCGCAAGATCGGCCAGTCGCTCGAAGCGCTGCTGTCGGTCGACGGTCACGTGCCGCGCGCGGTGCGCGTGACGGTGACCGGGCAGACCCCCGCGCATGGTCTCTTCTTCGGACGCGCGACGCAGCTGCGCGCGGAAGTGCTGAACCAGATCGGCATCATCGGCAACGAGCGGCTCTGGCTCGAGAAGGTCAAGCTCGCGACATCCGCTGCGCACGCCGCAGACGCCACGGACGGCGCGAGCGAGCAGCTCGAAGCGCTGGAAGACCTGAAGCAGATCCTCGCGGCGGCGGCGCAGGATCCGGAGTTCATCGCGCTGCTCGAGCGCGACCTGCGGCCGTTCGTCGGCAAGGTGCGCAGCGAGGTGAAGGAGGACGCGCCGCTGCTTGCGCTCGCGAGGGCCGGCGAGCTGACGGCGCTGGTGCAGCAGGTCGGCCCCGCGCTGCTCGCGCGTCTGGCCAGGGGGGAGTGAGCGATGCGCATCAAGCAACTCGATTTGATCAAGTACGGCAAGTTCACCGACGAGACGCTGCGGTTTCCGCGGGCGATGAACGATTTCCACGTGATCGTCGGCCCGAACGAGGCCGGCAAGTCCACGATCCGCACGGCCGTATCGGAGCTGCTGTTCGGCATGAAGCTGCAGACGCCGCTCGATTTCCTGCACAGCACGCCGGAACTGCGAATCGGCGGCGTGCTGGAAAGCGGGGCGGGCGAGCTCGCGTTTCATCGGGCGCGCGGCCGCAGTCCGCTGCGCACGCCCGCCGACGAGCGCCTGCCGGACGATTATCTGGCGGCCGTTCTCGACGGCGCGGGCAAGGAGTTCTTCGAGCAGATGTTCGGGCTCGATCACGGGCGGCTCGTCGAAGGCGGCCGGAGCATTCTCGACGCGTCCGACAAGCTCGGCCAGGTGCTGTTCGAGTCGGCGGCAGGCGTCGGCAGCCTCGGGCCCGTGCGCGAGGAACTCGACGCGCGGTCGGGCGAGCTCTGGGCGCCGCGGCGCAGCGGCAGCGCGTTTGCGCTGGCCGAGTCGGCTTTCAATGACGCCGTGAGCGAACTGAAGGCGGTGCAGGTCCGCACGCGCGACTGGGTCGAGCGCAAGGAGGCGTGCGAAGCGGTCGAGCAGGAAATCGAGCGCTTGCGCACCGCACAGCGCGGGCTCGAGTCGCTGCGCTCGAAGCTCGAGCGCGTGCGGCGGCTCGCGCCGTATCTGAAGGAGCTGACGATCAAGGAGGGCGCGCTTGCCGAGCTCGGCGACGTCGTCGACATGCCGCCGACGGCCTATGCCGATCTGCTGAAGGCACAGGGCGATCTCGCGGCGGAGCAGAAGGTGCTGGAGGAGCGGCGTGCGGACCTGGCCGCCAAGCGGCAGTCGCGCGACGCGATCGAGGCGGACACCGACGCGCTGGCACTCGCGGGCGACATCGATGCGCTCGACAAGCTGCGCAGCGCATGCGCGAACCATCGACAAGACTTGCTGTTGCGCGACGCGGAGGCCGCGCGTCATCTGTCCGCCGCGTTCGGCGCGGCTGCCCAGCTCGGCTGGCCGGCGGACGAAGCGATGCTGCGCGCCGCATTGCCGAAGGCGCTGTCGCTGAAGACGGTCACCAACCTGCTGCGCGACCACGGCGCGTTGCATCAGGCTTTGATCGGCGCGCGCGACGCGCTCGACGAAAAGACGCGCGAGCGCGGACAGCTGAAGGATCAGCTCGACGGACTGTCGACTGTCGAGGTGCCGGACGCGCTTCGCACCGCGCTTGCCGACGCGCAGGGTTTCAGGAACAGCGGACAGCGGGAGCAGGCGCTCGATCGCGAAGTCGCGGCTGCTGCACGTGCACTGGAGTATGCGCTCGACGAGCTCGGGCAATGGCGCCGGCCGGTGGACGCGCTGCGCACGCTCGATCTGCCGTCCACGTCCAGGCTCGCTGCGTTGCTGAAGGAGGACAGCGAGCAGGCGAGCATGGTTGCCACGGCGCGCGAAGCGTCGGAGAGTGCGCGTGAAGAGCTCGAGCGGCTCGAACTGCAGGAGCGGCATTTCACCGAGAGCAACAAGGTCGTGACGACCGCGGACGTGCTGGCGGCGCGGGCGCGGCGCGACGATGCGTGGGGCGACGTCAAGCGCGGGACGGTCGGTGTGGAGGCCGGCGCGCCGGCTGTCGACGATGCGATCCGCCTTGCGGACGAACTCGTCGATTCCCGGCTCGGCACCACGCAGGCGGCGGCGACGTTGCAGTCGCTGCGTCAGCAGGTCGAGTCGTCGCGGGCGAACCTGATGCGAAGGCAGGCTGCACTGAGCGAGCGCGAGCGGGAGCTGACCGGCTGCCGCGACGCGTGGACGCAACTCGCAGCAGCGGCCGGCGTGCCGGGCATGCCGCTTGCCGACATGAGCGACTGGCTGGCAAAGCGCGACGCGGCGATGACCGCGCAGGCGACGCTCGCCCGTCTGCAACACGAGTTCGACGAGACGTGTGCGGCACGCGCCGGGGCTCAGGCGGCGCTGCTCGCGGCGTTGCAAGCGGTCTCGCGCGGAAGCGAATCGGAGGGGCTCGCGGCGCTTGTCGTCGCGGCCGAGTCGTTCGTGCAGTCGGCGGAGAAATCGATCGCGCAGAAGGGCAGTCTCGAGGATCAGGTGCGGCAGGCCGAACGCGGGTGCGCCGGTGCGCAACTGAAGGTCGACCACGCGCAGACGGCCTACGACGCATGGCATGCGCAATGGCGGGACGCGTTGGCTGACGCAAAACTCACGTCGAGTGCCGTGACGCTCGCTGCGGCGGAAGGCGCAGTCGAACTGGCGAACACGGTCGCGGCGGAACTCGCCGAAGCGGACGCGCCGCGCAATCGGATCGCCGCGATGCGTGCCGATCTCTCTGCGCTGGAATCCGGCGCGCGCCGGCTCGCCGAAGCGCTCGATCCCGCGCGGCTGACTGACGACGACTGGCTCGAGGTTGCGCGCAGGCTGACGGTGCGCCTGTCGGCCGCGAAGGAAACCGCGAAAGCGATCGAACGGGCCGACGACGCAATCCGGCACGCGGAGGGCAAGGTAGCGGACGCGGTCGCCACCGTCGCGGGCGCGGACGCGCGGATCCAGCCGCTCTTGCAACTGGCCGGCGTGGACACGATCGATGCGGCATTGCCGCTTGCCGAGCGCTCCGATCGGCGGCGCGAGCTGCTGAAGGCGATCGGCGCGGCACAGGAGGCGCTGGTCCGCGACGGCGATGGTCTTTCGCAGCAGGCGATCGCGGCCGAGATCGCGGAGCAGGAGATCGCCGAGGTGCCGGCCCGCCTCGAGTCGGTAAAGCAGGAACTCGGCGACCTCGGCAAACGGCTGAACGAATTCGCGCAGCAGCAGGTGGTGGCCGAGCAGGCGTTCGGCGCGATCAACGGTCAGGCGAACGCGGCCGTGGCCGAGGCGAAGCGGCAGGAAGCGCTGGCATCGATGGGCGACGCGGCCGAACAGTATCTGGAGGCGGCGACCGCGAGCCGGCTGCTGAAGTGGGCGACGGATCGCTACCGCGACCAGAAGCAGGGGCCGATGCTCAAGCGCGCGGGAGAAATCTTTGCGGGGCTGACGCTCGGCGAGTTCGCGCGGCTCACGGTCGATACCGAAAGAACGCCGCCCGCACTCTATGCGCGGCGCACGAAAGGCACGGCGGTCGAGGTGACCGGGATGAGCGAGGGCACGCGCGACCAGTTGTTCCTCGCGTTGCGTATCGCTGCGCTCGAACTGCAGCTCGCGAACCGGACCGCGCTGCCGTTCGTCGCCGACGACCTGTTCATCAATTTCGATGACGCGCGTGCGAAGGCGGGGCTCGAGGCGTTGCGGGATTTGTCCACGCGGACGCAGGTGCTGTTCCTCACGCACCACGATCATCTGCTGCCGCTGGTGAAGGAGGTGTTCGGCGAACCGGTCAACGTGGTGGCGCTGCAGCGGGAGCCGGCCGTCGCTTAGGTTCGGGCATCCGGGCGTCCGGGCATCCCGGTCGCACGGTCGCACGGTCGCACGGTCGCGGCGGCGCGGATGGGCGGGCCGTCATCGTGGCGTGCGCGGCATCTGCGAGAATGGGCTGGCGCGCGACCGGCCGGGCCGGCGGGTCCGGCCACTCAGGGGGTAATCATGAACAAGCTGGTAGCAGCCATTGCGTTTGCGGCGGACAAGCATCGCAATCAACGGCGGAAGGACGACGAGGCGTCCCCGTACATCAATCATCCGATCGCGCTGGCCAACGTGCTCGCGAACGAGGCCGGCATCGAGGACGAGCGCGTGATCGTCGCCGCCGTGCTGCACGACACGGTCGAGGACACGGAGACGACCGAGCAGGAGTTGCTGCGCCTGTTCGGCAAGGATGTTGCGGACATCGTGATGGAGGTGACGGACAACAAGTCGTTGCCGAAGGACGAGCGCAAGCGCCTGCAGATCGAGCATGCCGTGCAGATCAGCCGTCGTGCGAAGCTCGTGAAGCTGGCCGACAAGATCTGCAACCTGCGTGACATCGCGAACCATCCGCCCGCGGATTGGCCGCTCGACCGGAAGCAGGCGTACTTCGACTGGGCCAAGGCGGTCGTCGATCGGATGCGTGGCGTTCATCCGGGGCTCGAGGGCATTTTCGATGCCGCATACGACGCGCGGCCGTCGGAGTGAGCATGCCGGCGAAGCGGGCGGCGTCCGGCACTGCGCGTGCGCAGGCTGCGGCGCCCGCAATGCACGCTGTCGCCGGCGTCGATGTCGGCGGAAACAGGAAGCAATGCGATCTCGTGATCCTGCGCGGCACGTCGATCCTGTATCGCGCCGAGCGGGTTGCGCCGGAGGCATTGCTCCACTTGTGTCTCGACCATGATGTCGTGGCGGTCGGTGTCGATTCGCCGAGCCGGTGGTGGGCCGGCGACGGTCATCGGCCGGCCGAACGCGCGCTGGTGAGCGAGCGGATTTCGTTGTTCTCGACGCCGACGCGGGAACGGGCGCTCGCGAATACGACAGGGTTCTATGACTGGATGTTTACCGGCGAACGGGTCTATCGGGCGCTGTCTGACGCGTATCCGCTTCTGAGTGTGCCGCGCTATGCGGGTGGACGCGTGTGCTTCGAGACCTATCCGCATGCGATTACGTGTGCGCTGCTCGGCAAGGACGTTGCGTCCGCGAAGCAGAAGCGCGTTCAGCGCAAGCAATTGCTGGCCAGTCTGGGCGTCGATGTCAGGACGCTGACCACCGTCGATGCAAGAGACGCTGCGCTTTGCGCGTTGACTGCGCAATGCGTGCTGGACGGCCGCGCGTCCGCTTATGGGGATGCGGAGGGGGGATTCATCCGCGTGCCGATGGTGAGCGCCAGTGACGATCGTGTTGCACCGTAGCTCGATCGGGGCAGATGCAGTCACTTCGATTCGGTCGACACACGTCCGTGGAACGGCGGCGAATGCTGGCGGGACAGCAAAGCCGGTCGCATTCCGCGTCGGCATGCTGCGTGCGTTACGGGCGCGTCGTTGAATCGGATCGTCGCATGCGCGATGCTCAAGGTGAGCCTTTACGGGAGGCGCGTGGATATACGCGCGGCGAATGTATGTCGAGCATACGCGCGGTCGCATCAGACAGGTTCGAGCTGACGCAGTGGTATTTGCCCGTTGAAGTGACTGGCGCCAGGATGGCGGAGCCGTATCGTCGGCGTGGTGGGTCGGTGGCGCGTCCGGAGTGGCGTTCGTTCACAGCCGGACGGCGGCACGACCGAGGCTTCAATCGTCGAGAAGGGATCGGGGGACGTCTGCGGGATCGGGATCCTGCGCTTGCTCGTAATGTGCCGCTGCGTCGTCGATCATGACCACGGCCACGTCGATCAGTTCGTCCAGGCGCTGCAGCAACGCGTCGTGCCATTCCGCGTCTTCATCGCGTTCCGGCGTCTTGTCGAGTTGCTCGATGATCGATTCGGCCGTCTGCAGGAACGGGATCGCCTGCTGATAGTTCTCGATGGACACCAGGGCTGCGTTTCGCGCACCGACCAGCCATTCCCGGTAGTCGTCTGCCTGGGCGGATTGGCCGCCGATGCGAGGCAACACATCTGAAATGCGTTGCAGCAGCGGTGGGACCTGTTCCTCCAGCATCGTGGCGTGTTCGCGTAGTGCCGCATATTCGGCGCGGAGGTTTGCTTCGTCGGATTGGGCGGTGCTGTCCATCTTGGGTCGTTGTGCGTGATGCAATCGCCGCATGATACTCGACAGCGCGTTCCGTTCTCGTCCCATGGACGGGTTCCTATATGTATTGAATGGGTGCCGGAACGGGGACTGTCATGTACTGCCTGCCGCAAGCACGGACGTGAATACGATGGCCGCGCCGGAGAAATGCACGTTGGTGTCGTGGGATCGTGGCGATACGGTGGTCGTTTGAAGCCACACCCTAGCGTAGCACCCTGTATAGATCCTATGTACAGCAAGGGGCGACGAAGCCATATCGGTAAAATCAGCGTGTCGTGAAGTTCCTCACCGGAGGGCGTCATGTGTACACAGGAAATGCAAGGCAACGCAACGGACGTGGTACTGGCCGTATCGCTTGAACTGGCGGCGGCAAAGTGGAAAGTCGCGCTGCATGACGGGCATCGAGAAAGCCCGTCGATTCACACGGTGGCACAAACCGACCCGGCCGTCCGTCTGCAGGCCGTGCTTACGCTGATTGCCACCCAAAAGCAGACTTGGGCATTGCCCGACAACACGCGTATCGTCGTGAGCTACGAAGCCGGTCAGGACGCATTCTGGATCTTCCGGGCTCTGCAGGCTCGCGGCATCGAATGTTACGTCGTCGATCCCGCGAGCATTCCGGTCCAACGCCAAAAACGGCGCGCAAAGACCGACCGGCTTGACGTGACGAAGCTCGTCATCAACCTGCGGGCCTGGCTGGGCGGCGAACGCGACCGCATGCACGCGGTGCACGTACCCTCTGCCCAAGACGAAGCTTCGCGTCACCTGATGCGTGATCGCGGCCAACTGCAGAAAGAAGTGCTGCAACACCGCGACCGCATGCGCAAGCTGCTGGCCACGGTCGGCTGCTGGGAGAATGTCAACAGCCGTAACTTCCCCACCCGCGTCGCATGCCGTGAAGTGCGCTGTCACGATGGTGCCCCGCTGCCCGACGAGCTCCACGAACGCCTGCTGCGCGAGTGCGAGCGGCTGGCGCTGGTCGAGAAGCAGGCGGCCACCCTGGAAAAGGCCTACCACCTCAACCTTCCCGAACGTGCGCGCGAGCGTATTGATCACCTCACACACCTGCGCGGCATCGGTCCGGTTAGCGGCTCGAGACTTGCACTCGAGCTCTTCTGGAGGCGCTTCGCCAACCGCCGTCAGGTGGGCGCCTGTACCGGCCTGGTCCCGCAGCCCTACGACAGCGGCCAAACCCAGATCGATCAGGGGATCAGCAAACAAGGGAACCGGCGCGTGCGCGCGTTACTGATTGAAACGGCATGGACATGGATACGGTATCAGCCCGCCAGCCTGCTCACTCGCTGGTTCAACGAGCGCACGAAGGGCACAGGCCCCAACCGACGCGCTCGACGTATTGCGATCGTCGCGGTGGCACGCCGCCTGGTCATCGCGCTATGGCGCTATCTCGAAGAAGGTGTGATTCCCGAAGGTGCTGAACTCAAAATGCGATAAGGATCCCTATCAAACAAGCCAGTGCAGCAACGGATCAAATGAAACAGATTCTTGCGGTCTGAACGGAATATGCCCGAGCAGTTGCCGGGTTGCTCGACAGCAACCGAACGATATAGATGGGGCATACTCCTGGTGAACCTTCCAGCGTAACGCGCATAGGATGCGGCCGGCTGCCCGCCGGCGGATAGAAGGCGGTGAGACGTGAATGTCTCACGTGCGCAACGCGCTTCAGACACGTGAGAGATAGTTTCGTCCCCAAATGCGCCTGCAGGACGAGGCCTAAGATGACAGGAAATGTACTGATGGCATCAAAAGCCCGGAAGCCAAAAAAGCCTTGACTATTTTCTCCTCATAGAAGGCAACTAGAGGGACGCGCGCAGACGCCATTTGCAAAATGCCGTGACATTTACCGCAACTGCTTAAAAACCCCCGTGCGCGGCAGCGCACGGGGGTTTTTAAATTTGGATTATTTATGGGGCTTTAAAATTTATTTCACAAACCCCTTGCACAGGCGGGGGCAGATGCCTACAATCACGCCTCTTTCGCGCTGACGGCAACGCGGCGCGGGAGAGGGGAAGCGAAGTTGCTTGGGTGTCTGGTTTCAGGCGCTTGGGCGGCCAAGGAAGATGAACCCCGCAGTCGCAACGACGTAGTAAAGAAAGTTGTTGACGAGCTGCGAAACAGCG
Organism: Burkholderia sp. Bp8963; assembly: GCF_003854275.1. Taxonomy (GTDB): domain Bacteria; phylum Pseudomonadota; class Gammaproteobacteria; order Burkholderiales; family Burkholderiaceae; genus Burkholderia. Next base: position 51,479 of record NZ_QTQP01000051.1, read on the forward strand.
TTCATAATCTCATTTCTCTGCTGCTGAAAACGCAGCGCTGCTGAGAAAGCGGTCCTTCTCGCAGAAATGCTCTTTAAAAATTAACAGCCGATAAGTGTGGGCGCTTGATGACGGCGAGCCCGGTCCTCGGATCGGGATAGCAAAAGTATCAAGAGTCTCACACTAAAGTAAGTCAGGTTTATGAAGCAATTCATATGACCTGTCAGCTTTGAGTGAGCGACCGGTTTCTAACGAAACCGAAAACAGTAACAGGTTTGAACTGAAGAGTTTGATCCTGGCTCAGATTGAACGCTGGCGGCATGCCTTACACATGCAAGTCGAACGG
>NZ_QTQP01000052.1 GCF_003854275.1 Burkholderia sp. Bp8963
AGTGGGCGTTGGGAGCCGCTGCCGGGCATGGGTTCACTCGACGAAATGGCCGATGTGATCGTCACGCTCCTGCAGCCATATTTACAGCCCGATAATTATTAAACTTATTTGAGGGATGTTGTACTAGCGCATCTCGTTTGCGTGACTCGTTCGGAATCGTGGAGCCGGCGCGGAGAAAGCATCGCGCCCGCCGCACTAATCGTGCGCACCGAGCCGGAATACGCTGCGCAGCTCGTCGTGATTGTGTACGTTGAGCTTGCGATAGATCTTGCGCACGTGATCGACGACCGTGCTGTCGCGTAGCGCGAAGTCACGGGCGATCTCGCTGTGCGAATGGCCGAGCACGAGTTGCGTGCAAAGCTGGCGCTGCCGCTCGGTCAAACCGAACCGGAAGCCAAGCCGTTCGATTTCCAGCTCGAGCGGCGGAAAGTGCTCGATGTAGACGACGATCGCGAAATCGCGCCGCAAGGCGCCCGCGTCGGCGAAGCGATAGGCCTTGAAGCGGAAGCGGCCGGCCGTATTGCGGCGTTCGAGCATCGCGGGCGGCGCGGGGCAGCCGTGCCAGATCCGGTTCACGTTCGACAGCAGCGGCACGAGCCAGTCCGGCAAGCGGTCGTGATGGTAGAACGCAAGCGGCTCGCCGGCCGCGAGCGACAGCATCCGGATGCTGTCTGCGTTGTGCAGCAGCAGCCGGCCCGTTTCGTCGACGACGACGATCGCGGACAGGCTGCCTTCCGCTTCGTGAAGCGGCGCTTGCACGGGCCGCGACAGCGCATGCGCGAGATGCCGCGCAATGGGCTCGAGGTCGCGGTGATTCTTTTCGGAGAACGGACGACTGCCGGGCGATCGGGACAGCTGCAGGCTGCCCCAGCCGCGCGTGCCGTCGGTCGCGGTCAGTTCGAGGCAGTGGCGCATCGACACCGGCTGCCACAGGTCCGCATACATCGCGCTCGACAGCAGCGCATCGTCGTAGTGGACGCTGTTGTCGAAACCGCGTCCGCGGCGCATCGCATCGGTGAACGTGACGCCGAGCACTTCCTGCCGCGTCGTGTTGTGGACGTCCGCGAAATACGCGGGCAGCTTCGTGTAGACCGTATCGTTCTCGCTGTACACGTCCGTCAGTGCGTATTGCTCGTCGGCGTAGAAGAACATGCCCCAGTCGGCGCCGACGATATGCCGCGCGGCTTCAATCACATGAGGAATCACGAGGCGCGGCTCGACGCCGAGCGAACAGAGCCGTCGAATGTGACTCGCCAGCGCGACGTGCTTGTCAGACATGAAGGCGCTCCTCGACCGTGCTTCGGAAGCGCTTTCGAGCAGGTAGTGGGGCGGCCGTTCGCGCGTTCCTCAACGTCTGTCCAGCTTAGACGCCCAACATGACAACTGCCGCAATTGCCCCCTTTCAAGGGGGCGTCAATTCGTCAAGCGATCCCTATCATTGCCCCATTCCAGCCGCATTCACGCCACGGACGCGTCGTCGGGACCCGCGTGCGGAAATCGTCCGATGCAACGCGATGGCGGCAGGAGTATCCGATTCGCAATGCGGCGACACGCGCGAGCAACACGACTCGAAACACGCGACATGGCTGCATCGCGATTGCGCGCATGACGAAGCGCTGACCCGGGGGAAACGGAGGAGGGGCAAATCACGGATGAGCGACGATACTGCGTGCATGCGAGCCGACCGGTGCGGACCTGTCGATCGCGGTGCCGGCGCGGCGCAGGTCACGATCGAGGTGACAGCGCCGGGCGCAGCGGCACGAACGCGGGGCGTCGAGATGCGCGGACGGCGAGACACCAGCGCCGCTCGCGTCGTATGTGTCGCATTGCTGCTTCATGTGAGGTGCCACGATGAAGGCCATGTATAGCGCGGCGCTGGCCGCGGTTTGCGTGCTGGGCGCGGTGGGGCTCGCCCAGGCGCAGGAAGGGAGCGCACCGGCGTCGACGACGCCATCCGATTCCGCGATCAGTGCAACGTCGGTGGGCGGCATGCCCAGTGCCGGTACGCAGGCGGGCAGCCCGGCCGGGCTCACGCGTGCGCAGGTCAAGGAAGAACTCTTCCGTGCACGGAAGTCGGGCGAGCTCGATCGCCTCAACCGCTTCTATGGCGGCAGTTAGCGGGAGACCGACGTGACGGTGTAGCGCGGCCGCTGCAATACGCGGCCGCATTGCTTGCTGGCGTCCGGTATCGGGCGACGCGTCGTGATGGGGCACGTTCACGCATGCCGGCACAGATGCAGGTGCACCGCCGTAAACAGGGGAGGAACAATCAGCGTACAAGCACGCCGCGAGCGTGCCGTCAATCCAATGTCGAGCATTCGTTCGAAGGGCCTGTCACACGCGCGTCACCCTGCTAGAATTCGGCTGCCGCATTGTTTCGATTGACTGATGAGATTGCTTGACGCCCTGGTCGAACAGCGTATTGCCGCCGCCGCCGCGCGGGGTGAGTTCGACGATTTGCCAGGTACCGGCGCGCCGCAGGCGCTGGACGACGACGTTCTCGTGCCCGAGGAGGTGCGGGTGGCCAACCGTATTCTGAAGAATGCGGGCTTCGTGCCGCCGGCCGTCGAACAACTGCGCGCGCTGCGCAATCTGCCTGACGAACTGCGTGCGGTCAGCGACCGCGCGACGCGCTGCCGGCTGCAGGCGAAGATGCTGGCACTCGACATGGCGCTCGAATCGCTGCGCGGCGGCCCGATGACGATGCCGCGAGAATACTGCCGCCGCATCGCCGAGCGCCTGTGCGAGCGCGGGCTCGACGACGCGGCCGCCGAAGCGGGGCCGATGTGACGTCCGACCTGCTGCCGAGCGCGCCTGCCGAATCCACGACCGAGACTCCCGTATCCTCCGCCGCCGCGCCGGTATCGGTGCGCGACACGCATTTCATGCGCCTCGCGCAGGCCGCCGCCGAGGAGGCGCGTGCTGCCGGCGAAGTGCCGGTCGGCGCGGTGCTGGTGCGCGGCGACGAGGTGATCGCACGCGGCTTCAATCATCCGATCGGCGGGCACGATCCGTCCGCGCATGCTGAAATGGCCGCGCTGCGGATGGCGGCCCAGCATATGCAGAATTACCGGATGCCCGGCTGCGAGCTGTACGTGACGCTCGAGCCGTGCCTGATGTGCGCTGGCGCGATCATGCATGCACGGATCGCGCGCGTCGTGTACGGCGCGCCGGACCCGAAGACGGGCGCATGCGGCAGCGTGATCGACGCATTCGCGAATCCGCAGCTCAATCACCACACCGAGGTGGTCGGCGGCGTGCTGGCCGACGAGTGCGGCGCCGCGCTGAAGTCGTTCTTCGCCGAGCGCCGCCGTGCATTGCGCGAGGCCCGGCTCGCGCGCGATCAGGCGGCCGACCCATCGTGACCCGGTGCGGCGTCGGCGTGAACCCGGCGCGGTTCCGGCCCTCTAAGCTGGTTTGATCACCGACACGTCCCGCCCATGTCCGTCCCGTCCGACGCATCCTATTCCATCCGCCTGCTGGCGCCGTCCGGCTACCCGCACGATCCCGACGCAATCAACCGCGCGCTCGAACGCCTGAGCGGCGCGCAGCACCGCATCGAGAACATCGAGGCGACGCAGCGCCGCTACCAGCGCTTCGGCGGCACCGACGGCGAGCGGGCGGGGGATCTGAACCGGCTCGCCGACCCCGAGCGGCCATTGCCCGACATCGGGCTCGCGGTGCGCGGCGGCTACGGCGCGGCGCGCATCCTGCACGGGCTCGACTACCGCGGCCTCGAACGCCGGCTGCGCGACCAGCCGATCGCGCTCGTCGGCCACAGCGATTTCACGGCGATCCAGCTCGCGCTGTACGCGAAGGCGCGGATCAAGACGTTCGGCGGCCCGATGCTGTCCGCCGATTTCGGCGCGGAGACGCCGAGCGACTTCACGATGAAGCACTTCTGGCAGACGATTGCGCAGCCGTCCACGACGATCGTCGCGGAGGCGCCGCAGGTGCAGAGCGTCAACGTGTCCGGCACACTGTGGGGCGGCAATCTCGCGATCCTCACGTCGCTCGTCGGCACGCCGTACATGCCCGATATCGACGGCGGCATCCTGTTCATCGAGGACGTCAACGAACAGCCGTTCCGGATCGAGCGGATGATCTACCAGCTTCACCTGTCGGGGCTGCTCGCGCGCCAGCAGGCGCTCGTGATCGGCCAGTTCACCGGCGGGCGGCCGTTCGAATACGACAACGGCTACGACATGCAGGCGATGCTCGAGCAGGTGCGCGCGGTGATCGGCATTCCGGTCGTTACCGGGCTGCAGTTCGGCCATGTGCCCGACCTCGTGACGCTGCCGTTCGGCGCGCACGCGCAGCTCGTCGCGAACGCGCACGGCTTCCGGCTGACGCTGTCCGACTATCCGCATCTCGGCTGACGGCAGGCGGCGCACGAATGAGAAAGGCGGGTTCTCCCGTCTTTTTCTTTAAGTAAGTGCGCAACTAACGGTCGATAAATTTGCTGTTTTCTGCTGTGGACCGGCCGATCTCTGCACCATTTTTGTCAACAAAATTCGTGGCCAACGTGTTCGGCAGATCGGCCGTGGGCGGGCGATTCACACTTGTCGTGCGTCGCTTCGATGCGATGCGCACCAGATCGAACCATCACGATGCGCCCGGATTGTGCAAAATCCTGCAAAAGAATTGTTGACAATCTTTATGTCCGTTCTACGATGGGGACCATCACACGATGCAGATCATGAACGAACCCGAATCCGTCCCGTCCGGCGCGCCCGGTCCCGAAGCGATCGCCGAACGCATCCGCACGGCGATCCTCGAGCATCGGCTCGCGCCCGGCGCGAAGCTGACCGAGGCGCAGCTCTGCGACGTGTTCGGCGTCAAGCGCGGAACGATCCGGCAGGCGCTCGCGCTGCTCGCGACCGATCGGCTCGTCGACCTGGAGCCGAATCGCGGCGCATTTGTCGCGAGCCCGACGCTGCAGGACGTGCACGAGGTGTTCGAGATGCGCCGGATCATCGAGCTGGCCGTCGTCGAGCGGCTCGCGACCGGGCCGGGCGCGAAGCGCCTGAAGGGTGTCGCCGCGCTGATCGACAAGGAGCGCAACGCGTTCGAGCGGCGTGATTTTCCTGCGTGGATCCGCCTGTCGGGCGAGTTCCACACGGCGCTCGCGGCGCTGATGGGCAACGAGACGCTCAGCGCGTGCCTCGACGGGCTCGTTGCGCGCTCGACGCTGATGTCGGCGCTGTATGAATCGCACGGGCGCAGCCCGTGTTCGTTCGACGACCACGACGAGATTCTCGCTGCGCTGGAGGCCGGAGACGCGAAGCGTGCCGCGGCGCTGATGGCGCATCACCTGCAGCACGTCGAACTGAGAATGCTGGACCGCCCCGCGCAAGGGGCGGTCGACCTGCGCGAGGTGTTCGGCGGCGCCGCCTGAGCGGCGACCCGAACCCGTCCGCCACGAGAACCGAAGCAATGCCGACCCGCGACGCAAGCCGCGGGTCGCGGGTCCGACTCCGGGCAACGTCCGGGGCGATTTCGATGACGATGGAGCGGCCGTCCGGCCGCGGTCAAGGAGAGGTCATGGCTCAGGTCAGTGTGGCGCACGACAGCGCGTATCCGGCGGAAGGCGGCGAGAACGGGAGCGGGGCGACAGTGCCGAGTGGTTTCAGTGAACGCCTGTACAACGAAGATTTGGCACCCCTGAAAAATCAGACATGGGGCGCATACAACATCTTCGCATTCTGGATGTCGGATGTGCACAGCGTCGGCGGCTACGTGTTCGCGGGCAACCTGTTCGCGCTCGGGCTGACGAGCTGGCAGGTGCTGATCGCGCTGATCGTCGGCATCGGCCTCGTCAACGTGCTGTGCAACCTGATCGCGCGCCCGAGCCAGCAGGTCGGCGTGCCGTATCCGGTTGCGTGCCGCGCGACGTTCGGCGTGCTCGGCGCGAACGTGCCGGCCGTGATCCGCGGCCTGATCGCGATCGCGTGGTACGGGATCCAGACCTATCTCGCGTCGAGCGCGCTCGTGATCGTCGTGCTGAAGTTCTTCCCGCAATGGCTGCCGTATGCGGACGTGCACCGCTACGGCTTTCTCGGCCTGTCGGCCGTGGGCTGGGCGGGCTTCATGCTGTTGTGGGTGCTACAGGCGTTCGTGTTCTGGAACGGGATGGAGACGATCAAGAAATTCATCGACTTCGCGGGCCCGGCCGTCTACGTCGTGATGTTCATCCTCGCGGGCTACATGGTGTGGCGCGCCGGCTGGCGCAACATCGGGATCAACCTCGGCGGCGTCAAGTATCACGGCGCCGAAGTGATTCCGGTGATGATCACCGCGATCTCGCTCGTCGTGTCGTATTTCTCCGGGCCGATGCTCAACTTCGGCGACTTCTCGCGCTATTGCCGGACCTTCGGCGACGTGAAGCGCGGCAACTTCTGGGGGCTGCCGGTCAATTTCCTCGCGTTCTCGCTCGTCACGGTAATCACGACCGCCGCGACGCTGCCGGTGTTCGGAGAACTGATCACCGATCCGGTCGAGACGGTCGGGCGCATCGATCATCCGACCGCGGTCATCCTGGGTGCGCTGACGTTCACGATCGCGACGATCGGCATCAACATCGTCGCGAACTTCGTGTCGCCTGCGTTCGATTTCTCGAACGTCGCGCCGCGGCTCATCAGCTGGCGCGCAGGCGGGATGCTCGCGGCGGTCGCATCGGTGTTCATCACGCCGTGGAACCTGTTCAACAACCCGGCCGTGATCCACTACACGCTCGACGTGCTCGGCGCATTCATCGGGCCGCTGTATGGCGTGCTGATCGCCGACTTCTACCTCGTCAGGCGCGGCAGGCTCGTGCGCGACGATCTGTACACGATGTCCGAGCACGGCGCGTACTGGTACACGGGCGGCGTCAACCGCCGCGCGCTCGGCGCGCTGCTGCCGGCCGCGCTGATCGCGATCGTCTGCGTGATGATGCCGGGCTGGCAGGGCGTCGCGAATTTCTCGTGGTTCATCGGCGCGGCGCTCGGCTTCGGGTTCTACCGGCTGTTCGCCAACCGCAAGGCCTGAGGGGCGCGCCATGAAGATCAAGCTGATCAACCCGAACACGACGCAGCGGATGACCGACGCGATGGGCCGCTGCGCGCGCGAGGTCGCGGGCGCCGGCACCGCGGTGGTCGCGGTCAGCCCGCCGATGGGGCCGCCGTCGATCGAAGGGTATTACGACGAGGCGCTCGCGACGCCCGGGCTGCTCGCCGAAATCGCGCAAGGCGAGCGCGACGGTTTCGACGCGTACGTGATTGCCTGTTTCGGCGATCCGGGGCTGTATGCGGCGCGCGAGCTCGCGCGCGGGCCCGTGATCGGCATCGCGGAAGCGGCGATGCATGCGGCGAGCGTGCTCGCGCCAGGCTTTTCGGTCGTCACGACGCTCGCGCGCACCTGCGGGATCGCGTGGCATCTCGCCGAACGCTACGGGATGAAGCGGTTCTGCCGCAACGTGCGCGCGACCGACGTCGCGGTGCTCGAACTCGACCGCCCGGGCTCGGCCGCGCGCCGGGTCATCGTCGACGAATGTCGGCGCGCGCTCGACGAGGATGGCGCCGACGCGATCGTGCTCGGCTGCGCGGGGATGGCCGAATTCGCGCACGAGATCGAGCAGCAGATCGGCGCGCCGGTGGTCGAGGGCGTGACGGCGGCGGTCAAATGGGCGGAGGCGCTCGTCGCGCTGCGGCTCGCGACCGCAAAGCGCGGCGACTACGCGCGGCCGCTGCCGAAGCGCTACGACGGCGAATTCGCACGCTTCAGCCCGTGCGCGGCGGCCCCGGCCCCGGCCGCGGCCGCGGCCGCGGCGCGCAGCGACGCCGCCGGGGCCGCAGCCGCCGCCGCAGCAGAGCCGCTCCCCACTTTGCCGCACCCGCACATACACACCGTCTGACACGCACTATCTGCGCCGCTGTATGGGCGCGTATGGGCGTTTTCGCTACACTGGGCCGTCGTTCGAATCGGCTCGCGGAGCCGCCGCGCAGCCGGTGGAGCGCGGCGGCCCGCTGGTCGGGCCGATCGAAACCCATTATTTCAGCAAGTTTTCGTCGCACATCGAACCATGTCACTCGATTCCAACTACCCACGCGATCTGATCGGCTACGGCCGCCACCCCGTGCAGGCGAACTGGCCCGGGCGGGCGCGCGTCGCCGTGCAGTTCGTGCTGAACTACGAGGAGGGCGGCGAGAACTGCGTGCTGCACGGCGATCCGGGCTCCGAGCAGTTCCTGTCGGAAATCGTCGGCGCGGCCGCGTATCCGGACCGCCACATGAGCATGGAGTCGATCTACGAATACGGGTCGCGCGCCGGCGTGTGGCGCATCCTGCGCGAATTCGAGAAGCGCGGATTGCCGCTGACCGTGTTCGGCGTCGGCATGGCGATCGAGCGGCATCCGGAGCTCGCGCGCGCGTTCGTCGAGCTCGGCCATGAAATCGCGTGCCACGGCTGGCGCTGGATTCATTACCAGAGCATGACGCCCGAGCTCGAGGCCGAGCACATGCGGCTCGGCATGGAGGCGATCGAGCGCGTGACCGGCGTGCGGCCGCTCGGCTGGTATACGGGCCGCGACAGCCCGAACACGCACCGGCTCGTCGCCGAATACGGCGGCTTCCTGTACGACTCCGACAACTACGGCGACGACCTGCCGTTCTGGATGGACGTCGAAGTGTCGGGCGGCGGCACGACACCGCAGCTGATCGTCCCGTACACGCTCGACACCAACGACATGCGCTTCGCGACGCCGCAGGGCTTCAACACGGCGGACCACTTCTTCCACTACCTGCGCGACGCGTTCGACGTGCTGTACGAGGAAGGCGACGAGGCGCCGAAGATGCTGTCGATCGGCATGCACTGCCGCCTGCTCGGTCGCCCGGGCCGCTTCCGCGCGTTGCAACGTTTCCTCGATCACATCGCGAAGCACGATCGCGTATGGGTGACGCGGCGTGTCGATATCGCGCAACACTGGCGTGAACATCATCCGTACCAGGCTAATCAACGGAACGAAGGGAAAGCATGAAGGCGATGCGCTACACGTTGGAGCAACTGAACACGATGGCGCCGGGCGCATTCGTCGCGGCGCTGTCCGGGATCTTCGAACATTCGCCGTGGGTCGCCGAGGCGGCCGCGCTCGCGCGGCCGTACGCGAGCATCGACGCGCTGCACCAGACGATGTCGGGCGCGGTGGAGGCGGCAGGCGTTGCGCGCCAGCTCGCGCTGATCAACGCGCACCCGGAGCTCGCGGGCAAGGCCGCGGTGCGTGGCGAGCTGACCGCCGAATCGACGCGCGAGCAGAGCGGCGCGGGGCTCGACCAGTGCACGCAGGACGAGTTCGACAAGCTGCTGACGCTGAACCGCACCTACCGCGAGAAGTTCGGATTCCCGTTCATCCTTGCGGTGCGCGGCTACGATCGCCACGGCATCATCGCGAACTTCGAGTCGCGCGTGAACCATACGCGCACGGAGGAAATGCGCGCGAGCCTCGACCAGATCTACCGGATCGCACGTTTCCGGCTCGACGACCTGATCGACGCGTGACACCGCAATACGGCCTGCTGCGTGGCAGCGGCAATTTCGCAATACTGACCAAGGACACATCATGGCAATCCCGCTTCTCGACCCCAACGCACCTGACTTCACGCGGCGCTACGTGAATCTCGCGGACCCGCGTCTCGGTGCGCAGGCGCTCGAGGCCAGCGACGATTTCTTCGCGCCGAAGGAGCGCATGCTGAACCCCGAGCCGGCGGTGTTCATCCCCGGCAAGTACGACGACCACGGCAAGTGGATGGACGGCTGGGAAACGCGCCGCAAGCGCACGACCGGCTACGACTGGTGCATCGTCAAGCTCGCGCGCCCGGGCGTGATCAAGGGCTTCGACATCGACACGAGCCACTTCACCGGCAACTTCCCGCCGGCCGCGTCGATCGAGGGCGCGTACGTGGCCGACGGCGCGCCGACGCATGCGACCGAGTGGGTCGAGATCGTGCCGTCGACGACGCTGCAGGGCAACAGCCATCACTACGTCGACGCGAGCGACGCGCGTGCGTTCACACACCTGCGCGTGAACATCTACCCGGACGGCGGCATCGCGCGGCTTCGCGTGTACGGCCAGCCTCAGCTCGACTGGGCGGGCGCGAGTGCGACCGAGCAGTTCGATCTCGCGGCGATGGAGAACGGCGGCTACGTGGTCGCCGCGAACAACCAGCATTTCGGCGTCGCCACGAACCTGCTGCTGCCGGGCCGCGGCGTGAACATGGGCGACGGCTGGGAAACCCGCCGCCGCCGCGAGCCGGGCAACGACTGGGCGATCATCGCGCTCGCGCAGCCGGGCGTGATCCGCAAGATCGAAGTCGACACCGCGTTCTTCAAGGGCAACTATCCGGACCGCTGCTCGATCCAGGCCGCGTACGTGACGGGCGGCACCGACAGCTCGCTGATCACTCAGTCGATGTTCTGGCCGGCGCTGCTCGGCGAGCAGAAGCTGCAGATGGACAAGCAGCATTACTTCGAACAGGACATCGCGTCGCTTGGCCCCGTCACGCACGTGCGGCTGAACATCATTCCGGACGGCGGCGTGTCGCGCCTGCGCCTGTGGGGGACGCTCGACAAATGAAGACGCTTGCCATCGAACCGCTGACCAAAGAGGCATTCGCGCCGTTCGGCGACGTGATCGAGACGGAAGGCGCGAAGCAGATCCCGATCAACCTCGGCACGACGATCCGCTTTCACGATCTCGCGAAGGTCGACGTCGACGACGAAGACGGCCGCACGCTCGTGAACCTGTTTCGTGGCCAGCCGCGCACGCTGCCGTTCGAGGTGAAGATGCTCGAGCGGCATCCGCTCGGCAGCCAGGCGTTCGTGCCGCTGAACGACCAGCCATATCTTGTCGTCGTCGCACCCGTGGGCGAGCTCGACCCGGCGAAGATCCGCGCGTTCGTGACGAGCGGCTGGCAGGGCGTCAATTACGCGAAGGGCGTGTGGCATCACCCGCTGATCGCGCTCGGTGACGTCAGCGACTTCATCGTCGTCGATCGCGGCGGGGAGGGGCTGAATCTCAACGAGCAGGATCTGGCGGAATCGCTTTGGCTCACCGACGAGGCGCTGCATGTGCTGACGGCGTGAGTCGCCGGCGTTCTCGCGATTGACTGCCTGTCGAAACCCGCGCAACTTGCGCGGGTTTTTTTATGCGCGGTCGTTTTCTCGCGAGGCGTTGCGCTCGAACGGCTTCCAGTGCGAGATCAAGGCGATCGCGCGGCTGCCGGACACTGCCGACGCGTGAGCCGGGCGCCCGTGCTTCGTGGCCGCGCGTGTCACGGCGCGACGGGTGGCTCCTGTTCATACGCGCGATGCAGCAGCGCGGCGAGCGACGACGAATCGGGCAGCGTCGCCGTGCCGAGCCGGCGCACGGCGATCGCGGGCGTCCAGGAGTTCATCACGACGGCGCCGCTCATCGACGGCAGGTCGGCCGGCGCCACTTCGCGGTCGTGCTGCGCGATGCCAAGGCGCGCCAGTTGCCGCCGCAGGATGCGCATCGTGACGCCGCCGAGCATGCCGGCCACCGGCCACACGACCGCGTCGCCGGCCCGGAACGCCAGATTCCAGATCGAGCCTTCGCTGATGCGCCCATGACGATCGACGAATGCCGCATCGTCGAAACCCTGCGCGACCGCGCGCCGCAGGAAGTGCGTCTTCGCGACTTCACCGACGTGCTTGATGTCAGGCAGCACGCGCTCGTAGTCGAACAGCGCGAGATCGAGCGGGCCCGCCGGCCCCGACGACGGTGCGGCGGTGCGGACCAGCACGTCGAGCGCTTCGTCGTCGCGCGGTGCGACGAATTCTCCTGTCGTCGCATGAACGGTCGCGGTCAGCGACAGCGCCGACGGCGCGCGATCGAGCGCGGCACGCAGAAACGCGAGAATCCGCGCGTCGGGCAGCGCGTGCCCGAACAGCGCGTTCGACGCATCGCGCAGCCGTGCGAGGTGCAGGTCGAGGCCGCACACGCGTGCGTCGCGGACCTGCATCGCGGTGAAGTGCGCATGGCCCGCGAAAGCCAGTGCGGCGAGCGCGTCCGGCGCAGCGGCGACGCCATTGATCTGGGCGACGGACGGGAACGGTGTAACGGTCATCGGCGAATCTCCGGGTTCGGCCGCAGGCACGGGGCGGCGCGCGGCATCTTCAAGAAAGGCTATTGTTTGCCGATTGATGGCGTCATGAAAAACGAGTAGTTTTCAAACGGTCATCAAATCCTGTTTGAAGATCGATGGAACGCATGTGGCCCGGTACGCGCGCGCTGAGAACGTTCGATGCGGCGGCGCGGCACCTGAATTTCTCGCGGGCGGCCGACGAGGTCGGACTGACGCCGGCAGCCGTCAGTCACCAGATCAAGGAAATCGAGGCGCAGCTCGGCATGGAACTGTTCGTCCGTACGAGCCGCAGCATCCGGCTGACGCCGGCGGGCGTCGTGCTGGCTGCGGCTGCCACCGATGCGCTGGCAAGCCTGCAGCGTGCGACCGCGCGGGCACGCCGCATCGCGCGCGAGCAGACTGAACTGCGCGTGTCGGTCGGCGCGCGCTTCGCGACGCACTGGCTGCTGCCGCGCCTGCCGCGTTTCAGGGCTGCGTATCCGGCGTTCGAACTCACGTTCGACATCACCGACCGCCTGCGCGATTTCGATGACGACGATGTGGATGTCGCGATCCGCTTCGGCACCGGGCGTTACCGGGACGCATGTGCGCAGCGCCTGTTCGGCACGTCCGTCGTCGCGGTCTGCAGCCCGGCGCTGCTGTCGGGCGGGCGGCCGCCACGCGTGCCGCGCGACCTGCTGCGCCACACGCTTTGCCACGCCGACTGCGAAATCGATGGCGTGATCTGGCCGCGCTGGTCGGCGTGGATGGCCGCGGCCGGCGTCGACGGTTTCGACGACAGCCGGTGCGTCGCGTTTCCGGATTCGAGCCACGTCGTGCAGGCGGTGGCGGACGGCGCGGCGGTCGGGCTGGCGGAGCCGCACATGATTGCGCGCGATCTCGCGGACAGGCGCCTCGTGCGGCTGTTCGACGTGAGCGTCGAGGTGGCGCCGGCGCTCGCGTATCACGTCGTGTATCCGGAGCACACGCAGGACGATCCGCGCATCGTCGCATTGCGCGACTGGCTCGCGGACGAAGTCGCGATGGTGCATGCCTGACCAGCCCGAACTGCATCCGGGTGCGTTCGCATTCGTATCGCTGCCGACCAATGCAGACGTGTCGTTATCCGAACGTGCATTCCGACCTTGCGGCCGTTGGTCTTACCGCGGCATTCGCACGGGCACTCGGCGCGGCCGGCATCAGTTGCAACGTGATGGCCGCCGCGTACCACGATCACATCTTCGTCCCGTTCGACGACGGCCCGCGCGCACGCGATGCACTCGTCGCGCTTCAGCGCGACGCGATGCGCGGCTAACGCACGAAGAGCATCAGGCGCACGCAAAAAAAACGGACCCGATAACGGGCCCGCGAACGGAAAGGGACAGCGCCGGCGTCCGGCGCTACCAGGCGGCGTTACTTCACCGCACCACCTTCGAACCACGCGGCGAGCTTCGTGCGCTCGTCGTCGGTCATGTGCGTGACGTTGCCGATCGGCATCGCCTTCAGGCGCACGGCCTGCTCATAGATGCGCTGCGCGTTCTTCGACACTTCGTCCGGCGTGTCGAACATCACGCCGGCGGGCGCGCTGCCCATCAGCGTCGGCTTCGACGAGTGGCACTCGACGCAGCGCTGCTGCAGGATCGGCATGATGTCGTTGATCACGACCTTCGGCGCGTTCGCGGCCTGCGCTTCCGGTGCGACCGGCTTCGGCATCGTCCATACGAGTGCGGCCGCCATCAGTGCGACGCCGCCGATCGGCAGGAACCACAGCTGCTGGCCGCGGTGACGCATCACGAAGAACTGGCGGATCAGCGCTCCGGCCAGCATGATCAGCACGAGCACGATCCAGTTGTACTTGTTCGCGTAAGTCATCGCGTAGTGGTTCGACAGCATCGCGAACACGACCGGCAGCGTGAAGTACGTGTTGTGCACCGAGCGCTGCTTGCCGCGCTTGCCGTAGATCGGGTTCGGCTCTTCGCCCTTCAGCATCTTGTCGACCATCTTGCGCTGGCCGGGGATGATCACGAAGAACACGTTTGCCGACATGATCGTCGCGAGCATCGCGCCGACGATCAGGTACGCGGCGCGACCGGCGAAGATGTGGCATGCGAGGTACGCGGCGACGACGACGTAGATGCCGACGCAGATCCCGAGCACACGGTCGTTGGTGCCGAGCACGCGGCACAACGTGTCATAGACGATCCAGCCGGCCATCAGGAAGCCGAGCGCGGACGCAACCGCGACCACCGGGCCCATGTCGAGCACGCTCTTGTCGATCAGGTACGTGTTCGGCGCGAGCAGGTACAGCACGAAGAACAGCGAGAAGCCCGACATCCAGGTCGTGTACGACGGCCACTTCGACCAGTGCAGGTCGTCCGGCATTTCGGGCGGCGCGACCGTGTACTTCTGCATGTTGTAGAAACCGCCGCCGTGCACGTGCCACAGCTCGCCGAACACGCCGCGCTTGCGCTGGTTCGGGTCGGTCGGCGGTTTCAGGCTGTTGTCGAGGGCGACGAAGTAGAAGGACTCGCCGATCCACGCGATCGCGGCGATGACATGCAGCCAGCGAAGCGCGAGGTTCAGCCAGTCGGTGATGAAGCCTTCCATGGAACTCCTCCAATCTCGGATCGTTGTCGTGATGCGGGCGGCCGATACGGTGTCAGCTGCCGCGATAGGTGCTGTACGACCACGGGGATACCAGCAGCGGCACGTGGTAGTGCGCGGCCGGGTCGGCGATGCCGAAGCGCAGCACGACGCGATCGACGAAACGGGGTTCGGGCACCTTCACGCCGATCGCCGCGAAGTAATCGCCCGCGTGGAACACGAGTTCGTATTCGCCGGCGGCGAGCGCGGCACCTTCGAGCAGCGGTTCGTCGCAGCGGCCGTCGCTATTGGTCAGCACGGTCTTGATCGCGCGGCGCGAATCGCCGTCCAGCGCGTAGAGGTCCACCTTGAGCGCGGCGCCGGGGCGGCCGTGCGCCGTATCGAGTACGTGGGTAGTGAGCTTGCCCATTCGCTTTGTCCTTGTGTGAATGCGAGGTTCGGCGGCGGCCCGATCCAATGACTGTGCGGCGGATCGAGGCTCCACGTCACGTGGCTACATACCCGTCGGCGAGTTGAAGCGAGCGCCGTGCACGCATTGTAAGAAGGTTCCTCGTGCAAAACCGCGAGCGATAGCAAAGATAATGCGCCGCGCATGAGCGGCTGTCGACGGCGCGAAAAAAACGCGGTCGCAACGCGCTTTCACCCACCTCCATCCGCGGCCGGACGCCACGGCGCGCGGGCTGCGCACGTACCATATCGAAACCGTGAACGTGGGTATTCGGGATCGCGCATTGTGTGCCGCACGCGCTTGCGCGATCCTGCCGCCTTGCACGTCGGCTCCGGCCGGCGCGTACCCCGAAGACGGCGAGCACGCCGGGTAACCGGGCCAGGGCGTTCGAACGGACGCAGGCACCGGGCGTGCCGCGAATCAGCGTTCGAACGGCTTTGCGACTGCCCGTAAGGGCTGACCGACGCGGAGAACGCATGACATTCGAGCAGCATCCCGGCACGCAAGCACGCGCGCCGCACCATTCCCCATCCCGCCCCAGGACCCTGCTGGTCAAGCACGCGGACGTGCTCGTGACCATGGACGACACGCGCCGCGAACTACGCGACGCGGGGCTCTACATCGAAGACAACCGGATCGTCGCGGTCGGCCCGAGCGCCGAGCTGCCGGACACGGCCGATGAAGTGCTCGACCTGCGCGGCCATCTCGTGATCCCCGGGCTCGTGAACACGCACCACCACATGTACCAGAGCCTGACGCGCGCGATTCCGGCCGCTCAGAACGCCGAGTTGTTCGGCTGGCTCACGAACCTGTACCGGATCTGGGCGCACCTGACGCCGGAGATGATCGAGGTGTCGACGCTGACCGCGATGGCCGAGTTGCTGCAGTCGGGCTGCACGACGTCGAGCGATCATCTGTACATCTATCCGAATGGCAGCCGGCTCGACGACAGCATCGCGGCCGCGCAGCGGATCGGCATGCGCTTTCACGCGAGCCGCGGCGCGATGAGCGTCGGCCAGCGCGACGGCGGACTGCCGCCGGATTCGGTCGTCGAGCGCGAGCCTGACATCCTGCGCGACGCGCAGCGGCTGATCGAGACCTACCACGACGAAGGGCGCTACGCGATGCTGCGGGTGGTCGTTGCGCCGTGCTCGCCGTTTTCGGTGAGCCGCGAACTGATGCGCGATGCCGCCGTGCTCGCGCGCGAGTACGGGGTGTCGCTGCACACGCACCTCGCGGAAAACGTCAACGACATCGCATACAGCCGCGAGAAGTTCGGGATGACGCCCGTCGAATACGCAGAGGATCTCGGCTGGGTCGGGCACGACGTGTGGCATGCGCATTGCGTGCAGCTCGACGACGCCGGCATCGGCCTGTTCGCGCGCACGGGCACGGGCGTCGCGCACTGTCCGTGCTCGAACATGCGGCTCGCATCGGGCATCGCGCCGGTGAAGAAGATGCGGCTCGCCGGCGTGCCGGTCGGGCTCGGCGTGGACGGCTCCGCGTCGAACGACGGCGCGCAGATGGTCGCGGAGGTGCGCCAGGCGCTGCTGCTGCAGCGGGTCGGCTTCGGGCCGGATGCGATGACCGCGCGCGACGCGCTGGAGATCGCGACGCTCGGCGGCGCGAAGGTGCTGAACCGCGACGACATCGGCGCGCTCGCGCCCGGCATGGCGGCCGACTTCGCGGCGTTCGACCTGCGTCAGCCGCTGTTTGCCGGCGCACTGCACGATCCGGTCGCGGCGCTGGTGTTCTGCGCGCCGTCGCAGACGGCGTACACGGTGGTGAACGGGAAGGTTGTCGTGCGTGAGGGGCGGCTCGCGACGCTCGATCTGCCGCCCGTCATCGAACGCCATAACGCGCTCGCGCAAGCGCTCGTCGAAGCGTCGCGCTGAGCGGCGCGGACGCCGCGCCATGGCGATGCACGGCGCCGGTCGTCGCCGTCGCACCATCGCGCGCCATCGCGCGTCGTCAAGACTCGATCAGCGTGCGGGTGGCCTCGGCGACGAGGCTGCGCAACCAGCGCACTTCGTCGGAGTAATGGCAGCGTTCGTGCCAGAGCTGGTAGTACTGCATCGGCGGGAAGTCGAGCGGCGCCGGCACGACCGACAGCGGCAGGAACTTCGCGTAGTGATCGGCGAACAGGCGCGTCGTCGTGAAGATCAGGTCGGACTTCACAAGCACGTACGGCGCGAGGTTGAAGTACGGCAACGTGACGACCACGTGGCGCTTGAGGCGCTCGCGCGCGAGATGCACGTCGATCGCGCCGCGCTGGCCGACCGAGTACGGCGTCGGCGCGAGGTGCGGCGCGTTCAGGTACTGGTCGAGCGTGAGGCCGCCGCGCTTCGCGAACGGATGCGTGTTGCTCATCAGGCAGACGATCTGGTCGACGAACAGGTTCGACAGGTGCAGCTGCTCCGGCGGTTCCGGCCAGTTGCCGACGACGATGTCGAGCTTGCCGTCCTCGAGCGCGAGTTCGTAGTCGAACGCCGGCCCGAGCGAGTGGAATTCGAGCGTCGCGTTTGGCGCGGCCTGGCGGAAGCGCTCGACGACGGTCGGCACGAACAGCACGTTCAGGTAGTCGGGGCAGCCGATCCGGTAGCAGCGGATCGACGTGGCCGGGTCGAAGTTGTGCTGCTGGAACTTGATGCGCTCGATCTCGCGCAGCGCGTTCTGTACGGGCTCGAGCAGACGCAGCCCGTATTCGGTGGGCACCATGCCGGACTTGCCGCGCACGAGCAGCGGATCGCCGGTGATGTCGCGCAGGCGCCGCAGCGCGGCGCTGATCGCCGGTTGCGACTGATTCAGTTTGACGGCCGCGCGCGTGACGCTGCGCTCCATCAACAGGGTGTGCAAGACGCGCAAGAGGTACGTGTCGATCGCCTCGCGTTGCTGACTCATGATTTCTCCGTTTATATGTCCGGGCTGATCGAGGGATGGTGGGGGTATATGATTTTTAATATGAACGAAAGGCAGCGTCAAGAGATGGTTACCCGCACGTGTCCGCCGGCGTGGCGCTGACCGCGGCGGGAAGGGTGTGCGGGCAGGCGCGCGGATACGCGTTGCGCGTATCCGCGCGCGCGTTCCGGGCGTGACGCGGCGCGCGCGTCAGTCGTGCGCGTCAGTCGTCGATGCGCAGGCCGACTTTCAGCGTGACCTGCCAGTGGATCACCTGGTTGCCTTCGATGTGGCCGCGCGTCTCGGTCACCTGAAACCAGTGCAGGTTGTGCAGCGTCGCGGCGGCTTTCGCGATCGCATTGCGGATCGCGTCGTCGCTCGATTGCTGCGACGAGCCGGTCAGTTCGATCAGCTTGTAGACGTGGTCGCTCATGATGCGCTCCCTGTGTCGTGTCGGGTTCTGGCGCGGGTGCAGAATGGGGTGCCGAATAGGGTACGGAGTGCGCCCGGCTAATTGAGTGATAGGTATGATGGCCGGCAAGTTCAACCCATATCGGAGACGAGGCATATCGTGGAAGTCGGATTTTGCGGACCGGGATTGATGGGCGCGCCGATGATTCGGCATTTGCTGGCGGCGGGCCACCGGGTCGGCGTATGGAACCGCACGCGCGCGAAGGCGGACGCGCTGGTCGCCGACGGCGCCCATGTCGTCGACTCGCCGCGTGCGCTCGCGGAGCAGGTCGAGACGGTGCTGCTGTGCGTGCTCGACGCGCGCGCGGTCGGCGACGTCGTGTTCGGCCCGGACGGCTTGCTGTCCGGTGCTGCAGCGGCGCGGCGCGTGCGCCGGATCGTCGATCATTCGAGCATTCCGCCCGGCGTGACGCGCGCGTATGCAGCGCGCGCGGCGGAACTTGGCGTCGGCTGGGTCGATGCGCCCGTGTCGGGCGGCGTGCCCGGCGCGCAGGCCGGCACGCTCGCGGTGATGGCGGGCGGCCGCGCAGCGGATCTCGACGCGGCGCGTCCGCTGATCGACACATACGCGGCGCGCATCACGCACATGGGCGACGCGGGCGCGGGCCAGACCGCGAAGCTGTGCAACCAGGCGATCGTCACCGCGACGGTCACGGCGATTGCCGAGGCGGTCGGCCTCGCACAGGCGAGCGGCATCGATGCCGCGCGTCTCGCGCAGGCACTCGCCGGCGGCTGGGCCGATTCGGTGCTGCTGCAGACCTTCGTGCCGCGGATGACGTCGGGCGGCCATCCGCCGATCGGCGCACTCAGCACGTTTCAGAAGGACGTCGATGCAATTGCCGACGCGGCGCGCGAGACGGGCGCGGTGATGCCGGTGTCGGCGACCGTGCAGCAGGTGCTGCGGCTTGGCGCTGCGCAAGGGCTCGCCGACGCGGATTTCGCCGCGTTCATCGACATCGTCAGGCCGGGGAACGGACGCCGTCAGGCTTGATGGCGGTGTGGGCGTCGCTGCAACGAACGGAATGCGTGAATGGCAGATGGGCCGCGCTCGGGCGGCCCATCGATGGTCGGCGTCGAATCAGCCGAGCGAGCGCGGTGTCGTGTCGCCGGCGTTCTGCCGTCCGAGCCCGCTGCGCACCGACGCTTTGGTGCCCGCACCAAATTCGGGCAGGATGCGCGCACGGGCGCGGCTCGCGAACACGAGGAAGCCGAAGCCGTTCGCTTCGTACCAGTAGCCACCGTTTTCGAGACCGTCGAGCGGCTGCTCGAGCGCGTTGGCGATCGACTCGATGCAGCGTTTTCGCAATTCGGCGATCGCCGGATACGGCGGCTGTGCGCCGCGCACGCTGCACAGGAGCACGTCCAGGCCGGGAAGCACATGCGCGTACAGTACAGGTTCGTCCTGCGCGCGAGCGCGCGCAATCTTGGTATCAAGCTGGGCGAACGGCTTCGAGTGGCGCAAGACCGCGAGGAACGATTCCTGGCCATCCTGCTGCGCGCGTCGACGTTTTTTCGGGAAGGACATAAACACTCGCCTCAAAAACAATTGCAAGAAATGCGGCACTTTCATGCGACCCACTCCCGGCTATGCGCGCCGCATGTCGATCCTTTATAGCACACGAAAATGCTAGCTTCGTGCGGTGCGACGATCGACGTCTCCGATCGACCCGCTCGCCACGATCGACACAGTCAGCGCCTGGCGCCTGCACTGTCATTTAGTCTCCATCATAGACCCGCTTCGCGGGCGCGTGCATTCGCTCGTCACAAAAAAATGCGATAGGCATCGCGCGGCAGCCGGGCCCGCGCAGACATGAAAAAGCCCGCGCGAGGGCGGGCTGGAATGTTTCCGGCGGGCTGGCGCTCAGCGCTGCTTCAGCGAATCGCGGATCTCGCGCAGCAGCACGGTGTCTTCCGGCGTTGCAGCAGGCGCGGCTTCCGCGGGCTTGCGCAGCTTGTTGATGAATTTGACCATCAGGAAAATGATGAACGCGAGGATGATGAAGTTGATCAGCACGGTGATGAACGAACCGTAGCCGAACACGGCAACGCCGGCGGCCTGCAGATCCTTGAACGAGTCGGGATTACCCTTGAACGACGGCGGAATCGTGCCGAGCTGGACGAATTTGTTCGAGAAGTCGAGGCCGCCCGTCAGGACACCGATGACCGGCATGATCAGATCCTTCACGATCGAGTCGACGATCTTCGAGAATGCGCCGCCGATGATCACGCCGACGGCGAGATCCATCACGTTGCCCTTGACGGCGAACTCCTTGAATTCCTTGATGATGCTCATGAGCGGCTTTCTCCTGGTTGGGGCAAAGGGAGGCGTGCCGCGACGCGATCGCGTCGAATTGAGGGTCGGTGGCACGCCGATGGCCGCATGATAGCGAACGTGCCCCATTGCTGATAGCCCATCTTGAAATGATTGACAAATGGGCGCCGCGCCGCGGACGCGGTCGGGAATGCCAACGAATCATTTCAAGGAGAAAGTGTCCGGGGTGTCGGTCGTCGCGCGTCGACACCCCGGAGCGTGCCGCTCAGGTGTTGTCGGTCCAGTCGTCGTCGTTGCTGCCGACATCGACGCCGCCGCCGCTGCTGCCATTGTCCCAGTTCGAGTCGTCGCCGCGGCCGAGATCGATGCCCGGATCGGCGTCGCGCCGGTGGCGCTCGCCGTCGACGATCACGTCGCGTTCGACCACGCGCTCACGGCCGCCCGACATCGCCTCGCCGAGCAGCACGCCGGTCAGCAGGCCACCCATGCCGCCGCCGAAGCCGCCACCTTGCTGGATCACGACGGGCGGCTGCTGTTGCTGCGGATACTGAGGCGGATACGGTTGACCTTGCGCGCCCGTCACGCGATCGGCTTCCTGCGCGAACACGGAGCCGCCGGCGGGTGCGGCGGGCTGCGCGGCCGGATCGGGCCGGCCTTCGACACGCGCCTTCACGCTCGCGTGGCGCTTCTCGAGTTCCTCGACGCGGTACGGCGGCACCGGATTCTTGCCGTTCGACAACGCTTCGACGAGTTCGCGCGCATCGGTTTCGATCGCTTCGATCTCGCTCGTGAGCGCAGTGGCGCCGGGCGCCGTCGACAGCCGCGCATCGAGCTTCAGCGGGCGGACGTCGTTCAGCACGTCGGTCGCGCGCTTCAGCTGTGCGCGGCGTTCGTCTTCGGTGCGGCGGTCGTCGGTCGAGCGCGCGCGCCGCAGCGTCCAGCGCAGCACCAGCGCGATCACCGCGACGATCAGGCCGAGGCCGATCCACATGCCGGCAGACGGGCCGTGCTTTTCAGCCGGCGGCACGGCCGGCGCGAGCGACGACTGCAGCGTGCCGGTTCCGGTGCCTGGCTGAACGTTGCTCACGCGCGCGGCGTCCGCGCGGATGCGCGCTTCCGTCTGTGCGAAGCGGGATGGATCGGTGAAGCGGAGCTGCGGATCGAGCGTCTTGGCGCGCTGCAACTGCGCGAGCGCGTCGGCCGAGCGGCCTTCGCGATCGAGTACCTGTGCGTACAGATAGTGTGCGTGCGCGTTGTTCGGATGGGCGTCGATGACCTGCGACAGCTGCGTGTCGGCGCGTTGCCAGTCGCGCTGCGCGATCGACTGCTCGACCTGCTGCAGCGACGGCACCGCAAACGCGGCAGACGACAGCATCATCAGCGAGAAGCCGAGAGCGGCGAGGGATTTCTTCATGGTCGAACCGGGCGCGTGCGCCCGTCTCCTTGCGATCGGTCCGCGCCGCGCGCCCGGGCAGGGCGGCGGCGCATGCCGGTTACTGCGCGGGCGTGTCGAGCTGCTTCTTCAGCGCGGTGAGACGATCCTCGACCGACGGGCCCTTGTTCAGCGCGTCGAGCTTGTCGTCGAGCGCCTTGCCGCTCGACGTGTCGGCCGAATTGAGGCGGGCGTCCGAACGCGCGTTCTGCAGTGCGACCTTGTCCTCGAGCTTCTGGAAATCTTCGGACAGGTTCTTGCCGCCGATGCCGCCGAGCGCGGTAGCCGCGACGTCCTTCGCCTGCGCGATTTCCTGCTTCGCCTGCAGGATGTTCGAGCGCGCGTTCAGGTCGTTGCGGCGCTGGCGCATGTCGGCGATCTGCCCCTTCAGCTTGTCGACCGACGGCTCGAGCGTCGCGAGTTCGCCCGCGAGCGCGTTGCGTTCCGCTTCGGCGTTCGCCTGCGCGCCGAGCGCCTCGCGCGCGAGCGCTTCGTCGCCGGCCTGCAGCGCGCGCTTCGCGCCGTCTTCGTACTTCTTCGCCTTGTCGTCGGCCGCATCGCGCTTGCTGCGCTGGGTCGCGACTTGCGCCTCGATCTCGATCAGCGAGTTTTCGGCGCGGCTGATGCTGTCGTCGAGCTCCCGCACGATCTGGCGTGCATCGCGCGACGGATCCTGCACCGAATCGGCCGCGTCGTTCAGCAGGCCTTTGATCGTGCGCGAAACAGAGTCGAAAAGCGACATGAAATCCTCCGTGTTTGAAAGGCGCCGCGTGGTGCGGCATGGCCTGTAGCGGGGCCGGTTCCGGTCCGCCAGTGCCGGCGGATATTACACCACCGGGTCACTTAAATACGGCTTAAACCCGCGATATCAAGCGCAGCGAATCGCGTGACCGCGCAGCTGCGCGCGCATCGCGACCAGCCTTTCGCCATTGAAAGCTTGCGCGTAATACGCATGCCGCGTTTCGTGTTCATGATAGGCCGTGCAGGCGGACAAAAAATCGCGCCAATACAGCGGGCGAGGGAATTTTTACAAAAAATCGCGAAGCCAATCGGTTGATTTCATTAAAATGCGCTGTCACGTCGCGGGAACGGATCGCCGCGCGACGGGGTCTGTCGACGTGACAGTAGCCACGAAGCACCCATCTCTGATTCATCCGCTTGCATTCCGCATGCGTCCGTGGGCGCCACGCGCGTCCGACATTCCGACATGCCAATTATCAAACGACCGTCTTCTTCTTCCCCGCGGAACGAGCCCCATTACACGCTGCGCCGTTCGCCGTCGGGAGCCTATTACACCGATGACGACGACCGCGACGCACACCGCGCACCGCGCGATGGCGGCGGGGGCGGCCGGGGGCGCCGCTCGTTCGGTTCGCGCGTCGCGCTGTGGTTCGCGGGCCTGTTCATCACGCTGGCCATCGTCGGTGCGCTGATCGTCGGCTACGCGCTCGTCGTGATGGCGCCGCAGCTGCCGTCGCTCGACGCGCTGACGAACTACCAGCCGAAGGTGCCGCTGCGCGTCTACTCGGCCGATCACGTGCTGATCGGCGAGTTCGGCGAGGAGCGCCGCAGCCTCGTGCGCTTCCAGGAGATTCCCGACGTGATGAAGAAGGCGGTGCTCGCGATCGAGGACTACCGCTTCTACGAACACGGCGGCGTCGACTTCCTCGGCATCCTGCGCGCGGGCGTCGCGGACCTGATGCACGGCGGCGCACGCCAGGGCGCGAGCACGATCACGATGCAGGTCGCGCGCAACTTCTTCCTGTCGAGTGAGAAGACTTACACGCGCAAGATTTACGAGATGCTGCTCGCGTACAAGATCGAGAAGGCGCTGACGAAAGACCAGATCCTCGAGCTGTACATGAACCAGATCTATCTCGGCCAGCGCTCGTACGGTTTCGCGGCGGCCGCGCGCGTGTATTTCGGCAAGGACCTGAAGGACATCACGCTGGCGGAAGCCGCGATGCTCGCGGGCCTGCCGAAGGCGCCGTCCGCGTATAACCCGGTCGTCAATCCGAAGCGCGCGAAGGTGCGCCAGGAGTACATCCTGAAGCGGATGCTCGAGATCGGCTACATCACGCAGCCGCAATACGATCAGGCGATCAAGGAAGAGATCCACGTGCGCACGCCCGGCAATCAGTACGCGGTGCACGGCGAGTACGTCGCCGAGATGGTGCGGCAGATGATGTACCAGCAGTACAAGGACGAGACCTATACGCGCGGCCTGACCGTCACGACGACGATCAACGCGGCCGACCAGGAAGCGGCCTACCAGGCTGTGCGCCGCGGCATTCTCGACTACGAGCGCCGCCACGGCTATCGCGGGCCGGAAGCCTTCATCACGCTGCCGGCGGCCGGCGACGACCGCGACGAGGCGATCGACGACGCGCTCGCCGATCACCCGGACAATGGCGACCTGCAGTCGGCGGTCGTGCTGTCCGCGTCGCCGAACGCGGTCGAGGTGCAGTTCGTCGGCGGCGCGACGACGACGATCGGCCCGGGCGGGCTGCGCTTCGTC
Source organism: Burkholderia sp. Bp8963 (assembly GCF_003854275.1). Lineage (GTDB taxonomy): Bacteria > Pseudomonadota > Gammaproteobacteria > Burkholderiales > Burkholderiaceae > Burkholderia. The sequence goes on from NZ_QTQP01000052.1 coordinate 24,763, forward strand.
GCCGCGGCGCTCGGCCCGCGCGCGAACAACGCGCTGCGCATCAAGCCGGGCGCGGTCGTGCGCGTGATGAAGGACACGAAGGCCGGCTGGCAGGTCGTGCAGCTGCCGCAGGTCGAGGGCGCGCTCGTCGCGATCGCGCCGCAGGATGGCGCGATCCGTTCGCTCGTCGGCGGTTTCGACTTCAACAAGAGCAAGTTCAACCACGTGACGCAGGCTTGGCGCCAGCCGGGCTCGTCGTTCAAGCCGTTCGTCTACTCGGCGTCGCTCGACAAGGGCCTCGGGCCGGCGACGATCATCAACGACGCGCCGCTGTACTTCCCGCCGAGCGTGCCGGGCGGCACCGCGTGGGAGCCGAAGGACGACGACCAGCCGGACGGTCCGATGTCGATGCGCACGGGCCTGCAGCGCTCGAAGAACCTCGTGTCGATCCGCATTCTCGCGTCGATCGGCACGCAGTACGCGCAGGAGTACGTGACGCAGCGCTTCGGCTTCGATCCGGCGAAGACGCCGCCGTACCTGCCGATGGCGCTCGGCGCGGGCCTCGTGACGCCGCTGCAGCTTGCGACCGGCTATGCGGTATTCGCGAACGGCGGCTACAAGGTCGATCCGTACCTGATCGCCGAGGTCGACGATGCGCACGGCCAGCCGCTGCAGAAGGCGCAGCCGGTGATCGCGGGCAACACCGCGCCGCGCACGATCGAAGGCCGCAATGCGTACGTGATGAACAGCCTGCTGCATACGGTCGCGACGGCCGGCACGGGTGCGGGCACCAACGCGCTGGGCCGCAGCGACCTGCAGGGCAAGACCGGTACGACGAACGATGCGAAGGACGGCTGGTTCGCCGGCTACCAGCAGTCGCTCGTCGCGGTCGCGTGGATGGGTTTCGACCAGCCGAAGAGCCTCGGCAGTCGCGAATTCGGCGCGCAGCTCGCGTTGCCGATCTGGGTGAACTACATGCGCACCGCGCTCAACGGCGTGCCCGATCAGCCGATGCCGATGCCCGACGGGCTGACGACGGTCGACGGCGAACTGTACTACGCGGATCGCACGCCGGGCGCGGGCTTCGTCGAGAGCGTCGACATCAACCCGGCCGCGAACGCGATCAGCGCGAACGATGCGCTCGGCTCGGCCGGCGCGGCGGGCCTCACGCCGCCGCCCGTGACGGCGCAGGAGAAGCAGCAGATCATGGACATGTTCGAGACCAGCAAGCCCTGATCGGTGAACCCGGGCCTGATTGCGCCCGGCACAACGACGAACGGCGGCCGCGTGATGCGGCCGCCGTTTTTTTATGCAGACGGCGCCGCCGTGCGTGGGCCCGCGATGCGTGCGGGCCGAACGAATCCTTTCGCATCAACGACTTGGCCTGCCGATCCCGCCCTTATCAACATGGCTGTCAACAGAATCTGTGGATAACTTGCGGCAACGGCAGGCGCTGCCCAATCTGCGATGCAACCGGGGGTGATTGTGTTTTATTCAATGAAAACAATAGCTTGCCGCGCTTGTTGGAAAGTTCTCCACAATTCTGTCAACAGGAATTGGGGATAACCCGAGGGTCCGTGGCCCGAGCGACCCGGCCGTTGCCGCAATCGGCATCGCGCCGGGAAAGTCGAATCCGATCAATGGGTTGGCGCAGTTTCCAGAAACTTTTCAACAGGCTCTTCAACACGAACCGTGGATAACCGGGCCTGCGTCAGCGCTGCAGCTTCGCGTGCGCGAGGTGCATGCCGAGCGTGACCGGATCGGTGTTCGTGCCCGACAGCAGCACGCCGACCCGCTTGCCCTGCAGCGTTTCGCGCAGCGGCCCGAGCAGCGCGGCCATCGCGGCCGCGCAGGCCGGCTCGACCGCGAGCTTCAGGTACGAGAACAGGAACAGCATCGCCGCGCGCAGCGCATCGTCGGACACGGTGACGATGCGCTCGATGTGGCGCCGGCACAGCTGATAGCTGTATTCCTCGGTGTGCGGCGCCATCAGCGAATCGGCGATCGTATGCATCGCGGTCATCTTGACCGTATGGTTGGCCGCAAAGCTGCGGCTCATCGCGTCGGCGCCTTCCGGCTCGACGCCGTACACGCGCACGCGCGGGTTCGCGAGCCGCAGCGCGGTCGACACGCCGGCCGCGAGCCCGCCGCCGCCGATCGGCACGATCACCGCGTCGAGGTCGGGCGTCTGCGTCGCCCATTCGTAGCCGAGCGTCGCGGTGCCGAGTATCGTGTGATAGCCGTTGAACGGATGGATGAAGAAGCGGCCTTCCTCGGCCTCGATGCGGCGCACGAGGTCGAACGCCTGCGATGCGCTGCCGGCCAGCACGACTTCCGCGCGGTACTGCTTGCATTGCGCGATGCGCGTCGGGCTTGCGGTCTGGAACATCACGACCTTCGCGCTGCTGCCGAGCCGCATCGCCGCGAACGCGACTGCGGCCGCATGGTTGCCGGCCGACACGCAGGTGACGCCGGCGCTCTTGCGCGCCTCGTCGAGCGCGAGCAGATGCGTGAATGCGCCGCGTGCCTTGAAGCTGCCGCTCACCTGCAGCAGCTCGAACTTGAAGTTGACGTGGGTGCCTTCGAGCGAAGGCAGGTCGGCACGTTCGAAGACGGGTGTGCGCGCGACCCACGGCGACAGTGCGAAATGCTGCGCGGCGATTTCGTCGAGCGTCGGGATCGGCTCGCCGTCGATCGTGTGGGCGGTGCCCTGTTGTGTAGTCGACATGGCCTGGCGTGTGGGGGAGTGAACCGGCCCGCACACGCAGGCCGGCGTGGCGGGGAACGGTCAGTGCGCGTCGACCGACATGCTGCGGATGAACTTCCGCAGGAACTGCTCGCATGCGGCCAGCTGCGCGAGTTCGACATATTCGTTCGGCTTGTGCGCCTGCTCGATGTCGCCGGGCCCGCATACGATGCTCGGGATGCCTGCGCGTTCGAACAGGCCGGCCTCGGTGCCGTATGCGACCTTGCGCTTGTCCTGGTCGGCAGTCAGCGCGCGCACGAGCTGCGTGATCGCGGCCTGTTCGGTCGCGTCGAGGCCCGGCGCCGCAGCGATCTTCGAGAACTCGATCGCGGCGTTCGGATGCTCGCGGCGCATTTGCGGCAGCAGCGTTTCCCGCGCATACGCTTCGATGCGCGCGTAGATCTGGTCGGGGTCGAGCGTCGGCAGGTTGCGGAACTCGAAATCGAACCGGCATTCGGCCGGCACCGTGTTGATCGCATTGCCGCCCTGGATCGTGCTCGTCTGCGCGGTCGTGAACGGCACGTCGTAAAGTTCGTCGAACGGGCCTTCGGCACGGAAGCGATCCGCGATGTCGCGGATGTGGCAGATGAGGCGCGCCGCGTATTCGATCGCGTTCAGCCCCTTTGGCGTCAGCGACGAATGCGCCGCATGACCGCGCACGCAGCAGCGGTACGCGTTGATGCCCTTGTGCGCGATGATCGGCCGCATGCTGGTCGGCTCGCCGACGATGCAGCCGGACGGCTTCACGCCACGCCTGACGAGATCCTCGATCATCAGCGGCGCGCCGGCGCAGCCGATTTCCTCGTCGTACGACAGCGCGAAATGGATCGGCTTCGCGAGCTTCGTCGCCTGCATGTCGGGCAGCAGCGCGAGCGCCGTGCCGATGAAGCCCTTCATGTCGCAGGTGCCGCGGCCATACAGGCGGCCATCGCGGATTTCCGGCCGGAACGGATCGCTGTCCCATTGCTGGCCATCGACGGGCACGACGTCGGTATGCCCGGACAGCACGATGCCGCCGTTCGTTGCACCGTCGTGCGCGGGCACGGTCGCGAACAGGTTCGCCCAGCCGCCGCGCGGATCGTGCGTGAGCGTCGACGCGATGCCTTTCGCGGCGAGCGCGTCGCGCACCGTTTCGATCAGGCCGAGGTTCGGCACGCGGCTCGTCGTGTCCATCGACACGAGTTGCGTGATCCAGGGCAGGCTGACGAGCGACGCGTCGCCTTGGTCGGTGGCGGACGGCGCGGTCGCGTCGAGTGTGGGCATGGCTGAACTCCGTCTGATGAATGGGAAAATCATACTCAAAAACGGTGCGGCCCGCTCTCGCGGGCCGCAGTGCGGTGCAGCATCACCGCGCGCCTTTGCGTTGCAGCGTCGAACCCGTCAACGCGACGTCAACGCTGCGTCAAATCGACGTCAATGCGACGTCAACGCTGCGTCAAATCGACGTCAATGCAACGTCAACACAACGTCTGCAACATCAACGCGACGCGGCGGCCGTGCCTTGCCGGGGCGCATGGCCGAGCGCGCGCAGCGTCTCCTTGATCGTCGAAACGCGGATCGCGAGATCCGGCGAACGCGTTTCGATCCGCAGCCGGTCCTGGCCCGCGAGCTTGATGTGCCGATGCTTCTGCACCATTTCGATGATGCGCATCGGGTCGATCGGCGGATTCGGCTCGAACTGCAGCCCGATCGCCGCTTCGCTCGCGTCGATCTTCACGATGCCGAGCGGTTTCGCCGCGAGCCGCAGGCGGTGCGTCTCGACCAGCGCATGCGCCTGCGGCGGCAGCTTGCCGAAGCGGTCGATCAGTTCTTCCTGGATCCCGTCGATCGCGTCGCCGTGCTCGCAGTTCGCGAGCCGCTTGTACAGCGACAGCCGCTCCTGCACGTCCGTGCAGTAGTCGGCCGGCAGGATCGCGGGCGCGTGCAGGTTGATCTCGGTCGTCGCGGCGAGCGGGGCGGTGAGGTCCGGCTCCTTGCCGTTCTTCAGCGCCTTCACCGCGTCGTTCAGCATGTCCGTGTACAGCTGGAAGCCGATCTCGTGGATCTCGCCCGACTGCTTGTCGCCGAGCACCTCGCCGGTGCCGCGGATCTCGAGGTCGTGCATCGCGAGGTAGAAGCCCGAGCCGAGCTCTTCCATCTGCTGGATCGCTTCCAGCCGGCGCTGCGCCTGCTTGGTCAGCGCCTGCGGATCGTGCACGAGTAGGTACGCGTACGCCTGGTGGTGCGAACGGCCGACGCGGCCGCGCAGCTGGTGCAGCTGCGCGAGGCCGAACTTGTCCGAGCGGTGCATGATGATCGTGTTTGCGCTCGGCACGTCGATGCCGGTCTCGATGATCGTCGTGCACAGCAGCACGTTCGCGCGCTGCGCGACGAAATCGCGCATCACGCGCTCGAGCTCGCGCTCGTGCATCTGGCCGTGCGCGATCGCGATGCGCGCCTCGGGCACCAGCTCCTCGAGCATCGCCTTGCGATTCTCGATCGTCTCGACCTCGTTGTGCAGGAAGTACACCTGGCCGCCGCGCTTCAGCTCGCGCAGCATCGCCTCGCGGATCACGCTTTCTTCCTCGCGGCGCACGAAGGTCTTGATCGCGAGCCGCTTCTGCGGCGCCGTCGCGATCACCGAGAAGTCGCGCAGCCCCTCGAGCGCCATCCCGAGCGTGCGCGGGATCGGCGTCGCGGTCAGCGTCAGCACGTCGACTTCAGCGCGCAGCGCCTTCAGCGCTTCCTTCTGGCGCACGCCGAAGCGGTGCTCCTCGTCAATGATCACGAGGCCGAGGCGCTTGAATTGCACGTCCGACGACAGCAGCTTGTGCGTGCCGATCACGATGTCGACGCTGCCTTCGTTGATCTGCGCGATTGCCGCGTTGACTTCCTTCGCGGTCTTGAAGCGCGACAGCTCGACGGTCCGCACCGGCCAGTCGGCGAAGCGGTCCGCGAAGGTCTGCGTGTGCTGCTCGGCGAGCAGCGTGGTCGGCGACAGCAGCGCGACCTGCTTGCCGCCCATCACCGCGATGAACGCGGCGCGCAGCGCGACTTCCGTCTTGCCGAAGCCGACGTCGCCGCACACGAGGCGGTCCATCGGCTTGCCGCTCGTCATGTCGCCGATCACGGCCGCGATCGCCGCGGCCTGATCGGGCGTTTCCTCGAAGCCGAAGCTTTCCGCGAACTTCACGTAGTCGCGCGGCTCGAGCGCGAACGCGTGGCCTTCGCGGGCCGCGCGGCGCGCGTACAGGTTCAGCAGCTCGGCCGCGGTATCGCGGATCTGCTGCGCGGCCTTGCGCTTCGCGCGCTCCCACTGGCCGGAGCCGAGCGCATGCAGCGGCGCGCTGTCCGGATCGGCGCCGCTGTAGCGCGAGATCACGTGCAACTGCGCGACGGGCACGTAGAGCTTGCTTTCGCCTGCGTATTCGAGATGCAGGAACTCGGTCTCGCCTTCGCCGAGATCCATCGACACGAGGCCCATGTAGCGGCCGATGCCGTGCTGCGCGTGCACGACCGGGTCGCCGACCTTCAGCTCCGACAAATCGCGCACCATCGCGTCGACGTTGCTCGCCTGCTCCTGGCGGCGGCGCCCCGCACGGCGGCCGAGCGCGCCGTAGAGTTCGGTCTCGGTGACGATCGCGTAGCCTTCACCCGGCACCGCGAAGCCGCTCGACAGCGGCGCGACGCCGAGCGCGAAGCGTTCGTCGCTCGCAAGCCAGCCGGCGAAGTGGTCGTTCGACGCGGGCCGCAGATGGTGCTCGGCGAGCAGTTGCAGGATCGTCTCGCGGCGGCCGGCCGATTCGACGGTCAGCAGCACGCGCTTGCCCGATGATTCGACGAACGTGCGCAGCGCGGCGAGCGGATCGTCGGCATGGCGGTCGACCGTGAGTTCGGGCAGGCCGGTCGCCCAGCCGCCCGCGGGCTGCGCGGGCAGCACGACGCGCGCGAACGGTTTCGCGAATGCGAAGAAATCCTCGTCGGACAGGAACAGGCGCTGCGGCTCGAGGATCGGCCGCTCGCGGTCGTGCGCGAGGAACGCGTGGCGCTGCTTCGTGTCGGCGGTGAAGCGGCGGATCGACGCGTCGAGGTCGCCCGTGAACACGAGATGCGCATCCTGCGGCAGGTAGTGGAACAGCGTCGCCGTCTCGTCGAAGAACAGCGGCAGGTAGTACTCGATGCCGGCCGACGGCACGCCGTTGCCGATGTCCTTGTAGATCGGCGCGCGGCTCGGGTCGCCTTCGAAGGTCTCGCGCCAGCGGCTGCGGAACGCGGTGCGCGCGGCTTCGTCGAACGGAAACTCGCGGCCCGGCAGCAGGCGCACGTCGCGCACCGGATAGAGGCTGCGCTGCGTGTCGGGGTCGAACGCGCGGATCGAGTCGACCTGGTCGTCGAACAGGTCGATCCGGTATGGCAGCGGCGAGCCCATCGGGAACAGGTCGATCAGCGAGCCGCGCACGCAGTATTCGCCGGGCCGCACGACCTGGCTTACGTGCTCGTAGCCGGCGAGCGTCAGCTGCGCCTTCAGCTTCGCCTCGTCGAGCCGCTCGCCCTGCGCGAACGCGAACGTGTACGCGGCCATGAACGACGCGGGCGGCATCCGGTACAGCGCGGTCGTCGCGGGCACGAGCAGGATGTCGCAGCGGCCTTCGCCGAGGTCGTGCAGCGTCGCGAGACGCTCGGACACGAGGTCCTGGTGCGGCGAGAACGTGTCGTACGGCAGCGTTTCCCAGTCCGGCAGCAGGCGCACGCGCGCGTCCGGCGAGAAGTAGCCGATTTCCTGGGCGAGGCGCTGCGCGTCGACCGCGTTCGCGCAGATCACCGCGAGGAGCGGCACGTCGTTGCGATTCGCGGCGAGGTAGCGGGCGATGGCGAGCGCGTCGGCAGAGCCGTGCGTGCCGTCGAAGGCGAAGCGCTGGCCGGGCTTGACGCGCGCGACGGGCGAGGCGGACGGGTTGGAAGCGTTGTCTGGCATAGGGACGGCAGAGGTGGCGTGCGCAGGCGCATCGCAGTGCGCCGGTGGAGACGAAAGACCTATTATAAAATCCGCTTCTCGATTTCATCTTTCCGGCGTTTCCCTTCGTGACTCCCCGACTCTTCGCCCTGATTCCCTGCGCCGGCACCGGCAGCCGCTCCGGCTCGGCCGTGCCGAAGCAATACCGCACGGTCGCGGGCCGCGCGCTGCTGCATTACACGCTCGCCGCGTTCGACGCGTGCAGCGAATTCACGCAGACGCTCGTCGTCCTCGCGCCGGACGACACGCATTTCGACGCGCGCCGCTTCGCGGGCCTGCGCTTCGCGGTGCGCCGTTGCGGCGGCGCATCGCGGCAGGCGTCGGTGCTGAACGGGCTGCTCGAGCTGACCGAATTCGGCGCGACCGATCGCGACTGGGTGCTCGTGCACGACGCCGCGCGGCCCGGCATCACGCCGCAGCTGATCCGCACGCTGGTCACGACGCTGAAGGATGACCCGGTCGGCGGCATCCTCGCGCTGCCGGTGGCCGATACGCTGAAGCGCGTGCCGGCCGGCGGCGATGCGATCGCGCGCACCGAGTCGCGCGACGCGCTGTGGCAGGCGCAGACCCCGCAGATGTTCCGCATCGGCATGCTGCGCGAAGCGATCCTGCAGGCGCAGCGGGAAGGGCACGACCTGACCGACGAGGCGAGCGCGATCGAATGGGCCGGCCATACGCCGCGCGTCGTGCAGGGCAGCCTGCGCAACTTCAAGGTCACGTATCCGGAAGATTTCGCGCTCGCGGAAGCGATCCTCGCGCGCGCGCCGCAATCGTCCTGACCCACACTCAATCTCAATCGGAACACGCATGGATTTCAGAATCGGACAAGGCTACGACGTGCACCAGCTCGTCCCGGGGCGCCCCCTCATCATCGGCGGCGTGACGATTCCGTACGAGCGCGGCCTGCTCGGCCACTCGGACGCGGACGTGCTGCTGCACGCGATCACCGACGCACTGTTCGGCGCGGCGGCGCTCGGCGACATCGGCCGGCATTTCTCCGATACGGATGCCGCGTTCAAGGGCGCCGACAGCCGCGTGCTGCTGCGCGAATGCGTTGCGCGCGTAAGGGCCGCGGGCTTCACGATCCAGAACGTCGACAGCACCGTGATCGCGCAGGCGCCGAAGCTCGCGCCGCATATCGACGGGATGCGCGCGAACCTCGCCGCGGATCTCGGCCTGCCGCTCGAGCGCGTGAACGTGAAGGCGAAGACCAACGAGAAGCTCGGCTATCTGGGCCGCGGTGAAGGTATCGAGGCGCAGGCCGCCGCGCTGCTCGTGAAGCAGGGCGGCTGACGGGCCGCGACCGGGCGGTGGCCGGTGCCCCGGATGGTGCCCCGGATGGTGCCCCGGATGGTGCCGGTTGGCGCCGCGCGCACCAACGCTTGCGGCAATGAAAAACGCCACGCGAGGCAGGCCCGCGTGGCGTTTTTGCTGGTTGCGCGCATCGTGCGGCGCGCGCGGCAATGCTTACTCGCCTTCGGCGGCGATCACCTGCGCGGCGGCGTTGATCACCGACGCGATGCGGCCGACGTCGCGCAACTGCGTGACGGTCATGCCTTGCTCGTTCTTCAGCAGCGCGTAGTGCGACTTCACGCAGAAGTGGCACTTGCCGACGATCGACGCGGCGAGCGCGTACATCTCGAACTTGCGCTTGTCGACGCCGCCGTGCGTCGCATAGGCGCCCATCCGCAACTCGGCGCGCTGGGTCTTCAGATCGGCGTCGTCGGCCATCTCGACATACGGATACCAGGTGTTGTTCATCCCCATCAGCGCGGCCGCCGTCAGCACGGCGTTCGTCTCTTCGGGCGACAGCACGCCGGCTTCGCGAATCGTCTTCACGAGCACCGTGCTCTTCGCCGCAACCGCCGCGGCGAGCGCGACGCCGACCGCGTCGGTGCCTTCGAGCGACGAGCGCGAGATCGTGCCGTCGAGGTTCAGGCGGATGTCCTTCGCATAGTCGGGAATGCGCGCCTTAATCGAGTCGATGAATTCCATTGATATCTCCTATGGGTTGGCCGTTAAAAAAGCCCGCAGGCAGGCATGCGCCGCGGGCTTCGTGCATCGATGCGCTTACAGCGTTGCGCCGCCGACTGCACGGTTGCACGGGCACAGTTCGTCCGTTTGCAGGCCGTCCAGAATGCGCAGGACTTCTTCCGGGCTACGGCCGACGTTCAGGTTGTTCACCGAAACGTGCTGGATCGTGTTGTCCGGATCGACGATGAACGTTGCGCGCAGGGCCACGCCGGCTTCCTTGTCGCGCACGCCGAGCTGGTCGATCAGCTCGCCCTTGACGTCGCCGAACGCGTAGTGGTTCAGCTTGTCGAGGTCCTTGTGCTCACGGCGCCATGCGAGCTTCACGAATTCGTTGTCCGAGCTGCCGCCGAGCAGGATCGCGTCGCGCTCTTCGAACTGCTTCGCCAGCTTCGCGAACTCGACGATTTCCGTCGGGCACACGAACGTGAAGTCCTTCGGGTAGAAGTAGATGATCTTCCACTTGCCCGGGAACGACGCTTCGGTGATCGTCTCGAAAGCCGACTGACCGTTTTCTTCGTGGTGGTTGAAGCCGGGCTTCGCAGCACCAACGGTGAAGGCTTCGAGTTTATCGCCGACGGTTTTCATGCGGTTACTCCTGTGTGAGTTGGGAAGAAGACTTGAGTCAAGCTACCTCGGTGCTGCAACGTTGATGTGACAGCATGAGCCGAATCTTAACACTATTGAATGAGCGCACCAATAGATTTTGTCTAACGAGGCCGATAGATTTTTTCAACCGCCGCGATAGTGTGACGCGCGGCACACCCGCGTGCCCGCGTCATGCGGCCGCACGCGCCTTGCCGCCGGGGAATTCGAGCGTGACTTCGAGCCCGGGTTCCGGGCTGCGGTTGCGCAGGCGCAATGCGCCGCGATAGCGGCCGACGAGGCGCTGCACGATCGCCATCCCGAGGCCCGTGCCGTCCGCCTTGGTGCGGGCGGTGTCGACGCGGTAGAACGGCCGCATCACGAGCGGGAGCTGATCCTCGGGGATGCCGGGGCCTTCGTCGCTGACCGACAGCTCGACGCGCGCGTGCGACACGCGCGTTTCGAGCGTGATGCGCGCGACGCCGTCCTGACGGCTCTGGCCGTACTTGCGCGCGTTCTCGACGAGATTGCCGATCACGCGCCGCATGTCGGTCTCGTCGGCCTCGATGACGGCGGCGGGTGCGAGCCGGGTGTGGATCTGCACGCCGTCCTCGCCCGCGACGCGCGCGGCGACTTCCTGCACGATCGTCGACAGGTCGATCGGCTCGGGCTTGCGCTGCGTCGGCCGCGCGTAGTCGATGAACGCAGCGATGATGCGGTCCATCTGCTCGATGTCGTCGACCATCGCGTCCTTGGTCGCCTGGTCGGACGGGCTCATCTCGGTTTCGAGGCGCAGCCGCGCGAGCGGCGTGCGCAGGTCGTGCGAGATGCCTGCAAGCATCAGCGCGCGGTCGGCCTCGAGCTGTTCGAGGTCGCGCACCATCTGGTTGAAGCTGCGGTTCGTCTCGGCGGCGACGCCCATCCCGCGCTCCGGCAGCGGCTCGGGCGCGTGGCCCGAGCCGACCTGGCGCGCGGCGAGCGCGAGGTGCGAGAACGGCCGGTTCACGAGACTCGTGATGAATGCGGAGCCGAACAGCGACAGCGCGAGCGCGAACAGGCCCCAGCCGGCCCACTGCAGGCCCGTGACGGTGTCGAGCTGGTCGCGGTCGAGCGCGACCCAGTAATCGTCGTCGTCGATCTTGAAGCTGATCCACACGCCGGGGATGTCGTTGACCGATTGCGCGATCACCGTATCGTCGCCGAGCCGGCTGCGGATGTCGTGCTCGATCAGCCGGTTCAGCGACTCGTCGGGCTGCAGCTTGAACTTGTCGGTCTTCTCGCGCGGATACACGCGCACGCCTTCGTTGCTCTCGAGATCCTGCAGCAGCGCGCGGCGCAGGTCGGGGTCGGAGTAGAGCAGCGCGGTGCGCGTGAGCTTCACGATCGCGACGAGCTGGAGCGCGACGCGTTGCGCGCGCGGCTCGCGCTCGATCACGCGAAAGCTCTGGAACCATGCGGCGAGACTGACCGAGATCAGCAGCGCGATCAGCAGGAAGGTGCGCCAGAACAGCCCGCCGAAGGCGAGCTGCAGAAGGCGCCGGTCGATACGCATGGGACGGGTCGTAGACGGGCGAAACCGAAGGAGGGGAAGATCAGGCCGCGCCGTCCGGGATGAACACGTAGCCGAGGCCCCAGACGGTCTGGATGAACCGCGGGCTGCCCGGATCCGGTTCGATCAGCTTGCGCAGGCGCGAGATCTGCACATCGAGGCTGCGGTCGAACACTTCGTATTCGCGGCCGCGCGCGAGCTCCATCAGCTTTTCGCGCGACAGCGGCTGGCGCGGATGGCGTGCGAACACCTTCAGCACCGAGAATTCGCCGGTCGTCAGCGGAATTTCCTGGCCGGACTTCGTCAGCGTGCGGGTCGCGAGATTCAGCGAGAATTCGCCGAACTCGAACACCTCGGTCGTTTCCGACGGCGCGCCCGGCAGTTCGGCCGGCGCCTGGCGGCGCAGCACCGCGTGGATGCGCGCGACGAGCTCGCGCGGATTGAACGGCTTCGGCAGGTAATCGTCGGCACCCATCTCGAGACCGACGATGCGGTCGACGTCCTCGCCCTTGGCCGTCAGCATGATGATCGGCGTGCGGTCGTTGCTGCCGCGCAGGCGGCGGCAGATCGACAGGCCGTCTTCACCCGGCAGCATCAGGTCGAGCACGAGCAGGTCGAACCGCTCGCGCACCCAGAGCTTGTTCATCGCGGTCGCGTTTTCCGCGACGTACACGTTGAAGCCCTGCTCGCCGAGGTAGCGGCGCAGCAGGTCGCGCAGGCGCGGGTCGTCGTCGACGACGAGAATCTTGGAGGGGTTTTTCGTTTCCATGAACGGCATCTTATCGCGAATGGGAAATGGCGCGCGGCCGGGTAATTTGACGCGTTACAGTCAGTTACAAAATTTACCCGTGGTGTGGCGCGGAGTAAAGGCACGCTATAGAGATTCCTTTACTCGAAACCGAAATTCGGTAGATACTCCCCTGCACTTAATCTTTCATGGTTTGCACACCCGATTTCCGCAGGGTTTTTCAAGTACCAGAGGTAGCCGGTTGCCGCGTGACGAAGGGAACAAATCGACCAAAGAAGCGAGGACGGTCATGCGATCTGCCCGGATTGCACTGATGTTGACGATCGTGCTCGCCGGTCCGTATGCGTCGAACTTCGCGTATGCGCAACGCGCCGAGCCGGGCGCTCCGTCGCGCAAGCTGCCGCGAGGCAAGACGCCGCAAGCGGACCGCGGCGCCGACGTCGCCACCCGCTCCGCCGTGCCTCCCGATCTCGAGCAGCACCGCCGCGACGGGCACATGACGCCCGAGGAGCGCCACCTGCTGCGCCAGCACATCGAAGACGCGGTCCGCGAGCTGTACAAGCGCTGACCCGCGCGCCACGCCGAAAAAATCCGTAGCAATTTTGCAGTCAACTTGCGCCTGCCGGATGCCGTTGAATCGGCACATGCGCGCATTGCGCGCTTCGGGAGCCGAAGACGATGAGTGAAGCGAACGCCGCCGCTGCGCGGGCGCCATCGCCTGCGATGCAGATGCCGCTCGATGTGGACGATGCGCTGTTTTTTCTGAGCCGCACCGGCTTTACGCCTGCGCCCGCCGACGTCGCGCGGCTCGTCGGCATGACGCGCGCGCAGGCGGTGGCCGACGCGCTCGGCAACGTCCGGCGCGAGCCTGCTACGACCTGGCCCGAGTGGCTCGCCGAACTGCCGCCAACGCGTGCCCAACGGCAGGCGCTGACGCCGGACCAGCGGCGCGACGAGCAGCGCACGCGCAACCTGCATTACGAGGCGTTACGCGCTGCGTGGGTCAACGAGATGGTCGTGACGCCGTCGCCGCTCACCGAGCGCATGACGCTGTTCTGGCACGGCCACTTCACGTCGGGTCAGGACAAGGTGCCGTACCCGCAGACGATGTTCGCGCAGAACGTGCTGCTGCGCAGCGAGGCGCTCGGCAACTTCGGCACGCTGCTGCATGCGGTCGCGCGGGATCCGGCGATGCTGCAGTATCTCGACGGCGCGAGCAATCGCAAGGGCCGCCCGAACGAGAATTTCGCGCGCGAGGTGATGGAACTGTTCACGCTCGGCGAAGGACACTACACGCAGCACGACGTGACGGAAGCCGCGCGCGCGATGACCGGCTGGACGATCGATCCCGACACGCTGCGTTTCGTCGTGCGTCCGGAATGGCACGATACCGGCGACAAGACGATCCTTGGCGACACGGGCCCGTTCGACGGCGACGGGTTCCTCGACATCCTGCTGAAACGACCGGAAACCGCGCGCTTCATCGCGACGAAACTGTGGCGCGAGTTCGTGTCGGACACCCCGGACGCCGACGCGCTCGACACGGTTGCCGGCCGCTTTCGCGCAAGCGGCTACGAGATTCGCGCGGCGCTCGGCGCGTTGTGGTCGACGGATGCGTTCTGGGATCCGCGCAATCGCGGCGTGCTTGTCAAGTCGCCGGCCGAATTCGTCGTCGGATCGGTACGGCTGTTCGACGTCGGCTACGGCGATCCGCAGATGCTCGCGAACACCGTGCGCACGCTCGGGCAGAACCTGTTCTACCCGCCGAACGTGAAGGGCTGGCCGGGCGGCCCGACGTGGATCAACAGCTCGACGCTGCTTGCGCGCAAGCAGTTCGTCGAGCAGCTGTTCCGGGCGACCGAGACGGCCGGCATGCGTCCGGTGGCGGCGAGCGGAAATTCCCGCGGGATGGCGGCGGCCGGCAACGGCAGTCCCGCCGCGACGCCGGCGAAGCCCGCGCGCGGCGGCTTGCGCTTCGACCTCGAGCGCTGGCTCGCGCAATATCGCGCGCGGCCGCAGGCGATCGCGGGCCTGTCGACCGAGCTGCAGCTGCAGCATGCAGTGCTCGCGGTGCCACCCGTCGCAGCGATCGACACCGGATCGACCGGCAGCGCGTATCTGGAGGCGCTGCTGATGGATCCCGCCTATCAATTGAAATGAACACGAACCCGAACACGAGTCGCCGACGCGGCCTGCATGCGACGCGGCCGGCAAAGGATGCACGATGAACCGACGTGATTTCCTCGCGCTCACGGGCGCCGCCGCGACGGCGGGCGTGTCGCTCTGGCAGCCGGGTGCGCTCGCGGCCACGCTCGCCGCGCCGAAGGCGAGGGCCGGCTATTCGAACGTGCTGATCCTCGTCGAGCTGAAGGGCGGCAACGACGGCCTCAATACCGTGGTGCCGTATGCGGATCAGCAGTACTACCTATTCCGGCGCAGCATCGGCATCAAGCGCGACCAGGTGCTGCAGCTCGACGAGCGCACGGGGCTGCATCCGTCGCTCGCGCCGCTGCTGCCGATGTGGCGCGACCGGCAGGTCGCGATCGTGCAGGGCGTCGGTTATCCGCAGCCGAACCTGTCGCACTTCCGCTCGATCGAGATCTGGGACACCGCATCGCGCTCGGACCAATACCTGCGCGAAGGCTGGCTCACGCGCACGTTCGCGCAGGCGCCGGTGCCGGCCGGCTTCGCGGCGGACGGCGTCGTGCTCGGCAGCGCCGAGATGGGGCCGCTCGCGAACGGCGCGCGCGCGATCGCGCTCGTCAATCCGGCGCAGTTCATCCGCGCCGCGCGGCTCGCGGAGCCTGTGTCGCTGCGCGAGCAGAACCCGGCGCTCGCGCACATCATCGAAGTCGAGAACGACATCGTGAAAGCGGCGGACCGGCTGCGACCGCGCGGCGGCATGCGCGAATTCCGGACGGCGTTTCCGGCGGGAGCGTTTGGCACCGCGGTGAAGACCGCGATGCAGGTGCTCGCCGCGTGCGACGCGTCGGGGCCGGGTGCGCAGGACGGCGTGGCGGTGCTGCGGCTCACGCTCAACGGCTTCGACACGCACCAGAACCAGCCGGGACAGCAGGCGGCGCTGCTCAAGCAGTTCGCCGAAGGGATGAGCGCGATGCGCGGTGCGCTGATCGAGCTCGGACGGTGGAACGAAACGCTCGTGATGACGTATGCGGAGTTCGGGCGGCGCGTGCGCGAGAACCAGAGCAACGGCACCGATCACGGCACGGCTGCACCGCATTTCGTGATGGGCGGGCGCGTCGCCGGCGGGCTGTACGGGGCGCCGCCCGCGCTCGGGCAGCTCGACGGCAATGGCAATCTGCCGGTCGCGGTCGATTTTCGTCAGCTCTATGCGACCGTGCTTGGGCCCTGGTGGGGGCTCGACGCGACGCACGTGCTGCAGCAGCGCTTCGAGCCGCTGCCGCTGCTGAAGGCATAGCCGCGCGTTAGCGCCGGCGCGCGGCGCGCCACGCGATCCACAGGTTGCGGATCGGTGTCAGAGCGATGCGCTGGTGCAGGACCTGGTAGCCGTCGCGTTCGATCTCGTCGAGCAGCGCGCGCGCGAGCGCAAGCTGTGCGCGCAGCGTGCGTTGCGTACGGCGCTCGGCGGCGGGGATCGCGGCTTCGGCGCCCGTGAGTGCGTCGCGGGCCCGTGCAGTCTGGAATTGCAGCAGTTCGGTGAAGGCGGGGCTGTAGCGCCGGTTCAGCAGATCCGCGGCCGTCACGTTGTAGCGCTGCAGTTCGTCGATCGGCAGATAGATGCGGCCATGGCGCGCATCGTTGCCGAGTTCCTGAACGAACTGTGCGAGCATCAGCGCGTGGCCGACGGGCTCGGCCCACGGCTGCGGCTCTGACGGGCGCGCAGCGCTTGCGCGCGCGACGAGCGCCGCAAAGCCGCCACCGACCAGCGTGATATAGCGCTGCAGGTTCGCGAAGTCGAGGTAGCGCGCCTGTTCGAGATCCATGCCGTAGCCGCCGACGAGTGCGCGTAGCGCGTCGTGTTCGGCCGCGATCGACGGGTGATGCTGCGCGAGCGCCTTGGTCACCGGATGCGACGGCTCGCCGGCCGCGAGCGCCGCGAGTTCTTTGTGCCACCACGCGAGCTTGGTGTGGCCGACGGTCGGGTCGCTGGTTTCCTTGACGGTTTCCTCGAGTTCGCGGCGCAGCGCGAAGAGGGCCGTGAGGCGCGGCTGGACGCCGAACGGCGCCTGCCGCAACGCGTAGTAGACGCTGGAGCCGGCGGGGGCGGCTTTCTGCTGACAATAGTCGTCGAAATTCACGTGCGGGATCGTGTCGGGGAGGCGGTATCGGGGGGACGCGCGGTTGCGCACCGCCGGAAGCATCAAGCGCGGAATTCTAGCATCGGCACGTGAATGCCGCCTGCCGATGGAGACAACGCGTCGCAGATCGGGTAGAATCTCGCGCTCGCCTGATCGGGCTGAGCCGGTTTCGATGCCGGCGTGATGTCCCGGGCGCGCGGCGCAAGCACTCGATGCACGCCGTGCGGTCAGGCGACAGAGCATGCGCGTGAGTGGCGAAATTGGTAGACGCACCAGGTTTAGGTCCTGACGCCCGCAAGGGTGTGCCGGTTCGAGTCCGGCCTCACGCACCAA
Organism: Burkholderia sp. Bp8963; assembly: GCF_003854275.1. Lineage (GTDB taxonomy): Bacteria > Pseudomonadota > Gammaproteobacteria > Burkholderiales > Burkholderiaceae > Burkholderia. The sequence continues at coordinate 42,007 of NZ_QTQP01000052.1, forward strand.
CTCAAGTTCCGGTTTGTTCCCGAGAACTCTTGAAACCCGCGATAGCCAAAGGCTTCGCGGGTTTTTTCATGCTGCGATGTTCCGGGTAGTACCGATTGAAGCTGGGGGCAAGTTGGGGACAACATGGAAGTGTGTCCTGTCTGAGTCTCGGTGCCCCCATGCCGCTGACCGATACAGCTATCAAGAATGCCAAGCCTGCCGCGAAGCCTACGCGCTTGTTCGACTGTGGCGGCTTGTACCTGGAAATTTCTCTCGGGCCGCTTGCGACTCAGGCAGTCGCGATTCTCCGCGAGTTGCACTCGCTGACCGGAGGCGGTCGCTACTTGTTTCCTGGCGCGCGCGATCGGAATCACCCGATGAGCGATGCCGCTATCAATGCCGCGCTGCGTCGGCGCGGCTACGACACATGTACAGAAATAACCGGACACGGATTCCGCGCGATGGCCTGGTTTGCTCCTTACGCGCGTCGTGCTGCCGAAGGGGGCAGGTCACCTGACACGATGGAGAGCGGCTATGGAGCAGTTCCCGGTCCTGATCCGATCGAAATCTCAGACAATCTCCGGGGCCTTGCCTGGGTTGTGCGGGGTCGTGAACGCGCCAATGTATGACCGGTGGTTGGTCGTCGTTCGCGTTTTGATCGCTCGCGCGCTGCCGCTGCCACTGACGAAGGCGGGCGGTGGTGGTCGATGTATAGAAATTGAAAGAAAGAATCAGCCGAACGGTTGATTGTGCACGGTGATTTGGTTCTGAAGAATTGTCTTCATCCGACCTCGCTGAGAGGGTCGTGAATTCAGGAGACAGTCGAAAATGAATGGAAACGTCCAAAGCAAGCCTGCGCTCAGGAAAAACGCGCTCGGCATGTTGTCGATCGTATTTCTTGTCATTGCAACCAACGGCCCGTTGACCGCACTTGTCGGCGTGATACCGGTCAGCATCAGTCTCGGCAACGGGATTGGCGTTCCCGGCACATTCGTATTCGCTGGCCTGATTTACCTGCTATTCAGTGTCGGATACGCCGCCATGAGCCGTTACGTGAAAAACGCCGGGGCGTTCTATGCCTACATCGCGACGGGCCTTGGCCGGCCGGCAGGCGTCGGTGGCGCATTTCTCGCGCTGCTGGCCTACAACGCGATGCAGCTTGCTTGCTATGCGCTGGTCGGTTTCTTCATCAGTCAGTCGCTGGAAGCCCACTTAGCGGTGCATGTGCCATGGTGGGTCTCGGCCGCAGCGGTGGTGCTTGTCGTGCACTACTTTGGCTACCGCAACGTCGAATTCAGCGGCAAGTTTCTGTGTGTGCTCATGGGATGCGAAATCGCCATCATCGTGATCTTCGATGCTGCGGTTGTCGGCCATGGAGGGCCTCAGGGATTCTCGCTGAGTTCGTTTGCCCCGTCGACAGTGTTCACCGCAGGGTTCGGACCGTCCCTGGTATTCGTCGTCGGCTCGTACATGGGCTTCGAGACCACGGCGATCTACGCTGAAGAGGCGCGAGATCCGGTGCGCAGTATCCCGCGCGCAACGTACATGGCGATCACCGCCATCATGTGCCTGTATGCCGTCTCGGTATGGATGATCATCACCGCCTACGGGCCGGCCGACGCGATCGTGCAATCCGGTAAGGATCCGGGCAACATGTGGTTCACGATGACGGGAAAGCTGGTGGGCGGATGGGCGGCCGATGTAATGGGCGTGCTGATGATCACGAGCCTGCTCGCCGCGTTGATCAGCTTTCATAATACGATTTCCCGTTACTTCTTCTCGCTCGCGCGCGAGGGCGTGATCTGGCCCGTCCTGGCGCGTACCCATGCAACTCAGCAAACGCCTTATGTCGCCAGCGCGGTGCAGACGGCTTGTGCGCTGGTGGTACTGGCGGCTTGTGCTGTGAATCATGTCGATCCGCTGCTGGGCGTGCTCCCCTGGTCGAGCGTTGTGGCCTCGGTCGGCATCGTTGCGGTTCAGGGATTTGCTTCATTGGCCGTGTTGGGATTTTTCTGGAAGAATAGCCGTGGCGTGTCGATCTGGCAGCGTCTCGTGGCGCCTGCGCTGGCGTCGCTGGGGCTGTTTTTCTGTCTGTGGCAGATATTTGCGCATATCGACTTGCTCAGCGGCAGCGACTCGATCGTGGCGCGTCTGGTGCCGTTCGCGACCCTGGCGGTTGCGGTCGTCGGTGCCGCATTTGCGATGTGGCTCAGGTCGGCTCGCCCGGCGCTGTACGCGAATCTGGGGCGTTTATTGAGCGAGGTTTAGTTGAAATGCGCGAGTGCGAGTTGACGAATGCGGAGCGGCGGAATCAGTTCTCGGCGGACTCGCGCTTTGCGGAAGAGACCATTCACTTCGTGGCGCGGACGACCGGGGTCAGGACGGTGGCGTTCTATTTCGTCGACGACAATACCGGCTACTGCGATTTCCAGCGCCACGAGGTGCCCGAGACGTTCCATCGCCAATACGAAACCGGTATGTGCAAGTACGACCCGTTCGAGATTCATCGGGTCGCCCTGTCGGATTTGCGCAGTGCGAGGCTGACGCAGCGCGTCGGTCACTGTCCGGAGGATCAGCACTATGTTCGATTCCTCCGCGCGCATGGTTATACGGATGTCGTGGAGATGTTGTTTCGGAATGAACGACGCGTGGTTGGCGGCATGTCGCTGCTGCTTCACGAGTGCGATGACGACGCGGCGATCCTGTCCGCAGTCGATGCGATGCAGCCGTACATCGAGTTCAATCTTTGCCGGGCGCGCAATCGTGGTACGCCGGCTCGCAAGCGGGAGGCGGCGCAACGCTTCCTGTTGTCGTCGCGTGAAATCGATGTGGTCGACCTGATGATGCGGGGGACCACGAACAACGATATCGCGTCGAGCCTCAATATCAGCGTGGCGACAGTCAAGACCCATGTACTGAAGATCTTCCACAAGGTCGGGGTGTCGAATCGTTCGACACTCGTGTCGAAATTGTCCGAGTACGGTTTCCATTGATTTTCGCTGCCGCGGCCCATGCCGCCCGGCAGCAACATGCAACTCATCAGTTTCCGCGCTCCATCATTCCGCTACGTTTGTATCGGCTTTCCGCTTTCGCGGTCTTCTCCGCGCCATTCCCCTTAAGTGTTTACCCGCCCAGGTCGCGAAATCAACCAAACGGTTGATGTTGGCGTTGTGGATCGGTGCAGGACAATCGATTCGGCAGGACGATTATCCGTTCCGCGGAACCGGCGGCTAGCCGCGAGATAGTGCGGTCAATCCGCAAAGTCAGACAGGCGGGGGCTGGCAAAAAGCTGTCAGGCACGCGCCAAAAAAGTTAAGGATAACTACTTATGAAAGCATGTCTTTTCGATCTGGCGTGTCACGGAGGAAGGGGTGGGGCGATCGCGGTTGCGGCAATGCTTGCCTGCGGCAGTTCCTACGCACAAAGCAGCGTCACGCTATACGGTGTGATCGACACCGGCATCACGTACGTCAACAATCAGCAGCAATCGGTGGCGGCTGGCGTCGCCGGAAAGCGTGCGTGGAGCATGACAAGCGGAAACGTCGCCCCTACTACGCTCGGTTTCAAAGGTACCGAGAGCCTGGGAGGGGGATACAACGCCGTCTTCGACCTGAGGAACTATTTCCTCTCGAATAATGGTGCGCTGTTCGAGCAGAATGCATTGTTCGACGCGACTGCCATCGTCGGGATTCAATCGGACCGATGGGGTGCGCTCACATTAGGGCGACAGTTCGATTCGTATACCGATGCGTTGGCGCCGTTCGCGGTCAGCAACACTTGGGCGGGGCCTGCCGGCGCGCATTTCGGCGATATCGACAATCTCAATGCAGCCTTCAACGTCAACAATGCCGTGAAATACCTGAGCCCGAGCTTTTCCGGTCTGTCGTTTGGCGGTACGTTCAGCTTCGGCAACCAGGCGGGTGCATTCGCGACAAACCGCGCGTGGGCGTTGGCAATCAACTATTCGAACGGTCCATTCTCGGCCGCGGCCGGTTATCTGTCGATGCGTAATCCGCTGACAGCCGGGCTGCGCGGAGATACCGCGTATATCGGCGAACTGAGTTGCGGGCAAAGTCCGTCGAGTTACTGCGGGATGCACGACAGCGACGAGCTGCGCACGTTCGGAGCGGGCGCCAGCTATGCGTTCGACAAGCTGACCCTGTCGGCCACAGTCACGCAGGCAAAGCTGCTGGGCAGCCGCTACCTGACGGCGATTGCAGGGCCGGTCAGCGATATTCGATTCGACACGGCTGAAGCCAGCGCGCTTTATAACGTGACGCCCGCGCTGCAGGCAGGCATCGCGTACAGCTACACGCTCGCGAAGATATCAACCACCGATTCGCGGACCGATATTCACAAGGTGAGTGTGGGCGGCATCTACAACCTGTCCAAGCGGACCGCACTGTACGCGACGGTGAACTATGAAAAGATGGCCGGCGATGGTCTGGGCATCGACCCGCTGACCGGCGCGATGCGCAACTACGCACAGTTGGCCTATGTGGGTAGCGCAAATGCGTCGTCGCAAGTGGCCGTATCGGTTGGAATCAAGCACATGTTCTGATCGCGGCACGAATGCAAAGGGCCGGCGCCTCGCCGCGCCGGCCCTTGAATGGATGATGCCCGGTGTTCTTCAGTGCCGGATCATGACCGACTTCAGTTCCGTGTAATCGTCGATGAAGGCCGAGCCGAACTCGCGGCCGATGCCCGATGCCTTGACGCCGCCGAAAGGCAGCGCAGGATCGAGGAACGTGTGCATGTTGACCCACACGGTACCTGCTTCGATGCGAGGAATCAGGTTCATCGCCTTGCCCAGGTCGTCGGTCCACAGGCTCGCCGCCAACCCGTACGGCGTGTCGTTGAACAGGTCCACGAGTTCTGCCTCATCGTCGTAGGCCAGGAATGTCGCGATCGGGCCGAAGGTTTCCTCGCCGAGCATCTTCGCGCGGCGATCGTCGACGAGGATTGCGGTCGGCGTCACGAAGTAGCCGGTGCGGTCGAGCGGCTGGCCGCCGAATGCGATCGTGCCGCCTTCGCTGCGTGCCAGATCGAAGAAGCCGACGATCTTGTCGAAGTGGGCGCGGTTCGAGAGCGGACCGAACTGGGTGCGCTCGTCCATCGGATCGCCGATTTGCAGGCCTGCCAGCGCACTCTTGAGCTTTTCGAGCACCTCGTCGAGACACGAGCGATGCACGAAGAAACGCTCGCCGGCGGCACATACTTGCCCCTGGTGAACGAAGCCCGATTCGAGGATGCCGGCCACGGTCTTGTCGGCATCGACGTCCTTCAGAAATCCGACGGCATTCTTGCCGCCGAGTTCGAGCGTCGCACGCGTGAGCTTGGCGTCCATCGCGCTGCGGCCAACTGCCATGCCGGTCGGCACCGAGCCGGTAAAGCTGACCTTGGCCGTGCCTGCGTGATCGATCAGCCAGCGCCCGGGATTGCCGCCGCCGCTGACGACGTTGAAGGCTCCGGCCGGCGCACCGGCTTCGGTAGCCAGTTCGGCGATGCGCAGTAGCGTCAATGGCGTGAACTGGCTCGGCTTGATGATGACGGTGCAGCCGGTCGCCAGTGCTGACGCGAATTTCCAGACTGCGATCAGGATCGAGAAGTTCCACGGCACGATGCCGACCACCACACCAACCGGCTCGCGCCGAGTGAATGCACTGTATCGCTCGCCGTTGAACGACGGCAGCGAGGGCGTGATGGTTTCGCCGTGGATGCGCGTGGCGGCGCCGGCATAATGCTTGAGAAAACTGATCGCTTGATCGACTTCGAACGCGCGCGAAATCTGGATGATCTTCCCCGACTGCAGGGTTTCGATCTGCGCGAGTTCCTCGCGATGCTTCTCGAACAGATCCGCCAGCCGCAGCAGGACATTCGCCCGTCCGGCCGGCGTAGTCTGTCCCCATGCGCCTTCGAACGCGGCGCGGCTCGACGCCACCGCCGCATTGACGTCGTCACGCGTCGCGTCGGCAACATCGGCGATTTCCTGTTCGTTCGAGGGGTTCACGACCGCAATGCGGTCACCTCGACTTTCGACGGCACGGCCGTGGATGTAGTGCCCGTGAGGGCGGGAAAGAAAGGCCGTGACTTCAGGCAGAGTTGAAATCGCTGTCATGGGAACCCATCGAAAATGGATGTTGATGAAGGGTGCGAAGAACCGGTGTGCCGTCAGGCAAACAGCAGGAAATGCTTCGTGTAGCTGTCGCCCAGCACTTCCCAGACAGTCGATGTGCCCTTCGTGACGAACCAGGAGTCGCCGGCCTTGAAGTGCCGGGTCTCACCCGTCGATTCATCGGTGATACGCACTTCGCCATGCATGATCGTCGCCTGCTCCGAGAACGGGTAGACGAGGCGGTACTTGCCCTTGCTCGTGCCGAAATAGCCTGCATTGACGGGGTCCGTGAAGGTGCCGTAGGTACTGTGTGCGTATGCCTGCACGTCGCCGCCTTCGAGAATCTCGCCTCCGAGGGCCGTCAGGCTGCCGAGCGAAGCGAGTTCGGCGATGGTTTTGCCTTGCTGGAGAGGAATCATGGACATGTTGTACTCCTGAACGGAAAGGTTCGAGTGGTGCTCAACGGCGCCCGTGGAAATAGCCGGACGTCTGATGGGCGAGCTTGCCGAGGCTGACCAGCAGCGCGCGGAAATGATCCTTGCCGGGGATCGACGCATGGCCGATCGAGCTCAGCAGGCGGTAGCGGTCGGAGCCGCCCATGATCCCTTCCGCCAGGATCTTGCAGAGCAGCTGGCTGGGCGTGACGCCGAATCCGGAGTAGCCCTGTACGTAGAAGACATTGGGGCGATCGACGAGTGTGCCGAGCTGCGGAAAGAGTTTCAGGCTGCAGGGCAGGGGGCCGCCCCATGCCATGTCGATCCTGACGTCGGTCAGGTACGGGAAGATCTTCAGCATGCGAGCCCGGCAGAAGGCATACAGGTCGCCAGGCATGTATTCGAGCAACTGGTGCGCGGTGCCGAACATCAGCCGGTTGTCGTTGGTGACACGGAAATAATCGATGACGGGCCGGATGTCGCTGTACGCACCACGGATCGGGCTGATTTGCTCGATCAGCGCGGCCGGCAGCGGTTCGGTAACCGAATTGAACGCCCAGACATCGAGTGTTTTTCCATGCAGTTCGGGCTCGATGCGGTTGTTGAAGCCGTCCACGGCCCACACCAGTTGCTTCGCCCGAATGCTGCCCTTCGCTGTGCGAACATGGATACGATCGCCATAGGTGACTTGCAGGGCAGGGCTGTGTTCGAAAATGCGCACACCGTAGCGCTCCGATACGACCTGTGCTTCGCCCAGCAGCAGGTTCAGCGAATGAACGTGGCCGCAGCCATTATGCAGGAGCGCTGCATGATAGACGTCCGAGCCAATGATTTGCTTCACTTCGCTGCCTTCGAGGTAGCGGATTTCGTGCGGCGATCCCGGTGACGAAAATTCGGCTTGCCATTGCTGCAGTGTGCGGGCCTGGCGCGCATTGAAGGCCAGATAACCGTAACCGCTGCGAATGTCAGCCTGGATGTCGTACCTGGCGATACGCTCGCGCATGATCTGCGGCCCCAGATCGTTGAGTGCGAAGATCGCCTTCAGGCCATCTTCGCCTACGTCATGCTTGATACCGTCCAGGTCGTGCCCGACTCCGACCATGACGTGGCCGCCGTTGCGGCCGGAGCCGCCGTATCCGAGATGGCGGGCTTCCAGCACGACCGTATTCGTGAGCCCGTGCTCGGCGAGTTCGAGCGCCGTGTGGATACCCGAGAACCCGCCGCCGACGATGACCACGTCGGTTTCCAAATCGGCTTCCAGCGACGGGAAGCTCAATGCGTACTTGGTGGTTGCGGTGTAGTAGGTCGCGGTTTCGTCTACATGCATGGTATGGGTTGTTCGCTTTACGTTAGCGGGCGGGTGAACCGGTTCATTGATTCGCGAGGGGCCGCTGCCGGTTCCCGAGTCTCACTCCGCGAACGTGGTCGGATAGGCCGTGTCGTTGAGGACGGTCGCTTTCGAGCCGAACGTGAGGTGGACCATCCGGTTCGGCTTCGGATCCCAGCAAAAGAACCGGCCAGTGGAACGCATGTGCTGGAGATCGATCACCACGATCGATTCCACCGGCATGATGGTTTCTGTCCAGAACAGGATGTAGAGGTCCGGTGCGACATCGAAGTAGGCGCACTTCTCGACGTCTGCCACACCGACTTCGGCGCCGTTGACGCAATGCCAGGCCATCACCTCGCGGCCGAAATAGACGTGTTCGTACCAGTCGTCCGAGCTGTAGCGATAGAGCACGCGCTTGCCGACCAGGGAGGAGGACTGGCGAACAGGCGCGTCGCCGGGTTTTCCATCGACAGTCGCGGTCTGATAGGCGGTAGTGGTGCGTTTCTCGCCGTTCCGATCGACGAAGCCCGAGACCGCGGCGAACAGGTTGCCGCTCTCGAGCTTCCAGACGAGGGTCACGCTTTCGTCGAATCCGTCCTTGAAGAATTCGACAAACACCACGCCCGGGCGGATTTCCATGGCTTCGTACGAGTGCGTGCCGCTCGCGCCCGCGCCTTCGCCTTCGCCTTCGCCTTCGAGCAGCTTCCACGAGAGCGTGTTTTCGTCAAGGAAGTGGTGCTCGATGAGCCAACCATTGTCGAAGCGGAACACTTCGCGTACGCCTGCCAGAACCGAGGTGCGCGGATACTTGTGCTCCGCGAAGCCGTCGGCCATTTGTTCGAGCGTCGGCCATTGCTCGACGGGAACGAACTGATGGTTCTCGATGGCTTGGGTAATGCTGTAATCCATGACGGGGCCTCCTTGAAGTAGAAATCGCTGCACGTGCCTGTTCGATCGCACAATCGATCCCGCTACGGGAAACGGATATTTGGGCGACGCGCGACCAGGGAGGGAGCGACGGGTGCTTCGAATCGTGTTGTCGAATAGGATCGAGCCGATTCTAGGTAGCCGCGGAAATTGATTGAATCAACCAAAAGGATGATTTTCTCGGCGACAAGGGGTGGGAAGAAGGGTTGAAACCAGGACTGAGGGTGCGAGTAGCCTGCAGCCTCGGGCATGTCGCCAAGGCTGGCAACGGGCGATGCAGGGAATTCGGGTTCGATGTTGGAGCGCCCGACCGTCGAACGATGAATGCAAGCGGGGCGCTGCGTGACGCAGCGCCCGGTTTCGTTTGCGGCGCTTCGCAGTGACCAACGCAAAACGCGCCGCTCGTGGCGGCGCGTTCCGGCAGGTTACATGTTCGGGTAATTCGGCCCGCCGCCGCCTTCGGGCGTGACCCACACGATGTTCTGCGTCGGGTCCTTGATGTCGCAGGTCTTGCAGTGTACGCAGTTCTGCGCGTTGATCACCAGACGGTCGCTGCCGTCGTCGTTCTTCACGAATTCATACACCGCCGCCGGGCAGAACCGGCCTTCGGGCCCCGCGTACGTGCGCAGGTTCACGTTCACCGGCACGTTCGCATCCTTCAGCGTCAGGTGCGCCGGCTGGTTCTCCTCGTGGTTCGTGTTCGAGATGAACACCGACGACAGCCGGTCGAACGTCAGCTTGCCGTCCGGCTTCGGATACTCGATCGGCTCGCACTGCGACGCCGGCTTCAGCATCTCGTGGTCCGCGTGCTTGTGGTGCAGCGTCCACGGCACGTTGCCGCCCATCACCTTCTGCTCGAGCCCGACCATCAGCGTGCCGAGATACAGCCCCTTGGCCATCC
>NZ_QTQP01000053.1 GCF_003854275.1 Burkholderia sp. Bp8963
ACACGCCGATCGCTTCCTTCGTCACGACGATGCGTTTGTCGTTCGCCGGCGTCGGGATCGTGTCGCCGTACACGCGCTTGCCTTCTTCCGCGAACCACTCGAGGAACGACGCCGCGTAGCCGATCTCGCCCTTCGCTTCGGCCAGCGACTTGCCTTGCTCGGTCGTCAGGATCAGCGCGAGGTCGTCGGCGTTTTCCATCATCAGGTCGTGCCACTTGCGCAGGATCGCCGCGCGCTCCTTCGCGGTCTTCTTGCGCCATGCCGGCCACGCGGCGTTCGCGGCGTCGATCGCCTGGCGCGTCTCGGCCGCGCCCATCGCCGGCACCGTGCCGACCAGGCCGCCCGTCGCCGGGTTGCGGACTTCGAACGTCTCGCCGTTCGCTGCGCCTTGCCATGCGCCATTGACGTAAGCCTGCTGACGGAACAGCGAAGGATCCTTCAGTGCAAGGGTTTCTTGAACAGTGCTCATGATGGTGCCTGTTTTGCAGATGCGAAGGCCGCCGCGGCCCGGATGGACGGCGGCGGCGCGGATCAGTTGACTGGAGCTCAGGCCGGCACGCCGACCGTTTCCTTCAGCACTTCCTCGAGGATCACGAGCGCTTCGTCGAACACGGCTTGCGTAATCGTCAGCGGGAACAGGAAGCGCACGACGTTCGAGTACACGCCGCACACGAGCAGCAGCAGGCCGCGCTCGAGCGCACGCGCCTGCACGCGCTTCGTGAACTCGGCGTCCGGTTCGCCCGTGCCCGGCTTCAGGAACTCGACCGCGATCATTGCACCCGGGCCGCGCACGTCGGCGATCTGCGGCACGTCGGCCTGCAGCGCGTTCAGCTTCGCCTTCAGCACGTCGCCGAGCTGCGTTGCGCGGTCGCACAGCTTCTCTTCGTCGATGATCTCGAGCACCGCGTGCGCCGACGCGACCGCGAGCGGGTTGCCCGCGTACGTGCCGCCGAGGCCGCCCGGGGCTGCCGCGTCCATCACGTCCGCACGGCCGACGACGCCCGACAGCGGCATGCCGCCCGCGAGGCTCTTCGCCATCGTGATCAGGTCGGCCAGCACGTCGTAGTGCTGCATCGCGAACAGCTTGCCGGTACGCGCGAAGCCGGTCTGGACTTCGTCGGCGATCAGCAGGATGCCGTGCTCGTTACAGATCTTGCGCAGCGCGCGCACGAACTCGGCCGGCGCCGGGTTGAAGCCGCCTTCGCCCTGCACCGGTTCGAAGATGATCGCGGCGACGCGCTTCGGATCGATGTCGGCCTTGAACAGCATCTCGATCGCCTTGATCGAGTCGGCGGTCGACACGCCGTGCAGCGCATTCGGGTACGGCGCGTGGAACACGTCGCCCGGGAACGGGCCAAAGTTCAGCTTGTACGGTGCGACCTTGCCGGTCAGCGCCATGCCCATCATCGTGCGGCCGTGGAAGCCGCCCGAGAACGCGATGACGCCCGGACGGCCGGTCGCGGCACGCGCGATCTTGATCGCGTTTTCGACGGCTTCGGCGCCGGTCGTGAAGAACGCGGTCTTCTTCGGGAAATCGCCCGGCGCGCGTGCGTTGATCTTCTCGGCCAGCTCGACGTACGACGCGTACGGAACGATCTGGTAGGCCGTGTGCGTGAAGTTGTTCAGCTGGTCGGCGATCGCCTTGACGATCTTCGGGTGGCGGTGGCCCGTGTTCAGCACCGCGATGCCGGCGGCGAAATCGATGAAACGGCGGCCTTCGACGTCCCACAGCTCGGCGTTCTCGGCACGGGCTGCGTAGAAATCGCACATCACGCCGACGCCGCGCGGGGTTGCGGCGTTCTTGCGGGCATGCAGGTCGGCATTCTTCACGGTCATCTCCTTGATGTTCTTTCCAGTGGGTAGAAAATCGGGCGCCTGGGCAGCCCATGGAGGCGACTATAATCACATTTGGCTCTGACAATCAGAGCCATTTCAATAAATAGTTAGGAGCCAATCATGCGGGCAAGCGTGTTGTCGGACTGGCTGGCGCAGCGCCTCGTGCGCGGCGGCGCGCAGCCGATCTACCGGCAGCTGCATCGACTGCTGCAGCAGGCGATCCTGTCGCGCGAGCTGCCCGCTGGCACGCGCGTGCCGTCGTCGCGGCTGCTCGCGGCCGAGCTCGGGATCGCACGCAACACGGTCACGCAGGTTTACGAACAGCTTGCGCTCGAGGGCTATGTGAATTCGGCGACCGGGCGCGGCACCTTCGTCGCCGACAGTGCGCCGGACGAGATCGTCGGTGCGCCGCCCGATCCGGCGGTCGTCAGCCCGGTGCTCGTGCAGCCGTCCGCACGGCGATTGTCCGCGCGCGGCGCGCGGCTCGTCGACGGCGCCGGCGTATCGAAGCGTCAGGGCGGTGCGTTCATGCCGGGCGTGCCCGATGTGTCACGATTTCCGGCGCGCGTGTGGACGCGGCTGCACAACAAGTATTGGCGGCGCCTGCGTCCGGACCTGCTGACCTATGCGCCGGGCGGCGGGCTCGCGCTGCTGCGCGAGGCGCTGGCCGACTACCTGCGCACGTCGCGCTCGGTGCGCTGCACGCCCGAGCAGATCGTGATCACGACCGGCATTCATCAGTCGATCGACCTCGCGGTGCGGCTGCTGACCGATCCGGGCGACGCGATCTGGACCGAGGATCCGTGCTACTGGGGCGTGCGCAGCGTGCTGAACGTGTCGGGGCTGACCACGCGGCCGATTCCGGTCGACGACGAAGGGATCGTGCCGTCGGCCGCCGATCTCGCCGCGCCGCCGAAGCTGATGCTCGTCACGCCGTCGCACCAGTATCCGCTCGGGATGGTGATGAGCCTCGCGCGTCGGCGGATGCTGCTCGAATACGCGCGCCAGCACGGCTGCTGGATCATCGAGGACGACTACGACAGCGAATTCCGCTACGGCAGCCGCCCGCTCGCGTCGCTGCAGGGGCTCGACACAGCCGGGCAGGTGATCTATGTCGGCAGTTTCGGCAAGACGCTGTTCCCGGGGCTGCGGGTCGGCTATCTCGTCGCGCCCGAGGCGCTCGCGGAAAGCTTCGCGACCGCAAGCGCGGAGCTGTATCGCGAAGGTCAGCTGCTGCAGCAGGCCGTGCTCGCGGAATTCATCGCGGAAGGGCACTTCGTGTCGCACATCCGCAAGATGCGCACGCTGTACGGGCAGCGCCGCGAGGTGCTGCTCGACGCGGTCGCGCAACGCTACGGCGACACGCTGCAGGCGCTCGGCAGCGATGCCGGGCTGCATCTCGTCACGCGGCTGCCGGACGGCGTCGACGATCGCGCCGTCGCGCAGGCCGCACTCGCGCGCAATATCGTCGTGCGGCCGCTGTCGGGCTATTACGCGGATCGCGAACGCGCGTCGTCGGGGTTGCTGCTCGGCTATGCGTGCGTGCCGGAGGACGAGATCGCGCCGGCGTTCGCGAAGCTCGCGGAGGCGATCGACGAGCGGGCGTTCGGCAGCGCGGGTGTCATCGCTGCTTGACGGTGGCGGCGGCACCGGCGCGGCTCGCGGCGGCCGGTCTCCGATCCATGCCGCTACGTCGGCATGGCTGTGCGCGACAGCGAGCGCAACGGCGACCCGGCCGAGGTAGCGCGATCACAGCCTGATCATCGCCGCACCTGCGACGACCAGCGCGCACGCGACGAGCCGCTGCGCGCCGGGCCGCTCGCGCATCGCGAACCAGCCGATCGCGACCGCGAAGATCGAGCTCGTCTCGCGCAGCGCCGACACGGTCGCGACCGGCAGGTGCCGGTACGCGACGACGACGATTCCGTACGCGACGAGCGAGATCGTGCCGGCCACGATGCCCTGGCGGACCGCGCCGCGTGCGCCGAACACGGCGCGCGGGCCGCCGCGCACCGCGCAGACGAGCACGATCTGCGGCACGCTCCACAGCAGGTACACCCACGCGACATAGCCGAGCGCGTTGCCGGCGACGCGCGCGCCGATGCCGTCGCAGACCGAATACGCGGCGATGAACACGCCGGTGAGCAGCGCGTACGGCACGCTTTCGCCGGAGAACCTGAAGCCGCGCCGCAGCGCGAGCGACATGATCCCGAACGACACGAGCACGATGCCCGCGAAGCCGAACGGCGTCGGCTGCTCGTGCAGGATCGCGAACGCGAGCACCGCCACGAGCAGTGGCGACAGGCCGCGCGCGATCGGGTAGATCTGGCCGAATTCGCCGCTGCGATATGCGCGCGCGAGCGTGAAGCAGTACGCGACTTCGAGCGCGGCGGACGCGGCGATGTATGGCCACGCGGCGGGCTCGGGCGCCGGCAGCAGCGCCGCGCCGGCGACGCCGAACGCGAAATACGGCAACGACATCGTGCCGAGCTGCGCGAGCCGGTCCTCGCTGACGTGCAGGAAAGCGTTCCAGACGGCGTGCAGCAGCGCCGAGCACAGCACGAGGCCGATGAACAGGTGATCCATGAGAGATGGCCGGCGAGGGGGCGGATGGAGGCAGCGCCGTCATTATGTGGGCGGCCGGCACGCGGACGCGGAATTGTCGATAATAGAACGTTGTTATTCACCGGATGCCGACGATGAACGAAGCCCCCCAGACCCCACCCGCCGCTCCACGCCTCACGAGCCTGTCGCACGGAGGCGGCTGCGGCTGCAAGATCGCGCCCGGCGTGCTGTCCGAGCTGCTGAAGCGCGCGACGCCGCCCGCGCTGTTCCCGGATCTGCTCGTCGGCACCGAAACCGCCGACGATGCCGCGGTCTACCGCTTGAACGACGAGCAGGCGATCGTCGCGACCACCGATTTCTTCATGCCGATCGTCGACGATCCGTTCGACTTCGGCCGCATCGCGGCGACCAACGCGCTGTCCGACGTCTACGCGATGGGCGGCAGGCCGCTGTTCGCGCTCGCGCTGGTCGGCATGCCGATCAACGTGCTGCCGCACGAGACGATCGCCGCCGTGCTGCGCGGCGGCGAATCCGTGTGCGCGGACGCCGGGATTCCGGTCGCGGGCGGCCATTCGATCGACTCGGTCGAGCCGATCTACGGGCTTGCCGCGATCGGCGTCGTGCATCCGTCGCGCGTGAAGCGCAACGCGGCCGCGCGCGCGGGCGACGTGCTCGTGCTCGGCAAGCCGCTCGGCGTCGGCGTGCTGTCCGCGGCGCTGAAGAAGAACCAGCTCGACGACGCCGGCTATGCGCAGATGATCGCGACGACGACCAAGCTGAACCGGCCGGGCACCGAGCTCGCCGCGCTGCCGGGCGTGCACGCGCTGACCGACGTGACGGGCTTCGGCCTGCTCGGCCATGCGCTGGAGCTCGCGCGCGGCGCGGGGCTGACCGCGCGCGTGAGCTATGCGGCGCTGCCGTGGCTCGCGGGCGTCGAGGCGTTCGCGGAGGCCGGCGTGTTCACGGGCGCGTCGGGGCGCAACTGGGCCGCGTACGGCGCGGACGTGCGGCTCGGCGACGCGCTGCCGCCGGTCGCGCAGGCGCTGCTGACCGATCCACAGACGTCCGGCGGCCTGCTCGTCGCATGTTCGCCCGATACGGTCGACGACGTGCTCGCGTGCTTCCGCGCGGATGGCTTCGATCGTGCGGCGGTGATCGGCGAGATGACGGACGGGCCGGCTCGCGTCGATGTCGTCTGACACGCATTTTTGCGTTCGCTAGAATCGGCGTTTTCTATCGAAGACGTCGATTCCCGATGAACGATTTCCTGTTCGGGCTGATGATCGCGCTGTCGGTCGGGCCCGTCGCGTTGATGATCGCGAACTACGGCATGCGGGCGGGCACCACGAGCGGTGTGCGCGCGGCGGTCGGCGTCGCGACGGCCGACGGCTGCTATGCGGTCGTCGCGTTCACGATCGGCGCGATGCTCGCGAGCACGCTCGCGTCGCACCTGTCGCTGTTCCGTGTCGTCGGCGCGCTCGTGCTGCTCGCAATGGGCGCGCGGATGATGTGGCAGGCGCTGCGCGACCGCCGCCGCACGCTCGACGGCGACACACCGCCGCCCGGCAGCCGCCCGTTCACGTCGATGTTCTTCGTCACGCTCGCGAATCCCCTCACGATCCTGCTGTTCTACGGCTACGCGACGGCCGCCGCCGCCGGGCATCGGCACTGGCTGCTCGGCGCCGCGAGCGTGTTCGCGGGCAGCCTCACGGGCCAGCTCGTGTTCGCGTTCGGCGGCAGCGCGATCGGCCGCCTCGTCAAGTCGCCAGGGTTGCTCGCCGCGAGCCACGTCGTCGCGGCGCTCGTCGTGCTGGGGTACGGCGTCGCGGGGCTCGCGCGGCTGTAGCCGGTTGCGCGAGCGCGGCGGACGTGCGGTGCATGGCGCCCGGCGAGCCGAGCGCCCGGAGCGACCAGCCGCGAGCCGTGCGCCATACATCGCACGCAACAGCATAGTATTCCTGACGTTCTCGCCAACGCATCCAAACCGCAACCGGAACTGTCCTGCCCGCGTTACCTGTGCCCGCCGTCGTCGACGCCGTGCGCATGCCGCGCATCGTACGCATCGCAAATGAGTTCCGTATCGGGCAAAGACCGTTTTATACTCCGACGCGCAGTCTCCGAGAGTCGTTCTCACCCAACATCATTTACACAAGGAACGCCGATGCTGACTCGCTCCATTCTTTCCGCCGCCGCATTCTCGCTCGCGGCCTGCGCGACCGCACCGTCGATCGCGCAGGACAACGCAGGCGATGCGTCCGGCGACACCGGTGCACAGGGCCGCCCGGTCAAGGTCATGATTGTCACGATGTTCGGGCCGGAAGGCCAGGCCTGGCTCGACCGTCTCGGCCCGTGGCGCGACGTGACGGTGCCGGGCCTGTCGCCCGATTACCCGGCCGTCCACTGCAACAAGCAGGACGTGTGCGTGATCACGACCGGCATGGGCTATGCGAATGCCGCGGCGTCGATCATGGCGCTGACGTTCTCGCCGCGCTTCGATCTGCGCCACACGTATTTCCTGATCTCCGGCATCGCGGGCGTCGACCCCGCGCAAGGGACGGTGGGCTCCGCCGCGTGGGCGAACTATCTCGTCGATTTCGGCCTGCAATGGGAGCTCGATGCGCGCGAGATTCCCGCCGGCTGGAACACCGGCTATCTCGGCATCAACACGAAGAGCCCGACCGACAAGCCGCCGCTCGACTACCGTACCGAAGTGTTCCAGCTGAACCCGCAACTGGCGGACGCCGCGTATGCGCTGTCGCGCAACGTCGCGCTCGCCGACAGCACGCAGGCGCAGGCCGCACGCGCGAAATTCGGCTACGCGCCGGCGAACCAGCTGCCGTCGGTGATTCGCTGCGACACGTCGTCGGGCAACACGTGGTTCTCCGGCACGCTGCTCGGCGAGCGCGCGCGGCAGTGGACGAAGATCCTGACGGACGGCAAGGGCACCTATTGCATGACCGCACAGGAAGACAACGCGTCGTTCGAGGCGCTGAAGCGCGCGGCGAGCGTGAAGCGGGTCGACCTGTCGCGCGTCGCGGTGCTGCGCACGGGCTCCGACTTCGACCGGCCGTATCAAGGCCAGACGAGCGCCGACAACCTGCTGAACTACGCGGACCAGGGCGGCTTCGCCCCGGCGACCGAGAACCTGTACCGCGCGGGCAATCCGCTCGTGCAGGACATCGTCACGCACTGGGGCGAATGGCGCGGCGGGGTGCCGCGCCGCTGACGGATCGTCAGTGCGACTGCGGAGACGAGCGGAAAGGCGTCCACACCGGCGTATCGCTGTTCCAGTGATCGAGCGGGGAGGGCAGTTGATCGTTCATGATGCGAAGCTCCTGCAACTAGCTGACTGACTGATGAGATTCACGACGCCGCGCGCGGGGCGACCCGACGCGCGGCGTTGTCCATTTACCGGCCCGCGCCCGCGAGCTGGTTGCCTTCCGGCGTCGGGCGATAGGGGCGCGGCACGAGGTCGAGCCCTTGCGCGTACGACGTGGCCTTGCGCAGATACGCGACGGTGCCTTCGTGTTGCGCCTGTTCCAGCTCCGCGCGCACTTCGGCGCGGGTGCGGGGCGCGTTGCTTTGCGTGTACCACGACGTATTGCCGTAATCGCCGGCGTGGCCCGTGTTGGTGTCGGCGAAGGCCGGCGCGGACACGGCGAGTGCGAGGGCGAGAGCGGAGAGCAGACTGCGGCGTTTCATGATGGAACTCCTGTCGACCAGCGTTGGCGCTTCAGCGGTTCGTCGATCGGAGCGAGTGCGTTGGCACTTGCTCCGGTCCCGCGTTGCGCGCGTTGGTCTCATGCAAAGTGATCGATTCGGTGCGCGATGCGTTGCGCGACGGGATCAACTGTATGAGCGGAGGTCCCGGCGATAAATGCGCCGCGGGTGAATTGAATTGTCGCGATGCAGGAACAATCACCATCCGCCATGCCGGCAGGGGCATCGTTCGTGACCGCGGCGAGCGTTATGTGGCGCGGGTTTGCGCGTGCTGCGACGCTGCATCGTCACGCATCGCATGCGTGCGTGCGCGATTATGTCGATGCGCGGAAAGGTGTACTGCGAAATCCGGAAGGCCGGTGAGCGGGGGACGAACGCGCGAAGAAAGTGCGACGAACGCGCGAAGAATGCGCGGCGGGATGTCGATGCGCCAGCCGTGCGGCCGGCGCGTGTTGGTTCAGAAGATCAGGCAACCCACTCGTTGACCACCGGCGTGTCGAGCACCGGCGCGCGCTCCGCTTCCTCGAACGTGCGCTTGCTGCAGGTCGCGTCGAGGCTGCCCTTGCCGCTCAGCAGCGGGCAGCGGTCGAACACCTCGGCGATCCAGTCGACGAACACGCGCACCTTCGGCGACAGATGGCGGCTGTGCGGATAGACGACCGAGATCGGCATCGGCAGCGGCTTGTAGCCGGGCAGCACTTCCTTCAGCCGGCCGTCGCGCAGATACGGCAGCACCATGAACAGCGGCGGCTGGACCAGCCCGAACCCTTCGAGCCCGCACGTCACGTACGCATCCGCATCGTTCACCGACACGACCGCGTCCATCTTGATCTCGACTTCCTTGTCGTCGATCAGGAACGTCCAGTCGAGCGTGCGCCCGGTGCGGCTCGAGAAGTAGTTGACGGCCTTGTGCTGGCTCAGGTCCTCGATCGACTGCGGCTCGCCGTGCTTCTCGAGATACGCGGGCGACGCGACCGTCACGCATTCGAACAGGCCGATGCGGCGCGCGACGAGCGACGAATCCTGCAACGCGCCGACCCGGATCACACAGTCGACGCCTTCCTGCAGCAGGTCGACCGGACGATCCGACAGCCCGAGCTGCAGGTCGATGTCCGGATAGCGCGAATGGAATTCGCACAGCGAAGGGATCACGAGCAGCCGTCCGATCGAGCCCGGCATGTCGATACGCAACTTTCCGTGCGGCTTGCGATTGTTGTTCTGGAAGCTCGCCTCGGTTTCCTCGACGTCCGCGAGAATCCGCACGCAACGTTCGTAGTACGCGGCGCCGTCGGGCGTCAGCGACAGCCGGCGCGTGGTCCGGTGCATCAGCCGCACGCCGAGGAATGCCTCGAGATTCTGGATGATCGTCGTGACGGATGCGCGCGGCAGGCTGAGCGTTTCCGCCGCCTTGGTGAAGCTGTTCGTGTCGACGACGCGAGTAAACACCTGCATGGCCTGAAGCCGGTCCATCACAACCTCCGTACTTATCTGGGCAGACGGAACAAAGAGGCCGCGTCGCCTTGTAAGCGCCGCAGCCTCTGATTGTTCGGGGTCGTTGAATTGTGTTGCCGGATTATAGGCATTTATCCCGATGTCTGCCGGACCCAGAATTCGTTCCATCTCGAAATGGATGACGCATCGTCATGGACGCTTCTGAATTCAGCAAATTCCTGAAAGCCGCGCTGCCGGTCGAAGCCAGTGCCGGCGGGGCTCTGACGGTCACCGAGGTGGAAATTCCCGGCTACGCGCAGGACATCGTGCTGCGGCTCTATCGCCGCCCGGACAAGACCGGATTGCCGGTAGTGCTTTATTTCCACGGCGGCGGCTTCGTGCGCGGCACGCTCGACGATGCCGATTTCGCCGCGCGTTTTTTAGCAGAACGCTTACCGGCTCTCGTAGTCTCGGTCGATTATTCGCTCGCGCCGGCCTATCCGTTTCCGGCTGCGCCGGAGGACGCGTATCGCGCAGCCGTGTGGGCGACCACGCGGGCGCGCGCGTTCGGCGGCAACCCGAAGAAGATCGGCGTTGCGGGCCACGATGCGGGCGGCCAGCTCGCGAACTGCCTCGCGTTCATCGCGCGCGACCGCGGCGAGGTGCCGATCGCCGCGCAGGCGCTGTTCGGCCCGATGCTCGACCCGAGCATGACGCGCATCGGCGACGCGGAGCGCCTTGCGTCCGACATTACCGCAAGGGAATGCGCGGCGTGCTACCGCGCGTACCTGCCGCAGGCCTCGCAGCGCATGCACCCGTATGCGGCGCCGCTCGAGTCGATGCGCCTCGCGGGCCTGCCGCCGACGCTGGTCGTCACCGCGCAGAACGACGTGCTGCACGTCGAGGCGGAGAAGTACGCGGGCTGCCTGATCTCGTCCGGGGTGCTCACGCAGGTGATCCGCTACCCGGACGTCACGCATGCGGCGCTCGCGACGCACGAGGCGGCCTTCGAAGAAGCCGTGCGCTTCTTCCAGTGCCGCTTCCAGGCGCGCCAGCCGAACCGAATCGCGAATTGAACTGAATAACCAATCCAATCCACGCTCACTGGAGATCTACATGGCCATCCTACGCACCCCTCGTTCCCGGATCGCGGTTGCCGCGATCGCGACGCTCGCCGTCGTCGGGCTGGGCACGTTCGGCGCGATGCGCGTCAGCGCGAGCGCACCGGAGAAGCAGGCGGCGCCGCTGCCTGAAGTCGACGTCGCGACCGTCGTGCCGCAGACCGTGACCGACTGGCAGGCCTATTCGGGCCGCCTCGAAGCCGTCGAGAAGGTCGACGTGCGCCCGCAGGTGTCCGGCACGATCGTGTCGGTGAACTTCAAGGACGGCGCGCTCGTGAAGAAAGGCGACGTGCTGTTCGTGATCGATCCGCGCCCGTACCAGGCGGAAACCGACCGTGCGGCCGCGCAGCTCGCAGCCGCGCAGGCGCGCAACGGCTACGCGCAGAGCGACTGGCAGCGCGCGCAGCGGCTGATCGGCGACAACGCGATCGCGAAACGCGATTACGACGAGAAGCAGAACTCGGCGCGCGAGGCGACCGCGAACCTGAAGGCTGCCGAGGCCGCGCTCGAGACCGCGCGCATCAACCTCGGCTATACGCGGATCGTCGCGCCGGTGGCGGGCCGCGTGTCGCGCGCGGAGATCACGGTCGGCAACGTCGTGTCCGCGGGCGCGTCGGCCGCGCCGCTGACGACGCTCGTGTCGGTGTCGCCGATCTATGCGTCGTTCGATGCGGACGAGCAGACCTACCTGCAATACATCAGCGGCGCGCGCGACGGCCGCAAGGTGCCGGTCGAGCTCGGCCTCGCTAACGAATCGGGCTATTCGCGGAGCGGCACGATCGACTCGGTCGACAACCGGCTCGACACGTCGTCCGGCACGATCCGTGTGCGCGCGCGCTTCGACAACGCGGACGGTTCGCTCGTCCCGGGCCTCTACGCACGCGTGAAGGTCGGCGGCAGCGCGCCGCACCCGGCACTGCTCGTCGACGATGCGGCGATCAACACCGACCAGGACAAGAAGTTCGTGTTCGTCGTCGACCAGCAGGGCCGCGTGTCTTACCGCGAAGTGCAGCAGGGGATGCAGCATGGCAACCAGCGCGTGATCGTCAACGGCCTCGCCGCCGGCGACCGCGTGATCGTGAACGGCACGCAGCGTGTGCGGCCGGGCGAGCAGGTGAAGCCGCACATGGTGCCGATGACGGGCGGAGATGCACCGTCGGCGCCGCTTGCGGACAACGCGAAGCCCGCTGCACCGGCGAAGGCGGATTCGTAAGCGGCGCAACCGCTGCGAATTCGCGTTCAACCAGACAGAGCCATCCATGAACATATCCAAATTCTTTATCGACCGGCCGATCTTCGCAGGAGTCCTATCGGTGATCATCCTGCTGGGCGGGGTGATCGCGATGTTCCTGCTGCCGATTTCGGAGTACCCGGAAGTCGTGCCGCCGTCGGTGATCGTCAAGGCGCAGTATCCGGGCGCGAACCCGAAGGTGATCGCCGAAGCGGTCGCGTCGCCGCTCGAGGAACAGATCAACGGCGTCGAGGACATGCTGTACATGCAGTCGCAGGCGAACAGCGACGGCAACATGACGATCACCGTCACGTTCAAGCTCGGCACCGATCCGGACAAGGCCACGCAGCTCGTGCAGAACCGTGTGAACCAGGCGCTGCCGCGTCTGCCGGAAGACGTGCAGCGGCTCGGCATCACGACGGTGAAGAGCTCGCCGACGCTGACGATGGTCGTGCACCTGATCTCGCCGGACAACCGGTACGACATGACGTATCTGCGCAACTACGCGCTGATCAACGTGAAGGACCGGCTGTCGCGCATCCAGGGTGTCGGCCAGGTGCAGCTGTGGGGTTCGGGCGACTACGCGATGCGCGTGTGGCTCGATCCGCAGAAGGTCGCGCAGCGCGGCCTGACCGCGAACGACGTCGTGCAGGCGATCCGCGAGCAGAACGTGCAGGTCGCGGCCGGCGTGATCGGCGCGTCGCCGTCGCTGCCGGGCACGCCGCTGCAGTTGTCGGTGAACGCGCGCGGCCGCCTGCAGAACGAGGACGAATTCGGCGACATCGTCGTGAAGACCGCGCCGGACGGCGCCGTCACGCGCGTGCGCGACATCGCGCGCGTCGAGCTCGACGCGTCCGAGTACGGCCTGCGCTCGCTGCTCGACAACAAGCCGGCGGTCGCGATGGCGATCAACCAGTCGCCGGGCGCGAACTCGCTCGCGATCTCGGACGAAGTGCGCAAGACGATGGCCGAGCTGAAGCAGGACATGCCGGCGGGCGTCGACTACAAGATCGTCTACGACCCGACGCAGTTCGTGCGTTCGTCGATCAAGGCGGTGATCCATACGCTGCTCGAAGCGATCGCGCTGGTCGTGATCGTCGTGATCGTATTCCTGCAGACCTGGCGCGCGTCGCTGATTCCGCTGATCGCGGTGCCGGTGTCGATCATCGGCACGTTCTCGCTGCTGCTCGGCTTCGGCTATTCGATCAACGCGCTGTCGCTGTTCGGGATGGTGCTCGCGATCGGTATCGTGGTCGACGACGCGATCGTCGTGGTCGAGAACGTCGAGCGCAACATCGAGAGCGGGATGACCGCACGGCAGGCGACCTACAAGGCGATGCAGGAAGTGAGCGGGCCGATCATCGCGATCGCGCTCACGCTCGTCGCCGTGTTCGTGCCGCTCGCGTTCATGTCGGGCCTGACGGGCCAGTTCTACAAGCAGTTCGCGATGACGATCGCGATCTCGACGGTGATCTCCGCGTTCAACTCGCTGACGCTGTCGCCGGCGCTGTCCGCGATCCTGCTGAAGGGCCACGGCGACAAGGAGGACTGGCTGACGCGCGTGATGAACCGTGTACTCGGCGGCTTCTTCAGGCGCTTCAACAAGGTGTTCCATCGCGGCGCGGAACACTACGGCCACGGCGTGCGCGGCGTGCTGTCGCGCAAGGCGGTGATGCTCGGCGTGTACATCGTGCTCGTCTGCGCGACCGTGCTCGTGTCGAAGGTCGTGCCGGGCGGCTTCGTGCCCGCGCAGGACAAGGAATACCTGATCGCGTTCGCGCAGTTGCCGAACGGCGCGTCGCTCGACCGCACCGAGAAGGTGATCCGCGACATGGGCTCGATCGCGCTGAAGCAGCCGGGCGTCGAGAGCGCGGTCGCG
Organism: Burkholderia sp. Bp8963; assembly: GCF_003854275.1. Classification (GTDB taxonomy): domain Bacteria; phylum Pseudomonadota; class Gammaproteobacteria; order Burkholderiales; family Burkholderiaceae; genus Burkholderia. Next base: position 13,784 of record NZ_QTQP01000053.1, read on the forward strand.
TTCCCGGGCCTGTCGGTGAACGGCTTCACGAACAGCTCGAGCGCGGGCATCGTGTTCGTCACGCTGAAGCCGTTCTCGGAGCGGCACGGCAAGGCACTGTCGGCCGGCGCGATCGCAGGTGCGCTGAACCAGCAGTACGGCGCGATCAAGGATTCGTTCGTCGCGGTGTTCCCGCCGCCGCCGGTGCTCGGCCTCGGCACGCTCGGCGGCTTCAAGATGCAGATCGAGGATCGCGGCGCGGTTGGCTACGCGCGGCTCGCGGATGCGACCAACGACTTCATCAAGCGCGCGCAGCAGGCGCCGGAACTCGGCCCGCTGTTCACGAGCTACCAGATCAACGTGCCGCAGCTCAACGTCGATCTGGACCGCGTGAAGGCGAAGCAGCTCGGCGTGCCCGTCACCGACGTGTTCAACACGATGCAGGTGTACCTCGGCTCGCTGTATGTGAACGACTTCAACCGCTTCGGCCGCGTGTACCAGGTGCGCGTGCAGGCGGATGCGCCGTTCCGCCAGCGCGCGGACGACATCCTGCAGCTGAAGACGCGCAACGACAAGGGCGAGATGGTGCCGCTGTCGTCGCTCGTCACCGTGACGCCGACGTTCGGCCCCGAGATGGTGGTGCGCTACAACGGCTACACGGCGGCCGACATCAACGGTGGCCCGGCGCCCGGCTTCTCGTCGGGGCAGGCGCAGGCGGCAGTCGAGCGGATCGCGCACGAGACGCTGCCGCGTGGCGTGCGGTTCGAATGGACCGACCTCACGTACCAGCAGATCATCGCGGGCAACGCGGCGTTCTGGGTGTTCCCGATCAGCGTGCTGCTCGTGTTCCTCGTGCTCGCCGCGCTGTATGAAAGCCTGACGCTGCCGCTCGCGGTGATCCTGATCGTGCCGATGAGCATTCTGTCGGCGCTGACGGGCGTATGGCTCACGCAGGGCGACAACAACATCTTCACGCAGATCGGCCTGATGGTGCTGGTCGGGTTGTCGGCGAAGAACGCGATCCTGATCGTCGAATTCGCGCGCGAACTCGAGCATGACGGCAAGACGCCGCTCGAGGCCGCGATCGAGGCGAGCCGGCTGCGGCTGCGGCCGATCCTGATGACGTCGATCGCGTTCATCATGGGGGTCGTGCCGCTCGTCACGTCGACCGGCGCGGGTGCCGAGATGCGGTATGCGATGGGGGTTGCGGTGTTCTTCGGGATGCTCGGCGTGACGCTGTTCGGGTTGATGCTGACGCCGGTGTTCTATGTCGTGCTGCGCACGCTCGCGGGCGGCAAGATCCACGTCGCCGGCAAGGATTCGGCCGGCTATGGCGTACCGGCTCCGGATGCTTGAGGACAACACAATGAAAAACATTCGTATCGAAAACGGCCTGCTGCGCATTGCGAAGCTCGCGGCGGCGAGCGGCCTGCTCGTGTCGCTGCTCGCCGCATGCGCGGTCGGCCCCGACTACAAGCGGCCGGACGTCGCGACGCCCGCCGCGTTCAAGGAAGCGCCCGTGCTCGCGCCGGGCGAGCAGGCCGGCACGTGGAAGACGGCGGAGCCGTCGGACGCCGCGCATCGCGGCGAATGGTGGACGGTGTTCGGCGACCCGGTGCTCGATTCGCTCGAGCAGCAGGCGCTCGCCGCGAACCAGAACCTGAAGGCCGCGGCGGCACGTGTCGAGGAAGCGCGCGCGGCGACCCGCTCGGCGCGTTCGCAGTGGTTCCCGCAGGTCGGCGTCGGCTTCGGGCCGACCCGCGAGGGACTGTCGTCGGCGTCGCAGCTCCAGCCGCAGGGCACGGGGCCGACGACCGCGACGCTGTGGCGCGCGCAGAGCACGGTGTCGTATGAAGCCGACCTGTTCGGCCGCGTGGGCCGCAACGTCGAAGCGTCGCGCGCGGACCAGGCGCAGAGCGAGGCGTTGTTCCGGTCGGTGCAGCTCGCGCTGCAGGCGGACGTTGCGCAGAACTACTTCGAACTGCGCCAGCTCGACTCCGATCAGGACCTGTACCGCCGCACGGTCGACCTGCGCCAGGAAGCGCTGAATCTCGTGCAGCGCCGCTTCAACGAGGGCGACATCAGCGAGCTCGACGTGTCGCGTGCGAAGAACGAGCTGGCGACTGCGCAGGCCGATGCGGTCGGCGTCGCGCGCCGCCGTGCGGCGTCCGAGCATGCGCTCGCGATCCTGCTCGGCAAGGCGCCCGCGGATTTCGCGTTCAAGCAGACGCCGATCGTGCCGGTCGGCGTGAAGCTCCCGCCGGGCCTGCCGTCCGCGCTGCTCGAACGGCGGCCGGACGTCGCGGCCGCCGAGCGCGCAATGGCCGCCGCGAACGCGCGCGTCGGCCTCGCGAAGTCCGCGTACTTCCCGAAGCTCGACATCACCGGTGCATTCGGCTATGAGGCAGCGACGCTCGGCAGCCTGTTCATGTGGTCGAGCCGCACGTTCCTGCTCGGGCCGTTCGCCGGTACCGCGCTGACGCTGCCGATCTTCGACGGCGGGCGGCGCGCGGCGGGCGTGCAGCAGGCGCGCGCGCAGTACGACGAGCAGGTCGCGAACTACCGGCAGCAGGTGCTCGTCGCGTTCCGCGAAGTCGAGGACAATCTGTCGGACCTGCGGCTGCTCGACGAGCAGATCCGCGCGCAGGACGCGGCCGTCAATGCGTCGCGCCGCGCCGCGACGCTGTCGCGCACGCAGTACCAGGAAGGCGAGGTCGCGTATCTCGACGTGATCGACAGCGAGCGCTCGGTGCTGCAGTCGCAGTTGCAGGCGAACCAGCTGACCGGCGCGCAGGCCGTGTCGACCGTCAACCTGATCCGCGCGCTTGGTGGCGGGTGGGGTGAGGCGCCGGCGGCGGTCGGCGATGTGGCGCACGGCAAGGAGAATGTGGCTGCGCGTTGAGTGAAGCGCAGCGTCGTGCGCGGCGATGCGGCGGGATGCATCGCCCGGATGTGCAGCGAACCCCGGCACGCGGCGTAAGCCTGCGTGGCCGGGGTTTTTTGTTTGGCGTGTGTTTCCGGGGGAGCATCGTGGCAAATCGACACCATCACCCTTATCGCCGACAATCGACGGCCCAGACTTGCGAGTGCGATATTCAGGTGTTCGGCGCGTATCCGTCCGCCCGGGTGTGGCTGCTTCGGGGCTTGGGGCATTGCGCGGCGGAAGCGTCGATCCGTGTGGTCCCCGGAATGCTTGCGTGGTTGCGTGCGGTCCTGCATGGACAGAGTCTGCGGAATCGGGTTGTCCTGAGGGCGGCTAAATGGATTTTGCCGCCACGCGTTCCAAGCGGCACGGACGGGAACGGAGCTGGCTCAGCGTGATCAGTTGGCAGCCGAAATCGTGTCGTTCGCACGAAGCACACTGTCGAAGTCGACGCCAACGCAAGGGCGTTGACCGCTTTGAAATGTGAATTCAATCGGGTGACAGGTTTCCGGAATCTTTGGCAATCCACCGCTTTCAGATAGACGAATGGACGTGAAAACGGAACACGATGTCACTGATGCCACAAAGGCATGCCCGATCCTGCTGCGCCACCGTCAGCGCACGGCCGAGATCCTCGCGTTCGAGCATCCCTCCGCGGGCTACAAATTGGTGAAGGGCACGATTGAGCGAGGGGAGTCCGCAAAGGACGCTGCCGTTCGTGAGCTCCGGGAGGAATCAGGAGTTCGGGACGCAGAGGTCATATCGGATCTCGGTAGCTGGAACGCTCCATACCAGGGGCAAATCTGGTCCTTCCAACTATGTGCAACACGGACGAAACTCCCTGATGAATGGAGATTCGAAACGACTGACGATGGCGGGCACGTCTTCAGATTGTTCTGGCATCCGCTGCATTCGAGTCTTCCCGAGCCGTGCCATGTCCTCTTTCGAGAAGCCTTGATAGAAGTACGAGGTCGAATCTCGAAGGAGATTCTGGACACGTTGTCGAGGCTACCAGACGATCGCTAAGGGCCGGCAAACGCCATCCATCCTCGCGAGTCTACGAAGCGCCATTTTCGCGCCAGCAACGTTCGGCGCACACAAGGCGTTCGCCGGCGAATGTAGGGGAGGCGAGCAGGCGAGGCAGACGATCCGCCCGCGCGATTACCCCGCGACGAACTCGTGCACGTACCGATTGAACACGCCCGGGCTCGCCGCATTCATCCCGTGCGATGCACCGGCGACGGTCTGCCGCTGCGCGTTGCCGATCCACTGCGCGAGCGTCTCGACGTTGTTGCGGAACATCTTCGGGCTGCGCTGCCCATCGATCAGCAGCGTGCGGCAGCGGATCTCCGCCGCCGTGTCGACCGAATACGCAGGCAGCGGATCGCGCAGCTGCTTCGGCAGCGTGCTCGCGTTGTCGATTGCCATCGTGCGGAAGCATGTCGTGCTCTTCTTCCACGCACCGGGGATGCTGACGGAATCGACGAACATCTCGAGCCCCGCATCGACGTCGCCGTTCTCGACGAGGCTCACGGCCTTCGTGCGCAGCGCGAGCGCGGCTGGCGGCAGCTTCGCTTCTTCACGCACGCTTTCCCGCTGCAGCGGGCCGCCCGGATCGGCAAGCGTCAGCGTGGCGACGAGCTCGGGATGATGGCGCGCGACGTTGAATGCCACGCTGCCGCCACGCGAATGGCCGACGAGGTGCACGGGGCCGAGGTCGAGCGCGTCGATGAATTCGGCGAGCTCGTCGACGTGGTTCTGCCAGCCGAACTCGTTCTGGATGCCGGCTTCGACGGCCGGCCAGTAATGGCTGAGACTCGGCGCAATGCAGCGGTAGTGCGCGGACAGCGACGCAAGCTGCGCATCCCAGTAGCGGTAGTCGCAGAGCGATCCGTGAACGAACACCATCGGTGCGCCCGTGCCCTTCTCGACATAAGGCAGGCTGATGCCTGACGACAGCGTCGCAAATTGCAGGTCGGGGTTCGCGAGCACCGAAGGCTCGATTCGCATGTTCATGACTGAAAAAACTCACAGGTGCGTCATCACGTCGCAACTATGCCCGACGGCGCAGCGTAAGGAAAACGCATAATTTTCATCGTATCGATCAATTTTATTGATGCCAACGCCGCTACCCCCTGTCGTTGAAAGGGCCTTCAGTTCGGTTTCGTATTTATCTGAGGATTGTGCGCGGCACGAACGACGGCGTTCAGCGTTCAGCGGACCGCGAACGCGGGCGCGGTGCGCGTGTCGACCGGCAGGTCGTTGTCGGTCGCGAACTGCATCGCGAATTCGAATGCATCGGGGCACACGGTCCGCAATTCGTGCGAGACGAACAGGCACTTCGCGCCACTGTCGACGATCGGCGTCGCGAGCCGCGTGAGCGCGCTCGGGCAGCCCGGCCGCTTCTCGCCGACAAAGAGCGTGATGACGCCCGCGAGCCGTTCGGGCCAGTCGCTCGGCCGAAACGTCTTGCGTGCATGCGTGATGCCGATGATCAGGTAGCCGTCGGTCCGGCCTTTCTCGGTTACGTCGATGCGGTCCATCCCTGTACGATCCTCGTTCGCGTTCGATTGGCAGCCGCGCGTGGCGGCGGCCTGCGATGTTCGACATGCGGGTGCGCGCGGCGGCGCATGCGGTCCGGCCGTGCGGCGCCGCGCGCCCGGCGTCTGCCAGGTGCGCGCTACGCCCGGCCGTGCGGGTTACGACTCGGCCCCGTCGGCCGTGCCGTCGCCGCGAGCGGGAATCCGCAGGTGGCGCAGCTTGTGATAGAGCGTTTTCTTCGGCATCCCGAGTTCGACGCTTGCGTCCGCAACGTTGCCGTTGTGCCGGCGCAGCATGTCCTCGATCAGCATGCGTTCGAAGTACGCGAGCTGTTCCGCGAGCGTGCCGCCGCTCGCGGCCGCGCCGCCGGCAGACAGCAGGCTGTCGCCGGTCAGCCCGAGCACGAAGCGGTCGGCGACGTTCTGCAGTTCGCGCACGTTGCCGGGCCACTGGTGCGTCATCAGTTCGGACACCTGCGCAGCGCTCACGATGGGCGCGGGCTGCCCGAAGCGGCGTGCGGCCGCGAGCACGAAGTGCTCGAACAGCAGCGGCACGTCCTCGCGCCGTTCGCGCAGCGGCGGCAGCTCGATCTGCGCGACGTTCAGCCGGTACAGCAGGTCCGCGCGGAAGCGTCCGTCGGACGCGAGTTCGGCGAGGTCGGCCTTCGTCGCGGCGACCACGCGGCAATCGACCGGAATCAGTTCGTTCGCCCCGAGCCGTTCGACCACGCGCTCCTGGAGCACGCGCAGCATCTTGATCTGCAGCGCGATCGGCATCGTCTCGATCTCGTCGAGGAACAGCGTGCCGCCGTGCGCCCACTCGATCTTGCCGATGCGCTTCTTGATCGCGCCCGTGAACGCGCCGGCCTCGTGGCCGAACAGCTCGCTTTCGAACACGTGTTCCGGCAGCCCGCCGCAGTTCAGCGCGACGAAATGCGCATCGCGCCGCCCGCCGAAATCGTGCAGGCTGCGTGCGATCAGCTCCTTGCCGGTGCCCGTCTCGCCGCTGATCAGCACCGACACCGACGTATCGGCGAGCCGCAGGATCTTCTTGCGGACGTCGGCCATCGCGGGTGACTTGCCGAGCACCAGCCCCTCGATGCCCTGCCAGTTGTGGAGCGCCGCACGCAGGCCCTGCACCTCGAGCGTCAGCCGGCGCTTCTCCACCGCGCGCGCGACGCGCCCGGCGATCACGTCGGACGAGAACGGCTTCTCGATGAAGTCGTACGCGCCGACCTGCATCGCGCCAACGGCCGTCGAGATGTCGGCGTGGCCGCTGATCAGCACGACCGGGATCTGCGCATCGACGGCCATCACGCGCTCGAGCAGCTGCAGCCCGTCGATGCCCGGCATCCGCACGTCCGACACGATCACGATCGGTGCACCGGGCGCGACATGCGCGAGCGCGTCGGCCGCCGACGCGAACGCGCTCACCGGAAACCCGGCGAGCGCGACGGCCTGCTCGACGCCGATCCGGACGTTTTCATCGTCCTCGACGACCAGCACCCGAATCTCATCTTCCATGCTCTGTCCTTTGCAGCGTGGCCGCTGCGAAATCGATACTGAACTGCGCGCCGCCGTCGTCGCGGTTGGCGGCGGCGATCTTCGCGCCGAACCCTTCGACGATCCGCGACGTGATCGCGAGCCCGAGCCCGAGGCCTTGCCCGCGCGGCTTGGTCGTCACGAACGGCTCGAACAGGTGCGCGAGCACGTCCGGCGCGATGCCGGCGCCGCTGTCGGCGATCGTGAAGCACACGCGGCCGTGCGGATCGGGTTCGCTCGCCTCGATGACGATCACGCGCGTCGCGGCGTCGCGCACGGCGTCGAGCGCGTTGCCGAGCAGGTTCACGATCACCTGCTGCAACTGGCTCGATTCCGCGTACACGGCCGCGCCGGGCGGAATCCGCACGTCGAGCCGCACGCCTTCGTCGCGGATCCGCGCTTCGTAGATGAGCCGCGCATGCGCGACCGCTTCGGCGAGCGATACCGCGACGCGCTCGACGTCCGGCTTGCGCGCGAACGTCTTCAGTTCGCCGGTCAGCACGGCCATGCTGTCGACGAGCCGGCCGATGCGTTCGAGGTTGGCGATCGCCTGCGCGGGCTGGTTGCGCTCGAAGAACGTGCGCGCGTTGTCGCACAGCGTGCGGATCGCGACGAGCGGCTGGTTCAGCTCGTGCGTGAGGCCCGCGGCCATCTGCCCGAGCACCGCGAGCTTGCCCGCGTGCACGACTTCCTGCTGCGAATCGCGCAGGCGCTGCTCGGTGCGCTCGCGTTCGACGATCTCCTGCTGCATGCGTTCGTTCGCGGCCGTCAGCGCGGCCGTGCGCTGCGCGACGGTCAGCTCGAGCTGGTCGTTCGCACGCCGCAGCGCATCCTGCGCATTGAGCCGCGCGGCGATCGTGCGGCGGCGCTGGATCGCGTAAGCGGCATAGAGCGCGGCGATCAGGAACGCGCCCGTCACGAACGCGAAGGCCATCTGCTGCTGGCGCCGCGCGCCGGCGACGTCGAGCAGCACCATCAGCGAATCGCCGGCCTGCGGCGCGGGCCGCGACATCACGAGATAGCGTGCGGTGCGTCCCGCGTGGCGCAGGTCGGGAAAGGTGCCGAGCCATGCGTGCGCGTTCCAGTCGCCGACGCGCCGATACGGCAGCACGTCGACCGTGCGGCCCGCGTATTGCCGCGATGCCTGGATCTCGCGCTGCTGCTGCGCGGTGATCGGCCGCAGCGCGGTGAACTTCCATTCGGGTTCGGTCGAGATCACGATCACGCCGTTGCCGTCGACGACCATCGCCGCGACGCCGGGCGCACGCCATGCCGATTCGAGCGCGTCGACACTGACCTTGACGGCTGTCGCGCCGAGCGTCACGCCGCCGTCACGGACCGCGCTCGCGAAGTAGAGCCCGGGAATACCGGTGTTGGTGCCGATGCCGAAGAAGCGGCCGCTGCCGTGCGCGAGTGCGTCCTTGAAGTAAGGGCGGTACGACACGTTGGTGCCGACGAAGCTGACCGGCTGGTTCCAGTTGCTCGCGGCGATCACCGAGCCCTGCAGGTCGATCACGTCGGCGGCACCGCTGCCGGCGTCGCGGTTGACGGCCTCGAGGTAGGTGTTGACCGTGTGCAGCAGGTCGGGCGTCGCATCACGCGTGGCTTTCAGCAGCGCGCGCACGCTGTCCTGGCGGGCGATCAGCGCGGGCATCGTCTCATAGCGCCCGAGCTCGCTCTTCAGGCTGGCCGCGTACAGGTCGAGCCGGTGCGCGCCGACTTCCTCGAGCCCGTCGATCGCGCGGTCCCACGCGAACTCGACCGCGGCGGCCGTCACGCCGACATACAGCGCGGCCGCCGCTGCCCACGCCCACCACGTCATTCCTTTGAAACGCTTCCGCACGTTCGCCCTCATCGATGCCCGTCGCCGGCCTGCCGCCAGCCCACCGAATGCGCGCGCCGCGCGCCGGACGAACCGGCGGCGGCGCGGTGCAGCACGCGGCCGTCGCGATGATACGCGCGGCGACGCGTCATCCGAGATGCGCGAGCAGGATCAGCGTCACCGTGACGACGATTGCGCCGCCGATGCGCGTCGCGATCTGCGCGAACGGCATCAGCTGCATCCGGTTCGCAGCGGTCAGGATCGCGACGTCGCCGGTGCCGCCTTGCCCGCTGTGGCACGCGTTCACGATGGCCGTGTCGATAGGGTACATCTTCAGCAAGCGGCCGACCACGAAGCCCGTGCCCATCAGCGTCGCCACCGTCGCGACGATCGTCACGACGTTGACCAGCGTGAACGCGGCGGTCAGCTTGTCCCAGGGCGTCATCGCGACGCCGATCGCGAACAGCAGCGGATAGGTGACGGCGGTCGAGAAGAACTTGTAGACGACGAACGCGCCTTCCTGCAGCGGCGGCGACACCGCGCGCGCGAGCTTCACGAGCACCGCGAGGAACAGCATCGCGACCGGTGCCGGCAGCCCGAACAGCTTGTGCGCCATCAGGCCGACGAGGTACAGCGTGATCGCCGTGATGCCGGCGCCTGCGATGTGCGTGACGTCGACGTGACCGCGGATCTCTTCGTTTTCCGGCGTCATGTCGCCGCTTTCGCCGACCTGCAGGCGGCCGTTGCCGGTCAGGTGCGGCAGGCGCTTGCCGAGCATGTCGAGCGCGCCGGACAGGATGATCGCGGTCAGGCTGCCGAGCATCACCGGCGGCAGCACGGCCGCGAACATCTCGCCCTGCGGCAGGTGCAGGATTTCCGAATAGCCGATCGACAGCGGGATCGCGCCTTCGCCGACGCCGCCCGCCATGATCGGCACGACGATGTACAGCAGCGTGTGGCGCGCGCCCAGGCCGAGCGCGGTGCCGACGGCGGTGCCGACGATCGCCGCGGCGACGGAGCCTGCCGCGAGCGGGATGAAGATCTTCAGGAAGCCCTGGATCAGCACGCGCCGGTCCATGCTCAGGATGCTGCCGACGATGATCGACGCGATGAACAGGTACAGGAAGTTGGTCGACTTCGTGAACTCGGTCGTCAGGTTCAGCACGGGCTTCGGCAGCACGTGATAGTAGGTCAGCGCGGACGGCACGAAGGTCGCGAAGATCGCCGCGGCGCCGATGTTGCGCAGCAGCGGCAGGCGCTTGCCGAGTTCCGCGCAGGTGAAGCCGAAGAACGCGAGCACGGCGATCGCCATCGAGATCTCGCCGGGCACCTTGCCGGTGACCGAGAAGCCGACGATCAGCGCGAGCAGGATGAAGTAGACCGGCAGCGGAATGATGCCGATGCGGATTTCCATCAGCTTCCACCAGCCTTCCGGCCAGAAACGGGTGCGGGAGGCGGAGCGGGGCTCGGCGATCGGCTCCGCGTGGATCGGGGTGGGGGTCGAGGTCTGCAAGACATGTCTCCTTGGATTTGGAATGCCGACGCCGCGTCGCGGTATCGCATGCCGGGTATTACGCAACGTCCGTGCCAGGCGCGATCTTGCGAGGAAACTTGTAATGCGTTGATTTGGCGGGGGTTTTCGTTGTCTGATGTTTGGGCGGCATCGGCGGCGTTCCGAAACTTCGGAATCCGCGTCGCGTGCAGGCCGAGATTTCGGCCATGCGCCGGGCCGCGCCATATCGCTGGCGGCGATTTTCTTCCCACAATCGCTTCGTAGACCGTCCTCCCGCCGCTCTCTATCATCGGCTGAACATTTCCTCAGGCATAAGTCTCTGTCCGGAGATCGCCCGCGCGTTCGCCGCGGCATCGCTCATGCCTCGCTACCGTCTTTAGACTGGAGAATCGCTTCCATGCAGCATCCCGTTTTTTCCGCGCGCGGCGCCGCGCGCTTCGTCCGGCTGCTGGCGGCAGCGCTCCTCGGCGCGACCCTGCTGGCCGGCGCGCGAGCCGAACCCGCACCGCTGAAGGTCGGCGTGGCGACGACCCCGCAGATCGACGCGCTGAGGATCGCCGCGAAAGAAGCGAAGGCGCAGGGCCTCGACGTGAAGATCATCGAGTTCACCGACTGGAATACGCCGAACGCGGCGCTCGCGAACAAGGACATCGACGTCAACTACTTCCAGCACATCCCGTTCCTCGAAAACGCGAAGAAGCAGGGCGGCTACAACTTCGTGTCGATCGCGCCGGGCACGATCATGAAGATCGGCCTCTATTCGAAGAAGGTGAAAAGCTTCGGCGAGCTGAAGGACGGCGCGAAGGTCGCGATCGCGAACGATCCCGTGAACGGCGGGCGCGGCTTGCTGCTGCTGCAGCGCGCGGGGCTCATCACGCTGACGCCGGGCATCGACTACCGCGCGACGACGCACGACATCGTATCGAACCCGAAGCACCTGAAGATCATCGCGCTCGAGGCATCGCAGCTCGCGCGTTCGCTCGACGACGTCGATCTCGCGCAGGGCTACCCGAGCTTCATCAAGCTTGCGGGCACGACCGACCCGAACAGCGCGCTGCTGTTCGACGGCACCGAGAACAAGAACTTCGCGCTGCAATGGGTCGTGCGGCCGGAGAGCGCGAACGACGCGCGCATCCGCAAGTTCATCGCGATCTACCAGCAATCGCCCGCGGTGCGCAAGGCGCTCGACAACGCGTTCGGCTCGCTTTACGCGATCGCGTGGTGACGGAGGCGCGCATGGCGAACAACAAGAAGATCCTGCTCAACGCGTTCAACATGAACTGCGTCGGGCACATCAATCATGGCCTGTGGACTCATCCGCGCGATCGCTCTGCGCACTACACCGATCTCGACTACTGGGCGGATCTCGCGAAGACGCTCGAGCGCGGCAAGTTCGACGGCATCTTCCTCGCGGACATCGTCGGCGTGTACGACGTGTTCGGCGGCGGCCCGGACGCCGCGCTGCGCGAATCGGTGCAGGTGCCCGTCAACGATCCGCTGCTGCTCGTGCCCGCGATGGCGCAGGTCACGCAGCATCTCGGCTTCGGCGTGACCGCGAACCTGACCTACGAGCCGCCGTACCTGTTCGCGCGGCGCATGTCGACGCTCGATCACCTGACCAAGGGCCGCGTCGGCTGGAACATCGTCACCGGCTATCTCGACAGCGCCGCGCGCGGGATGGGCCTCGCGCAGCAGATCGGCCACGACGACCGCTACGACCGCGCGGACGACTACCTGGAAGTCGTCTACAAGCTGTGGGAACAGAGCTGGGACGACGACGCGGTGATCCGCGACGCACAGGCGCGCGTGTTCGCGCAGCCGGGCAAGGTGCGGCGCGTGACACACGACGGGCCGTTCTATTCGCTCGATGCGATCCATCTGTGCGAGCCGTCGCCGCAGCGCACGCCGGTGCTGTACCAGGCCGGGTCGTCGGCGCGCGGCGTCGAGTTCGCGGGCCGGCATGCGGAGTGCGTGTTCGTGAACGGCCAGAGCAAGGCGGCCGCGCGCGCGGCGGTGCTCGACATCCGCACGGCGGCGGCGCGGCAGGGGCGCGATCCGGCGTCGATCAGGATTTTTGCGGGCGTGACCGTCGTCACTGCGGAGACCGAACTTCTCGCGCGCGAGAAATTCGACGAATACCGGCGCTACGCGAGCCCCGAGGCCGGCCTCGCGCATTTCGCGAGCTCGACCGGCATCGATTTCGCGAAGTACGGGCTCGACGAGCCGATCTCGTATGTGAAGACCGATTCGATCCAGTCCGCGGTCGACGCGATCTCGAAGAAGAGCACGAGCGGCGCGTGGACCGTGCGGCGGATGCTCGACCAGATGTCGCTCGGCGGCCGCTATCACCCGATCGTCGGCTCGCCGTCGCAGGTCGCGGACGAGCTGCAGGCGTGGATCGACGAGACCGGCATCGACGGCTTCAACCTGACGCGCACGGTGATGCCCGAGTCGTTCGAGGATTTCGTCGACTGGGTCGTGCCGGAACTGCAGAACCGCGGCGTGTACAAGGAAGACTACGATCGCGCGCCGACGCTGCGCGAGAAGCTGTTCGGCGCCGGCGCGCACCTGCCCGCGTGGCATGCGGGCGCGCGGCACCGGCCGGCGGCGGCTGCGCGCGAGCCCGTGCATGCATAAGCGCGAAGGAGCGATGCGATGACGCAATTTTTCGATACGCTGGGGTTCGTGGACACTTCGGTGGTCACGCCGGTCGACAAGTCGGTCGCCCCTTCTGCCGCGCCGGCCAGCTGTCACGCGCAAGTGCACGTGGCCGGGGCGCCGGCCACGGACGGCATTGCCGTCGCGCTGGAGCAGGTCGGCAAGGTGTTCGCGTCGCCGCGCGGGCAGGCCGCCGCATTGCGCGACGTGACGCTGAACGTGCAGCGCGGCGAGGTGTTCGGCATCATCGGCCGCAGCGGCGCGGGCAAGTCGACGCTGCTGCGGCTCGTCAACGGGCTGGAGAAGCCGACGTCGGGCCGCGTGCGCGTGCTGGGCATCGACGTCGGCGCGCTCGACGAGGACGGGCTCGTCGCGCTGCGCCGCCGCACCGGGATGGTGTTCCAGCATTTCAACCTGCTGTCTGCGAAGACGGTCGCCGAGAACGTCGCGCTGCCGCTGAAGATCGCGGGCGTGCCGAAGGCCGAGCGTGCGCGCAAGGTCGCGGCGCTGCTCGAGCTGGTCGGCCTCGCCGCAAAACATGACGCGTATCCGGTGAGCCTGTCCGGCGGCCAGAAGCAGCGCGTCGGCATCGCGCGCGCGCTCGTACACGACCCCGAGGTGCTGCTGTGCGACGAGGCGACGTCGGCGCTCGATCCGGAGACGACGCAGTCGATCCTCGCGCTGCTCGCCGACATCAATCGCCGCCTCGGCCTGACGGTCGTGCTGATCACGCACGAGATGGAAGTGATCCGCGCGGTGTGTGACACCGTCGCGGTGATCGAGCAGGGCGAGGTCGTCGAGACGGGCCCGGTGTGGCGCGTGTTCGGCGCGCCTCAGCACGGCGCGACGCGCGCGCTGCTCAGCACGCTGGTGCACGACCTGCCGGCCGAACTCGCCGCGCGCGTGCGGCCGCTGCCCGCGCATGCGGCGCTGCCCGACGGCGCGCAGGTCGTGCTCGACCTCCGCTATACGGGCGAGAGCGGTGGCGAGCCGGACGTCGGCGCGCTCGCGGCGGCGCTTGGCGGCTCGGTGCGGTTCCTGCACGGCGGCATCGAGCGCATCCAGGGGCGCGCGCAGGGCCGCCTCGTGATCGCGAGCACGCCCGACGCGGCCGATGCGCGCGCGCCCGGCGCGCTCGCCGCGCTGCTCGAACGCGTGCGCCGCCATGCGAACCACGCGGAGGTGCTCGGCTATGTTTGAGCTCTGGTGGCCCGAACTGCTCGACGCGATGCGCGACACGCTGTCGATGGTCGCGGCGTCGGCGGCGTTCGCCGCGCTGTTCGGCATCCCGCTTGCGGTGATCCTCGTGACGACCGCGCCGGGCGGCATCTACGAGCGGCGCGGCCTGAACGCGGCGCTCGGCGCGCTCGTCAACGTGTTCCGCTCGACGCCGTTCATCATCCTGCTCGTCGCGCTGCTGCCGTTCACGCGTGTGCTGATCGGCACGACGATCGGCGTGTGGGCGGCCGTCGTGCCGCTGTCGATCGCCGCGATTCCGTTCTTCGCGCGCGTTGCCGAGGTGAGCCTGCGCGAAGTGGATCGCGGGCTGATCGAGGCCGCGCTCGCGATGGGCGCGAAGCGCCGCCACATCGTGTGGCACGTGCTGCTGCCGGAGGCGCTGCCCGGCATGCTCGGCGGCTTCACGATCACCGTGGTCGCGCTGATCGGCTCGACCGCAATGGCGGGCGCGGTCGGCGCGGGCGGGCTCGGCGATCTCGCGATCCGCTACGGCTACCAGCGTTTCGATACCACCGTCATGGCGACCGTGATCGTGATCCTGATCGCGCTCGTCTCGGCCGTGCAAGTCACGGGCGATCGCCTGGCCCGACGACTGGCCAGGCGCACCTGAGCGGGCGCCACGAGCGCTCGCTATCCTAATCAACGATCCTGAGAGACCGAATCATCATGACTTTGCCCATCGGCGCACCGCGCGAGTGGAACGCCCAGTTCGAGGAAGCGCTGTTCCTGGACGTCGCGCGTCGCCATCGCCCCGATTTTCCGGCCAAGCTCGCCGTGCCGCCGCGCGAACCGCGCAACGCGGACGAGCTGGCCGCCGTTGCGGACTACTACACGAAGATGGCGTCGCACGACCTGTTCATCGTGCAGGTCGTCGCGAAGGCGATCGACACGCTGTTCCGCGACGATCCGCATTTCCAGCTGATCCTGTCGCGCCAGCTCGGCGACGACGGTGCGCATGCGGTGATCGGCCGCGAGCGCGTGACCGAGCTGACCGGGCGCGATCCGCTGCCGGAGATCGACGCGCTCGTGGCCGCGCACTGGGCGCGCGTCGGCGATTTGCCGGTGCGCGACCTCGCGGGCTTTCTCGCGTTCGAATGGCATTACGAGCTGCACATCCTCGCGAAGCTGTGGATCCAGCGCAAGACTGGCCGGATCGCCGATGGCGCGATGCGCGAGCACGGCGAGAACCGCATCCGTCCCGACGAGGAATGGCATCGCGTGCAGATCGTGCAATGGTGGTTCGAGAAGCTGGCCGCGTTGCCGGCGGCCGAGCGTGAAGCGCTGATCGACCGCGTGATCGCGGCCGACGAGGAAACGCAGCGCCGGCTCGACGGCTATCTGCATGACGAATACGCGCACACCGCGGAGGTGTTCGGCGCGGATATCGCCGACTATCGCGCGATCTACGACGAGTGGCGCCGCGAGATCCTCGCACGGCTGACCGGGCGGCCGGCGCTCGCGCCGCTCGTGCCGTTGACGGGCGAGACGGCCGACCAGGAGGCCGTCGCATGAACGATCCGCGCGGTCCAGCGACGTTCGCTCCGGAAGCAGTCATTCCTGAGGCGGTCATTCGTGATGCGGTCGTCCGGGAAACGGTCGAGCCGGAGGCGGTTGTCCCGGAGGCAGTCGTCCGGGAAACGGTCGACCCGGAGGCGGTTGTCCCGGAAGCGATCGTCCGGGATACCGGCGCGACGGCATTCGACTCGGATGCGCTGGCGCGGCTCATCGACGCGCTGCGCAGCACCGCCGCAGCGCGCGATCGCGCGGGCGGTCACGCCGCGCAGGAGAAGCAGTGGCTCGCCGATGCGGGCCTGCTGACGCTCGCGGTGTCGCGCGCGTTCGGCGGGCAGCAAGCCACATGGCCCGCGATCTACGACGCGATCCGGCAGATCGCGCGCGTCGACAGCGCGCTCGCGCATCTGGTCGGCTTCCAGTGCCTGCAGGTGGTGAGCGTCGATGTGTGGGGCAGCCCCGCGCAGCGCGAGCGCTATCTGCGTGGCACGGTAGAGCAGCGCTGGTGGTGGGGCAATGCGGTCAACCCGCTCGACACGCGGCTCGTCGCGACCGCGACGCCCGACGGCGGCTACCGGCTCGACGGCGTGAAAGGCTTCTGCTCGGGCACGCGCGGCTCGCAGCGGATGACGGTCTCCGCGCATGATCCGGCGATCGGCCGTACGGTGTTCGGCGTCGTGCCGACCGACCGCGCGGGCATTACCGTGAACGAAGACTGGGACCCGATCGGCCAGCGCCAGACCGACAGCGGCAGCGTGACGTTCGACGGCGTGACGCTCGCGCCGGACGAGATACTGCATCGCTCGGAAGCGCCGCCGACGCCGCGCGCAACGCTGCGCACGCTGGTGTCGCAGCTCGTGCTGACGAACCTGTTCGTCGGGCTCGCGGAAGGCGCGCTGGCCGAAGCGCGCGAGTATGTGTTGAAGCACGGGCGGCCGTGGATTCATGCGGGCGTCGAGCGTGCGAGCGACGATCCCTATACGCTGCAGCGCTTCGGCGACATGCGCGTGCAGGCGGTGGCCGCCGCGGCGCTTGCCGATCGCGCGGCCGAAGCGTTGCAGCGCGCATGGACGCTGCACGATGCGCTGACGGCGGACGGGCGTGCCGAAGTCGCGCTGGCCGTGTCCGAAGCGAAGATCGTCGCGCAGCGCGCGGCGCTCGCGAACGGCGAAGCGCTGTTCGACGCGTGCGGCGCGCGCGCGACGGCCGGGTCGCTCGGGCTCGACCGGTTCTGGCGGAATGCACGCACGCATACGCTGCACGATCCGCTCGATTATCGGCTGCGGGATGTCGGGCGGTTTGCGTTGACGGGGGAACTGCCGCAGGCGTCGCTGTATACGTGACTACGTGACGAGGCGGCCGCCGATCCTTCACGTGTCGCGATGCCGCAATTCGACCCGTTTGATGTCCTTCACGATCACGAGATAGCTCAGCACCGTGACGAGCGCATTGAGCCCGACGAACACGAGCGCGCCGTTGAACGAGCCGCTCGCGCTGACGAGGTAGCCGATCGCGATCGGCGCGACGATCCCCGCCGTGTTGCCGAACATGTTGAACAGGCTGCCCGACAGGCCGATCGCCTCTTTCGGCGCCGTATCCGCGACGACCGCCCAGCCGAGCGAGCCGATACCCTTACCGAAGAACGACAGCGCCATCAGCGCGATCACGAGCGCTTCGCTGTCGACGTAGTTGCAGCCGATGATGGCCATCGACAGCAGCATCCCGCCGACGATCGGGATCTTGCGCGCGAGCGTCAGCGACACGCCGCGGCGGATCAGCCCGTCCGACAGCATCCCGCCCAGCACGCCGCCGAGGAACCCGCAGATCGCGGGCAGCGACGTCATGAAGCCGGCCTTCAGCAGCGACATCCCGCGCGCCTGCACGAGGTAGATCGGGAACCACGTAAGGAAGAAATACGTGAGCACGTTCACGCAGTACTGACCGAGATAGACGCCGATCAGCATCCGGTTCGACAGCAGTTGCCGCACGTAATGCCAGCCCGCGACCCGGTTGCCCTCGGACGGCGCGTCCTTGCTGCGCGTGCCCGTGCCTGTGCCCATGCCCGTGCGCACGAGGCCGCCCCCCTGCTCGATGTGTTCGAGTTCCGCGCGGTTCACCGCCGGATGATCGGCCGGATCCTTCATGACGCGCAGCCACAGCAGCGCGAGCGCGATGCCGGCGATGCCGAGCAACAGGTACACGTGATGCCAGCCGTATGCGTGCGTGAGCCACGCCATCAACGGCGAGAACACGACCGCCGCGAAATACTGCGCGGCGTTGAAGATCGCCGACGCGGTGCCGCGCTCGGCGGTCGGGAACCAGCTCGCGACGACCTTCGCGTTCGCGGGGAACGCGGGCGCTTCCGCGATGCCGACCGCGAAGCGCATCGCGAACAGCGCGACGACCGCGAACGCGGCGCTGCCGCCGAGTCCGATCGTGCTCTGCAGCAGCGTGAACGCCGACCACAGGAAAATGCTGCCCGCATAGACGCGCCGCGCGCCGAAGCGGTCGAGCAGCCAGCCGCTCGGCAGCTGCGCGAGCACGTACGCCCAGCTGAACGCTGAGAAGATGTAGCCCATCGTCACCGGGTCGATGCCGAATGCCTTGCGGATCGGCGTGCCGGTGATCGACAGCGTCGCGCGGTCCGCATAGTTGAGTGTCGTGACGACGAACAGCATCGCGAGGATCCCGTAACGCACGGCGCTGCGGCGCGCGGCTCGGGCCAGGTCGATCGGGAGATCGCGGGAGGAGGTCTGATTAGGCACTTTAATGTACGTCGTCATATGACATGATGCGGAGTTTAGTGACGACAATCGTGGTGATGTAACTCGGGTTTTCCCTCTTGTCAGCGTCGAATTGGCTCGAAAATGCTGGGAATGGCAATGCTGGAGCGAATTCGTGCGGATTGGATGGTTCGACGCACGTAGTTCGCGCGTTAAAATCTACTCAGCAGACATCGTATCTGCTGGGCTACAATGAGCGACCTCTTTCCGAATTCCCGAACCACGGAGCACACCCCATGCAACTGACAGGTGAGATGCTGATTGGCGCCGATGCAGTTTACGGCTCGGCCGGTACATTGCGCGCATTCGACCCGACGCAGGGCGCGCAGATCGATGCGCCGGCGTTCGGCGTCGGCGAGCTGGCCGACGTCGAGCGTGCGTGCGAGCTCGCGCGCGACGCGTTCGACGCGTACCGCGCGCAGCCGCTGGCCGCGCGTGCCGCGTTCCTCGAAGCGATCGCCGACGAGATCGTCGCGCTCGGCGACGCGCTGATCGAGCGCGCGCACGCCGAGACGGGGCTGCCCGTCGCGCGCCTGCAAGGCGAGCGCGGCCGCACGGTCGGTCAGTTGCGCCTGTTCGCGCGGGTCGTGCGCGACGGCCGTTTCCTGGCCGCGTCGATCGACCCTGCGCAGCCGGCGCGCATGCCGCTGCCGCGCGCCGACCTGCGGTTGCAGAAGATCGCGCTCGGGCCGGTCGCCGTGTTCGGCGCGAGCAATTTCCCGCTCGCGTTCTCGGTTGCCGGCGGCGACACCGCGTCGGCCCTCGCGGCCGGCTGTCCGGTGATCGTGAAGGCGCACGAGGCGCACCTCGGCACGTCCGAGCTGGTCGGCCGCGCGATCTGCGCCGCTGTCACGACATGCGGGATGCCGGCCGGCGTGTTCTCGCTGCTGATCGGGCCGGGCCGCGTGGTCGGCGCGGCGCTCGTCAGCCATCCGGCGATCCAGGCGGTCGGCTTCACCGGTTCGCGGCAGGGCGGCGTCGCGCTGACGCAGCTCGCGAACGCGCGCCCGCAGCCGATTCCCGTCTATGCGGAAATGAGCAGCATCAACCCGGTGCTGCTGTTCCCGGCCGCGCTCGCGGCGCGCGCCGAGTCGCTCGCGACGGGCTTCGTCGATTCGCTGACGCTCGGCGTTGGCCAGTTCTGCACGAACCCGGGGCTCGTGCTCGCGGTCGACGGTCCGGATCTCGACCGTTTCGAAGCGGCCGCCGCGCAGGCGCTCGCGGCGAAGCCGGCGGGCGTGATGCTGACGCGCGGGATCGCCGATGCGTACCGCAATGGCCGAGGCCGGCTCGCCGAGCTGCCGGGCGTGCGCCAGCTCGGCGCGGGCGGCGCGGCGCAGGGTGCGTGCGATGTGAGCGGCGCGTTGTTCGAGGTCGGTGCGCAGGCGTTTCTGGCCGAGCCGGCGTTCGGCCATGAAGTGTTCGGGCCGTCGTCGCTGATCGTGCGCTGCCGCGATCTCGACGAGGTGGCACGCGTGCTCGACGCGCTCGAGGGCCAGCTGACGGCGACGTTGCAGATGGATGCGGCTGACAAGCCGCTCGCGCGCCGGCTGCTGCCGGTCCTGGAGCGCAAGGCTGGGCGTCTGCTGGTCAACGCGTTCCCGACGGGCGTCGAGGTGTGCGATGCGATGGTGCACGGCGGGCCGTTCCCGGCGACGTCGAATCCGGCGGTGACGTCGGTCGGTGCGACCGCGATCGACCGCTTCCTGCGGCCGGTGTGCTATCAGGACTTCCCGGACGACCTGCTGCCGGAGGGGCTGCAGGAAGCGAATCCGTTGGGGATTCCGCGTTTGCGTGACGGCAGCGGGGAGTGAGTGCGGTGGCCCGGCCGCGCATGCGGCGGGCCAGTTTGTCTTCGAGGGATCTGAAGGCGGAAACGGCCGGGTGGCCGCTCTCGCCAGTTTCATGGATCACGCACGAACGCAAGCAGCCCGATCGGCCAGGCTGCTTGCGCGATTGAGCGTCCCTCATCAGGCAGCCGCCAGCCCGGCCGCCTGACACCGCCGTTTACTGCGGCCCCATCTTCCTGATCAGCGCATCGAGCTGCGCCACTTCCTCGTCGTTCAGGTCGACGAGCGGCGCACGCACGGGGCCCGCGTCGTGGCCGACGAGCTTCGCGCCCGCCTTGACGATGCTGACCGCGTAGCCCGCGCGGCGGTTGCGGATCTGCAGATACGGCAGGAAGAACTCGTCGATCAGCCGGCCGACCGTCGCGTGATCGTCCTTCGCGATCGCTTCGTAGAACGCCATCGCCGTCTTCGGAATGAAATTGAACACGGCCGACGAATACACGGGCACGCCGAGCGCCTTGTAGGCCGCCGCGTAGACTTCGGCGGTCGGCAGGCCGCCGAGGTACGAAAAACGGTCGCCGAGACGGCGGCGGATCGTGACCATGCTTTCGATGTCGCCGACACCATCCTTGAAGCCGATCAGGTTCGGGCAGCGGTCGGCAAGACGCTCGAGCATCTCCGCGTTCAGCTTCGAATTCGCGCGGTTGTACACGACGACGCCGATCTTCAGTGCGCTGCACACCTGCTCGACGTGCTCGGCGATACCTTCCTGGCTCGCTTCGGTCAGGTAATGCGGCATCAGCAGGATGCCGCTCGCGCCGAGGCGCTCGGCTTCCTGCGCGTATTCGATCGCGACACGCGTCGCGCCGCCCGCACCGGCCAGGATCGGCACCTTGCCCTTGCAGGTCTCGGTCGCGACCCGGATCACGTCCGAATATTCACGCTGCGTGAGCGAGAAGAATTCGCCCGTGCCGCCGGCGGCGAACAGCGCGGTCGCGCCGTATGGCGCGAGCCATTCGAGGCGCTCGGCGTAGGTGGACGGGCGGAAGTTGCCTGCTGCGTCGAAGTCCGTCAGTGGAAACGACAGCAGGCCGTGCGAAATGATCTGTTTGAGTTCTTGCGGAGAAGTCATGGTTGGGTCGTCCGTCTAGCGCGAGTGCTGGGTTCGTAGGGAACGGCATGAGAGCCATGAGTGGCGATGTCGTTGTATGTCATCGTACAACGTGAGGTTGAGCGAAGCAAGCGGTTTGCTGTCATCGCCAGAGTAGGGTCTTTACCGATGAGGGTTTACGAATAATACGCCGGTCCGGCTCAATGTTGTATGATGACTAACGATTAGGACGGTAGCCCCAGGAATTGCGATGACTGTTTCCCCTCTTTACATCCGCGTGCATCCGGACGACAACGTCGCGATCGTCGTCAACGACGGCGGCTTGCCCGAAGGCGCGACTTTCGCCGACGGGCTGACGCTGCGCGAAGCCGTGCCGCAGGGTCACAAGGTTGCGCTGACCGATCTCGCGGCCGGCGACCCGGTGATTCGCTACAACGTCGTGATCGGCTACGCGCTGACCGACCTGCGGCGCGGCAGCTGGGTCAACGAGCGCACGATGCGCATGCCCGAGCCGCCGGGGCTCGACGACTTGCCGCTCGCAACCCGCCGCGCACCGCCGCTGCCGCCGCTCGAAGGCTACACGTTCGAGGGCTTTCGCAATCCCGACGGCTCGGTCGGCACGCGCAACATCCTCGCGATCACGACGACCGTGCAGTGCGTGCAGGGCGTCGTCGAGCATGCGGTGAAGCGGATCAAGGCCGAGCTGCTGCTGCGCTATCCGAACGTTGACGATGTGGTCGGGCTCGAGCACACGTATGGTTGCGGCGTCGCGATCGATGCGCCGGACGCCGAGATCCCGATCCGCACGCTGCGCAACATCAGCCTGAACCCGAACTTCGGCGGCGAGGTGATGACGGTGAGCCTCGGCTGCGAAAAGCTGCAGCCGGACCGTCTGCTGCCGCCGGGCACGATTCCGGTCGCGACCGGCCACGGGCCGGGCGGCAACGGTGATAGCGGTAGCAATGGCGGCGTCGTGTGCCTGCAGGATGCCGCGCACGTCGGCTTCAACTCGATGATCGACTCGATCATGAAGATGGCCGAGTCGCATCTGGAGCGGCTGAACTGCCGCCGCCGCGAGACCTGTCCCGCGTCGGACCTCGTGGTTGGCGTGCAGTGCGGCGGCAGCGACGCGTTCTCGGGGCTGACCGCGAACCCGGCGGTCGGCTTTGCCGCGGACCTGCTCGTGCGCGCCGGCGCGACGATCATGTTCTCCGAGGTGACCGAAGTGCGCGACGGCGTCGCGCAGCTCACGTCACGCGCGGCGAACGAGGACGTCGCGCGCGCGATCATCCGCGAGATGGACTGGTACGACCGCTATCTGCAGCGCGGCCGCGTCGACCGCAGCGCGAACACGACACCCGGCAACAAGAAGGGTGGCCTGTCGAACATCGTCGAGAAGGCGATGGGCTCGATCGTGAAATCGGGCAGCGCGCCGATTGCCGGCGTCGTGCCGCCGGGCGAGCGCGCGCGGCAAAAGGGGCTGCTGTATGCGGCGACGCCCGCGAGCGATTTCATCTGCGGCACGCTGCAGCTTGCCGCGGGGATGAACCTGCACGTGTTCACGACCGGCCGCGGCACGCCGTACGGCCTCGCGCAGGTGCCGGTGATCAAGGTCGCGACGCGCAGCGATCTCGCGCGCCGCTGGCACGACCTGATGGATCTCGACGCCGGACAGATCGCGACCGGCGCGGCGACGATCGAGGATGTCGGCTGGGAACTGTTCCGGCTGATGCTCGACGTCGCGAGCGGCAAGCGCCGCACGTGGGCCGAGCAATGGAAGCTCGCGAACGCGCTGACGCTGTTCAATCCGGCGCCGGTGACCTGACACGCGGGCGATCGGACGGTCGATCGGCAAGCGGGCGCCCTCGGGGCGCCCGGATTCGTTTGGGGCGCGCGATTTGCGAAGAATGCTTGCTTCGAGCCGGGGCTGCCGGGATCCTGTAACGTTATGCCGTTCGTTCACGATCCCGGAGACCTGCCGACATGCTGAAGAACCTCGACCCGCTGCTCAACGCCGACAAAAGGCGTGCTGTTGAGCGATGCGCGCTAAACACGCGCGCTGAGCGCGCCGGTGCGGCATTCCGCATTCCATTCATTTCGTTGTCCGGAATCGTGCCGTCGGCGGCTGTGTAAAGATTTGCTACATCCCTTGGATGCGCCGGAAAGTGCCTCTATGCTGGCGCATTTGCCGGGCCCCGCAGGCCCGGAAAGCCGCACGGGCACGATCCGCGCGGCCGGCCGAACTGAAACGAGGAGAAAGGCATGACGCGTTCCGTCGATTCCGGCGTCATTTTTTTTGCGCGTCTCGCGCTGGCGGCGCTGTTTCTGTGGGGCGGCGTGATGAAGCTGCTCGGCTACGGTGATTTCGTCGGCTATCTGCGCGGCTTGAACGTGGCATTCCCGCAGTTCATTGCGCCGGCCGTCGTCGCGATCGAAGGGCTCGGCGCGCTGCTGCTGATCGTCGGCTACAAGGTGAAACCGCTCGCGTTGCTGATGGCGTTCTACACGCTCGCGACCGCGGTGATCGGGCACAATTTCTGGGACGCGACAAGCTCCGCCGTCCAGCACGAGATGGTGATCCATTTCTGGAAGAACGTCGCGATCGCCGGCGGCTTCCTGCTGCTGTACGTGACCGGCGCGGGCGGCGCGAGCATTGACGGGATGCGCCGGACGAGTTCGTCGTACGGGGGCCTGCGCTGAGCGCGCGTCGTCCGCCGAACCGCCGCTGACGCAAAACAAAGGGCCGAATCCCGCGACGTGCGGGATTCGGCCCTTCGTTCATGGATCGCACGCGCGTGGCGCATGCGTCCGGTCGTGCGCGGCGGCGGTTCGACGCCGCACGCGCGGCGCCGCTCAGTGCGGCCTGTCCTCCTTCGCATCCTTCGCGAACTGCACCGCGATCGCGCCGAGCACGCAGATCGCCGTCACGTAGACGACCGGCGCGAGCGGGTTCGACTTCATCATCAGCGACACGACCACCGGCGTGAGGCCGCCGAAGATTGCATACGCGACGTTGTACGAGAACGAGATGCCCGAGAACCGCACGACGGCCGGGAAGCTCTTCACCATCACGAAAGGCACCGCGCCGATCGTGCCGACCGCGAAGCCTGCGATCCCGTAGAAGAGCGGCAGCGTCGACGCGTCGGCCGCGACCTGCGCGAACAGCAGGTAGTAGCACGCGGCCAGCACGAGGCCGCCGATGCCGAGCACGCGCTTCGCGCCGATCGTGCCGGCGAGCGAGCCCGCGGTGATGCAGCCGGCCGTCAGGCACAGCGTCGCGATGCTGTTCGCGAACAGCGTCGCCGCGGGCGTCAGGTGGAACTGCTTCTGCAGCAGCGCGGGCGTCATCAGGATCACGACGACGATCGCCGCGGACAGCATCCACGTCAGCAGCATCGACACGATGACCGCGCGGCCGTGGTCGCGCAGCACGGCCTTCAGCGGAATCTCGGCCGCCAGCGCCTTCTTCGCCTTCATCTCGGCGAACACCGGCGTTTCGTGCAGCCAGCGGCGCAGGTAGACGGAGAACAGGCCGAACACGCCGCCGAGCAGGAACGGAATGCGCCAGCCGAACGCGGCGACTTCGGCCGCCGAGTAGCGGCTGTTGATGCCCGCCGCGACGAGCGAGCCGAGCAGGATGCCGGCCGTGAGGCCGGCGGTCAGCGTGCCGCACGCGTAGCCGATATGGCGCGACGGTACGTGCTCCGACACGAACACCCACGCGCCGGGCACCTCGCCGCCGACCGCCGCGCCCTGCAGGATGCGGAACAGCAGCAGCAACACGGGCGCGAGGATGCCGACCGTGTCGTAGGTCGGCAAGAGGCCCATCAGCAGCGTCGGGACCGACATCATCAGCACGCTCAGCGTGAACATCCGCTTGCGGCCGACGAGGTCGCCGAAGTGCGCCATGATCACGCCGCCGAGCGGACGGGCGAGATAGCCGGCCGCGAAGATGCCGTAGGTCTGCAGCACGCGCAGCCAGTCGGGAATGTCGTGCGGGAAGAACAGCTGCCCGATCGCGGGCGCGAAGAACACGAAGATGATGAAGTCGTAGAACTCGAGTGCGCCGCCGAGTGCGGCGAGGCCGAGGGTCTTGTAGTCGCTGCGCGTGAGCGCGCGTTCGGCGGCGCGTGGGACGCCGCTCAATTCGGAAGCTTGCATGGTCAGGACGATCGGTTTTCGAATGTTGTTGTCGGTACTGCGTCTCCAGGGCCCGCTATAGATAGGCATGCACTGGCTAGGGCGCGACCTGCGTCGTCGGAAGGTGTGTCGGGCGTCGGATAGGCGCACCGGGCACGCGCCGTCGCACCGGGATGGGGTGCGGCGGGGACGATGCGTCAAAGCGGGTGGGAGGATTCTACAGGAGCGCGAAATGCGCGAGGACGGACGCGGCTCGAGGGGGCCTTCGAGTCCGGCCGGGGCGATGCGCACGCACGGACGAACCCGTGCGCGCATCGCGGCAGGTGCGGCGTCAGTTGCCGGCGATCGTGTCGACCGGCTTGAACGCGCCGCGCTCGACCTTGTAGATCGTCACCGGCGCATCCTTCAGGTCACCCTTCGCGTCGTACGCGATGCTGGGGGCCGACACGCCCTTGACCGATACCTTGCCGAGATACGGGGTATAGACCTTCGGGTCGGTCGAGTTCGCGTCCTTCATCGCGGTGAGCAGCGCGATCGTGCCGTCGTACGAGTACGGCGAGTACGTGATCACGTCTTCGTTGAAGCGCGCCTTGTAACGTGCCGCGTAACCGGCGAAGCCCGGCATCTTCTCGTTCGGCAGCCCGCCCATGTAGACGATCGCGCCTTCGGCTGCCTCGCCCCCGACCTTCAGGAACGTCGGCGAGCGCGACATCTCGCCCGTCACGAACGCGGCCTTGATCCCGAGCTGGCGAATCTTCCGGATCATCGGCGACGATTGCGCATCGCCGCCGCCGTAGAAGATCGCGTCGGGATTCATCCCCTTCAGGTTGGTCAGGATCGCGGAGAAATCGAGCGCCTTGTCGTTCGTGAAGTCGCGCTTGATGATCGTGCCGCCGGCCGCCTGCACGGCCTTCGCGAATTCGTCGGCGATGCCCTGGCCGTACGCGGTGCGGTCGTCGATGATCGCGATGCGCTTGAAGTGCAGGCTCTTCACCGCGTAGGTGCCGACGATGCGGCCCGCCTGCGCGTCGCTCGTCAGCAGCCGGTAGGTGGTCTTGTAGCCGCGCGCGGTGTATTGCGGCGACGTGGCCATCGAGATCTGCGGCAGCCCGGCACGATCGTACAGGTCGGACGCCGGGATGCTGGTGCCCGAGTTGAAGTGGCCGATGACGCCGCTGACGTTGTCGTCGATCAGGCGCTGCGCGACGGTCGTGCCGGTGCGCGGGTCGGCCTGGTCGTCCTGCGAGTCGAGCTGGAACGTGACCGGCTTGCCGCCGATCGTCGGATGCGTCGCGTTGAAATCGGCGATCGCGAGTTGCACGCCTTTCTGCATGTCCGTGCCGTAGTTCGATTGCGGGCCGGTGAGCGGCGCGGCGAACCCGATCCTGACGACGTCGGCGGCGCTGGCGTGGGCGCCCGACAGTGCGCAGGCGGCGGCCAGCGCGACGTGCGATACCTTCAGCTTCACTTTCACTTCCCCTTTATGGCGTGGTTGGGCCGGCGCCGGACCGGGGCCGGCGGCGGTGAACCGGGCGAGACGCGTCGGCTGCGCGGCGGGCGCAGCGGTCATGCCGCGCGTCGCGCCCCGGTTCGCCAGTCCCGGGTGGGTCGGTTATGCCGAAATCGGCGTACCGCATGGCGATTGCGGCATTCGATGCGGGGCGCATGCCGGGATGGCCGTCGGTCGTCTCGTGACCGTGAAGCGAAGTCTAGGTAGCGAAAATGCGAGCGTCTTGCGCGTTCCGAGCGCGGGCGGCGACGATTTCGGCATATCGTCGATAACCCTGATATGTGCTGAAATCGTCATTCCGCGTGCGCACACGCGCCAAGACGTGAGGGCGCGCCGACACGCCCATCATCGACATCTTTCCGAGATACGGCGTGTACACGTTCGGATCGATCGGCTTTCCCTATTCCCGATCGCGTCAATTCATGACGGGTTTATAGCGAGATTTATAGCGAGAACGCCTATGAACGATTTTTGCCCGCACCTTGCACGGGCATTTGCGACACAACCCCTCTCCTCGTGGAGTACGGACTAGTAGCGAAGATTGACCGCTGCGGTGAACTCTTGCTGGCTTTCTGTATCCTAATCGATTAATTTCGATTTCATTACATTTGCCCGCTAGCACAAGCCCGACTCACACCGCTCTCATGAAGAAATCCTCCCGCCGCTGGCGCTACGCGGTTGCCGGCCTTGCCGTCGTCGCCCTGCTCGCCGCGCTCGCGTGGCGCTGGCTCGCGCCGGACGAGCGTCCGCAATACCTGACCGCGAAGGTCGAGCGCGGCAATCTCGAGAACGCGGTGCTCGCGACGGGTACGCTGCAGGCGTTCAAGCAGGTCGACGTGGGTGCGCAGGTGTCCGGGCAGCTCAAGTCGCTGAAGGTCAAGCTCGGCGACAAGGTCAAGAAGGAACAGTGGCTCGCGGAGATCGATCCGGTGATCTCGCAGAACGCGCTGCGTCAGGCGGAAACCCATGAGCAGAACCTCGTCGCGCAGAGACGCGCGACGGCCGCGCAGCTCGTGCAGGCGGAGCTCACGCTCCGCCGCCAGCGGCAGATGTTGGCGGACGACGCAACCTCGAAGCAGGACTACGAAGCCGCGCGGGCCGAGCTCGATGTGCAACGCGCGAACTTCGCGTCGCTCGACGCGCAGATTCGCGCGGCCCGCATCCAGATCGAGACGGCACAGGCCAACCTCGGCTACACGCGAATCGTTGCGCCGATGGACGGCGAAGTCGTCGCGATTGTCACGCAGGAAGGCCAGACTGTGATCGCGCAACAGCAAGCGCCAGTGATCCTGAAGCTTGCCGACCTCGACACGATGACCGTGAAGGCACAGGTGTCCGAAGCCGACGTGGTTCGTGTGCATTCCGGCCAGATCGCGTATTTCACGATCCTCGGTGAGCCGGACAAGCGCTACTACGGTAAGCTGCGCACGATCGAACCCGCACCGCAGAACTTCCTCGACACGCAGAATTCGCTCGGCGGCATGGGCGGCGGCTCGGCCAGGCCGAATACTGCCGTGTTCTACAACGCGCTGTTCGAGGTGCCGAATCCCGGCCACCGGCTGCGCATTTCGATGACCGCGCAGGTCAGCGTGCTGCTTGGTACGGCGCACCAGACGCTCAACATCCCGGTCGCCGCGCTCGGGCCGAAGGCGCCGGACGGACGGTATGCCGTGCGCGTTCATGGCGCCGATGACAAGGTCGTCACCCGACAGGTCCGCGTCGGGTTGAACAACAATGTGAAGGTTGAAGTGCGCGACGGCCTGAAGGTCGGCGAGCGCGTCGTGATTGGCGACGCGGCCGATGCGCCCGACGCGCTCTCCGACTCGAGGCTCTGACAATGGGCCGGCCGCTGCTGCAGCTTACCGACGTCTCGCGATGCTTTCCTGGTGGCGACCGGGACGTGGTCGTGCTGAAGGACGTCAATCTGTCGATCGACGCGGGCGAGATCGTCGCGATCGTCGGCGCGTCGGGTTCCGGCAAGTCGACGCTGATGAACATTCTCGGCTGCCTGGACCACCCGAGCGCTGGCCGCTACCGGGTCGACGGCCGCGAGACGCGCAACCTCGACGGAGACGAACTTGCGCAACTGCGGCGCGAGCGGTTCGGCTTTATCTTCCAGCGCTACCACCTGCTGCCTCACCTGAACGCGGCGGCGAACGTCGAGATACCGGCCATCTATGCGGGCAGCGCGCAGGCCGCCCGCCGTGCTCGCGCAGCGCACCTGCTCAGGCGCCTCGGGCTCGCGGAGCACATCGGGCGCTGGCCGAGCCAGCTGTCGGGCGGACAGCAGCAGCGCGTCAGTATTGCACGCGCGCTGATGAACGGCGGCGAAGTGATCCTCGCCGACGAGCCGACCGGCGCACTCGATTCGAAAAGCGGCCAGGACGTGATCCGGATTCTGCGCGAGCTGAACGCGCTCGGCCATACGGTGATCATCGTCACGCACGACGAGTACATCGCCGCATACGCGCGCCGCATCATCGAGATCCGCGACGGTGAGATCGTTGCGGATCGGCCGAACCTGCAGGCCGCGGACTCGCCGGCCGCCGCCGCAACCGTCCACACATTGGCCGGCGGCGGCGTCTCCACCGCCGCGCCCGCGGACGCGCTTGCCGCCCCACCGCCGCCGAGGGGGCGCCGATGGTCGGCTAGCGCCGGCCGCTTTGCCGAGGCGTTCCGGATGGCATGGCTCGCGCTCGTGTCGCACCGGCTGCGCACGGTCCTGACGATGCTCGGCATCATCATCGGCATTACGTCAGTCGTGTCGATTGTCGCGATCGGCGAAGGCGCGAAACGCTACATGCTCGACGAGATCGCCAGCATCGGCCCGAACACGATCAGCGTCTACCCGGGCCGCGACTGGGGCGATACCCAGGCGAGCACGATCCAGACGCTAGTGCCCGACGATGTGACCGCGCTCGCCGAGCAGCACTACGTCGACAGCGTGACGCCCGAGACATCGCGCAGCCTGTTGCTGCGCTACCGGAACATCGATGTCAACGCGCTCGTGAGCGGCGTCGGCGAACGCTACTTTCAGGTACGCGGAATGAGGTTCACGCAGGGCATCGGCTTCGGGCCCGACGCGTTGCGCCGCCAGGCGCAGGTCGCGGTGATCGACCAGAACACGCGACGCAAGTTGTTCGGCGCGAACACGGACCCGCTCGGCGAAGTGATCCTCGTCGACAACCTTCCGTGCGTCGTGATCGGTGTAACGGCGGACAAGAGAAGCGCGTTCGGTGACATGAAGAACCTGAACGTATGGGTGCCGTACACAACCGCGAGTGGTCGGCTGTTTGGCCAACGCCATCTCGACAGCGTCATGGTACGGGTGCGCGACGGTCAGCCGAGTAATGCGGCGGAGAACAGTCTCGTGGCGCTGATGACGCAGCGCCACGGTCGCAAGGATTTCTTCACGTACAACGTGGACAGTGTGGTCAAGACGGCCGAGAAGACGGGCCGGTCCCTGACGCTGCTGCTGTCGCTGATTGCGTTGATCTCGCTCATCGTAGGCGGGATCGGCGTCATGAACATCATGCTCGTGTCGGTGACCGAGCGTACGCGCGAGATCGGCATCCGGATGGCGGTCGGTGCGCGGCAGAGTGACATCATGCAGCAGTTCCTCGTCGAGGCCGTGGTGGTGTGTCTGATGGGCGGCGTGATCGGAATCGCGCTGTCGTTTGGCGCCAGTTTCATTTTTTCGCTGTTTGTCGCCCAATGGAAAATGGTGTTCTCCGTCGGTTCGATCGTCACCGCGTTCCTGTGTTCGACGCTGATCGGCGTCATATTCGGCTTCATGCCTGCGCGCAACGCCGCGCGGCTTGATCCGATCGACGCGCTCGCGCGCGATTGAGGTGACGCCACGATGATTCGCCCCCCGATCGCCCTCCGCTGCCTACTCCCCGTCGCATGCGCCGCCGCACTGCTCACAGGCTGTTCGAACGCGCGTCGCCAGCCGCCGCCCGTCGTGAACCTGCCCGCGCACTGGACCGTGTACGACGCGACGCCGGAGACACTTCCCGCTGCTGTCTCCGTCACATCCGCGCCCTCCGCCGCGGCACCGATCCCGGCAGACTGGTGGCGCGGTTTCGGCGACCGTGGGCTCGACCAGTTGATTAACGACGTGCTCGCCGTCAACAATGATCTTGCCGCAGCCGCGATTCGCGCCTATCGCGCGCGGTTGCAGGCAGGACTCGTCGCGACCAATCTGACGCCGAGCGTCACACTTGGCGGCGACGGCAGCGTGTCGCGCACGCTCGACTCGCACCGGATGTCGCGCACGAGCAACCTGTCCGGTGCTCTCAGCTACGAGCTCGACCTGTGGGGCAAGCTCGCGGCGCAGCGCGACGCAGCGCGCTGGGAAGCCGACGCGACGCAGGCCGACCGAGACGCGGCACGGTTGTCGTTGATCGGCACGATAGCCGCACTGTACTGGCAGATCGGCTATCTGAATCAGCAGATCGGGCTTGGCGACGCAAATATCTCGTATGCGGAGCGCACGCTCGCGCTGGTGCGTGCGCGGCACGTGGCGGGCGCGGTGTCCGGGCTCGACATTGCGCAGGCGGAACAGAACCTGTCCGCGCAGCGCGCGGCCCAGACGCAACTGATCCAGCAGCGCACTGAGAACCGTCATGCGCTCGCGATCCTGTTCGACAGGCCGCCGCAGGCACAGGCTGCCGAGCCGGCCGAGCTGCCAGACCGGCCGCTGCCGGCTGTGCCTGCAGGCTTGCCCGCGGATCTGCTTGGCCGCCGCCCGGATCTGCGCGCGGCGGAATTCCGGCTGCGCGAATTGCTTGCGAACGTCAACGTCACCCGCACCAGCTTCTATCCGGCGTTCACGCTGACGGGTTTGGTCGGCACGTCGAGCGCGAGCCTCGAGCGCGTGTTGTCGAATCCTGTCGCGACGCTCGGCGTCGGGCTCACGCTACCGTTCGTCCAGTGGAATACGATGCAACTGCAGATCAAGGTGTCGCAGTCGCGGTACGAGGAAGCCGTTGTCAATTTCCGTCAGCAGCTCTACACCGCACTGAGCGAAGTCGAGAATGCGCTGTCCGCGCGCGTGCAGCTCGAACGCGAGGGTGAACAGCGTACACTGTCGATTGCTCAGGCCCGGCGTGCGGAAGCGCTCGCGCGAGCCCGATTCGTGGCCGGCGCGACTGGCGTACGGCCGTGGCTCGACGAGCAGCAGCGGCTGCGCGACGCGCAGAGCGCCGACGCCCTAAACCGCTTGAATCGGCTCAACAACCGGATGAATTTATACAGGGTGCTGGGCGGCGGTGATCACTGACCTGATTCCAGCTCCCCCGACCCACGTACACCGGATTCGACCATGCTCAGTGACACTTGAAGATCGCCGGTTTGCTACCGAGATCGCGATACTGGTACCGACATACGCACCAGGCTAATTTTGATAAGGGTTCTCGGATCGAGTCCGTGCAAGATTCTCCGAATCCGGAACGTTATCCTGATAGAACATCGCTTGACTATGAAACATCCGCGCGTACTTGCCGTTTCGCGCGATGAGTTCGTCGTGAGTTCCTTCCTCGACGAGATGGCCTTGGTCGAGCACAAGAATGCGATCAACGAACCGCGTCAGCGCGAGGCGGTGGCTGACGATGACTGCCGTCTGTTGCTCGGCGAGCTTGAGAATGAGCCGCATGATGTCCGCCTCGGACTCCGGATCGAGCGCCGAAGTTGGCTCGTCGAAGACGAGCAAGTCGGCCTCGCTGGCATGCGCCATCGCACGCGCGATAGCCAGCCTTTGCCACTGTCCACCTGAGATGTCGATTCCGCCCGCCATCTCGGTGGTCAAAGGCGTATCCGGGTGGCGGCCAAGGAAATCGAGGCCGACCGCCTGCAAGCATCCGTCGACTTGTCGCATATCGCGCTCGACGAGATTCGAGCGCACGTCGAGAGGAAAGCGCGCAAAGTCCTGAAATACACCGACCACACGAGGAGGATCGTGGGCCGCCGACCACGCCAGCTCGCCGGTCGTCGGCTCGTAGAGACCGCTCAACAACTTGAGCAGGCTTGTCTTGCCGGCGCCGTTTTCACCAACGATCGCGACGATTTGCCGATGGCGAATTTCCAGGTCGATTTGATCGAGGGCCGCGCGCTCGGCATTGCGATACCGCAGACTCACGTTGCGCAGGGTCACGCAGGGCGCGGCCGCCGATGTCTCGCGCACCGGTAGCGGCCTGCGGGCACCGTCGGTGGCCTGTCGTCCCGCAGCGTGAAGGGAGACCAGCTTGCGGAACGGATGTACGGCATAGGAAACGCGCAACAGGTCGCCGAAGTTGTAGATGATCGCTGCCAACCCGTCCTTCAGCTGAACGAGCGCCCCGAGCAGGAAAGCGAGCTCGGCCATGCTGAATTTGCCGAGCTGGAATCCTTCGATGACGACATAAAGCGGCGCGCCGAGGCAGACGCTCGCCGTCAGTGACGTCGCAGCAAGCTTGAGCGCGTTACGTGTGCGTATTCGTTTGAGGGTCTCGAGATAGTTGTCGTAGAGGCCCTGCCACGTGGCCAGCAGACGGTTCTGCATTCTGTAGATGCGCAAATCTTTGGCAAATTCGGGCTGCGTCAAGATTCGTTCGAGAATGCGCAGCTGATTGAACGTTGCCGCATGATGTTCCTGGACATTCCAGCTCTCGCGCTCGGCTCGTGCACGGAACAATACGGTCGGCACCATGCCGGCCAGCATCAGGAAGGGAATCCACCACGCCGTCTGCCCTGTCAGAAACAGGATCGGAACGATCATCACGGCTCCGACGCACACAGCATACAGATGCAGGACAAGGTCGCCCACCTCGTCGCTCGCGCCGGCCGCGAGAATCACCGTTTCGCGCAGCTCGGCATCTTCGTGAATGGCGAGAGTCGGGTATGTCGCGACGATCGCGTTCACATCTCGCTTCAGCAGCATGCGGGCCGAATCTCGCAGCGTGTCCACGATGAAGCTCGAGATCGCGTTCAACCCATCGTGAAAGCCGCCGAGTATGAAATAGGTGACGACGAGCGCCATGACAGCCGCGGTGGCCGCATTAGATATCAGACGCTCGATGAGCTGCGCGTTGATGTAGAGCAGCACGCTCGGTATGGCGCCAACGACGAGGTTCGACACGATGGCGAGGCTCAGCGCGCGTGGTGCCGCTCGCCACAGCAGCGACAACGCCTCGCGGAGATTGCGCAGGATTTCCCGGACTTTCATGTCGTTAGGCTTAGCCAGCAAGGGCTCGCAGTGGACGGAATTTCAAATGTTTGACGACTGAGGTCCGCGCTCCAGAGAATTTCATGAGCCAGGACTCAAGGTCGGTCACGCCGCGAATGTAGTGATACCGAGTTCCGAGTTGGGCGTTTGGATCCTCCGTCGCGACAATGTAAGCCATCAGGTGGCGACGGAAACGGGCTTGATCGACAAGCTCCCAGTCATTCAGAAGCATCGGTCGATTGGTCAAATGCAGTAGTGCCCTCGCACTGTTATGAAACATCCGGCGCGCCATCAGTGCATAGCTGGTCTTGCTTTTTTTCCCTGTTGCGAAATCCGGCAGGATGTCGCGATAGGCATTTCGCGCCAGCATTTTCGACGTCGCGTAGGGATTTGCGCGATCGAGGCGTCTGTAATCGTGGTGAAAGTGTGGGGGACACGCAAGCGCAAACGAGATCATCCTCGGATCGAGAAACGGATGAGAGTGGGTGCAGTACACGTTCAAGGTGTCGAAGTACGTGGCCCGTGGAAAGAGCATCGCCCTGATGTAGTCGTGGCCAAGGTAACGGGTACGCGAACGCTTCAAGTGCGCGTTCACGGAGCGCGTATAGCGCCGCGTTGCCTCACGCAGACTCTCCCCGAGGTAGTCGGGCAATTGCGGGTACTCTCCGGCCGATTCCTTCTTGAGCAATTCAAGCCGCCCCAAGCGTGGCGACAATGAGGTGAGCACCTTGCGAAAGTAGGTTCGCGAGAAAGCCCGAGCGCCGAGGTTTTCCGTCACGTAACTGTGGAGTGCCCCGATCCCATCATGCTTGCGAATCGAATCAAGAATCCAGGGATGCATCGACTCGCCCAGAATGACGTCGCCTCCCTCGCCCGTCATGACGAGCGAAACGTCGTGATTCTGAAATACGCATGCGCAGGCTTCCTTGGCGAGTGGATTGGCGGCCGCGTCGGGACCGTCGACATAGGCGCAGGCATCGTTCGACATCGGCAGACGCAGGAAATCATCGGCATAGATGATTCGATGAGGCGTGCCGGTATGTCGAACCAGCGCTTCGACAAGCTTGTCATCCTGACTCATCGCGAGATCTGCATCCCTAAAGCTCATGTTTGCGCAGAACGGCGCGATGCGTTTGTGGACCGAGAGGCTTGCGCCGAGGATGGTATTAGAGTCGACGCCACCACTAAGCATGATCCCGTTTGCGCCTGCCTCGATACGGTCGTGCACGCATGCATTCAGACGTGCTCGAAATGCCTGCTCGAAGTCTTCTCGATGAGAGAATGCGCCATCGAGCGGGAACGCGGTGTCCTCGCGCGCACGCGTCAACCTGAACGTCTGCCCTGTTCTGTCAATATGTAGTACGGTGCTCGCTGGCATCTTCAGCACGCCTTCGAAGAACGTCGCTCCTTCGGCCAGTTCATTTTCTCCGACCATGACGGATTGCGTCAGGAGTTCGAGGCACGACTCGCGCCTGATTTCCAGCGGCACGAGACGGCACAGCAAGAGCAGCCTCAGATCATTGCTCGCCACCCATAGCCCGCATTTACCGCGCCAGTAATAAATTGGGTGCGTCGCATAATGGTCGGTCATCAATATGGCGCGATCGGGATGAATCGACGCATAGCTAAATTCTCCAATTACGGCGCCTTCCGAAGGATCGAGCGTAAGTGCGTCTTGTCGGAAGGACGTATGCAGCACATTTTTGGTCAGGTCGCGTAACCAGCCGCTATAGGCCGTGTCGCCATTCGAGGTCTCGACGTGTCGTGGGCCGCAAGACCCGGGTTCGCGCAGGTGTACATCCGTCGTGATCAGGGTCGCCCAGCTGCGATCCATTCTCTTCGCGCTTTCGACCTGGACATCGGCGAGGGCATCGAGCATATCGTTGATGTAGGCGTCGACGTCTTCAGGGGAGGCATTTACCATCACTGTCCAAAATTTCATATCGAGGTCACCCATTCCGCAACGGCTGTTTCAGGATTCATGCGAGTTAGCGCACGATATTCGTTCAAATCTATGCGCCCCGGATTGACGATTTCAGACCTTGATTCCTTGCGAGACAGTTCGACCCATGCGTGGCCGACCATCTTCTCATCCTACTTTTTTACACCGATCACCATGTCGCTTGGAATGCCGTGCAAAAATGCCAATGATTGAACAACGATGCTCGCCGAATAGCACGACGCGGTACCAACTTCGAGCAGGTCCGCTTGGTAAATGGAATCGCAGACTTCCTGAAGATAAGTTTGGTCGATATGATTGGGTGCGTCCGCGAATTCCCCTCTGACAGCGGCGGGATAGATTGATTTGAAGATGCCGAGATAGGCGTCGCTTACTGGCTGGCCGAGTAAAAAGGATCGCACGAGGCTATGGGTGAGAAAGATGTATGCGCTTTCATTTTTCATATATGGCACCCAGATCAATTAAGATGGCGACGCCGTTCAGGATTAGCTGCTTATCTTCGGGGCCCAATGATCGACCGCGCGAAATTTCGTCGATGAGATCCGTTAAACTCAACCCCGCATACGCTCCTTGAAAAATCGCCAGGATATCTGCTGCTACACCAGATACACCAAAATAACCATTCTTGGCTCCACTATAAAAAATAGCCTCATCGTCAACAGAGACGAATTCGAGGGAAGGGTTCGGATACAGCAGTTTCGAGTCCTGGTTTTTCGAGTGCTTATGCGACATACCGCTAACCATTTGAGCGTTCGTGAGACACGCAGCCGAGACGCATCCCGGTGCGTGCCACGTTTCAATGATGGATGACGGCGCTGGCTGCTACATGCCCTTCACGCCGCGCCCAAAGATTCCATCTCCGGGAGAAGATTTTTTCGACAGGATGACGGCCAGAAATGAGCCATAGGAAACGACCTTGGTTGGTTGGATCGGCACTGCAATCATTTCATTCTCCTTGGGTAAAGAGGCATTGATGATCAATTGCTTCTGGAACAACACTTCGTCGCCTTGATTGAAGTGCAAATGTAATGTCTCGCAAATTTGGTTGAAAGTAAACAATTTATTTTGGGGGCGAATCACGCGGAGCGAGTGATTGTGTTGGGTGTGGATCGAGTGGTTATCTCATTATTAGAGATGACGGGCCGGATTTTAAATTAAGAGATAAGGGCGGGTGCTTGGTGGGAATGGTCTCGAATTGGCGAGGCTGAAATTCAAGAAGGTTTCGGTTGCTTGGAATTGATCTATTGCATCGAGTCGAACTGTTTCAGATTGTGAATGAACGTGACGAGTTCGGTGCGCTCCTGACTCCGCATTCGGACTTGCGTAGACGAGATGGGGATATGCAG
Organism: Burkholderia sp. Bp8963; assembly: GCF_003854275.1. Taxonomy (GTDB): domain Bacteria; phylum Pseudomonadota; class Gammaproteobacteria; order Burkholderiales; family Burkholderiaceae; genus Burkholderia. The sequence goes on from NZ_QTQP01000053.1 coordinate 51,356, forward strand.
CGAACAGATTGCCAACCTTTTCTTGGCGCGTATGTTTTGATTGAGTTAGTGACCGCACCTCGACTTCCAGATTGAACGACATGTGTTGGGTGCGGATTCAACCCGTCGATGCAACGAATTGATGAAAACGCTCAGCCGGTGTATCAAAGTCTAGTGTTTTTCGCGGACGCTCATTAAGCCGCCTGGCAACAGCGTTGAGCTTGGCCTGGGAATAGGC
>NZ_QTQP01000054.1 GCF_003854275.1 Burkholderia sp. Bp8963
TCAGCTCATCGGGGAACAGCTTCGGCGCCTTCGGGTTCTTGCTCTTCTTGGTCACGGTTGCATCGGTCATAGACGTTATTTCCGTTATCGTCTCATGACCTCGGCACACGAAAAAACTGACAGGCTCGTGTGGTACCGCACTCTGCGCCGTCGCAGTCAGAAGCATCGCCTGACGGGGCAACGTATGAGTCGTCTCGCCGCGCACTGGTTGCCCCTCGTCCATATATGCCACCCCTATCCGAACCAACGTCTGATCGTTACGACCCAAGGCAGGAGCCGTATGCGGTAATTCCGCACGTACGGATCTGTGGAGGGGGTGATGGGCGACCGTCATTCCTACTCCGACTGGTTATTGGTTTCTCTCAATCATCTAGCAGTACGACAAGCAAGCGCCAGCAGTCAGCCAGAATGCCGCAATCGGTGGCGCGCATCCCGCTCGCGTTCTGAAGCGAGTCAGTCCTTCGGCAGACACAAAACGTCGAGTGCCTCTTTCGAGAACTCGACCCAGAACTGCTCGTGCGCGATGCCCGCTTTCAGCACCAGACGCTGAAGGCGCTGCGCACGCGATCCTGCGTCAGCCGGAAAATCGTGTGCGTCGATCTGCCGGTACAGGTCGAGCTTTTCCTGGTGCAGCGTCATGCGTCGCCGGATTTCCTCCTCGAGGCCGGCGGGGCCGAGCACCGCTTCCGCGCGCAGCCGGACCATCAGCGCTTCGCGCAGCGGCGTCGGGTTTTCCTGCTCGGCGATCCAGCGTCGCAATTCCTTCTTGCCGGCTGGCAGGATCCGGTACGCGCGCTTGCGGCCACGCCCCGACTCTTCCGGCAGCGATTCGATCCACCCCGACTCCTCGAGGCGGCCCAGCTCGCGATAGATTTGCTGGTGGGTCGCCTGCCAGAAATAGCCGATCGAGCGATCGAAGCGGCCGGCGAGTTCCGAGCCGGAACCGGGACGTTCGGCAAGGGCGGTGAGCAGTGCGTGGGGCAGTGACATGGTGAATCGAAGGAATCCGCGAGATTAGCTGCATCTTGCCATATTGGGGTCATAGGGTTAACCGCAGCAGGATATGTTTGCGCAACTTGTTGCACAAACGAGGGTCTCGGACTACTATCTGTGCAACAAGTTGCATAAATGGTGACGCTTCGATGATCCGATATCCGCATTTGATGGCTCCGCTTGAACTTGGCTTCACGTCGCTCAGAAATCGCGTTCTGATGGGCTCGATGCACGTCGGCCTGGAAGAGGCGCCGAATGGCTTCGAGAGGATGGCAGCGTTTTACGCTGAACGTGCGCGTGGCGAGGTCGGCCTGATCGTAACGGGAGGGATCGCGCCGAATGAGCGTGCGCGTCCGATGCATGGCGGCGCGATGCTGACCACGGAGGAGGAGGCCGAGCACCATCGCGCAATTACCGGGGCCGTGCACGCGCACGGCGGCAAGATCGCGATGCAGATCCTGCATTTCGGCCGGTATTCCTATCAGCCCAATCTGGTTGCACCGAGTCCGCTGCGTGCACCCATCAATCCATTTGTCCCGCACGAGCTGAGTGACGACGAGGTGGAGCAGACCATTGCCGATTTCGTGAATTGCGCCGCGCTGGCGCAATACGCGGGCTATGACGGCGTCGAGATCATGGGCTCGGAAGGCTATCTCATCAACGAGTTCATTGCGTCACGCACCAATCAGCGTACCGATCGTTGGGGCGGCGAATATGAAAACCGCATTCGTTTCCCGGTAGAGACGGTGCGCCGCGTACGCGAGCGCGTCGGACGCAATTTCATCATCGTGTATCGATTGTCGATGCTCGACCTGGTCGAAGGGGGATCGACGCTCGACGAAGTGATTCAGCTTGCACAGGCCGTCGAGCGCGCAGGCGCGACGATCATCAATACCGGGATCGGCTGGCATGAAGCCCGAGTTCCGACGATCGCGACCAAAGTTCCCCGCGGCGCCTATGCATGGGTGACGCAACGACTGATGGGCAAGGTGTCCGTTCCGTTAGTCGCGACCAATCGCATCAATACGCCCGAAATCGCCGAGAAGCTGCTGGCCGACGGCGCGTGTGACATGGTGTCGATGGCGCGGCCATTCCTGGCCGATGCCGAGTTCGTCCGCAAGGCCCGTGAAGGGCGCGCGGACGAAATCAATACCTGTATTGGCTGCAATCAGGCGTGTCTGGACCACACGTTCGCCGGCAAGATTACGTCGTGCCTCGTGAATCCGCGCGCGTGCCACGAAACCGAAATCATGATTCGCCCAGCCGAACGGCGCAAGCGAATCGCCGTGGTCGGAGCAGGGCCCGCGGGGCTGAGCTGCGCAGTGACGGCGGCCGAACGTGGCCATGCGGTGACGCTTTACGAAGCCGGCACGGAGATCGGCGGGCAGTTCAACATAGCCAGAAAGGTGCCCGGCAAAGAGGAATTCAACGAGACGCTCCGCTATTTTCGGAAACAGATCGCGCTGCGCGGCGTGGAGCTTCGACTCAATACGCGCGCAACCGCGGAGATGCTGATGCAAGGCGGTTTCGACGACGTGGTGTTGGCGACCGGCATCGTGCCACGGACCCCGTCGATCGAAGGCGTGGATCATCCGAAGGTGCTGGGCTATCTCGACGTGCTTCGGGACGAAAAAGCCGTGGGACGCAGCGTCGCCATCGTGGGCGCCGGCGGGATCGGTTTTGATGTGGCCGAATACCTGACCCATCGTGGCGAGCGTGCGAGTCTGAACCCGGACAAGTTTTTTGCGGAATGGGGCGTCGATCCCGCGTATACGAACGCCGGCGGCCTGCGTGAGCGGCAACTTGAACCCGCGCCTCGGCAGGTTCACCTGCTTCAGCGGAAAAAATCCAAAGTTGGCGACGGGCTCGGCAAGACTACCGGCTGGATTCACCGCACGGCGCTGAAAGCGCGAGGTGTGGGGATGGCATCGTCGGTCGAGTACCAGCGCATCGATGACGACGGCCTCCACGTGACAATCGACGGCATCGCACAGACGCTGCCGGTCGATAACGTGGTGATCTGCGCCGGACAACAGCCGTTGCGCGAGCTGGAAAAACAGCTGGAGGCAGCGGGATGCACAGTCCACCTGATCGGCGGCGCCTGCGAGGCGGCCGAACTCGATGCCAAGCGCGCCATTCACCAAGGCACGACGCTCGCAGCCACACTTTGATGAGTGTGCGTTTTCCGTTTGCTACCGGAGTTCTTCATGACGAAAGCCCTGACCCACCTCCATCCCGCCGTCGAGAAATCCCTTGCGATCTGGCATTCGTTCGTCGAACGCAACGATTTGAGCGCGCTCGACACCATCGTTCATCCGGACGCAGTCTTTCGTTCGCCAATGGCCTTCAAGCCGTACAGCCCGGCACCCGCTTTGATCCTGGCGCTACAGACAGTGGTGACGATCTTCAAGGAGTTTACCTATCACCGCCAGTTTGGCGGCGACGATGGCCTGAGCGTGGTGCTGGAATTCAGTGCAACCGTCGGAGACAAGCAGCTCAAGGGTATCGACATGATCCGTTTCGACGAGGAAGGCCGAATCGTCGAGTTCGAGGTCATGATCCGTCCGCTCAATGCGCTGCAAACGCTGGGTGCCGAAATGGGGGCGCGTCTGGGCCAGTATCTTCCTTCATACAAGGTCAACGGCTGAAGATGGAAGCCGATGAAACGCCGCGATGCGGGCCCACATCGCGGGCGGATTCGAATACATCGGGAAGTGGCCACACTCGGGAATCTCGGCGAGCGTGACGCCACGAGCCGCGATATCCGCGAGATACGACAGCGACGCGTTCTGCTCGCCGTACATGAACATTTTCGGGCACGGCAGGCCGAGGAACTTGTCCATCAAATCGCCGTTGTCGGACAGATCGACCATCGAGCGGAAGATGCCGCCGACCGCTTCCGCCCGCACCTTGTGGCGCAGGCTCGCCGCATACAGCGCGCTCGCGTGGGCAGGTGCGTGCCGCGCGCGCTCGATGAAATCGTCGAAGAAGCGTTCGGCGCTGTCCCGCGGATAGTCGACGATCTGCCGGCTCAGGAAACAGTCTTCGGGCGCGATGTTGCCTTCGATGTCGACGAAGCTGAGCACGCGCTCCGGATGCCGATGCGCGAGCATCAGCGCCGTCAGCCCGCCCATCGAATGCCCGACGAGATGGAATCGCTCGAAGCCGGGACGGTCGAGCACGGTCAGCGCCGCTTCGACGAGGAATGGAATGCCGACCTTCGACAGATCCGCGCACTGCGTCTCACCGCAGCCCGGCGCGTCGTACGCGATGAACGGCCGGCCCGCGAATTCCGTATGGCGCACGATGTCCGCGTAGTCTTCCTTTGTGGAGCCGAAGCCATGCAGGAACACAATCGGCGCGCGCTCGCCGGCACGATGGATCGCGGAGATGTCGACGGCCGTGCCCTCGATCGTGAACGGGAACCGCGACTGGATAAATTCGTGAGGCATCGAACCTCGCTCCCTGGTTGGGCCGGCATTGCGACGTACCGTTGGCGCAGCAGCCGGCAGAAACATGTTCAATCGACGAGCGACCGGCAGAATCCCTGAATGGCGTCGCATGCGTGCTGCAGCGACGCATCGTCCAGCGCGTAGGCGATACGGATATACGGCCCGAGCCCGAATGCACTGCCATGCACGGTGGCGACGCCGGCTTCGTCGAGCAATGCGTTGACCACGTCCTCGTCGCTGCGAAGGCGCGTGCCGGCCGGCGTCGTCTTGCCGATCAGGCCCGCGCACGACGCGAACGCATAGAACGCGCCTTGCGGCATCGCGCAGTGCAAGCCCGGGGCCTGGTTCAACTGTTCGACGACGAGATCGCGTCGACGCTGGAACGCGACGCGCGAATGAAAAATGAAGCCCTGCGGCCCTGACAGCGCGGCCAGAGCCGCGTGCTGTGAGATCGTCGATGCGCCCGACGTCTGCTGGCCCTGCAATTTTTCCATCGCGTCGATCAGCCAGCCGGGGCCCGTGCCGAAGCCGATGCGCCAGCCCGTCATCGCGTACGCCTTCGACACGCCGTTCATCGTCAGCACGCGTTCGCTCAGCCGTGGTTCGACCTGGGCGATCGTGCGGAAGTCGACGCCGTCGAAGATCAGGTGCTCGTAGATGTCGTCGGACAGCACGAGCACTTGCGGATGCGCGAGCAGCACGTCGGCGAGCGCCTGCAGTTCCGCGCGGCTGTACACCGCGCCCGTCGGGTTCGACGGCGAGTTCAGGATCAGCCAGCGCGTGCGCGGCGTGATCGCGGCTTGCAGTGCGCCGGGCGTGAGCTTGAAGCCGCTTTCAGCACCGCACGCGACGGTGACGGACGTGCCGCCGCAGAGCTGGACGATCTCGGGGTAGCTGACCCAGTATGGCGCGGGCACGATGACCTCGTCGCGCTCGTTGAGCGTCGCGGCCAGCGCATTGAAGATCACCTGCTTGCCGCCGTTGCATACGATCGTGTTGCGCCAGTCGACGTCGAGGCCGTTCTCGCGCTTGAATTTTCCGGCGATCGCTTCGCGCAGCGCACGCAGCCCCGCGACCTGCGTGTAGCGCGTGTGGCCCGCGCGGATCGCCGCGATGCCGGCCTCGCGCACATGCCCGGGCGTGTCGAAATCCGGTTCGCCGGCACTCAGCGAAATCACCTTCGCGCCACTCGCGCGCCGCGCGGCCACGCGGTCCATCACGCGGTAGGTCGCCGACGGCTGCGCGGCCGCGAGGAAGCGGTTCAACGGATGGGCGCGTGCATTCATCGTGCGGACCTCCATTGCGTCAGGCCGAGCAGGTCGAGCGTCGTGCGGCCGGTGGCCAGCGCTGCCATGATCTGCGCTTCCTTGTCCGCGCGTGCCTGGCCGTTCGCGAGCGTCGCCTGCGCATGCGCTGCCGGGATGATCACGACGCCGTCGTCGTCGGCCACCACGAGGTCGCCGGCTGCAACCGGCGTGCCCGCGAAGCTGAGCGGCGCACCGACCGACGGCGCGCTGTCCTTCAGCGTGCCGCGTACCGACACGCCGCGCGTGAACACCGGGAAGCGGCGCGCGGTGAGCGCCGCGATGTCGCGCACGCCGCCGTCGATCACGAGGCCCGCGATGCCGGCCGCTTCGGCCGCGGCGGCGAGCACTTCGCCCCAGTATCCGGCGACGAACCCGCCCGTCGACACGACGAGCACGCTGCCGCGCAGCGCCTGCTCCATCGCGAGATGGATCGCGAGATTGTCGCCCGGCGCGCATTCGACCGGATATGCGGGGCCGGCAACCGACGCGCCGGGCCAGATCGTGCGGATCGCCGGATCGACGGAACTGGTCGGCAGCCCGGACGCTTCGTAGAGCGTCGACGTGCCGAGCTTGCGCGCCTGCTCGAGCGTCGCGGCGTCGTAGGAGAGGATGGCGTCGGACATCATGCTTTCCGTTGAAGGGTGTGATAGCCGAGTGCGGACCGCGCGTCTCGGAGGGTGGCGCCGGCCGCGATGCGTTCGCGGATCGACGATTCGATTGCTTCGATCTGTCGGGCGGTTTCCGCAACTTCGCGGGCGCGCGCCCGCGGCACGATCACGACGCCGTTCGCATCGGCCACCACGATGTCGCGCGACGCGACGCGCACCGTGCCGATCGAAACGGTCGTGTTGACCGACTCGACCTGCACGCGGTCCTTGCCGGTGCGCATGAAGCGGCCGGCCGTGAACAGCGGATAGCCGTCGCCGAGCGCCTTGTTCACGTCGCGGCAGACGCCGTCGATCACCGTGGCGGCGATGCCGCGCAGGCCCGCGTACTGGGTCATGATGTCGCCCCACACCGTGCAGTCGGTGCGGCCGTCGTTGTCGATCACGATCACGTCGCCCTCGGCGACGCCGTCGATGAAATCGCCGACGGTGCCCGCGGGCACGCTCGACGGCACGTACCTGACCGTATACGCCGGGCCGACGACGGGATGCGGATAGTCGGCGAGCGGCGCGATGCCGAGCGCCTGGCCGTGCAGGCCGAGCTTGTCCAGCGCGTCGGACACGCCGGGCGTGTCGAGGCCGGCGAACAGCACGACCAGTTCCTGGTCTTCGGCGCTGGCTTTAAGGGGATTCGTCATGGGCAATGCTCCGGGAAAAGGCTTACTGCGCGCGAATTGCTTCGAATTCCTTGTCGTGCATGACTTCCGCGACGGAGCGGCCGGTTCGCACGGCCGCGACCATCCCGTCCTGGCGGCGCGCGATACGCTCGCCGAGATCGAGCACGTCGTCGATGCGTGCGGCCGGCACGAACACGGTGCCGCAGCGGTCGGCGATCACGTAGTCGTCCTCGCGCACGGTCACGCCCGCCATCTGCACGGGCTGGCCGGCATCGACCTGCACCACGCGATTGCGCGCGCTGATCATCGTGACGCCGCGGCCGTAGACGGGGTAGCCGATCGCTTCGCTGCCGTCGATGTCGCGGCTGGCACCGTCGATGATCGAGCCGCGGATCCGCTTCGCGCTCGCGGCATTCGCGAGGATGTCACCCCAGCACGAGATGCCGTCGAGTCCGCCGGCGATCACGAGTACGCGGTCGTCGGTGGTCACAGCGTCGACGACCGGCGTGATCAGGTGCACGGTGGGCGCAGCGTCGGTCTTGTGGCCGAGCTGGATCGTGCTCGCGCGTCCGGCGATCTTCGGGCAGTCCCACAACGGGCGTAGGCCGACGGTGGCGCCCGGCAGGCCGAGAAAATCGAGCGCGTCGGACACGGTATTCGTGTCGAGCGCCGCGAGGCGGTCGAGATGAGAGGCTTGGGTCATGGCGACGGGTTCCGTTGGCTGAGGCTCTCATCGTCGGGCCCGGCGCCTGATATGTAAATTCGCGATTTCGTATCTGACTGATATGATTTTCGGATCAGGCGCGTGCAGGCGTTTCCGGTCCGGCGATCGATCGTCGCGGTGACGGGGGCGGGGCTGCATGTTCCGGTTCGACGCGGAGGCGGGGTGACATGAGCAATACGATCGACTTCAGGCTGATCAGGCAGCTATGGATGTTTCTCGCGGTGGCCGAGGAAAAGCACTTCGGCCGCGCGGCGCAGCGCCTGAACATGTCGCAGCCGCCGCTGACCGAACAGATCAAGGTGCTCGAACAGTCGCTGAAGCTACAGCTGTTCGAGCGGTCGCGGCGTGGCACCCAGCTCAGCGCGGCCGGGGCCGCGATCCTGCCGGCCGTGCGGCAGTTCGCCGATCAGGTCGAGCGGCTCGAGCGCGTCGTGCGCGAGGTCGCGGCCGGCCAGTCGGGGGTGTTGCATGTCGGGGCCATCACGTCCGCGATGCTCGAGACGGTGCCCGCGGTGCTCGATACGCTGAAGCGCACGCATCCGCATCTGACCGTGTTCGTGCGCGAGATCGACAGCGCGGAAGCGGTGCCGGCGCTGGAGGCGGGCGAGCTCGATCTTGCGTTCGTTCGGCTCGACCGCGAGGTCGGCCACGGCATCGCCTCGATGCCGCTCGCGGAGGACCGGCTCGCCGTCGCACTGCCACGCGATCATGCGCTGGCCGCATTGTCGAGGGTACGGATCGGGGCGCTCGCGAACGAGTCGCTGGTGATGTCGGCGCGGCAGGTGAGTCCCGCTTACTTCGACATGCTGACGGGCGTGTGCCGCGCGCACGGGTTCGCGCCGCGCGTGCTGCATGAAGTGCGGTCGGTGGCATCGCAGATCGCGTATGTCGGGTGCGGGCAGGGCGTCGCGCTGGTGCCGGCATCGATGCGCAGGCTCGCGCCGGAGAACGTCGTGGTCCGGCCGCTGAAGGAGCGGGTGATGGTGGTCACGGCGGCGCTCGCGTGGAATGCGGATCGCTACCACCCGATGGTCGATGCCGTGGTGTCGTGGCTGAAGAACCGCGGTGGAAAGCGGCCGGCATCATCGCTCGGCGCTGGCGGGTGACACCCGGTGCTTCGGCACGAACGGGCGGGGCACGCGCACGCATACGCCGGCGGAAACGGCTGTGCGTTACATGGTTGAAACATTTTTCGATTCATCACAACAACGGCGCGCGCTGAATCGATTGCTTGCCGCCCGACGCAAAGCCGCGCCATTGCTGCGTTTCCTTGCCACGCGCGGGGCTTGGAGAATCGGCACGATCCCCCGGCGTTTCAGAACTGAAACAACGCTTCGTGCCGAACGTTACATCACACTGGCTATCGCTCGCGCAGCCTTCTGCTCATTGCGCTGCCGCGTTCTGGCCCATTCCTTGCTCACGACCTTCGCACAGATCCAAGCCGCATGGCCGTAATGGCCAATGTCGGCGATGAACAACTAACGCGCAGGTCGGGGAAATCATGTCCAGGTACGCTTCGGGCCGCCATGCGGTTGCTTTCTCGCATCACCTCTCCGCACACGTTGACTGACCCGCGCTCACGCGCGCGATGAGCATTCAATCAATGACGTGTTCGGGGTGAGTATGAAAAGCAGAAACGGTCTGCATTTGGCGCCTGTCGTGCCGGCGAGCGCCGACGCGCTTTCGAAGCGCGCGTGGCAACTTCTGAATGGCGGGGACTTCGAGCAGAGTGCCGCGTGCGCGAGGCAGGCCGTTTCCATTGATCCCGGGAGCAGCTTCCATCGTCTGCTGCTGGGCGTGGCATTGAGTCAAGGTGGCCGACGACGCGAGGCGCTCGATGAACTCACGCGGGCAGCCATACTCGCGCCTCATGATCCGCAGGTTCGCTATAACCTGGCGGTCGCTTTGCAGGAGTCCGGACAGCAGGAACTCGCGATGGTCGAGTATCGCGCCTGCCTGGAAATCGATCCGGATTGTACCCATGCGTTATGGAATTACGGCGAGCTTCTCCGACTCCGGGAGCATTTCGACAAGGCGCTCGAATGCTTCGACCGGCTGGTTCGCGTCGAAAGCGGATTGCGCGACAAGGCTGCACACCGGATGGCCGTGTGCTGTGCCTGTCTGGGACTGGATGAGCGTGCGCAAGCCCTGTTCGAGCAGCAGATCTCCGAAGACGATGATCCGCTCACGCATTGGGAATACGCGCATTTTCTGCTTGGCAGGGGGCGGTTCGCTGATGCGTGGCCACATTATGCGAGGCGTTTCGATGCGGGCGAAAAGATCGGCCTCAAGGGCATGGACTTTTCGTATCCGTCGTGGCGTGGCCAGTTCGAAGCCGGCTCGACATTGATCGTGTCTGGCGAACAGGGCGCCGGCGACGAGATCCTGTTCGCCGCGTTTCTGCCTTCACTGGTGCAGCGGGCACAGTCAGCCGACATGCGCGTGGTGGTGGTGTGCCGGCCCGCCCTGGTGCGGCTGTTTCGCGAGAGTTTTCCGTCGGCATGGGTGTTGGGGGGGATGGTCAACCAGGAGCCGGACCTTAGCGGGATCGTTAAACAGTCCTCACGTATCTGGAACATCCCGATCGGCGATTTGCCGTTATGGCTGGACAAGCCTGAGCCGGCGGCTTATCTGAAGCCTGCACCGGAAGATCGGAGCGCCGCGCGGCAGTTGATTGCATCGTCGCGCTCGGACGATGGCTGCCGGCATATCGGCATTGTGTGGTCAGCCAATCCAGTCTCGACCGCGTCGAACCGGCGTGCGCGCAGCGTGCCGTCGGAGTTGGTGAACGCATGGCTGAAGGACATTGGGGGCGTGCGTTTCTATTCGCTGATGCCCGCTGAACACCGCGCGGTTCTGGCCGGTGTGCCCGATCTGCCCGTTACCGATCTTTCTTTCTTCTTGACCGACTTCAGCCGGACTGCGGCAGCGATGCAGTGTCTGGATGAAGTCGTGTCGGTGTGTACGTCGAGCGCCAATCTTTCCGGGGCGCTCGGACTGAAAACGCATGTGTTGTTGCAAAAGCATGCGGACTGGCGGTGGTATGGGGACACCGCCTGGTATCCCGATGTCGTGACATACAGGCAAAAGGCGCGCGCGGACTGGGGCACCTGTCTGCAAGCGCTCTCCGCGAACTGGCGCTGAGAAGAACAGGGGGGGAAAGATGAACAAGATCCACAAGTGCATTTTCAGCCGCAGGCTGAATCAGATGGTTGTTGTTGCGGAGAGCGTGGCGGGACAGGGGAAGTCGGGGGGGCGGTCTCGTGCGGTGCGGCGAGTGCGGGCGGTGGCTGCCGCCGCTTTGGCGGCCGGCACGTGCATGGCTCTGGCGCAGTTCGCTTGGGCGGACGATGTCTGTAATAACAGCAAAGCTCCCGCCAGTGATACCTGTGGAAAAACGTCGGCGTCGTACGCGGGGAGCGGGACCAACAACACGTTCTACGGATATGTGAGCGGCACAGGCTTGACTGGCAGTTCGGACACCGGGAATGGGGCTAATTCGAGCTACAACGTCACGGGGGACTCGAATACGGGGAGCGGAGCCTATTCGAGCTACAACGTCACGGGCAGCAACAACACCGGGAGCGGGGCCAATTCGAGCTATGCCGTCACGGGCAGCAACAACACCGGCAGCGGGGCCAATTCCAGCTATGCCGTTTCCGGCAGCTACAACACGGCAATCGGAGCGAGCGCTGGTCAGTACGTCAACGGCAGTGGGAATGTGGCGTTGGGCGCATCTGCGGGATCGGGTGTGCCCGGCAGCCCGCTCAATATCACCAACACCACGGCGATCGGCTACGGCGCCACGGCCACGGGGGCAAACTCCGTCGCGCTGGGTGCCAACAGCACCGACGGGGGCGCGGCTGGCGTGGTGAGCGTGGGCAGCAGCGCGGCGACGCGCAAGATCATCAATGTGTCGAGCGGGAACGTCGCGTCGGGCTCGACGGATGCGGTTAATGGCGGGCAGCTTTTCTCGCTCTCCACCAGCCTGAATTCGACGAACAGCACCGTGACGAGCCTGTCGACGTCGGCCGCGGCGGGGATCGGCACGGCGCAGAGCGGTGTGGGGTCGTTGTCGACTGGCTTGAATACGACCAACAGCACCGTGACAAGCCTGTCGACGTCGGCGGCGGCCGGCATCAGCACGGCACAAAGCGGCGTGGGTTCACTGTCGACCGGCTTGAACACGACCAACAGCACCGTGACGAGCCTGTCGACCTCGGCCGCAGCCGGCATCAGCACGGCGCAAAGCGGCGTGGGTTCGCTGTCGACCGGCTTGAACGCGACCAACAGCACCGTAACGAGCCTGTCGACGTCGGCCGCAGCCGGCATCAGCACGGCGCAGAGCGGCGTGGGTTCACTGTCGACGGGCTTGAACACGACCAACAGCACCGTAACAAGCCTGTCGACGTCGGCCGCAGCCGGCATCAGCACGGCGCAGAGCGGCGTGGGTTCACTGTCGACGGGCTTGAATACGACCAATAGCACCGTGACGAGCCTGTCGACCTCGGCCGCAGCCGGGATCAGCACGGCGCAAAGCGGCGTGGGCTCGCTGTCGACCAGCCTGACCACCACCAACAGCAGCCTCGGTGCACTGTCGACGCTGGAGTCGAACGACGTGGTTTCATTGTCGACGGGCTTGAATACGACCAACAGCACCGTAACAAGCCTGTCGACCTCAGCGGCGGCCGGGATCAGCACCGCGCAAAGCGGCGTGGGTTCGCTGTCGACCAGCCTGACCACCACCAACAACAGCCTCGGCGCACTGTCGACGCTGGAATCGAGCGATGTGGTTTCGCTGTCGACCGGCTTGAATACGACCAACAGCACCGTAACAAGCCTGTCGACGTCGGCGGCGGCGGGGATCAGCACCGCGCAGAGCGGCGTGGGTTCGCTGTCGACGAGCCTGACCACCACCAACAACAGCCTCGGTGCACTGTCGACGCTGGAATCGAGCGACGTGGTTTCGCTGTCGACGGGCTTGAACACGACCAACAGCACCGTAACAAGCCTGTCGACGTCGGCCGCAGCCGGCATCAGCACGGCGCAAAGCGGCGTGGGTTCGTTGTCGACGGGCCTGAACACGACCAACAGCACCGTAACAAGCCTGTCGACCTCGGCCGCAGCCGGCATCAGCACGGCACAAAGCGGCGTGACCTCACTATCAACGAGCCTGACCACGACGACCAGCCGAGTCACTTCGCTGTCGACGAGCTTGAACACGACGAACAGCAACCTCACGAGCCTGTCGACGTCGGCATCGACCGGAATCAGCACGGCGGGGAGCGGCGTGAGCTCGCTCTCCACGAGCCTGAACACGACGAACAGCAATCTGGCGTCGTTGTCGACCTCGTATTCCGGTTCGATTGCCTCCTGGCTCAACAGCCTGAGCACGGTCAACAACAACCTTTCGACGTTGAGCGTTTCCACATCGACCAGCGTGGCTCTGCTCACCACGGGCGTCACGTCTCTCTCGACCGGTTTGAACACGACAAACGGCCGCGTGGCGACGTTGAGCACCGCGGTTACGTCGCTGTCGACGGGGCTGGCCTCCCTGTCCACGCAGGTCAACTCCCCAGGGTTCGGGAAAGGATCATCGCAAAGTGCGAGTACATCCACTGCTGCCACACTCTCGACATCGACCACAACGAGCACCAGCACCGTGCAAAGCTCCACGTCGACGGCGTCGAGCGCTTCGTCTACCGGTTCGGGCTCACAATCGAACGGCGCGAAGGCGGTCGATTCCGCGCAACTCGTGCCGAGCGCGCTGGCGAGCCCGGTTGCGACAGGCACCGGCGCACAGGCCAGCGCCGACTCCGCCACGGCAGTGGGCGCGAACGCGGTCGCGTCCGGGAACAACTCGGCTGCGATCGGTGCGGGAGCGATAGCCATGGCGCCGAATTCGGTCGCGCTGGGCGCGAACTCGATCGCGACCGATGCGAACACGGTGTCGGTGGGTTCGCCAGGCAACGAGCGCAGGATCACGAACCTGGCGCCTGGCATGAACCCGACGGACGCGGTCAACATGTCGCAACTGAGTGCCGTACAGTCGAACATGAACCAGGTGGCAAGGCTCGCCTATTCCGGCATAGCCGGTGCCGCCGCACTGACGATGATTCCCGAAGTCGATCCCGGAAAGACACTCTCGGTCGGCTTCGGAACGGCCAGCTACCAGGGCTATCAGGCAGTGGCCCTCGGCTTCACGGCCCGAATCACCAACAACCTGAAGATCAAGGGAGGGGTGGCGATCAACGGCGCGGGCGGCAATACGTATGGTGGTGGCGCAGCGTACCAGTGGTAGGCAACAGATACTCACCGAGGTAAACAGCCATGCGAATCGGAATTTCGATGCTCACGCACGCCGGCCAGAACATCTGGGAAAACGGCGTGGGCCAGAACGTCGTCTATCTGGCCCGGTTGTTGCGCGCGTTGCCGTTCGTCGACGAAGTGCTGCTGCTCAATTGTGGAGATCAGTCGAGCCTGCCCGGTGACGTCGAGGCTGACGGCACCGGCTTTCGGCTGATCGCGCCGCGCGACGCCACCGACCTGATCGACGTGGCAATCGAAATGGCGGGAGGGCTCGATGTCGGCTGGCTTGACCATTTGCGCGCGAAGGGAAAGAAGGTGGTCTACCACTGCTGCGGACAGCCCTATACCGCCCTGATCGAGCCCACGATCTTCGGCACGTCAGGCTATTTTTCCCGATCCGAGCGCTGCGACGAAATCTGGACCTTGCCGAGAGACCGGTGCTTTCGCCGGATGCTCGAATCCCTTTACCGATGCCCGGTGTACGACGTGCCCTGTTTGTGGGAGCCGGAATTCCTCGAGCGGCGAGCCGCATCGTTGCGCAGGGACCATGCGATCGAGTTCGGATATCGCCCCCGGCTGCGAAAGGAATATACGTTTCGTTCGCTCAGGGTCGCGGTACTGGAGCCGAATATCTCCGTGACCAAGGTATGCAGCATTCCAATGCTGATCTGCGATTCGGCTTTCCGGGCGAACGAGGATGCCGTTGCCGAACTGCATCTGCTCAACACGATTCAGATAAAAGATCATCCGACGTTCGTGCATCTGGCCAATTCGCTGGATCTGACGAAGCAGGGGAAAGTGCGCTTCGAGCAACGGCACGATTTCGCCGGCTACATGAGCCAGTTCGGCGACGCGGTCGTTACGCATCAGTGGCAGCACGATCAGAACACGCTCTATCTGGATGCGCTTCACGGGGGATACCCGCTGATCCATAACTCGGCGTGGCTGGAGTCGGTGGGGTACTACTATCCGGACTCCGACATACCGAGCGGCGCATGTCGGCTCGTTGAAGCGTCGCGAAACCATGACGAGAATTTCGATTGCTATCGGCGCTCGGCAACGGCTTTTCTGGCCAGGTTGAGCCCGCTTCACGCGATGAATCTGGATGCGTATGCGCGCAGCTTGTTGCGATTGACATCCGTACGCGATCGGGGGACGACATGCTGAACGGAAGGCGGCTCAAGGTAGGGGTGACGATCTTCGTGCGCGCGGGTGAGCAATCCCTTTGGGAAAACGGCATTTTTCAGAACTGCTTCTTTCTGGTCATGCTGCTTGCGAAATCGCCGCTCGTGGAATCGGTATTTCTGGTCAACGGCGGCGATGGCCGCGTCGAGGATGCGCAGGAATTCCTGGCCGACGCGCCGGCGCAGGTGATCGACCTGCAAACGGCACGCACCCAGCTTGACGTGATCATCGAGCTGAGCGCGCAACTCGACCCGCAGTGGGCGCGAGACTTCCAGTCCCGCGGCGGGCGTATCGTCGGCATGCGCGTGGCCAACGATTACGCAATCGACGTCGAACGCATGATCTTCGGCCGCCCTCATGGCACGCTTGTTTCCGGCACCGAATACGACATGATCTGGACCTTGCCTGCCTTTGAAAAGACGTGTGCCGCCTATTACGAGGCAGCGCTGCGCGCGCCGGTGCGAACCATACAGCATCTGTGGAGCCCGCTGCTCCTCGAGCGCGCCGTTGGCCGGAGTGCGTCGGCCCAGCCGTTCGGCTACATGCCCGGTCACTCGCGCTGGCGCCTCGCGATCCTCGAGCCCAATCTCTGCATGGTGAAGACCAGCCATGTTTCGATGCTGCTTGCAGATGTCGCCTATCGTCAGTCGCCAGGCTTCATCGACGTGCTGCGCGTCTACAACACGTTCCACCTGAAAAACGATCCGCTATTCGTCGGATTCGCGACCAGCCTCGATCTCGTGCGCCACGGACTCGCTTCGTTCGAGGCGCGCTTTCCGACGTACGAAATCATGGGACAGCACGCTGACGCGATCGTTTCCCACCATTGGGAGAACGCACAGAATTACCTGTATTACGAAGCGCTGCATGGCGGCTACCCGCTGATCCACAACTCGACGCTGCTCGGGGGCTGCGGATACCGCTATGCGGACTTCGATCCCCAGGACGGCGCTTTGGCGCTGCGCCAGGCGTTTGCGGGGCACGACGCGCGGCTCGACGATTACCGGCGCGCGGCGCGTGAATTCCTGAATACGCTCGATCCGCATGCCGAGCGCAACGTCGAGCAATACAGCGGGGCGATCACGGAACTCTATCTGTGAGTGGTGTCGAAACCAGAGCACAGCGGGCAGAATCGTACACGGCTCACATACGATAAACTGCCTCGATGAACACAACTCGTCATGAGCGCGCTGGCGTTGCGCGGGAATTGATACCGGACGTCCACGAGGAGACACCGGGCGTCAGACCAGGCGGGGCAATTGGCTACGTTGCCGAGGTATGGATACAGCACGCGGCGTATCAAGGAGAATCCGCGCATAGCAGGCTACGTTCTGCGTGCGCTATTGAGCGGCGGTTGAGCGTTCGTCGCTGGAGTACTTGCGAAGCGTAAGTTGGCGCGGCCATCGTCGAACTGAGGCTGACCCGTTTCCGTGAACGGGTTGGCCTACGTAAAGTTCGCGCACGCGTATGCCGAATTGTTCCGGCTGATGTACGGTGGTTTTGCGGTCCAGCACAAGGACAACGCCGAACTCGTCCAGGCCAGACGCGAGAACAGCGAGGTGACGACGGAAGCGATCCGGAGAATGATCGGATCCGCCGTCGACGAGAAGCAGATCCTTGCATTCAGCGTCGCTGTGCGCAGCTTCGTGCACGGTTTCGCCGTGCTGTGGATCGACAGCCATCTGGAAAGCAGCGAATCGGATATCGAAGCCCTGGCGGAATCCGCTTTCGAATTCTCGATGCACGCGTTTCCCGACATGGATCGTCTTCAGCGGAAGGCTGCGTCGAGCCCGAAAAGAGCCGACTAACTACTGCGATTTCTGTCGAGATACGCAGCGACCGCGTCTGTCAGCGCGAGGCTGCCCAATTCCTCCGGCGATGCCAGATGCGCGGCGATAATCTCGCGATTATCAAGCCGCAGTTCTGGCATGCAATCGAGGTGCAGTTCAAAGAAATGCACGTGGTCTCTTCGCCCGTCCCAGATGCCGGAGGCGCTGCCTGCGGGGATCAATGGGTACGACGAGAGACCAATCTCCTCATCCATTTCGCGCTGCGCCGCCGCATAAGGCGTCTCACCCGGCTGGACGCCACCGCCGGGAAAATTCCACTCGGGCCGGTACGATGACTTGACAAGCAACAGCGCCCGCCCGACATGGATTGCGACTAGCGCACCCTCGTGGCGAGGCCGTCGAATGCGCCACCAGACGCGCGCCAGCCCGAATCCGATGCGAAGCACCGTGCGCCAGACCGCGTCGACAAGCATGGTCGATCGCGCTCGCTCAAGGCTGGGCATGAGGTCTCTCCTTTCCATTCATGATCCAAGAATCTGCAGGATCATACGCGTTCGTGTCGCTTGGGCAATATGGCGTAAGTTGCTTGCAGCCGTTCGCCCCTGCTTTGAAATGGCCGCTCGAACGTCCCTTCCACGTTTCTACGAGACGTCGGCGCGATGTGGCGCACGACGGGCAGCTTCTACGCGCCAGCATGGTATGTGCTTGGATGCAGCGCGGCGAGTTTCGTCGGTTTGATGTTGTTTCGGGAGGGCGGGGACGTGGACGCCGTGCCGTGAACAGGAGGGCATCTGGCGTTGCGTTTTACGCGAGGGTGGCGCCGAGCTGGGTGGCTCGAGCGTCCGGATCGCCAGGCGATGCGCACGGCCGATGCGCTCGCACCCAGCGTGCGAAGTCGCGAGGGGCCAGCGGCCGCGAGAACAGAAACCCTTGATACTGATGGCAGCCGTGCATGCCCAGAAAGTCGCGCTGGGCATGTGTTTCAACGCCTTCGGCGGTCACGGTCAGTTTCAGGATCTTGCCGATGTGGATCAGCGATTGCGCGAGCGATTCCGCCATTTCGTCGCTGCCGATGCCCTGCACGAAGCTTTTGTCGATTTTCAGTTCCTTGACGGCGAACCGGTGGAGGTAGCTCAGGGACGAGTAGCCCGTGCCGAAATCGTCGATCGACAGTGCGATGCCAAGGGCATGGATGGCATCGAGCGACGCGCGAATGTCGTCGGCCGATTCATCGAACAGGACCCGCTCGGTCAATTCGAGCGTCAGATCTGCAGCAACCAGACCGTGAGACCGAAGCGTATCGGTGACGAAGCCCGGGTAATCCGGACGCTTGAAGTCGGCGGCGCAGACGTTCACCGACATGTTGGGTATGTGAAGCCCCTCGGCTCGCCACTCGGCAAGTTGCCTGCAGGCTTCGTCCATCACCCAGGCATCCATCTCCGCGATCAGGCCGCTTTCCTCCGCGATGGCGATGAAGCGATCCGGCGCAATGCTGCTTTGCCCGTCACTGCTTTGCCCGTCATTTTCCCAGCGCACGAGCGCCTCGACACCGCAAAGCACACCGGTGGCGTCGACCTTGGGCTGGTAGGCGACGCTCAGGGCGTTCCCTCGTAATGCCCGCTGCAGCTCGATTTCCAGCTCGAGTTGCTCTTTCGCCTGACGCTCGTACTCGGGCGCATAGAACCGCATCTGGTTGCGGCCCGCACTCTTGGCCTGATACATCGCCAGATCTGCGTTGCGCAGCAGGATGCCGGTTTCTTCTCCGTCGTGCGGTGAGAGCGCAATGCCGATGCTGGCGCTGATCGTGATGCGGGTGTCCTGCTTCGAGTTGATGACGATGGGCTGGTACACGGCCTGCAGAATGCGCCCAGCGACTTGCTTGGCCTTCAGCACGTCGCAGTCCGGCAGAATCGCGAGAAACTCGTCTCCGCCGAGGCGGCCGATCACGTCCTCGGTCTGGATCTGGCTGCGCAGGCGTCGTGCGATTTCGCTCAGGACCTCATCGCCGGCGGCATGACCCTGGGTGTCGTTCACGCGCTTGAAACGGTCCAGATCGATGAACAACACCGCAAACGTCGACGCATGCCGGTTGGCGTTCGAAAGGATCCGGGCGGCTTCCATCTGAAGCTGTTCCCGGTTGGGCAGGCCCGTTAGCGAATCGAACCACGCAAGTCGCTGCAAGCGGCGCTCCATCGCCAGTCTCTTGCGCAATTGTCTGCTGAACATCAGTGACAACAGGATGAGAAGCGCATCGAGAATGACACTGACGATACCGATTGCGATCGCTCGCTTGCGCCATCCTGCGAAGATGTCGTCCGTCGCAAAGCCCACGACGACGACGAGCGGATAACCGCCGATCCGCCGGAAGCTGTACAGGCGCTCGGTGTGGTCGAGCACGGCGATGTCGATATAGGTTCCGTGACTGGATTGCACGAGCGGCGGGAACGAGTGGCCGCCCGCGAGCGACTTGCCGATGTCGCCCTCGTGGAACGGTTGCCGCATGATGACCGTTCCGTCCGTGCGCAGCAGGGTAATCGTGCCATGCCGGCCGAGTATCGAGCCTTCGAAGAGTTTCCGGAAATAGCTGAGCCCCAGCGTGCCGGCGACGATGCCCGCGAAATGGCCGTCCTTGTCCTCGCGCCGCCGGCTTAACGCGATATGCGGCAGTCCGGGGCCGGCAGTGTACGACTGATAAGGCGCGCTGATGTAGATGCCGGCATTTTTCTGCTGCTGCTGAACCTGGAAGTAGTCGCGCTCGCTCACACTGAGCGCGCGTGGCTGAATCGAACGCGAGTCGAGCACGAGCTTGCCGGTTGCGTCCGTCGCAAACAGCGCACCCAGTTCCGTCGCATGGGTGGCCGAACTGAATGCGATGAGCTGCCGGACTTCCGGGGGAAGCCGCGCGATGCTGGGTGTCTCGACACTTGTCGCGACGTCGCGCATGCCGACCTGGTAGATGTCGAGATTGCGCTCGATCTCCTTCTGCAGCGAGATCACGAGATTCTCGGCGGCATCGCGCGCCTGCGACATCGCGTCGAGCCTCATTTCGTAAAGCGAGGCGACCGTGACACCCGTGGTCGCGAGCGTGATTCCGATTCCGACGTAGATGAACAGCGACGGTCTGGTGAACAGGGAGCTTGCAAATCGAATCATGGTCTTCCGGAAAGCTCGAGAAAGCCGGGTGTAAGCGACAGGGCCAACTGGCACTTCATTGCCTCGATCCCGGCTGCCCCGCTGAATTGGATGGCATCTTACATGCAGGATGATGAAAGTCGGGAGGGGCGAATGACGTGCGTTGGCCCAATCCACTTGGGCGATGCGTTCGTCGATATATCGACGGAGGCAGGTAAATCTTTACCCTGATCTCGATCGTGTGTGTTCGAGGGTGGCGGCTTGTCGGCCAGGCGATCGCGACGCGGGGCCACGCGATTAAGCGGTGCTGTGTCTTGACAGCGCGATCACGCTGCGTTGTCCCGCAGGCCTCGGTAAGTTGACGGCAACGTCGGGTAAGTACGCCCTGGCATGTCGAATGGACGTACCTCAATAATCCTTGTGAATGGCGGCGGGACTGAAGTCGCTGTCGATAACGTCGCAACACATTGTCGACTGGCGGAGCGTGGGTAGAGTCGGTCATTTGACCGGCCTGCACGAGCGCTTATATCGCTCAACGGTAGGCAACATCCGGGAGCACGCATGGCTCCGATACCCAAGTGGATCGCGGCTTCAATTGTCGTCGCGGCATGCTGCGGCCTTGCCGTCGAAGGCGGCCTAGTGGGAGGCGCACAAGCGCAAACGTTGCCCACAACGCTCGACAAGGAGATGAAGTATTTCTACCGGGCGCCGAGTACAGAAGCGGTAACGAAGATTCTCAAGGACTTCAGCAAACCGCCATACGTCAGCAACGCTGCGAGCTACCTGCCGTTGGCCGGTTTTCTCGCGGCGTTTTTTTCCAGGTATCCGGGCAGCGTCGACGCAGTTGTCGCGACTGATGTCGATCCGCGCGTTTTATGGTCCGTTGCAATTGGGTTACGCCTGGCCGGACAGGCCCAGAAGGTAGAGGCGGTCGCGGCGCGCATGAAGGCAGCGGGGCTCAAGCCCCCCGAATTGGACAAACTTCCCGCATCGCTCGGCATGGTACGTGCGCAGACGCCATCCGACTTCGACCTGCTATGGGGGGCGAGTTCTGCGACTGGCGATGCACGCTATTGCCTGGTCATTCTTGACGCATTTCGATCCTATGCGAACGAGGGCAATCATGCCAAGGTGCTGGTTGCCATCGAAAAAGAGGTCGAAAAAGGACCGAAGGGCGATCTGAAATGGGTTCGCCAGCAATGGGGGGAAGCGAAAGCGGTTGAACTTATCTACATGGCCGCTGCGCTCTGGGGACTCAGATCGAATGCCGCCCAACATGACTTTGTCAGGGTCGCAATTGGTCGATATATAGCAGCACATCCCGACGAGCCTGCAGCCCATGCATTGGTGGGCAAGGTTTGATCGTAGCGATTGCGCAAGCGGTCATTCAAATTTAGCTGACACTGATGTCTGAGCCAATGCCGCGGCCCGACAGCCCTAGTCTAGGCATCCTCGTGCCCTCGGCGCCGCAGGACAACATGCGTGGCCTTCTCAGACGCTACGAATTCAACGCATTCGTATCCCAGAGCCCGCAAGTCAGCTCCTTCGAACAGCGACTCCCCCCGGCCGAGCAGGACCGGCGCGATAGCAATGTGCAGTTCATCGATGAGGCCCTCACGAAGATACTGCCGGATCGTGTCCGGCCCACCGCCGATCCGCACGTCCATTCCGGCAGCGGCCTCACGTGCACGGTCGAGCGCCTCGCGAATGCCTCCTGTCATGAAGTGGAACGTCGTGCCACCTTCCATCTCGATGGCGGGCCGAGCATGATGGGTCAAGATGAAGACGGGAACGTGATACGGGGGATTATCTCCCCACCAGCCTTTCCAGTTTGTGTCCGGCCAGTCCCCACGAACGGGTCCGAACATGTTTCTCCCAAGAATCCAGGCCCCGACATTCTGAAAGCCACGGGCGGCGAAATCATCGTCCACGCCGGTGGTGCCGCCGTCCTTGCCGAACAAGGCTCGCTGGAACGTGCGGGTTGGGACTAGCCACTGGTGCAGGTCCGTCCCGCCAACGCCGAGCGGATTGTTGATGTCCTGATTCGGACCTGCTCCGTATCCGTCGAGCGAGATGGTGAAGCCGTCAACGCGAACTCGTGCCATCGTTTGCCTCCGTTCAGACGCTAGCAGGCAATCAACGGACGCCGGAGTCCTGACATGCATACTAGCAGCGACAGATTTTCTCGCCGTAACCCCTTGTTTTCAAGGCGAGTCTTTCCCGAGCTGTGTCGATATTACGGTTGATGTACCGCACGGCCCTGCTGCGGCTTCCTCGCGCGAAGCTCCGACGGATCGAGGAAGAAGTTCCGGTTGTCGGCCATACGCTCGATCATGAAGTCAATGAATGTTCTCACGCGCAGCGATTGCTCGGTTCGATGTCCATAGTAAATATAAATCATGCCGTGCTCGGCAACGTGCGGCGTCAGCAATGGAACGAGGCGGCCGCTTCGGATATGAGTCGTTGCGTTGAAGCTACCCAACTGCCCGATGCCGAGGCCCGATAGCACCGCATGCGTTTCCATTTCCGTGTCGTTCACGCAGATGGCAGCGGGCACGTCGCGATAGACGATCTCATCGCCGATCTGGAACGCCCACTGCGCGAGCTTGCC
This sequence comes from Burkholderia sp. Bp8963, assembly GCF_003854275.1. Lineage (GTDB taxonomy): Bacteria > Pseudomonadota > Gammaproteobacteria > Burkholderiales > Burkholderiaceae > Burkholderia. The sequence goes on from NZ_QTQP01000054.1 coordinate 22,786, forward strand.
CGTGTTTGCGCGCCGGTACCCGGTGCAGCGATGCTGAGCCAGTTCCTCGATGGTCCGCGGCGCGCCGTTGCGCTCGATATATTCCGGCGATGCGCACACGATCAGCTGAATCGGCACCAGCCGGCGTGCGATCGAGCCTCCCGATGGCGGAGGTCCACCGCGAAATCCCACATCGGCGCGCTCGGTCACGAGATCCGTGAACTGATCGTCGAATTGCACTTCGAGCTGCACGTTCGGATAGCGCTTCTGGAATTCCTCGAAGTACGGCCACAGGACCGGGAGCCCGAGCGCGCGCGGCGCGCTCACGCGCAGCATGCCAGCCACTTCCTCCTTCGAGCGCCGGGCGTCGTCGAGCGCGGACGACAGCGTCGCGAGCGCCGGCTTCACGCTGTCGAACAGCCGTTGGCCTTCCTCGGTCAGGCTCAGCTTGCGGGTGGTCCGATGAAAGAGCCGCACGCCCAGTTCCTTCTCCAGTTGCATTACCGCATGGCTCGCGGCCTGCGGCGAGATGCCCTGGTCGACTGCCGCGCCACGCAGGCTGCCGAGCGTCGCGGCGCGCACGAAAATGGTGATCGAACGAATGCCGTTCATTTCCGGGACTCCGGATTCGCAAATAAAAGTTGATTATGACTCCAGTAATGGGCCGCTAGTTGGCGTCAATCGTCACGTCTACGATGGCATCACTTCATCACACACGCGGGAGAGACATCATGGCTGACGTTCAACAAGGCGGGTTCAAGCGCGTATGGTTCATCACCGGTGCGTCGAGGGGGATCGGCGCATTGATTGCCGAAGCCGCGCTCGCGGACGGCAACGCGGTCGTGGCCGCCGGACGCAATGTCGCGGCCATCACCGAGCGTCTTGGCGAGTCGGCCGCGTTGCTGCCGGTTGCGCTGGACGTGACCAGCGAGGCGCAGGCAAAGGCGGCCGTGCAGGCCGCGGTGGAGAAATTCGGCCGCGTCGATGTGCTGGTCAACAACGCCGGCTTCGGCCTCCTGGGTGCGGTGGAGGAATCCGCCGACAAGGAAGTGCGGCGCATGTACGACACGAATGTATTCGGCTTGCTGAACGTCACGCGCGCCGTGTTGCCGGCGATGCGCGCGAACCGCTCGGGCCACGTGATCAATGTTTCATCGATTGGCGGCTATCGGGCCGCAGCGGGCTTCGGCGTGTACTCGTCGACGAAGTTCGCCGTCGAAGGCATCACGGAAGCGTTGCATGCCGAGTTGAAACCGCTGGGCATTCACGCGACCGTGGTCGAGCCGGGGTATTTTCGTACGGACTTTCTGGACGCGTCCTCGCTGGTCGTTGCCCCGGACGTGATCGACGATTACGACGACACCTCGGGCGCGGTTCGCCGCAAGGCCGTGCAAATGAATCACAACCAGCCTGGCGACCCGACGAAGCTTGCGGCCGCGATGATCGCGCTGGTCGACGCGTCGAACCCACCGCTGCGCCTTCCGCTTGGCACCGACACGCTGGCTGCCATTGCCGCGAAAAACGCTTACGTGACGCAGGAAACGGAAGCGTGGAAGGAGCTGTCGGCATCGACTGACTTTCCTGCCTGAGTGAGGAAGGCGGCGGCTCGACATGACGCGCAGGCTACCCATTAGGGTGGTGCGCGTCCGTCGCGCGCCTGTCATCGTGAAACCACTCGTCCGCGCTTGCCCGCCTGTCATCTTCAGGCGGGTTGGCCGAGCGAAGCATCGGTTCACGCGATACATGGCAGGAGTCGTCACATGGAAACCCCAACCTCCAGCGGAAATCCTTTGCAGGATCTTTCCGACAATCTCGCGGCCATCGCCGAGCGCGTTGGCCAGAGTGTCGTCGCGGTGCACGGGCGGCACCGCTTTCCATCCAGTGGAGTAATCTGGCAACCGGGCGTGGTGGTCACGGCCGCGCATACGCTCCGGCACGAAGAAGGCATTGAAGTCACGCTGGCCGATGGCCGTACCGTGGCGGCCGTGCTGGCGGGACGGGACCTTGGTACCGACCTGGCCGTACTGAGGATTGGCGATGCGGCGCCGAGCCCGGTCGAGACCGGCGACGCGCGTTCGCTCAAGGCAGGCCATCTGGTGCTCGCGGTGGCGCGCGTGGACCGGCTCGGCACCAGCGCGGATTTCGGCGTCGTCGGCACGGCCGGCGGTCCGTGGCGTACCTGGCGAGGCGGCCAGTTCGACGCGTTCGTGCGACTGGACGGCGGACTGCGCCCCGGTTTCTCCGGTGCGGCCCTCGCTGATATGCAGGGGCGGGTGATGGGCCTGTGCACATCGGCGCTCGCGCAGGGTGCGGGCATGCTGATTCCGACCACGACCGTGGCGCGCGTGTGCGACGAGCTGTCGAGAAAAGGACGTGTTTCGCACGGCTACCTTGGCGTGGGCACGCAGCCGGTGAACCTGCCGCAGGCGTGGGTGACGAAACTGAATCTGGCTGCCGAGCGCGGACTGCTGGTGGTGTCGCTTGCGGCGGGCGGGCCTGCGGAGCAGGGCGGGGTGCTGATCGGGGACGTGCTGATCGAGCTGGACGGCCGGCCGTGTCGCGACATGGACGACGTGCATGCCGCGCTTGGCGGCGAGCGCATCGGACAGTCGCTGAAGATCGGGCTGATCCGGGGCGGCGAGCGCAGCGAATGCACGGTCACGGTGGGCGAACGCCCGCAACGGAATTCATGCTGCTGAGAATCGTGCAAGGCGTCGCATGCCGAATGCCGGAATGACACCGATGAGCCCGCTCAGGGTTGCCGTCGTCGCCGCGTCGCCACAAGCGCGCGCAAGCCTGCAGGCGCTTGTCGATGCGACGCCGGCGCTGGATTTCGCAGGTAGCGCGGCCGATGTTGCGGCGATCGCCGATCGCTTTGCCAGTGAATTGCCGGATGTGGTCGTGGCCGAACTGGAGCCGCAGGGCGGCGACCTGCCGGCGCCGGGAGCGGACCGCCATCCTGCGATGCCGGCGCTCGTGCTGCTCACGGACGAGGCGGACAGCGACTGGATCCATGACGCGCTGGCGGGCGGCGCGACGGCACTGCTGCCGCGCGGCGCGACGCCCGGCGAAATCACCGCTGCGATCGAAGCCGTGGCCGCGGGCCTTTGCGTGCTATCCCCCGAGATCCTCGCCCGGCTGCTGGCGGCGCACCAGGGGCCGCGCCAGATGGCATCCGCGGCGCTGGTCGAAATGCTCACCCCACGTGAGATCGAGGTGCTGACGATGCTTGCCGAAGGGCTTGGCAACAAGGAGATCGCGCGTCATCTCGACATCTCCGACAACACCGTGAAGTTCCACCTGTCCGCCATTTTCGGCAAGCTCGGCGCAAGCAGCCGCACCGAGGCTGTCATGCAGGGGATGCGACACGGTCTCATCATGGTGTAGCCGGCCGTCAGGGCGATGCTGGCCTGAACCCGTCGCCCGTCACCCGCGGAGGCGGCGATGATCGGCCACGAACGGTTGCCTGGGCATTCGATCCGTGCGTGAGAGCGTGAACCTTCTCAGGGTTTCCGAGCGTGTTGGCTGGCATCTGCGTTGACTAGAAACAAATGAGTCTCGCCCCTCAATGCCATCCATCGAAGTCGCACGCGGCGACTCGAGACATCTTCCACAACGATGGCATCGTGACGGACAGCACAGCCGGGCCGCCCGGCACCACTTTCGACGATCGTGCGTGAAGTACGCCCTTCGCTCCGCGGAGGAGGTCATCATGAATTACAAGCAGCTCATTACCGCATGCGTGCTCGCGATCGTCGCAGCCGCTCCAGCGCTCGCCCAACACGAAGAACACGTCGCTGCCGAGCCGGGGGGCGGGAAGTTCGGCACGGTGAAGTTCCCGACTTCATGCAGCGCTGCGGCACAAGCCCAGTTCGAGAAGGCATTGGCGATGCTGCATTCATTCTTTTACCCTGCGACGCTCAAGGCGTTCGAGGCCGTCATCAAGACCGATCCGCAATGTGCGATTGCATATTGGGGCCTTGCGATGGCCCAGCGTCCCAATCCGTTGGTTCCGCCTTTCGACGAGACGGCACTCAAGAACGGTTCGAACGCAGTGGAGAAAGGTCTTGCGCTGGGTCCCGGGACCGAACGGGAGCGTGACTGGCTGCTGGCAGCCGAGGCGTTTTACAAGGATTACGACAAGGTCCCCCAAAGTCAGCGCACGCAGGCATACGAGCAAGCCATGGCGCGCTTGACGCAGAAATATCCCGACGATTCGGAGGCCGCAATCTTCTACGCGCTCGCACTCAACGAGGCGGCGCAGCCCAGTGACAAAACGTATGCCAACCAACTCAAGGCAGCCGCGATCCTGGAGAAAATCTACCGTGAGCAGCCTGACCATCCCGGCATTGCGCACTACCTGATCCACAGCTACGACTATCCACCGCTCGCGCAGCGTGGACTGCCGTTCGCCAACCAATACGCGCAGATTGCGCCGGCGGCGCCGCACGCCGTGCATATGCCCTCGCACATCTACTCGATGCTCGGCATGTGGGCCGCGTCCGTCAAATCGAACGAAGCGGCGCTGAAGGTAATGCGCGAAGAAGCCGCCAGGAGCTGGCCGGGTGCCACCCACCCGTCGGCACCTCATTCGTGGGACTTCATGGAGTACGCGTATCTGCAGCAGGGCAAGTACGCACGAGCAAAACAGGTCCGCGACGACGCCAATGCCGCCACGAAGTTTCCGTTCGACCGATTGGGCACTTACACCGGGCTGGAAGCCATCCCGGCACGCTATGCGCTCGAGCGCGGCGCCTGGCAAGAAGCTGCCGCGCTGGAGCCGCGTGGCAGTCGCTGGCCGCAGGCCGAGGCAATCACGTACTTTGCCCGCGCGCTGGGCAGCGCTCGCAGCGGCAAGGCGGACATGGCGCAGACGAATATCGACATGCTCACGCAGTTGCGCGCGAAGCTCGAACAGTCGAACCAGCCTTACTGGGCTGAGCAGGTCCAGGTACAGATCCTGGCTGCTTCGGCGTGGCTGGCTCATGCGCAGGGCAGGGACGATGAGGCGCTGAAGCAGATGCGCGCCGCGGCCGACCTGGAGGATGGGAGCGAAAAGAATGTTGCGATGGAGAACCGGCTTTATCCGATGCGCGAACAGCTGGGCGAAATGTTGCTCGATCTGAAGCGGCCTGCCGATGCGCTGAAGGAATATGAGGCATCCATGCAAGCGACTCCCAACCGCTTGCGCGGCCTGTATGGTGCGGCGAAAGCGGCGGGTCTGGCGCAGGACAAGCAGAAGGCGAAGCTCTACTACGGGAAGCTCATTGCGCTCACGCAAGACGCGGACACAGTCGGGCCGGAGGTCCGCCAGGCCAGGCTGTATCTTGACCAGCATTGAGTATTGCGGCCAACCGAATATGACGGTTGGCCGCACACGAAGAGCGTTGAAGCCGCGTATTCGAAGCATCAAGGCGCGCTCGAAGGGCGTGACATCAACGTGGACTCTGGCACTCCAGAGATCGCGCGATTCGCGTGTCCGCGTCATGCATCCCGGCAAGCCAATCTGGTTCCATTTTCACGTAAAAGAGGACAAACGCGCCGGAAAACCATACACTTCTCCGCGGCCGGCTCTCCTCGAACCGACCTTCATCCGGGGTCGAAACGGTTGGCAACGCCGTTCCGAATTCAATCGCCACCGACAGGCCCGTTGCCGAGTGCCCGCTTTCTGCAGCCGCATCATAGATAAATCACTGCATGTCCAGTAGCAATCCGACCGTCCGGCTTTCCCATCTGATGACACACGGCGTGTCGCCGCAGGAGGATGCCCGTGAGGTGGCGCGGCAGTTGGTCGAGCCGGACTGGCTCGTTGCGCTCGTGGCGGGTTTGCCGATGAGCGCCGCGCCGGCACAGCCTTGGCGTCTGTTCGAGGTTGGCTACGGTGGCGAAGCGGCCTTCGTGCAGGGACACATTCCGGGAGCGGGTTACATCGACACCGGGGAGCTGGAGCGCGGCCCTTGGTGGAACAAGGTTCCGGATCACGAGTTGCTGCGTGTGCTGCTTGCCCATGGCATCTGCCGCGACACCACGGTCATCCTCTATGGCCGCAGCACGCTTGCGGCCGCGCGAGCCGCGCACCTGATGCTGTACGCAGGCGTGGCGGATGTGCGCCTGCTCGATGGCGGGCTGGCCGCGTGGCAGGCAGCAGGGTGCCCGATGGAGGCGGGGGCGCCGCATCGTTACCCGGCGCTTGCCGATTTCGGCGCACGCCTGCCCGTTCGCCCGGACTACCTGATGGACACCGAACAGGCCCGTCAGCTGCTGCAACGACAGGATGGGATGCTGGTGAGCGTCCGCACGTGGAGCGAGTTCGTCGGGCGGACTTCGGGCTACGACTATATTGCGAACAAGGGCGACATTCCTGGTGCACGATGGGGACGCGCCGGCCGCGATGGCGACGTTCACAGCATGAGCGACTACCAACGCCCGGACGGCACGATGAAGCCGCACGCCGAAATTCAGGCATTCTGGCGGCAGGCCGGGATCCACCCCGGGCGCCGCATCGCCTTCTACTGCGGCACCGGTTGGCGCGCGTCGCTCGCGTTCTTCTATGCGTGGCTGATGCGCTGGGAGCGAATTAGCGTATACGACGGCGGCTGGTGCGAGTGGAGCAGTGATCCTGCCAACCCGGTGACGACCAGGCTGCGCTGCGGCGTCGAGTTGCAACCGCAGCGAGTAATCGCGGCCGAATCCGTAGCATCGACCGGTTGAATCTGCAACCAAAACATTCGAGTGACGGTTCGGCTCACGAAGCGGCCCTTAACATGGCTTCGTTTCGCGTGGCGGTATTGGGTCGCGAACCGCCGATCGAGGACAGGCGACAGCCGTTCGATGTTGCAAGTTCAGCGTCGGACCGCGTTCGGATGCCTTCGGCCATTCATCCTCGCGAATACAGCCATTCAACCCGCTTATCATTGAGCCCGCCCGTTTGCACGCGATTCGACACCGGGCCAATATCGAGCAGAGCACGGTCATCACTCAGCCATGATAGTGCCTTCCCCAGCAAAGGCGTCGCCGTTGAGAACACAACATTCGTGTTCTCAAGGCGCGCCAGTGCAGTCAAAGGATGCGGTTGGACTCAAGCATTAATGTCCCTCTTCTTCCACTGTCAAATTGTTCTTGACCGACGTAACTCCAGGAACACTCTCAGCAACTTTCCCTGCGAGATCTATCTGCGCCTGATCTGGAACCATTCCTACAAGCGTAATCGTGCCGCTACGAGCGATGGCGTGAACATCAGTCGACATCAAGCCTTTTTGCTTGTTCAACGTCGTCTGAACTCGCTTCGCCAACTCCCTATTTGCTGCTCTGATCGACGAACGAGAGGGAGCCGTTGCTGAAGTTGCCGCAGGCGTCTCTTGTGCATTAACAATGGGCACGATCGCAACAATGCCACTGACGGCGATCGCTGTGGCAACGCAGGTCTTCATGGATTTCATCTCGTCTCCTTCAGGTGGGTTAGCAAAACTGGGTGGGAGAGACTCGAAAAGATCGCTGGTCAATCAAAGTGCGGCGAAAGATGAGCACCCCGACGTTGATGACCAGCGGCCACGACGTTCGGCAATCGAATTGTAGACTTTCCCTCGTCGGATGCGCACGTTCAAGCACGTCTAGAACCGCTGGAGAGTGCTTTCCGTCGGACCTTCGACTAGTGGGTCAGGGCCGACCCTTTTGTGAATGACGGCAAGGGAACTCGATGACTCGCCGTTCGGCGTGCCTAGGCGAACGGTCGCGGTCACTTGTCCGTCAAATTGATGCCAGTCACTCGCGCTACGCATTGCAAGGCATGAAGCAATGCGCCCCCCGTCATCAGCCAACGATCGCGCGTCGCAGCCGTCTAACTGCGTCCGGCATGTTACTCGCCAGGGTCGCACCGAAACCGATCACGAGCCCGGCTTCCCCGCCGGCCCGATAATGAGACGACAGGGGCGGCGTCTGCAGCCCCAGCGCAGTCGCGGCATCCCACACCGCCAGATCCGCATCCGGCGTGGCCGCTCGGCGCAGCCTCGCAACGAGATGTAGCCCGGCATCGGGCACGGTTCCCCAGTCGAGCAAGTCCGGGCAATGGCGTTCGAGTGCGGCCAGCAGTGCGTCCCGCCGCTCCGCGTACAGCATCCGCATCCGGCGCAGGTGTGTCGCGAAATGCCCTTCGCCGATGAACTCCGCAAGGACGATCTGAAGCGGCGGTGGCGATTGCCGGTCGACCAGCGCACGCGCATGAGCGAACGCGCCAGCGAGGCCCGGCGGCGCGATCAGGAAGCCGATCCGCAAACCGGGCGCGAGCACCTTCGCGAATGTGCCGACGTAGACCACGCGATTCGCGGCCGATGGTCTGCCCAACGCGCGCAGCGGGTGCAATGGCCGGCCCGCGTATCGGTAGTCGCCGTCGCAGTCGTCCTCGACGATCCACGCGTTTGCCGTTTCGGCCCAGTCCAGCAGTGCGAGCCTGCGCCGCAGGCTCATCGTCACGCCGAGCGGGTATTGATGCGACGGCGTGACGACCGCGAGACGCGCGTTGGCGGCGAGCCGCATACCGGAATCGACGTCGACCCCCTCCGCGTCGACCGGTACTGGCACGACGCGCGCGCCAGCGCTTTCGATGGCGCTATGCCCCGCAACGAAGCCCGGGTTTTCGATCCATACGGCGTCCCCCGGGTCGGTCAGCAGGCGCGCCGTCAACTCGATAGCATGCTGCGAACCGGACGTGATCACGACATCGTCCGCGTCGCACGACAGACCGCGCGTCACGCCCAGATGCTCGGCAATCGCCTCTCGCAGCGGACGAAAACCCGACGGATCGGCATAGCCGAGTTGGTCGGCGGCCGGTCGGCTGCGCCAGAAGCGGGCCGACAGTCGCGCCCATGTGTGGTATGGAAACGCGTCGAGCGCGGGGGTTCCTGGTGCAAGCAGGCCGGGGCCACGCGGTACCGGCGTTACCGGTAGGCCTGTCAAGCGGCGACCTCTTGCGGATAGAGCCGGATGTCCGTTGTCGCGTGCGCCGGACGTCGGCGCAGGCGGAGCAACGACGGGCAGTGCGAGATCTTCCGGTAACACGTCCGGTACGTAGATGCCGGAACCACGCCGCCCATGCGCATAGCCCTCAGCAACGAGACGGTCATAGGCAAGCACGACCGTCTGTCGCGACACACCGAGTTCCGCCGCAAACGATCGTGTAGCGGGCAGGCGCGCGCCGGGGCGCAACTGGCCGCGAAGCACCGCATCCCGCAGGTAATTGGCTATCTGTTCCTGAAGGGGTAATGGTGCAGAGAAATCTACGGCAAAGGTACTCCAGACGGGGGGCGTCGCGCGTTTGCTCATGATCGAGAAGTGGACTGATCCAATTTGCAAAAGTGGGCTTAGATAATTGTGCCACCTGTTGTTATCGTGCGGACTATCTCATTCGCTCTCCGACTCCGCGCATGACTATCGAAGCCTCACCCGTTCAGCGCCGCCTTGCGCTCGCGTCGCTCCTTACTGGCGCGTTCCTGCCACCTCTCGACTATTTCATTGTCAATCTGGCACTGCCTGCCATCCATGCCGGCCTGAAGGCCAGCGATGCGCAGATCCAGTTCACGGTGTCCGCCTACGCGCTCGCCTACGCCGTCATGCTGATCACTGGCGGGCGTCTCGGCGATCTGTACGGACGCCGAAGGATCTTCATGATCGGGATGGCAGCCTTCGTCGTCGCATCCGCGCTGTGCGGGATGGCGACGAGCGCAACGCCGCTGGTCGCGGGCCGTGTCGTGCAGGGCATCAGTGCAGCGCTGATCACACCTCAGGTTCTCGCGTCGATCCGCACCGTCTTCCCGGCGCAAATGCAAGCGCGGCTGATGGGCATCTACGGATTCGTGTTTGGACTCGCGTCGGTGGCCGGGCAGGTTGGCGGTGGCGCGCTGATCGATCTGCATCTGTGGGGGCTCGGCTGGCGCCTCGTATTCCTCGTGAACGTGCCGCTCGGCCTGCTCGCGCTGGCAGGGACATGGCGGTATCTTCCCGAGAACCGCGCCGGGCACGGTGCACGCATTGACGTGCCCGGAATGGTCACGCTGACGATCGCGCTGATGTTGCTCGTTTACCCGCTGACCGTCGGTCGTGAACTGCATTGGCCTGCGTGGACGTTCTGGAGTATCGGCCTGTGCGTGCCGGCGTTCGCAGCATTCATCTGCCTGGAACTGCGCATAGCCCGGCAGGCGCGTGATCCGCTCGTCGATGTGTCGGTGTTGAGCCGTCCCGTCGTGGCGACGGGGCTGCTACTCGCGTTCCTGTTCTATTCCATCGCGGCGTTCTTTCTGACCTATGGCATCTTCTTGCAGGAGGGACTGGGTTGGACCCCGCTGCAGTCCGGCCTCGGCCTCTCACCTTATGGCGCAGGCTATCTGCTCGGGCCGCTCGCTACGCCGTGGCTCGCGCGCCGCATTGGCGACGGCTTGATGCCGCTCGGATTCGGTTGCCTCGTGGGTGGCTTCGCGCTCTGCGTCGCACAACTAGGCCAAGGTGCACCCGGGCTGGCGTTCTATATCGGATTGTTGATTGCCGGCACCGGGCAGGGGATGGCGCTTCCGACGCTGCAGCGTATCGTGCTCGCGGACGTCGACACACGGCATGCCGGCATGACTGCCGGTGCAATCGTCGCAACACTCTACATTGGCGCCTCGTTCGCTGTAGCGTGCATCGGCGGTGCGTTCTTCAGCGCACTGGGCGTTGCCAGCGGCGCGGCGGCACACGCCCATGCGATGCGCGTCGGTCTGCAAGCGATGTTGGTGCCGCTCGCCGCAGGCTTCTGTGTCAGCGTCTGGATGATGTCGCGTCGCGTGCGCGCGTCGGGAATCCAGCGGAGCATCTGATACGGTGAGCGGGGTAGGGATGACCGCAGCGATTCACATGCGTTCCCGGTCGGACGTTCATCAGTCGGCCTCAGCCTTCGGTCTCGTAATGCAGACCGTATTCCCCTCTCGTTCGCTTGATTCGTGCGAAACCGAGTTCCCCCAAATGCATGCCGGCGATCAAAAGCCCCTCCGAACTGACCTGATCAAGAAGCCGTGATCGTGTGGTGACTGCCAGCGACGCGTCTTGATCGAAGGCAATCGATACGTCCGGCCGCTGAATCTGGATGTGCGGGAAATGAACCACATCCCCCCAGACAAGAAGGCCCTGATCGCGGGATTCGACAACATATCCGGTGTGTCCGTCGGTGTGTCCCGGTAGCGGCATCGCACTGATACCGGGGAGCACTTGCCCGTAGTCGAACGTACGGAGCTTGTCGCCATAAGCGTCGAACACCTGACGCGCGATCAGGAAGTTGCCGCGTGCCCGCTCGCTGGCGCGACTCAGGTTTCCGTCGTCCTGCCAAAACCGGACCTCTCGCTGATGCGCAACCAGCTCCGCATTCGGGAAGGCGACCTGTCCTGCTTCATTCACCAGCCCGCCGACATGGTCGGGATGGGCGTGCGTGAGCAGGATGGTGTCAATCGTGGCGGGTTCGATACCGGCAAGCGCCAGGTTGGTCTTCAGGCGGCCGCCCCATTGCTTGAACCCTCCCGCGCCACCGTCGATGAGAATGGTGCGGCCCGCCCCGCGTACTACGTAGCAATTGATATGCACGGCGGCGGGCTCCTTCTGCCCCGCGTCACGCTGCATTCTGGACGCCTCGGACGTATCGATATTCGCGAGGAAGTCGAGGCTGGCGGTGAGGTAGCCATCGCTGATGGCGGTAATCGTGAAGTCCCCGATTTGCTGACCGGGAAAGGTAAGGGTGGACACCATGTTTCTCCGGACCTGCTAATTTCGGGCGTGAATGTTCGACGCGCCGTAACCAAAACAACGAATGCGCGCCGTGAGACCGGTGCGGCGAGCGATGGCGTGATCCAACGCTTCCATGAACTGGTTCATCACCGGTGGCGTGCGAAACGTCTCGACGCGATACAGGATTTCCGCGAAGACGGGATGTCCATGCCCATGCCGGACATCCAGAAAAATGACGTGAATGTTCTTGAGCTGCGCTTCAAGAACATTCGTACAGAGTTCGACGCAGTCGCGCGACAGCTCGGCCAGGCTTTCGGCGGACGGCATCCGCTTCGCATCGATATGGAACGTGACGTTCGGCATCGCGGACCTATTCCTGCGCAGTCGAAACGGAGCGGGCGCATGTCAGTTGCTCCGTCATCGGCGAGTAAAGGTGAATGTCTTCGGAGAGGTTCTCGACAAGCTGAGCGCTGTTCCGGGGCAGTATGGCGAGCCAACGGCGCTCCGGAAACTTCTCCAGCGCAACGGCCTGCATGGCCAGCGGTTCGAGGCCCATCCGGATCAGCGGATCAGGGCCGCTTGCACAAAGCGCGAGGAGTTCGTCGTCTTTTACCGCTGGGGCGAGGCCGATGTCGCTGTAGAGATTTCGATGCCAGTCGGTGATGTGTTGCTGCCACCTCGCGAAATTGCCGCCGCCTTTCTGGCGATATTCCTCTCCGGTCAGCACGTCGAGGCTGTCAATCGTGTGGATGGCCAGATAGACGGGGCAACCATCGCTTATCGATTTGAACCGCTGTGACGTGTGAAACCCGGTCACCGAGATAAGGGCGGGCAGCTTTTCAAGGCTGTAGAAGTCGTTCCATTCGGCTTCGCTGTCGAGGTCGGCGAAGCTGCATTCCACGGTATAGATCATCAGATTGTCCTTCGAGGGGGATCCACATCCTGCTGCGAACGTTTCATGTTCATTGCAGTAACGTAATGCTAAGCTCGCGTTTCCAGCGTATAAAACGAAATAAAGTCAGGCTTCAGTGATATTTGCTCAAGCTGACAGTGAACCCGTTCTGATCGGCGAGACGCCCATGCCACGCAAGATTCCAAGCAATTCCGCGCTTCAGGCGTTCGAGGCGGCGGCCCGACACGGAAGCTTCGCCCGAGCCGCCGAGGAACTGGCACGGACCGAGGGCGCCGTCAGCCGTCAGATTGGCCGGTTGGAGGCGTTTTTGGGCGTCGCCTTGTTCGAGCGAATTGGCAACCGGGTAAGGCTTGCACCCAACGGTGCGCGATACGCGGTGCAGGTTCGTGAGACTCTGGATCGGCTGGAACGGGACAGCCTGTACTTGATGGGGCAGCCCGTCGAGGGCGCGAGCATCGATATCGCCGCCATTCCGACCTTCGCCACCCGCTGGCTTATCCCCCGGCTGAAACACTTTCAAAACAGGCATCCGAACATTACGGTGCATATCGCCGAACGTATGGAGCCGTTCCTACTCGCGGGTAGCGGTTTCGACGCAGCCATTCATTTCGAGCATCCGGCATGGGCGGGGATGCATCTGCATCCTCTGCTGGAGGAGGTGCTTGTGCCGGTCTGTAGTCCGGCGCTTCTCGCAGGCGCCGGGGCGAACCCGTCGCTGGACGAGCTGCCACGCCTGCACCGGCGACAAAATCCGGACGCTTGGCAGATTTATGCACTGGAGTCCGGCATCATGCTGACCAATTCGGCGATTGGCGCACGTTACGATCTTCATTCCATGCTGATTGAAGCGGCGCTGGCCGGCCTGGGCGTCGCATTGGTGCCGCGCCTTTACATCGGAGCCGAGCTCGAGCAGGGCCGTTTGGTCGCGCCCTGGCCAGATGGCAAGGCGATTGCCAAAAACTTCTGTCTCGTCCTTCCTGAGCCGATCGAATTGGCTGACGGGCCGCTACAGGCATTTGCGAAATGGATGCTGAATGAAGCTCGAGGACAAGCGCCTCATCGCAGCGCCTGACCTCCTGTTCAGGTGGTTCAGTCAGGAAGATGGGCGCTGCTGGCGTCGTTGACGTGTTCTTCAGGCGCGGGTTCTTCCGGCCAACCTTCAATTTCCCGTCGTCAAGATACCGCCGCCGTTCGACTCCGTCTGTGTGTTCGCCGTGCTCTCCACACGTTCAATTCGTACTTGCATCGACCGTGCGTCTGTCAAACCCAAGGTCTTCGCCGCGGCATAAGAGAGATCGATTATTCGTTTTTTGATGTATGGTCCGCGATCGTTGATGCGCACGACAACCGACTTTCCTGTTGCCAACGAACTGACGCGCACATGGCTGCCGAGCGGCAATGTTCGATGGGCAGCCGTTAACGCGCCGCCATCATAGCGTTCTCCGTTTGCGGTCAGATGCCCCTGGAACGTTGCCGAATACCATGACGCCTCGCCGGATTGCAATATCTCGTGTCGCATGCGACAGGCATCCACTCCGCACGCAGCATGATCGGACGGAATCTGCCCGCAAGCAGCGAACAAAGCGCAGATTCCCATAACGCCCAAATTACGGAGTGATAGCACCATAGACCACATGTCAGTCAGCCTGGGTGACATAAAATCTTGCCAATTCTTTAGGTCTCATGCAGTGCGCTTGTAAATCCGACCCTCATTTCATTGCTGGTGTCGCCGATGCGATTGGTTTGCGATATATGTCGGCCGCTGGGCCGCATGAAGCACATGATGCTGCGCGGAGCCTGTCTCGAGCAGCAAAGGCGGACCGGACGGCTACGTGCGCGCGATGCGGCCGTCATTGAGCGATGTCGTGAGTAATGCGTCTGTTTAAGGTTCAACGGATATTATCACCTGCGGTGCGATGGACCGTTCAGTGTCGAGTACGCGCTGGCAGGACACTCGAACGGCTGGTCCACTCCGACACCAGTCAAAGGGTCCGACGGCAACGCCAATTGCGGCCGAAAACGTATCCAAGGATCAGTGGGCACCTGCTCGACGGTAAAAAGCCAGGAATGCCGCCAACGACGCCATGATGACGGCGCACGTCCGGTTCAGACGCCGTAGGCCCGAAGACGTAAGCAAGCGAGCGGCGTGCACTCCCCCTGTCGCGTAGAGGACCATGACGCCAACGTCAATCCCCGCCGAAGCTATCGCCAGAATGGCATACTGCGGTCCCAGCGGCGCGGAAGTATCAACGAACTGCGGAAGAAATGCCGAGAAAAAAAGCAGAATCTTCGGGTTGGTCAAAGCGACGCCGAAGCTACGGAGAAAAACTCGAGCAATTCGTGGCTCGGCCGCTGCCGGGGCTGTCGTCAAGCCTGCGGGCTGACTCCTCCAAAGTTGGAACGCTAGCCATCCAAGGTAGAGCACGCCGACCGATTTGACGATCAGGAAGAGTGTCGCTGAAGCCGCGAGCAGGGCTCCCAGCCCAAGCCCGACAGTTGCGATAACGATTATGTCGGAAATGGCTGCGCCAAACATACCCGCGATCACGACGCGCCAGTTTCCCGAGATACCATTGGCAAGCGCCAGCAGCGACGTAGGTCCTGGAATAAGAGCGCCAGCCAGCGCCGCCGTCATATACATTGCAAGCGTCGAGATGTGCATTCTCTGTAACCTGTTCAAAGCGACAACCTGGCCGAGTGTCGCAGAAGATCGAACGGCTTGCATCCTCTTTCGGGGACGGTGAGAAATCGAACTCAGCCATGTATACCGGAACGCTCAGTCTCTAACGGCGATGCGTTAATGCCTCGCTACGCTGGGTCGCGTGTATCCTCTCTGTTATCGGCCGCATACTTCGTTGCGCAATAGACAGCGCCAGCGGGCGAGACCTGCAGGCCGCTGATCGACGGCACGTTGGTGATCTCACCGAATACCTGGGGATTCGTCACTGGAAGCGTGGCCGCGTTGCCGTACAGCACGCCCTTGACGTTGACATCCACCATGCGAGTGCGCTGCTACGAGAAATAGGCCGGGTGGTCAAAATCGGCGATGAGCCCTGGTTGTTGCGGCTTCCAGCCGAGCAGGGACCGGGTTCGCTCGCTCGACGCCGGGATGTCCATCATTGCGAACCTGAACCAGCCGAAATGCTCCGCCGCCTCGTCAGGCGACTTCGAAACGACCGGGACGTTCAGGTGTCGGCCGATCACTTCGGCGATTGCCTTGACCGGCACGCCCTCTTCGGCGATGGCATGGAAAGGCCCCCCTTGCGCGCCGTGTTCGAGCGACAGCCGGAAGACGCGCGCCGCGTCAAGGCGATGCACTGCGGCCCAGCGATTAGAACCATCACCGACATAGACAGAGACGCCTTTTTCCCGTGCGATGTCGATCAGCATCGGCACGAAGCCGTGCTCGCCATGACCATGCACCGACGGTGGAAGGCGCACCGCCGACGCGCGCACCCCGCGCGCCGCCAGTGCGATGGCGGCCTCTTCGGAAGCGCGAGGCCATGTGGGATCGAAAACCTGCACCATGTCCTCGGTCACGAGACGACCCCGCGCCAGCAACCCGGTGCCGCTCGTCACGAGCAACGGACGGTCCGAACCTTCGAGCACGCCGCCGATCGTCTCGATGGCGAGCTTGTCCACCAAGCAGTTCTCTGCGAACTTTGAGAAATCGTGATTGAAGCCGGTGTGGATCACGCCGTCCGCAGCCGCGGCGCCGCGACGCAGGACGTCGAGATCTACCAGCGTGCCGCGCAGGACTTCGGCGCCTGTGGCGGCAAGGGCTGCCGCCTTCTCTTCCGAACGGCACAGGCCGATCACCTGATGGCCAGCGGCGATCAGGTCGTTCACGACGGCCGAGCCAACCCAGCCGGTTGCACCAGTAACAAATACACGCATGATCAAAATTTCCTTCTGGAATTGCGGAAGTAAGTTGCCCACGCCGAGAACGGCGATACACAGAGATGGGACGAGGCTCGAAAGTAGGGAAAGCACCCGATCGAAAGTAGACCAGGGCTCACTCTCGGCTCATAATCTATCCGCGTAAAGAAGTTAACTTATACAGGTATAGTTCCTAACCGGATGAGCACACCAGCCACAAACGACAACGCCCTTGGGGCCTATTTGAAGGATCGCCGCACCAGGCTCGATCCTGCTGCCTTCGGGATTGCCGGCGGGCGGCGACGCACGCCCGGTTTGCGTCGGGAGGAAGTGGCCCAGCGGGCCAACATCAGCGTGACCTGGTACACCTGGCTCGAACGCGGGCGCGGCGGACCGCCGTCCGCCGCGGTGCTGGACCGGATCGCGCGCGCGCTGATGCTGACGGATGCCGAGCGCGAGCATATTTTCCTGCTTGCCTTGGGGCGACCGCCGGAAGTCCGTTATCAGGAAACCGAAAGCATTTCGCCACGCATTCAGCGCGTGCTCGATGCGCTGGTCTATAGTCCGGCCTACGTGAAGACGCTGACCTGGGATCTCGTTGCCTGGAATCACGCCGCAGGGGTTGTGTTCAACTACGACGAGCTGGAACCGTCACAGCGCAACATCCTGCGGCGCATCTTCTGCGATCCGCAGGTCCGAGACTTTCAGTCCGACTGGGACAGCGTTGCGCGGCTCCTGGTGTCGGTCTTCCGGGCCGATGCGGCACGCGCGGCAGCGACCGACGCGGCTCCGAGCGTGGCGGCGCTGGTAGAGGAGCTTAGCCGTGCCAGTCCAGAGTTCGCGATGCTGTGGAAGACCCATGACGTTCGCTCCTTCGGTGAAGGCACTAAACAACTGCTGCATCCACAGGGCGGACCGCTCGTGTTCGAGCATTCGTCCTTCGTCGTCGATGGCCGTCCCGACCTCAGCATGGTCATCTACTCCCCGGCGACGCCCGCAGACACCGACGTGGTTCGCTCGCTGATCGAAAAGCATCAAAAGGCATCCCACTGACCGGCCCAGCGGAAAACCCTGTCGGACGTTGCAACCGACGGTACCCGCCAGCGATATAACTAACTCTGCAATGCGCAACGCAGTCTGCGCAGCCGATCCGCGGTCCGTTCGCACCACTTGCGCCTTCATCAGGCTGACACTTGCGTCTGTGCTGAACTTCCCCGGGCAGCGTAGACAGATGATTGCTCTGGCGATGCAGGCTGTCATGATTTGGGCCGGACTCGAATCTCTCGATGAAATCAAGGCCATCAGTCTGTTCCACGTCATCGGGTTCGGGCTCGAGGTATTCAAGACATCGAAAGGAATCCAGTCATGGAGTTACCCCGACTTTGCGTATACGAAAATTTGGGGTGTTCCGCTTTTTTCGGGTTTCATGTACGCAGCGGTCGGCAGCTATGTGATTCAGGCATGGCGGATTCTGGAACTCCGCGTGCGGCATCATCCACCGTATTGGATGGCGGGTGCGATGGCGGTGATGATCTATATCAATTTCTTTACACATCGCTACATCGGTGACTACCGCTGGTATCTGGCATGTGGATTGGCCGGACTGTATGCGCGCACGACGGTTTATTTCCGCCCGTTGGATCGTCGCAGAAAGATGCCGTTGCTTCTGGCTTTCGTGTTGATCGGGTTCTTTCTGTGGGTCGCCGAAAACATCAGTACGTTCTTTTCAATTTGGCGGTATCCCAATCAGATCGGCGCGTGGGCTACGGTGAGTGCGGGCAAGTGGAGCTCGTGGTCGCTGTTGATTGTCATGACGTTCACGATCGTGGCCAATCTGAAGCATGTCAAAGCGCGGATTCACGTGCCAACTGCATGAGGAACCTGAACGTCCTGGCATGGATTGTTGTTCCGGGATCGCCCATTCAATTCGATCCTTTCAGCGGCCTTGACTCGCGCAGACGCACGAAGCGCCCGACGCGATGTTGAAGCTGAATGCCCGTTGCAAAGCTGCCGGGCGATATGTCATGCGAAGCTCCGAGGCGCTGCGGCCAACCGGCCACAGCGAAACTCAAAAAGGAACTGAGCATGTCCCAAACCCACGCAGACGTTATTTCCCAGCCGAGCCCGGTTCTGACAGCATCGATGGTGCCCACGATGCAGCCCGGCGCTCCCCGACCGGGACGCCGCGTCGAACGATTGCCGTTTGCCGTGCGCGTCGTTGCCGACGGCGACAGCATGAAGCGCGCCCTTCAGATGCGCCAGGCTGCTTACCAGCGCCACGTCCCGGATTTTGCACGCACGATGGATCAGCCGGAGACTTACGACAGCGATCCCGGCGGCCTGATCTTGCTCGCCGAATCGAAGCTCTCCGGTCGCCCGGTCGGGACGATGAGACTTCAGTCCAACCGTTTCCAGCCGTTATCCCTTGAACAGTCGGTCGATTTGCCCGACTGGGTGTCGGGGCGGCTGATTGGGGCGACGCGCCTCGGTGTGGAGACCGGCGAGCCCGGCCGGATGGTGCGCCTCGCGCTTTTCAAGGCGTTCTATCTGTACTGCCTGCAAGAGCAGATCGACTGGATGGTGGTGGCGGCGCGCACGCCGCTTGACCGGATCTATGCGGGGCTGCTGTTTTGTGATGTCTTTGGTGAGAAGGAGTTCCGGCCGCTCGCCCATGCGCAAAACATCCCGCACCGTGTCATGGCATTCCAGCCGGGTAGTGCGGAGGCGCTCTGGCGCGGCGCCCAGCACTCGCTTTACACGTTCATGATGATGACACATCACCCGGATATCGATCTGACTGCCGCGCCGTCGCTGGCCTGGTCAGAGCCGGTGCCAGAGCCGGTGCCGGCCGCGCTCGGGCAGGGGGCCGTGGCGATGCGCGCGGGCCCTGCCTGGGCTACACGGTGACCAGTACGAGAAAGGGGTGAACACTAGCGCTGTATCTCATGAAGATTGGGTGGCACGCCATCGGTAGGTCGTACAATGGCGTGCACGGGGATGCAGTGCTGGAAATGCCGCGATTCACAGATGGGTCGCTGGTCGGGGGCACAACCGCCCCGGCCGGTGACCCGTGACGAGATTCATGTGTGACCGCGCGACCTGGATGGGCGCCACTTTGATTGGCGTCGGTAAAAGATCCCGGACTTGGAAGCCGGTCCATGGAAAACAACGGATGATAACGCTAAGGCGCGCACACCTTTCTTTCACCGGCGGCGGTGTCGACCGAACTGCGTCGACGATTGAGACGCTTTCTTTCCTGTTTTCGTATTACGCGGTTCCGGTCGCGATCGGCATGCTGTCCCTGCTCGTGCTGCTGAATCCCGGTGCCCCTGCCGATGTACCGGTCGGCACACCGGTCGCGCTGCGCGTGCTTGCCGATCCGGCCGGCCGTCTGGACGCCTCAACGGCGGCAGCTGCCCTGAAACGCACGCGCCCGATTGATCAATATGACACGCGGCTAAGCGAAACACCATTCTGGTTTGCTGCGAACGTCCCGACTCACCTGGCCGGCGCCACGCAGCCGCCCGCGGACGGTTCGCCCGCGTCGCGCGTCGTCCTGCGATTCCCGTCTCGCCATATCCAGCAGATCGCCTGCTATGACGGAACCAGCCTCGAGCCACTGGGTCAGGTATCGGACCAGCGCGCGATATCCGGCAATCTGGAACGCTCCGGCAACGGCGTCTCGCTCATGCTCGGCCAGCGTACCGAAGCTTTGTGCCGTGCCGTCTTCAGCGGTCCCGCCGCCATCAGCGCAACCTACCTGTCGGACACCGAACAAAAAGTAACCAACGATACCTTCTACCGCCGTGCCGGTCTGCTCGAAGGCGGCCTTGCCACGCTCGCTGTGTTCGTGCTCGTCGCGGCATTCATCAACCGTGACTGGGTGTATGTACTGTTCGCAGCCTGGCTATTTGGCAACCTTCGTCTCGGCGCCATCTCGATGGGTTGGGACACATTGTGGCTCGGCTCGCCTATTCCCCATGGCTGGGTTTCGTTGGTTCGAAAGATCACCGTGCCGGTCTATTACATCCTGACCTGCACGCTCTTTGCCACCTTGTTTCGCCACGACCTGCCGCGCATCGGCTATCAGCGGCTGTTTCGCGCGGTGCTTGGGCTTGGCTTTGTGCTGCTCGCCGCATCGATCGCACTACCGGTGCCGATGTACTTGCCGCTCATGTGGGTCACGGCAAGCTTCGCGATTGGCGTGGTGGTGTTCATGCTCGGCCGGTTGCTGATCTACGCCCCGTCGCGCACGGCCATGTGGTATGGGGCCGCGCTCGCGGTGACGCTGCTTGCGAGCCTGTCGGAAGTCGCGACGGCGGCGTTCAAGACGCGAATTCTGATTCATGGCCTGAACAATGTGACCGCCGCGCTCATCTCGAGTTTGATGGCGGCGTTTGCGATCGCCGAGCAGATTCGATCGGAACGCCAACAGCGCGCGCGCATGCAGGCCGAGTTGAATCGAACGTACGCGCTTACGCCAGTCGGACTCTTCACGCTAAACGCCGACGGCAGCTTTGCACGTTTCAATCCCGCGCTTCAAGTCATGCTCGGGATGCGGGCCAGCGACGCGCACCACCATTGGGACGAATACTTCACGCCGGGAAGCTGGAAGCCCCTCTATGACCAGGCGATGGCAAGTGGCGACGCCGTCGAGCGCGAGTTGGCCCGGGATGCCACGCCGCCTGGGGGTGAAGCGACCGATGACGATCCATCCGAGGCAGCCGGCGCCACGCGTTATCACTATCTCGTGCGTGCCGCTCATGCCGGCACCCAGCTCGAAGGCTCCATTCAGGACGTCACGGAGCGCCAGCGGGCAGTCCAGACACTGCGCTATCTTGCCGAGCACGACCCGCTCACGGGGGCGCTGAACCGCCGCGGGATCGAGCGCGAGATGCACGACATCACCGAACAGGCGGTGCTGACTGGCGAACAGCGCATCATCGGCTACCTGGACCTGGATCGCTTCAAGCTCATCAATGACTTGTACGGGCACCACATCGGCGACGAGGTATTGCGCCAGGTACGGCAGCGCATGGAAGGCGAACTCGCTCCGGCCGACCGTATCGGCCGCATTGGGGGCGACGAGTTCGTCATTCTGTTCGGCGCCTCGCCACTCGAAGACGCGGCAATGGTTGCGCAGAAGATGGTCGAAACCATTGGCGGCGTACCGTACCGGATCGGCAAGCGTGCATTCCAGGTCAGGGCGTCGGCAGGCGTCATCGAATCACCACCAGGTCTGCGCGCCGAAGAGGCCATCTCGATGGCGGACGCCGCGTGCCGCGACGCGAAACGTAATGGTAACGGCCGCGTGGTCACGTATCGCAGCAATGCGACAATCTTCGGTGAGCGTGCGCGCGACTTGAGCCTGATCGAAACTTTCAGCGGCGATTTGCCAAGCGAGGGGTTCTTCCTTGCGATGCAGCCCATCATGTCGATGGAAGCGCCATACGATGCGCTCGACTTCGAGGTATTGCTGCGGATGCGCGCGCCGGACGGTAGCACGATTCCACCCACGCGTGTCATCGCGGCCGCGGAAGCCAATGGCACGATCTCCGCGCTCGACCAGTGGGTGATCCGAACGATACTCGAGTGGATCGACTGCCATCGTGCGAAGCTGACGCGCACGCGCTTCATTTCGGTCAACGTGAGCGGCGCGTCGTTAAACGACGAGCACTTCGTCTCCGAGATTGGCGCGCTTTTCCGGCGCTATCGGCACGTGGTGCCGATGCTCTGCATCGAGATCACCGAAGGCGTCGCGCTGCATGATCTGGACAATACCCGGAGGCTGATCGACAGCCTCCAGCGGCTCGGCGCACGCGTCGCGCTCGACGATTTCGGCTCCGGCTACACGTCGTTTCCGTATCTCCGTGACCTGCCGGCGGATGCGCTGAAGATCGACGGCGGATTCGTGCGTGACATCCATCATCTGTCTGCCAACGCGGCCATCGTCGAAGCAGCCATCGGCCTCGCGCGCAATCTCGGCATGCAGAGCATTGCGGAATGGGTGGAAGATGCAGCCACGCTCGAAGTACTGCAGAGCATGCGCGTCGACTTCGTGCAAGGTTTCGGCATCGCGCGCCCCCAATCGCCAGAGACGATTCTTGCCGCGACCTCGGCAGCGGACTTCATAGAAGATCCGGCGATATTGGCATTGATCGGGAAGCGAGAATTTCATCGGTCCGACGACGACGGTCCCCCGGACCGGCTGCATTAGTTGCATGGTGTGTTTCGCGCCTATGCTTTCGAGGGTTTTCCCTCGCGAGTTTCCGGTCATCAGAAGCCCGGCCAGTCGACGCCTGGGCGCACGAACATGGCGTCAAGCTGCAGTTCATTCGGCCCGGCAAACCGGTGGAGTACGGCTCGCCGGCGCGGTAACCGCTAGAATTGCGGTTTTAGCCCAGAATACGTCCATGTCCTTTGCCTCGCTTGGCCTGATCGATCCGTTGCTGCGTAATGTTCAGGACCTCAATTACCAGACGCCTACGCCGGTGCAGGTCAAGGCGATTCCTGCTGTGCTCAGTGGCAAGGACGTCATGGCTGGGGCACAGACCGGCACGGGCAAAACGGCGGGGTTTGCGCTGCCGCTGTTGCAACGGCTGGTGCAGCACGGCCCGGCGGTTGCCAGCAACCGCGCGCGTGTTCTGGTGCTGGTGCCCACGCGTGAACTGGCGGAACAAGTGCTGCAAAGCTTTATCGCTTACGGCAAAGGCCTCGACTTGCGATTCATGGCCGCCTACGGCGGTGTGAGTATCAACCCGCAGATGATGAAGTTGCGCAAAGGCGTGGACGTGCTCGTTGCCACGCCGGGCCGTTTGCTGGATCTCAATCGCCAGAACGCAGTGCAGTTCGATCAAGTACAAACGCTGGTGCTGGATGAAGCCGACCGCATGCTGGATCTGGGCTTCGCGCGCGAACTCAACGCCGTCTTTGCTGCCTTGCCCGTTCAGCGCCAGACCCTGCTGTTCTCTGCCACGTTTACCGATGATATCCGCGCGATGGCGGCGGGCATTCTGCGCGGCCCGGTCAATATCAGCGTCAGCCCGCCCAATGTCACGGCCAGCAAGATCAAGCAGTGGGTGGTGCCGGTGGATAAAAGGAACAAGCCTGAGCTCTTCATGCACCTTGTGGCTGAGAACAACTGGGAACACGCGCTGGTGTTCGTTAAAACCCGCAATGGCGTGGAATACCTGGCGGCCATGCTGGATGAAGCGGGCTATGCGGTCGACACCATCCACGGCGACAAACCGCAACCCGCGCGCCTGCGTGCGCTGGAGCGCTTCAAGACCGGCGAAGTAAATATGCTGGTCGCCACCGATGTGGCTGCGCGCGGGCTGGATATCGACGACCTGCCGCTGGTGATCAACGTTGATCTGCCGATCGTCGCGCAAGACTATGTGCACCGTATTGGCCGTACCGGCCGCGCAGGCGCCAGCGGGGTGGCGGTGTCACTTGTGTGTGCCGATGAAGCACCGCAACTGGCGGCGATTGAAGCGCTGATCCGGCAAACGCTGCCCCGTGAAGAAGAGCCGGGTTTCGAAGCTGAACACCGCGTGCCGCAAACCAGCGCGACGGGCGAGCTCATCAAGAAACCCAAAAAGCCCAAGAAGCCCGAAGTGCCGCAAGCTGCGCCGGGCGCCACGCAGGTGCTCGGCAAAAAAACGCGCCCGCAAAATGGCGAAAACAAACGCAAGCCTGCGGCGCAGCGCGCTGGGGCCGCGGGGAAGGGCACAAGCGGCACAAGCTTGTCCAGCGGTAGTCCTTTCAGCGTGCAAAAGCCACGCAGCAAACCCGCCAGCAAGCCTGCTGCGGGTTCACGCAAGCCGGTTGGCAAACCCGCTGGTGGCCGCGGCAAACGCCAGCCCTGATCCGTGGGTTGAGTAACGCCAGCCCTGGAGCAGGCTGGAGGTTTGCGGCCCGCTGGCAGGCGGCTTCAAGTGTGTTGCATCGACGGGTTGAATCCGCACCCGGAAGCGGATGTCGTTCCCGCGCCAGCGTGTGAGACCGCTCGGGGGCGTCGACCGCCCTCAGCGTCCGCGGCCTCCAACGTTGCGGTGGACCTTCGTTGTCGGTCCGGGTTCGGCCGCAACGTAACGTTCGTCTACCGCAGTAGAATTGCCGACAGCCCCACTGACTCGTCCGTTCCCTTTCTGCGAGAAGCTCAATGAAAGTTACGATCGCATACATAGAAGAACCCCCGTTCGGCTGGACCGAATCAGGTCAGGGGGCGACGGGAGCAGACATCGAGTTGGCGGAAAAGGTCCTGACGGCGATTGGCGTCACTAGCATCAAGCACCATCCGACAACATTCAACGAGTTGCTCCCCGGAGTCCGGATGGGCCGGTGGGATATGAATGTCCCACTTTTCGTTACACCCGAACGCGCCGCGCAGGTCACGTTCAGTCTGCCGGTCTGGGCGATCAGCGACGGATTTCTCGTTCGAGCAGGGAATCCGAAATCACTTGACAGTTATTCAGCAGTGGCCGCCCGGCACGATGCCCGCCTTGGAATCATCACCGGACAGGTGCAACACGAGTCGGCTCGAGCATCGGGTGTGCGTGAGGAGCAGTTCGTCATATTCGAACAGCAATCCGATGCAATCAACGCACTGTGCTCTGGTGAAATAGATGCGTATGCGAGCACAGCCGTGGGGAATCGCGTACTTTCAACTCGTATTGGCGGTCTGGAATTCGAGGCCGTTTCGCATGAGACCGTCGGCATCGGTCGTCAACGCCCGCCAGTCGGGGCATTTTCGTTCAATAAGGGCAATGGGCGCCTGCTTGATGCGGTGAACAAGCAGCTTCGTTTGTATTTGGGAAGCGACGATCATCGAACTCGCATGGCGAAATACGGCCTGACGAACAACGAGTTGGAGCCTGCACTTGTCAATGCATGTGGGCCGGCGCGATGAGTAAGCAATTGGTGTAGCGGGGGCATGGGTGCGAGGCATACCCGAAGGCCAGAATCAGTCATGAAGCGACAGTCACGTGCTCGCCTGAATCGTAGACAATTCATCCAGCTACGACGAATCAAGTCCCACCCGGACAAAATGAAAATCAAGCGATAGATTGAGGCCGCAGGATGAGAATCGACATGACGCCCAGTTCGGGGTACCCCGGCATCTCGCTTCGGCAGCTTGAACGCTCAGACGTGGACGCCTGGTACGCATATTTGGCGTTACCACATGTCGTCGAACATACGAGTTGGAACCTGCAATCGCGAGAGGATCTCTTGCCGATGTTTGATGCGATCGAGTCGGCCTCACCTCAGTCCATACGGCGCCTTGCCATTGTGGACAATAGTGGCGATAAGCTGATCGGTACGATCGGGTTCCATACCATTTCCGATGTGAATAGTACGGCAGAAATTGCCTACGATCTTTCCCCGGTCTACTGGGGCAGAGGAATTGCCAGCGCGGTTTGCGATGCCGTAACGACCTGGTCATTCGACGCTTACGGACTTGTTCGCGTACAGGGCACCGTGTTGAAAAGCAATGTGCGGTCGGCGCAAGTTCTCCAACGCTGCCGATATCGATATGAAGGCCTTCTTCGCAGCTATCGCATGGTGCGCGGGGCACCTGGAGACTTTGCTCTCTACTCGAGGCTGGCAGCCGATTGACCGGGAAGCGCGGCAGGCCCCGGACTTCAGGTCGGAGAAGGATGGCGCGGACGCCGCAGGCGTCCTTGACAACGCAAAAGTGGTGGGTGATACGCTCAGCGTATGCAACGTCTCCAGGCCTTCCGATTCGAACTGATGCCGACCGGCGAACAGGCGCGCGACATGCGCCGCTTCGCCGGAGCGTGTCGCTTCGTGTTCAACAAGGCACTGGCGTTGCAGAAGGCGCGCTACGAGCGCGGAACCTGTCCAGATCAGCGGCAGGCAGTGTCGAAGCGCCGGGGAAGCACGTGAAGGCCAAGTCCGGCTTGAACAAGCGCATCCTCGACCAGGGCTGGTTCGAGTTCCGCCGCCAACTGGCATACAAGCTGGCGTGGAACGGCGGCTGGCTGATCGCCGTGCCGCCGCAGAACACGAGTCGGACCTGTCCCGCATGCGGTTGCGTGAGCTCGGACAATCGCCGGACACAGGCGCAGTTCGCCTGCGTTGCATGCGGCTACAAAGCGCACGCCGACGTGGTCGGCGCAATGAACATCCTCACACGAGGATTGCAGCTGTTGGAAGGGCAGGACGATGCCCGGATAGCCTAATGAAATGGACGCCTCCCGCCCACGGCGGCATCAGAAGTGCCAAAGTGGGAGTGTTGGTCAACCACTGAGTGGGGGGAGGCGTCATGGACAAGATTAGCGCAATCGGACTTGATTTGGCCAAGA
>NZ_QTQP01000055.1 GCF_003854275.1 Burkholderia sp. Bp8963
CAATATGCGCATCTCTTCAAGCGTGTTGTGAGCCAGGCTCCGGCCGTCTCGTTTCATGAGCGATCCTGTCAATAGCTGTCGCTCAAGCATAGACCATTTGTCCGCTAAATTTCTGACCTATGAGTAACAGCTCTCGTCGGAGAGAGGCGTCGCGGCCTTTGGTTGCTGCCTGGGCCATCTGCGGCTGCGCGCTCCCGCGTGTCAGAACGCCACAGTGGGGGGCGACTTAGGAGATATCCTGTAGCGAACTTGCCCTAAGTCCCTTTGCCTGCGTGACATCGCAGCCGATATTAGATTGCCGCCGCGCTAAATGTGGGTAGGATGGTGGGTAGGAAGCCATCTGCGATTGAGGGAGTCTTACCTGGCGGGCCTGTGCAAGCGGTGGTTGGATTTGGCTGCCTTCCACCAGCGCGCTTCCGATACCTCCATGCCACGGAACTTCGCGCGCCACGTGTAGAACGACGCGTCACTGACGCCGTGCTTCCTACACAGCGCCGTCACCGGCGTGCCGGCCTCGGCTTTCTTCAGAAACCCGATAATTTGCTCTTCCGTAAAACGCTTCTTCATGTTCGTCTTCTTCTCCGAAAACGGACTTTATAGGTTCCGGCTGGCCCTGTTTTCCGGGGGGCAGGTCATGGGAGCGAAGTCACCTACCTCCGCTCAAGCAACGCCGAATACGCGATATAGAAAGCTCGAATACTTGGTTGGGCACGCAAGGATGCTTCGCTACTATCCAACGCTCCCATCCGAGCAGGAACCGGAAGGTTCCCGGCTGCGCCGCCCGTTGCGGCATTTCGCGACTTTCCAACTGCTGACATGTCTTCCCACTTGATTCCCGACGGCGCGGCCGACGGCGTCACGCGCCGGCTGGCCGCTGCGATCGCGTGCTCTGAGCCCGCGCACGATCCGTCCGCCATCGCCACCGCGCGGCGTGGCCTGCTCGACTTCCTTGCCGCCGCGTTCGCCGGCGCTCGCGACAACGGTTACCGCAAGCTGCTGGCGGTGTGCGGTCGCGATTCGGACGGCGCAGCAGCGGTGATCGGCAGTGCGACACCGGCGTCGCCGCAACATGCCGCGCTGCTCAACGGCTATGCAGGCCACGCGCTCGACTACGACGACGTGCACAGCAGCGTGCGCGGCCATCCGGGCACAGTGCTGCTGCCGGCGCTGCTCGCGCTCGCGCAGGTGCGCGCACGCAGCGCGCTCGAACTGCTCAACGCATACGTCGTCGGCGTCGAGACGATGGCGCGGGTCGGTCTCGCGCTCGGCAGCCACCACTACGAACTCGGCTTCCACAACACCGCGACGCTCGGCACGCTCGGCGCGGCCGCCGCCGCGGCGCGTCTGCTCGGGCTCGATGCAGCGACCACCGAAAATGCGCTCGGCGTCGCCGCGACGCAATCGGCCGGGCTGCGGCTGCAGTTCGGCAGCGAGGTCAAGCCGTTGCACGCGGGCCTTGCGGCGCGCGCGGGGCTGTTCGCCGCCGAACTCGCCGAGGCAGGACTGGCCGGTGCGCCGGGCGCGCTCGACGGCCCGGAAGGATTCTTTGCCGTGTTCGGCGGCGGCGCGGCGCAGCCGCCGCGCGTGCTGGCCGACTGGGGGGCGCCGTGGCAGATCGTGTCGCCCGGCCTGTACTTCAAGCCGTGGCCGTGCTGCACGGCAACCCATTACGCGGTGCAGGCCGCGCTCGATCTGCGCGCTCGCCACCGCATCGCGCCGGCGGACATCGATGGCATCGCGGTCACCTTCCCGCCAGGCGGCGACACGCCGCTGTCGAACCGACTGCCGGCAACCGGCCTCGAAGCGCGATTCAGCGTGGAGTACGCGGTGGCCGCCGCACTGACGGACGGGCCGCCCGGTGTCGCGACGTTCGCCGACGTGCCCGTGCGCGACGACCTGATCGCGCTCGCCGCACGCGTGACGCGGCGCCACGATGCCACGGCGCCGCGCGCATCGACCGATCCCGCGACGCGCTTCTCGGTCGTCGAGATCGCGCTGCGCGACGGCGGCACGCTGCGGCAGCGCACCGAACGCCTCGTCGGCGCCGGCGACCTTGCCGCAAAGTTCTTCGACGCGACCGCCCACGATCCCGCGCTCGCGTTCGTGCCGGAACTGGTCGACAAGATGCGAAGCACGGCCGATCTTGCCCGGCTTTTCCACACCTTTACGTCGCTTCAATCATGAGCATCGATCACAGCACACCTTCGCGCCGACAGATGCGCCTCGGGTTGTTCCTCCAGGGCGCAGGACACCACGTTGCCGGCTGGCGTCACCCCGATGCCGAATCCGGCAGCGAGAACTTCGATCTGCTGCGCCGCGTCGTGCAGACCGCCGAGCGCGCGAAGTTCGACATGGTCTTCCTGGCCGACGGCTTGACGAGCGGCCCCGACGCGCATCCGTCGATGGCGATGCGCTTCGAGCCGCTGAGCCTGCTGTCGGCGCTCGCGATGCATACCCGGCACATCGGCCTTGCGGCGACCGCGTCGACGACGTACAGCGAGCCCTACCACATCGCGCGCGTGTTCGCATCGCTCGACCACCTGAGCGGCGGGCGCGCCGCATGGAACGTCGTGACGACTTCATACGATCGCACCGCCGCGAATTTCACGCGTGGCAATCATCCGGATCACGCGCAGCGCTACGAGATGGCCGGCGAATTCGTCGATGTCGTGAAGGGGCTGTGGGACAGCTGGGACGACGACGCGGTCGTCAGGGACAAGGCGCGCGGCGTGTATTTCGACCCGGCGAAGGTGCACGCGCTCAATCACGCTGGACGCTTCTTCAATGTGAGGGGGCCGCTCAACGCGTCGCGACCGCCACAGGGCTATCCGGTCGTGATTCAGGCCGGCTCGTCGGGGCCCGGCCAGGATCTTGCCGCGCGCACCGCGGAAGTCGTGTTCACCGCGCAGCAGACGCTTGAGGAAGCGCAGGCCTTCTATCGCGACCTTAAGGGGCGGCTTGCGGCATACGGCCGCACTGGTGACGCACTTGCCGTGATGCCGGGCGTATTTCCGGTGATCGGCCGCACCGAGCAGGAGGCCAAGGACAAGTATGCACAGCTCCAGCAATGGACAGATACGTCGGGCGCGCTGACGCTGCTGTCCGATCGTCTCGGCCACGACGTGTCGAAGTATCCGCTCGACGGCCCGCTGCCCGACCTGCCCGAATCCGATCAGTTGAAGAGCCGCGCGAAGCTGCTTACCGATCTCGCGCGCCGCGAGAACCTCACGCTGCGCGAACTCTACTATCTCGTCGCCGGCGCGCGCGGGCACCGGATCGTGTGGGGCACGCCGACGCAGGTCGCAGACGCGCTGGAGGAGTGGTTCGATGGTGGCGCCGCAGACGGCTTCAACATCATGCCGCCATATTTCCCGGGCGGGCTCGACGATTTCGTCGAGCATGTCGTGCCGGAGCTGCAGCGTCGCGGCCTGTTCCGTACCGAATACGAAGGCACGACGCTGCGCGACCATCTCGGGCTCGCGCGCCCGGCGAGCCGCTACGTGGCACGCTGAGTCAGACCGCGAAGCGCGTCAGGTCGAGTGCGACCGGTGCGCTGTCGCGGCTCACGGGCGCATTGCCGGCCGGGCCGAGCGCATGCGCGAGGAATGCGCGCGTGCGCGGGCTTTGCGGCGCGCGGAACAATTGCGCGGCCGGCCCGTGCTCGACGATCACACCCGCCTCGGTGAAGTAGACGACATCGCTGATCTCCTCGGCGAACCGCATCTCGTGCGTGACGAGTACGCAGGTCATGCCGTCGCGCACGAGATCGCGAATCACCGACAGCACGTCGCCGACGGTTTCCGGATCGAGCGCGGACGTCACCTCGTCGAACAGGATCAGTTCGGGCTGCATCGCGAGCGCGCGGGCGATCGCGACGCGCTGCTGCTGGCCGCCCGACAGCTCACCGGGGTATGCGTGCGCCTTGTCCGCGAGGCGCACGCGTTCGAGCAGCGCGTGCGCGGTGCGCACCGCATCGGTGCGATCGCGGCCGAGAATCCGGACCGGGGCGACGACGAGGTTGTCAATCACGCTCAGGTGCGGAAACAGGTTGTATTGCTGGAACACGAAGCCGACGCGCTTGCGCAGCGCGATTTCGTCGCGCTCCGATGCGATCCGCTCGACGCGCGTGCCGTCGACGTCGATCAGGCCGCGCTGCGGCCGCAACAGCCCCGTGATGCAACGCAGGATCGTCGATTTGCCGGAGCCGGACGGACCGATGATGGACACGGCCTGGCCACGGTGCACGTCGAGATCGATGCCGCGCAGCACGGGCGTCGTGCCGTAGGACAGATGCACGTCGCGCAGGCGGACGAGCGGCTCGTCCGCGCCGCGCGGAGTTTCAGTGGAATGCATGACGTCTTTCGAGAAGGCGGGTGAAACGGGCGATTGGGTAGCAGTACGCGAAAAACAGGCCGAGTACCGTGAAATAGACGACGACGGTGAAGTCGGCGCGCGCGACGGTGTTGCTCGCGACCTGCGCGGTGTCGAGCAGGTCGTGCACGCCGACGAGCGAGGCGAGCGCGGTGGCCATCGTGATGCTCGCGTACAGATTCATCCACGGCGGAAGCATGCGGCGCACGCATTGCGGCAGGATGATCCAGCGGAACACCTGCACGCGGCTGAACGCGAGCGAGCGTGCGGCGTCCCACTGCGCATGCGGAATCGACTGGATCGCGCCGCGGAAGATTTCCGCGAAGTTCGCGCTCGCGGGCAGCGCGAGGCCGAGCGTCACCTTGAACCAGTCCGGAAACGGCAGCGACGCATGGCCGAACCTGATTTCGAACGGGAATACGTAAGTCGAAAAATAGATCAGCACGAGAAGCGGCGCGTTGCGGAACAGCTGCACGTACGCACGCGCCGCGACGCGTGCGATGCCGAACCGCGACAGCGTCAGCGGACCGAGCACGAGGCCGGCGAGCGTGCCTATTGCGATCGCGATCGCGCTGATGCCGATGTTGACCAGCATCGCCTTGCCGAGCGTCGGCAGCCACGTGGCGAGCGCGACGAGGGTCGGGTGACGGCGACCCGCAACGGCCAGAGCGACGACGGCCAGCGCGGCCAGTGTTGCCGCGACAGCGCTCCATCGCACCAGGCGCGCGGGCTGCGCGTGCATGTCAATGGCCATAGCCGGGTATCCTCAGGCGGTGTTCCAGCCAACGTCCCGCGACGTTGACCGTGAACGTGAGCGCGCCGAAGAAGAGCAGGATCAGGATCATCAACTCGAGCACATTGTCGCGCTGCGTCCAGATCATGATCGACGCATAGGTGACGTCGCCGACGGCGATCGCCGAGGCGACCGTCGTCATCTTCACGAGGTCGACCAGGTTGTTGACGAGCGCGGGCAGCGCGAAGCGCACCGCGAGCGGAAGCTGCACGTGCCAGAGCCGCTGGCGGCGGCTGTAGCCGAGCGACTGCGCGGCTTCAAGCGTTGCGCGCGGCACCGCTTCGAGGCCGGCGCGCAGCGCTTCCGCATGGAACGCGCCCTTGTGCAGCGAGATCACGATTACGCTCCAGATGAACGGCGTCAGCGGATTGCCGCCCAAATCGCGCAGTGCGGCGCTGATCAGCATGTTGACGACGAGGAATGCGCAGAACAATTGCACGAGCGTCGGTGTGTTGCGGGTGACCTCGACGAATGCGCGCGCAGGGCGCGCGAGCGCTGCGCTCGGCGACACCAGCAACGCGGCGAGCACGACGCCGCAGGCGAGGCTGCCGAGCGCAGTCGCGACCGACAATTCGAGCGTCACGCCCATCCCGTGCACGAACGAGGCGCGCTCGTCCGCGGCGAGCACGAAGCCGTAGTCGAGGCCGAGCTTGCGGAGCGCATCGACGGCGTCGGCCGCCGTCATGTGCGCTGCGCCTTGAGCTTCGCGTGCAGGTCGAGCACGGCTTGCGACGGCGTCATTCCGTTCTTGCGCTCGACGTCGAGCAGCCAGCCGCTGCGATGCCAGTCCTGGACGATCCGGTCGAGCGCGCTCTGCGTATCGGTCTCGCCCTTGCGGACCCAGATCACCGCCGGCGACGGAATCAGATCGGTCGGCAGCGGCGTCGCATAGTCCTGCCAGTCCGGGTTGCGCTCGACCAGCATGCGCAGCGTCGGCGCGACGTGCACGGCGGCCACGCAGTTGTTGCCGCGCAGTGCGAGCAGCGATTCGGGCTGGCCGCGGAACGCCTTCACCTGCGCACCGTATTCCGTCGCGAGCGGTTTCGTATAGTTGCTGCCTTGCGACACGCAAACGGGCTTGCCGTGCACGTCGGCCCAGGACTTGATGCCGCTGTCCTTGCGCGTGATCAGCGCACCGCCGATGGATTCGAACGGCGTCGGCGCATACGACAGTATCTGCGCGCGCTCCGTCGTCAGCTCCATGTTGGCGATCAGCGCGTCGACCTTGCCCTGCTGCAGGAATTGCACGCGGTTCGACGGCTGCACAGGTGTCAGCTCGGCGTCCACACCGAGCCGTTTCGCGACGTCGTTCGCCAGATCGACGTTGAAGCCGACCGGTTTTTGCGTTGCGGGATCGAGCGAGCCGAACGGCGGGCCCGACAGGATCACGCCGATCGTGATCTTGTGACGTTGATGGATGCGATCGAGCGTGCTGTCCGCGCGAGCGACACCGGACAAAGCGGAAAGGAGGGCGGCGAGGAACAGCGCGTGGCCCGACGTAGTGCGAAACGATCTGCTGAACATAGGAAAGAGGGACGTTGTGTGAGCGAAGCGGGGCGGCGCATCGCGCCCGGTTGTCGGAACCCTGTATTTTCGGGATGTGGAACGCATCCAAGAACCAAGAAATTCTCATACCGTTATCTGGTCCTCAGATTTACGCAGAGGAACACGACGCTCGCACGGCCGGAATGGCGATGTGGCGGAGGGCTTCCGCCAGCGTATGCTGCAACAACCTTCGCGAATCCATTATCCGGCCGCGCCCACCACCACCGGGCCGGCTGAAGCGGGGCGTGCGGTCGGCGATCGCGCCATCCTCCGACCATCCGCCCAACGGTTTTCTAAATCACCTTTGGTTCTAGAGTTCGCACTTTTTATTCTTTATCGTAATTTCGTGGTTCTGTCATATTTTCGTGCACCGAATTCATCGGACGAGAAAAATGTCAAAGACCACCATCATCGCGACGATCGGGCCGGCGTCGAATACCACTGAAACGCTGCTCGCGCTGCACCGTGCGGGGATGACCGTCGCGCGCCTAAACGGTTCGCACGGTTCACTCGACTGGCATCGTACACGGACTCACCAACATGGGTGGCGCGTTGCTCGCCGTCTATGCGGCCAGCCGATACGACGACAAGCACGCGATGCGTGCGGCGATCTCGCGCTACTACCTGCTGTTCGGCACGATCCAGCTCGGCACGCTGGCGCTGCTGCGCCCGGCTGCACTTGATGTGCGCGGCGCAGTGATGGCGCCGATCGCGGTCGCCATCTACTTTGCGGTCGGCAACGTGCTGTTCGCGCGGGCCGGTGCGCCGTTGTACGAGCGTGCAATGACCGCGTTCATCGGCGTCTATGGCGCGGTCGTGCTGGCGAAGACGCTGGTCTTCGCGTGACGGGAGCCCAACCGATGCAGAACGTCCTGACCGCGCTGGTTCCGATTTTCGTGCTGATCCTGGCGGGATTCGTGCTGCGGCAGCGCCGGCTGCTGCCGGACGAATTCTGGCTACCATGTGAAACGCTGAACTACTACTACATGTTTCCCGCGCTGATGTTCAGCCAGGTCGCGAAAGCGAATTTGACGCAGTTTCCGGTCCGGCCGATCGCGGTCGCGATCCTCGGCGCGGTGGCGGCAAGCGCGGCGCTGCTGTACGTGTGGCGCGCGTGGAGCCGGCAGCCCGGGACGGTGTTCTCGTCGGTGATCCAGGGCGCGTTGCGGCCCAATACGTATGTGGGCGTTGCCGCCGCGGCAGCGTTGTACGGCAGCGTCGGTCTCACGCTCACGTCGATCAGCATAGCGGTCGCGATTCCGCTGCTGAACGTCGCGTCGATCATCATCCTGATGCAGCATGGCCGTGGTGGCGCGCCGTCGGCGCGGCAGATCGGCGGCGCGCTGCTGAGGAACCCGGTCATCATGTCGGTCGTGCTTGGCGCCGCGTTCAATCTCGGCGGGCTGCGTTTGCCGGGCGTGGTGGCAAGCGTGCTGTCGATTCTCGGCGCGGCGTCGCTGCCGCTCGGCCTGCTCGCGGTGGGCGCAGGCCTCGACGTGAAGGCCGCGAAGGCGGCACGCGGCCCGGTGTTCCAGTCGTCGGTGATCAAGTTGCTGCTCGTGCCGCTGCTGACCTTCTGGATCGGTTTCAGCCTCGGCATCCGCGGCCCGGCGCTGACGACGATCGTCCTGTTCAATGCGTTGCCGTGCACGCCGTCCGCCTACATCATGGCGAAGCTGCTCGGCGGCGATCATCGTTTGTCTGCCGGCATCATTACGGTTCAGACGGCGCTCGCAGCCGTCACGATGCCGCTGGTGCTGCTCGTGTTCCACGGTTGAACCGGTTTGCGCCCGCTTCGGACGGCGCGAATCTGCTCGCGAGAAGCCGGATCGACTCGATCCGCTGCGCGGCGTGCGCGAGCGGGTTGTCGATGACGAATTCGTCCACGCCGTAGCGGCGCTGCAGATCGGCGAGCGACGCATGCACCGTGTCGGGCGTGCCGTGCACGATGAATGTGTCGCGCGGTTCGATCCGGTGCGCGCCGCCGCCCGACTGGCGCACGAACGTGTCGGCCTGCACGAGGCTGCCGACCGTGACCGGTTGCCCGTCGCCGACCTGCACGCGATAGCGCTGGAAGCCTTCGGCCAGTCGCGCGGCTTCGCTCGCGGAGCCGGCGACGACGACCGACACCGCGAGCAGCGGTGCACGGCCGCCGGACGCCGTGCGGTAATGATCGAGCGCGCGCGCGATTTCGGCGGACGCGCCGTTGATATGTGCCGCGTAGACGAAGTCCCAGCCGAGATGCGCGGCCAATGCCGCGCTGTCCGTGCTCGCGCCGAGCAGGAAACGCGGCGGCGCGGCCGGCGGCAGCGGCGTCGCGCGCAGCTCGGCGCCGAACGCGTCTCCTTCGTCGGCGCCGGCCGGCGCGGCGTCCCGTTCGTTCAGGTGGCGATCGAGTTCCGCCGCGAGCGCGGCGAAGTCCGGCTTGTGCGCGGCGCCGCGCGACTGCTGCAGCGCGTGCGTCGACAGCGGCAGCACACCCGGCGCCTTGCCGATACCGAGATCGACGCGTCCGGGCGCGAGCGACGCGAGCAGGTTGAAGTTCTCGGCAACCTTGTCGGGGGTGTCTCCGGGGGAAAGCGGACTCTTGTCCAGCAGGCTCAATGCGTAGTCACGCATCCGGGAATCGAAAACGGCAGCGGTGGCGGTTCGGCTTCGGCGAATGCGCGGGCCGCAACGGCTGCGTTTCGTGAAGCGATCATCTGATTGGTTGTCCGAGATTATTTTCGTCATGCCGCGGGTGGTCAAACAATCAAGTCGAATAAGCAAAGCCGAAAATATTTGTACTGTCTGCCCTGTGTGTTCCTGCCAATGCCGATAGACTTTTTGAAACGGCGAGCGAGCCAAATCTTCCGGTATTTTCGTGAGAATGACCTGTCAGCACGCTGCTCCTCCATTTGAATTCTGCTGCTTCCATCCGCTATCCACAATCATTCGTATAACTGAATGGAAATCCTGAAAATGAATCCGATCGCCGTGATTGACCGATGCGTTGCGCCGTCGCCGGCCGCTGGTCACCGGGGGCCCGCATGAGCGCGGCGGGCCGCAGGCGGCTGAAGACGCTGGTGGGCGCAGGCAGCGTGCTGTACGCCGACGGTGACACCGATGCGCGCCGCGGCGTGACACGCGCGGCCGACCTCGCACGCAAGGCAGAACGCGCAAAAATCACCGGGCTGTTCACCGCCGATCTGCTGCAGGCGGACCCCGACGGCCTGTCCGGCGGCACGGGCAGCCAGGAGCCGATCGTCGCGCTTGCCGCGCTCAGCCAGGCAACTTCCGATATCGGCCTTGTCGCGACCGTGTCGACGACCTACCACCATCCGTACAATCTGGCGCGCCTGATTGGCACCCTCGATCACGTGAGCGGCGGGCGTGCCGCGTGGAATGCGGTGACATCGTCCGTCGGCGAGGAGAACTTCGGCGATTCGGCGCTGCCGGATCCGGCGCGCCGCTATGCGCGCGCGACGGAATTCGTCGAGGTCGTTCATGCGCTGTTCGACGCGAACGACGCGTCGGCCGCGCGGCGCACCGCGAGCGGCGGAGTCGCGGTCGATCCGCAGAAGCTGCACCGCATCGACTATCGCGGCGAGCACTTCCGCGTGCAGGGGCCGCTCAACGTGCCGCCATCGCCGCAACGCCGTCCCGTGCAGTTCCAGGCCGGACAGTCGCGCGAAGGCGTCACGCTCGGCGCGCGCCATGCGGAAGTCGTCTACACGTCGCAGCCGACGCTCGACGCCGCCGGCGCGTTCGTCGCCGAGCTGCACCGGCAGGCGCGCGCCTTCGGCCGCGCCGGGCGCCTGCCGCTCGTGATGAACTCGTTTCACTCGGTGATCGGCGAATCGGATGCCGACGTGCGCCGGCGCCTCGTGGAAAAGCACGAGCGGATCGATTTCGGAAAGGGCCGACTGAAGCTCGCGGACATGCTCGGCGGCGGCATCGAGCTCGGCGGCCTGCCGCTCGATCAGCCGCTGCCCACGAGTCTGCTGCCCGACATCGACAGCGTGAATCGCCGGCGCGGCCGGGTTGAGATCTTCGTCCGCTATGCGCAGCAGGGGCTGACGTTGCGCGAGCTGATCGTCCAGGCGCAGGAGACCGGCCACTGGTTCGTCGCCGGCACGCCGGAGCAACTCGCGGACGCGATCGAGGCGCGTTACCGGGCGGGCTGGGTCGACATCCTGTCGCTGCATGGGCTCGGGCAGCCGGATCAGGAGGACCTGCTGCTCAACGGGCTCCTGCCGGAGCTGCGCAAGCGGCAACTGATCGACACCGACTATCGCGGCGGCGACTTCCGCTCGAATCTCGAGCTGCCGGCGTGGCAGCGGGAAACCGAGCCGGCATGAGCAGCATCGCGCGATCATCGTTACTCTCACTCACCTGCGGAACAGGAACATGGAATATCGGCAACTTGGACGGAACGGCATCAAGGTGTCGGCACTGACGCTCGGTACGATGATGTTCGGCGGTCCGACTTCGGAAGGCGACGCGCGGCGCATCATCGACAAGGCATTCGAGCAGGGCGTGAATTCGATCGATACCGCGGACGTCTATGCGGGCGGCGAGTCGGAGCGAATCGTCGGTCGCGCGATCGCGTCCCGTCGCGACGGCTGGGTGCTCGCGACCAAGTTCGCGAATTCGCAGGGCGCGGGCCCGAACGACCGCGGCGCGTCGCGCAAGCACATCGTGCAGGCGGTCGAGGCAAGCCTCAAGCGCCTGAACACCGACTACATCGATCTGCTGTACCTGCATCGCGAGGATCACGAGACGCCGGTCGAGGAAACCGTGCGCGCGCTGAACGACCTGATCCGCGCGGGCAAGTTGCGCTATTACGGGCTGTCGAATCACCGCGCGTGGCGGATCGCGGAGTTCAGCCACGTCGCGCAGGCGCTCGGCGTCGACGGCCCTGCCGCGAGCCAGCCACTCTACAACATCGCAAACCGGCAGGCCGAAGCGGAGCAACTGACCGCCGCGCATCGCTACGGGCTCGGCGTGATTTCCTACAGCCCGCTCGCGCGCGGCGTGCTGACCGGCAAGTACGAACCGGGCGCGGCGCCGTCGGACGACACGCGCGCCGGCCGCAATGACCGGCGCTTGCTGGAAACCGAATGGCGGCCGGAGACGATCCGTCTCGCACGGCGCGTCCAGGAGCATGCACACGCGCGCGGCGTGCCGGCCAGCCGGTTCGCGCTCGCGTGGGTGCTGAACAGCACGTACGTCGCATCGACGATCGCCGGGCCGCGCACCGAAGCGCAGTGGGACGACTATCTGCCGGCGCTCGACTACCGGCTCGATGCCGATGACGAGGCGTTCGTCGACGCGCTCGTGGCGACCGGGCACTCGTCGACGCCCGGCTTCAACGATCCGGGCCATCCGTTCTTCGGCCGCGTGCCGCGCAACGGGGGCACGCAAACCGACATCCGCACAGGACACCGCGAATGAACGCCCCGCACGTCTTCGACGCGCACGACCGCCTGCGCGACGCGCTTGCCGCGCTGCCGGAGCTTGCCGCCGCGATCGGCGTGGACGCCGCGCAGCGCGAGGCGCGGCGCGAATTGCCGTTCGAAGGCTTCCAGCTGTTTCGACGCTCGGCGCTCGGCATACTGCGCATCCCGGCCGCACAAGGCGGCCTCGGCGGCACGCTCGTCGACCTGTTCGACGTGATCGCGACGCTCGCCGCCGCGGATTCCAATCTCGCGCATGCGCTGCGTATCCACTACGACCAGACCGAGGTTCTGCGTCTGTCGCCGCGCTCGCCGTTCAACGACCTGCAGATCGAACGTGCACGCACCGGCGCGATCTTCGGCGGTGCTTCGACCGAGCGCGGCACGTCGCGCCCCGGCGAGAATACGACCGTGCTGCGCAAGGATGGCGCGCACTATCGCGTGAGCGGCCGCAAGTACTACTCGACTGGCACCGCGTTCGCCGATTACGCCCGCATCAACGTGCAGGACGAAGCGGGCGCGTTCATTTCGGCAATCATCCCGGTCGAACGCGAAGGCCTGCAGGTCGTCGACGACTGGGACGGAATGGGCCAGCGGATGACGGCGAGCGGCAGCCTGTTGCTCGACCACGTGCAGGTGTTCGCCGACGAAATCGCACATCGCGACGGCACGACGCTCGTCGGCCGGCATACCGGCGCGCTGCGCCAGCTGCATCTCGTCGCGGTCGGCGCGGGGATCGTGCGCAACGTCGTGGCCGACGCCCGGCACTATGTGCTGCGGCATGCGCGTGCTGCGCTGCACAGCCCGGCGCCGTCGGCACGCGAGGATCTGCTGGTTCAGCAGGTGGTCGG
Source organism: Burkholderia sp. Bp8963 (assembly GCF_003854275.1). Taxonomy (GTDB): domain Bacteria; phylum Pseudomonadota; class Gammaproteobacteria; order Burkholderiales; family Burkholderiaceae; genus Burkholderia. The sequence goes on from NZ_QTQP01000055.1 coordinate 12,999, forward strand.
CGATCTGTCCGCGCACAGCCATGCGATCGATGCGCTGGTGCGCGAAAACGCGCGCACGCTCGACCGCTCGGCGGACGCAATTCTCGCGGACGCCCCGGACGCGGAGGCGCTCGTGCTTGACGGCGCGCTCGCGACCGCGCGAACCCAGCTCATCGTCAGCAAGCTCGCGCTGCATGCGGCGGAGCGGCTGTTCGAGGTCGGCGGCGCATCGGCGACGTCGCGCCTGCACAACCTCGATCGCCACTGGCGCAACCTGCGTACGATCTTCAGCCACAACCCGCTGCTGCACAAGGCGCGGGTCGTCGGCGACTACGAGCTGAACGGCGTGACCACCCACCTGACCGAAGGGCGGGTTTTCTGACATCGACCACCATGACGACACGTACCGGGCAGTTGCATCTTGGCGCGTTCCTCTATCCGACGGGCCATCACATCGTCGCGTGGCGGCATCCCGACGCGCAGGCGGACGCCGGCGTCAACTTCCGCCATTTCGCACAGCTTGCGCGGGCGGCGGAAGCCGCGAAGTTCGACCTCGTGTTCCTCGCGGACGGCGTCGGCACGCGCGGTGACGACGTCGATTTCCTGAGCCGCACCGCGCACAGCTACGTCGCGCAGTTCGAGCCGCTGACGCTGCTGTCGGCGCTCGCGGCCGTGACCGAGCGGATCGGCCTTGTCGGCACCGCGTCGACCAGCTTCAACGAGCCGTTCCATATCGCGCGCAAGTTCGCGTCGCTCGACCATCTGAGCGACGGCCGCGCGGGCTGGAACCTCGTCACGTCGTCGAGTGTGCACGAGGCGCGCAACTTCAACCGCGACGTGCATTTCGAGCACGGCGAGCGCTATGCGCGCGCCGAGGAGTTCGCCGACGTCGTGCGCGGGCTGTGGGATAGCTGGGACGACGACGCGTTCGTGCGCGACAAGGCCGCCGGCCGCTTCTTTGATCCGGACAAGCGCCACGTGCTCGACCATCGGGGCCGTTTCTTCCAGGTACGCGGGCCGCTGAACGTCGCGCGCTCGCCACAAGGGCATCCGGTCGTGGTGCAGGCGGGCTCGTCGCACGCCGGCACGCGGCTCGCGGCGCGCACCGCCGAGGTGATCTTCACTGCACAGCAGACGCTCGACGACGCGGTCGCGTTCTACGCAGACGTGAAAGGGCAGCTCGATGCGTTCGGCCGCGATCCGGACGAGCTGAAGATCATGCCCGGCGTGTTTCCGATCGTCGGCCGCACCGAGAGCGAGGCGAACGAGAAGTTCGACGCGCTGCAATCGCTGATCGATCCGAAGGTCGGGCTCGCACTCGTGTCTGGGCTGACGGGCGGCTTCGACCTGTCCGCATATCCGCTCGACGGACCGATTCCGCCGTTGCCGGAGACGAACGCGAGCAAGAGCCGTCAGCAGCTGACGCTCGAACTCGCGCGCCGCGAGAACCTGACGATCCGTCAGCTTTACCTGCGTATCGCCGGCGCGCGTGGCCACTGGCAGATCGTCGGCACGCCGGAGCAGATCGTCGACCAGCTCGAGGAGCGGTTCGTGCACTACGGCGCGGACGGCTTCAACGTGATGGCGCCAACCTTGCCCGGCGGGCTCGACGACTTCATCGCGCTGGTGTTGCCCGAGTTGCGCCGACGCGGGCTGTTCCGCGACGAATACGCGGGCCGCACGCTGCGCGACCATCTAGGCTTGCGGCGGCCGGCCCGGCGCCTGCCTGCGGCCCGTCAGGCGCCGGCTGCCGCCGCCTGACGAAGCGCATCGCCGTCGTCGGTCGCGGCGTCAGCGCCGCAGGCCGGCTTCGCGGAGCAGCGGCAGCACGCGCTCTCCGAAGAAGTCGAGATCGGGCTTGAAGTCGTAGAAACTCAACTGCACGCCGTCGATGCCGGCGCGATGCAGTCGCAGGATGTAATCGACGACTTCCTCCGGCGAACCGGTGATCGACACGTTGCCACCGATCGCGCGCGCGGCTGCCTGCGAGCGCTGCTCGAAGCCGCCGCGCCACGCGTGCGCGTCGCTGTCGAAGCGGTGGAAGCTGCCTTCGTCCGCGTGCGCGACGATTGCGTCACGGTATGCGCGCGCCTCGGCCGGCGTCTCGCGGCAGATCACGAGCGGATTCAGCAGCGTGCGAATCGTCCGGCCATGCGCGGCTGCGGCGGCCTTCACGCGCGCGGTGTGCGCGGGCAGCGCGTCGAGCGCACGATCGATGTCCGGGCCGGCCGGGCTCGTGATGAACACGACGTCCGAATAGCGCGCGGCGAATGCGATGCCGGCGTCGGAGCCGGTCGCGTTGATCAGCAGCGGGCGGCCATAGCGCGGCTTCGGCGTGACGAACGCGCCGTTCAGGCGCCAGCTCGACAGCGCTGGCTCGAAGCTGAAGTTGTCCGGCTGCGCCCAGAGCTGCTGGACCGCGTCGAGGAATTCGGCGGCCAGCTCGTAGCGCCGGTCGTGCTCGATCCGGTGCCAGCCGAACATCTCGTGCTCGATCGCGCGATGGCCGGTCACGACATTGATCCCCCAGCGCCCGCGCGAGATGTGGTCGAGCGTCGCGGTGAACTTCGCGAAATGCAGCGGATGCCACGGTCCGTAGAGCACATGGCTCGTCGCAGCGAGGATGATGCGTTCGGTGCGTGCGGTCAGCGCGGCGAGCGTCATGAACGAATCGAGCGCCTGGCCATTGAATACGCCGCCGTACCCGCCCTTCGGCAGCCACTGCGACAGCGCGAACACGAGATCGAAGCCGAGCGCCTCGGCCTTCTCGACGAGCACGGCGTTGTAGTCGAACGACCAGTCGGTCGTGCGCGGTAGCGTCGACGCGCTCCAGCCGCCGGCCTGGATCGGCAGGAACAGCCCGAGCATCAGCGGCTGCGCAAACGCGCGTGATACGGGGCTGTTCGGGAATTCGGCCGGCGAACGGACGTCGACGAAGGAGGGCTGGGTGGCAAAAGGGACGCTGCGCTCGGCCAGTGGGGTGTCGCTCACGATGGGTGTCCTGTGCGGTGCGCCGCGCGGCATGCGCGAACGCTCAAGCGGCGAAAGCGGTGCCGACGCGACGATGCGGATGCAACGCGCTGTGCTTCGCTTCCGGCCCGAAAAGTTAAGCATGCGAAGCATCAATTCGCCAAAGAACGATTTCTGATTTTCTATTGAGCGAGCGGGCTGCACGGGCAGCCCGTCCGCACGGCTGCGTACCCGCTTCGCCCGCGCTCAGGATGCCAGCCACACGTCCGCCAGCGAGCCGTTCAGCCCTGTCGCCGTCGTCGTATGGTCCTGCACGCGGCGGTTCGCGATCGTCACCTGCTTGAGCGCGACGAGGTTGATGTCCGGCAACTCGTCTTCGACGATTTGCTGGAAGCGCTTGAACAGGTCGAGCCGCCGCGCGGCATCCGATTCGATGGCCGCGGCCTCGAGCAGCTGATCCACTTCCGGGTTCACGTAGTGCGAGCCGTTCGAGAACGGCACCCCACGCTTGAAATTCTGCGACCAGTACAGACGCTGCACGCCCGCCGTCGGATCGAAGAAATTGCCCATCGAATTGTTCGTGAAATCGAACGCACGGTCCGTGTAGACGCGGCGGATGTAGGTCGGAAAATCCTGCGCGCGGATCGTCACGTCGATCCCGACACGCGCCAGCGCGGATCTCACGTAGTCGGCGACGCGCCTGAACCCATCGCCGTAGGGCAGGAAGTCGTGCGTCAGCGCGAAGCGCTTGCCGTTGGCTCCGCGCGGGTAGCCCGCCGCGTCGAGCAATGCTTCCGCGCGCCTCGGATCGTACGGATACGGTGACGGGCGCGGATCGTGGAACGGCGAGCCGGGTGCGATCGGCGTCGGCGATTCGGCAGCGTAGCCGTACCAGATCGTGTTGCGGATCACGTTGCGGTCGAGCGCGTGCGCGATCGCCTGGCGCACCGGCAGCTTGCCGAGCACCGGATGATCGAGATTGAACTCGATCCGCGTCTGTGTGATCGAGTACTCATAGCCGCGCGTTTCCAGCCCGAGTTTCGGGTTCGCGCTCAGCCGCGCGAGTTCCGACAGCGGCACCGGGCTCTCGCCGCCGAGATCGACGGTGCCCGACTCGAATGCCACCGCCCGCGCGGCCGCGTCGGGGATGAACTTGACGATCAGCGTGTCGATGTATGGCTTGCCAGCATCCCAGTAGTCCGGGTTGCGCTCGTAGACGACGTGTGAGCCGCGCACCCATTCCTTGAAGCGGAACGGACCGGTGCCGACCGGCGCGTTGTTGTTCGGGTGGGACGCCACGTTCTGCGCGGTCGCGTCCTTGTACAGGTGTTTCGGCACGATCGGCGATTCGGCGGCGTCGAACGCGCGCAGCAGGTACGGTGACGGCTTCGACAGGACGACTACGACGGTCCAGTCGTCCGGCGTGCGCACGTCGGCGACGTTCGCGAACGTGCCGCGCCCGCGCGGATGCGCGCCCTTGAGCAGGCCGATCGAGAACGCAACGTCGGCCGACGTGAATGGCCGGCCATCGTGCCACTTGACGCCGCGGCGCAGCGTGAAGCGGTATTGCAGGCCGTCCGGGCTGACCTGCCACGCGGTGGCGAGCTGCGGCTTCGGCTTCAGGTCGAATCCATACGCGAGCAGGCCTTCGTTCGTTTTGGCACTGGTCTTCAGCGTCGAGCCGGCCGTGTTCGCGATCGACAGCAGCGTCGGCGGCTCCGGTTCGACGAGCAGCGTCAGCACGCCGCCGCGGCGGGGCGGCGCGCCGGCCGCCAGTGCGCGCGGCACGGCGAATGAAAACGGTGCGGTGGCGAGAAGCGCGCCGGTCAGCGCGACGAAGTGGCGGCGATCGTGACGTGGCATGGGCGGTAGCGGTATCGGCGAGTGGATGGTGGCCACATGGTGCGTCGTTTGCGACGGCCGCCGAACCAAGCATTTTTGCTATGGATAGCTGCCGCGCGCAGGATGCCGCGCAAGCGCCGGAAGCGCCGCGTGCGCGTCGTCGACGCCTGTCGTCGCGCGTGCCCGCTTGCCCGTTCGCGGCGCCGTCATAACGATAGCTGCAACGATTGGTTCGTGCGCCCGGAGCGGATTGCTAGGATTTTTCGTCCGCCTGCCGCGTTCGACGCACGCAGGCCCGGCTTGATCCCGGCAATCGGAACGTTATCAAATGGCACGTCTGACCCGTCGCGAGTTTCTCATTGCATCCGGCGCCGCGCTCGCGGGCGCGGGCCTCCCGCAGGCCGCACAGGCGCAGGCGCCCGGCGCGGCGCGCCCGCGCGGCGGCACGCTGAACGTGTTGATCAATCCCGAGCCGACGGTGCTCGTGTCGCTGTTCCAGACCACCGGGCCGACGCTGGCCGCAAGCTCGAAGGTGCATGAAGGCCTGCTCGCTTATGACTTCGACCTGAAGCCGAAGCCGCAGCTCGCCACCGCGTGGCAGGTCAGCCCGGACGGCCTGCAATACCGCTTCACGCTGCGTCGCGGTGTCAGATGGCACGACGGCCGCCCGTTCACGTCGGCCGACGTCGCGTTTTCGATCGAGCTGCTGAAACAGCTGCATCCGCGCGGCCGCAGCACGTTCGCGAACGTGACGAAGGTGCTCGCGCCCGATCCTTACACGGTGGCCGTCGAGCTGTCGAAGCCGGCGCCGTTCCTGATCCGGGCGCTGTCGGCCGGCGAGTCGCCGATCGTCGCGAAGCACCTGTATGAGACGGGCGACCCGCTGTCCAATCCGCGCAACCACGCGCCGGTCGGCACCGGTCCGTTCCGCTTCCGGTCGTGGACGCGTGGCGCGAGCATCGTCTACGAACGCAACCCGGACTACTGGGATGCCGGCAAGCCGTACATCGACGCGCTAGTCTACAAGGTGATCCCCGATCCCGCCGCGCGCTCGGCGGCGTTCGAGACGGGTGCGCTCGACCTGGGCGGCGAGAACCCGGTGCCGCTGACCGACCTCCCGCGCCTGTCGACGCTGCCGCACCTCGCGGTCGACACGCGCGGCTATCGCTTCCTCGCGCCGCAGGCGGAGATCGATTTCAATCTCGCGCATCCGATCCTGAAGGATCGGCGCGTGCGGCAGGCGATCGCACACGCGATCAACGTGCAGGTCGTGCAGAAGACCGTCGCCTACGGTTACGCCGACGTGTCCCCGACGCCGATCACGCCCGCATCGACGTATCACGACGCGCAGCTCGCGCCGGTCGCATTCGATCCGGCCACGGCCGAGGCGCTGCTCGATGCGGCCGGCTACCCGCGCAGTGCGGGCGGCACGCGCTTCGCGCTGACCCACGACTACCTGCCGTACGGCGACCTGTATCGCCGGCAGGCCGATTACGTGAAATCCGCGCTCGCGCGCGTCGGAATCGACGTGACGGTCCGTTCCCAGGATTTGCCGTCGTTCCTGAAGCGCGTGTACACCGATCGCCAGTTCGACTTCACGAGCATCGGCGTGAACACGCTGTTCGATCCGAGCGTCGGCGTGCAGCGTCTGTACTGGTCGAAGAACATCCGGCCCGGGGTGCCGTTCTCGAACGCGCCGCATTACAGCAATCCCGACGTCGACCGCCTGCTCGAGGCGGCATCGACCGAACTCGACGAGCGCCGCCGCGTGTCGCTGTACCGGCAGTTCCAGCAAGCGGTCAGCCGCGACCTGCCGATCCTGAATCTGATCGCGCCGCGGATGGTGACGCTCGCGAACCGCCGCGTGCACGACCACACGGTGACGGCCCAAGGCCTCGAAGGCAATCTCGCCGACGTCTACCTGAGCGCCTGATGAAGAGGAGAGCGCCCCGATGAACCGACACGCACGCTGGCGCACGATCCTGCGCCGCACCGCCTGGCAGGCGATGCCGACCGTGGTCGGCATCGTGATCGTCAATTTCTTCCTGCTGAAGCTGATGCCCGGCGACGCCGCCGACGTGATCGCCGGCGAGGCCGGCTCCGCGACCGTCGAGACGATGACGATGCTGCGCGCGAAGTTCGGTCTCGACCAGCCCGTGCTGCACCAGCTCGTGGCGTACCTCGCGCACCTGTCGCACTTCAGCCTCGGCTATTCGCCGCGTTACGACATGCCGGTGATGCCGCTGATCCTGTCGCGGCTGCCGAACACGTTGCTGCTGATGGTCGTCGCGCTGTCGCTCGCGCTCGCCGTCGGCGTCGCGCTCGGCGCGGTGATGGCGCACTGGGCCGGCAAGTGGCCGGACCGCGTGCTGTCCGTGTTCGCGCTGCTGTTCTATTCGACGCCCGGATTCTGGATCGGCCTGCTCGCGATCGTGCTGTTCTCGGTGCGCCTCGGCTGGCTGCCGAGCGGCGGCAACGTGACGATCGGCGCGCACCTGACCGGCTTCGCGTATCTGGCCGACGTCGCGCGACATGTGCTGCTGCCGGCCCTGACGCTGTCGACGTTCTTCGTCGCAATCTATGCGCGGCTCACGCGCGCCGCGATGCTCGAAGTGCAGCGGCAGGATTTCGTGCGCACCGCGCAGGCCAAGGGGCTGCATCCGTGGCGCGTGACCGTGGGGCACGTGCTGCGCAATGCGCTCGTGCCGCTGACGACCGTCGTCGGCATGCATTTCGGCACGCTGCTCGGCGGCGCGGCCGTCACCGAAACCGTGTTCAGCTGGCCGGGGCTCGGCCGGCTCGCGCTCGATGCGGTGCTCGCGCGCGATTTCAGCGTGCTGCTCGGCGTGCTGCTGCTGTCGTCGATGCTGGTGATCGTCGCGAACGCGCTGGTGGACCTGCTGCAGGCATGGCTCGACCCGCGAGTCGCGTGATGCATCGTTCGTCTTTTTTGTCGCGGAGAGACGTGCCATGAGTGCCGATTCGTCGAATTTCAACCCAGTTGCCGGCCAGGATAGGCCGATCGGCTCGCCGTGGCGGCGCCAGCTCGCCGGCGCGCTGTTCGGCCGCCATGGCGCAGGCGCGTCCGCCGCCGCCTCGGCGCGGCCGGGCGCGTGGCGGCTGCTGCTGCGCAATCCGTCCGCGTGCGCGGGGCTCGTGCTGCTGGCGGCATTCGTCGTGCTCGCGTTCGCCGCGCCAAAGCTGTATCCGGGCGACCCGCTCGACATGGTCGCGGCGCCGTTCGAATGGCCGGGCGCCGATCCGCAATTCTGGCTTGGCACCGATTCGCTTGGCCGCGACGTCGCGGCGGGCGTCGCGCACGGCACGCGCGTGTCGCTGCTGATCGGCGCGGCATCGGCCGCGATCGGCTTGGCGATCGGGACGCTCGTCGGTGCGATCGGCGGCTACTTCGGCGGGATCGTCGACGACGTGCTCGTGCGCGTGACCGAACTGTTCCAGACTGTGCCGTCGTTCCTGCTCGTGATCGTGATCGTTGCGATCGGCCGGCCGGACGTCGTCGTCATCGCGCTCGCGATCGGCATCGCATCGTGGCCGACCGTCGCGCGGATCGTGCGCGCCGAATTCCGCACGCTGCGGCGCGCGGATTTCGTGCTCGCCGCGCGCACGCAGGGCTTCGGCGACGCGCGCATCATCTTCGGCGAGATCCTGCCGAACGCGCTGCCGCCCGTGATCGTCACCGCATCGGTGATGGTCGCGAGCGCTATCCTTATCGAGTCGTCGCTGTCGTTCCTTGGCATGGGCGATCCGAACGTGGTGAGCTGGGGCGCGATGATCGGCTTCGGCCGCGACTCGCTGCGCACCGCGTGGTATCTGACTGCGATTCCGGGCGCCGCGATCGTGCTCGCCGTGCTCGCGCTCAACCTGCTCGGCGACGGCCTGAACGATGCGCTGAACCCGCGGCTGCGGCAACGGAACTGAGGATCAACGATGGCCACTCTGCTCGAAGTGCGCGATCTGCGCGTCGGTTTCGGCACGCACGAGGCGGTGCGTGGCGTGAGCTTCGACATCGCGGCCGGAGAGACGCTCGCGCTCGTCGGCGAATCCGGCTGCGGCAAATCGGCGACCGCGCTGTCGCTGATGCGCCTCGTGCCCGAGCCGGGCCGGGTGACCGGCAGCATCCGCTTCGACGGACACGATCTGCTCGCGCTGAAGCCCGCGCAGATCCGCGACATTCGCGGCCGGCAGATCTCAATGATCTTTCAGGAGCCGATGACGTCGCTCAATCCGGTGCTGCCGATCGGCGCGCAGATCGTCGAGACGCTGCGCCAGCACGAGTCGCTGTCGCAACGGGCCGCACACGCGCGGGCGGTCGAGCTGCTCGATCTGGTGCGGCTTCCGGAGCCGCAGCGCCGTGCGTTCGACTACCCGCACGAGCTGTCCGGCGGGCAGCGTCAGCGCGTGATGATCGCGATCGCAGTCGCCTGCCGGCCGCGGCTGCTGATCGCCGACGAGCCGACGACCGCGCTCGACGTGACGATCCAGTCGCACATCCTCGCGCTGCTCGATACGCTGCGTCGCGAGCTGTCGATGTCGCTGCTGCTGATTACCCACGATCTCGGCGTCGTTGCCGATCACGCGGATCGCGTCGCGGTGATGCTGGCCGGACGCAAGGTGGAGGAGGCGCCGGCGGCGGAGTTGTTCGCGCAGCCACGGCATGCATACACGCGGGGGCTCCTCGGCGCGTCGTTGAATCTCGCGGACGATCTGCACTATCGCGGATGGACGCTGCCGGAAATCCGGCACGGTGAGGCCGATGCCGAAGGTGGCTTCACCATCGTGCCGCGTACGGCGCGCACGGTGCCGCCCACGCCGGCCCCGGCGCGGCGCACACCGGCCGCAAACGATGTGCCGCCGCTGCTGGCGGTACACAATCTGCGCGTCGACTACGTGCAGCGGCAAAACAGGACGCCACTGCGCGCGGTAGACGACATCACGTTCGACATCGCGCGCGGCGAATCGGTCGGGCTCGTCGGTGAGTCGGGCTGCGGAAAATCGACGCTGTCGCGCGCGATCATGCGCGTCGCGCCAGTTGCTCAGGGCGAGATCCGGCTGAACGGAAAGGACCTGGTGCCGCTCGCGGAGCGTGCGCTGCGTCCATTGCGGCGGCAGATTCAGATGGTGTTCCAGGATCCGTACGCGTCACTGAATCCGCGCCGGACGGTCGCGCAGATTCTCGACACGGCGCTCGCGGTCAACGGCGTGGCCGACGCCGCGGCGCGCCGTTCGCGCGTGCGGACGATGCTCGACCGCGTGCGCCTGCCGTCGACGGCGCTCGACCGGTTCCCGCACGAGTTCTCCGGCGGACAGCGGCAACGGATCGCGATCGCGCGGGCGCTGGTGCTCGAACCGTCGCTGCTGATCTGCGACGAGCCGGTGTCGGCGCTCGACGTGTCGATCCAGGCGCAGATCCTGAACCTGCTTGTCGAGCTGAAGGAACAGCTTGGCCTCGCGTTCCTGTTCATTTCGCACGACCTGTCGGTTGTCCGCTATATCGCGGACCGCGTGCACGTGATGCAGCACGGCCGGATCGTCGAGAGCGGCGACCATCGCGACATCTGGCGCGCGCCGCAGCATCCGTACACGCGCACGCTGCTCGACGCGATACCGGGGCGGAAGCTCGACGTGCAGGCGGCCTGAAGCGCGGCGGCGATCGCCGCCGCGACGGACAACCGTCAGAACTTCACGCGCAGCCCGCCGACGACGGCCACCTGGCGGTTCGTCGACGACGCGCTGCCGATGTTCGCGATCGACGCGATCGCCCGGTAGCCGCCGGGCGTTGCCGTGCTCGGATCGCCGGCCGCGAGCTGATAGATGCCCGACAGATACAGATCGGTGCGCTTCGACAGCGCATAGTCGAAGCCGAGCGTGAACTGGTGCCAGCGCGGCTTGGGCGTCTGGCCGCCGGTGCCGCGCAGCCCGCTTGCGCGGCCGTCGGTGAACGTGTACACGCCGATCAGCGTCGCCGCCGGTGTAAGCTGGTAGCGCGCGTTCACGTCGTAGTTGTTGAACTTGCGCGACGAGCCGTCGAGATAGTCGAGCTGCGTGTGGCTCCACGCGAAGCCGAGCGTGGCGCGGCCGAGCATGTAGTTCGCGCCCGCGACGCCGATCTGCTGCTTGAGCACGCCGCCGTTCAGCCCGTAGAAGAACGCCCCGCTGTAGTCGTTGCCGGTCGTGCTCGTCGCGCCGCCGACCGCGCCCGTCGTATTCGACGTCGCATTCGGATGATTGAGGCGTACGTAGCCCGCACCCACCGACAGCGGGCCGCTCACGTAGTTCGCAGACACGCCCCACGCGCTGTTGTTCGAGAAGCCCGTGCCGGCGCCGCCATTCGCCTGGTTGCTGAACGCGTACAGCAGGTCAGCCGTGAAGCCGCCGATCGTGTCGCTGCGGAACTTCACCGCGTTGTTCACCCGGAAGCTCTGGTTCAGGTTGTCGTTGTCGCCCACATGGGTCGCCGCCGACCAGAACCCCGACCCCGCGTACTGGGCGACCAGATCGGCAAGCGGCTCGTACTGCCGACCGAACGTCAGCGTGCCGATGCCCGTCTTGCCGAGGCCGACGTACGCGGATCGGCCGAACAGGCGGCCGCCCTGGCCGAGCGTGCCGTCGCTCGGCTTGAAGCCGCTTTCGAGCGTGAAGACGGCCTTCAGCCCGTTCCCGAGATCTTCGGTGCCCTTCAGGCCCCAGCGGCTGCCGCTCAGCTTGCCGCTCGTCTGCTGGATATTGCTCGCGCCGCCCTGATTGTTCGTATACGCGATGCCTGCATCGACCAGACCGTACAGCGTGACCGAGCTTTGCGCGTGTGCGTTGATCGACGCGATCGAAACCAAACCTGCCGTCAGCAATTTGTTGTTCATCGAGGTCCTTCGTTTTTCATGAGGATGTTTGCGAGGAGCCCGATGCTATTGATTCCAACATGCCGAATGAATGATCGATCGCTGAATTGCAATCGTGCATGTCGCTGATTTGCAAATGCCGATGCCAACCCGCCGATGAATGCGCCGTGATCGCGTCGGCGCCACACGCTGTCGCCGGCATACCGCGTCGATGACGGACTCGAAACGCCGGAAAACCTGCGACGGATTGATATCGATAGGCGAATTGATTCGGAGTGCGTGGCATGCCAGGTGATGTTTTTGTGCAACGGATGCGGGCGCGCCGTGCGGCCGATACGGCAGTCGTGCACTTGCATGACGATGGAGGAATTGGTTGTTTGGCGGGTACGGGGAGGGCCGGTAAAGTCACGAATCCGGCCGGCGCGTGCCGAGCTCATCGACGTCCGGCGGGTCGGGTTCGAGCGGCCGTGCCACGCGGTGATCTGGATCGACTACGTTACCCCGGGCCGACTGTGAGGCCAGGTCGATCGCTGCATGAGTTGCTGAACGTGGAAACGAGGCAGGGTCGTGCCGAATTCGGATTGGCGGACGGTCAACGTAGCGGCGGTGTAAGCCGATGACGTCATGACCCCGCGCATCGCGCGTGGGAGAGGCTGCCGCCTCTCCCGTGTTACTGCGAGCGTGAAGACCGGTCAATGCGCCCACTTCGCCGCTTGCAGCGTTGCGTAAACCGCCTCGACCTGATCGAGGTATCGGCCGCTGCGCCCGCTGAAGCCCAGCACGACGCTGCCTGCTGGAACGCCCCAGCTGTACGGAGACCCGCCGTCGCCACCACCGCCGATACTGCGGTTGTCGCTGATGGTCACGCGCAGTTGATCGGTATATTGACCGGCACGGCCGCGCAGGCTGGTCACGAACTGGCCCGGCAACAGCGTCAACGTCTGGCTCAATCCGCCGCCGCCGCCGCCGTGGTTTGCGGTCCGGCGCGTACCGTCCTTGTCGATGTACGTGACGATCAGCGCATCGACATAACCCCCGCTGCGCAACTGGACGCTGCTGATGCGCGTCTGGCGCTGCAGATAGGTATTGACGTCGACGTCATAGAACGGATCGCCGCCGTCGCCGCCATGCACGGGAGACTCGGCAATCTGATACTGGAGTTGCGGCGTACCCAGTTCCAGCGACGGAAGCGGGGGGCGCTTGAACGACGCGGTAGGATCGTTGATATAGGTTTCCAGCTGATCGTTGATGGCCTTGATGTCGCTCCAGACCACCTTCCCGGCTTCGCTCACCTTCGCATCGCTGTAGTCCCCGTAGAATCGGTAGACGGCTTGAAGCCAGTCGATCTGGTTATCGAGCTGAACCACCTTCGCCAGATCGTCGGCGAGGCCCGACGCAGCGCGATCGCCCACCAGGTAGGTTCGATTATGGGCGATAGGCTCGAAACTTCCCACCCCCGGCACATGCTCATAACCCGTCGAGCCGAACGACAGTATGGACGGTGCGTCGATCGGTATGCCGGGAAAATCGAGCGCATACTGAATCAGCGTTTCCGGAGCCGGCAGTTTCGGATTGGCGATTCCGGCCACGTTCTGATTGAATGAAATGCGCACCTGGGTTTTCTTCGTCACGAGATCCAGTTTGGCCTGGAGGTCGCCGCTCACGGTGCCGAATTCGAAGATGCCGTTGGCCTTCAATTCAGCGGTGACGCTGTTCTGTTCCTCGCGGGTTTGCGCATAGAACGTGTACACGGCGTAGTACTCGGAACCGATGGTTTGCGACGAAATGAACGCGTCGCCGTAGCTGCGGAAGAAACTGCGCAGCTGATCATTGCCCACCGGAGGAGGAACGTCGTTCTTGAGCCTGAACGCAGTCGCCGTTTCCACGCCCTTGACGTGGCGGGCATGCACGACGATGTTCAAGCTGTACGTCGTCAGGTTCAGCTGACGCACGAAGTCGCTTTTCTCGCTGACGCTCCCGAACGGACCGAATCCAACTGATACGGATTGCGAAATATCAAGGGCCTGATAAAGCGTTTCCGTGTCGAGTGCGACCTGATAGAAGACCGAGCTCGATCCGCCGTTGGTGACCTGTGTGCCTTCCACGGCAGTCGATACGCCGTAGCCGTTCACGCTGTCGTAGCCCTGGAACAGACTGGCCGGCGGTGGCGGGACAAAGAAATCGATTGCAGCAAGTTCATCAGTCGTCGGAATCTTTGCTAGCGAAGGTGTTTCGAGAATAGCTCCCATGATGCTCGCTCCGTAAGTGCGGTTTAGTGATCTGAAACGTTTCAGAATGACCTTCGTGATTATTCACTCCGGATTGGCTTTCGCCGACCTGGAGTCAGAAATATATGCACGGGCGAACGGATCGGATCGATTATTTTTTCATGACGTTATACGTCTTTGTTCTTTTTTCTCCGCGACACATACGAAGGCGACACGCTTCGCGAGTACTTGGGGCTGACGTGATGCCGCATCGCGGAACGGCATGACGCCCGCGCGTGCGGCCTGCGCTAGTATGTCCGTTCGTTTCCGGACCGATCCTGCCTTATTCCGCAATCAGGAGAACCTCATCGTGGAGCATGACGTCGCCACTGTCGAGCAGCTCGAGTTGATCTACGGCAAGCCGCACGAATGCGCGCTATGGAAGGAAATCGACTTCCTCAACGACGACTATCAGGCGTTCGTTCGCGCGTCGCCGTTCGTCGTGCTTTCGTCGGTGGGGCCGCATGGCACGGACTGTTCGCCGAGAGGCGATCCGGCCGGCTTCGTAGCGATCTTCGATGCGTGCACGCTGGTGCTGCCGGACCGGCAGGGCAACAATCGCATCGACACGCTACGCAATATCGTCGCCGATCCGCGCGTGTCGCTGCTGTTCCTGATTCCCGGCATCGGCGAAACGCAGCGGGTCAACGGGCGTGCGCGAATCACGACCGAGCCCGGCGTGCTCGCGCGCTTCGACATGCACGGCAAGCAGCCGCGCACGGCGATTGTCGTGACGGTCGACGCCGTCTATTTCCATTGTTCGAAGGCGATCGTCCGATCGGGGCTCTGGAATCCGGACGCGCAGATCGAGCGCAGCCGGCTGCCGAGCGCCGGCGTGATGCATCGCCGGTTGAGCGGCGGCGGCTTCGACGGCGAGACCTACGATCGGGAGCTACCCGCGCGGACGCTGGCCGGGCTGTATTAGCCGGATTGTGCCACCGCGAACGGGTTGGCGGACAGGCGAGCGCGGAGTGCTCGCGCAGGATGGCGCCCTCGTAGTCGCCGAGCCGGAACGACGGCGAGGGCGCGAGCACCAGCTCGGAAGCATGAAGGCTTCAGTGCTGAATGTGCACGACAGCCTCGCGGATGTCGACGGCTTTCAGAATGAGTCGGCGCTGCGTTCGCCTTCGGCCTGCGGCGCGCTGCCACCGTCGGCTCCGCGACGTGAAGCGACGCGGGCGGCCTGTTTTCGTCAGTTGAGCGCAGTCGCGGCCGCCGCGACGACTGGCGAACCGGAGAGTGCATTGGACGCTGCACCGTCAGGGCCGACCGGAATGTCGCCGACGAGCGTGGTGCGGTAGAGCTGGCGGTCGAACTCGAGGTCGAAGATATCGGTCGGCGCAAGATGGGCCGTCGAGCGATTGTCCCAGAACGCGACGCTGCCCGGCTCCCACTTGAAGCGCACCGTGAATTCGGGGCGCGTGATGTGTTCCCACAGTAGTTCGAGCAGTACCTCGCTCTCGCGCGGCGCGAGACCGACAACCGACTTCAGAAAGCTTGGGCTCACATAGAGCGCCCGTTCGCCGGTCTCGGGATGCACGCGCACGAGCGGATGCTCTGCGACGAGTGTATTCGCCCGAACCGCGTCGTTGAATGCGGCACTGGCCGCGGCGCCCGCCGGCGCCGCGAAGCGATGAATGCCACGCAGGCCATCGACGAAGCGCCGAAGCGGCGCCGACAAGGTCTCGTAAGCACGCACCAGATTGGTCCACTGCGTGTCGCCGCCGTATGCCGGAATGGTGACGCCGCGCAGGATCGATGCCCATGGCGGATTGACGGCCGCGGTGACGTCAGTGTGCCAGCCGGTCCACGGCCGCCTGAGCGGCTCGCCGTCGAAGCGTGTTGCTTTGCGGTACTTGGAGATGGAGTAGACCTCCGGGTACCCGTCCACGTGGCCGAACACCGGATGCCCGCGCGTCAGCTCACCGAAGTGCGCGGCGAACGCAACGTGTTGCTCGTGTGTGAGCGATTGCTCGCGAAAGAACACGACGCGCCACTTGAGCAGAGCGGCGCGGATCTCGTGGATTTCATGAGCGCCCAGCGGCTGAGTGAGATCGACGCCGCGAATTTCGGCGCCGATATGGGCGGACTGCGGAATGACATCGACCGGTCCGGACTGCGACGCGGTTACGGCGCTCATGCAATGCTCCTTGCAGAATGAGATGAAGAGACCTTCCGGTCGCCACGGCTACCGCAGGGCGACGGCACAGCGAGGCGGCGCGAAACTGTCACTGCAGCGTCGCGCCGCGGCCCTTGAGCGTGACGCTGCTCCGGCCGTCCACACCGACCGGCACGTCGCCATGCACCGTCGCGCGTCGTACGATGCGTCGCGCGCCGCCATAGTCGTTGATCGCATAGTGCTGTGTGGCGCGGTTGTCCCAGATCGCTACGTCGCCTTCGCGCCAACTCCAGCGAACAGTGTTCTCGAGACGGGTCACGTGCTCGTGGAAGATCTGCAGCAGATTCGCGGAGTCGCGCGTGGAGAGCCCTTTCAGGCGCTGCACGAAATGTCCGAGCACGAGCGTGCGCTCGCCGGTCTGCGGATGAACGCGAACGACGGGATGCTCGGTCTCGTACACCGTCGACGTGAACACTTCACGGTAGCGTTTGAGTTGCGCGTCGTCGGCGTTAACGTGCGACGACGCGTAGTCGTACGCATTGGTATGCACGGCCCGGAGCGTATCGGCGAGCGCGCGCAGCGGCTCGGGCAGGTCCGTGTACGCAGCGGCCGTATTCGCCCAGACGGTGTCGCCGCCCACGGGCGGAATCACGACCGCGCGCAGGATCGAAATCTTCGGGTACGCGTCGACGAACGTCACATCGGTGTGCCACGAATTTGCGCGCGCGCCGTGGGCGGAGTCGAGTTCGAGCAGGCGCGTGCTGCCTTCCACGGAGGGCACCGTCGGATGCGCGACCGTCTCGCCGAAGCGGCGTGCGAAGGCTTCCTGCGTGACATCGTCGAGATGCTGCTGATTCCGCAAGAAGATCACCTTATGCTGCAGCAGCGCGGCCGCCAGCGCGTCGAACGTCGCGTCGTCGAGCGTGGGCGACAGATCGACGCCCGAGATCTCGGCACCAATCCGTCCGGCGACCTGGCGAAGTGCGAACGGAAAGCGGATTGCGCCGGCAAGGGCGTGGGCGTCATGCGGCGACAGACGGTCGGCAAGCTGGGATTCGGACATCGGAAGTCTCCGTGGCGGGGGGAACGAGGGTTCATTCAAGCAGGGTATGTCACAAAACAGAACCGATGAATCATCAGAACCTTAGTTGGAAATCCTGCGCAATCGATATGACAACCGATGCTTGGCAGGCGGGCGCAGGATCACAGCGCGCCCGGACGCGGATCGGGCACGAACCCGTCGCGGTTGGGCATGCGCACCTTCGGCAGGGTCTTCGCGTCGAGCCGCGTGTCATCGGGCACCACCTGGTTCAGGTACAGGAGATAGGCAGTGACGGCGTAGACCTCGTCCGCACTGAGCGACTGCGGTGCGTTGTACGGCATCGCACGGCGGATGTAGTCGAAAAGGGTCGTCGCATACGGCCAGTAACTGCCCACCGTCTTTCTCGGCTTCGCGCTCGACAGCGTGCCGGCGCCGCCGAAGAGCGGATCCCCGATGCCGCCCTGGCCGGCGTCGCCGTGGCACATCGCGCAACGTGCGGCGAAGATCCCGCGGCCGTGCGCAACCGTGCCCGATCCGGCCGGGAGGCCGGTGCCGTCGGCACTCACGTCGATGTCCCATGACGCGATCGCCGAGCGATCCACCGGCTGGCCGAGGTCGAAACGCGCGGCAGCGGCAGTGACGCCAAACGCGCCGGTCACGACCGCCACGGAAATCGCAGTGCGCTTACGCATTGCGCACCTCGCCGTCCGCGTCCACGCGCCAGTTCTGGATGCCGTTGTAGTGATAGACGGTGTTGAGGCCGCGTGCGGCCACCAGTGCCTCGCGGGTCGGTTGCACGTAGCCCGTCTCGTCGACGGCGCGGCTTTGCAGGGCGGCGGGTTCACCACGCCAGGTCCAGTCGGCCTCGAAGCGCGTCAGCGCGCGATCGTGGGCCTCGCTCGTGAGCCGCGCCGCCTGCCAGATCCTGCCGCCGTCCGTCGACACGTCCACGCGGCGAATGCGGCCACGCCCGGACCATGCGTAGCCGCTGATCGGATAGTAGCCGTGCGAAGCCAGCCGGTGTCCGGCGGACGGGCGGGTGATGACGGATTTCGCGTCCATCTCGAAGACGAATTGCCGCGCGCAGCCATTCGGTAGCAGGCTCGTGTACTTCGACGTCTCTTCGCGCGTCATCACGGGAGTGCTCACGAGCTTCAGGCGGCGCAGCCATTTGATGTTCGTATTGCCCTCGAAGCCCGGCACGATCAGGCGCAGCGGGTAGCCGTTCTCAGGCCGCAGCCGCTCCCCGTTCTGCGCGTACACGACAAGCGCACGCTCGAGTATCCGGCCGAGGGGCAGGCTGCGCGTCATCGCAGCGCCATCGGCGCCTTCGGCGAGCAGCCAGCGCGCGTCCGGGGCCACGCCGGTTTCGTCGAGCAGCGTCGACAGCCGCACGGCTGTCCATTCGCAGCACGAGAGCAGGCCGTGCGTGAACTGGACCGGCAGCCCGCTCGGGCCGCTCCATTCGCTTCCGGTGTTGCCCGAACATTCGAGAAAGTGCACGCGCGATTCGGCCGGAAAGCGTAGCAGGTCGTCCATCGTGAACAGCCGCGGCTCGCGCACGAGGCCATGCACGACGAGGCGGTGCTGCTCGGGATCGATGGCCGGCACGCCGGCGTGGTGGCGCTCATACACGAGTCCGTTCGGCGTAATGGTGCCGGTGAGGTCGGCGAGCGGTGTCATGGACGAGCCGGCGCCCGGCAGCGCCGGCATTCGTGCGCTGCGCCGGATGACATCGCCTTCGCGTGGCGACGGCAAGCCGTAGGCCGGTGACAGCAGCGGAGCACCGGGCTCGAGCGTCCATGGCGGGACGGCGAGCGGTATCGCGGCGCCGGCTGCCTGCGCTTGTGCAGCCGGGAGCTGGCTCGCCGCCCATCCGCCGGCCAGGGTGCCCGCCAGGCGTCGCAGCACGCCCCGGCGGGCGGGACGCGCGGGCGACGAGGTTGAGTCGGGCACCGCGTGTTGCGGTGAGCGGTCGTTTGTCATCGGGTGGGCATCGTGAATCGGCCGGGCCGCGCAGCGCGTGGCCGTCGGGCGGACGGCCGCTCAGGCGCTGGCGCCCGCGTGCCGGTCCACGAGACGGGAACGGAAATGCCCGGAGGCTGGCGCCGTGTCATCGGTTCAGTTGCCGATCGTCGACGGGGCGCGCGGTGTCGCCCGCATTGCCGGCGCCGGCGTCGCCGCGCGGCGCAGCGTCTTCGTCGAATTCGGCGAGCACGGTTTCGCGCAGGCGCACGAACTCGGGCGCGTCACGGCGGCGCGGCCGCGGCAGGTTCACATCGAGCACGCGCGCGATCCGGCCCGGACGCGCCGCCATCGTGACGACGCGATCGCCCAGATACACCGCCTCCTCGACGTCGTGCGTGACGAGGATCATCGTGATGCGCTCCCGCTCCCAGATGCGCAGCAATTCGTTTTGCAGGCGCGCGCGCGTTTGTGCATCGAGTGCGCCAAACGGCTCGTCAAGCAGCAGCAGGCGGGGGCGGTTCACGAGGCCGCGCGCAATCGCGACCCGCTGCGCCATGCCGCCCGAGAGTTGGTGCGGATACGCGCGCGCAAAGTCCTGCAGCCCGACGAGCGCGAGGTGCTCGTCGACCGCGCGCCGCTTTGCCGCCGGGTCGAGCGGCGCATTGCGCAGCGCGGCCGCAACGTTTTGCTCGACGGTGAGCCATGGGAACAGCCGGTGGTCCTGGAACACGATGCCGCGTTGCAGCGACGTATCGCGCACGCGTTCGCCGCCGGCGACGATCTCGCCGGCATAGTCGGCGTCGAGGCCGGCGATGAGCCTCAGCAGCGTGGATTTGCCGCATCCGCTCGCGCCGACGATGCTGACGAATTCGCCCGCGCGCACGGGCAGCGAAACGTCATCGAGCACAGTGAGCGTCCTGTCCGGTTGCACGTAGTGTTTGCTGACGTGAACGATGTCGAGTGAGTCGGAAACGGCAGTAGTCATGGTAGTGGACGTTGGGCGAATGAATGTCGGACGGCGCGCTGAAGGCCGCGGAATACGGGGTTACGCGGGAGCGCCGCCGCGCCGCGCGAGCAGCTTGCGCTCGATGCGGCGGGCGAATGCATTGAGTGCCCAGCCGGTCAGCCCCACCACGACGATGCCGAACACCACCAGATCCATGCGGAACTGTTCACTGCCGTCGATGAGCGTGTTGCCGATGCCGCTGCCCGCGACCAGCAGGTACTCGGCACCGAGCGTCGCGAGCCACGAATAGATGAGCCCGAGATAGAGCCCCGTAAAGATCGACGGCAGCGCGGCCGGGAGGATCACATGGCGGATCAACTGCAGCCGCGAATAGCGCAGCGCGCGTGCGACGTCGACGTACCTGCGCGGCACCTCATGAATGCCGTCGCATGTGTGGGCGGCCACCGGCAGCAGTGCGGCAAGCGACAGGAATACGACCTTGGCCGCGTCGCCGAGGCCGAACCAGACGGAGATCAGCGGGATCCACGCGAACAGCGAGATCTGCTTGAATGTGTCGAAGCTCGGGCCGACCATCCGCGAGGCGATACGCGACAGCCCAAGTGCGCTACCGAGCAGCAGGCCGCCTGCGGTGCCGAGCGCGAACCCGCAGGCTTCGCGCGCGAGCGAGGCCGACAGCGAGCGCATGAGCGCGCCGCTCGTCCATTGGGCCCACGCCGTGTGCAGTACCGCGCCCGGACTGACGAAAAGGCCGCTGCGAATCGCATGGCTTGCCGCGAGCGCCCACCACAGCGCGAGGATCGTGAGCGGCAGCACGAGGCCGCGCCAGTCCGGCGCGCGTCGGCGCGATACGGCACGTGCCGGCGCCGCTTGGACGGAAGTCTGCAGGGGTTTGTTTCCCTGCGGATGACGGGTCGGGTTTGCACTCATTCACGGAACGCCGAAGGCTGCCCGCGGCGCAGGCGCGCCTCGAGCGCGTCGAGCAACCGGTTGATCAGATAGCCGATTGCACCCACAACCACGACCGCCGCCATGACGAGGTCCAGCTGGAACAGCTGGCGGCCGTACACGATCAGGTAGCCCAGTCCCTCCGACGAGGCGACGAGTTCAACGACGACAAGTGCGAGCCACGCTTTCGTGAACGCGAGCCGCACGCTGGTGGCGAGGGCGGGTACGGCAGCCGGCAGCACGACGAAGGCGATGCGCTGCCAACGCCCGTAGCCGAACACGCGCGCGACTTCGTCGAGCGCGACGGGCGTCTGGCGAAAGCCTTGCAGCGTGCCGAGCGTTACCGGCACGAGGGCCGCGTGGGCGATCAGCAGATACTTGAGCGGTTCGCCAACTCCGACGAGCAGCAGCAGAAAAGGCAGCCAGCCGAGCACCGGAATCTGCACGACGGCGTTGAAGCTCGGCAGCAGGTACGCCTCCAGCGTGCGCGACAGACCCATCGCGGTACCAATGAAAAGGCCGGCCAGCGTTCCGGCAGCGAAGCCGAGCAGCACGCGCTGCAGGCTGATCAGTGTGTTGCGCGCGAGGTCGCCACTCGTGGCGAGGTCGACGAGCGTGTGGTACACGTTCGCCGGTGGCGGCAGGATCTGCGGCGCGATCCAGCCGCGCTCGCTGCCGACACTCCAGAGCGTGACCAGCAGCGCCGGCAGCACCCATGGCGCAAGATGCCACAACCAGGTGCGCAACCACGCCCTCGCACGGGGTGCGGACGCAGACACGGTCGGCAACAGCGCAATTGCGGTATCGCTCATTGTGGTTCCCTGTGCGAAGCGTATTGCATCACGACGACGGCTTGCCCGCTGCGTCGTACGGTGTCCAGTAGTGCTCGAGGTGCAGCGTGCGCAACGCAGTGTCGAGATACTTCGGCTCGATCCAGCCGTCCACGTCCACCGGCTGGCGAATCAGCTTGAGCCTCAGCGCGTCCTGCGCGACGGTCTTGTAGCGCGCGACGAAGAACGGATCGAGCAACGGCGAATTGCGGCTCTTCAGGCTCTGGCCCGCGAATTCGGCCTGCCATGACGAATAGGGCACACCGCTTTTCGCCCACAGCTTGAAGAGCGCATCGCGATTAGTCTCGTCGGACGACCAGCGTGCGCCCTGCACGAAGGCGGTAACGACGCGCTGGACGATATCGGGGTGGGCGCGCTCGAAATCGTCGAGCACGAGCAGATGGCTCTGCCGAGTCAGCTGCGGGCCGTCGTTCTGCGATTCGTAGATGATCTTCGCGAGGCCCGCGTCACGCAGCTTGTACAGGTGATAGTCGTTGACCGACGCGTCGATGCCTTTCGACGCGAGCGCGGCCAGCGAGCTTGCGGTGTCGAGGTTGATGACGTGCAGGTCTCGCTCGTCGAGCTGATTCTGTGCGAGGGCGTTGTCCACGACCAGCTGGAGATTCGTGCCGCGAAATATCGATACGCGGCGGCCCTTCAGATCCTTGATCGAACGGATGTCCGAATCCGGCGGAACCGCAATCTTGATGCCGCTGCGCACGCCTGTCGCGAGCAGCAGGTGCGTCTTCAACTGGTTGGCGCGCGCGAGCACCGCGGGCAGGTCGCCCTGAAACGCGAAATCGAGCGATTTGTCGGCAATTGCTTCATTGACGGCGGGCCCCGCGCCCTTGAAGAACACCCATTCCACCTTGATGCCATCCGCTGCGAATTCCTTTTCGAGCAGTTGCTGCAACTGGACCGTCGCGGCCGAGGAGCCGCCGAATGTCGGCGGATCCCCGGTGCCCTGCTGGGCGACACCAATACGGATGGCGGATGGCTTGTCGGCGTGCGCGGCCGCGGCTGTGAGCGATAGCGCGCAAGCGATCAGGAACGTTCGTAACAGGCGGGAAGCGAGCATGGATCGATTCGATGGCAGATGTTGTCGATGAAGCACAGGCAGGGGCGTTCAGCCCATTCTCGGCGCCAGCGCAGGTCTCCACAAGCGACGAATCGGACTATGCTTATCGCGACTCGCCGGATTTCGACAGCGTTGCCCTGCAGTCCTGTATAACGCTGTGCTTTCAGTCCGGTTACCTCGTGGGAACCGCCTGGATACTGCCTATGGAAGGGCCGTGGAAGTAAGCTCCCTGGAGTGCCTGACCATGCGACGCTGGGGCGTGCGGCAATGACGCGTTGCGGGCCGGCGCACGCGTTCGGCTTCTCTGACGCGCCGCACTACGCAAGGGCACCGCGGGCCGCCGTTGATCGTACCGCTTTAATTCCCTCTGCTCATATCGTTAGCGTAACCGAATAGTTGGCGGAAGAAGGGGGCTCAGTAGAATGCGTGGACCCCCGATGGCTTGTCCGCAAACCTGTCGATTTCGGGGCCTTTCGATCAACTCTGGGCTTGAATCATGAAATCCATTCGTTCCATCCTGCTCGTCGCACTGTTTCAGGCCGTTGCGGCAACGAGTGCATTCGCTGGCGACGATCTCGCACGGATCAAGTCCTCGGGCGCGTTCCGCGTAGGCACCGAAGGCACCTATGCGCCGTTCACCTATCACGACGAATCCGGCAAGCTGACCGGCTTCGACGTCGACATCGCGACGGCGGTCGCGCAGCACCTCGGCGTCAAGCCGCAATTCGTGGAAGGCAAGTGGGATGGGCTGATTGCGGGTCTCGACGTGAAGCGGTACGACGCGGTCATCAACGAGGTGTCGATCACCGAGGCGCGCAAGGTCAAGTACGACTTCTCTACGCCGTACATCGCGACGCACGCGGTGCTGATCGTGCGATCGGACAACACGACGATCAAGTCGTTCGACGACCTGAAGGGAAAAAAGTCGGGCAACACGCTGACGAGCAACTTCGGCAAGCTGGCGGCCGCGCACGGCGCCGAGGTGGTGCCGGTGCAGGGCTTCAACGAGTCGATCGACCTGCTCACGTCGGGCCGCGTGGACGCGACGATCAACGATTCGTTGTCTTACCTCGACTTCAAGAAGCACAAGCCCGACGCGAAGCTGAAGGTCGCCGCCACCGACACGTCGGGCGACGACGACCAGTCGGGCGTGCTGATCCGCAAGGGCAACCCCGAGCTGAAGGCGGCGATCGACAAGGCGCTTGCCGACATCAAGGCCGACGGTACCTACGCGAAGATCTCGCTGAAGTACTTCGGCAAGGACGTTTCACAATAACGCGAGGTTAGGCAATGCCGGCGTGGCTGCAACTGATGGCGCAATCGCTTTGGCCGCTGCTCTATGCGGGGCTCGTGTTCACGGTGCCGCTCACGCTGGCGTCTTTCGCGATCGGGGTGACGATCGCGTTCTTCGCCGCGCTGCTGCGCCTGTTCGGGCCACCCGCCGCGGCAAGCGCGGTGCGCGGCTATATCTGGCTCTTTCGCGGCTCGCCGCTGCTGGTTCAGCTGTTCGTCATCTTCTACGGGCTGCCCAATGTAGGCGTCGTGCTCGATCCGTTTACGGCGGCGATCATCGGCTTCTCGTTGAACGTCGGCGCCTACAACGGGGAGATTATTCGCGGCGTGATCGAGGCGATACCGAAGGGGCAGTGGGAGGCCGCGTACTCGATGAACATGACGCGCGCGCAGGCACTGCGCCGCGTGATCCTCCCGCAGGCCGCACGCGTGGCCCTGCCGGCGCTGTCGAACGCGTTCATCGCGCTCGTCAAGGACACATCGCTCGCCGCCGTGCTTACCGTGCCGGAGATCTTCCAGGCGGCGCAGCGCATCGCCGCCGTGACGTATGAACCGTTGATTCTCTATACCGAGGCCGGGTTGATCTATCTGGTGTTCAGTTCGGTTCTGTCGTCCGCGCAGGTGCGGCTCGAGGCGCGCTTCGGCCGCCATGCGCGATTCGAGGCGGCGCGCGCATGATCCGGCTCGAACATATCGACAAGCACTTCCACGGGCAGCGCGTGCTCGCGAACGTCGACCTCTCGCTTGCGCGCGGCAGCGTGACCGCGCTGATCGGACCGTCCGGCAGCGGCAAAAGCACGCTGTTGCGCTGCATCAACCTGCTCGAGATACCGGACGCTGGCGCGCTGACGGTCGGCGATACGCGGGTAGAGTTCTCGCACGAACGCAGGCTCGCGAATCGTGACGTCTTCGCGCTGCGCCGGCATACGGGCATGGTGTTCCAGAACTTTCAGCTGTTTCCCCATCTGACCGTGCTCCAAAATGTGATGGAGGGGCTCCTGACCGTGCAGAATTGGGATGCCGCCCGCGCACGGGCGCGCGCAGGGGAGCTGCTCGAGAAGGTCGGTATCGCGCATAAGGCCGATGCATGGCCGTCCACGCTGTCGGGTGGCCAGCAGCAGCGCGTCGCGATCGCACGCGCACTCGCGCCGTCACCGCAGGTTCTCCTGTGCGACGAGCCGACGTCGGCGCTCGATCCCGGACTCGCCGCCGAGGTCGTCGAGACGCTGCGCAGGCTCGGGCACGAGGGCATGACGATGCTGATGGCGACGCATGACCTGCGCCTTGCCGCGTCGATTGCGCGTCATGTCGTGTTTTTGCACGGCGGTCGCGTGGTCGAGGCGGGTTCCGCGCAGGACGTCTTCGTGCGGCCGCGCGAGCGGGAGACCGCCCAATTCGTGTCGACGCTGACACAAAGCCTGTCGGCAGTCTGGGCCGACTAGCCGTGGCGGGACATGCCGTTCGACAGACGAATGCGCGCGGCATCTCGTGGAATTCGTCTTCGTGCGGCGCAACCCCAATACAGCTGGTCTCAGAGAGGACACGCCCGTCGCGACAGTTCGCGACTGGTGTGTGAATCAGGCTCCGTATAGAGTCATCAGCGCGCCGGGTCGGATCGAGAGGCGCACCTCTCATTGAGCACGCGCTCCGTTGATTCAATCCGTGAACGCGAAAACACCCTCCGCAGCAATGTCGCCGAGTGGTCGGCGTCCGCTCGGCGCTTCTCGCCCCCTCAGACCTTCGGGCAGTTGCGCGGGATCTCCTGGCCTTCCAATCGCCACGGCGGCCTCGATCGCATAGTCGTGCGGCAACGCCAGCTCCTGGCGAATGTGCTCGAGCTCGATGCCCGCCAGCCCGTGTGCCTTCCACCCGGAAAGACTCGCCTGCAGTGCGAACTGTGCCCATGCGGCGCCCGCGTCGAATGCATGCGTCGTGGAGGCAACCGGGGCGGCGCCGCCGGGCGGCAAGAAAGTCTTCTTCGAGAGCACGATGACGATGGCGGCCGCATGTTGCGCCCAGCTCCGGTTGAACTCGTTCAGGAAGCCGAGGAAGCGCGGCCAGTGCTCCGTATCGCGGCGCGCATAGACGAAGCGCCATGGCTGCACGTTATACGAGGAGGGCGCCCAGCGTGCGGCCTCCAGAAACGTGAGCAGCGTCTCCTCGGAAAGCGGATCTCGCGTGAAGGCGCGGGGTGACCAGCGGTCGAGAAACTGGCGGTCGATGGCGTATTCGGCAGTGCGTTGATTGGAGGTTGTCATGTCAGGCTCCCGTTGGTCGAGCGGCGTGGCAGGCGCCCGATGGCGCCGCCGGAAACTGGAGTATAAAAGTGGCCTGCCGGTCCGCTAACCAATTTGTCTTGTCATGCTTATGACTTTGCGATGGCGGAATTCCGCGGTTGAGGCAGTGTCCGAGCCCTTCCACTCGTGCCACATTTTCCGGTCAGTGAGCGGGCACCGTCTTCGCGTCGATCTCTCGGATCTGCTCGCGCAAAATCCGCGACGGGGAAATCAAACGTGCCGCGCAGATTGATACCTTCCAGATTCGTCGGCGCGATACGCCGCAGATACTCGGGGCGCACTGGCCGCTGTCCGAGCACCTCGATCCGCTCGACCGCCCGCTGCATATGCACGGTGTTCCACGCCAGGACAGCATTGGTCAGCAGGCTCAGCGCTGACGACACGGCCATGAGCGTGTGGCGATGACGCGTGAGTTCGGCCGGGATCTTCCCCTGATGGGGGGAACGTACTTTTGGTGCGATTTCTGGCGGTTATAGGGAGCCGAGCCACTCGCGGCAAGGCTTTGCCGCCCTTGGCATTTCGCGCGGCCCACCTAATCGCAGGTCCTTGATCTTCTGGCTCTTTTCAGAGCAAACCGCCATTTTCCGCACGAAAAGGACGATCACCCCACAAAGGCATCACTGATTTACCGGCGAACGAAGAATCTGCGAGCGGTACAACTGCTGCTCGGACACACCAAACTAGAAAGTACAGTTCGCTACCTCGGCATTGAAGTCGACGATGCCCTCGAGATCGCGGAGCAGACCGAAGTTTGATGGCGTGACGGCCGGCGGGCGGTCACTTGCCGGCCACTTTGAGTCGTTCGGCATCGTGGGCCAGATTGTTGACAATCCAGCGCTATCACATGATCATGCCCCAGCACGCCAAACCGAACGCGGACAGCCATTCTTCTGTTTAGGTCCATCCTCACTCGCTTTTGTTTCCGTTTTCGCCAACGTAGCACTGGTTTCTGGGGCTCGTCGCCCCGCTCAGTTAGCACACGCGGCGCGATCGGCCACCTCTCGAAGGACGCTGCGCTAGTTGCCATATCAATGGCTGTTGAAAGGTGAGTCGTGAATACATCCTGCCCATTTAGCTCCCTTCCATCTGATCGTATTCTTGGTGAAAACGACAAAGCGTTATGGTTTAAAGATGGGTTTCCCGTCTCGCCAGGTCATAGCTTGGTCATCCCCAAACGACATGTGGCATCTTTTTTTGAAACTACAGCTGAAGAACGTGTAGCACTATTGGCGTTGCTGGACTTGGCCAAAAAACAGTTCAGGAAAGCAATACCCCTGATGGTTTTAACATCGGGATCAATGTGGGCGCTGCCGCTGGGCAGACGGTCCCACACCTGCACATCCACCTGATCCCGCGCTACCTTGGGGACCAGGAAGACCCTAGAGGCGGGGTGCGAAAGATATTTCCTGAGAAAGCTGATTACTGGAGCAAATAATGAATTTTGATTTTCGCGGCCCATATAAAATTCAGTGGTGCAGAGATGATAATAAGGACCGTAAAATAGACCGGGGCGAACTTCTGGGGCTTAAGAGGGAACTTCAATCTCAAAACCTTGGGCGATGCCGTGGCTGTTATATGTTTACCTTGGAATACGGTGACAAATATATCCCCTACTATATCGGTCAAGCAGTTCAGAACGACCTGATCGCGGAATCATTCGCTAAAAAGTACAAATTGGAAATTTATGACGATGTTGTAAAGGAGGGGAGAGTTTGGCCGCATATTTTTTATTTACCGAAATTAACTCCAATGGGAAAATATGCCGGCACAGCAATAAAAGGAAGCGACAGATCGATTGATTTTCTTGAAGATTTCCTTATTGCCTCCGCCCTCCAAAAAAATTCTTGTTTGAGAAATGTAAAAAAGACTGGATTTTGGAGAGACATGCATGTTGCAGGACGCTCCGTGCAGAATCTGGAGGGCCTCGGCTTATTCGGTTGAGGCCAAGAAAGCCTTTTCTAGTTGAGCGCTTGAAGAAGCGTGTGGTTTCGGGGTGCGTCCCCTATCGAGATTCCTGATGGACTGCGTCGGGTCGAACTGAGCCGGACGCGTCAGGCCGGGTTCGGCCAGGAATGGTCATCCCGGCTAGCCCCCAATTTAAGTTGACGTCGTGACGGCTTACCACGTCGATATTGCATTGAAAACATTCCCTTCGCCCGTCGTAACAGTAAAGTACGCGCTGACTGCCCTCGGCGAAGGCCATCCAGTATCGAAAAATCCGTGGCGATCCTGCGCCCCAGCCCAATCGACCTGACCGGTACAGCCACCATGTATACGGAACCAAGAATCAAACGCAGGGGATGTTAACTCCGGGACTGACAGCGTAAATTTCTTAAAGTTTTTCGCCTCTATCACCGCAGGAAACTGCTGGCCTACTGGCCCATCTTTCAGGCTGAGAGGAAGTAAGCCGGAAGCTGTACCGCTTGGCGACTGGCTCCTCGAGAAGATATCTTTAATAGTTACCGGTTGTGTGGACGCGTTGAAAACAGTAACTTGCCACGACAAGTACACCGCGGCAGGACCGTTGAAACACAGAACTTTATCCACCCTCTTCAACGGAATATCATTCGGGGCAACCTCGATATTCAAAGCCTCCTGATTGAATTTGTTGGCAACATTCCCCTCATATGCCTGCCATGCTGTCCCCGCTAATGCGGCAATACTGATAGCAACCGCAACTCTGGGATCTGTAATTTTCACCATGTTCTATATTCACCATTTTTCGACCGGAACGGCCCCGGTCAGGTAATTAGCCCGCATTCTTGTATCGCGCCCGCGCACGACCAACGGCAGGATGCTGCACGAGCAGCAAGCGGTACATATTGCCTCAATTTTGGGATATCGAACCCTAATTTTCAAGGGACGTAAGGCACTTACGTGGCAAATCTTGAGGGGCGGCTGAGATGCATGGTGAGCTCGCCAAGCGCGCTTTCTAGCGGCGCTACGAACGAAAAGCTCTCCGGAGTAGTAGCGACGTTGTTGAAGTTCAACATCCAGACGGTTTTCCGGGGCGAGTGAAAAGTATCCGCCGAGTAGATGCAGATTGAGTGCATCGCCTCATTTAGCCCATGAATGGCTGCTTTACGGCTACTTGACGGACCCTCTCGGGTCGACATGAGCCCGTCGGACGACATACGCGCAGGGCGCTCAAATGTGCGGCGCAACAGAAAACGCGCGCATCAACCGGAAAATACGAATACCCAAGATAGACCGACCTGACGCGCTCCTTAGCACCGTTCGCCGGCCGACGCGATGAGGCCGGAGCGGTGCTTCTTGCCCCACGACTTGCCGCCGCGCAGGAAGTGCAGCCAGCCGAGCACCGCGCCGACGTGGCGCAGCAGCTGGAACGTGAACGGCTCCACGATGGCCGCCGCGACGGCCATCCAAAGGCTCGATCCGGTGCGCAGGCCGGTCCAGCGCCGGTAAAGGTGGATGCTCCACACGTAGAACGCCAGATCGAGCACCGTCTTCAGAAAAATGACGCTGAAGATCGACACGACGATCGCGTCGTGGCGGCCGAGCAGAAACGCGACCAGCAGCCCGAAGGCGGTCAGTCCGTAGACTGGCTGCATCGTATCGAACGCCTTCACGGGCAACATCAGCGTGCCGAGCGTTCCGTACCGCCGGTTGCCCGTCATGTCGCTATTCCAGGATTGGGTCTCAAGGAAACCCGCGAACCAGCGGCGGCGTTGCCGCAGAAAACTGGCGAGCGTGTCGGGCGCGTCGGTGCGCGCGTGCGCGTCGCCGACCACGCGCACGTCCCAGTCGAGCCGTCGGTCTGCCGAATAGCGGCGCAGCCGGTGGATCAGCTCGTAGTCTTCTACGAGGCATTGCGGATCGAAGCCGCCGACCGCGACGAGAGCGTCCCGCCGGAACGATGCGAACGCACCCGACACGAGCAGCAGGCTGTCCGCTCGCATCCACGCAAAGCGCGAAATGAAGTTGCGCATGTATTCATACGTCTGGAACCACTGGAACATGCGGCCGCCCACGGACTTGCTGCATACCGGCACCAGAATGCCCGTGGCCGCCACGAGCGTCGGTCTTCCGGCGAAGGCCGCGCGCATTGCGCGGGTGGCGTCGGGCGCGAGCAGCGTGTCGGCGTCGACGGTCATCACGGTCTCGGTCGTCATCGCCGCTATCGCCGCGTTCAGCGCGCGCGCCTTGCCGCCGTGCGGCACGCGCAGCCAGTAGAGGTTCGGGTGACGAGCGCTCGGCGCGCTCAACTCACCGAGCGCAGGCGCCGTCAGGCCGAATCGGCGGGTGAGCAGCTCGGCGGTGCCGTCGGTGGAGCCGTCGTCGGCGATCACGATCTGCGCCGGACCGTCGACCTGTTCGAGCAGCGCGGCGAGCGTCACCGGCAGCACGGCCGCCTCGTCATGCGCCGCGACGATGACACCCATCTCCGGCAACCGTCGCTCACGCTGCGCCGCGCGCGTCGATACGATTCGCCGTGCGAGCGGCAGCGTTTTTGCCGTAACGAAAAACAGCAGCAGCGTGTCGTAGACGACATAGATGATGCCGCTCGACCATGCGAGGACGCCGTGGAGAAAGAACGCTCGCGCGAACAGCAGCAGCCACAGCACCGTGACGCCGCCGTGAATCAGCCTGCTGGTCCACCTCGCCGGGCGCGGCACGATACGCGGAGACACGCGCGCCAACGCTTCATCCAGCAACTTCTTCCGCGCGGCTGCCGAACCGGTCGATTGTGCCGCCGGGCGCACGGCGTCAATGGCGATCTCGGCGTCCATCACGGCACCATCCGTTTGAAGACCGACTGACGATCGAGCCATTGATGCTTGAGCGCGCCGCCGATGTGCATCGCGAGCAACGCATAGAGCGCATAACCGAGCCACGTATGCAGCGTGCCGAGGCCCGTGTGCAGCGGTTCCTTGACGGACGGATCGAGGTTCATCACGAAGCCGATGCGCGGCCACGGGAACAGGTTGAAAAGCCGCATCGGATGCGTGAGCGCATCCTTCCATGCGGAGTCGTGCGCCCATCCCGAGAGCGGCAGCGCGATCATCAACAGGTACAGCAGGAAGTGCGCGACGTGTGCGGCCACGCGCTCCCACGACGGGAACTCGCGCGGCAACGGCGGCGGCCGGTGTGAAACGCGCCACAGGATGCGCATGAGCGCAAGGCCGAGCACGGTGATGCCGATCGACTTGTGCGTGTCGATTACCGGACGCACCCAGCCATCGGGCAGTGAGTCCGCGCTCAAGCCAAGGGCCGCGTTACCGATCATCAAAACGGCGATGGTCCAGTGAAGGACCATCGCCGTGCGTGTGTACTGCGACGGCGCCTGCGCGCCGTCGAGCGTGATCGGTGGCGATTCGATGCGTGTCGTCATAAGTTGATTGATGGGGCAGAAGCTTGGGGTCGAAAGCGTTTTGGAAAGCGCGTCTGAAACTACGACCCATCGATCTCCGAGAACGTTCCGCTGCGCCGTTTTGTCCCCTTGCTTCGTGTATAAAGGAAGCGACCCTGGACTAACAGAGCCCGCCGTCCGTGCCCGAAACACCACCCTCAAGCACAGAGCCCACTGCAAAGCGTGCGCACATCGGTCTGACGCCGTGGCAGGCCATGGGCCATTGCCGGCGGCATCGGCCTTTTGCTTGTGAGCCTGTTGGTGGAGTTGAGCCCTTTTCGGGAAAAACTGGATGAACGGGTGCTGGTTACGGAAATTCGAACGGCACCTCCGCCCCAGGCACACCGCGTGTACTGCTTCAATAGCCGCGTCGCATTATCGGCAACGCGGACTGCACCGCCAGACCAGGACGACTCGTTTCCGCGCCAGTTCAGCTGACTGACCTGCTCGCCGACGGCAGTGCTTGCTCCATTCTGCCGAGGATATTGACGCCCTGAATCGACATCCGATGCGCGCGCCACCTGTATCGATGGATGCGGGCCTCGCGAACGCGACGCTCGCGGGCGCGATTGGATGATAACAGGACGCCCACGCTCCCACGGCTACATGCGCTACCTGATGCAGCACGTGGCAGTTGAGGTTGACCCGCTCGCGCCCCCCGTCAGTTGATCTCTTCGCCCTCAAATCGCTACCGATTGGGGGCTTTTCTATGCGCCCCGGACTCATGCCGGTTGCCGCGGCTCGTTCGATTCTCGGCCCCGTCATTTCATTCCACGCGCTCCCCGCATCTCCTCAGGCTATGCCACCAGCACGCTATCGAGCACCGACCCGTGCCGACTACAGGAGAGAACCCCAATTTGACGCTTGCTCAACCGACAGCGAGAAACGTCAGTTCCTGGAGGACTACATCGCCGAGGGATTCGCAGGCGAGAGCGCGAACCACCAATCAGTCTCCTCAAGCGACCACCCGCCCACCGCGTGACAAGGCGCCGGCCAAGATAATTGGCGCGCCCCACTATGCAGCGCTATACGGCGACAACGCCGATTGCAACGCATAACTACTGCAAGCAACTATCCTTCGATCTCCTGCGGCAATGGCGACACGAAGCAGGAGCTATCGCCAGAAGCGGAACAGCAGAGTAGTGACTCCACCGATGTAGGCAAGCTCCTTGACCATCGAGCATGCCCCTACGAGCTTTTCAAGAATTTCATCGAGGAGCACATTCGACGTCCGCTCGTCAACTTCAGTAACGGGGTTCTCGAGATCCAGAAGTGGAACCCAATACCGCTTCATAAAATTGTCGCCCCGGAAATAGAGATCATGGCCACCCGTAAAGAAGCGGTTCAAAAACTTTTCGTTGTTGAAGCCATGAAAGCCAGTTTTTCCTGCTTTTCCAAGAAGCGGCGCGAATGCATCGGACAGCCATAAAATAAAATCCCGCGTCCCGCAGTCGTTGATGATTCGCACATCGCCAAATGATTTTATGAACGACCAGTCAAAGCGCGCCCTTAACACACTTCCAGACAGAACCAGCATCCGGACCGGAAGCATTCTCCCATCGCTCTCCATTTTTCGCAATGCACGAGCCACCACATAAGTTCCGAAACTGTGGCTAAAAATGACGAAATCTCGCTCTGGCTCGCGCTCAACAAGATTGCTTAAGTGCAGCTGGAAGCGACGCACCTCGCGATCGCGTAAGAAGGGAATCAGGAATGAAAAAACCGAAAAGTAGCCATAACGATACGTCTGGAAGTCGATATCTCCAGTCTGCGCGGACGTGAGCCGCTTGAACCTCCGCTGCCACTCTCCGAAGGTCCGTATGCCATGGACGGTCAGGACACTCATGGAGCGATCGGCTATCGCCCTCGTGAGCTGGGAACCGATAGCATATTGCAAAGCCTGTTCGATCGCGGGCTTCCAAGCGTTTGTGCCAGGAGCAGCCTCAAGCACGCAGGTACAGAAAGCTCCGAAGCTTTCCCGAAACTCGCCGAGGTCCGAAGAGTGAGACGTGATCCCGATAATTTTTCCCGGTTTTTTGAATCCAGGCCTTCTATGAAGCTGTTCAAGAAGGTCGTGGCTGTTCGTCCGAGATGGATTTTCGCTCTCCCTTTTCGGCAGTACGACGTCCAGCAGGAGCGCATCGAAATATTGCGCTCGTAGCATTTGCTTGGCTTCGTCAGAATTCGTTGCTCGATAAATCTCGTCCGCTTGCGCACAACCTTTTTCGACCAAGAAATCGGTGATAGACGCTCCACGTTTTTTATCATCATCAACGATTAGAATTTTCATTTTACTGGTTTGATAAGTCTATCGAACTCAAACTTCCACGCGCTTTTGGAACTATCAAAGTAGACTAGTCCGCGAAAATTCGCTCCGCACTCCTGGGCCAGAAGTTC
The DNA here is from genome assembly GCF_003854275.1 of Burkholderia sp. Bp8963. Lineage (GTDB taxonomy): Bacteria > Pseudomonadota > Gammaproteobacteria > Burkholderiales > Burkholderiaceae > Burkholderia. Next base: position 47,221 of record NZ_QTQP01000055.1, read on the forward strand.
TCCTAGTTCCTTCAGCGAGAGCGAGTTACCGCGATCGCTGAAGGATTCATATTGGGTAAGGAAAACGATAGGCGTTGGCACTTTGCGTCGCACTATCTTTCTGGCTATTTCTCGTCCACCATTCGATCGAAATCGACCGCCGCCCTCTCGTCCTGCCCGATCGTATGTCGGTAGACTGATGTCCATGATGACGAGATCGAATTCGTCGCTTTCAACCAATTGACAGCCAGAAGCATATGAGCGAGCTTGCGACACCGTGGATGCAGGAAACGCCTCAGACAGGTGTGCCAAAATCCGATCGCGTTTATGTTCGTTATCCTCAATCAGTAGAATTTTACGATTCATAGATGATGTCCGCGCAGAAGTCGGACTCCCTTTTGTCAATCGATAGCGACAGCTTCGGGCTTGCCATCTTGAGATGGTTGTACGCCTTTCCTATACCTGACCCGCCTTCGACTCGCATAAGACTGATGGACTCGGGGGCGGCCATCCGTGTTCGGATATCAGCAAGCACCTCCGGGGTAAGGCCGGCAGCACGCTCCGAGGTGATCGGATTTGACACGCAAATCTTCAGGTACCGGCCGTACGCGGCCCCCTCGATACGCACTCTCGTTTCCGGACCATATCCACTGCGCTTGAAGCAGTTGTCGAACAGATTCATGACCGCTATGACGAAAGGCTTTAGCCCGGTCCCCGCGATCTTCTGACGGATGAAGTCCTTCGGCAGGTTCACCTCCATATCGTGAGTGAAATTTTTTACTGTTTTGAAGCATCTTACAGCGATGTCCACCAGCGTCATAAGCGAGTGGTCTCTTGTATAAGGGTTGACATTCCGCTTGAACCACTCAACTACTGTTGCTATGTCCTCTTTTATGCCGCTGCGGACCTGTACGATAGCGGTCATGAGGTCAAGAGCTGCGGCGCTTCCCTTTGCCTGATTGATACGTCGAATCAGTTCTTCGAATAAGTCATCCACCTGTGTTCGGAAAACGGCGTTCAGCTTTTCACGCATCACATGTAGGCAGGATTCGGTCCGCTGCCAAAGCATCTCGGTGATGAAGTCGATCAATTTTGCAGCATCGTCGGTCTGATCGGCGAAGGCCTGGATGTACTCAAATTGTCCCACATCCAGCGAGAACTCGAATATCGGGCTGTCAGGCTTGTCGGTGGGAAGTTGAGTGGTGATCTGCATCCAGTTTTCAGCCTGGTCAATCAGCTTGTTGAACTCATTCGAGAACCAGCGAAAATGTGAATCAATATCGTTCAGCGTTCGCTTGGTAAGGAATACGTTTTTTTCTCGCCAAAAGCGATTGGAATCGTACTCTCCTTTTTCGTTAAGCTCTGTCAGCAGATGCGCCTCCTCAAGCCCATTCCATTACACACAAGTCGGCGTGAGCGGCTTGTAAACTTTCGCGGCTTGCCGTTTACTCTTGCTTTTTGCATGACGCGCGAATGGCACGAGCAACGGAGAGTTGGGCGGCAATGGAATTCAAGG
>NZ_QTQP01000056.1 GCF_003854275.1 Burkholderia sp. Bp8963
GCCATGCCAGCCACACCAGCACCGCGCACCTGCGCGAGCGCACCGAGCAGTTCGTCGGCGAGCACAATCAGGTCGCCCGCCCCTTCAAATGGAGTTTCCGGGGCTATCCGCTGCAAGGCGATGCTTCATAATCGAGAGACGCAGATGCCAGCTTTACCCGCCAAACACCACGCCGCTGAACTGCAGCGTCAACTGCGCAGCCTGCTCGGCCATGAGCAGATCGTCACGCAAGCCTACGGGCGCCACTTGCTGATCAAACGTCTGGACGACGATGAGTCAACTGTCGTGGCGCGGCTAACCGAACTCGGCCGCAATCGATATGGCGCCGCCTTTCGCAGCCACAGTGGGCGTTGGGAGCCGCTGCCGGGCATGGGTTCACTCGACGAAATGGCCGATGTGATCGTCACGCTCCTGCAGCCATATTTACAGCCCGATAATTATTAAACTTATTTGAGGGATGTTGTACTAGCTCGCGAACGGCATGACGCTCAATAGCGGACAGATCATCGATGCAACGGCATCGATCGGCAACGGTTTCAACAACTCTCCGTCGTCATCGCGCAGCCAGTTTGGTGCGGGCATCGGCCTGATCCATAACTTTTGATCATTGAGGCCGCGCCTTCGTGAGCCGTTCGACGTGAACGTCGCATCGCGCACAAAGGCGGATCAGTGCTCATCTGCCCGGTTCAAGAAAATCCGGATGTCGACCGTCTTCCAGATGCGTTCCGTGTTGAACGGGTCTTCCTGCACGAGTCGACGCACTGTCTCAATATCGTCAGCTTCATAGAGAAACAGGCTCCCGCCCACCGCCCCGTCTGGCTCGATGAGCGGCCCGGCAATCCGCGCCTTCAACGGCGAAGCCAACAACCGTGCCTTATGCGCCGCAAAGTGGGTTTGGCGACGCTCCGCCATACCCGGATGATCGACGCAGTAAACGACGAAAAACATGTTCTTTCCTTACGGTAGACGGGCCGCTGAGGGAAGCACCGCCGGTCAAAATGACGATATGCATCGCCGTCTGACGCGCAAGCGTCCAGTCAGACTGCGTCGCTCGATACAGCATGTTGAACAATGATTCACGCGCAACACCCCACACTCCCTTCAGCCTGCATGCGGCGTTCTGCTCCTCCGATGTTTGTCGAACGGTGCATCGGGTGAGTATCCAGATTTTCGTTGAATGAACTATACGGCTTGGATCGCAGGAGACCTTGACCAAAAGATGCGCCCGCTTACCGGAGCGTCCGCGTTTCGTCATCTGCGCTCGCCGCGTTTGCAATGCGAGATGTGAAGATGTCCCCGCGCGCCGCCAAGATACAGACCGAAATGCACGTCAGCCACGTACCAGAGGCGTGTCGCACGCAACGCACGACGATGCTCGCACATAACGCAAACAGCACAAACATCGGCAATGCCGCGGCGAGATACGGCTGATGCACTATCCTCGCCGTCTGGTCTCTTTTAGCCCGCCCGATCGGCAGATCGCGACGCGCTCAGCGTCCGTAGCGCAGCAAGAAATCCCTCAGCTTCGGATTGACATCGTAAGCGTGGGTCAGATTCGGCGTATGTCCGGCACCGGCTACGCTGACCATTCCTTTGGAGTTCGGCAGCCCTTCAGCAAGCGCCTCGCCGCAACGCAGCGGGATGGCAGCATCGGCATCACCGTGGAATACGATCGATGCGTGAGTGATCTCGCCGAGCCGCGGCGTAATATCGTCGCGCGACGTCAGCGCATCGACCGGGTATTCGAAATGGTCACGAGGCATTTTCAGCCACTTGTCGATCCATGCCGACGCGTGATAGTCCGCACCGAGCAAGAAGCCGGCAAGATGCGCCGCGACATTAGCCGCGCCGTTACGCGCCCACTCGGTCTTGAGCTCCTCGAACGACGCGGTTACCGATGCGTCGTCGAGATCGCTGCGCGTCGCGATAAGCGCGAGCGCGCGGAACCTGGCGGGCTCGAGCAGCGCGGCGCGCATCGACACGAAGCCACCCTGCGACATCCCGACCAGCGACGCCGACGCAATTTCAAGGTGATCGAGCAGCGCGATCAAGTCGCGGGCCGAGTCCCAGTAGCTGAACGTCCGGTCCATCGGCCCCGTCGAGCCGAAGCCGCGCTGATCCCAAACTATGCAACGGAACGAGTCGTTCAGCGCATCGACGTTCGCGAAAAACATTTCGCCATCCATCAGAAAGCCATGACTGAAAACAATCGCCGGCGCATCCAGCGGACCGGATTCCTCATAGGCGAAACGGATACCCTCGCGTTCAAACCATGCCTTCATCCTCAGCCTCTCTTCAACTCACTTCCATAGGGGCCGCGCCGCGCGGCCTGCTCATACCACACTCTATCGCGCGAACGGTCTGTGCGATGATCGATTGAAACGGCGACTTGCCCGATCGTCCGGATTTTTAGTGCGATGTGCGTTGAGCGTCGTGCAAGCAACGGATGCGATCTTTTCCGGATTGACGGGCTATCGCGCATTTGATTAAGTAGTCACCTTGTGCGGACGTTCAAGCGACGTCTCTTTATCGCGATGGTGAAAGCCGTTTGCAACAGAGCAGAACGAGCGAAATCGGCGACGGCGCTCCAGCCGCGGCGATATCGGAGAAGGTTGACATGGTGCTAGCAGCAATGGAATCAGAAAAGCCGGTCTGGATTCTGCAGGGAGAATTCGGCCGAGCCACGGTGAACTTCATCAGCCGGCCGCTTGTCGCTCACGCGCACTCGCAGTACCAGTTCCTGTTCAAACTCGGCGGCAGCGACTGCGATTTCCGGATGGGTGCCGACGCATGCACGCTGAGCGCCGACGCTGCGATCTGTCTGAACCCATGGGTCGAACACGCGAAGTGTGCGAACAAGGACACACCCTCGCTCATCCTGTCGCTCGTGATCGAAACGCCCTGGCTGCGCAAACGGCTCGGCCTGGCGGACGGCGGCCCGGCCGACATCTTCCCACGCAGGATTGTTGTCGTGACGCCAGAGGTACAGCATCACGTCGACCGTTTGGCGGCCGCAATCACGAATCATCTCGTGGCGCAGGACGCGGGCTGTATGCCGATCCTCGAGGATCTCGTCACTGCACTCGGGCGCGATTTTGCTGATCCGGAGCTGACGGCGCGCATCGCACCTTCGACGCGACCGGTAGATTTCAGGATTCGGAAGGCGCTCGACTTCATCAAGCGCGCGCCGTCCGCGAACATGACGGTCACGCAAGTCGCCGCTGAGGTCGGGCTGTCGCGGTCACGTTTTTTCGAGCAATTCCGCCGCTGCATGGGCATCTCCCCGCAGCACTTTATCGACTGGGTCCGGATGTCGCACGCGATCCGGTTGCTCGCGGAGAGTGACCGGCCGCTCGCCGACATCGCGGACGAACTCGGCTTCGAGGAGCATAGTCACTTCACCCGCTTCTTTGCACAGCATATGGGCGTGCCGCCGAGCGACTTTCGCCGGCATTCGGTCACACTCGATCTCGAGCGATTCGACTGACCGGCGCGGTCGGTCTGCCACAGGCGCGCGGATGCGCGCAGGTGGCGCAGGTCAGGCCAATAGTTCCGACGGATCGGCGATCACCGGATTTCGAAGCACGCCGAGTCCGTCGATCTCGATTTCGACCCAGTCGCCCGGACGCATGTGTACAAGGCCCGGCGTCGGAAACGGCCCGTACTGTCGCGAAAGGTCGTTCCCTTCGACATCATCCGGCGACGGCTTCAGCGCGCCCGGCGTCCCCATCGCGATCAGGTCGCCAGGTCGCAACCGGTAGCCGCGGCTCAGATAGCTGATCGTGCGCGCAACGTCGATCAGCATGTCGTCGAGGGGCGCACGCTGTCGGACGATGCCATTGATTCGCGTGAGCACCGTGTGCTTCGCCGGGTCGCCGAATTCGTCCGACGTCATGAGCCATGGGCCGTAGGACCCCGAGGCTTCGAAACATTTTCCGAGACCGAATTGCCGGTTGTGCACCTGATATTCGCGCACCGAGCCTTCATTCAGGCAGGTATAGCCGGCGACGTATTCGAGCGCGCGCTCGACGGGAACGTAGCGCCCTGACTTGCCGATGACGACGCCAAGCTCGCCCTCGTAATCGAATGCCCGTGCGACTGCTTCCGGCGGCGCGACGATCGGCTCGCCCGCACCGACGTAAGACGCGGCCGTGCGCAGGAACAGATGCGGATAGGCGGGATTCGTTTGCAGGCCTGTCTCGGCGATGTGGCTCTTGAAGTTCAGCGCGAGTGCCCACATCGCGTTTGGTCGGTCGAGGAACGGCTTCAGTGTCACGGACGAGAGCAGTCGATCGCCGGTCTTGCCGGCAGCCGATGCGCGCATCCGTTCCAGGCCATCGTCCATCTCGAGAATCTCGATCAGGCTCGTCGGTAGATCCGGTGCAATGTCCGCGACCGGGACAAAGTGCGTATCGCTGGTGATGACGCCGAGTGCTTGATTGCCCGCTTCCGTGTAAGCAATGATTTTCATGATTTCGCAGGTTTCGAAGAAGACGTGTCGAGAACGATTCAGTGCCCGGCCGGTGCGCCGCCGGCGGCGGAGTCGCGACTGACCGCGCGGCGGCCGATGATCGTCAGCACGCCGAGCGCCGCGATAGCGGCAATCGCCGGCACAGCCGCGACGAGTACGATATTGCGCGGGTCCCAACCCGTTGCGAGAAGCGCCCCGCCGATCGCAGGACCGACGAACGAACCGATCCGCCCGATTGCATGACCCCAGCCGACGCCAGTCGCGCGGATGCCCGGCGGATAAAACGCGACAGCCAGTGCCGTTTGGCCCATGATCCCGTTGACGAGCCCGGCGCCGATCACGCCGATCGACAGCAGCACGGTCGACGGCACCAATGCGGCCTGGCTCAGCGCCGCAATGCCGGCGATCACGCAGACGATCCCCACCGCCAGAGCCGACTTCACGCGCAACCGGCCCGATACCGTCATCGCTGTCACCGCAGCCGTCATCAGCAGATTGCCGCTCAACCCGCCGATACTGAACGCGGCCATGCCGGCCGGTGCCCGATCGAGCGAAAAGCCGAACGAGAGAAGCATGGTCGGAAGCCAGAACAACAGGGCATAGACGTCCATGAAAATCAGGAACGAGAACAGCCACAGCACACTTGTATAGCCCGCTCGACCGTCCGCGAACAGCGCGCGCACCGGACTCGCCACCGGCCGTTGAGGACTCCGCGCATCCGTTACCGCCGATGCGGCCGCAGGCAGGATCCGGAAGAACGCCGGCGCGACGACAAACGGCAATACGCCACCGATCAGGAACACCGACTGCCAGCCGAAACGGTGCATCAGCGGGCCGCCGATCAGGCCTCCGATCACGGCGCCGACCGACATTCCGGTCGTCACCAGCACCGACGCCGCAACCTTGTGCTTCGCGCCGATGATCGCGGCCGACGCAGTGATCGCGATCGGCAGCGCCGCACCCAGCCCGATTGCCGCCAGGACGCGCGTCGCGGACAGTAGCGCCACATTGCTCGCATATATCGTCAGCAGCGTACAGCCGCCGAACAGCGCGACGCTGGCAAGCCCGACGGCGCGATGCCCGAAACGATTGGCAAGCGAGCCCGTGATAATGAAACCGATTGCCGCGCCGACATTCGTCGCGACGAATACCGGTGTAAACGCAGCCGGCGCGAGATGCCAGTCCCGAGCCAGCGTCGGAACGACGAACGAAATCGACGTCGTGTTGAAACCGTCCAGAACGACGACGAGAAAGCAAACAAGTAGCGCAATCGCGCGGTTCATTCCTCCGACATCGGACGTGCCAACGTCGATTGCCGAATTCTTATCATTCAGTTTCACTACGCAACCTCCTGCGGCACGCGCGGTCCGGCTCGCCATGAAGCATGGCACCGCCCCGTTCGGCCGCTCGTTCCGAAGCCGTAAAGAACGTGCGCTTACGCGCGCGTGTAATCCGACAGGCGTCGCAGCATCTCGGCGGAGAAAATGTTCTTCGGCACCATGCAGTGCACACCCTTCGGCGGTTCCGTCTTGTAGACGGTACCGGTCTGGTGCGCATACTGCGTGATCCGAAAGCTCCCGGCGACGCTCAGGATGCCGTAGCAATCGACGGGCGCAATACCGGTTGCCGAGGCCATCCAGCCGATCGTTTGACGAATGCACGCGACGAGCGCGTCGTCGAGGCTATCGGCGAAACCGAAGCCGATCCAGTGCTCCGGGGTTTCGGCCATCGGGCCGTTCAGCGATGATCGCTTGTGGAGCTGGAACTGGATCCTCATCTCCTCGAACGCGGATTCGATCGACGTCTGGTCGATGTTGCCCTCGCCCGAAGCGCCCATGGAGCCGCCCGTCCAAACGCGCGCCCCCGCGACTTGTACGGGAAGAAATACCGACGTTCCGACGCCGAGAACGGCGCAGTCGAGGTTGCCGCCGTAGCTGCCGGCGAAGTTCGCACTGGTCACGTGATCACCGGGCGGCTGGGTGCCCAGATAGGCCTGGAACGGGTTCAGCGGAATCTGCACGCCCGGTACGTACGACGCGTAGGTACGCGCGTCGTCGAACTTCAGGTAGCGAAGGTATGGACCGAAATCGCCCGGCAGTGCACCGACGCCCGGCGGCGCAGAGTTCCAGCCCCAATCGATCGGTCGCATCTTCAACATGCGGCATTCGACAACATCGCCGGGTTCAGCGCCTTCGATCTCGACTGGCCCGATCAACGAGAATGCGCCGTTCGGATATTTCTTGCGGATAGGCTCGCGCTCCTTGAATCCCATCCCGTACTTCGCTTCGTTTCCCCAGTTGGTCCACGTGCCGTCGTACCAGACCGTGTCGCCCGAACGGATCGAAACCGCCGCCTCGGCGTCTGGTGTCATCTGGCCGACCTGCACCGTTTTCCACGACGGCACGAGCTTCACCGTCTTGCCGCCCGGCAACACTCGCATCGTGGCTGCACGCGCCTTCGGGGCTGCCGTTTGCGCACGTGCGACGCCTGCGAAACCTGCCGCGATCGCGCCGAAGCCAAGCTTCAGCATGGTGCGACGGCATTGCGCGGTCCCGTCCATCGTCACCGCGCCGCTCGCCTCCATCGCACCTTCCGAGGTGTCGCCCGAGTGTTCCATTTCCATGTTGTGTCTCATAAGTGTTCCGGACTTTGTTTCAAGGACAATGCGCGTTCAACGCGCGGATTGAGCGCCGAGCCCTGCGATCGCCTTCAGGACCACCTGATCATCGGTCTCGGATGGTGCGCCGGCGGCGCCGATCGCGCCGAGCAGATGGCCGTTCATGAACACGGGAAACGTGCCGCGGCCGGGCAGAAACGGCGCGTAGTAGCCGGCGCCGGACATGTTGCTGTACTCGGACGGATCGTCCCGATAGCGATGTTCGAGCGTGACGCCTGATTGGCCACCGAGCGCGACGGACGCGAACGCTTTACCGCGTGCGAAGTCGATACTCGAAAACGATGCGCCGTCCATTCGTACTGCGGCGAGCAGATGACCGCCGGGATCAACGACAGCGAAGCCCATCGCCAGGTGTCGCGCGTTCGCCTCGGCAACCGCAAGCGATAGCAATGTCTGCGACTGTGCGTAGCTCAAGACATACGTCGGTATCGCCACGTTGCTGCGTGTGTCTTCGGCGAACGAAGCCTGCATGGCGCCAGCGAAACCAACCCAAACGCCCGCCAGCTGCAGCAACCACCGAATCCTTAACCTGAATTTCATGTTCATTTCCCGACTCCACTTCACCCTGTACGCCCGAGTCCCAGCGTACGTCCGGCCAGACCGTATGACTTAACCATCCGGCCCCGCGAATTACCTTCGAGTCCGATATTCGGTTTCACGCAGCGATAGAGGTGATGCTCGAAAAAACCGCGGGAGCCCTTCTCCCGCGGAAAATCACCGCACTGGGGTCGTTATTCCGTCGCGAACACCGCGACACCGGTTCCCGGGAACTGCGCGGGGGAGCCGGCGCCGTACGGAACGAAAACGTGATGCGACGCGCCATCGACCGCAACCGAATGCGAGAACTTGCCGGTCGGCACGATCGCGACGAGGTTACGGGTGCTGGCGTCGATGATGCCGAGGGCCGAGTCGAACTTCGCGTCCTTCGCGCCGACCCGCGATACGTTGTCCGCCGAGTGGTGGCCCCCTGCGAGGAAGTAGCGATTCGAAACCGGGTCGTAGGTAGCCTGGTCGGTGCCCCCGAACGGGATTTGCGCAAGCGGCGTGCCGTTCGTCCTGTCGATGATCAACGTCGTCTGCTTGCCGCCTTCGTCGGGATCGCACGCGATCAGCGCATCGTTGCCAGGCCCAAGTGCGAGCCCGCTCGGGCCTTCGCAGCCCTTCAGCTTCAGCGCGGCCTGAATGACAGGCTTGCCCTCGAGCACCGATTTCACCGGAATCAGATCGACCTCGCCCTTCGGGTTCGCCTTCGTCCCGTCATTGTTCAGCAAGAAGTTGTCGTTCTTCGGGTCGAACTCGCATGCCTCGAGCCCGGTCGAATCCGCGAGCGGCATCTTCGCGATCACCGACTGCGTGTCCGTGCTGATGAAGGTCACGAACGGCGGCTGCTCGGCACCGCTCGAGAACATCGCGACATGATGCTTCGGGTCGAGGCAGCCCTCGTCTGCGCGGATGCCCGACGAGCTGACCTCGATGCGCTTGACGAGCTGCTTCGATGCGACGTCGATCACCTTGACCGCGTTCACGTCGCCCACATAGACCTGCGACGTGCCGGGAATCGGCAGCACACCTGACGGACCGGACTTGTCGTGCGTCGGACCGATACCTGCGAAGTCGGCCTTGATCCGATCGCGCAGCGTCATCGTGGTCGCGTCGAATACGTCCAGTGTCCCGTTCGCGCCGTCAGCGAGGTAATAGTTGCCATCCCCAGTCGCGCTGATATCGAAGCCGAACGGCTTTTCGCTCGTTACCGCAATGGTGGTAATCAGCTTCGGGCCACCACCCGCGGCGTCGGCGCCCCACGCAACGGCAGCGGCCGCCGTCAGGCTCATCATTGCGAATGCACAATAGACTCGTTTCATCGTTGACTCCTCCTGGTACCCATTGATTGACCCGGTAAGAACCGGAACGTGGAACTTTTGCGGCCCGCAGACACCCCGTCGACGGAACAGCGCGAAGTTCGGTCAGAACGTGTGTGCGAGGCCGACCCGGACATCCGCCTGATGGCCGGTCGGCGCCGGTGCAAAGCTTGCGCCGATCACCGCATCCACCCCCGCGGACGCCTTCAGGTAATCCGACGACAGGTAAACCGTCGTCCGCTTCGACAACGAATACAGCGCCGCGGCCGTTACCTGGTTCCACGCGTGCCCTTCAAAGCTCGTGTGCTGATAACCGCCGACGAGCTGGAACGCGGGTGTCACCTGCCACGTTGCACCGCCTTCGTAAACGTTCATGACCGACTTCGCGTCCTGGAACTTCAGGACGGTATTGGTGTAGTCCGCGTACAGCGTGACGTCGCCGATCGCATATGACCCGCCGACGCCAAGCGTGCCGAGCGAGCGGATCTGGAAGGACGGCGCGGTGTCGGTGACGCTGTCGCCCGACCCGGTCGCCACCGGCAGCCCGAAGAACGAATGCACACCGATCTGCGCATACGGATCGATCGTCGGCGTTGCGACGAACGTGTACATGGTTGCGAGCGTCAGCGGCCCGTTCGTGTACTGCAATCCGGCGCTCCAGCCGCTGCCGTCATGGAAGCTGCCGGGCGTGTTGCTGAATCCGTACATCGCGCCGAACTGGAATCCACCCCACGTCGGGCTCATGTACTTGATCGAATTCGTCAGCCGGTCGTTGTTCGTGCGGTCGAAGTCGCCGAGGTGAATCGCATAGCCGCTGCCGGCCGAACTGACGTTGAGCGGCGCCAGAAATTCGGCGGTGAAATCGAACTGTTTGCCCAGCGTGACAGTACCGTAAGGCGTCTGGACGCCGACATAGGCCTGTTGTCCAAACATCGTGCTGGGCTGATTCAGCTGCCCGTTGTTCAGGTTGTACAGCGACGACAGCTTGAACACCGCCCGGTTACCGCCGCCGAGATCTTCCGCGCCCGACATGATCCAGACGTTCGGGAACAGCACACCGCTGTCCATCTTGACGTTGTGATGCCCGCCTTCATTCGTCACATACGTCAAGCCGTTGTCGATCTTGCCGGAGAGCGTGATGCTGCTCTGCGCGAATGCCGATCCGCTCAATGCCATGCCGATCAGCGCTGCGATCGTTGTTTTCTTCATCTCCACCACTGTCTGCCCCTCCAATTCGGTCTTTTGATACCCAACACTTATAAATGGAACGCCTTTTTTAATACGCATAACTAAATACAATGCAATCTGCTTCGTCAGTGACAGGCTACGGGTGCCGATTTGATTTCCCGCTCGAACCAGTCTGCGTGATGCCGGTCACCTGGAATTCATGTTAAGGACACTTCGGTTGGAGACCGTCGCCGAAGAGTCCCGTCGCTTGTCAAATCGTCTCTTTGTTTTCGCCGTGCATGCCCGGCTTCAGAGGTTCAGCCCACCGTGTCGGCATGCCGGCGGCCGAGCGCGTCGGTAAGCACTGCCACCAGAAGAACCAAGCCGACGACAAGCGGCTGCAGGTTCGCATCGAGATTCAGGAGGTTCATCCCGTCGATCACGAGCGCCAGCGTCAAGCAGCCGAGCAGCGTGCCGAGCAAGGTGCCGGTTCCACCGAAAAGCGAAGCACCGCCGATTAGGATCGCCGCGATCGCGGGCAACAGAATCGGGTCTCCCATCGCCGAGTCGGCCGCGTTCACGCGAGCGAGATAGACGACCGCAGCGATCCCCGCCATCAGTCCGCTGATCGTGTAGACCGCGATCCGCCGTCGACGCACCGGAATCCCGGACAGGCGCGCGACCTCCGGATTGGCCCCGATCGCATAGATCTCGCGACCGATGTTGAGGCACGCGGTGATCACCGAACCGACGATCAACACGAGCAGCATCATGTACACGGGGATCGGCACGCCCCACCAAAAGCCGGTGCCGAGGGCGCGAAAGCCGGCCGGGAAGCCAAATATCTCGTTTCCGCCCATGTAGTGAAAAGCGATACCCTGCACGACCCAGAGCATCCCGTAGGTCGCGAGGAACGGCGGCAGCCGCAGAAGCGCGACCGCCAGGCCGTTCAGCAGTCCGATCAACGCCCCGCACGACATCGAGACCGCAATCGCCAGCCACGGCGAAACGCCAGCTTTCATCGCGCCGGCTGCCAGACAAGCGGAAAGGGTAAGATTCGCCGCAATCGACAGATCGAACCCGCCGGACAGGATCACGATCGTGAGACCTGACGCGAGCAGAAACATCAGACTGGCTTGCCGCAGCACGTTCAGCAGGTTGCCGGAGGTTGCGAAGCTATTCGATGCGAACGCGAGCGCGATTGCAATGACACAGACAAACACGGCGCGACCGATCAGCGCGTTCGCATCGTCGGAAAGCCGGCTGCGGCGACCGAGGCCCATGATGCGTATCACCTGGAACGACGATTGATTTCGGGTATTCATGCTTGCGCTCCTTCGACGCGAGATTTCCGGGCACTATCGATGACGACGACCGCGAGAACCAGCAAGCCGATCGTCACGACCTGCAGCGACGATTCGATTCCAACCAGGTTGAGTGCATTGCGGAGCACGCCGATCGTCAGCACGCCGATCGCGGTACCGGGCAACCAACCTTCCCCGCGCTCGAACGACGTGCCGCCGAGAACGACCGCCGCGATCGCATCGAACTCCATGCCGATCGCGGCATTCGGCTCTGCCGCGTTCATGCGTCCGACGAGCAATAGCGCCGCAAGGCCCGCAAACAGACCGCTCATCACGTAGATCGCGACGTGATAGAGACGGGCGCGGACCCCTGCCAACGTGAGCGCGTCACGGTTGCCGCCGATCGCGAAAACATAGGCGCCGAACCGGGTGTGGTACAGAAGCAGATGGGTGACTGCGTATGCCGCGAGCGCACAGGCAATCGGGAATGGAATGCCCATTACCGACGCCCCGTAAAGCGGGCCGACCGCAGGATTCGCCACGACAACCGCGTTGCCGTCGGTCATCACGAGCGCAACGCCGTGCGCGACGCCGAGCGTGCCGAGGGTCACGACGAACGGCGGCAGCCCCAGTCGCGCGACAAGCGTGCCATTCAGGAAGCCGATCGTGACACCGACCGCCGCGGCCGCGCCCAGCGCTGCACCGATGCCGGCGCCCGCGCCGAGCGACTGCGCGAACACGACACCGCAGAGGCTCAGCAATGCGCCGACCGACAGGTCGAGCCCCTCGCTCAGGATCACCAGGGTCATCGGCATCGCGATCATCACGAGGATCGCGATCTGGAGGCCGATGTCGACCAGATTCGCTGGCGATGCGAAACCCTTCACGCCGAAAGCCGCCGCAGCGACCAACGCGACACTTGCCCACACGATCGACGGCAGCGGCCGTTTGCGCCGCCCCGCCGTATTCCTGCCATTGCCTTTCGTTTCAATCGACATCGTCAACCTCCGTGCATTGCCAGACTCAGAATGCTTTGCTCGCTCAACTGTTCCCGTTGCAGCTCGCCCGAAATCGCGCCCTCGCGCATCACGTATGCGCGATCGCATACATGCACGATCTCCGACAGTTCCGAGCTGATCAGCAGGACCGCCGCGCCCTCCTCGACAAGCCGCTCGATCAGATTGAAGATCTCGGTCTTCGCACCGATATCGATCCCGCGCGTCGGTTCGTCAAAGATGTACAGGCGACAGTCGGCACTGAGCCACTTGCCGATCACGATCTTCTGCTGGTTGCCGCCACTCAGGTTGCGCGCGTGTTTTGCCGGATCGCCCGGTGCGATCCGCAGCATGTCGATCAGGCCGTGAGTCGCTCGCCGGGCGCGCGCCGGGCGATACCAGCCCTTCGGGAACAGGTGCCACAGGCTCGAAACGAGCAGGTTCTCGTGCACCGAGCGGCGCAGTGCGAGACCTTCCTGCTTGCGGTTTTCGGGAATCAGACCGACGCCGCGTTTGACGACCTCGTGCGGGCCACCCGACACCGATTTGCCGAAGATCTCGATGCGACCGCCCTGGATCGGGTCGGCACCGATTACCGCGCGTGCGACCTCCGTCCTCCCCGCGCCGACCAGGCCCGACAATCCAACGATCTCGCCGCAGCGCACCTGCATGTCGACCCCGTTCACGCCGGTCGACGTCGTCAAGCCGCGAACGTCGAGCGCGATCTCACCGGATGCGCCGAAATAGCGGCGCTCATAGACTGCACCGACCTTGCGCCCGACCATCAGCGCAATCAACTGATCGGGGCTCGCATCGCCGGCCGGCATCGAGGTGACAAGGCGGCCGTCGCGCAGCACGGTCACGCGATCGCCAAGATCGAACACCTCCTTCATCCGATGCGAGATGTAGACGATCGCAACGCCTGCGTCACGCAGGCGATGCACGACCGTGAACAGGGCGTCGGCTTCCCGGTCCGAGATGGCCGCGGTCGGCTCGTCCATCACGAGCACGCGCGCGTCGTGCGACAACGCTTTCGCAATCTCGACCATCTGCTGCTGTGCAACGCCAAGGTCCGCCGCATGGGTCCGCGTGTCGTACGCAAGCCCGAGTTGCGCCAATACGGCGGCAGCGTCCGAATGCATGCGCCGGTGATCGACGAGACCGAAGCGGTTGCGAGGCTCGCGGCCGAGATAGATGTTCTGCGCGATCGACAGATGCGGCACGAGCGAGAACTCCTGGAAAATCACCGCAATGCCCAGGCGCTTCGCGTCGGCGGGCGATTCGATCACGACCGGCATGCCGTCGTATCGGATCTCGCCACTATCGGCACGATAAGCGCCGAACAACACCTTCATCAGCGACGATTTCCCGGCGCCGTTCTCTCCGAGCAGCATGTGCACTTCGCCCGGATACAGCGTGAGGTCGACGTCAGTCAGCGCAGCCACGCCAGGAAAATGCTTGCAAATCTTGCGTAATTCGAGACGCGGGATGCGCGCGGTCGAGGTTTCCATGTTCATCTCCACGATGCTGTTCGGCGGACAGCCGTGCGTCATCTGACAGCCGGGGTGCCGTACCGCGATACGGCTTGCCCGGCCGCCCGCGTCACTGGCTGGCCACGTCGTTCCACGTCGGACATTGGCGTTGATCGCCCGGTAGCTCGAACGGTGCGTAGTTCGTCTTGTCGATCACGATGCCCTTGATCAGCACCGTACCGGGCACGGGTTCATTCCGCAGCGTGCGGACCGCCGCCATCGTCGCGATGCAACCCATTTTGAAACCGTTGAATTCAGCGGTCGCAAGCAGGCGCCCTTCCTTGATCGCCTTCACCGATTCAGGCACGCCGCCGATACCGACGACCTTCACCTGCTTCTGGCCCGCAGCCTCGAGTGCTTCGATCGCGCCCATCGCCATGACGTCGGCAGCCGCCAGCACGCCGTCGATCTTCGGATTCGACTGAATCAGGTTTTCCATCACCTGCAGCGCCTGCAGCCGCTGATAGTTCGCCGGCTGCGACGCAAGCAGGTGAATGTTCGGGAATTCCTGAAGGGCCTTCCTGAACCCGCGTTCGCGCTCGTCGCTCGTCGTCGAGCCTTTCACGCCTTCGAGGATCACGACATTGCCCTTGCCGCCGAGGCTCTTGAACAGGTATCGCGCGACGTCGAGACCGAGGTTGTAGTCGTCCGCGACGACGACCGACGAAAACTTCCCGCCCGCCACGCGATCGTTGTAGTTGACGACCGGAATGCCGATCGCGTTGATCTTCTGAATGGCGGGCACGACACCATGCGGGTTCACGCCCATGAACAGCACGGCGTTCGGCTTCTTCACGCCAACGTCCTCCAGCTCGCTCAGTTGCTCGCCGAGATCGTTCGGACGCGTCGGCGCGTAGTGCGTGACCGACACGCCGAGCAGTTTCGCCTCGGCATCGACACCGGCGTGAACGAGCGCGAAATGCGGATCAACCTGGTTCTTGTAGAAAGCGGCGATTGTCTCGCTTGCCGCAAGCGCGTTTGCGCCATGGAAGATGCCGATCGCCGCCGCGCACGCGGCTACGATGCCCATCGCGGCTCGCCTGGGCTCGGGCCGCTGCCCGGAATTATGGTTTGTCTCCATCCATTCGCTCCTGTACGTCGTTCACATGGGCCATGCCGCTTTCCGCCATGGCGTCTCGGGTAACTGAATGCAACCGTTTGCATAAATGCAGGCAAAAAGATGGCGATGTGACACAGTGGCGTCATGCGTCGATTCTTTCAATCGAGCACCGCTTTTAGCCGGTTTCTGGTTGCTGACCGTCAACGGCGTGCCCGTCTCTGGAAACGTTTCGATCCGCCTTATCGAATTCGCAATTTTCTTTATGCAAACGTATGCACATCCTACTCAAGGGAATCGCTCTGTCAATGAGGTTTAGCGCTGAAAACATTAGGGTTTCATCCGTAACATTGCCCGCAACCCATTGCATCGATACAATCGGATCCCACTTCACCAGCAGGTTCCATGAGCCCATCTCCCGAAACGCGCGGCACCGGCCGCGTCACGATTCGCGAAGTCGCCGCGGCGGCGTCCGTCAACGCGTCGACGGTGTCGCGCGTGCTCAACCCGGCCACCCGCCACCTGATCGGCGATGAGGTCGTGCGCCGCGTGCTCGCGGTGGCCAAGTCGCTCGGCTATCGGCAGAACCGGCTTGCCTCCGCGCTGCGCGGCGGGCAATCGAAGGTGATCGGCGTGTGCCTGCCCGACATCTCGAACCCGGTGTTCCCGCCGATGGTCTGCGGGATCGAGGAGGAGCTCGCGGCCGAAGGCTACGGCGTGCTGATCGCGAACATCGTCGGCAAGCCCAAGAATCAGGAACGGATGCTCGAGCAGATGCTCGAGCGTCAGGTGGACGGCCTGGTTCTCGCGACCGCCGCGCGGCACGACCCGCTCGTGCGGCGCTGCATCCTCGACGGCGTGCCGGTCGTGCTCGTCAATCGCGGCGAGGACGGCGGCCACGTACCCGAAGTCGTCAACGATGACTTCCTCTCGATGCGGCTCGCGGTCGAGCACCTGGTCGGGCTCGGGCATACGCGTATTGCGCATCTGTCCGGACCTGAACGGCTCGCGACCGGCCTGTCGCGGCTGCAGGGATTCCAGATCGCCGCCCAGCAGCACAATCTTGCGACAAACGTCGTCGTGGAAGCGTCCGAATTCACGAGGGAGGCCGGGCGCGCCGCATGCGCAAAATTGCTCGACACGCATCGTGGCGTGACCGCGATCATCGCGGCGAACGACCTGATCGCGCTCGGCTGCTATGACGTATTTGCGGAGCGGCGGATCGTGTGCCCGAAGGACATCTCGCTGATCGGGCACAACGATATGCCGCTGCTCGACATGCTGAGTCCGTCGCTCACGACGCTACGGATCCAGCATCGCGAGATGGGCCGGCAGGCCGCGCGCCTGTTGCTCGGCATGATCACGACGCCGGGCAAGGCGCCACTGCGCATTACGCTGGCGCCTGAACTCGTGGTACGCGGATCGACTGGCGCGCCTCGGACAGCCAGCAGCCGGATGCGTTCGAACTGAAACATCGCCCCGCTCCACCGGCCGCCGCAACGGTCATGGTGGATTCACCCGCACGGCGGGCGTGCGAACGGCATCGCGAGCAGGATCCTGGCGGGACGGTCAGAGCGATTGTGCAGCGAACGCCTCTCGTGCGGCGCCAGGCGACACGAATCGAACGCGTGCAATTCGACTTCGACGCCGTCTGCGTCCACGCATACATGGCCCTCCAGTACGACGTAATGCTTTTCGACTCCCGATCCCTCCATGGTCGTGTACCCACCAGGCTCAATCGTCGACACGCCAAGCCAAAGCGATTCGGCCGGGCCTGCCTCGCGTCCTTGCAGGCGCACGCATTGCATCCCGAAGTGATTGGGCGGGAAATACTCGGGCGCATCTCGAAAGCGCGTGACGTTCATGGCTTGAGCAGCACACGGTTCGAGGTGCCGCGGAATACCGTTTGATACGCGTGCGCGGCGTCCGCGAGATCGAACACGTAATCGGCATCCACCGGAAACGGCTTCAGCGTACCCTGCTCGAACGACGACAACAACGCTTCGAGGATGTCGGCGCAGTGCGGCGAGTCGAGTGCGAGCGTGTCGATCCCGACGTAGGTGTGCTGCCCGCGGTAGAACGCGAAGATGTCGAACGGCACCGCGCGCTCGACTGTCGAAATGAGGATTTGCGTGCCGCGCACGGCCATCGCACGATTCGCGCGCTCGAAGTACGGGCTTCCGACCGTGTTGTAGACGATGCTTGCGCCGCGCCCGGCTGTCATCTCGAGCACGAGCTCGTCGAATGGCTCAGCCGAGGCGTTGATCATCGTCACATCGCCCGTGGCGTGCCCGATGTATGACGCATCGTCGCGCACGACACCGATCACCTCCGCCCCCGCCATCGTCGCGAGCTGGACGGCGGCTTGCCCGACTTTGCCGTTGGCACCCAGCACGAGCACGACGTCGCCGCGCCGCACGCCGCCGGCGCGGTGCAAGCCCTCGAAAGCGGTGACGAACGGCACGCCGATCGATCCTGCCTCGTCCATCGTCAGGTTTGCCGGTTTCTCGCGCACGCTGAGTGCCGGCACGACGAGATGGCTGGCGTGGGTCCCGTCGCGACGAATCCCGAGCTCGCCGCTGCTACCCCAGACTTCCTTGCCAATCAGGTGCGGTGGACCGTCGATCACGCGCCCCGCGTAATCTCGACCCGGTGTGCGCGGCCACACCGCGTGCGGCATGAAGCCGAGCACGGCCTTAACATCGCTCGGGTTGACACCCGCGCTCTCGATCTCGACCAGGCAGTCGGTCGTATCGATCTTCGGGACGGGCTGCGTATCGACGCTCAGTGCGAGTGTGTCGATATCAGCGCTCTTTTGCTGGACGCGAATGCATTTCATTCTCGATTTTTTTCCTGGAAAAGGCGGAATTGGACGCATGACGCGACGACCGCCGGTCGCTTGCGCATCCATGCGCGGCCTTGATTCGTTCGTCGGGTTGTGCTCAGGATGCGAGGCCGAAGCACTCGCGCGCGTCGCGACTCGTCGCGATCTCGCCACCAAGCAGCGTGACGATTTCGCGTGCCCGCGTGACGAGCGCCGCGTTGCTCTCGGCGAGCACGCCTTTCTCGATATAAATGTTGTCCTCGAGGCCGACACGCACGTGTCCGCCTGCGAGCCACGCTTGCGCGACGATCGGGAACTCGAAACGCCCGATCCCGAAAGCGGACCATATCGCCCCCGGCGGCAACAGGTCGCGCGCATAGAGCAGCGTTTCCGGCGACGCGCCGAAGCCATACTTGACGCCGCTGACGAACGTCCAGAGTCCGGGGCCGTCGAGCACGCCGCTTGCAATGAGGTCTCGCGCCAGATGGATATCTCCGGAGTCGAAGATCTCGAGCTCGGGCTTGACGCCGGCCCGGCGTATCACCTCGGCCATTCGCGTGACGTTTTTCGGGGTATTGATGACGACCTCGGCCCCCGAATTCATCGTGTTCAGGTCGAGGCTGCAGATGTCGGGCTTGAGCGCGAGAATGTGTTCCACGCGCTTTTCGGGCGGCAGGAGCGTGGTACCCGGCGCAGCGACCTTGGGGTCGTCGTCACTCGGAATAAAGCGTCCGCCGGGACCGGTCGTCAGATTGATGATCAGTTCGCGATCGACCGCGCGAATCCGCTCGATTACGTCGCGATAGAGATCCAGGTCCATCGAGGGTCGGCCCGTGGCCGGATCCCGGACGTGGATGTGCACAACGGCGGCGCCAGCCTGCGCGGCTTCGAGCGAAGCGTCCGCGATCTGTTCAGGCGTGACCGGCAGGCCCGGATGCTGATCCGGGCGCGTGATGTTGCCGGTGACAGCGCACGTAATGATGGTCTTGCGAGCATGCATTGAAAAGGTCTCCAGACAATCAGTTCAGCCGGCGGCCGCCATCGACGACGATCGTTGCGCCGGTACTGAACGTCAGCGTTGTAGCGCAGGCGACGATGGCAGCAGCCACATCGTCCGGCTCGCCAATCCGGCGGAGCGGAGTCGTCGCGGCGACCTTCTCGTTGAAATCGTCACCGCGCCCGGGCACGAACTGCGTATCGACGACGCCCGGTGACACGTTCACGACGCGAACGCGCGGCGCAAGCGCGCGGCCGAGCGACAGTGCCATCACGTCGATTCCTGCCTTTGCGGCACAGTAGGCCACGTTGCTGCCATTGCCGGTCGTGCCCGCGATGGACGACACGTTGACGACGAGTCCGTCGCCCGACTCGTCGAGCAGCGCACGAAATGCCCGGATCGCGGCGAACTGGCCGCGCCAGTTGACTTTCATGATCTCGTCGATCAGGTCGTCCGTCAGCGCGTCGAGATCCGAGTGGCGAACCGGCTTCGTGAAGCCCGCGGCATTCACCAGGATGTCCGCTCGCCCGTAACGCACGCGTACGTCGTCAGCGAGCGCGGCGAGCGTCGCGCTCTCGGTGATCGTCGCGACCGCGGCCGAGTGCCCGACGCCGGGCAGCGCGTCGGCGATGTGTCGCGTTGCTTCCAGGTCGCTACGTCCGACAACGACAACGCGCGCGCCCGCTTCGGCAAAACCCGTTGCTGTCGCAACGCCTATCCCGCCGGTGCCGCCGAGAATGACAGCGACTTTATCGTTCAGATTGCGTGACATTGCCCCCTCCTGTTCAGTCGATGGGCGGCGTCGGGTACGTCGGCGTACCGTCGGCCATGACAAATTCGAAATCGAGCGTGTAGTACACCTCGCCGGTTTCCGCGTGCGGTCCCGTTCGTGGATCATGGCGTTCGAAATTACCAACGAGACGACGATTCACGCCGAACACGACGTCCGAATCGAGATGCTCCGAATCGTCGGCGAACACCTGCGATACCAACGTCGCGTGACCTTCGGCGACGATCACGAAGTGGATGTGTGCGGGGCGATACGGATGGCGATTCTGCGCCTCGAGCAGCATGCCGACGGGGCCATCCGTGGGTACTGGATAACCGGCGGGACGCACGGTACGAAACTCGAACCGCCCTTGCGCATCGGTATGAAAGCGGCCGCGCAGATTACGGTCGGGCTGGTTCTGGTCCTGGTTCTCGTAGAGACCGACAGGCGACGCTTGCCAGACATCGACTGCCGCGTTCCCGATCGGCCGGCCCGACACGTCGAGTACACGGCCGCGCATGAAGAGAGGCGAGCCGGGCGACCCCGGGCTTGCGATCGATTGGCCGTTTTCGTAAACCGGCGAACCACCGCGGTAGAACGGACCAAGCAACGCGCCCGGCGTACGTTCAGTGGAGTCGGAATTGTTCAGCAATGCGACGAGCGTCGAAAAGCCGAGGACGTCGGACAGAAGCACGACCTCGTTGTGCCGCTCGTTGCATGCGTGCCCTGCGGCACGGATAAACGCGAGACCGCGCTCGAACTCCTCGTCCGTCAGCTTCACTTGTTTCAGGAACGCGTGCCCGTGATCGATCAATGCATTGACGATCTCCTTCAGTCGAGCGTCCTGGGTTCCCGCCATCGCCGCCTTGACGATTGTGGTAACGGACGCGGGATCGTCGGTAATCGCACTCAAAACCGCATGTTCTGCCATGATACTCTCCATGCAACCGTTTGCATAACTTGATGCAATGGTACTCGTCGATTCAGTCCAATGGGTAGAGCGTTAACCCTATCTTTATTGGTGTCGCCGATGAATGTTGGTATCCTTCGACACGCAACCGTTTGCATAAAACCGACCCAGGGACGTGCTCATTTCCCCGCGGTTGCGTGATTCGGGCGCGCGAGGTGCGCGCCAGAACGTGCATGGGACGCCGCGACCTGACCCACCCCGCGGCGGAGCAGGTCACGGCGCCGGGTCGTCACTGCCCGGCCGCCGACGCGCCAGCGGCCGCTTTCTGTTCCGCGGCTTTGTGTTCTGCCTTTTGGAGGCTCTGAGGATAGTGTTCGTCCTTGTTCATGCGGTAGCCGTTCTTCTCAAGCGTACGGAGTTCCTGGTTCCGTTTCAGACGAGCCTCCTTGCGCTGCGCTTTGCGTTGCGCCTTCAACGCCTGCTTCGACATCGGGACGCTGGCGGCGGCCGGCGCAGCGTCCGAATCCTGTGCGTGCGCGACCGGTGCACCCAGCAGCACGACTCCCGTCAGTACCGCGAGTGCGAGTGGTGCCAGGCTGGACTTAGTCATGTTGATTCTCCTTTTTCTTCGATGATCGAATGTGATGGTTTTGCGCGCCCGCGCTGTCGCGACCAGCATCACCCGCTTTCATCCGGGGCCACGCTTCTACAAATTACCACACGGCAAGATGATATTTATTAGGATATCAAAATTATTTTTTGATGACGAAAACGAATAAGCGACAGTCGATTGAACGGATGGCAGGCCGATTGACCTGAACTGCGCGTGGAATGTCACTAGCAACGAAAGCATGTCGGGCATGCGTCTGTTATTGCACTGAGGAAAGCAGAAATGAAGCTGTCATTCGAAGCCCTCGAAGCGCTGGATGCGATCGACCGGACCAGCACGTTCGCCGATGCGGCCACCATGCTGCACCGCGTGCCGTCGACACTCAGTTATCTTGTGCAGAAGATCGAGAGCGACCTGGGGGTCACATTGTTCGATCGCAGCGGCCGCCGTGCGAAGCTGACGCGCGCGGGGCGCGTCGTCGTCGAGGAAGGCCGCCGGCTGCTCGCTGCGGCCGAGCAACTTGAAATGAAGGCACAGCGAATCCAGGATGGCTGGGAGACCGAGGTGCACGTTTGCGTCGACGAAGTTCTTCCGTTTGCGAGATTCTGGCCCTATGTGCGTGAATTCGACGCGCTCGAGATGGACACGCGTTTGCGCTTGTCGACCGAAGTGCTCGGCGGAACTTGGGATGCGCTGATCTCGCGGCGTGCGGATCTCGTCATCGGAGCGACGGGAGAACCGCCAGCGCTGACGGACATCGTCGCGCGCCCGATCGGCACGCTGCGTTACGTGTTTGCGGTCGCGCCGCATCACCCCCTCGCGAAAATTCCGGAACCGATTACGCTACAGGCCGTTACTCAATATCGTTGCGCCGTGGTCGGCGGTCCTTCACGTGAATCGCTTCTGCGCTCGGCGGCGTTCCATCCGTCTCAACCCTACCTCGCGGTACCAACCCTTGCGACAAAGCTCGCGGCACAGTGCGAAGGACTCGCCGTCGGCACACTACCAGTAAGCATTGCCGCCCGCGCGATCGACGAAGGCAGGCTCGTCACGCGCCGCGTCACTGGGATGCGCGAAACCGCGCAGTGCTACCTTGCATGGCGCGACGACGAAACCGGACGCGCGCTGCAATGGTGGCGCGACAAGTTCAATCACCCGGATCTGCTCGAGCAATTTATTGCGCTGCAGTAAAGCCGGGCGGGTCGTTGCAGATTGTCCGGCATGTTGCCTGCCGACGGCGAGCGCGGGCAGACGATGCCACGTAATTCTCCTTCTTCGGTGTGTCGAACTTTTCGAATTAAAAAATCGATTTTTTCGAAATAACGTTCGGATAAACAAAATTACGCTTTTAAGCAATAATGTTTTACCTGCACAGAAATGCGGCCTCGGCTACACTGTTATTATCGGTAGCGAACAATAAGGTTGGGAGCGCCGCACGTACCTGTGTCGGAGGTAAATCATTATGGAATCCTTTCTTAAGGCTTTTGCAATCGGCGTGATGATCGCAGTTCCCGCCGTGTCGTTCGCCCAGTCGGAGCAGCCGGCGACGACCCGTTCGGAGGTCCGCAAGGAGCTAATTCAGATCGAAAAGGCCGGTTATAAGCCGTCCATGGCCAGAAGGACGCAGTACCCGGAAAACCTGCAGGCTGCCCAGGCGCGCGTTGCGGCCTTAAACGGCCGGAACACGGGCGATGGGCGGGCAATCAATGGGTCGTCGCAGTCAGGCGGCACCACGTCGCCCAACATGCAATAGTTAGACGTTCGGCCTACGGGCTCTCCCCGCGGCGGCAGCCGCAAACGATCGAGTAGTGGCGGCAAGAGCCTTTCGCTTCGCTCGTGAACGGTCATCCGTCTGGAACGTACATCCGGTGCCTTGCTATATCGCTAACGTGCCTTATCGCAACCAGCGCTCACTGCTGCTCCATTGTCTCGACGTGCTGCCGTTGCGATCGAGCTCGCAGGACCGCGCGGTACTGGTCGCGCTCGCCTGGTTGCAAGGCTTCCGGAACGCGCACCGCGAATATCTGCTGTTGACGGAGAACGACCTCGCGAACCTGCCACTGGACTGGCTCCCAGAAAAATGGGAGCGTGCGGTGTTCCCCGCACGGCCGGGACAGCCGGATGCTGCACCGCCGGTTCTTCGAGCTGGGCGTCTTCAGCCAGATCATGCGGGAACTCAATTCCGGCGACCTCTACGTGGAGGGCAGCGACCGTTTCGACGATCAGGAACTCGTCATTCACAAGCCGGGCAAGGAGCCCGAGCCAGCGAACCGGACGCTGATCGATCAGGCCATCTGGGCGTCGATGCCGCAGGTCAGCATCCTGGATCTCCTCACCGAAACCGAGCAGTGGCTCGATCTGCATAAACTGGAACGACCCGGAGCTGCGTCGCACGATTCATGCGGCGACCAACAAGAGCGAACAGTTCAACGACTTCGCGCAATGGCTGATGTTCGGCGGCGAAGGTGTCATCGCGGAAAACGTCCGGCACGAGCAGCGCAAGGTGATCAAGTACAACCACCTCGTCGCGAACATAGTGATCCTGTACAACGTGCAGTGGATGTCGCGCAAACTGAAAGAGCTGCAGCAGAAGGGGCATCAGGTCGACGCCGAGGTACTCAAGGTGCTGTCACCGTACCGGCGGGAGCATATCAACCGGCTCGGGGACTATCTGCTGGATCTGCAACGCCCCGTTCCACCACTCGATCCGACCATCGATTTTTCATTCAAATCAGCAGCTTAGGCCAAGATGTGGCGGAATTTTAGCGAATCCCGGCCGGACCTCTGGAAATATCGACACCTTCGACATGCAGGAATCCGCCGCCGCGCCGGTAGGTGCGCGCGGCGGCATGCGTGCTGCAAACCGACCGTCAGACGACCATCAGACAGCCATCACCGTCACCGACTTCGTGACGAGGTACGGCTCGAGCGCTTCGGGTCCGCCTTCCGAGCCATAACCCGAATCCTTCACGCCGCCGAACGGCATTTCGGGCCACGGCGTCGCGGGCTGGTTGATCCACAGCATCCCGACTTCGAGACGCTGCGTGAGCAGGTGCACGTTCGCGAACGCGCGCGTGAACGCATAGCCGGCGAGACCGTACGGCAAGCGGTTCGCTTCGGCGATCGCGTCCTCGAGCCTGTCGAAGCCGCGGATCGCCGCGACCGGACCGAACGGTTCGTTGTTGAACACGTCCGCGTCGAGCGGCACGTTCGCGAGCACGGTCGGCGCGAAGAAGTTGCCTTCCGTACCGATCCGCGCGCCGCCCGTCTCGACGCTCGCCCCGGCCGCGCGCGCGTTCTCGACGACCGACGTCATCGCGGCGATCCGGCGCGTGTTCGCAAGCGCGCCGAGCGTCGTGCCTTCGTCGAGGCCGTTGCCGACCTTCAGCCCTTCCGCATGCTTGACCAGCGCGCGCGTGAATTCTTCGCGGATGCTGTTGTGCACGAGGAAGCGCGTCGGCGAGATGCACACCTGGCCCGCGTTGCGGAACTTCGCGCCGCCGGCGGCCTTCACCGCGAGCGCGACGTCCGCATCCTCGGCGACGATCACCGGCGCATGCCCGCCGAGCTCCATCGTCGCGCGCTTCATGTGCTGGCCAGCGAGTGCCGCGAGCTGCTTGCCGACCGGCGTCGAGCCCGTGAACGTCACCTTGCGGATCACCGGATGCGGGATCAGATACGACGAGATCTCGGCCGGATCGCCGTACACGAGGCCGATCACGCCGGCCGGCACGCCCGCATCGGCGAACGCGCGCAGCAGCGCGGCCGGCGACGCCGGCGTTTCCTCCGGCGCCTTCACGAGGAACGAGCAGCCCGTCGCGAGCGCCGCGCTCAGCTTGCGCACGACCTGGTTGACCGGGAAGTTCCACGGCGTGAACGCGGCGACCGCCCCGACCGGCTCCTTCACGACCGTCTGCTGCGCGCCGAGGTTGCGCGGCGGCACGATCCGGCCGTACACGCGCCGCCCTTCGTCGGCGAACCATTCGATGATGTCCGCGGCCGCCAGCACTTCGGCGCGCGCTTCGACGAGCGGCTTGCCCTGCTCCTGCGTCATCAGCTGCGCGATCGTGTCGGCACGTTCGCGCACGAGCGCTGCCGCCTTGCGCATCGTCGCCGCACGCTCGTGCGCGGGCACCCGGCGCCATTCCTCGAAGCCGCGCTGGGCGGCGGCGAGCGCGCGGTCGAGATCGGCAATCCCCGCATGGGCGACCTTGCCGATCACCTGGCCGGTCGCCGGGTTCACGACGTCGATCGTCTTGCCGCTCGCGGCATCGGTCCATTCGCCGTTGATCAGGAGTTGTGTATCCGTATAAGTCACGTTAGCCATCCAGACACCCCTACTTTGCGTCAAAAACGCGCGCGGTCTCGCGAACGAGTGCGCGCGGGTTACCGGAACCACCGCCGGCGCGCGGCGCGCCCGGCGGCTTCATGTGCGGGCAGCATACCCGCGTTTCGTCATCCACGTGCGGCAGCGCGCGTGCTCAACGCGCCGCCTGCGTCGCGTGGCGGAGCTTTGCGACGTCCGCCGCCTGCACGGCCGGCGCGCCGTTGTTCCAGCCGGCGCGCATGAACGTCAGCACGTCGGCGATCTGCCGGTCGTTCAGCACGTTCGAGAACGCCGGCATCGGATACGCGGACGGCACGCCATCGATCACCAGCGTGTCGCTGCCGTTGAGCGTCACGTTGATCAGCGATGCCGCGTCCTGTTGCAGCAGGTTCGGATTGCCCGCGAGCGGCGCGAGCAGCGGCGCGTAACCGCGCCCGTCCGCGCCGTGGCAATGCAGGCAGTAAGCGTTATACACCTTCGCGCCCGGATCGTTCGCGGGCCGGCCGAGCGCCGCCTGCGTCGCCTGCGGGTCGTAGCGGTAAGGCGGTGCGCCCGTGCCGCCCGCCGCCGGCAGCGATTTCAGGTAACGCGCGACCGCCGCCAGATCGTCATCGGTGAGCGCCTGCGTGCTGTGGTTGATCACGCTCACCATCGAGCCGAAAGCGGTCGCATGCCGGTTCGCGCCGGTCTTCAGGAACTGCGCGACGTCCGCGTCGCTCCAGCGGCCGAGCCCCGTGTTGTGCTCGCCGGTCAGGTTCGACGCGAACCAGTTGTCGATCGGCGCGCCGGACAGGAACGCCGCGCCGCTGTCATCAAGCGCCTTCTCCTGGAAGCCGACGCCGCGCGGCGTGTGGCACGACCCGCAGTGCCCGAGGCCCTGCACGAGATACGCGCCGCGATTCCACATCGCATCGTGGGCGGGCTTGTCCGCATAGGACGTCGTGTCGAGGAACACCGCGTTCCACAGCTTCAGCGGCCAGCGCAGGTTGAGCGGCCAGGCAATGTCCGACGCGCGGTTCGGCTGCTTCACGGGTTCGACGCCGTGCATGAAGTAAGCATAGAGCGCCTTCACGTCGTCGTCCCTGAGTTTCGCGTACGACGGGTACGGCATCGCCGGATACAGGTTGTGGCCGTCCTTCGCGACGCCCGCGCGCAATGCGCGCGCGAACTCGGCCTCGGTGTAGCGGCCGATGCCCGTGTCCGGGTCCGGCGTGATGTTGGTCGCGTAGATCGCACCGAGCGGCGTGTCCATCTTCAGGCCGCCCGCGAACGGCGTGCCGTGCGGCGCGGTGTGGCACGCGACGCAGTCGCCGGCCTTCGCGAGATACGCGCCGCGCGCGACGAGCGCTTCATCGGGCATGGCGGCAGGCACGGCGGCGCGTGCGGCCTGGGCAGCCGTGCCGGCCGCCAGCGCGACGATTGCCGCGCCGATCGCCGGCACCGCACGTGCCAGGGTGGTGATTCGATTCATCCGGCTCCTCGAGGTCAAACGGTTTTCAACTGGCTGCCGACCGGCAGCTTGCGCAGGCGCTTGCCGGTCGCGGCGAAGATCGCATTCGACAGCGCGGCCGCAAGCGCCGCGGTGCCGGGTTCGCCGATCCCGCCCGGTGCCTCGGCGCTCTTCACGATGTGCACGTCGATCGGCGGCGTCTCGTTGATCCGCAGCATCCGGTAGTCGGTGAAATTGCCCTGCATCACGCGGCCGTTCTCGATCGTGATCTCGCCGTACAGCGCGCCCGTGATCCCGAAGATGATGCCGCCCTGTACCTGCGCGTCGATCGTGTCCGGATTCACGACCATCCCGCAGTCGACCGCGCACACGACACGCGTGACCTGCACGTCGCCGTCATCGATCGCGACGTCGACGACCATCGAGAAGAAGCTGCCGAACGCATGCATCACCGACACGCCGCGCCCGTGCCCCTTCGGCAGCGGCGTGCCCCAGCCCGCCGCCTTCGACGCGACGTCGAGCACGTTGCGCGCGCGCGGCGTCTTGCCGAGCAGCGCGCGGCGGTATTGCACGGGGTCGGCTTTCGCCTGCGCGGCGAGCTCGTCGACGAAGCTCTCGACGACGAACGTGCTTCGCGTCGGCCCGACGCCGCGCCAGAACGCGGTCGGCACGTGGCGCGGCTCCTGCCGCACGTAGTCGACGAGCTGGTTCGGCAGGTCGTACGGCAACTCGGCCGCCACCTCGACCGCGTCCGGATCGACGCCGCCCTTGAACGCGGGTGGCGCGAAACGCGCGAGGATCGACGAGCCGACGATCCGGTGCCGCCACGCGACCGGCTTGCCGTTCGCGTCGAGGCCGGCCGAAATGCGGTCGTAGTAGTAAGGCCGGTACATGTCGTGCTGGATGTCTTCCTCGCGCGTCCACACGACCTTCACCGGCGCGTTCACCTGCCTGGCGACCTTGAGCGCCTGCGCGACCATGTCGGTTTCAAGACGCCGGCCGAAGCCGCCGCCGAGCAGATGGTTGTTGACGACGATCTTCTCGCGCGGGAAGCCCGTGATCCGCTGCGCGGTATCGACCACGCGCGTCGGCACCTGCGTGCCGACCCAGATCTCGCAGCCGTCGGGCCGCACGTGCACCGTGCAGTTGACGGGCTCCATCGTCGCGTGCGCGAGGAACGGCTGCTCGTACACGGCGTCGATGCGCGTCTTCGCGTTCGCGAACGCATGGTCGACGTCGCCGTCCTTGCGCGCGACCGCGCCCTTGCCGTCCGCGGCGCGCGCGAGGTCGGCAACGATGTCCTTCATCGACACCTTCGCGTCCGCGCCTTCGTTCCATTTCACGACGAGCGCCGACGCGCCGCGTTTGGCCGCCCACGTGTGATCGCCGACCACCGCGACCGCGTTGTCGGCCCGCACGATCTGCCGCACGCCGCGGATCTGCTTCGCGGCCGTGTCGTCCACGCTCGCGACCGTGCCGCCGAACACGGGGCTGTTGACGATCACCGCGTACAGCATGCCCGGCAGCCGCACGTCGAGACCGAACTGCGCGGTGCCGTCGACCTTCTCGGGCGAATCGAGACGCTTGACCGGCTTGCCGATCAGCTTGAATTCGTCGGGCTTCTTCAGCGCGACGTCCTTCGGCACCGGCAGTTTCGCGGCGGCGCTCGCGAGCTGGCCGTACGACGCACGGCGCCCGCTCGGCGGATGCTGCACCTCGCCGTTTTGTGCGCGGCATGCGGCCGGATCGACGCCCCACTGCTTCGCGGCCGCCGTGACGAGCAGCGTGCGCGCCGTCGCGCCGGCACGGCGCAGCGGCTCCCACGCATAGCGGATCGACGTCGAGCCGCCCGTGAGCTGGCCGCCGAGCAGCGGGTCAAGAAACAGTTTCTCGTCGGGCGGCGCGTGGTCGAGCGTCACGCTCGACAGCGGCACTTCGATTTCCTCCGCGATCAGCATCGGAATCGACGTGTAGGTCCCCTGGCCCATCTCGACCTTCGGCATCACGAGCGTGACCTGCCCGTTGCGGTCGATCTGCACGAACGCATTCGGCGCGAAGACGCCCGCCTGCGGCGCTTCGTCCGCGTTGCCGCCGATCACCGAGCGCCGCGCGTCGCCGCCTGCCGCCGGCACGCTGAAGCCGAGCAGCAAGCCGCCGCCCGCGGCCGCGCCGAGCGACATGCCGAACTTGAGGAACGTGCGGCGCGACACGCTTGCGGCGGTCTTGCCTGCTTCGATCAGTCCGCGCGACATCTCAAGCCTCCTTCGCAGCTTGCTTGATTGCCGCGCGCACCCGGTTGTACGTGCCGCAGCGGCAGATGTTGCCGGCCATCGCGGCATCGATGTCGGCATCGCCCGGATGCGGGTTCGACGCGATCAGCGCGCTCGCTGCCATCACCTGGCCCGACTGGCAGTAACCGCACTGGACCACGTCGAGTTCGCGCCAGGCCTGCTGCACCTTGCGTCCGGCCGGCGTCGCGCCGACGGCCTCGATCGTCGTGATCTTCCTGTTGCCGACCGCGGCGACCGGCAGCACGCACGAACGCGCCGCGACGCCGTCGAGGTGCACCGTGCACGCGCCGCACTGCGCGATGCCGCAGCCGAATTTCGTACCGGTCAGGCCGACGAGATCGCGCAGCACCCACAGGAGCGGCATGTCGTCAGGGGCGTCGACCGTGTGGGTCGCGCCGTTGATGTTGAGCGTGATCATTTCAGCCTCCGTGGCCGGGGTATCGTGGGAAGCGGCGCGCACCCGGCGCGCCGTATCAAGTCAGGCGTCGTGCGACGCGTATGGCGCGGTTACGGCTCGACCGCGTCGACAGCCGTCAGGATCTTGATGACCGGCGGTTGCGCGAGCCATTCGGCGGCCTTCTCCCGAAACGCGACGAAGTGCGGGCTCGCGAGATGCGCATCGAACGCGGCCTGGTCGTCATAGGCCTCGAACACATGAAAACCGGGCGAACCGTCGCTTTCGTGAAACAGGTCGTAGCGCTGGTTGCCCGGTTCGGCGCGCGTCGCAGCAACCATGCCGCGCAGCTCCGCTTCGACGGTCTGCACGTGCTCGGATTTCGGAATCACAGTCGCAAATACGTAAAAAGGCATGTCGTTACTCCATCGAGAAAGAAACGGGAATGCCACACGCCGTCGCCGTGCGACGCCGACGTGCGACACGACTTCACTGCATCAGGCCAGTTGCTCCGGACCCACGCGCACGACGACCTTGCCGAAGTTCTTGCCGGCGAGCAGCCCGATCAGCGCTTGCGGCGCATCGGCCAGATCGTCGACGACATCTTCGCGCGCCTTCACCTTGCCCTGCGCGACCCATTCGCCCATCTCCTTCGCGAACGCGGCATAGGTGTCCGCATAGTGGTCGCTGATGATGAAACCCTGCATCCGGACACGCTTGCGGAGCAGCACCGACGTCAGCAGCGGCAGGCGGTTGGGGCCGGCCGGCAGCGCGCTGTCGTTGTAATGCGCGATCAGCCCGCACACCGGCACGCGCGCGCCGACGTTCAGCAGCGGCAACACCGCGTCGAACACCGCGCCACCGACGCTTTCGAAATAGACGTCGATGCCGTTCGGGCACGCGTCCGCCAGTTTGCCCGCAAACGCCGGATCGCGGTGGTCGACGCATGCGTCGAAGCCGAGCGTGCCGGTCACGAATGCGCACTTGTCCGCGCCGCCGGCCACGCCGACCACGCGGCAGCCCTTCAGCTTCGCGATCTGCCCGACGACCGCGCCGACCGCGCCGCTCGCCGCCGCGACGACCACGGTCTCGCCGGCCTTCGGCTCGCCGATCTTCAACAGCCCGAAGTACGCGGTGAAGCCCGGCATGCCGAGCACGCCAAGCGCATACGACGGATGCGCAACATCGCGGCCGAGCGGAATCAGGCCGGTGCCGTCCGACAGCGCATAGTCCTGCCAGCCGCCACCCGCGACCACCAGATCGCCTTCCCGGTACGCGGGCAGGTTCGACGACACGACCTGGCTGATCGTCCCGCCGACCATCACTTCGCCGAGCGCTACCGGCGCCGCATAGGACGGCGCATCGCTCATCCGGCCGCGCATGTACGGGTCGAGCGACAGCCAGACCGTGCGCAGCAGCACCTGCCCCGGCGCGGGCACCGGCACCGCGCCGGTCACGGTGCGGAAGTTGTCCGGCGTCGGTGCGCCCGCCGGGCGCGAATTCAGGACGATCCTGCGGTTTGCTGTGTTGCTTTGCGGCATGTGGTGAACCTCTCCGTCAACATGGATACGTGCGTGCGCACGCTCAGGGGTGAATCGGGTACGCGGCCGTCGACGCGATGCGCGCCGTCATGACAACGGCGCGCGGCATCGGAACCGCGCGAGCCGTCGAACATCGAACCGCGTCAGATCCGCTATTGCAGATCCTTCTGCACATTCCTCATTAGTAGACCAGTCGTCTAGTCACAGGCGCAAAATAAGGCGCGCCGATGCGCGCCCTGGTTACGACCGCTCTCCGGCCGCGTCCGGCTGCGGCAGATTCAGCATCCGCAGCGTCGCGGCCATCGCCGTTTCGAGCGGCCGGCGGTTGCGGTGGATCTTCTCCAGCAGCGTCGCGCCGAGCCACAGCTCGTACAGCATCGACGCCGTGTGCTGCGGATCGTCGATCCCGTGCAGCGACCCGTCGGCGAGCCCTGCTTCGATACCGGCCGCGAGCCGGTCGATAATCTGGCCGGTGCCGCGCCGCAGGACCGCGCGCATCGCCTCGGACAGATCGGACACCTCGGCGCCGAGCTTCACCGCGAGACACTTGCCTTCCGGATCGTCGTTGCACTGCGTGTGCAGCCAGTTGCCCCAGTAGCTCATCAGGCGCGCGGCGCCCGTTCCCGGCTGCCGGACCAGTAGATTGTCGAGATGCTCGAGATAGCCGTCGAAATACGATTCGAGCAGCGCTTCCCCGAACGCCTCCTTCGAGCCGAAGTAATGATAAAACGAGCCCTTCGGGATGCCCGCCGCAGCGAGAATCTCGTTCAGACCGACCGCCGAGAACCCCTTGTGGAGCATGATCGGCTTCGCGATATTCAGGATGTGATGGCGAACTTCCGCGCCTGAAGATGCATTCATGGTGGCGTATGGTAGCAAACGATTAGACCGGTCGTCTAGTAGCAAGCAACCGGCATTTTGTGTCGCACTTTACCCCAGTCGTGGCTGCGGACAGAAGCGCCGCGCGACAAGTCATCCTCCCTGCGACGGCCGCCGCTTGATGCCCGGCTTCGCCGCACGGCCGCTTCCGCTCGCCGCCCGCGCCGGCGCACGACGGGCAGGCACCCTTGCCGCACGCGCGTTGCGCAGCGCCTCGAGCTCGCCGGCATACGTCGCGTTTGCCGCTTGCACGCCGTCGAGCTGCCCCTGGAGCACCCCGCACCGGTGCAGCGCGTCGCCGAGTTGCGCCTGCAGCGCGGCGACTTCGCCGCGATGCAGCGTATCGCGCTGTTCGGTGCGGGCGGCCATCGCGTCGAGCTCCTTCTGCAGCCGCGCAGCCGCGGTGCGCTCGCGATCAATTTCCTGAAGCGCGCGTTTTTCCGATGCGCGCAGCCGGTCTTCGGCGCGACTCGCGTCGTCGCGCAGCCGATCGAGCTGCGCCGAGAAATCCGCGCGTGCCTGTGCAAGCGCGCGATCGCCGTCCGCGTTGTCGGCCTGCAGGCGCTCGACCTCGGCCGCCAGCGCCTGGCGGGACGCGCCATCGGCCGCACGCGCCTGCTCGAGTTCATGAATTCGCACCTGCGCCGTCAGCAGCGCGGCCGTGCGCTGCTCAAGCGCTGTCTCGGTGCGCGCCAGCTCGGCCTGCAGCGCGGCAACTTCGGCACGCGCGGCCGCCCTTTCAGCCTCCACCTCCGCGCGCAACGCGTCGAGCGCGGCTTCAGCCGCAGCCGTCGATCGACGCCACAACGTCGCGACCAGCTCGCCCGCGGCCGCCTGCAGATCGGACGGCAGATCCGGATGCTCGATCCGCACCCGGCTCTTTTCGCGGAGCTCGGCCCAGAACTCGCCGAGCACCGCGGTCGGCGTGCTCATGCTGCCTTTGCGGACGAGCTGGTAGAGGCGATTCGCGGTCGGCGTAATGCCGAACCGGAAAAACAGCAGCGCGCAGGCCTCGCGGTACAGCTCGCGGGTTTTCGGGAATTCGGCCTTGAGGCGCTCGATCTCGACGGCGAGGCGGGTTTCGTCGGCAGCGATGTCGGACATGGGTGAGGTTCGGAGGAATTTGAGTAAATAATATAACGTAAACCGTCATATATCCAATCCTTCTGCCGCCGTTATTTGACATTATTTCTATAATGTTGAAATTGTGCTCTGGCGACAGTTGCCGAACGCGCCGCCCGTCCGGTTGCAGAATTTTGTGACCGCCTCCAATCGATACTTCGCGCATCACTGAAATCTACCTTCCACATTCAACAAAAACTTGAATTTAGCTGACTTTGCAGATAAGGTTCAGTCAAACATCTGGCGCTCATGATGAAGGGCCGGACAACCCTCATCGAGAACCTTGCAGCGCCTGCCTCCGAAACTTTCGTCGCATCCATTTTTTAACCATTTATCTGACATGTCAGATAAAACAATCGGACCCCGGCCCCGCACCCCCGATCCGAAAGGAAACACGATGAACCCTTCAGCTCACGCTCCCGCCCCTGCCCCGCTCAGCGGCGCCCGTTTTGCGCTCGGCACGTTTGCGGTAGCGCTCGCCACTTTCATGAACGTGCTGGATTCGTCGATCGCGAACGTCGCGATTCCGACGATCTCCGGCAACCTTGGCGTCTCGATCGACGAAGGCACCTGGGTCATTACGCTGTTCTCCGCGGCCAACGCGATCTCGATTCCACTGACCGGCTGGTTGACCCAGCGCGTCGGGCAGGTGAAGCTGTTCGTCGCGTCGATCCTGCTGTTCGTCATGTCGTCGTGGGCCTGCGGCCTGGCGCCCAACCTGACCTTGCTGCTGGCCGCGCGCATCGTGCAGGGCCTCGTGGCGGGACCGCTCGTCCCGTTGTCGCAAGCGCTGCTGCTCGCTTCGTTTCCGAAGGAGAAAAGTTCGAATGCGCTCGCGCTCTGGGCGATGACGGCCACGGTCGGGCCGATCGCCGGCCCTGCACTGGGCGGCTGGATCACCGACAGCTACAGCTGGTCATGGATCTTCTACATCAACGTGCCGGTGGGGCTCTTCGCGGCGGCGACCGTCTGGGCGCTCTACCGCGACCGCGAGACGGAAGCGCGCAAGCTGCCCATCGACAAGGTCGGCCTGCTGTCGCTGATCGCCTGGGTCGCGTCGCTGCAGATCATGCTGGACAAGGGCAAGGATCTCGACTGGTTCAATTCGCCGGTGATCTGGGTGCTGGCCATCGTCGCGCTCGTCAGTTTCGTGTTCTTCGTGATCTGGGAGCTGACCGACGAGCGACCGATCATCGACCTGCGCCTGTTCCGCGGCCTCAATTTCTTCGGCGGCACGCTCGCGATTTCCGTCGGCTTCGCGGTGTTCTTCGCGAACCTGGTCATCCTTCCGCAATGGATCCAGGGGGCGCTCGGCTACCCGCCCCTCAACGCGGGGCTCGTTACCGCGCCGCTCGGCGTGTTTGCCGTGCTGCTCGCGCCGGTCGTCGGCAAGCTCATGCCGAAATCGGACTTGCGCGTGCTGGCCACGCTTGCATTCGCCGGGTTCGCCGCGGTGTTCTTCATGCGCTCTCAATTCACGACGAGCATCGATCCCCGCACGCTGATCCTGCCAACGCTGCTGCAAGGCATTCCGACCGCACTGTTTCTTACGCCGCTGACGGCCATCATCCTGTCAGGCCTGCCGGCGGACAAGATTCCGGCCGCCGCCGGCCTGTCGAACTTCGCACGGACGTTCGCGGGCGCGGCAGGCACGTCGATCGTCAGCAATCTCTGGAACAGCAGGACGGTGCTGCATCATGCGCAACTGGCCGAACAGTCGAGCATCGACAATCCGGCCTTCGCGCTGGCCATCGACCACCTCCGGCAGACACTCGGCGGCAGCCCGTCGCAGGCGCTCACGCAGTTCGAGGCGGCACTGAACGCGCAGGCCACGATGCTCGGCCTGAACGACATCTTCTGGCTCTCGTGCATCCTGTTTCTCGTTATCGTCCCGCTGATCTGGATCACAAAGCCGGACAGTCGTGCGGCAGCAGCGGCGGCTGGCGCCGGCGGTCATTGATGGCAGCAACCGACACGCAACTTGCACGCAGCCGACATCGCCAACTTTCCTTTTGACAATATCTGACTTTGCAGATATATTGACCATCAATCAATTCAGGATCTGGCCATGGAACACTACACGCCGCGGAATTTCTTCCTGACCGAGTCGGTCGGGTTTCTGCTCAACAAGGCGCGCAACGTCATCACGGCGGAAATGGACACGGCGCTCAAGGAGTTCGGCATCACGAGCCAGCAGATGGGCATCCTGCTGGCGATCCACGGTCGCTGGGCGAGTACGCCGTTCGAACTGTCCAAGTTGCTGGCCGTCGACACGGGTTTGATGACCCGCATGCTCGACAAGCTCGAGACGAAGGAACTGCTGGCGCGCTCGCGCAGCGAAGAGGACCGCCGCGTGGTCAACCTGGCCCTGACCGCGAAGGGAATCGATGTCGCCGCCCGGCTCCCTGCGAATGCGCGGAAAGTACTGAACGCACGGCTCGGCACCTTCAGTCCGGAAGAATTCGAGCAACTGCTGGCCCTTCTGCGCAAGTTCATCGGCGATTGAATGCAGGCGGGGGTTCCCCCCCTTTTTTCGACATTTATCTGACAGGTCTGACAATGAATTTGCAGATATTTAAGCGAAACGTCATCGTTCGCGCCATTCGGGCCGTCGTGGCGGTGGTCGCGGCAGCCGCACTCTCCGCTTGCGCCAACTACGCCGGCATTCATGACGACAACCAGCCGGCACGACCTGGCCAGTTCCAGGCCGCGCAAAGTCTGCCGGCCGAGCGCGGTCACTGGCCGGCAGCAGACTGGGTCGACCAGTTCGGCGACGCGCAGCTGAAGGCGCTGGTTGCCGAAGCGCTCAACGGCAACCCGAGCGTCGCGCAGGCTCGCGCACGCGTCGCAGCGGCGCAGGCGTACGGCGAATCGGCGAAGGCCGGCACGATGCCGCGCGTCGATGCGAGCTATTCGCTCACGCGCGAACAGTACAGCGGCAATGCGCTCGCGCCGAAGCCCATCGGTGGCTCCTGGCAAACGGAAAACGAAGCGTTGCTGACCGCGTCGTTCGACCTCGATATCTGGGGCAAGAAACGCGAAACCTGGAAGGCGTCGGTGTCGCAGGTGCAAGCGAGCGAAGCCGACGCGCAAGCCGTCAGGCTGACGCTGACCACCGCCGTCGCGCGCAGCTACAACGAACTCGCGCACCTCTACGCGTTGCGTGACATCGCGGAGCAGGAAGTGTCGCAACGCGGGCAGATCGAACGCATTGCGGCGGGCCGCGTCGCGACCGGTCTCGACACGGAAGTCGAGCACGAGATCGCGCAATCCGGTCTCGCCACGAGCCGTGCCGCGCTCAACGCGCTCGACGGCAGCATTCTCACGACACGCTATCAGCTCGCCGCGCTGCTCGGCGCCGGTCCGGATCGCGGCCTCGCGATCCGGCGGCCGGCGCTCAGTGCCGGCGACGAGGTGCGCCTGCCCGACGATCTGCCGGCCGATCTGGTCAGCCGCCGGCCGGATATCGTGGCCGCCCGCTGGCGTGTCGATGCGATCACGCATCAGGTCAAGGAAGCGAAGGCCGAGTTCTATCCCGACATCAACCTCGCGGCCGCGATCGGCCTCGACGCCTTCGGCTTCGGCCGCTTCCTGACGGCCGGCAGCCGGATGGCGTCGGCGGGCCCCGCGCTTCACCTGCCCGTTTTCGACGCCGGGCAGTTGCGTGCGCAGTTGAAAGGGCGTTACGCCGACTTCGACTACGCGGTCGCCAGCTACAACCAGACGCTGATCGATGCGCTGTCGAGCGTCGCGACGTCGCTTTCGCAGATCCGTTCGACGGATGCGCAACTGGTTGACGCCGAAGCGGCCCGTCAGGCTGCGCACGACGCCGACCGGCTTGCGCTCACGCAATACCGGGCCGGGCTGACCAACCAGCTGACGGTGCTCAATGCGGATACGAACGCGCTCGCCGCGGATCAGGCCGTGACCAACCTCAGGATGGCCCGCCGCGACCGCCAGATCGCGCTGGCGTCGGCGCTCGGCGGCGGCTACGTCGACCCGTCGGCTGCAGCCGCACCCGCTTCTTCTCCTGTTTCCGCTCCCGTTGTTGCCGTGCGTTGACGCGGCGGGATTGCCTACCTGTATGGAGAATGCAATGAACACCCAAACGCCCGATCAGCAGCAGGACGATACGCTGGCCCGTTCCGACTCGGCCGTCGAACGCGACAACGCCGCACCTGCCGCTGCAACGGAACAGCCCGCGGCACAGCCTGCAGCACGACCCGGCAAGCGCAAGTTGCTGATGACATTGCTGGCCGCAACCGTCCTCGTGAGCGGCATCGGCTACGGCGCGTACTACGCGACGTTCGGCCAGTATCACGAAAGCACCGACGACGCCTATGTACGCGGCAACCTCGTCCAGCTCACGCCGCAGGTCACGGGCACGGTCGTCGCCGTGAATGCCGACGACACGCAGATCGTCAAGGCCGGCGACGCCGTCGTGACGCTCGATGCCGTCGATGCGCGCGTGGCACTCGCCAATGCCGAGGCGACGCTCGGCAAGACGGTTCGCCAGGTGAGCACGCTGTACGTCAACAACGACTTTTACGCGGCCAACATTGCGGAGCGCCAGGCCGACCTCGCGCGCGCGGTCGACGATCTCGCCCGGCGGCAGGCGGTCGCGAATACGGGCGCGGTGTCGACCGAGGACATCGCACACGCGCGAGACGCGGTGAAGGCCGCGCAAGCGACGCTCGATGCGGCCCGCCAGCAGGCGCAGGCAAATCACGCGTTGACGGACCGCACGTCGGTCGAGCAGCATCCGGACGTGCAGGCGGCCGCCGCGAAGGTGCGCGACGCATGGCTGACCTATGCCCGCACCACGCTGCCGGCGCCGGTGACGGGCTACGTCGCCCAGCGTTCGGTTCAGGTCGGGCAGCGCGTGCAGCCCGGCTCGCCGCTGATGGCGATCGTGCCGCTCGATGGCGTGTGGGTCGACGCGAATTTCAAGGAGGTGCAGCTCGCCCGCATGCGCATCGGTCAGCCGGTGACGTTGACAGCCGACGTGTACGGTTCGAGCGTCGAGTATCACGGCCGCGTGACGGGATTCTCGGCCGGCACAGGCAGCGCATTTGCCGTGCTCCCCGCGCAGAACGCGACCGGCAACTGGATCAAGGTGGTCCAGCGCCTGCCGGTGCGCGTCCAGCTCGATCCGCGCGAGCTCGAAGCGCATCCGCTGCGCATCGGCCTGTCGATGCAGGCGAGCGTCGACACGCACGACGTGTCGGGCACGCAGCTCGGCGCCGCGACGAACACGCGTTACCGCACCGATGTCTTCGCCGGCTATGAACGCGAGGCCGACGGGGAAATTGCGAAGATCATCGCGGAGAACGAGATCGGCGCGTGCGCGACGCCTGTGAAGCAGCATGAGCGCGGCCTTGCGGCCAACCCGCCGTTGCGCACGGCAGGCTGATGCGCGGCAGTGCGAAAGGCGACCGGAGACTGGCTGGCCAGCGCCACGTGGGCGTCGCCGGGATCGACTCCGGGATCGACGCCGAGCACGGGGCCATCCAGGGTCCGGGCCGCCTGCACGACGGCCCGTTCGATATCACGCCCGTTCCGTGACCCGCACGTCGACTTCGGCATCGAGACGCGCAGCGTTCGCTTCGGCCTCGGACTCCGACATCAGCTCGCCTTCCCACTTCGCGACCACCGCGCTGGCGATCGAGTTGCCGACCGCGTTCGTCGCCGAACGCCCCATGTCGAGGAACGTGTCGACGCCGAGAATGAGCAGCAGCCCCGCTTCCGGGATGTCGAACTGATGGAGGGTCGCCGCGATCACGACGAGCGACGCGCGCGGCACGCCGGCCATCCCTTTCGACGTCAGCATCAGGATCAGCAGCATCGTGATCTGCGTGCCCAGCGACAGATGAATGTTGTACGCCTGCGCGATGAACAGCGACGCAAACGTGCAGTACATCATCGAGCCGTCGAGGTTGAACGAATAGCCCATCGGCATCACGAAGCTCGAGATCTTGCGGCGCACGCCGAAACGGTCGAGCGCATCGAGGATCTTCGGGTACGCGGCTTCGGAGCTCGCCGTCGCGAACGACAGCATGAACGCTTCCTTGATCAGCGCCAGCAGCTTGAACACGCGGCGGCCGAGGAACAGCAGCCCGGCAGCGACGAGCGTGCCCCACAGCAGGAACAGGCTCACGTAGAAATCGCCCATGAAGACCGCGAACTTCAACAGGATCGACAGACCGTTGACTGCAACGGTCGACGCCATCGCCGCCAGGACGGCAAACGGTGCGAACTTCATCACGTAGCCGGTGATCTTCAGCATCACGTGCGACAACTGGTCGATCGCCGCGACGAGAATTTTCGCGCGCTCGCCCAGCGCCGCGAGCGCGACGCCGAAGAACATTGAGAACACGACGATCTGCAGGATCTCGTTATTGGCCATCGCCTCGGCGAACGACTTCGGCACCATGTGGCCGACGAAGTCCTTCAGCGTGAACTTGGACGTCGCGAGATGCGCCGACGCGCCAATGTCCGGCAGCGGCAGGCCGAGATTCTCGCCCGGCCTCAGCAGGTTGGCCATCAGCAGCCCGAGCAACAGCGAGATCAACGAAGCCGTGACGAACCAGCCGAGCGCCTTCACGAACACGCGCCCCACGGACGACGCATCGCCCATGTGCGCGATGCCGACGACCAGCGTCGAGAACACCAGCGGACCGATCACCATCTTGATCAGGCGCAGGAACACGTCGGACACGAGCGAGATGTAACCCGCGATTTCAACGGCGGATTGCTTGTCCGGAAGCTGCGTGTAAATCATGTAGCCGATGACGATACCGACCACCATCGCGATCAGAATCCATACTGCCGCGGAAATTCTTTTGTTCATACGGAGATTCAGCGCACGGTGACTGTGCAAGAAAGGATGAAACATGCGCTCCCGTGCCGTGCCACGGGAGCGCGTCGCAAACATGTCGTACTGCTATCGATGCAAAGTGTCGGACGCTCTGCCGCCAGGATCTGCTCCGCAAGGTCGCGAACGCCTGATCCTGGCGATGCAGCGTCGAACGGTCAGTAACCGATTGCCGATCCGGCCGGGCGGCGCGGATCATTGAAGCCGTAGACGAAACCGACCCGTACATTGCCCGACACCGACGAGTCGTTCCCCGAACTCTTCCGGCTCGCTGCCTCGGTGCCCGGCAAACCGACCAGAATCAGCTCTGCCGCGCCCCACGGGGTTTCCTCGACCATCTTGTAGCCCATGTTGCGAAGCATCGCGAGCGTGTCGGGCGACAGGCCGTAGGTCTCGTAATAGACCTCGTCGGGCAGCCATTGCTGGTGGATGCGCGGCGCGTCGACCGCATCTTGCGGCGCCATCCCGTAGTCGATCACGTTCAGCACCGTTTGCAGCGTGATCGTGATGATGCGCGAGCCGCCCGGCGACCCGACCACCATGAACACCTTGCCGTCCTTCTTCACGATGGTCGGCGCCATCGACGACAACGGACGCTTGCCCGGCGCGATCGCGTTGCGCGTTCCCTGCACGAGGCCGAACAGGTTCTGCGCGCCGACCTTCACGGTGAAGTCGTCCATCTCATCGTTCAGGAAAAAGCCCGTCCCCGGCGGAATGACCACCGCGCCGAAGCGACCGTTGACCGTATAGGTGGTCGAGACCGCGTTGCCGGAACGATCGATGATCGAGTAGTGCGTCGTCTCAGGCTTCTCGTGCACGCCGAGACCAGGTTGCACGTCGACCGACGCCGTCGCCATATCGCCGCTGATGCGCTTGCGGATTTCCGCTGCGTATTCCTTGCTCGTCAGCTTGCTGACCGGATTGCTGATGAAGTTCGGATCGCCGAGCAGCGTGTTGCGGTCCTCGTAAGCGTGCCGCATCGCTTCGCTCATGTAGTGGATCGCCGACGCGGAATGGTAGCCAAGCTTGCGCATGTCATACCCTTCCAGAATGTTCAGCGTCTCGCACATCGTCACGCCACCGGAACTCGGAGGCGGGGCCGAGATGAACTCGTAGCCGCGATACGTGCATTTCAGCGGCTCCATGTCCTCTGCCCGATAGGACGCGAAGTCGGCGGCCGTGATCACGCCACCCGACTGCTTCGAAGCGGCCTCGACGATCTTCGGAATATCGCCCCGATAAAACGCCTCGGGGCCCTGCGCCGCGATTCGCTCCAGCGTACGCGCCAGATCCTTCTGGACCAGACGGTCGCCCGGCTGGAGCGGCGTGCCGTCGGCCCGCAGGAAGATGCGTGCCGCCTCCGGGTCCGACTTGAAACGCTGAATCGTCGTGTCGAGGATGTCCGTATCGGCGCGCGTCAGCACGAATCCGTCACGTGCAAGGCGAATCGCCGGCGCCATGACCTGCTTGCGCGTCAGGTTGCCGTATTTGCGCTGGGCGAGATCAAGGCCCGCGACGGTTCCCGGCACGCCGACCGCGCGATAGCCATAAAGACTGTCGTCCGGCCGGACATTGCCCGACGTATCGAGATACATGTTGGCCGACGCTGCAGCCGGCGCGGTCTCGCGGAAGTTGATGAATCGATCCCGGCCATCGGCCAGGTGAATGGTCATGAAGCCGCCGCCGCCGATGTTGCCGCAGCACGGATTGGTCACGGCCTGCGCATAACCGACCGCAACGGCAGCATCCACTGCGTTGCCCCCCTGCCTCAGGATCTCGACGCCGATTTCCGACGCGAGGTGCTGCGACGAAACGACCATGCCGTTCTTCGCTTCAACCGCGGGTTCCGACGCGGCAAACGCGCTCAAATGTATTGCCGACAACAGGGTGAGTACAACGAGCCGCCTCATGACGGAATCCTCCAAACGAAAACAGGGTCATGCCGAGATGCGCAGCGATCCTGTGGCCTGCCCGCGCCACGAATTTGCAATGTAATAAACAATACATCCCGACGAGGCCGCGATCATATCACGCAGGTTTTTACATAAAAAACCTAGGGTTAGCCCTGACGTATCCGACAAAAAAGCGAACATCACCCGACTGAAATGTTTATTTCATTACGCGCGCGATGAACGATCTGTATGCGACGGTGATTCGTCCCTTCTTTTTTTGCCGTCGCGGGGAACGCTGCCCGCCAATGGGCTAACATGCGGGCAGTCGCGAGCAGACGCGTGTCTGCGAGTCGTCATTCAAAAGTGAGAGTCGGAGTGCCCGATGGGGACAAGCATCAGGGCGTTGCTGCTATCCCAGATGGATAGCTTCACGCCGTCGGAACAGAAGGTCGCGCAGGCGTTGCTGGATCGATACCCCAGTCTCGGGCTCGGTCCGATTGCGGGCTTTGCGAAGCAGGCGGATGTCAGTGACCCGACGGTGTTTCGCTTCGTCGTCAGAATCGGCTTTCCGAATTACTCGTCGTTCCAGCAAGCGCTGCACAACGAGATCGATGCCGCGATGAATTCCCCGCTCGCCCGGATGGATGCCTTTCATTCCGAATCGGGCATGCGCGACAGTCACTCGGCGATATTCCAGCGGCTCTCCGAATCACTGGCAACGATGACGGAAGGGCTCGACGCAGCAGCCTTCGACGAAGCCGTGACGCTGCTGGCCACGCCGGACGTCCGCATCTTCTGTGGTGGCGGACGCTACACGGCGCCACTCGCGGCGTTGTTCTCCTTTACGCTGGCCTATGCACGGCCACATGTGCAGTACCTGGAACCGAACCTGAATCAGGCTTCGATTGCGCTGGCGGACATGGGCCCCAACGATGTTCTCGTGATCTTCGATTTTCGTCGCTATCAGAAGGACAGCATTCGATTCGCGA
The DNA here is from genome assembly GCF_003854275.1 of Burkholderia sp. Bp8963. GTDB lineage: Bacteria > Pseudomonadota > Gammaproteobacteria > Burkholderiales > Burkholderiaceae > Burkholderia. Next base: position 42,932 of record NZ_QTQP01000056.1, read on the forward strand.
AATCCGCCCATCAGCTCGGCGTCAGGATCGTGCTGATCACCGACGAATGGATGTCGCCGGCCAACGAGTTTGCCGAGATCGTGCTCCGCATCCAGGGGCGTCCGTTCGCGATGCTGCAGACCAACGTTCCTGTGCTCGCACTCGCTGAAGCGCTGGTGATCGGCGTGACGAACCGGCAACCCGAGCAGGCAAGGCAGCGCATGGAAAAGATCGAACTTCTGAACGCCGGGGGGATCGAGCAGGACGTCAACCAGCGGGAACTGCCGGAGTGATCGGCACTCGAGCCTGGTGCGACGCTTGTGACGCGACGAAACCTCGGCAGCGCACACCGCGCATGAGCTGAACCGGATCGACGGCGGCGCGCACACACTGTTTCGCGAACGCTCAGTGCCCGCGGTACAGCTTTGCAACGTCGATGTGGTTTGACGGCGACCGCTGCAGGGCCGCGCCGTGCGTGCTTGAGTTGCGTACCGCACGCTCATGACGCGTCTGCTCATGCGTGCGCTGCAGTTCGGCGACGCGTATCGCGCCGCCATGCGGCCGCACGCAGCCCGGGGCCGAACGGTTCGCGCATGGACGCGTGGCAAGCGCGTCCACAGGCTTGCTCAGCCCCGTCACGCGAGGCGCGTCCGCCGGTTTGTTCAGCGCCATCACACGCGGCGCGTCCGCCGGCTTGTTCTGCACCGTCACGCGAGGTACGTCCGCCGGCCTGCTCAGCGCCGTCGCGCGACGCGTATTCACCGTTTCCTTCGGTTCGCCCGCGCGATCCATGTCCGGATCCACGCTCGGGTCGCCGTCCCCGGGCGCCGCAAGAAGATCGTAATCCGGCAAGCGAAATGGAACGGCGAGCGGCAAAAGCGTCGACGGATCGCCCACCATCGCAGCCAGATCCGCCGACGACGGCATGTCGACGATCACCATCTGCGGACCGGAGACCTGCTTTGCACGGCAGACGGGATCGGCCTTGCAGACCTTGTCGAGCGTGACGTAGCCGCCGAACACCAGCACGAGCGTCACGAGGCTCAGCGCGGGCGCCGTCCCCGGGCGAGGCTGACGAACTGCCGCATCATGCAGCAAACGCGCAATGCGCATGCGCCAGCTATCGACCGATCGCACCGCGTTGACGCGATGCGCATCGCCGGAGCCAGCGAGACGCGAAACGAATGGCCAGTTCCGCCGGCCGCAAACGGGACAATGCTCGAGCGCGCGGAACGCCTCGAAGCCGCACTGCCTGCAACGCCAGCAGACGCCCGGCCGCACCCTGACGCGAGCGTTCATCACACTCTCGACCGTGTCGCGCTCGCTGACTTTCCGCTTGGACAGGACTTGCATCGTTTGACCAGGACTGACGTGATCGATTGCGTAAGTGGAGTCCGCGCGAATCCGCTCAGGGATCGCGCTCCATCGTCGCGTCGTATTGACCGCGGCATGCCGCACCGTTCAGGCGCGCGCGCTTGAGCAACGCGGCCTGCGCGGCACGCACATTGGCCGCCTGCCCGCTCCACGCGGCAAGCGGCGGCTCCTGCAGCGCGCGTCCGTAGGAAAAGCTCAACAGCCACGGCCGCCCGGCGATGCGGTTCATCGCATCGAGATTGGCCGTCGCTTCCTCGGGTGTTTGCCCGCCGGACAGGAAGAAGATGCCGGGCACTTCGGCAGGAACGATGCTGCGCAACAGCCGAACCGTTGCATCGGCAACCACCGCGGATGCCGGCTGCGTCGCGTGCGCTTTCCCGGGAACGACCATGCTGGGCTTGAGCAACATATGTGCAAGCTCGACCCGATAGCGATGCAGTGCGTCGAACACCTCGTGCAGCACCGCATCGGATACTTCGGCGCAACGCTCGATCGAATGATCGCCGTCCATCAGGACTTCCGGCTCGACGATCGGCACGATGCCGGCTTCCTGACAGATCGACGCATAGCGCGCGAGCGCGTCGGCGTTCGCTTCGATCGCGAGGCGGCTCGGCAGCGTCGCGGACACGTTGTACACCGCGCGCCATTTCGCAAATCGCGCGCCCTGCTCGCTGTAGCCATCGAGACGCTTCGCGAGCCCGTCGAGCCCTTGCGTGATTTCGTCGCCGGGCGCATGCGCGAGCGGAATCTTGCCGGCGTCGACCTTGATGCCGGGCACGATATGCTGACGCGCGGCAACTTCGGGCAACGGCGTACCGTCGTCTGCACATTGCCCCAACGTCTCTTCATACAGGATCACGCCGCTGATGAATTCACCGAGGCCCGGCGTCGTCAGCAACAGGCTGCGCCACGCACGACGGTTCTCGTCAGTCGATTCGACGCCGATCGTCCTGAAGCGCTTCGCGATGGTCGGCCCGCTTTCGTCAGCGGCGAGCAAGCCTTTGCCATCCTGTACGAGTGCCCGAACCGTCGCCTGCAGATCGTTCCCGGTGCTCATGTCCGCTCCCATGAATGCCGCTCGGAAGGACGCGCATCGCAACGTCCCTTTTCACATTTTTGGTCGCCGTACAGCCAGAAAGCAAGGCATGCGTCGCGCATTGAAACGCCCTGCATTTACCGTGCTAGCGTGCGTGTTTCTGCCGTGCCGCGAGCGCACCGATGGTCTGCATCGCGTTCTCCACGGCAGCCGTCCATGGACGGCCATAGTTGAGCCGGACGTAGCGACGAAATCCTCCCGTCCTGCAAAAGATCGGCCCGGGCGCAATGCTGATGCCGTGTTCCAGCGCGGCCCCGAACAGGCGCAGCGCGTCCACGCGCGGCGGCAACTCGACCCACAGGAAGTAGCCGCCACGCGGCGCGAGCACTTCCGTGCCTTGCGGAAAATACGCGTGGACGGCTGCCAGCATCTGCGCCTGGTGTGCGGCAAGATTGCGCCGCAGCTTGCGCAGAAAGCGGTCGTAACCACCGTCCTGCAGATAGTTCGAAATGGCCAGTTGCGCAGGCACGTCGGCCGCCGGCGCGGCGACGCATTTCGCCTGCCGGATCTGATGCACGTAACGCCCCGCGGCGACCCAGCCGATCCTGAAACCCGGCGCCAGGCATTTCGAAAACGATCCGCAATGCAGAACGAGCCCGCTATCGTCGTACAGTTTCGCAGGACGAACGGGTGTGGTCCCGAAGTACAGCTCGCCATACACATCGTCTTCGATCAGCGGCACCCGATGCGCGGCGAGCAGATCGATCAGCGCACGCTTGCGCTCGTCGGTCAGTGTGGTGCCGGTCGGGTTGTGGAACGACGTCATGAACCAGCATGCGCGGATCGGATGCCGGTCGAGCGCTTCGGCGAGTGCGTCGAGGTCGAGGCCCGTGTGCGGATCGACCGGAATCTCCACGGCCTTCAGATGCAGGCGTTGCACCGCCTGCAGCACCTCATGGAACGCCGGACGTTCGATCGCGACCATGTCGCCCGGGCGCGCAAGCGCCTGCAGGCTCAGCGTCAACGCCTCGAGCGCGCCGGTCGTGATGACGATTTCGTCCATCGGCAACGCGGCGCCCGCGATCAGATAGCGCAGCGCAATCTGCCGGCGCAGCCCTTCATCTCCGGGCGGGAATCCGGACAGCAGCTTCGTGCGGTCCATCGTGCGTGCCACCGACGTCACGCATCGCCACAAGCTGCTCATCGGGAACAGCGAATAGCTCGCGAACGGCGAGCCCAGTGCCACGAAATCTTCACACCTGATCGAATCGATGAGCCGGTGCAGCGCGTCGTCCACGACACTCGGCGCAGCCGGCGCCTTGCGAGGCGGGCCGTGGCCCGGTCGCACGCGCTTGCCGCCGAGTTCGGAAACGAAATAACCGGAACGCGGGCGCGCGACGATCAAGCCCTCACTCTCGAGCAGGTAGTACGCGCGGAAGACAGTCGCCGGACTCACCTGATAAGCCTGGCTCGCGGCGCGAACGGTCGGAATGCGCGCGCCGGGCATCAGGTCGCCGCGCCGGATCGCATCGGCTATCGTCTTCGCCAGCACCGCGTAACGCTTCATGCCTGTCCCCGGTTCCTCCGTGGATTGCTGCAAAAAGAGTAGCACGCTCCCCGCCCCGCAGAACCCGTCTTCCGCGCTGATCCGCTCGTTTTTAACGGGCTCTGATCCTTTTCATCCGGCCCGTTCGCGGGCATCCTCTCGCCTTCTGCTTACCGACGACCACTCGATACGGAATTCATGCTGCCCGACGGCTGATCCGTGGTCCTGCGCGTTCGCGCCGGACCTTGTCTGCCGGCGTCCCTCTTTCCCAGGATCACTCAGCGTGAAAACGAAGACCCTCATCGCGGGCCTAGTGGCCGGCTTCGCCCTCAACCTGGTCGGCAACGCCGCCGACGCAGCCTGCATCTCCAACCCTCCGTCCCAGTCCAACGCGTCGTTTCCGAGCGCGCTGACGGGCAAGCTCGTCTATCACAGCTATGTGTCCTACGGTGACGGCACGAGCCAGCTGTTCCTGTACGACTTCTCGGCGCGCACGCTGACCCAGTT
>NZ_QTQP01000057.1 GCF_003854275.1 Burkholderia sp. Bp8963
CAATATGCGCATCTCTTCAAGCGTGTTGTGAGCCAGGCTCCGGCCGTCTCGTTTCATGAGCGATCCTGTCAATAGCTGTCGCTCAAGCATAGACCATTTGTCCGCTAAATTTCTGACCTATGAGTAACACCATTACCCTTGTGACCGCAATTGTCATCTTGGTCAGTACGGTGGATGACTTTGCGCTGGACGCTTGCTACTGGTCGTTCGAGCTTGGGCGGGTTCTGCGTCACGAAAAAAAACAGACTGTCAATATCAGCATGTTGCGCTCCTTGGAGGAGCGCCATCTGGCACTAATGCTACCGGCCTGGAAAGAGTATGACGTGATCGCCAAGATGATCGAAAACACCTTGGCGACCATGGAGTATGAGCAATATGTGATTTTCGTCGGAACCTATCACAACGACGCCGAAACCACGGCGGAAGTCGACCGGATGGTCCGCCGGTATCCTGGCAGGGTAACGCGCGCAACGGTCATGAACGATGGGCCGACCTGCAAGGCGGACTGCCTGAACTGGATCATTGCCGCCATCCTGCGTTACGAAGAGATCCATCATATGCAGTTCGCGGGCGTCGTCATGCACGACTGCGAGGATGTGATTCATCCGGTTGAACTCAAATACTTCAACCATGCGGTTGTGGACAACGATCTGATCCAGCTTCCCGTCCTGTCGTTGCCCCGGAAATGGAACGAGTTCGTGGCCGGATGCTACATGGACGACTTCAGCGAAACGCACCAGAAGGACGTGCCGTCGCGGGCACGTCTGACCGGTGTCGTCCCCGGCGCAGGGACTGCCTCGTGCTACAGCAGACGCGCGATCGCAGCGGCGATGAAGGAGCGCGACGATTGCCCGTTCAATACGAGCTCACTGACCGAGGACTATGACTTCAGCTTTAGGTTGAGAGACCTGGGCATGAAGGAGACCTTTGTGCGCTTTCCGCTTTCGGACATCACGCGGGATGGCGGGGCGGAGCGTCCAGGTCGTGGAGTGGCTGCCCGGAATCTGTTGGCGACACGTGAGTACTTCCCGAAAACATTTCGGACCGCGTACCGGCAGCGCGCCCGATGGATCGTCGGCATCGCTTTTCAGGGCTGGGAGCAGCTGGGTTGGAAGGGTAACCTGCTCACGCGCTATCTGTTCTTCCATGATCGCAAGGGGATCGTTACCTCGCTGTTTTCGGTAATTGCCTATGGCGTGCTGATCAACTTCGCAGCGCTTGCGGCGCTTCAGAGGAGCGGATATGTCATTCCGGCCAATGCGCCCGTCGTCACGCTCGGCGACTGGATCAATCCGCTGCTATGGGTGAACACCGCCATGTTGTTTGCCCGCGTGGGACAGCGCTACCATTTTGTCAGCAAGCTGAACGGTCCGGTCCAAGGGCTGCTCTCGATTCCGAGGATTTTCGTCAACAACCTGATCAATTTCTACGCGGTTTGCCGGGCGTGGCGCATCTATATCGGGCACCTGGCGAGCGGCAAGCCTATCGCATGGGACAAGACCAGCCATACATACTTGTCGAGCGAGGAACTCGGGAAGACGCGCCGCAAGATTGGCGAAATCCTGGTCGGATGGGGCGTGCTGACACCGGAGCAATTGCAGGCCAGCCTGGAGAAACAACTGACATGCGGCAAGCGACTGGGCGAACTGTTGATCGAAAGCAATGTAATCTCAGCCGAATCGCTGGCGGATGCGCTCGCTGAGCAAGCGGATCTCCCCCGAGTGAGCCTGGACAATGTGGCGGCAGGCCACTTCGCGGCGTCGCTGGCGTTCGAGCTGCAGTACGCGTATCGGGCTGTCCCGTTTTCAACCTCGGACGACGGAACGTTGAACATTGCGGTCGGGCGCTCGCTTACGCAGGACGAACAGGATATCGTACGGCGAGGTGCCAGAACGAACGTTGCCTATTTCATTGCCAGTGATGCGGAGATTGCCGCCGAACTCGCGCGGCACTCTCGCTTCGTCGAACTCACTCGAGCACGCGACGGCAATGAGGCAACGCCACGCGTATCGTCAGCGATAAAAACAGCGGGAGACCCGACATGAAAAGCTTGAGACCCCCGATCGCGGTTTGCCTGAAGCGCTGCGTCGGATCGAGCGCAATGGCGGCGGCCATCTCGCTGGCCTGGCACGCACCGGCTTACGCCACGCAGCCGCTCGTGCCCAAAGCTTACCGGCTCGCTGATAGTGCGTACAAGGCAATCAATGCCGGCAACCTGCGTCGCGCGGAAGATTATGCGTCGCGCGCCCTCAAGGTGCAGCCTGGAAGCGAACAGCTTGGACTGCTGCTCCTTGACGTTTTTAAGCGAGAAGGAAAAATCGCGAAAGCGGACGCCCAGGTGGAATCGTTGCGGGCTCGCTTTCCGAACAGCGCGGCAGTGCTGGCGGAGCACGGCTACATGGCTGAGCGGAGGAAGCACTACGACGCAGCGTGGAGAGATTTCTCGGCCGCCGTCCGGACAGGACAGTGGAGCAAGGACCAGCAGCGCAACCTGCGACTCGCCTGGTCGGACAGCGCGCTCTCGGCGAATCGTCCATACGAGGCTGGCGTGGCGCTTGCACCGCTGGAAAATGACAGATCGACCGCGGTTCAGTTGCGTATCGCACAGGTGCGTTTGATGACCGGTGACCGGAAAGGGGCACTCCGGGCGGCGGAACTCGCAGCAAGCGAGGCGTCGACGGACGCTGACCGGGAAAAAGCCGTATCGATAGCGGCGCAGGCACGGGAATCGGAACTGCCGGCTGCGGAGCCGGCGGACGACACCGCAACGCAGGCGCTTCAGAAGGGCTACGACCTCCTGCGCGAGCACAAGGATCGCGAGGCGCTCGCTTCATTCCAGCAAGGTTTCGACGGGGGAGCCGGCAACGCGATGAACTATGCGGACGCGGGCTATGCGGCCAAGCGTGCCGGATTGAATGACGAGTCCGTTGACCTCTTCAAACATAGCCTCGACGCGGATGAAAGCGAACACGTATTCGACGAGCAGCGCAAGTTCGGCTATCGGCGAGAAATCGAGCGACTTCAGCGCAGCTGGGGTTTCGTGCTGAGCGCGCCATACCAGACGGCCGCGTTCGGCCCGCAGGGCACCATCAGCGTGTTGCAGCCTGGTATCGAGGTGTACTGGCAGCCGCCGAAGATCGGATATCAGAACGGGCGCATCCTCCAGTTCTTCGTGCGCGGCTACGGCACGGCATACGACGGAGCGGGCAACGTGACCGGCATGCCGACCGTGCAAGGGTCAGCAGGCGTGCGTTACAAGCCGCTCCCCGAGCAGAACGTCGTGTTGACCGCGGAGCGGCTTGTCCGCATCGGCAGCCTGTCGACGAACGACTGGCTGATGCGTCTGGGTTATTCGTCGGAAGCGGGTACCGACCTGAGGGTCACCGAACCGAGCTGGCGTAGCTGGCAGGCCTATGTCGAAGGCGCGTACTTCATCAGCGCGGGCCGGTACATCATCTATTCGGAGCTGCGTTATGGGAACACCTGGCGTTTACCGATGCTCAGCGATCGGCTGACCGTGTATCCGCACGCGGCGATTGCCGGCGATCACGACAACCGCCAGACGGACGAAACGGCGATTGGTGTGGGCCCCGGCGTGCAGTTCCGCTACTGGTTTCGCGAAGACCGATATAGCGCGCCGGCAAGCTATGCGGACGTCACGGTGCAATACCGGTTTGCGTTGACGTCAGCGGTGCGTGCCCGTGGTGTCGTGGTGCGCGCGACATTGTGGTTCTAGCGGCTTGGAGAAAACGGTGAAGAGAGTATTGGTGGTATTTGGCACGCGGCCGGAGGCTATCAAAATGGCGCCGCTGGTGCATGCGCTAAGGGAATGTGCGGACTTCAACGTCAGCGTGTGCGTGACGGCCCAGCATCGCGAAATGCTGGATCAGGTGCTCGAGCTCTTCGACATCCGACCGGAGTTCGATCTCGATCTGATGCGCAGCAGGCAGACCCTGACTGATATCACGTCCGGTATCCTGATCAATATCGGCAACGTAATCGAACCGGCGAGGCCCGACATCGTACTGGTTCACGGCGACACGACCACGACGCTGGCTGCGAGTCTCGCCGCGTTTTACCGGCATATTCCGGTGGGGCATGTCGAAGCGGGGTTGCGCACCGGCGATCTGTGGTCACCGTGGCCGGAGGAGATGAACCGTCGTTTCACGGACACCATATCGTCGTGGCATTTCGCGCCAACATTGCAGGCGCAGCAAAACCTCATTTCCGAGGGTGTGGCGCCGGAGCGCGTCGTCCTCACGGGCAACACCGTGATCGACGCGCTGCTTGCGATCAAGCGACGGCTTGACGAGGAGCCGGAGCTCACTGCGGAGGTCGCCTCGCGATATCCGTTCCTTGATCCGGTGCGCCGGCTCATTCTCGTGACAGGGCACCGGCGCGAGAGCTTCGGCGAACCATTCAGGCAGTTTTGCGCCGCGCTGCATATTCTTGCGTCCGATCATCCGGAGGTCCAGATCGTCTACCCGGTCCATTTGAATCCCTTGGTGAGGGAGCCAGCGGAAGAGCTCCTCTCCGGCCACGAGAACATCTTCCTCCTTGGCCCGCAGGAGTACCTTCCCTTCGTGTTCCTCATGTCCCGGGCCTATTTCGTGATGACCGATTCCGGTGGCGTTCAGGAGGAAGCGCCCGCGCTTGGCAAGCCGGTACTCGTGACGCGCGACACCACTGAACGCCCGGAAGCCATCGAGGCGGGAACGGCCCGGCTGGTCGGCACCGATATCCTGACCATCCTGAGTACCGCATCGGAGCTTCTCAACGATGCTGACGCGTACCAGCGGATGGCGCAGGCGGCGAATCCTTACGGAGATGGGCATGCGTGCGAACGTATCGTCTCAGCACTATCGGAGACGGAGGATAGCCGGCCGGTCGACGATGCGTTGGCAGTTTGCGCGGATCGATTGCCGATGGCGCCGACGGATACGGAAATGCCCGAGGCGGCGCGCGCTGAATGACGCCCAGCAGCGTTCTGCCCGCGCCCCGGCTGAGATGCATCGCACGGCAGTTGCGTGACAGGCAACCCGATACGGCATTTTCCGATCGGGCTGCCCGGACCCATCAGCTGGGCGCCTTCAGGTTGATGATCGTTTGACGCAGCAACTGGAAGTAGGGGCTCGTCGAATACGGAAGCATTTCCTCGGCGTAGTTCCACCAGAAGAATCCTCCAATGAACCGCGGATCGGTCATGCTGTTGACCATCGGGTAATAGGTCTTGATCAGGTTCTGCTGCACCGAGGCCGGCGCGGCGATATCCGACGTGCCAATTTCGCCGAAGCCGACCTTGGCGTTCGGGAAAATGCTTTCCAGCGCGGTGAAATCGTTCTTCCACGACGGATTCAGCCCCGGGCAATCCTGATACGGGTAGTAGCTGAACAGCGCATAGTCGGCCTGCTGACGAACCGTCGCGGGCAGGAAGGCCGTTGGCCAGGTCTTCCAGTAGTCCTGCGGTTTTTCCCAGCAGTTGGTGCCCTTGCTGTCGTCGTTGTAGTACAGCGTGATAGCGGTCTTGCCGCCGTTCGACTTGACGATCGTGTTGGCGGCCGCGACCATCTGGCCGATTTGCTGTTCTTCCGAATTGACCACCGAGTTCGTGCCGCTCGGATCGTTACGCAGCCATTCGCCGTTGATTTCATTGGCGATTTCCCACACGTCGACCGTGTTCTTGAGCTGCGACACCAGCTCCTGGGTTCGCGCTTGGTACGTCGAGAGATTGGTCGGGAAATAGTAGGAATCGTAGACTTCGCCCATCACATACGCGACCGCATGCAGGCGCAGCAACGGTGCGTAGTAGTCCGTGGCCGGCGTACCCGGATCGAACACCACGCGCACGGTGGGTCGGTACGGCAAGTTCTGCAATGATGCGATGATTGCATCCAGTTTCGTCAGATCGTCGAGCGTCACGCCGTAGACGGGATTCTTCAAGGGTTCGACCTGAGCCTGGACGGGTTGGGAAAAAGGCATCAGCCCGGAATACGCGACGCCCGCAGCAACGGCCGCGCGGGCGAGGTGTTTCGTCAGCTTTTTCAAAACAGTCCTTCCATCTTAAGGTAAGAAGAAGGGCGATTTTAACGGAAAATAAAAGCAAATTATCTGACGATAACGAAACATCGGCTTCGGCGCGTTGCGAGGCGACGCCTGGAGCGGGCTCCGAGCCTTGCACCGAACAGGCGACTGCGCTCGATGCGGAGCGAGGTGCGCGGCAGTATCCGCCTCGCACGCCAACGCATCGAGCACGCGTAGTACAACATACTATTTAGCGGTTATTGCAGCCGAAGCGGATGCTACCCGGACGTGATCAACGAAATTGCTGGCTGAGAAGTTCGTCGACGATTCTGCGCGCCACATGAGCGTCGTGCGAAAACATATCGCAGCGCCCGTCAAGCCGGCGATCGACCGGGTGCCGGTCAATGTTTTCGCATCACGGCCTGAAGCAGCGATTCACCATCGTGCGTCACCCGCGGACGGCTTGCGCCGGAGCCGAATCGCTCGAGTACGACGAACTGTTGCTCGATCAGCGTATCGAGTTCCTCGCGCGCCATGTCGATCTGGTCAGGCGATGCCTTGACCAGCATGAGCACCGAAAATTCGTGAGGGCTCAGCATTCTTGTCTCCCGGGATTTGGAATAAGCAGGCTTGACCGCTTCGTTCAGCATCGACCGCAACGACATCGAATCACACATGCTGCTTGCGCGTGATCAGTCTCGTTTCGGGTGCGCAATGTGATGGGTGATATCCCTGACTAACGTCAGCTTCGGACTCGGACGCGAGATCGACAACGAATCCGCGGCTGCATGGACGCCTTGCTTCACGTGTATAGGCGAGGCTCCGGGATTCGCGATTACTTCCACGTGGAACAGCGTGACGGACAATTCCATCGGTGTTTCGCCGAGCATGGCGGCAAGATCCTCCTTAGTCAGCGGATCGGCGTCGACAATGTCGACCGTCATCGACCCGACGCCCGTCTGGCGATCGACATGGACATTCCAACGGCAAATTCTTGCGCCGCGTTTCGCGAGGCATTGCCACACGGCGCCGACGTACAGCTTGCCGGTGGCAGCACGGAACGAAAGTCTTTGGACAATCATGTCTGTTCAAAGCTGAAGTGGTTCCCCTGTCATGGGGAGGGCCGTTCCAAAGCATATGTCAGGGGGGCAGGAAAGTACACGACGGGAACATGTCCGTATATTCATCTTTACGAACATCGGTAGCGGCGTTGGAACAACACGCCGTCCTTGCGCACGCGCCAGCCCTCGTCCTCGTGGTGGCCAGACGCAGCCGCCTCGGCGAGCCCGCGAGCAGGGGCGGCCGGCCGCATTCACATCGGGTGATCCGAACGGCCGGGACGCCGACTGTCGTGCAGGCGCAATACCGGAAGCTGCACTTCGACCAACAACAAGTCGCTTTTACACCGTCGTTATAAAAAAGCACCGACGCCACGCACATCGCAACGCGCGATTCCGTGCGGTCGCTTAACAGAATCTCAAGGCGACGAAGTGGCACGGAAATCGCTGTATTTCGTGTATCGACGCTTATCCGGACAAGCGTCGATTGTGCGACCGTCCAGAGAGCCGCATGTAAATCAGACGCTCGAACCGCTCAGGTCGCCGGCGCGTTGTCGAACGATTCGAGCAACATGGCGCGACGGATGGCGTCGCCTGCGAAACCACGCACCGTCGCCGTCCGAGGAGGCGAAAATGAACGGCGTGTGGTGCGGCGCACAGCGAATTTTGTGTGTGCGGCTCGACAGTATCGGCAACGTGCTGATGACGACGCCTGCCATGCGCGCGCTGAAGGAAAGCGGCGAAGGACGTCACCTGACGCTGCTGACGTCGAACGCAGCGGCGCCGCTCGCCGGGCACCTGCCGATGATCGATGACGTGTGGACGTACGACGCGCCGTGGATCAAGTATGCGTGCACGAAATCCAATCCGGTGAGCGATCTCGACATGGTTACCCGGCTGCTGACTGCCCAGTTCGACGCGGCGGCCATCTTTACTGCTTGCAGTCAGAGCGCGCTGCCCGCCGCGCTGATGTGCTGGTTCGCGGGGATTCGCCTCCGGCTTGCTTATTGCCGCGAGAGTCCGTACCAGCTGCTGACGGATCACGTCGTCGAAAGCGAACCGCATCGCCCAGTGCAACACGAGGTGGTGCGCCACCTGGCACTGGTTCGCGCGGTCGGCGCGACCACCACCGACTGGCGGATGACGTTCGATCCCGGCTACGCTGCACGTCGCGCGATTCGTGTGTGGCTGCGCGCGGCGCTGCAGCGCATGGAGGGTGCAATACGGCCGCTCGGCGGACTTGGACGCTGGCTGGTCGTCCATCCCGGTGCGTGCATGCCGTCACGGCGCTGGCCGGCGGAGCGCTTCGGCGACACGGTGGCTCGGCTTGCGCCGCTGTTCGACGGTATCGCGGTCACGGGCAGCGGCGCCGAACGCGACCTCGTCGCGAACGTCTGCGCGCGCGCCGGCGGGCGGGTGTTCGCGCTTGCCGGTGCGCTGTCGATCGGCGAGCTAGGCGCGCTGATCGAGGCGGCCGACCTGCTGATCTCGAACAACAGCGTGCCGGTGCATCTCGCCGCCGCGCTCGGCACGCCCGTCGTGGATCTGTGCGCCATGACCCATTCACGGCACACGCCATGGCACGTGGCGAGCCGTGAGCTGAACGTCGACGTGCCATGCCGCAATTGCTGTCGCGGTGTGTGCGACCAACCCGGCCATCCGCGCCTGCTCGGCGTTGGCGTCGACGACGTAGTCCGCGCGGCGCATAGCCTGTTGCGCGCGACCGCCCGACGCGCGGACCGCTTGCAGGGTGTGGCGAATGCGTGCCCGACAGGTGTGGACGGGCCCACGGAGGAACTGACATCGGCGACAGTATCCAATGTGATTCCTTTCGCATCCGTCATCACGAGGAGGTGACCCATGGCCCGAACCGGCACGGTTGCGTCACTCGACACGCTCGGCGTCAATGCCGTCTTCCACGGCAGCGCGGCATCGGCGGCCGCGCACGTGTTCCATTGGCACGGCTTGCGCGGCACCCGGCTCGCGCCGTCACATGTCGCCGAGATCATCATCACGTCGACCGCGATCCCGCCCGTTTCGCTGTGCTGGCATGTGCGCGGTACGACGCATTTCAGGGCGACCTTGCTATGACGCACGAATTTTCCCAATCGTCTTCGGATATGCCCGGTCGACCGCGCATCGCGGTGTTCCGGGCGCTGCAGCTCGGCGACATGCTGTGCGCGGTGCCGGCGCTGCGCGCGTTGCGGCGCGGCGAGCCCAGCGCCCGCATCACACTGATTGGCTTGCCGTGGGCGCGCGAATTTTCATCCCGGTTCGCCGACTACGTGAACGATTTCATTGCATTTCCCGGTGCGCCTGGGCTCGCCGAGCAAGCCGGGGATGATGCAGGGCAATACGATGTGTTTCGTGCGACATGCCAGGCGCGCGGTTTCGATCTCGCGATCCAGCTTCACGACAACGGCGAGCTGACTAATGCGGTGGTCGCATCGCTCGGCGCGGCCCGCACCGCGGGATTCGTTCCGGCGAACGGCCATGGCACGGCGCTCGACCATGCGATTCCGTGGCCAGACCGTGAGCCTGAAGTTGCGCGGTATCTCCAGTTGATGCGCAGTCTCGGCTACGATGACTGGGGCGATTACCTCGAATTTCCGCTCGGCGGCCTCGACTTTGCAATCTGGCAGGTGCTCTGCGAGAAACATGGTCTGCAGCCAAGCCGTTATGCCGTCGTACATCCCGGTGCGATGATGCAGTCGCGGCGCTGGCCGGTCGATCGCTTCGCGGGCGTCGCGCGCTGGCTCGAGGATCGCGGCCTGCGGATCGTGCTGACCGGAACACGTGCGGACGCGGAACTCGCACTAGCCTTTCGAGAGAGCCTCGGAAGGCCGTTCGTCGACCTGTGCGGCGGGACACCGCTCGGCGCGCTCGCGGCATTGATCGGCCGCGCGCGGTTGCTTCTGTGCAACGACACGGGCGTGGCGCACATCGCCGCGGCGCTCGGTACGCCGAGCATCGTCGTCGCATGCGGCAGCGACGTCGCGCGCCGGGCACCTCTCGATGGCGGGCGACATCGCGTGCTCGCGATCTATCCGGCCTGCCGCCCATGCATGTTCGACACCTGCCCATATGAGCACGTGTGCGCGACCGCGATTGGCGTGGACGATGTGATCGGCTTTGCAGACGAGCTGCTCGGGGAGGGGAGACGCCATGCCCGGTAAGCGTTTGCGTGATTTGACCGACCCGCGTGATCGAGCATGGCGCGCTGATTCCGGAGCGCGAATATGGCACGCCAGCCTCGGTGTCGAAGTGCCCGGCCCGCCGATATGAGCGCCGGGACCGCGACGGCATCATGCAAGCGAGGCGCGGGGTGGCCGCTCACACGCAATCGCGTACGGGACACGACACGCGAATTGCAAAGAACACCCTTTGCGCACGGCACCGCGCAAAACGGGCGTCATGTTGACGCCCGCAATACCACAGTCGACGCATGTCAGCGTCGCTCCTCTCCGCTTTCCGGGTGGTTGGGCGACGCCGCATGAGGTGGCTCGTCGAGGTCGAGTTGGTCGCTCTCGCGCCAGTAGGGCGCACTGCCATAGGACTCGTGCATCGGGCCGGCCCATTTCGGATCGGCCGTCGCCGGCCAGTGGTCCTTGTCGAATCCCGGCGCGTTGCGGATTTGCTCGGACGACTCCGACAGCAGCAAGCACTTGCGTTCGGCGTCGAGCGTGAACGCGCTCCAAGGAATCGCGACCAGCTTGTCGCCGATGCCGAGCATGCCACCGCTCGACAGCACCGCGTAGGCGATTCGCCCCGATATGACGTCGAGCATGATCTCCTTAATCTTGCCGACGTCGTCACCGTCGATCGAGAGGACCTTGTCGCCTTCCAGCGTGCTCGCGGCCATCACGTCGGGGCCTGGGCCGCGTGCCGTTTCGAATCCCTTGCGGATGATGCGGGTCAGGCCTTGGGCGGGGATATTCATCGTCGTTCTCCTGGCTGGCGCGAACGTAGACCGTACCGGGCCGATATGTCGCGCGGGTGTCTGTCAAGCCGGCGGGTCGCTGGCTGGAAATCGAGATGCGGCACGGAACGATGCGTATGTGCGTCGTCCTTGTTCTTGAGCAGCAGCAACCACGGCTCGCAACGTGTGCGCAACACGCGTACCCATGCTGTGACGGGTACAGCGTTTGCGACATCGCATGTGCCCCGTCACGACGCGGCGCCGACGTGGCGGCTGGCGCAGGACGCATCGCAATGAACCAGCGGCCTGCGAATCAAGCCCAACGGGCCGCGCGCAACGGCGGCGCCGGCGACAGGAGGGGGCATGACGTTGCCGAAGCAGACGCATCAGACGCATTACGAGGTCAACGTATGCGGCGGCGGATTCGATACGGTCAGGGATCGGTTTCGGATCTGGAAGCAGGAGCCGCTCGTCTCGCGACCCGGCAGGCTGATGTTCGAGGGCAAGTCGGACGTGCGGCCGCTCGGCACCGGCGATTTTGACGGCACCGAGGCCGCTCGTCGTGCGCTACAGCGGGCGAGCCGGCCGCAGGACAATTTCGCGCTTGCCGCACATGCGTGCGAAGACGGTCGCGAACTCTGGATCGTGCTGGCGGCGTACGACGTATGACCATGTTGCGACGATTGGAAAATTTACACCAGTCGATGTAGCTATTTCGACGGCGGGCTGTGTGGAACCACGGGCGCGCGGCCCCACAGCCGTGTGCGGTGAACGGCGCCAGGTGGCACGCCGATTGCGGACCAATGGTCATTCCATCATGAGGACCGATCCATGGAACCTGCACCCTGGACGTCGCTGCATCCGCCCGATCCGCCGATGCCCGACGTCGAACCGGACCCCGCTTCGCCCAACGAGGACGACGAGTTGCCGCCCGAGATGCCGGAGCCGTATCTGCATCCGGTGGGGGATCCCCCTGAACATCGGCCGCCCAAACACGAACCGCCGGTGTACGCGTTGCCTGCACCGAGTGCCGGCGTACCCGCCGGAAGCGGAGGTGTGCGATGAGCATCCATGTCATACCCGGGATCAAGCGCGAGATTGCCGAAACGCTCGGCCGCTACTTCGAAGCGCGCGACATGTTGTTCCATATCGAGGAGCGGCCGTCCAACGTGCTGCACGTCGGGTTTCAGGTCAACGGGCATACGGCCGCTGTGACCGTGACGTTCGATGAGGACGCGTTCGCCGCATTCGAGCAGTGGGACATCGACCAGCAACGCGTCGCGCTGACACACGTCGCGGAGGAATTCGACGAGATGATGGCGCAACGCAGCCCGACCGCGTATGCGGGGGATCTTCACATCAACCGGTTCTGAGCGCGGCACGCGCATGGCCGGTTCTCATTTTGCGGAGGACTTCGATGATTCCGAATCCGATACGCTGCATCGCAGCCTGTGCGGTTGCCGCCGCGTGCAGCCTGACGGCGTGCTCGCAGACGGGGCCTTATGGCTCGCGACCCGGCTCTGACCCGCAGCAAAGCGGCGCAGTGCCGCCATCCACGACGCAGGACGCGAACAGCCGTTACGACACGCGTTCGCCGGGGGGCGGAATGGTCCCCGGGCCGTCGACGGGCGACGACCATAGCCCGGGCGCGCAGCCGCCACCGTTGTATTGACGCATACCGTGCAAAACGGCACGCGCGTCGCGTGAGATGGCCGCGCCGGCAAGTTCCCCGACATCGAGCGCCTCGACCCTCGCAGCCACAGGCAAATCCGCGAGCGACACGTCGTGGCGCAACTGGCGCTCGGACGCGTGGCCAGCCTCAGTCTGAGCCGCCAGTTCCAGAACGATGTGCTGATCGGGCTTCAGTATCGAGTCAGAAGCTAGCCGCCGGGCAGCGGCCCGTCTTGCTCGAGCCCGGTCTGCCAGAGCGTGGCGTCGAGAATGCTCGGTGACGACACCGCCATACAGGAACGGCACGATCGCGAGTCCCGATCCGAACACGAACGCACCCGCTTTCATGAAGAACGTGCCGATCTGAACGAGTTGCGGCAGATCGATGCCGCTCAGCAGGCCGCTTGCCGCCGGCAGGTTGGCGCCGGCGATTGCATTCAACCCGCTCTTGTGCAGCCATTTGGGTGGGGCGCGCCAGAACCGCATGCGAGCCGTCGCGTTCAGGCCGAGTATCGCGCGGGCCTGCGCCGGCGGCGAATCGCAACCGGCGGCCACGCCGGTTTTGAGCTTGCGGTAATGGCACGAGTGAAAATTGATTTGAAGGCTGGATCAACCGGCAATTTTCCGTACGCCTTGACCGGGCCGGCAATTTTCCGTACCGTGGCTGCCAGGAGGTAAATGGCTATGGCCACGACGAGATTCGAAGCCCGCATTGACGCAGACGTGCATGCAGCGATCCGCCGAGCCGCCGAGCTCCAGGGGCGCACGATGTCGGATTTTGTCGTCTCGGCTGCCCGCGAAGCTGCGCAACGCGCGATCGCCGAGGCCGAGATGATTCGCCTGTCGCTGGCGGATTCGCAGCGCTTTGCCGACGTGATTTTGTCGCCACCTGAGCCAGTCGACGCGCTGAAGCGCGCGATCACCCGTCACGATCAACTGCTGCGTAACGAATGAGCGCCGATCAGCTGCTTGTTGGCGCCGTCGGATCCACTCATGACCGGTGCCGTTTCGAGTGCGGATCGGCCGCGCTTGATCGTTACCTCCGAGAGCAGGTTACCCAGGATGTGCGGCGACGCGTCGCGGCGTGTTTTGTCATGCTCGATGGCGACTTTGTCGTCGGCTATTACACGCTGTCCGCAGCCAGCGTCGCGCTTGCGGAGCTGCCGCATGCCGTGGCGCGCAAGCTGCCCCGATATCCGTCGATCCCGGCAGTCCGGATGGGGCGGCTGGCCATCGATATGAAATACCGGGGCAGGGGGCTGGGTGCGGCGCTGCTCGTCAACGCGCTGCAGCGCGCCGCGAAGCCGGAGATTCCCGCGGTGGCCTTGACGGTCGACGCGAAGGACGATACGGCCGTGGAGTTCTACCGGCACTTCGGCTTCATGCAGCTGACGAACAATCCGTTGGCGCTATTCCTGCCTTTGGCAACAGTCAAGTAGGGCGTGTAGGCCTCGATCGGAGGAAGGATGAATGTCTGAAGAATATGAAGTGCATGGCCCTCACGACGATGCGGTGGAACATCACGGAGCCCACGGCGGAGATCAAGGTACGTCGCGCATAGCGGTGCTAACGGCCGTGCTTGCCTGCTTCGGCGCGATTTCTGCCTATCAGAGCGGTGCGGACGAGAGTCTGGCGCTGCTGTTCAAGAACGAGGCCGCGATCCGGAAAACCGAGGCCGCCAACCAGTGGGCCTACTATCAGGCGAAGGGCAGCAAGCAGAACCTCGCCGAACTCGGCGCGGCGTTGAGCCCGGACACGTCGCCGCAGCGGAAGCGGTTCGAGGCGGACGCCGCGCGATACCGCGCCGACAAGGAACCGATCCGCGCACGTGCCGAGGCGCTCGAAAAGGAAGTCGAAAAGAACAACGCGGCGAGCGAGGAGCGGATGCATCGACACCATCGATGGTCGCAGGCGACGACCGTCATCCAGATCTCGATCGCGCTTGCGGCGATCACGATTCTCACGCGGCGCTCCTGGATGCAGGGGCTGTCGATTGGCGTCGCCGCGATCGGCATCGTGTTGGCGGGGTTGGCGTTCTTTGGGGTTTGATTGACGGCGAAGCCGTCGCAGTCCACTCGTATCGCGCCAGTTTATGCGCGAGGTCACACGTGTAGAGCAGGGATACGAGTCGCCGATCGGACGCGGCTGCGGCTGCCGTCCGGGTATAAACCGTATATACTGTTTATACTGTTATTAACCCGGAGAAACTCATGAATACACAAACCGCAACCCCGCCGACAACAGAAGCCTTTCCCTTTCCGAAAAGCACCAGCAGCGCCGCCGATCCAGTTCAAGAGCCGGCAGCTCAAAACGACACGCCAGAACCCGCTGCTGTTGAGGTCAAGCCCACCAAGACCACCAAGCCCACCAAGACCAAAGCTGTAAAGAAGGCGCCGAAAGCGCCGGCAGCTCAAAGCGATTCGCCAGAATCGGCAGCCGTTGCGGCAACCGTTGAGGTCAAGCCCGCCAAGACCAAAGCAGTAAAGAAAGCACCGAAAGCGCCGGCAGAATCGACGGCGGAGACCAAGGCGAAGCGGCCGAAAAAGCCGAAAGTCGTGCGAGACAGCTTCACGATGCCGAAACAGGACTACGAGAAGATCGCCGTCTTGAAGCAGAAGTGCCTTGAAGCTGGCGTTGCGGTGAAGAAGAGCGAGATCTTGCGCGCGGGTCTGATCATGCTCGAAGCGGCGGCTACCAAGCGCTTGCTCGCTGCTGTCGAAGCGGTCGAGACGGTGAAAACCGGTCGGCCCGCCAAGTCGTAAAGGGTTACGGCTCGAGCCGCATGGCCGCGCGTCGCCGTCGCGAGTTCAAACGGCAATGTTGTTCCCCAACTGAGCAGCGCCCGCGGCGGATCCTGCAACTGCCGCGGTAAATGATTGAGGAGACCGGTCATTTCCGACTTCGATCCTCTCATGCATAAGCTCGACTGGCAGCCTGCGGAAGAATGGGTGCCGTACTCTCACGCCACCGTTTTTCGTTCTTTACGTCTTGCATACCCCGCGCGGTGAAGGCGAACCGGGCCGATATCAAAGTCCACAACTCGAAGCTGGCGCTCTTCAATCGTTCATTTCCCGGTTTGCGCCGTTCTTCGCCAGCGATGCGCGTTTCGATCTCTGGGTGCACTCGCCCGGTTCCCAAGGCACGATTGTCTGGGACCGCCACGATCTTATCTATGGCTACGGTCCAATCGAGTGTTTTCGCCGTGGTCTCGGTTCAATCGGATTCTACGAAGGCAGGCCTGGCGTCCCGAGCCCACACATGCATCACGACCGCCAAGAGCTGGATGGAGATGCAATGGCTCTGCTGTCTACATACTCCTGGCAGTAATCTCCGCTGCGGCCGGAGGACGAACAGTGAACGCGTATCACATGAGGTTCGAGCGCCCGAACCCGCGATATCGCGTCGTCACACCACGCCGGACGACCGCCGCCAGGCGGCCGTCCGTCAGGCACATCAACTCCGGCGCGCTGTGAGCCACTCCGCCGGCTTCGGCGGCTTGCCGACCACGCGGACCTCGCCAATGTTGCCGAAGAAGCCGTCCGTCCCACAGCATCTTGCCGTAGGGCACCTCGAGCGGGCTGACGCCGTCCTTGTCGATGTTGAGGAACTGGTGGTTGACCAGGATCACGGGCAGCGTGGGGTTGTCCCGGATGACCTTGTTGGCCCACGCGAGACCGTCGTCGGAAATGCGCCAGGACAGCGACAGCACCAGGAACTTCTGCCCTTCGGCGGTGAACACGCGGTATTCGTGAAAGCCGCTGGGATCGCGCCCGCCGAAGGTGGCCTGGCGCTTCGCGCGCGCCGTGCCGAACCACTGCAGGTACCGTTCCTTGGTGAGGTCGCGCTGCTTGTCGGTCGCGCTTCCCTGGCTGCTGGCGTCGACGTAGTCGCGGACGAGAATGACGTCGTGGTTGCCGGCGAGAATCGAGTAGGGCACCTTGGCGTTCTCCAGCACCTGCATCGCGCTGTTGGCCACCATCCACTGCGCTTCCTTGCTCTGCTGGTCGACCACGTCGCCCAGGTGGATCAGGAACGGGATGTTCAGCGTCGCGGCGTTGCTCGCCACCCATTGGGTCTGCGCGCGGAACGGCTCGCTGCCGTATTTGCGGATGAGCTGCCGGTTCTTGGCGACCGTGGCATAACGGGCATAGAACTGAGTGTCGGGCAGCACGGCCAGCGCGAAGCTGGAGACCGCTTTCGACGCGCCCGGCTGGGGCGTGGGCTGAGCCGGCGGCTGAGTGCCGGTGCCCGGACTGCCGTCGCAGCCGCAGCCGCAGCCGGCCAGCAGCGTCGTGCACTGTACGCTCGGCCACATGTCACTGGGTACGACGTCGATCTACGTGTAGTCGGAAGAAGCGCGTATGCGCTGGGAGGCCGCGAAATATCACGCGCGACTTGCGGGTGCGAAAGGTGAGAGTGGGGATGGCACTACCGTGGTTCGTCAACGCGGTCGGAAGTGCGGTCGTAGATTGCCCGGTGGCGGACACTGCGGCCGAACGCGTAAACGGTGGCAAATCGGCGCCAGATTAGATATCGTCATTGAAATGACCGGCATCATTTTATACAATATCATCATTGATGATTGACGGGGGCGATCCGTGGCAGCAATGACCATTCGAGATCTGGACGAGCCACTTAAGACACGGTTGCGTGTCCAGGCCGCCAAGCACGGCCAATCAATGGAGGCGGAGGCGCGCGATATCTTGCGCAGTGCATTGGCGGTGGAGCCGCCGCAGGGTGACTCACTGGTGGCGTCGATTCGCCAGCGTGTGGCCGCAATCGGAGGCGTGGAACTCGAGTTGCCGACGCGGGAGCCGATTCGAGAGCTGGGCGGTTTCGGCTCATGATCGTCCTCGATACCAATGTTTTGTCCGAACTCATCAAGCCGGCGCCCAATGAACGAGTGATCGCATGGTTCGGTCGGCAGTCTCGACTCGCGCTGTTCACGACGACCCTCACGCGCGGCGAAATGCAGTACGGCGTCCGTTTGCTGCCGACCGGTACGCGGCGTGAAGCACTCGCAACTGCGGTCCGTGCGATCTTCGATGTCGATTTTTCGGGGCGAGTCCTCAGCTTTGATTGGGATGCAGCTGACACCTATGCCCAAATCGCGAGCGAGCGACGTCTGGCGGGTGCGCCGGTTAGTCAGATCGACGCGATGATTGCCGCGATCGCACGCGCGCACGGTGCGACGGTAGCGACCCGTAACGTGAAAGACTTTGTAGGCTGCGGTGTGGAGTTGATCGACCCGTGGAATTAATCTGAAGCCCGCTCGACGGTTGACGGGAGTATGTATGTTGATCGAGCTATTTGGGAAGGCGAATCGCCAGTCTGATGTGCGCAATAGCTGGGACCAGCGAGTTGAAGTAACGTAGCGGCACCGGCCGATGTCGCGACGTCGCCCTCTTCGAACTGCCCCGAGGCGCTGATGGCTGAAAACGTGCAGTTCGTTTCGTTTGCTTTGCCCGTGGAGATCGCGCCCAAACAGGTGCCCTCGTCGTTGCACGACTTCGTGAGGCTTCTCGCGACAGCAACTCCGCTTCGAGTGTGCCGAAGAATGATTCGCACATGGCGTTGTCGTAGGCGTCGCCGGCCGTCCCCATCGACGGTTGCACGCGTGCTTCGCGACAGCGCCGCCCGAAGGCAATGGACGTGTATTGGGCACCCTTGGTCGGAATGATGAATCACATGCTCGGGACGACGCTGCGCAAGCGCCATATCGAGCGCTCGCAGCATGAGCTCCGTGTACAGATGGTTGGACATCGCCCAGTCCACGCACGGCGACTGAAGACATCGAGCACCACCGCCAGGTACAGGAATCCCTCGCTCGTTGGTATGTAGGTGGCGTCTGCCACCCACAGTACGTCAGGCCCATCGGCACTGAAGTGACGGCGTACGAGATCAGGTGCGCGCCGTGCCCCCGCGCGTTGCCGCGTGGTACGTGGCCAGCGCCGTCGGCTTGCGCCACAAAGCCCTGCCATGCGCATCAGGCGCGCCACCCGCTTGCGTCCCACGTGCACGCCTTCACGCGCAAGTTGCGCATGGATACGGGGTGCCCCATACGTGCCGCGCGAACTCGCGTGCAGCGTACGGATAGCGCCAGCAGCTGCGCATCACTGCATGCGTGGCGCGACGGTTTGCGTGCCAGCCACGCGTAGAAGCCGCTCGTGGAGACGCCGAGCAGCCGCGCCATCGTGGCAACGGGCCAGCGGGCCCGGTTCGCTCTCATGAATCCGTACCGCCCTTCGGTGGAACGGCTCCCGTCTCCCTCGCGAACCAGGCTGCCGCGTGAGAGAGTATGTCGCGCTCCATCTCCAGCTGGCGGACCTTACGACGCAGCCGCGTCAATTCTTGCCGCTCGGCCGTGGTCAAGCCGTCCTGGCGCACACCGGCGTCACGATCGGCCTGCGCGACCCAGTTGATGATGCTTTGCGCCGTCGGCTCGAACTCGCGCGCCAATTCCTCAGGCGTACGTTCTGCCTTTACCAGTTCCACCATCTGCGCCCGGAATTCGGCCGCGTACGGCTTCCGATGCTTGCCCATGACGGCACCTCCATCGGGCGGCCAGGAGGCCTCTCAATGATTATCAACTTCAGTCGCGGTCGAGAACGACGTCGTGGTTGCCGGCGAGAATCGAGTAGGGCACCTTGGCGTTCTCCAGCACCTGCATCGCGCTGTCGGCTACCATCCACTGCGCTTCCTTGCTCTGCTGGTCGACCACGTCGCCCAGGTGGATCAGGAACGGGATGTTCAGCGTCGCGGCGTTGCTCGCCGCCCATTGGGTCTGCGTGCGGCCGCCGGCAGTTTGGCGAGCTGCTTCGTGGCGCCGGGCAGGCCGTCCACGTAGGTCAGGAAGGCTTCGGCTTGTTGGGCCGCCGGCGTCGACTGCGGGCCGCCATCGCCGCCGTAGGAGGCCAGGGAGAGCGCGGTGGAAAACGGGAGGAGCGAATACGCGCCAATCTGGCGTTTGGTATAGCGAGTCACGGTCGACTTTGGAGATTGTGAATCCGCACATATCTTTCACGACGCTGATTAAAAATGTATTTCTTGTATGTTGCAAAATAGTTTCAATTGGATGGGAAAGCTTTCCGTGCGTCAGCTTTGTTCTTCGGATTCCGGACGAACAAGCCTGCCGGCGAATCTTGGGAAGCGCGCGTCAGCCGGACGCCTTGGTGCTGTCCGGCGAGGTGGTGTGGAGCGGGCTCACGCGTGTCACTCGGTATCGACTCGCGGGCATTTCCGCAGTCGCCCGCGTCCCGGAACCGATCGGGAGTTGTTTTCAACAGAGGAAAGCGCCTCGGAATCCCCTACGCTTGGCCGTGGCCAACCCGCCGTCGAACCGATTCCCCCCAGGGAAAAGGTCGGCTGACTGGCTGGATGGATCCGAATTCAATTGGCTTGCAGACGACCTCGATGCTGCTGGAATGCTCCTGGGGCCGCCATGCGTATGCGCCGTAGTATTTACGCTGCTGACGTTGAACGGAGTCCCTCTAATGCAAGGTCGGATGGGTTACCCACTAGTATTAATTTGTAGTGGGTAACTTGAGCCGCACGCCCGCCTTTCCACAGTACAAGTTACCCACTAATATGTGAATTTAGTGGGCAACTTCGATGCGACCATGCTGACCTACCATCCCGACGCGCTGCAAACGCTGTACGCCTCTTTGATCGAGTCCGCGGCTGGGCAAACGCATATCTCGCTGCAGACGCCCGGCACAGCGGCGTACAAGACGGTCAAAGGCAACGACTACACCTATTGGCGCGTCTATAGGGCCGATGGGCAGCGCTCTGACGAAATTCTCGGGGTGACGGATGCTCCGGACACGCTCGCCAAGCTAGACCAGAAGCGTAGCGAGAGCGCGGAAGCGCGTGCGTTGGCGGAGTCGGTGAAGACACTACGAACAGCCAAGTTCGCCGTCGCGGACAACTCCTCGGCGCTCACCATCGCGTCGATCTTCAACGCGGGTCTGTTCAAGCAAGGGGCGGTCCTCGTCGGCTCACACGCCTTCGGTGCGTTGCTGAACGGCCTGGGGGTCAAACTGGCCGCGAACTACCAGACGAACGACATCGATATCGGTGCGGCTTCTCCGGTGGCGCTCGCCATTTCGGAGGATCGCAGCCTTCTGGATGTACTCAAGGACACCGGGCTTCCATTCCTCGAGGTGCCTGGGCTCCATCCCAAGCAACCCGCAACCTCGTACAAGCGCCGCGGTTCGATGCTCAAGGTCGATCTTCTGGTACCGGGTTCAGAGAATTACGAAACCAAGGAATTGCCCGGGCTGAAGGCCCATGCGATCGGCCTGCCGTACTTCGACTTTCTCATTTCAGAAGCAGACTCGGGATATGTGCTGGGTAAGGATCACATTGTGCCTGTACGCGTTCCGGCGCCCGCGCGCTTTGCGTTGCACAAGCTCGTTGTGAGCACGCTGCGACCAGCCGCATTGGGCGTGAAATCGAACAAGGATCTGCAGCAGGCGGTTGTGATGCTCGCGGCAACACTGGAGCGCAATGCGGATTGGGTCGAGGCCGCGATGGAGGCCTTGCCGCCCGCGGCGCGTTCGCGCGTCGCGCAAGCCGCCGATCATGCCATGCCTCATGCCGAGGGGTATCCGCACCTTACCGTAGACACATTGGAGCGGCTGGTTGCGTTGGGCTGATCGTTGGATATGCATTTTCTTTTACCGCCGGCTGATGATCAAGTAGTGGGGGGCTTTCTACGTGACAAGGACTTTCTGGTCTTTTCACCTCCGGCCTACAACACTGTAGGCGTCGACGTGTTCGATAACCGTGCGGTAGCCGTACCCTGCTATGCACCGACGCACACTTTCGTCGAGAAGCTCTGAAGGGGCAGCAGCCCGCGGGCACCCGCGCACAAGGTCCTGGAACCGCTGGTCACAGACTTGTCGTGGTCCTCATCCCGCCAAAAAGGACGACCACCCCGACGAAGCTTGGCACCGGTGTGGGCGGTTCGCTCAAAAACGAACTGTTCGGCTGTTAGTGTGTCTGTCCTTTTGAGTTCGTTTCGACTCGAAGGAACACCGATGGGCACTCGACTGAAACCGGAGCCGGATGACGGCAGTACGAGAAGGGGACCGATACCCGAGTGCGATTCGACCGGCCCGTTGCGCGCACTCGATCACGCAAGACAGGCACTGATCGCGCGCGCGACCGGCGGTTTTTCGCCAGCGGCACTCATGCTTGCATTCGCCGACTGGTTCATACATCTTCTTTCCGCACCCGGCAAACGGCTGGAACTGGCGGCGCTTGCTGCGGGCAACGTCCGGCTGATGCTGGCAGACCTGACTGACGCACAGGCCGGGAAGGGCGCGCAGCCGCTCGCGCCGATACTCCCGGAAGACGACCGTTTTGGTGCGGCTGCGTGGCAATGGGAGCCGTTCCGCTTCTGGCAGTGTGCCTTTTTGCTGAGTGAGCAATGGTGGAGCGCAGCCACCCATGAAGTGCCGGGCACGACGCGCCACCATGAAGACGTCGTATCGTTCGTCGCACGACAATGGCTCGACGTCTTCGCGCCGGCCAACTTCGTGCCGACCAACCCCGAAGTCTTGCAGCGCACCGCCGCCACCATCGGCGCCAATCTCGCGCAAGGCGCGGCCAACGCGATCGAAGACGCGTGGCGCCTCGCGTTGCGCATGCCGCCCGCCGGCGTCGAACGCTTCGAGGTCGGCGTCGACGTTGCCGCGACCCCGGGCAGTGTCGTGTTTCGCAATCGGCTGATCGAATTGATCCAGTATCGCCCGTCGACTGCCCAGGTTGCCGCCGAGCCTGTGCTGATCGTGCCTGCGTGGATCATGAAGTACTACATCCTCGATTTGTCGCGTGACAACTCGCTGATCAGGTACCTTGTCGACAACGGGCACACCGTCTTTTGCATCTCTTGGCGCAACGTCGACGAGCAGGACCGCAATCTCGGCCTCGACGACTATCGCAGCCTTGGCGTGGTGGCCGCGCTCGACGCCATTTCGCGCATCGTGCCGAACCAGAGAATTCACGCGACCGGCTACTGCCTCGGCGGGACGATCCTCGCCATCACCGCTGCCGCCTTGGCGAACGACCATGACGACCGGCTTGCTTCGGTGACGCTGTTCGCCGCGCAAACGGATTTCACGGAACCGGGTGAACTGCAATTGTTCATCGACGAAAGCCAGGTTTACTTTCTCGAGAGCGTGATGTGGGAACGTGGCTATCTCGCCGCGCGTCAGATGGCGGCCTCGTTTCAGCTCTTGCAATCGAACGACCTGATCTGGTCGCGCGTCGTGCACGACTATCTGCTGGGCGAACGTTCGCCGATGAGCGACCTGATGGCATGGAATGCCGATCCAACCCGCATGCCCTACCGGATGCATTCGGAGTATCTGCGCAAGCTCTTTCTGGACAACGACCTCGCTTGCGCACGATATGAAGTCGGCGGCCATCCCGTTTCGCTGCGCAATATCCGGGCACCGATGTTCGTTGTCGGTACCGAGCGCGACCATATTGCACCCTGGCGCTCCGTCTACAAGATTCATTACTTGTCCGACACCGATGTCACCTTCGTGCTGGCGAGCGGCGGCCACAACGCAGGCATCGTCAGCGAGCCGGGACACTCGCACCGCCAGTTCCGGATCAAGTTCACCGCCGCCGCCGAGATGAGCATCGGCCCCGACGAGTGGCTCGCCGCCGCCGACCACTGCAATGGTTCCTGGTGGCCCGCATGGACCGAATGGCTCAACGAGCATTCTTCAGCCAGCCGCGTCGTGCCGCCGCCGATCGGCTTGCCCGATGCCGACATGCCGATCCTCGCCGATGCGCCAGGCACCTACGTCTTGCGAAAGTGAAGAGCGGGACATGGACGACAAACTCTTGCGCTCTCCGCCGTTATCGCGCGACATTTTCACTTGGCGGACGTTGGGCCGAAATAGCCATTTACAGGACAGGCTACCGTTTGTATCATGCTTTCTCATGTTATTTGAGAATTCTCAATCGTCGTGAGAAAGCATGAGAAAACCCCGGTCGACCCGTGGCATTACCCGCGTCCTGAGCTGGCCAATGCCTATCTAAATGCGTTCGGCCTGGGTCTGACATCCGCGCGAGGTCTCTTTGCCCGCCGCCGCATGGGCAAGACGGAGTTCCTGTGTAAGGACCTGCTGCCGGCGGCCGTCGAAGAGGGTATCCTCGTCGCCTACACGAATCTTTGGGACACCTCGACCCCGGATATCGCGCTGGTTTCGGCGCTGGCCGAAGCGCTCGAGCCGCGCGGTCTGCGCGCCGTGCTCACCGCCCTGGGCAAGCCCGTGCGGAAAATCAAGGTGGGCGGGAAGATTCCGGGCGGCGCGGAGGGCTCCATCGAAGCCGAGCTGGCGCAGCTCGACGCCGACAGCTCGGCCACGATGCGCGAGGTGCTTCGGCAGCTGGACCGTCAGCAGAAGCCGCTGCTGCTCGTCATCGACGAGGCGCAGGTGCTGGCGAAGGCAGAGCACAGCACGTTCGCGCACGCGCTGCGTGCCGCGCTCGACATCCGCAAGGAGCGCATCAAGGTGGTGTTCGCTGGCAGCTCGGAGACGACGCTGCGTGACATGTTCGCGCGCTCCGCCGAGCCCTTCTACAACTGGGCACCGCTGGAGCCGTTCCCGCTGCTCGGCGACGAGTTCGTGGCGTTCACCATCGACCGGATGAACAGCATGGCCCGGCATACGCTAACCTTCGAGCAGGGCAAGCGCGCGTTCGACGAACTGCACCGCACGCCTGAGTTCTTCAAGCGCTTCGTCGAGCGGTTCATGCTCTACCAGACCGAAGGCGTCGGCGCCGCCATCGAGCACACGAAGGAATCCGTGTTCTCCGATGCGCACTTCCTCAAGCAGTGGAACGCCGCCAATCCCGCCGACCAGGCCGTGCTGACGCTGCTCGCCAGTGGCGATTCGGACCTGCATTCGGTGCCGGGCATGGCACGCCTGACGGCGCTCATCGGCCGGCCCGCGACCCGCAATACCGCGGGACACGCGCTACGCCGCCTGCAGGACGACAACGTGGTGACGCGCCTGAGCGTAGGCGAATATCGCATCGAAGACGAGGCCTATGGCGAATGGATTCGGCGGCGCACCGCGGCCACCCTGCACACGACACTCGTGCCGCCCGTGAAGAAGTAGCCCGCCGGAGAACGCGGGCTGCTCGCCTGATGATCAGCGAACCTCAATCCGCGTCATGCCCTTTCAGTCCGTAATAGGCGATGTACAGGTAGCACACCACGGGTACGCAGAACGAGAGCTGTACGCCAATGTGGTCGGCCATAACACCCTGGATGAGCGGGACGATCGCGCCACCGACAATCGCCATGCACAAGATGCCCGAGCCTTCGCCGGTATGCTTGCCCAGCCCCTCGATCGCCAGCGTGAAAATCGTCGGGAACATGATCGAATTGAACAGGCCGATCGCGAGCAAGGCCCACATCGCTATCGTGCCCGATGCCAGTATTGCGATCATGAGCAGCGCCGATACGACGAAGGCGTTAAACGCGAGCAAGTAGCCGGGGCGGATCCTGCTCAGCAACGCAGAGCCGAGGAAGCGCCCCACCATGGCTCCGCCCCAGTACAGCGACAGGTATCGGGCGGCTGCTTCCTGCTGCAAGCCTGCAATCTGCGGCTGGCCCATGAAGTTCACCAGAAAGCTCCCGATAGCGACCTCGGCCCCCACGTACAGGAAGATGCCGACCGCACCCAACACCAGGTGGCGATGGGTCCAAACGTTCGCGTGGACACGGTCGGTGCTACGGGCGTCGGACACCTCGACCCGCGCTTCGGGCGCGTCGATCTTCGGCAACTTCAACGTGGCAATCGCGACGGCCAGCAGGTAGAACACGATCGCGAGCCCGATGTACGGGATTTGCACTGCGCCCGCTTGCGAGACGCCATAAGCCGCGAGCTCCGCGGGATTCAATTTCTGCAACTGCCCGGAGGTCTTGATCGCCACCGAGAGAATCAACACCGAGCCGAAAACCGGCGCGAGCGCGGTGCCGAGCGAATTGAAGGCCTGGGTCAGGTTGAGGCGGCTCGATGCCAGTTCCGGCGTCCCGAGGATGGCCACATACGGATTGGCAGCGACCTGCAGCAGGGTGATACCCGAGGCGAGCACGAACAGCGCGCCAAGAAAGAACGGATAGGACGCGTGTTCCGCCGCGGGATAGAAAAGCAGACAACCGGTTCCGGCCGCCGACAGGCCGAGGATGATGCCCGCCTTGTATCCGAGCCTTTCGACCAGAAAACCTGCCGGGAACGACATGACCAGGTATGCGCCGAAGAAGCAGAACTGAATCAACATCGCCTGCACATAGCTCAGCGTGAATACCGCTCGCAAATGAGGGATCAGGATGTCATTGAGCGAGGTGATGAATCCCCACATGAAGAACAGGGATGTCAGGATAATCAGCGGTGTCGTATAGCGCATCGCAGCTGGCGAGCCGCCGCCAGATCGTGCGCTTCTTAAAATCATGTCCGCCACAATGTTGTCTCCTTGAGTTCAAATCATCGGGTGAGCGCGTGGGAAATCGACGCGTCGCGTTCGCCACACAGGGCGAACGCGACGCACGCAAGTTGCGTTTCCTTCCACGCGCTGCAAAATTGCCCAGGCGCAATTCTGTCGTTGCGCGCGCAGGGCAAGTCAAAGTAGCCAAGCCAGACAGGCGTCAGACCTTGGCAATGTGCAGGAAGTTGGTTGTGCCCGCCACGCCGAAAGGCATGCCGGAGGCAATGACGACGAAGTCGCCCGCGTGCGCGAAGGCTTCGCGTCGCGCGATCGCGCAGGCTTTGTTCACCATGTCAGGCACGTCGGAGACACGCTCGTTGGCGTGCACGGGATGCACGCCCCAGACGAGCGCCAGGCGCCGTGCAGTCGCGAGTTCCGGCGTCACGCCAAGCACGGGGACCACCGGCCGCTCGCGTGCCGCGCGCAGGCTCGTGTAGCCGGATCGCGTGTATGTGACGATCGCCGCGGCAGGCAGCAGGTTCGCCGTCTGCTGCAGAGCAAGGCAGACCGCATCGGCAACTGCGGCCTGCGGCGCCGTATGAGCGGCGTCGATCCCGCTGCGGTAGTCCGGATCGGACTCCACCTCCGCAATGATGCGGTCCATCATCGCCACGGCCTCGCGCGGGTATTGGCCGGACGCGGACTCGGCCGACAGCATCACGGCGTCTGCGCCGTCATACACCGCATTCGCCACGTCCGAGGCCTCCGCACGAGTCGGCACCGGCGCGGCGATCATCGATTCGAGCATCTGGGTGGCAACGACGACAGGCTTGCCAGCGGCCCGGCAGGCCCTGACGATCTGTTTCTGGATCCGCGGCACCTGTTCGGCCGGCAGTTCGACTCCCAGGTCGCCGCGCGCCACCATGATCGCGTCGGCCGCATCGACGATCGCGTCGAGCGAGTCGATTGCCGCCGGCTTCTCCAGTTTGGCCAGCACGGCGGCGCGCCCCTGGACGATCGCTTTCACCTCGAGCACATCCTCGGGTCTTTGCACGAACGACAGCGCGACCCAATCGACGCCCAGCGTCAGCCCGAACTCGAGGTCGGCGCGGTCCTTGGGTGTCATGGCCGGGATGGGCAGCAGTACCGAGGGGACGTTCACACCCTTGCGATCCGATATCGTGCCGCCGGTGATCACCTGCGTCTCGGCGAAGTCCGGCCCGAAGCTCAGTACCTTGAGACGCACCTTGCCATCGTCGACCAGCAATTCGGTGCCGGTCTCGAGTGCGGCAAAGATCTCCGGATGGAGCAGCGGTGCGCGTGTGGCGTCGCCCGGGGTGGCGTCCAGATCAAGGCGAAACGCCGCACCGGCCTTTAGCGTGACCGGGCCGTCGGCGAGCGTGCCGATGCGCAGCTTCGGGCCCTGGAGATCGAGCAGCACGGCGATAGGCCGCCCGGTGTCCTGCTCGACGCGGCGGATGATCTCGAGCCGCTCCTGGTGCTGGACGTGCGTACCGTGACTGAAGTTGAGTCGGAACACATCGGCACCGGCGTCGAACAGGGCACGCACCGTGGCCAGGTCGGAACTCGATGGCCCCAGTGTCGCGACGATCCGGGCATTACGTTTGCGACGCGTCATGTTCACTCCGCTTAAAAGATGAAGTCTGTGTTGATGAACTTCGATTGATGTTCGCGCACGATGGTGTTGAGCAATGCCATGTTCGGCTCGGTCTGTCGGGTCGCGACCATCGAGCGGATCGAGAACGCGCGCAGCGCATCGCTGACCGACAGCGTGCCCTCGGCCGAATCCTTGCGCCCGGCAAACGGGAACACGTCCGGCCCGCGCTGACACTGGCAGTTGATGTTCACGCGGCAGACCTGGTTGACCAGCGGATCCACCAGCGTGCCGATCTGCGAAGCGTCGTTGCCGAAGATGCTTACCTGTTGCCCGTGATCCGAGGTGATCACGTAGTCGAGTGCCTCTTCCACGTCGTCGAAGCTCATGACCGGGACGACCGGACCGAACTGCTCCTCCCGGTACAGCTTCATCCCCTCGCGCACGGGGTAGACGACGGCCGGGTTGAACAGCGTGCTGCAGAAGGCACCGCCGCCCTCGTTGACGACGCGCGCGCCCTTTGCCACGGCGTCTTCGATCGCTTCTGTCATGTAGGCGGTGCGATGCGGCCCCGGCAGAGGCGTGATGTGCACGCCGGCCTCCCAGGGCATGCCCGTTTTGAGCCGGGCCAGTTCAGCCGTGAAACGCTCGAGGAATGCGTCGATGACACTGCGGTGCACGATCAGCATCTTGAGGGCCGTGCAGCGTTGTCCGTTGAACGACAGTGCGCCAAGCAGGCATTCCCTTGCCGCCAGATCCAGGTCGGCATCGGGCAGCACGATGGCCGCATTCTTCGCGTCGAGGCCCAACACGGCGCGCAGGCGGTGCGATTTCGGATGCTGCTTTTTCAGATGGTCCGCAACGCGGCTCGATCCGATCAGTGCCAGCACGTTGACGTTGCCCGAGGCCAGCATGCGCGGCACCACCAGTTGACCCGGCGCGTAAATGGTGTTGACCACGCCGGGCGGAAACGCATCCCGAAACACTTCGAGCAACGGCTCGAAAAGCAACGTGCCATATTGTGGCGGCTTGAGGACCACGGTATTGCCCATGAGCAACGCCGGGATCAGCGTGCAGAACGTCTCGTTGAGCGGATAGTTGTACGGCCCCATGCACAACACGACGCCCAGCGGCGTGCGGCGGACCTGTCCAATGGTCCCCTCGACCACCATGAATCGCGAATGGCCGTTGTCCATGTCCTTCAGGGCGTCGATCGTGGCCTGGATGTACTCGATGGTGCGATCGAACTCCTTGCGCGAATCGGCGAGGCTTTTGCCGATTTCCCACATGAGAAGGTTCACGATCGACTGCCGGCGCTCGGCCATGCCTTTCACGAAGGTTTGCATGCAGGCGATGCGGCCGGCGACCGTCATCGTCGGCCATTCGCCTCGGCCGTTGTCGTACGCAGCGACGGCGGCATTCAGTGCGGCGTCGCTCTGCGCCTCGTGCATGAGCGGGTAGCTGCCGATCTCGACCTGGCTTACGTCGCCCGTCAACGGGTCGCGTGTGCAGACCGGCGACAGCACGGTTTTGCAGGGGCCGTCCCATGTGAGCAGTTGCCCACCGATCAGGAAATCGCGCTGGTGAACGGGGGCGGCGAGACGGTGTTCCTCCGGTATCTCGTCAAGCGTTGGGAAGTGCCGGGCGAGTCGCGAATCGTGATCGGTCGTCATGAGGTCTCCGAAAGCGTTGGGGCAGGTGTACAGCGTGTTCAGTCGAGGCGTTCAAAGCGCACGGCGGTCAGGCGCCTTGCAGGCGGTGCCGAAGTCGATCGGAGCAGGGTACGCGGGCATGGCGCCTGCGCGCGACGTGCTGCAACGAGGGATTGAAGCCGGCGAGAAACCGACGAGAAACGCCTGCGCAGATTGATCAGCCCTTTCTGCATCGACATCGCTCCGCCTTTTCGTCCCCAGGTACTATTCATTGCGCTCGACTGTAGTTAAACTACTTCGCAGTGTCAATTGCAATTTTTGCACGACTACATTGCCTCGGGGCGGTAGCGACAGATGCCTGGCGATTCCGGCGGTATCACCGCACTTTTCGGTGCGGCGCAGGCGCGCCTCCGATGCAGGCGCTGCTCCAGGTGGCGTGCCTGATCCTGCTGATCGCTCCCGGCACACGCTCTACGTGCTGCAGCAGGCCGCCACGGCTGACCGGAACAGTGCCATCTCGAAGCTGGCGAACGACAAGGAAATGAGACTCAATGTCTACAGGTGCACCTGACAAATCTGCCCCTGGCGAGAGCCAGCACGCCAACGGACCGAGAATGCTCGCCGACATCGGGGGGACCAACGCGCGCTTCGCCCTGGAGTGGAGCGCGGGCGAGATCGGCCAGGTGCGCGTGTATCCGTGTGCCGACTATCCGGGTGTCGCGGACGTCATCCGGCAGTATCTGAAGGACACGAAGGTCGGCCGCGTGAGCCTCGCGGCCATCGCCATTGCAAACCCGGTCGATGGGGACCAGGTGCGCATGACCAATCACGACTGGACCTTCTCGATCGAGGCCACGCGCCGTGCGCTCGGCTTCGACACGCTCCTGGTCGTGAACGACTTTACCGCGCTCGCCATGGCGCTGCCGGGTTTGACCGACGCGCAGCGCAGCCAGGTGGGCGGCGGCCAGCCCCGCCAGAACAGCGTGATCGGCCTGCTCGGGCCGGGCACGGGCCTCGGCGTCTCGGGCCTGATTCCCGCCGACAACCACTGGATCGCCCTTGGCAGCGAAGGCGGCCATGCGAGTTTTTCTCCGCAGGACGAGCGCGAGGATCTCGTGCTGCAGTTTGCGCGCAAGAAGTCGCCGCACGTGTCGTTCGAGCGCGTCTGCTCGGGCCCCGGCATCGAACTGATCTATTGCGCGCTTACCGCGCGCGAAGAAACGAAAAAGCTGCCCGCGAGCCTCGACACCGCCGAAATCGTCAAGCGCGCGCACGAGGGCGAGGCACTCGCGGCCGAAACGATCGAGTGCTTCTGCGGCATTCTCGGCAGTTTCTCAGGCAATCTCGCGATGACACTCGGCTCGCACGGCGGCATCTATATCGGCGGCGGTGTGGTGCCGCGTCTGGGCGAGCTATTCACCCGCTCGTCGTTTCGCCGGCGCTTCGAAGCCAAGGGTCGATTCGACGCCTATCTCGCCAACGTGCCGACCTACGTCATCACCGCGGACTATCCGGCGTTCCTCGGCGTTTCGGCGATCCTCGCAGAACACCTGTCGAGCGAACCGCGCAGTGGCCCCGGCAAGGCGTTGCCGCATTGACTTCGCGGTACCGCAAGGAACAATCCGATCGATCCATCGTGGCCATTCGTGCTCACGTGCCGGCGGTTACACCGGTCGTATTGCCGCGCGCGTAAACGTTGGAGTGCTGACGAATTTAAGACCGCGTCGTCCCGTTCGACAAAGGCACGCCCAGGAAACGATGCAAAACCGCAATCTATCTCAAAAGGCAATGCTGCTCCCCTTGCCGATGGTATTCGTCAGGGATGCGTCGCTCGCAGCACATCTGGCTTTCGCGGTGTGCTGCGCGGGTCAGGGAAATCGGCATCAGCTCTATCAGCTTATCCGCATGACCTATCTTTCATACCTGCTTTGGCAGGACGGGTATGGAGACGCGGCATACGAGTTGTACTGCGACGCTGAAGGGGCATTGGAGGCTGCGGCCGAGCATGCCTATGCAACGGATGACTGGAGCCTGGGCGATGACGCAGTCCGTTTAATGCAGGAGGTCGTCCGAATTTACGATGGGCAAATGCGCTCGGTTTGTCGTCGACGTTACCTGCAATGCACGGCCAAACTCGACCGTTTGCTCCGAATCGAAATACCGGACAAGTTGCGCGGAAAGGTCGTCGATTCTATTCCCCTTTGATACCTGATCACCCGCCAAGTCCGTACCGGTCTGGCTGCGTTCGCGGGTGACCGGCGCGCCGATCAATGCATGTGCTGGCCACCGTTGATTGCGATGTTCGAGCCGGTCACGAAGCCCGCATCCTCCGAGCACAGATAGACGACCAGTGCGGCGACCTCGTCAGGCCGGCCGAGCCGCCCGATGGGAATCTGCGGCAGGATCTTGATGTCGAGGATGTCCTGCGGGATCGCCGTCACCATCTTCGTCGCAAGGTAGCCTGGCGAAATGGTGTTGACCGTCACGCCTTTGCGGGCCACTTCGAGCGCGAGCGCTTTCGTGAAGCCGTGCATGCCCGCCTTGGCGGCGGCATAGTTGGTCTGGCCGACCGAGCCCTTCGAGCCATTGACCGACGAGATGTTGATAATCCTGCCCCATCCACGTTCGACCATTCCTTCGCACACCGGCTTGGTCATGTTGAAGACCGAATCCAGATTGGTGCGGATCACGGCGTCCCAATTGACCTTGTCGAGTTTCCTGAGCGTAAGGTCGCGCGTGATGCCGGCGTTGTTCACCAGGATGTCGATCGGGCCGATCGCCTGCCGGATCTCCGCCACACACTGCTGGCACGAGTCGTAGTCGGCCACATCGACCGCATACGCGCGGAAGTGGCGCCCGTGCGCCTGCATGCCGGCTAACCAATCCTTCACGCCGGTATTGGACGGTGAGTGGGTGACGGCGACGTCGTAACCCGCGTCATGCAGCTTCGTGCTGATGGCTTCTCCCAATCCGCCCATGCCGCCCGTTACCACCGCAATGCGTTTCGTCATGATGTCTGTCCCCGGTTGTCGATTCAGTGGTACTCATCAGGGTCACGCCCGTGCGACGTATCGTCAACCCCGCGGCGATTGCCCGCGGTGCGCCTGATCGAGCAGCCGCAGCATTTGGGCACGCCGCTGCTCGCGTCGATAATGGCCAACCACGGAAATGACCGCGAACAGCAGCACCGCCAAACCCATCACCATGCTTACCCGGCTTTCGTCCATCTTCATTTCCTTCAACGTGGTGTTGAGCGACCCGGCCGATTAGCGGATGCCGACCATTGCTGCGGTGCGCAGTATGACGCCGACGTCCACGCCGGATGCCAGCCTTTACACGGTGCCCAACTGGTGCGGTGCCCGGTTCTCGTTGACGCACCGTCTCACTGTCGAATTCCGGAAAATCACTGCCGAAAGACGACCTGGTTTTCCTGCTCAGCTTCGGCGTCGGGCGTTATCGTTTGGTGGCCGGTGCCGCCGGCACGACGGTGCGCTTGACGGATTGCGAGGCCGCTACCACGGCCATGTCGAGGTTGCCTCGGGTGATCTCGGCCGCCTGTTGAGCGCTTCGCTGCATCGTTTCATACAGTGCATTGGCGGCGGTGAGCGCGGAATCCAGCGCGGCGAAGGGCGTCTCGGAACCTCCGGGCGCGCTTTGCGCGAGATCCGCCACCAGCGTCCGAGCCTGGTGACTATACGCCTCCCACTGAGCCAGCCCGACCTGCGCAAACCCGGTCTGGATCGCAGTGACGATCTCGAACAACTGACGGTGGTAGGCCTGCACCTTTTCTGCACTGTTGCCGACAAGGCCGTCCTGTAGTGCCAGCCATTCGCGTGGCTCTTTCACAGAGAGGGACTTCTGGGCCTGATCGAGCGTATCGGTCAACGCAGACCGAATCGCCTGTGCGTTCAGTTGGGCGAGCTGTTCGACGCTTTCGACGATCCTGTTGGTCAGGCCGAACAGCATGTCGACATAGGCCTTCTGGGTCGCAGCAAGCTGCTCCTGCGTTTGCATGATGGAACTCCTGTAAGGGGCACGGACGTTGCCCCGTTACCATGGGGTACGTGACATGCGGCGGCATGGCGGCAGCGCCATCACCCGCGGACGACGCGTGGACTGTCTGGTTGAATTCGGTTCAGCGTATCCGCGCGACGGCCTGCAGCACGGCATCGCCGTTGCGAGTGAGATGCGGACGCTGCTGTCCGGAGGCGAGCTGTTCCAGCGCGACCAGTTGCCGTTCCAGAAGCGTGTCAAGCTCTTCGCGGCCGAGATCGATTTGGTCAGGCGCAGACTTGACCAGCATCAGCGTGGAAAATTCGTGGGGACTCAGCATGGCTGTCTCACAGGTTATCGGGAGCAACGTTGCTGGGAGAGAGGAATGACCGCTTTCGCGCCGGAGGCACACCGGTGCGGATAGGTTATTCCATTCTGTTTTCTGGTATGGCGAAATTCGCTTGTCCCAAGACCAGATTAATCATCTTAGTTCGGGATTGGGGACGGTGCCAGAAAAAAATTAAACATGAAAACGCTTTGATGGGTCAGTAATGGGATGGTCACCCCCACCTCTCAGCGAGTACGCTGCTGAGAACTTTCCTCGGGAGGCCACTGCCATGCACAACGTCACGATGGTTGGAATCGATCTGGGCAAGCATTCTTTTCACCTGCATGGGCAGGACGGCGCCGGTAAAGCTGTATTCCGCAAAAAAGTTTCGCGCAAGCAACTGCTTGAGTTCTTTGTGACATTCCACCCTTGCACCGTCGTGATGGAGGCCTGCGCCGGCGCACATTGGATGGCACGCAGGCTCAGCGAGTTCGGACATACCGTCAAGCTGATTTCTCCACAATTCGTACGCCCGTTCGTCAAGAGCAACAAGAACGACTTCGTCGATGCCGAGGCGATTTGCGAAGCCGCATCGCGACCATCGATGCGGTTTGTTACGCCAAAGACAGAATCCCAGCAGACTCTGTCAGCACTGCACCGGGTTCGCCAGGCTCTGGTCCGCGACCGTGTGCGTACTACCAACCAGATGCATGGATTCCTGCTTGAATTCGGCATCAGCCTTCCCGTTGGCCACGCCGTCGTAAAGCGACTGCCGGCCGTACTGGCGGAGCATCGACTGCCGCCACGTCTGGTCGCGATCCTCGATCGCCTGCATGCGCACTTCAAATACCTTACAGAGCAGATTCGCGATATCGAGAAGGAACTCGAGCGGCAACTCGCCGATGACTCCATTGGCCAGCGTCTGCTGACGATTCCCGGCATTGGAACGATCACTGCCAGTCTGCTTGCCTCGGAGCTCGGCGATGGTAAGCAATACCGATGCAGCCGTGACTTCGCCGCTGCGGTCGGGCTGGTGCCAAGGCAATACAGTACTGGTGGAAAGTCAAATCTGCTCGGAATTTCCAAGAGAGGGGACAAGAATATCCGCCACCTGCTGGTCCAGTGTGCCCGAGCATTTATGCTCCGGCTGGACAAGCAGTCGGGCCGTATGGCCGACTGGGTGCGAGCGATGCTGGGGCGACGCCACTCCAGCGTGGTCGCCTGTGCGCTGGCCAGCAAGCTGGCACGAATTGCATGGGCGATCGTAAGCCATGACACTGTATTCGAACGACAGGCGCCCGCTGCGGTCGCGTAACGATGTGCCGTCGCACTTTTAACGAATTCAACCCACCTGGTTTTGCGACTGCTGATTATTGATGACGTAAACGGCAAACCGGCCTGGCGGACACCCTGAAAGGTTAACGAGCTCCTGAAGCTGCGTCTGTTATCAGGACCGCCTGGCGCGATTCTCATCGTGGCGCGGGGAGTAGTCCCCACAACGACGCCGGATAGATTTGTGCAAGCCATCCACCCGTCAAGATCAGCATTGCAAAAATGGGGGTGACCATAGATTAACCTTTGTAAGACAACTTGCACCTTTGCACAGCGCAATTGAAAGACGGATCCGTAGGGAAA
This sequence comes from Burkholderia sp. Bp8963, assembly GCF_003854275.1. Taxonomy (GTDB): domain Bacteria; phylum Pseudomonadota; class Gammaproteobacteria; order Burkholderiales; family Burkholderiaceae; genus Burkholderia. Next base: position 35,348 of record NZ_QTQP01000057.1, read on the forward strand.
TATCGCTCCAACGCGCACGGGGTTCACACGGGGAGAATTTCTGCCGGCCGCCCAAGGCACGATTCCGCGCGTGGTTGTCCTGCGGCCATACTCGTCGAGGTAAAACGGCACTTAATGCAGCCTGATCCTGAGGGCGCGCCGCCTTCACCTACCTGAAGCGGGCGCATCCGTTGGCAGCGGTACCGCACGCGCAATTCTCAAGTCGGGTTCACGACCGGCTCGCTCCGGATCACCCGTTCCATAAACCCGGTACCCGGGTCGAATTCCCTGGCGAAACGATGTCCGGGAAGCAGCGCGATCGATAGTTCGCCAGTCGTGCGACCATGCACCCGCGCGCCATCAGGCGAGACCGACCCGGCCAGGGTCAAAATTTCGAGGTCGCCACGAAGCCCGGTCGGGGATTCTGCGCCGGCGATCGCGCAACATTGGGGGGCAATTCGGCAAAGCCATCGAGCCCCCGCATTCGCGGTCGGCAGCATATGTTGTACCGCACCATGCATTCAGGTATCATCCATCCCCCCAAAAGCTGCGCACACCGGATTCCGCGCGAGGCATCCCGGCCTCGACTATCTGTGCGTCTCCACGATTCCGTTCGCATCCTGGCAGGCATCCATCCTGGTGCCATGCTCGCGACGATCGTCGGCCTATCTGTCGAGGAGCAAGTATTGGCAATTCCTGATCGGAACGTTTCCACGTTCCCTGTCACCACCGTCGCGTCAAAGGCCGGCCGCCGCGAGTTGAAGGGAAAGGCCCAGGCCCTTTCGCCGCAGGACACCGCGTCACAGGCACGCCAGAACGAAGAGCGTCAACGCCAGATGCGTGCGTTGATCGCGCTCGGTCGAGAGCGCGGCTATCTCACGCACGCGGACATCAACGATCACCTGCCCGATAACTTTACGCAAACGGCGGCGATGGACACCATCGTCAGCACGTTCAGCGACATGGGTGTGGCCGTGTACGAACAAGCGCCGGACGCCGAGGCGCTCCTGTTGACCGACGCCGCGCCTGCCGCGGCATCGGACGATCAGGCTGACGAGGAGGCGGAAGCTGCGCTCTCGACTGTCGATTCGGAATTCGGCCGCACCACGGATCCGGTCCGGATGTACATGCGCGAAATGGGCGCCAGCGAACTGCTGACCCGCGCCGGCGAAATCGAGGTCGCGAAACGGATCGAAGATGGCCTCCAGGACATGATTCAAGCGATTGCCGCGTGTCCGTCGATCGTGTCCACGATTCTTGCCGATGTCGACCGCATCGTTGCCGGCGAACTCCGCATCGACGAACTGGTCGATGGCATCAGCGTCGACGCCGACGAAAGCGACATGGCGCCGGAGTCCGAAGAAGAGGAGGCGGAAGCACTCGCCGCCGACGATGAGTCGGACGAAGACGACGACGTCGAAACGGACGCCGGGGATTCGGAGAAGGTGAACGCGGCACGCCTCGAAGAACTCACGAACGACAGTCTTGCGATTTTCGCGCGCGTGCGTGCCCTGTTCGAGCAGTTGCCGGATGCGCCGGTTACTGGCGACGCTCGATCCGCGGCCGCTGCGCAAGTGCGCACCGCGATCCAGCGTGAAGTCGCGCCGATCCGCTTTACGGCCAAGACCATCGACCGCCTGTGCGCCATTGTGCATGAGCAGGTGACTGAGGTTCGCTCGATCGAGCGCAGCATCCTGGCGATCGCCGTCGATCGGTGCGGCATGCCGCGCGACGCGTTTGTCGAGTCGTTCCCGGGCCACGAGACCGACCTCGAATGGACGAACCGCACGGCAGCGACCTCGCAGCAGTTCGGCGCGGCGCTCGAGCGACACCTGCCGGCCATTCAGGCTGCGCAGCAGAAACTCGTCGACATCGAGTCCCGGGTCTCGTTGCCGCTCCAGCAGCTCAAGCAGATCAACCGCCAGATGAGTGCCGCGGAGCTGAAAATGCGGCAGGCCAAGCGCGAGATGATCGAAGCGAACCTTCGCCTTGTCATTTCGATCGCCAAGAAATACGTGAACCGTGGCATGCAGTTTCTGGATCTGATCCAGGAGGGCAATATCGGCCTGATGAAGGCCGTGGACAAGTTCGAATACCGGCGCGGCTGGAAGTTCTCGACCTACGCGACCTGGTGGGTCCGGCAGGCTGTCACGCGTGCGCTCGCCGATCAGGCGCGGACCATTCGCGTGCCGGTCCACATGATCGAGACGATCAACAAGCTGAACCGGATTTCGCGCGAAATCCTGCAAAAGACAGGGCAGGAAGCGCATCCCGCAGAGCTTGCAAAGCGCATGGAGATGTCCGAGGAGAAAGTGCTCGGTATCCTCAAGATCGCCAAGCAACCTGTCTCGCTCGAAAGCCCGGTGGGTGACGATGGCGATGCGACGCTTGGCGACATGATCGAGGACGCCTCGGCGAGTTCACCGGCTGAAGCCGCGATTCACGCAAATATGCGCAAGGCGATCGACGAGGCGCTCGACGGGTTGTCGCCGCGCGAGGCCAAGGTCCTGCGGATGCGATTCGGGCTCGACACGAACTCCGATCACACGCTTGAAGAGGTCGGCAAGCAGTTCGACGTGACCCGCGAGCGGATTCGCCAGATTGAAAGCAAGGCGATGCGCAAGCTGATGCATCCCAGTCGCGCAGACAAGCTCAGGCCCTTTCTTGAGCGCTGAGACAAGCCGGGCGTGATATCACTTTGACGTCCGGCTCCAGACCAGCAGCGATCATGCGCAGGCGTGATCGCTGCTGGTAACTTGCAGCGGCTTGATGTTGGCCGCCTGTTTCCCCTTGGGGTCCTGCTTGACCTCGAAGCTGACCTTCTGGCCTTCCTGAAGGGATTTGAAGCCACTTCCCTGAACCTCGGAGAAGTGCGCAAACACGTCTTCGCCGCCGTCGTCCGGCGTCATGAATCCGAACCCCTTCGTATCGTTAAACCACGTTGTGGCGACCTCGTAAGCGATTGTGGCGTTGGCACCGGCGAACAGGAAAATGGAATCGACAGGCTGGATCAGCTCTTTCTTGATGTCTTCGCGACAAATGGCGTCGGTACGTGTTGAACCTGTTCGCTTCCGCATTGCGGGCAGGGCGGGTGAGCCGATGCATGTTCAGCGAGATGCTCAACACTCTCAAACGTTTTGCCGCACTTCTCGCAACGGTATTGGTAGGTCGGCATGGCATTCCTCCGGTATCGATGCTGCCTGTGGATATGAGTATGGTGCGAGGCGGCGCAAACTCGATATTGCAGTGAACCCGCATTGAGGCACCCGCGGGAACCTCGACCGGGAGGACCGCTCGTGGAGCCCGACGACGGCGTGTTCGAAAGGCGGCTGGTACGTGTACGCGACGAAGTGCAGGGACGACCCTGCAAACGTCTGATTAATGATTCTTTCGCTGCTTCGCGACAAATTCACGAGTAGCGCCGAGCTTTCTTCGCTGAAAGGACCATCACTGGAGGAGGCGATCAACCTGATGCCTTCGCTGAGTTGTAAATGGGTCGATGCGATGAGCGGTTATGCGCTGCAGCTCCAGCATTTTGGCCGCTGGTTGTAATCGGGCGTCAGCCTGGCCGATGGATATTCTCCATCCATCCTTGAGTTGCGCCGATGAGTTCGTAACGCATGTTTTGAACTCCTTGGTTTCGTTTGAGTTGGAGAGCCCTTTCGATAGGACTTGATCGATCACGCGCTGGTTGACAAGTGGCTGGCAGGGTAATCTATCAATTCCGTCTATCACGATGAGTGGCATAATTCGAGCGTTGCGACCTCTCGCAACCGACAACTATGGGAGAACAGAACATGGCCAATGGCGACTACAAGACGTTGAAGGCACAGCTTGAAGCATTGCACGAGAAGACGGAAGCAGCACGCATTGCGGAATTGGAAGCAGTGATCGCTGACATTCGCGAAAAGGTGGCTGAATACGGGATCACGGCCGAGCAGATTTTCGGTCGTCAACGCGTCGGCAAGGGCAAGACGGTCGGTGCTCACGTCGCGGCAAAGTACCAGAACCCGAAGACGGGTGAAACGTGGAGCGGACGCGGTCGCGCTCCGGCGTGGATCAAGGACGTGAAGAACCGCACCCGCTTTCTCATTGGCGCCGCGGCCGAGGCACCGAGTACCGCCGGCAAAGCCGCGACCCGGACTGCAGCAAAGAAAGCCGTCGCAAAGACTCAAAAGGCCGACGCGAAATCCGTGAAATCGGCGGGCGCGACAGTGGCTCGCGAAAGAGGGCGCCCGTCGACTAATGTTGCCGCAACAAAGACGAGAAGCCAGCGCGCTCCTCGCGTGAAAAAGGCGGCAGGCGCCGTCAAGCCGGAAGTTGTCACCGAAGCCGCGAGCGAGTAACGGCGCGGATCAGGCGGGCGAGCGGCAAGGAATGGACTGGTCGCTGTCGCTCGCTTTATTGTTTCTTACTGCTGACGTTGAATCGTTTTTCACGTGCTCCGGGTCAATCCGACCCGGGGCCCGGATGCCGCCACAGTTTTGTATGTGGGTTTGGAATGCCAGCGTTTTATCGGATGGATTGCTGCTGGAGAAACTTCTCGCTGGGTGAGTCTGGTGTCTCGATACCGATCAGGTGTTCACGGCATCCTTGAATGCTTTGCCGGCGGTAAACTTGACCGTTTTTGCGGCGGCAATCGTGATGGCTTCCCCGGTCGCCGGATTGCGGCCGGTCCGCTCAGCACGTGCCCCGGTGGAGAAAGAGCCAAAACCGATCAGTTGCACCGTATCGCCGCGCGTGACGGCGTGCGTCACGGCCGCGAGAATGGCATCAATGGCAGCGCCCGTGCTGGCTTTGCTGTCGCCCGTTGCAGCCGAAACAGCGTCGATGAGTTCTTGCTTGTTCATTCGTGGATTCCTCAGTCATGTCCGCTAAAGGCGGATTTGGCCACTACCCTATAACATTTACTGCGTAGAACGCAACTTCTGCCTCTTTGTTGCACATGTAACATTCGAAATCGAGGTCAACCAGGGGAGAATCGCCGCGTTGTACGGAGCAGGCGTCGGGCGAGGCGCTCGTCCTGCCCGATGATGCCGCTACGCTGCGATCTGGATGGACAATGAGGACGGGTAGGTGGTACCACTGACGAATGCGATGCGTGCCAGGATTTTGGCGCGAGTTGTTCCGCAAAGTTGCCATCATGATTGGTCGTGGCCAAACAGGCCTCGAAAATGCGCCGCGACCGACATGGTTTGCGCGCACGGTATCGATGAACAGATTATTCATGACGACCAGTAAAATTCAATCGCTGCACCAGCAACTCGGCCACCTCAACTTGCTCGTTGATGAGGCCCGGAAAAAAGAAAAGGCAGCAGTACTCGCCACGATTCGGGAGCAGGTGAAGCGGCGCGCGTCAAGGTAGTTGCCGCCTGATTCATGCAGCCAGAGGCTGTTTGCTGTCGACGTGCGGGGCCATCGAAACGACAGCGTCGTGTTCAGGATTGAGCGTCACGGCACCAACCGGTGTCCAG
>NZ_QTQP01000058.1 GCF_003854275.1 Burkholderia sp. Bp8963
GCGGCGTCGCGCGACGCCCTTTGCAAAAGGGTGAAAAACTCGGGCCGCGGATCCATGAACAGCTTGAAAAAATTGGGCAAGACCCGAAGCTCGTCCGCGCGTTCTTCAGACATCCATCTGTCCGCTATATTTCTGACCTATGAGTAATTGATGTGGTCTTTCTGCGTGCCTATGATCGATCCACGCCGGGCGTGCTCCCCGGTGCGGCGTCGGGAACGAGCGGCCCATGCCGCTGCCATGAAACACCAGGAAAGGAGGACACACATGCGCGCTGATTCACGTCGTGGCACGCGGCATCGGCAGGTGGCCGCCGCCGTCGTCGGCAATACGCTCGAGTGGTACGACTTCATCGTCTACGGGTTCTTTTCCGGGATCATCGCCCGCCTGTTCTTTCCCGCCGAAAGCCAGTACGCGTCGCTGCTGATGTCGCTCGCGACGTTCGGCGTCGGGTTCTTCATGCGCCCGGTCGGGGGCGTGCTGCTCGGGCTTTATGCGGACCGCAAGGGGCGCAAGGCGGCAATGCAGCTGATCATCTTCCTGATGACGCTGTCGATCGCGCTGATCGCATTCGCGCCGACCTACGCGACGATCGGCCCGGCCGCACCGGTCCTGATCGTCGCCGCGCGGATGCTGCAAGGGTTCGCGACCGGCGGCGAATACGCGAGCTCCACCGCGTTCCTCGTCGAAAGCGCGCCTGCACACCGGCGCGGCCTGTATGGCTCGTGGCAGCTGATCGGTCAATGTCTCTCGGTGTTCGCCGGCGCGGCGATGGGGGCGTGGGCGACCCGCAACCTGTCGCCCGGCGCGCTCGACAGCTGGGGCTGGCGCGTGCCGTTCGCGATCGGGCTGCTGATCGGGCCGGTCGGGCTGTGGATCCGCCGCCACATGGAGGAGACCGACGCGTTTCTCGACGCGAGCAAGGCAGCAGGGCAGCCGGCAATCAGCGTGTCCGGCGTGCTGCGCGACAACCTGCGCGGCGTGCTGGTGTCGATCGGCCAGACCGTGACGGGCACGGCCGTGTTCTACGTGATGCTCGTGAACCTGCCGACGTTCGCGCACAAGACGTTCGGGCTGCCGCTCGACCAGGTCTTCAACGTGCAGATGCTGGCGGTGGCGCTGCTGACGGTGACGATTCCGGTTGCCGCGTCGCTATCCGATCGCATCGGCCGGCGGCCGGTCCTGCTCGCCGGCATGCTGGCGCTGCTGACGGTCACCTATCCGCTGTTCTCGTGGCTCGCCGCGGCGCCGAGCATGGGGCGCCTGCTCGTCATGCAGCTCGTCATCTGCGTGAACATCGGCATCATCTACGGCCCGGCGCCCACTGCGCTCGCGGAGCAGTTCGCGACGCGTACGCGTTCGACCAGCATTGCGCTTGCCTACAACCTCGCGGTGATGCTGTTCGGCGGCTTCGCGCCATTCATCGTCACGTGGCTGATGCGCGCGAGCGGCTCGCCGGTCGCGCCTGCGTGGTACGTGCTGTTCGCGACGCTGTTCGGGCTGGCCGCGAGCGTGTTCATGCGTGAAGGCGCGCCCGCCGTGCTCGAGCGCCGGCGTTATCGCGGCGATACGATCGTGAGCGCCGAATAGCGCGGCTGGCGGCAGGCCTCGGGGAGCAGCTCCGGTCGATCAGTCCGCCCAGCCCGGTGCCGCAAAGACCACTTCGCCGCGGAAGCGCGTCTCGATCACGCGTGCCTGCGCGAATTCCTCGACCGGATGCCGGAACGGGTTGCGATCGAGGATCGCGAAACTCGCATCCTTGCCGGCCTCGAGCGAACCCGCGCAATCGTCGAAGCGCAGTGCGTATGCAGCGTTCACCGTGTACGCATCGAGCATCGTGAGCAGGTCGAGCCGTTCGTGCGGATTCCACGGCGGGCAGTCGGGCTGTTCGATCAGCGCGTGCGTGACGGCGGTCTGGATGATCGGCAGCGGATCCATCGTGCTCACCGACCAGTCGGAGCCGCCCGCCAGCATCGCGCCGGCATTGCGCAGGCTGCGGAACGGGTAGTTGCGCGCGGTGCGCTCCGGCCCGAGCAGGTCGCAGTAGAGCTGCTGCTGTTCGGGGCGGGCGGCGGTCCACAGCGCCTGTATGCTCGCAATCGCGCCCAACTGGTTGAAACGGCCCATGTCGGCCGGATCGACGAGCTGCAGGTGCGCGAGCTGCGCGCGCCGGTCGCGCACGCCGTTGCGACGCTGTATGTATTCGAGCGCATCGAGCGTCATGCGCACCGCGCGATCGGCGAGCGTGTGGAAGTGCAGGTCGAAGCCGGCCGAGTCGGCGAGCAGGCAGATCTCGTTGAGCGCGTCCTGGCTCCACAGCGTGAGGCCGCAGTCGTCGGTGCCCGCATAGGGTTCGAGCAGCGCGGCCGTCTTCGATTCGGGCACGCCGTCGACGAAGATCTTTACCGTATGCAGGCGCAGGTTGTCGCATTCGTACTCGCGGCGCCACGCGGCGAAGCGTTCGACCTGCTCGCGCGGATCGCGGCGCGGGTTCGCATACAGGCCCGCGCTCATGTACACCTTCAGCGTGCCCGCGCGTTGCGCGGCGGCATAGGCGTCGAGCTCGTCTTCCTGGACGCGCGCATCGAACCACCCGGTGATGCCGAAGCCATGCGCCATCGCATGTGCCTTTGCGAGCGATTTCGGATAGCCGGCCGGGCTCAGTTGCGGAATGTGCGAGCAGATCCGGTAGAAGGCCGCCTCGTGGACGACGCCGGTGGGCGCGCCGGCCGCATCGCGCTCGTGCACGCCGCCTGACGGATCGGGCGTGTCCGCCGTGATGCCGACGGCTTCGAGCCCCTTCGTGTTGAGACAGCCGCTGTGTACGTCGAAGCCGACCACGAGGAGCGGGCGGTCGGGCACGATCCGGTCGAGCAGCGCGCGCGTCGGGTAGGCACCGAACGCAGCCAGATTGGCGCCGCCGAGATAAACCCACGGCTCGTCAGGCATCGCGTCCGCGCATGCGCGGATGCGCTGCAGGATCGTGTCGGGATCGTTGATGCCGGACAGGTCGAAGTCGCCGAGGATCTGATGGCCTTCGAGCGGATGCACGTGGCCGTCGATGAAGCCCGGCAGCATCAGCCGGCCGGCGAGATCCACGACGCGCGTGGCCGGGCCGGCCAGCGGGCGGATGTCGTCGTCGCGGCCGACCGCCAGAATCTTGCCGTCGCGGGTTGCGAGCGCTTGCGCGAAGCGGCGCTGCGCGTCGCCCGTATACAGGATGCCGTTCAGATAGACGGTATCGGCGTGTTGCATGGTGTCTCCGAGGTAATCGACGTGTTCCGGTCGTCGGGTCGCTCAGATACTAGGGGCGGGGCGTGGGGCTGTCTGTCCTCGTTTCGAGGACAAGGTGCGACAAAGCAGATTGAAGCGCTGCAGCAGCACGTCGTCATCCGGGAGCGGCGCCACGCTGGCGAGGCGCGCGTGCTGCACCAGCAGCGGCAACAGGAAATCGCCGAGCTGGCGCAGCAGGCTCAGTTCGGCGTGCGTGATCGCCGGCCGCCCTGGCGGGCGGCTCAGCGCCAATACCCGTCGACGTACACCCAGGCTTGCCCCTGGCGCCGCCACGAACCGGGAATCCAGCGGTGGCCGGGGCGACGCGCGATCCACCGGCCGGGGATCCATACATATTGTCCGCGCTGCCATCGCCAGTAGCCGTCGGTCCAGATATAGCCGCCCGGCCGCGGCGGTGGCGGGCGCCGTTCGTGCCGCATCGCCGGCGGCGCCATTCGCGGGCGGTCGTCATACGGCGGGCCGCCGGGATTGCGGTACGGGCCGGACGGCCGGTAAACGGGCGGCGGGGGCGGCGCGGGCTGCGCCGAGGCGGCGCGCAGCCAGGCTCCCGTGCCGGCGAAAGCGGCGGTCAGTCCGATGGCGCGCAACAACGAGCGTCGATTCATGGTTTGCCTGTCCTGTTGTGCTGTCGTGTCCGTCGTACCTTAGCGCGCCCGGCGCCAGGCCGGGTTACGCGCCCCGTTAAGGCTGTTACCGCATGTCACGGCCGCGACGGCGCCGGTCGATCGGGCTTGCCGCACGCGACGGCCTCGAGTCATCCGCTTGGCGGCGCATTCCTCGGACGTTTTACGCCGACGCATCCGCTGCGGAAGCCAAAACCCTGATATTTGGGACAAAATCAGGTAAAAATTGCCGATTCCGTGGGGTTTGCGCGATTCCGTTTGTTGTTTCTATGCAACCGTCAAGACGATGACATGTTGGAATGGTGGGATGAATGCGACCAAAAAGCAGCCGTCAAGAAGCCAAAAAGAAACGTCAAAACAAATACTTATAAGACGGCCCCATTTCTATTATTTCTAGTTCTGGAAAAGCTTATTTCTTTATTTGCGAATCGCGCCCCTAGGGTACACCCCTAAACTCACGGTTCCCAAACGGGCAACTATCCGGGCGCAGCCAGCAGGACCGATGGCGTTTCCGGGCGGTTGCAGACCGTTTATGAACAAGGTCGCGAGACCTGCCTCTTTTTAGAAGGGAGCTCCACGAATGAACAAGACTCTGATCGTTGCAGCAGCTGCAGCATCGTTCGCAACCGTCGCTCACGCGCAAAGCAGCGTCACGCTGTACGGCGTGCTGGACGCAGGCATCACCTACACGAGCAACGTCCAGCCGGCACTGGGCCAAGCTGGCAAGTCGCGTTGGGCGATGGGTTCGGGCATTGACCAGAGCCGTTTCGGCCTGCGTGGCTCGGAAGACCTGGGTGGCGGCCTGAAGGCAATCTTCACGTTGGAAAGCGGCTTCAACATCGGTAACGGCAAGTTCGCGAACGGCAGCAACGGCATGTTCAACCGTCAAGCTTTCGTCGGCCTGTCGAGCCAGTACGGCACGGTCACGCTGGGTAAGCAGTATGACGCAACGCAAGACTACCTGGCGCCGCTGACGGCAACGGGTTCGTGGGGTGGCACGTACTTCGCGCACCCGCTGAACCTCGACCGTCTGAGCACGACCGGTGATGTCGCATCGAACAACACGATCAAGTTCACGAGCGCGAACTACGCTGGCCTGCAATTCGGCGGCACGTACTCGTTCTCGAACAACACGAACTTCGGCAACAACCGTGCGTACAGCGCGGGTGCTGCATACCAGTTCCAAGGTCTGAAGCTGGCTGCTGCATACTCGCAAGCGAACCTGGGTGACGGTACGAACGCAAACGGCGCGACGTCGTCGGCGATCGGTGGCATCGCTAGCCAAGGCCGCGTCCGCACGTACGGTGCTGCTGCTGGTTATGCATTCGGTCCGGCACAAGTCGGCGCTGCATGGACGCAAGCGCGTCTCGACAACAATGCAGTCGGTGTGGGCACGCTGCGCACTGACAACTACGAAGTCAACGCAAAGTACAACCTGACGCCGGCTCTCGGCTTGGGCGCTGCTTACACGTACACGAACGCGAAGATCAACAACGGCAGCACGCACTGGAACCAGTTCGGCCTGCAAGCTGACTACTCGCTGTCGAAGCGCACGGACGTCTACGCACAAGCTGTGTACCAGCGTGCAGCGAAGAACGGCATTGGCGCATCGATCTACAACGGCGACAGCTTCAACAACAATCTGCCGAGCTCGTCGATCAACCAAACCGCAGCAACGGTTGGTCTGCGTCACCGCTTCTAAGCGTGACTGCTGGGTAACCAGCTCTGAAAAAGGCGCCTTCGGGCGCCTTTTTTTCGTTTACGCGGCGTGAAGGCCGCGAATGGTCTGGCGAATTCGATCCGAGGGCTGTCCGGACGAAAAAAAGCGAGGCATCCGATCCGGAAGCCTCGCTGGCTCGATGTGTGGGCGCGTTGCGCAGCCGCCGGGAGCCTGCCGCACGGGCGGCCGTGTCAGCGCGTGTATTCGCCGTTGGCCTCGGGCTGGAACACGATCGCGGCGACCTTCATCAGCTTCTCGATGCCGCTCGGCTGCATCACCTTCACCAACTGGCCGCGCTGCGTGCCCAGCAAAGCCATGCCAACCGGCGAAAAGACGTTCAGGCGCCCTTGTTCGAGATTGGCTTCGTCGGGATAAACAATCGTCCAGGTGGTCTGCTCGTTGGTCGCTTCGTCGAGCAGCGTGATCTGCGAATTCATCGTCACGACGTTCGCCTTGATCGCGTCGGACTGGACGATGTCGGCCCGCTCCAGCAGCGCGTCGAGCATCGTCTGGAAGCGCGGGCTGTGCTCGGCGTGCTTCTCGAGCCGGGCGACATCGAGTTCGGTCAATTGGTGCAGACGTTGTTTCATGGCAATTCTCCTAATGATCGGCAGGGTCAGGCGTGGCAAACCTACGTGGATCGCCCGGAGCCTGTCTGACGTGGCTCCGGGAGGAGACTGGGCCGTCAGATCAAGCGCCGGGCAGGGGTGAGCGGAGCCTGGGCCGCGCGTCGAGCGAGGGGGTGAGCCGGGTGCCCGGCGAGCGCGCGCATGCCGTCCGGGCCGGACGGCGAAACAACGGGAAGCAAGGGCGCGCGCATGGTGTAAAGGAATTCGTCAGTTGGATAAAACCTTTCAATTCTACAACGGAACGCTCAATACCGCTGAATTGCGTGTCAGCCATTCGACAGCGATTGTTGTCGGATTGGTTTAAGTTGCCGCGTTACAGCCGCGTAGCTGGCCGTGATAGTTGTCAAAACCGCAACGCAGTATGTTCAATCTAAGGGTTTCCCCTTGGTAACGCGGAGACTAGACTTCATTCAATCGCTTCAGACAGACCTGCCGGAAGCGACGTGAACACAGAACATACATCGGAGGTAAATCATGAAGTCGATCATTTACGCAGCGATTGCCGCTACTGTCCTCGCCACCCCGATCGCGTCGTTCGCGCAGTCGGATCAGGGGCTGACCCGCGACCAGGTGAAGGCTGAGCTCGTGCAGCTCGAGCAGAATGGCTACAAGCCGCTGGCCAGCGACGCGGAATATCCGGCGAACATCCAGGCCGCCGAGCAGCGCATCCAGCCGAGCCAGCAAGTGCTGACGCGCGCGGATACGAGCGGCTACGGCGCCGCAGCCACTGGCGCGGCACAGTCTGGCCGCCGCACGACGGAAGCGCCGAATCCCGTGAATTCGATCTACTTCGGCAACTAATATCCCGGGTCTGCCCGATAACGCATCCATACCGACGGGCGGCGCGCCACAGGCGCGTCGCTCGCCAACAGGCGCAGAACCTCCGTCGCCGCATTCCGGCGGCTTTCCGCCCAGACGCTCGCGCGTTTGGGCCTTTTTTGCTGGGGCGCGGTCAGACTGACGTGACGGCGGGGGTTCCGTGGATATAGTGTTCGAGCTGGCTGATCGTGAATTGCTGGTCCGCAATCACGCTCTTGACGAGGTCGCCGATCGAAACGAGGCCGATCAGTTTGCCGTCGTCGAGTACGGGGAGGTGGCGCATCCGGTGTTCGGTCATCAGCGCCATGCACTCTTCGCTCGATTGCGACGGCTCGACGTAGCGCACCTTGGCGGTCATGATTTCCTCGACGCGCGTGGCTTTCGACGAGCGGTCCTGCAGCACGACCTTGCGCGCATAATCGCGCTCGGTGACGATGCCGGCGATGTCGTCGCCCTCGACGACCAGCAGTGCGCCGATGCCCTTTTCGGCCATCAGCTTGATGGCGTCGTAGACGAGATCGGTCTTCCTGACGGTGTAGATCGTGCGGCCAGAATCCGGCTTGGCCTTGAGAATCTGCGCGACAGTCGTGCTCATTCGCTTTCTCCGTGTGCTGGGCAATCCAGGGAAGGCAGGGCGTGATGCGCGTCACCCGATGGATCGAGTATAAACGGGCGTCGGCAGCAGGCGCGTGACTAATTCCAGATTAGCGGTAAACTCCGGTCACGTGCCATCCAGAAAATTCCTACATTCCTGATCGTTTGATTGATTCCATGATGTCTTCGCGTCCCCAATCGCCCACGCCGGGCAACGGCCAGGCCGACGAGTGCGTGACGCTCGTGGCCACCGCCTCGCTGCCCACGCGCTACGGCACGTTTACGTCATATGCTTTCCGTGTGTCGGGCAGCGATGCCGAACATCTCGCGCTCGTGATGGGCGACGTTGCCGGCGAGCAGTCCGTGCTGACGCGGCTGCATTCCGAATGCCTGACCGGCGACGTGTTCGGCTCGTATCGCTGCGACTGCGGCGAGCAGCTGGATCTCGCATTGCGCTACATCGCCGCGGAAGACCGCGGTGTGCTGCTGTACCTGCGCGGTCACGAAGGGCGCGGCATCGGCCTGAGCAACAAGATTCGCGCGTACGCGCTGCAGGAGCAGGGGCGGGATACCGTCGAAGCGAACCTCGACCTCGGCCTGCCCGACGATGCCCGTGAATACGATTCTGCTGCCGCGATCCTGCGCATCCTCGGCGTGACGTCGGTGCGCCTGATGAGCAACAACCCGAAGAAATTCGACACGCTCATGAAGCATGGCATCCCCGTTTGCGAACGCGTGGCGCTGGCAGTGCCGGTGCGCGAGGAAAACGAACGCTATATCCGCACCAAGCAGACGAAGTTCGGGCATTACTTCGAAGAGAACGAATGACGACTTTCGGTGCGCCGGTGTCCGTCGGTTGATAGGCGGACGCGGCGCTTCGATCGTTTCCCGACCACATCGGAGCCGGCGCGTCCGGCTCTCGTTTTTTTGTGCATGTCTTCGTCGCTGACGCGCTCCGGCTCGGTAGCTGTGGGCGCTGTGCTTTGGTTGTTGACCCAATGCTTCGACGCGTTTGGCTGGTCGGAAGGCTGCTGCGTCGACATGTCGACGATTCGCCACTGTCCGTGTCACAGGTAGCATGCCTGACCGACAGAAGCCGTCTGTCGACACATCAGCGCTCCACACCTCGGGATAGCAGCCCCCGGGACGCGGCGACATCCACACACCGCCCCGATTCACCACAACGTCCCATCGCTCAAGCGATTGCCGGGTCCGCCGCTGCCACCGTATCCGGGTTGCGTCCATCGGATAGCGACCGCGCGCCCGCAAGGCGGCGATACCGTGCCAGCGCCCACAACGGGAAGTAGGCCGTGTAGCCGTGATACTTGAGGTAGAAGATGCGCGGAAATCCGGGCGCATTGTGCGAGCGGTGCCACCAGAATCCGTCGTCCTGCTGGACCGACAGCAGATAGGCGATGCCGCGCCGCACGGATTCGGATTCCCAGTCGCCGAACGCCATTTGCGCGAGGAGCGCCCACGCGGTGCAGTTCGACGTGCTCTCGCCGTAGTTGGTCGCGGCGAGATGCGGGTCGACGTAGCTGTCGTTCGTCTCGCCCCAGCCGCCATCCGGATGCTGTTGCGCACGAAGCCAGTCGAGCGCCCGCGCAATGTAGGGTTGCGACTTGTCCTCGCCGGACAGCGCGAGGCCGGCAAGCACGCTCCACGTGCCGTATAGATAGTTCGTGCCCCAACGGCCCCACCAGCTGCCGTCGGGCTGCTGCGTGCGCTTCACGTACTCGATGCATTGCGCGAGTGCGGCCCGGTCATCCGCGCGCTTCGTGACACCGAAGCACAGCAGTACGCGGCCCGATACGTCCTCGGTCGGCGGATCGAGCAATGCGCCATGATCGGCGAACGGAATCGCGTTCAAGTAGAGGCGGTCGCAGTCGGCATCGAACGCGGCAAAGCCGCCATTGCGCGATTGCAGCCCGCGCATCCAGTCGAGTGCGCGCGCCACGCGTTGCGCGTACGGATGGGTGCCGTCTGCGTGCCGATGCGTACGGCCGCGGCGATCGAGCATCGCGGTTACGACCGCGCTGTCGTCGATGTCCGGATAGTACGGATTCGCATACTGGAATGCCCATCCGCCCGGTTGCGTGTCCGGGTGCGCGTTCTCGGTCCAGTCGCCGCGCAGGTCGTTCACCTGGCGCGTTGCCAGCCAGTCGTATGCGCGCGCAATGCGTTCGTCGAGCTCGCGCGTGGCGTGCGCGTTCGCACTCGAATCGGGGGCTGCCACGCCGCGCGCCTGTTCGAGCGCCATCGTGCTCCACGCCGTATCCCACACCGGCGACAGGCACGGCTGGCAATACACGCTGCCATCTGCGCGCGTCACCAGCAGCTTCTCCAGCGCATCCTCACAGTCGCGCCGCAGTGGATGATCGTCAGGATAGCTGAGCACGGCCATCATCTGATAGCTGTAGACGATCGGCGGAAAGATGCCGCCGAGTCCGTCTTCGCCGTTCATGCGCTCCGCGCACCACGCTTCCGCATGGCGGATCGCGCGCTGCCGCAGCCGCTTCGGCAGCAGCGGCTCGATATGGCGGACCGTGCGGTCAAGCGCGAGAAAGAGCTTGCGCATGCCCCGCGCGGGCGGGAAGTAGTGGCGCTCCTCGTCAGGCGGCGTGACGAACAGTTCGCCGATCGATATGTTGCGCGGATTGCTGGCGCGCGCCTTCAGCGAGCATAGTACGAGCAGCGGCACCATCGTCGTGCGGGCCCAGTAGGCGACCTTGTACATCGAGATCGGCACCCACTTGGGGAACAGCACGAACTCGACGGGCATGAACGGCGCTGCACGCCATGGCACCTGGCCGAACGTCGCGAGCAGGATGCGCGTGAACACGTTCGACCGGGCTGCGCCGCCGAGCTTCAGGATCGCGTCCCGCGCACGCACCATGTGTGGCGCATGCTCAGGATCACCGGCGGCCTTGAGCGCGAAATAGGCCTTCACGCTGCATGACACGTCCGGATCGCCGTCGACGTACAGGTCCCATGCGCCATGCGTGTCGAGCCGCTGGATCGAGCGCAGGTAGCGGGCCATCTTCTCCTGGCGTGCATCGTCGATCTTGTCCATGAAATGCATCATCAGGATGTATTCCGCGGTGATCGTCGCGTCGGATTCGAGTTCGAAACACCAGCTTCCGTCGGGTTGCTGAAGGTGTGCGAGCGCGTCGCGTCCGCGGGCGATGGCGGCATCGAGCGCGGACCAGGGGGGAAAGATGGGATTGTTCATGCGGCGGATAATACCATCCGGATGGAATGTTTTACGCGCGCTCGCTGATGCTAAGATCCGCGCTATGAAAAAACGCCTCGACCAAGCGCCGCGCGACGTTGCCGCGAACACCGCACCGACCGCACCGACCGCACCGACCGCACCGACCGCACCGACCAACCCGGCCGACACGCACTCAGCCGAACAACCGTCGGCGCGGGCGACAACCGCCGCCGGCGTGCGGCGCAAGAAAGCGCCGGAGCAGGTGCGGGCCCAACTGCTCGCGGCGGCCTCGGACATCGCCACGCATCACGGCGTGCAGGCGCTGACGCTCGACGCGGTGGCCGAGCGCGCCGGCGTGACGAAGGGGGCGCTGCAGTATCACTTCGCGAACAAGCAAGGCTTGCTGGATGCGCTCTTCGAGCAGACGGCGGAGCGTTTCAACCGGCAGATGGACGCGCGTATCGCTGCGGATCCTCAGCCAGCCGGGGCGGCAGCGCGCGCTTACGTGCAAACGATGCTAGACAAGGCAAACCCGGCGGCCAGTACCGACGTGCTGCGTGTCCTGGTGGCGTCGATGGTCAGCGAGCCGGAGACGCGCGAACGCTGGTCGGTGCCGATCAGCGAATTGAGCCGCCCCGACCCGGTGCCGCTCGAGCAGGCGGCGACGCTGATGATTTGCCGGCTCGCGGCCGACGGGTTGTGGATTTCGGAACTGCTCGGCAGTCAGGCGCTGCCGCAAGACCTGCGCACGGAAATCATCCGGCAACTGGATCGCATGACCGTCGGCGTGGATCCCGTGGACACGCACGGATCGGATGCCGCGGCCCGCGGCCGGAATCGGTGTTGAGCGGGAAGACGCGTATCACCGGCATTCGCATGGGGGCCGATCATAGCGGCGTCCGCTTGATCCCTTGCTCCATTTGGCACCTCTTCGATACGTCGAAAAAGTGTCAACCTATTTCAGGATGGGTCACAGGCAATAAAAAAGCCCGCTGCTTGAGCGGGCCGAATCCATGTGTGGAGACATGGAGGAGACAAACGTAAATTTAAGGGAAAACCCTAGAGAATGCAATACCCTGTTGCGTTCCTGCCACGCGCCCGATGTTCGCCGAACCGCCCTTGCGCGATCGGCAACGCATACTTGTCACGCATTTCCGTCTCGATCCACGCACATGCTTCACGCGCACAGTCGTTGAGCTCGTACCGCGTCGCATGGCCGTCGATGTCGTAGACGAATCGCACACCGACTTCGTCGTCCGCAAGTTGCCGCTCGAGCTGGTTGAGCTGCAGTTGCGGCGTGTGCCGCTGCGAGAGCGCGCGCAACTCGTCGAAGTGATACTCGAGCCAGTCCGCGAAGAACAGCGCGTCGCTGCGGCACGGCAGCCGGAATGCCGCGCTGCGCGATGGGCGCACCGTGCCGTCGGCGCTGCCCGCCGGCAGCGTGGCGGACGCCTGCGCGGCACGCTCGGAGCCGGCCGCCGTTTCGACGACCGGCGCGAGCGGGTGCCGGATGTGCCGGTACGGCTCGCGGTCGCGCAGCGCGTGCCACAGCAGCTCGTCGCTCGCGGCACAGGAGGGCTGCATCGTCAGGTCGTGGCGGCCGTCGCCGGCTGTGGCAATCTCGCGTATCACGAGGCGCAGCGAGCAGAGCGGCTCGTCACCGGCCAGCAGCGTCGCTGCGCGGGGCAGGCCGCTGACGAGCGGTGCCGGCCCGGATGCCCGGAACACGAGCCCGCGGCGGTCGAGCCAGACGAGCGGCAGCGGTTCCGGAAACGACGGATAGGCGACGGCGATGCGGCTGCTGCTGCCTGCGGTCGTCAATCCGGGCAACATCGCGTAAAACACCGGTGAGTGGTCCACGTTGATACTCCTTCATTTACGATTCCGCCCGAGAAACTGCACGCTCAGGCGGTGATGGCTTGCCGGGCACCGGATTCCGGATCGATCCCGAGTGCTGCAAACGTTTGCGGATCAATATCGATCCAGCACGCGACCACCAGTCGACCGTCAGCCACCTTCGGCGGACCTGCGCGGTGCGCATGCACGCCGATGCGGCGGAACAGGCGCTCCATGCTCGCGAACGTCACGCCGATCAGCTGCCGGGCGCCGAGTTGCGCCGCGCATTCGACCACTGCCGCCAGCATCGGCCTTACTGCCCATATGTCGCTGTCCGCAGCGTCGCCGGTGGCCGCGAATCGCGACAGTTCCCACACCGCGGCCGATTGCGGCAGCGGCATGTCCTCGGCGATCAGTTCCGCGAACAGCGTCATCAACAGGTACGGGCGCGTTGTCGACAGCAGACGCGCGCATCCGCACATCTCGCCGCGGCCGTTGCGTGCGAACACGTAGACGGTGTCGTCCCGGTCGAACTGATCATGCTCGCAACACTCGTTCGCCGACGGGAGCGCCCAGCCGAGCTGTTCGACGAACACGCGGCGCCGGTAGCGCCCGAGATCCGCTGCAAGGTCGTGTGGCAACCGCCCCTCCTCGTGAACGAAGGTTTGCATGGTGTCCTCGGGTCTGTGCTTGGTATTCGTGCATTACAGCGTGCGTCCCGAGGCGGTCGTAACTGGTAACTCTTACAGGGTGGCTGGGCAAAATGGCCGATTCGCGCATGGAATCGGTTTCTTGATCTGCGGGATTGAAAACCGGACGGTTTTTGCTTATAAAGAGCGCCAACGCGGCGCAAACATCAGACGATTGCGCGGCCGGTTGTCACTGGAGCGTCGGCCCGGCATGATAGGCATCGTTGTGCGCGAGCACGGCGGCTGCCACGGCGGCGGGCCAGTCGATGGATGCGAGGTGGGCTGCGAGGATGGCGGCGGTGCGGGTCATGCCGATGTCGGCACCGGCGGCGTCGACGGCCATCACGTTGCTGCGGACGTCGCCACCGGCGATCACGAATGCGCCGTACGCGCGTTCGCGGTACCAGTCCCAGCCGACCGTCACGTAAGCGACGCCGGCGAGCGCGGGGCGATGCCACTCGGTGTAGCCCGCGATGCGTGCATCGATCGCACTGCTGCGCAGTTCCGCCAGCAGTGACGCGTCGAGGCCGCTCGTGACATGGTCGAGCGCAAGCTCGGCCAGTGCGCTTTCGGACAGACGCACGTAGCCGTCCGGAGACGGGCCGCGGAAGGGATGCAGCAAAGGTGAAGTCATGCGCGGAATGTATCAGGCCGAACCGGCGCTGAAACCTGACAAGTATGACAGCGTGACGTTGTCGGAGAACGAATGGAACTGCGCTGGCAGGACGCCTACCATCAATTCAGCGCCGCGGAAGACGAGCAGCAGCTCTTCCAGCGGATCGCTGCCTATTCGAAGCGCCTCGGCTTCGAATACTGCTGTTACGGGATCCGCGTGCCGCTGCCGGTGTCGAAGCCGGCGGTCGCGATCTTCGACACCTATCCGGACGGCTGGATGGAGCATTACCAGGCGCAGAACTACATCGAGATCGATTCGACGGTTCGCGACGGTGCGCTCAGTACCAACATGATCGTCTGGCCGGACGTCGACAAGATTGCGCCGTGTCCGCTGTGGGAGGATGCGCGCGACCACGGGCTGGCGGTCGGCGTCGCGCAGTCGAGCTGGGCTGCGCGCGGCGCGTTCGGCCTGTTGAGCATCGCGCGTCACGCCGATCGCCTCACGCCCGCCGAAATCAACATGCTCACGCTGCAGACCAACTGGCTCGCGAACCTGTCGCATTCGCTGATGAGCCGCTTCATGGTGCCGAAGCTGGCGCCGGAGGCGAGCGTCATGCTGACCGCGCGCGAACGCGAGGTGCTGTGCTGGACCGCCGAAGGCAAGACGGCGTGCGAGATCGGCCAGATTCTCGGCATCTCCGAGCGGACCGTGAACTTCCACGTGAACAACATCCTCGAGAAACTCGGCGCGACCAACAAGGTGCAGGCAGTCGTCAAGGCGATTTCGGCCGGGCTCATCGATACGCCGTGAGCGGTGCTGCGGCGCCGCTCACTCCATCAGCGGCTCCGCTTCCTTTGCCGTCCAGCTCACGCTGGAGATGCTTTTTTCCATGCTGATGCGGCTCGCGATCTGCTCGAGCTTCGGCTGATCCTTCGGATGCAGCTTCAGCGTCGCGGTGACCTTCAGCCGGTTCGGCTGGTCGGGCACGTCCTCGCTCGTCAGGCTCTGGAACGACAGCGGTTTCGCATACATCGAATTCGACAGCAGCGTGCGGATGTGCACTTCGTCCGCTGCGAGGCAGATCACCGTGATCTGGTATTCGCGCACGAGATCCGCATTCGACACGGGCGTCGCGTTGATCGCCTGGCTCACGCCGCGCAGCAGCGTGTTGGTGAGCAGTACGACGGCGGTCCCCGCGATTGCCGGCACGAAATGCCCCGAGCCGGACAGCACGCCGACCGCGGCCGCGCACCACAGCGTCGCCGCGGTGTTGATGCCCTGGATCGAACCCTTGTCGCGCATGATCACGCCGCCGCCGAGAAAGCCGACGCCGGACACGACGTACGCGGCGATCTGCGTGACACCGGCCACGCCGTTGCCGGTCAGCACGCCGAGCGTGACGAACAGGCACGCGCCGCTCGCGACCAGCGTGATCGTGCGCAGGCCGGCCGTGCGCTGCCGCATCTGGCGCTCGAGACCGATTGCGACGCCGCAGGCGAACGCGGTGAAAAGACGAATGGCGAAATCGAAAGTCATGAGTTGTCCTGCCGTGCAAGGGGCGCATGCGGACGGACGTCGGGTCGGCGTCGGGCCGGGGGCGACGCGATGGCCGTCATCGCGCGGTACTGTACCGCGCGAATGCGTGATGTAGTGTGAAACGGGGCGGCGTGCCGGGCTCGCTGGAACGCGAGCCGGGGCAGGAGAACTGCGGCAGGCAGGCGTTCAGGCGGCGAGCTGCGCACGCAATGTGCTGCAACTGTCCACGTTGATTCCTGAAAGATGAATGGGCGGCATTCTAGGCGGCGGCGCGCGCTCGCGTCAACTCGCGCGTATCGTTCGACGCGACGTGGCCGCATGCCGCCGGCCCGCGTTACTGCGCCGCGCCGACCGTGCCCGTCGCGAGCGCGAGCGTGGCGGCCGCCGACAACGCGCCGCAATAGCTGTCGACGTCCGCGTTCTGCGCGACGAGCAGCTGGCTCTGTGCGAGCGTCGCGTCGGTCACCGAGCCGACGCCGTTCCGGTACGCGGTCAGCGCGGCGTCGTAGCTCGTCTGCGCGGCGGCGACGAGCGCCGTCGCGGCCTCGTGCGACGCGAGACTCGTCTGCAGCGCATTCTGCGCGACGACGATCTGCCGGACCGCTTCCTCCTTCGTGCGCGTGAGCCGTGCCGTCGCGCTTTCCGCGTCGTTGCGCGCCTGCATCAGTACCGCCGAGCGCAAGCCGGCGTCGTACAGCGGAATCGTGATGCCGACGAACACGCCGCCACCGTAGCGGTTGCCGTTCAGGTTGACGGTGGGCGCCTGCTGGCCGATCGCGGGCAGTGCGGAGATCGAGGTGCCGCCGCTGAGGTAGGACGCCGTTGCGGACATGAACACCTTCGGCATGAACTCCGCCTCTGCCGCCTTCACCTTCGCGCGATCGGCCTTTTCGAGCGCGTACGCGCCCTGCAGGTCGGGGCGTCGCGCGATCGCGTCCGCCACGATTGCGTCGACCGACGCGCCGAGTGCGGGCGGTAGCGGCCGCGCCGGCAACGGCGCGATCGTCGGCTTCGACAATGGCGAGATGCCGAGCGCCGAGACGAGCCCGAGATAGCCATCGCTCTCCGCGCCGCGCGCTTCCACGAGCGCAAGGTTGGCCTGTGCGCGGTTCTGGGTCGCCTGCGCAACTTCGACAACGGTGCCGACGCCCTGCCTGAGCCGCGCGCGCGCTGCCGCGGCGATCGCATCCGCATTCGCGAGGCTTTGCTGTGCGCTTCGCGCGCGCGAACGCGCGGCTTCGTAGCGGTAATACGCGATGGTGACGTCGTGGATCACCTGCTGATGGACGGCCGTGAACGTGACGTTCGACACGATCGACACCTGTTCGGCCGCTTCGACGCGCGCCGCGCGGCCGCCGAAATCGAACAGCAGCCACTGCAGCGCAAGCGCCGACACGGTGCCGTGCGCGCTCGTGTTTGCCGACGCATCGCCGAGCAGGGTCGACGTCGAGCCGTGGCCGGCCTGGTAGCCGCCCATCGCGGTCGCGGACAATTGCGGCAGGTACGCAGCCTTCGCGATGCCGACCGCGAGCGCCGCATTGCGTGCATCGTTCCACGCGATGCGGGTCAGCGGGTTCGTCGATTCGGCGAGATCGATCAGTTCGGGCAGCGTGTACGCATGCGCGGCATCGAACGCGGCGGGCGGCGGCACAGCCGCGAGCGCCGTGTTGGCGGGCAGCGTGTAATCGTGGCTCGGCGGATTCCCTTGAGGTTTCGGCGCGCCCGGCACGATCTCGCCGGAGGCTGTCGTCTGCGGCTGCCACGGGCGATCGGACGCCTCCGGCGCGAGGTCGAGCGACGACGTCGCGCAGCCGGCCAGCACGACGGCCGCCGTGACGGCGGCAACGACGAGCGGGGTGGTCGGCGGTTCAGGAACGCGCATGGGAATGAGACTCCTTCGGTGTGGCTTCACGGGCGGCGTCGGCGAGGCGAGCGAGCCGCGCGTCGATCAGGTTCAGCAGTGCGTCATGTTCGGGCGTGGTGCCGTTCGCGGCGGCAGCGGATCGCGCTGCGGGCGAAGCGGACGGTGGCGCGCTCGCGCGCGTGCCCGCGTCGGCGTCCTGCGCGACGCGCGCGAGCCGCGCGTCGATCGCAGCGTCGCCCGGCGCGCGTTCGGCGAGCAGGAGCAGCGGCCCTTCGAGCGCGCCGAGTTCCGCGAGCGTGCGGCGGCGTGCGGCGATCCACACGGGCGCAGGCCGCACCCACGACGGTTCGTAGTGGATCAGGCCAAGGTTCTGCACGATCGCGCCGTGGCGCGCGAATGCGGCCGCCGCCTGCGCGCGCCGTTCGGCCGGATGGGCGACCTGCACGAGCCGGCGCCACTGGTCGAGCAGCGCGGCGAGCGCCGTGTCCACCTGCCTTGCGATGCTGACAGGCCAGATGCGCGTGAACACGAGGTAGATCACGACGTTGCCGAGCAGGATGCCGATCGTACGATCGCGTGCAATCGTCAGGTCGAAGCCGGGCCCCGCGCCCTGGATCACGCACAGGAACAGCGCGAACGCGATCTGGAAGCCCGCATACCCGACGCGCGGCGATCCGAATGCGACCCACGCCGACAGCCACGCGCCGGCGAACACGACGGCCATCAGCTGGCCGATCGACGACAGCGCGGGCATCACGAACACGATCGCCGCGGTGCCGACGAGCGCGCCGACGATGCAGCCGCCGATCCGCAGCGTGAGCTTCTCGATCGTCTCGGCGGTCGTGCCGAGCGACACGATGTAGCAGGTGATGAAGCACGTATGGATGCCGGACCAGTCGAGCTGCATGTACAGCAGGTAGCAGAACATCGCGGCGACCGTGGTTTTGAGCGCATAGCGGACGTGGTCGGGATTCGTGCGCGCGTCCGGCAGGAAGAAACCGCCGCGCGGTTTGGCATGTGCGTCGGGCGGGGTGCCGCGCGACCCTTCGGATGCTGCGTCGGGCGTCGCTTCGGGCGTTGCGTTGGGCGTTGCTTCGGGCACTGCGTTCGGCGACGCATCGTGAGCGGACGCCGGCGGACGCTGTGCGGTGGCTTCCGCGAACTGCGTGATCGCCGTGTGCAGATCCGCCGCGACGACACGCGCGAGCGGCGGCAGCGCATCGGCCGGCGGCAGCGCGAGCGCGATGTCGACCGGATAGCCGCGTTGCTCGAGCATGCGGGCCATCTCGTCGAGCGTCGTCGCGATCGGTGCGGTGAATGCGTCGGGCAGCCGTGCGTCGGTCTCGCGGCTCGCCAGCGCGACCGAGACGAGGATCGCGGTGCTCGACGCGATCGCCTGCCGCAGCGCGGCGACATCGGCGGCGCTCGACGTGCCTTCGAGCTTCGACAGCTTGAGCCACGTCAGCAACTGCTCGTCGCCTTCGCGCAGCGCGGCATCGAACGCGGCGCGCGCGTCGTCGTCGCCGTCACTGTCGCCGTCGCCGCGCAGCTGTCGGGCGGCGAGCCGCAGCCGCTTGGCGAGCGTGGCACCGGCGAGGCAGCGGGGCGACGGCGCGATCAGCAGGTTGACGACAATCGCGATGCCGACCGGAATCGCGATCACCAGCCACACATAGAGCAGCGCACGCGTCGCGGCTTCGCCGACCGGCGCGAGGCCGAGTTCGTCGAGCCCGTAGCCGACGATCATCGCGAGGATCGCGCCGATCGGGCGTAGCTTGCTCGCGGACGTCAGGTAGAGCAGCCCGACTGACAGCACGGCCATGCACGCGACGCGCAGTACCGGATAGTCGATGCTGAACAGCGCGACGCCGAGCACGAGCCCGATCACGACGGTGATGACCAGCAGCAGCGCGGTGGCGAGCACGACGCTCGTCACGCGGTCCGGCCGGATCAGGAAGAACACGACGTACGCGGAAAGCGCGCCTTCGGGCGTGCCGTACGCGCTCGTCACGAGCGCGGTCAGCGCGCAGATCAGCGCGACCCGCGTGGCGATTGCCGCGCGGCCCGGGAACGGCGCGAGCAGGCGCAGGATCTCGCGCGGGCCGGGTGCCCGGATGTCGTCAGCGGCAGGCTGTGCCATGCCGGATCTCGACGATCGCGCTCGCGCCGACGCGCACGAGCTTGCCGTCGGGCTCGTCGAGCTTCACGCGCACCGGGAAGCGCTGCGCGACGTGCACCCAGTTCACCGAACGCTGGACGAGCGGCAGCGTACGCGGAAGATTGATGCGCTCCGTATCCGCGATGCCCGCGCCAATGCCGATCACCTTGCCGGCTATCGGCCGGCTGCGGTCGATCATCGAATAGACGGTCGCGCAGTCGCCGACGTCGATATGCGTCAGCGACGTCTCGCGGAAATTGCCGACCGCAAACCATTCGTTCGCCGCGATCAGCGTGAAGATCGACTGGCTCGGCGCGACCGTTTCGCCCGCGAGCACCGACAGGCCCGTCACGAGGCCGTCGTGCGGTGCACGCACGACGGTGTCGTCGAGCGCATGCTGCGCACGGGCGAGCGCGGCTTCGCGCGCATGCAGTGTCGCGATCGCGTCGGCATCCTCGCCGATCGTCTGCGCGGAGGATCGCTGCTGCTCCTGTGCCTGCTTGAGCGACACGGCCGCGTCGCGCTGCGCGACCTGTGCCTGGTCGAACTGCTGCGCGCTGACGTAGCCCTGCGCGGCGAGCGGCGCGAGCCGCTTCACGCTGCGCGTCGCGAGATCGTAGTTGTGTGCCGCGCGGTTCACCTGCTCGGCGGCGACCGATGCGTTCGAGCGTTCGCCGATCAGCGTCTTGCGCCGCGTGTCGAGCGCGGCGCGCGCGAGTTCGACGTCGGCCTGCGCCTGCGCGACCGTCAGCCGGTACGGCACGGGATCGATCTCGAACAGCAGGTCGCCTTTCGCGACGCGCTGGTTCTCCTGCACCGCGAGCTTCACGATGCGTCCGCCGACGGGCGACGCGACGTGCACGACATCCGCGTCGATCGACGCGTCGTCGGTCGACGGATAGCCGGTCGTGCGGTAATACGCGTAGCCGACGGCTGCGATGCCGAGCGCGACGATCGCGAGCGCGATCAGGCGGCCTTTCAGTGGGGGGCGGGATTGGCCGGCGAGTTTCATGCGAATGGCCCCGTTCCGGCCAGCCAGACGAGCACGGCGACCACGAGCCCGATCGCGGTGCAAACCGCGAGCTGGAACGGCACCGTATCGACCCAGCCGGTCGCGACGAAAATGCGGTGCGCGACGATCGCGCCGACCACGCCGATCACCGCGCTGAAGAGCCACAGCGGGAAGTACGCGCCGAACAGCGCGTACGTGGGCGCGCCGCGCGACGCGCAGCCGGCGAGCGGGACGGCCGGCGCAAGCGTCGCGCAAAGGCGCGCGGGGGCGCGCAGCGGGTTATTTTTCATCACGCGACGGACTCGACGGACAGGTTGGGTCGGAAGGCGGCGCCGGGCCGCGCGGCCGGAATGGCCGACCAATTGCCGACTAATGGCTGACCAATCGCTGACCAATGGCCGGCCCCACGTTACGTCGCCGATAATAAATCAGTGCGGTGTCCTCGCCAACCGGGCGGCGCGCTGCTCCCCGGTCCGCCGTCGTCGCAGACGGGTTATGTGTACCATCGAGCATACGGTGCGGGACACGCAGCACGGCACGCAATGCGCGTGTTCGACGCGTGCTCCGCGGGATCGTGTCGCAACATGGGTGAGCGTTCCATGCGAAGTTTCCTTGTCCGGTTCATTGCGATCGGCTTGCTGTTCCATCTGTACGTCGGGCTGCGGATCGTGCCCGATGCGTTCGCATCGCCCGTCGCGCGCGGCATCGCGGTGCTCGTGCTGGCGAGCTTCTGCGTGCTGATTCCGGTCGGAATGTTCTCGCGGCGTTTCGACGACGGGTGGGCCGCGACCGTGTTCGGCTGGGTCGGCGCGATCGTGATGGGCTTCTTCTCGTCGCTGCTCGCGCTGACGTTGCTGCGCGAGTTCGTGCTGCTCGGCGTTGGCGTGTGGCGGCAGTTCGGACACGCCGGCGCATGGAGCGGCGCGGCTGCGGACAGCGCGCAAGCCGTGCTGGTCGGCGCGGTGCTGGTCACGGTCGTCGGCTTCGCGAACGCGCGGCGCACCGCAGCGGTCAAGCGCGTGTCGATTCCGGTCGCGGGCCTGCCGGCCGCGCTCGACGGCCTGAAGATCGTGCAGCTCTCCGATATCCACGTGGGGCCGACCATCAAGCGCGGTTACGTCGAACGCATCGTCGGCACGGTGAACGCGCTCGATGCCGATATCGTCGCGGTGACCGGGGATGTCGTCGATGGTTCGGTCGAACGGCTGCGCGAGCATACGGCGCCGCTCGGGCGCATGAAATCACGGCACGGCAGCTTCCTCGTGACGGGCAACCACGAGTATTACGCCGGCGCGCATGCGTGGATTGCCGAGTTCCGCCGGATCGGCCTGAAGGTGCTGCTCAACGAGCACGTGGTGGTCGAGCACGACGGCGCGCGTGCGGTGGTGGCCGGCATCACCGACTTCACGGCGGGCGCATTCGACCCGGCGCACCGGAGCGACCCGGTGCGGGCGCTCGCGGGCGCGCCCGGCGACGTCGGCACGAGGATCCTGCTCGCCCATCAGCCGAGGAGCGCGGAGCAGGCGAGCAAGGCCGGGTTTTCCGTGCAGATCTCGGGCCATACGCACGGCGGGCAGTTCCTGCCGTGGCCGCCGTTCGTGCGGCTGCAGCAGCCTGTCGTCGCCGGGCTGCGGAAGTTCGGCGATCTGTGGGTCTATACGAGCCGCGGAACCGGGTACTGGGGGCCGCCGAACCGTTTCGGCGTGCCGTCGGAGATCACGCTGATCCGCCTGACGCAGGGCCGGTAGGCAGCGTGTCGGGCCACCGGACGGCAAGCGTTGTCCGACACGCGCGCCCGTCAAGCGATGCGGGCGATGTCGTCGAAGTCGAAGCGCGGGCTGCGCGGGAACAGCCCCGCGGGATCGCCGTAGCCGAGATTCACGAGGAAATTGCTCTTTACCGTCGTGCCGGCGAAGAACGCCGCGTCGACCGCTGCGCTGTCGAAGCCGGACATCGGTCCGGCGTCGAGGCCGAGCGCGCGGGCGGCCATGATCAGGTACGCGCCCTGCAGCGACGAGTTGCGGAACGCGGTCGCCTGGATCAGCGCGTCGTTGCCTGCGAACCAGCTGCGTGCGTCCGCGTGCGGGAACAGCCGCGGCAGGTGCTCGTAAAACGCCATGTCCATGCCGACGATCACCGTGACGGGCGCGGCCATCGTCTTCGCGAGGTTGCCTTCGGACAGCGCCGGCTTCAGGCGGGCCTTCGCCTCCGGCGACTTGACGAACACGAAGCGGGCGGGGCTCGAGTTCGCGGACGTCGGGCCGAACTTCGCGAGGTCGACCAGCCGATGGAGCAGCGCGTCGTCGACGGGCTTGTCCTGCCACGCGTTGTGCGTGCGCGCGCTCAGGAATAGCTGGTCGAGAGCGGAATCGGAAAGCGTCATGTTGGGATCCGGAAAGAAATGCGGCCGGGTCGCGCCGGCCGGCTTATGCGAAAAGGGAGGTGGCGCCGCGACGGCGCGCGGTGCGACTCGCCGCGATGATAGCGTGTTGCGGTGCGGTGCGGTGCGGTGCGGTGCGGTGCGGTGCGGTGCCCGCGTTCCGCGAATGAGCGAGCATGGCAGCCGCGTGCGCGCTTCGCTACCATGCAGGCATGCATCGCATCGCCGATGCGCGTTCCTCGTTTTCCGCCCGACATGTCGACGTTCGACCTCTTCGATGACACCCCCGCGCCCGACGTGGACTGGTTTCCGGACTGGCTGCCGCCGGAGGCAGCCGATCGCATGCTGGCCGCGCTGACCGGCGAGGTCGCGTGGCGTCAGGACGCGATCCGCACGCCGCGCGGACGCATCCCGCTGCCGCGCCTCACCGCGTGGCAGGGCGACCCCGACGCGGTGTACGTGTATTCGGGCATCCGCAACGAGCCCGCGCCGTGGACGCCGGCCGTGCTCGAGCTGAAGCATGCTGTCGAAACGACGTGCGGCGTGCGCTTCAACAGCGTGCTGCTCAACCGCTACCGCAACGGCCAGGACAGCATGGGCTGGCATGCGGACAACGAGCCGGTGCTCGGCGATACGCCGGTGATCGCGTCGGTGAGCCTCGGCGCGATGCGCGTGTTCGACCTGCGGCACCGTGCGACCGGCGTCACGCACGCATACCGGCTGACGCACGGCAGCCTGCTCGTGATGCGCGGGCGGACCCAGGCCGAATGGCAGCATCGCGTGCCGAGAGCGCCGGCCGTGCAGGGCGAGCGGATCAACCTGACATTCCGCCACGTCTACGCGTGACGCGAGCCTGATCGTGACGCGCGCGCCGGCGCGGCGCCCGATCCGGCACCGCAAATCGCCACGGTTGACTGAGGCGATGTATCGGCATCGCCATTCCGATAGCCGAGTGAAATCACTGATGGTGCGTTGCAACAATTCTCGGATAGACTCACGGATGGGCCGGTGTCTATCGACGGATGCCGGGATGATGGCGTCGCATGCTCGCGGAATCGGCATTCACCGAAAGGCGGGCGGCGGGAGAAATTTGCGTGACCCGACTTCATGAATCGCTCGAACCCTTGCTGCACGTCTTCGAACAAGACGGCGCATGGCAATGGGCGCTGACCGTGAAGCGCACGGCGGGCGTCGGCGTGAAAGTGGTCGCGTTCAGCCAGGATGGTTTTCATCGGCAAGCGGACGCCCGGGAAGCCGGCGAGCGCGCGCTCGCGTCGTTCGGCGGCGCGGTGACCGTCTGAGAATGCCGGCGGCAGCGCGCAGGCATGGCGCATCGCTGTCTATCGCTGATATCCTCTCAATTGTGTGTGGCTATTTGCCCGGTCGTGGCGGCGTGCCGATCGTCCCGGCCGTGTTCGCTCGACCGTACGCGCGGGTGCGAACCGGCGCGCGGGGTGAGGTAGCATGAGTGAATGTCTACGACGAGCAATGGCCTGTCCTTGGTGATCGATTTCTTTCCGTCCATGTCCACATGGCCAAAACAACGATGAGCGGCGCGACCAAACCGCCCGCCGCGCCGGCGCGTCAAGCCGGCCGTGCGGCCGGCGCAGGCGATGCGCCGGAACCTGCCGCTGCCGGCGACGACGAAGCCGCCGGCGGTGCGTCGTCCTATCTCGTGCCGGGCCTCGAGCGCGGCTTGCGAATTCTTGCGGAGTTTTCCGCGCGCGAGCCGGTGCTCGGCGCGCCCGAACTGTCGAAACGCATCGGCATTCCGCGCACGACCACCTTCCGCCTGCTGCAGACGCTCGAAGCGCTCGGTTTCCTCGAGCGCGTGAACGGCGACCGCCATTTCCGGCTTGGTGTCGGCGTGCTGCGGCTCGGCTTCGAATACCTGAACTCGCTCGAGCTGACGGATCTCGGCACACCCGTGCTCGAACGGCTGCGCGACGCGACCGGCCTGTCGACGCATCTGCTGATCCGCGACCAGCGCGACGTCGTGTTCGTCGCGAAGGCACAGAGCAATGCGTCGATGTTCGGCTCGGTCAAGGTGCATGTCGGCACGCGGCTGCCTGCGCACGCGACCGTGCACGGCCACGTGCTGATGGGCGACCTCACGCGCGACGCGCTGCGCCACCTGTATCCGGAAAAGCGTCTCGAGCAGTTCACCGAGCGCACGCCGGGCACGGTCGACGAACTGTACGAGCGCCTGCGCCACTATGCGCGGCTCGGCTATGCGGTCAGCGAGGCTGCGTTCGAAGCGGGCATCTCGGCCGTGACCGCGCCGGTGCGCGATCATTCGGGATCGATCGTCGCGGCCATCACCGCGACGGTGCCGCGCTCGGAGATCGGCGAGGTCCGCGAGAAGGAGCGCCTCGTCGAGGCCGTGTGCGGCGCGGCGGTCGATCTGTCGCAGCGCCTCAACTATCGTCCGCTCGAAAGCGATCCGACGTTCGCGCATGCGCGCCACAAGGTTGCGATGTTCTGATGGCGCCGGCCGGCTGCGAACGCGGTCATGGATGAAGAAGGAGCGGCCCGCGGGCCGCTCTTTTCGTTTCGGCGAATGCGCGTTTCGCGCGGCCCGCTGCCGTGCCGTCAGAACGAGTGATGAATCCCCGCCAGCACGACGACCTGGTTCGCAGTGCTCGACACGCCGGCCGTGAAGAACGACGCATGGGCGCCGCCCGACGCGTGCTCGTACAGCACGTTCGCGTAGAGCTGCGTGCGCTTCGACAGCGCGTAGATGTCGCCTAGCTCGAACTGCGTCCAGCGCTTGCCCGACAGCGTCGACGTTGCAGCGCCGCCCGCGATCGTGTTGAACGCGCTGGTGCGGTAGTTCACGCCCGCGTCGTAGCTCTGGAACGTATCCGAGAAGCCGTTCGACTGCATCTTGGTGCGCGTGTAGAGCCCGTGCACGAGGAAATCGCCGAACTGGTACGACGCGCCCGCGCCGATGTTCTCGACCTTGCTCGCGAGATAGCCGTTCGCGGTGTTCTGCCCCTGGAAGGTCGTGATCCCGGTCTGGCTGATCAGCACCGAGCGGTCGTGCTCGTTCGAGTAGACGGCCGACGCCTTGAACGGCCCGTTCGCGTAGTTCAGCGCAACGCCCACCGATTTGCCCGTCGAGAAGTTCGTCGTATTGCCGAACGCCAGCATCGCCGCGGCCGAGAAGCCCGCGAAGCTAGGCGTTCGGTATTTGACCGCGTTGTTGTACGGCACGTTGCCGGTTGCCGCGAGGGCGTCGATGTTGCCCGGATGGAACGCATACCAGCTCTGCGCGAGGTACGCGGTGCTGAGCGGGTCGAGGTAGTCGAACGATAGCGGTGTCTGGCGGCCGAGCGTCAGCGTGCCGTAGCGATCCGAATTGAGACCGACCCACGCTGCACGGTTCCAGATCGTGTTGGCGGTCGCGAACTGGCCATTGTTCGTATAGAAACCGTTCTCGAGCTGGAAGATCGCCGCGAGGCCGCCGCCCAGGTCTTCCTTGCCCTTCAGGCCCCAGCGATCGGGCTGCGTATTGCCCTGGATCATTGCCCACTTGGCGTGGCCGCCAACGTTGTTCACGTACGCGACGCCCGTATCCAGGCTGCCGTACAGCGTCACGCTGCTCTGCGCCCACGCGCCCGACACGGCGCCGATGCCGACGACCGCTGCTGCTACCGCTTGCTTGACCATTGGATCTCCTTCCTGAGTCTCACTCGAATGAAAACGTGCGCCGTGCCGGTGCGCGAAATGGACGACCTGCCGGCTGCGCGCATCTTCACTGCTGATCGGGCGTCTTAATGTTCCATATAAGGAACAATGTGCCTATGGTGGAATGAAGTATAGGGTGGCGGGAAGTGCGGAAAAAAATAAATTTTTCGGGTCGAAGCACGACGCATCCCGTGCGCAACGCTCAGGGGCGGGCCGCTCAAAAAGGGCATAAATGCCCGGCACATAAGAAAAAATCTCAAAATTGCGAGCGGCCACGGACGACCTCCGACCACGCGGTCGGTGTTTTCCCTAGGACGTGCAGCTTTTTGTTTTTCTCCTGGAAAGTCGCTCCTATAATCACCATCCATAAACCGTTGTTCCTGATATGGAACAAATCGAGAGTCGATCAGAAGGAAGGGTGTGAGATGTCTGAACAATGGATTTGCGCCGGGCACGCCGGCGCGCTGTCGGAAGACACGCCGATCGAGTTCAAGCGGACCGACGGCGTCGAGATCGGGATCTACCGTGTCGGCGACGACGTGTATGCGCTCGAGAACGTGTGCCCGCATGCGTACGCGCTGCTGACGCAAGGCTTCGTCGACGACGGCACGGTCGAGTGCCCGTTGCACGAAGCGGTGTTCGACATCAGGACGGGCCAGTGCCTGAAGGGGCCGGGCGGCCGCGCGCTGAAGCAGTACGCAGTGCGCCTTGCCGGCGAGGAAATCCAGATCAAGGTGGAATGACATGAAAGAAGCGACCGTGAACTTCAATCCCTTCCTGAAGCCGTGGGTGGCGCCGCAGCCGAACAATGTCGCGGGCAAGGGGCAGATCGAGATCCCGGGGCAGGTCGAGAACCGCATCTGGCAGAACCGCAAGGCCGAGCCGACCCGGTACGAGAACGATCTCGGCGACGCGCTCGAACGCGTGTTCGAGGCCGGCGCGACCGAGCTGGGCGACGTTGTCGCGGGCCTGAACCGCATCGGCTTCCGCGCACCGGACGGCGCGCCGTGGACCGCCGAGCGCTTCTGCGCGGAAATGGCCGCGCTCGCGGAATGACCGCACGCCCCGCCGACCCGACAACCGCATCCGGAGCACATTGATGACGTCCCCCGCACAACACGAATCCCACCTCGACCCGGTCCGTGCCTACCTGGACCGCGGCATCAAGAATTACTGGTATCCCGTCGCGCCGAGCTGGCAGGTGTCGAACGCGCCCGTCGGCCTCACGCGCCTGTCCGAGCAGATCGTGCTGTGGCGCGACCAGGACGGCAAGGTCCACGCGCTCGAGGACCGCTGCCCGCACCGCGGCGCGCGCCTGTCGCTCGGCTGGAACCTCGGCGGCAACCTCGCGTGCTGGTATCACGGCGTCGAAGTCGATGGCTCGGGCACGGTCAACAAGGTGCCGGCCGTCGCGAACTGTCCGCTCGAAGGGATGAAGTGCGTGAAGTCGTATCCGGTCGAAGAGAAGGCCGGCGCGATCTTCCTGTGGTTCGGCGACGAAGCGCACGGCGAGCCGGCGCCGCTGAACCTGCCGGAAGAACTGGTCGCCGACGAGTTCGCGCATTTCCTCTGCGTGTCGAACTGGAAGTGCAATTACCAGTACGCGATCGACAACGTGATGGACCCGATGCACGGCGCGTACCTGCACGCGACGTCGCACTCGATGGCCGAAGGCGACAAGCAGGCCGACATGCGCGTGCGCAAGACGGAAACGGGCCTGATGTTCGAGAAGGTCGGCCAGCGCGACGTGAACTTCGACTGGGTCGAACTCGGCGAGACCGGCTGCCTGTGGATGCGCCTCGCGATCCCGTACAAGCAGAAGTTCGGCCCGGGCGGCAACTTCGGGATCATCGGTTTCGCGACGCCCGTCGACGACGACCATTGCCAGGTCTATTTCTGGCGCACCCGCAAGGTCAGCGGCTGGCAGCGCGACGTGTGGCGCTTCATGTACCGCAACCGCCTCGAAGGCCTGCACTGGGACGTGCTCGAGCAGGACCGCTACGTGCTCGAAAGCCTCGCGCCGAATGCGCGCGATCACGAATACCTGTACCAGCACGACGTCGGCATCACGCGCGTGCGCCGGATGCTGCGCCAGCGCGCGCAGGAGCATCTGTCCGCACTCGACGCGCATCGCGCGGCGCAACCGGCCGCGTCGGAGTCCGCTCATGGCTGAGCCGACTCCGGTGGTGTCGCTCGCCGGCCGGCGCGTGCTCGTCACGGGCGGCGCGCGCGGTCTCGGCGCGGCATTCGTGAAGGCGCTCGTCGCCGCCGGCGCGCAGGTCGCGTTCGGCGACGTGCTGGCCGACGAGGGCCGCGCGCTTGCCGCGCAGCTCGCCGGGCAGGGCCACGCCGCGCATTTCTTCGCGCTCGACCTTGCCGATCCGGCGAGCGTCCACGCGTTCGTCGCGCAGGGCGCGGCGGCGCTCGGCGGCATCGACGGCCTGATCAACAACGCGGCGATCACGAACTCGGGCGGCCGGCTGTCGACGGAACTCGATGTCGCGACCTGGGACGCGGTGATGAACGTCAACGTGCGCGGCCTGTGGCTCGCGAGCAATGCGGCGCTGCCTTACCTGGCCAGCTCGGGGCGCGGTGCGATCGTGAACCTCGCGTCGGACACCGCGCTGTGGGGTGCGCCGAAGCTGCTCGCGTATGTCGCGAGCAAGGGCGCGGTGATCGCGATGACGCACGCGCAGGCCCGCGAATTCGGTGCGCACGGCGTAACGGTCAACGCGATCGCGCCGGGCCTGACCGAAGTCGAGGCGACCGCCTACGTACCGGCCGACCGCCACGCGTACTACCTGCAGGGCCGCGCGCTGACGCGCCCGCAGGTGCCCGACGACGTGACGGGCCCCGTGCTGTTCCTGCTGTCCGACGCCGCGCGCTTCGTGACGGGTCAACTGCTGCCGGTGAACGGCGGCTTCGTAATGAACTGATGGTTTCCATTCTCAAGGAGAGGACGATGGCGGACGCCGATATCGAACGCAAGTCGTGGGATCAACCGGAAAGCGCGAGCTTTGCCGACTGGATGGAAGGGCGTGTCGCGCGCTATGCCACGCGACGCTACGACTGGGACGCGCTGAAGTTCCAGGCCGACTACGACCCGAAGTATCGCCGTGCGCAGATGCGTTACGTCGGCACCGGCGGCACGGGCGTCGCGAAGGACGTCAACACGGTGCCGGCCGGCAACTTCACGTTCTCGACGATGGTGATCCCGGCCGGCAACATCGGCCCGAGCCACATCCACATCGACGTCGAGGAAATCTTCTTCGTGCTGCGCGGCAAGATGAAGGTGATCTGCGAGCGCGACGGCGAGACCTGGGAAGCGATCCTCGGCGAGCGCGACCTGATTTCGGTGCCGCCGGGCGTGTACCGCACGGAGATCAACATCGGCGAGGAAGACGCGCTGATGTGCGTGATGCTCGGTTCGTCGAAGCCGATCACGCCGACGTATCCGCCGGATTCGCCGCTTGCGAAGATCAAGCGCTGAGACGGAGCAGGTGAAGCGATGAGTGTCATCGACAAACGTGAACGCGGGCGCGTCGCCGCCTTCGCGACGCTGCTCGAGCGGTTTCCCGAGCAGCGCTGCGCGGCCGGCGCGGCGGGCACGATCGGCTACCGCGAGGCCGGCGCGCAGCATGCCGGCCGCACGCACCCTGTCGTGCTGCTGCACGGGATCGGCTCGGGCGCCGCGTCGTGGGTGCGCCAGCTCGATGCGCTCGGCGCTTCGCGGCGCGTGCTCGCGTGGGATGCGCCCGGTTATGGCGCATCGACGCCCGTGCGCAACGCGTCGCCGGCCGTTGCCGATTACGCGGCGTCGCTGCATGCGTGGCTCGACGCGCTCGGCATCGAACGCTGCGTGCTGGTTGGCCATTCGCTCGGCGCGATCGTCGCGGGCGGCTTCGCCCGCGCGTGGCCGGAGCGGATCGCGGGGCTGCTGCTGGTCTCGCCCGCGGGCGGCTACGGCAGCGCACCGGTCGAGACGCGCGAGTCGCGCCGCGACGCACGGCTCGCGATGCTCGCGGACCTCGGTCCGGCCGGGCTCGCCGAACAGCGCAGCGGCAACATGCTGTCCGGCTTCGCGAGCGAGGACGCGCGCGCATGGGTGCGCTGGAACATGGCGCGCATCGTGCCGGCCGGCTACGCGCAGGCGACGCATCTGCTCGCGAATGCCGATCTCGCGTCCGACCTCGCGGGCTATCGCGGCCGCACGGCGGTCGCAGTCGGCGCGAACGACGCGATCACGCCGCCCGCCGCGTGCGAACGGATCGCCGCGGCCGCGCATGTCGGGCTGCAGGTGATTCCGCAGGCCGGGCATGCGGGCTATGTCGAGGCGCCGGCCGTGTACACCGCACTGATCGAGACGTTCTGTCGTCAGTGCGACCAGCAGCGGGGAGGAATATGAACTACCCCCACGCTCACATTCGTTCGCTGCCCCCCGAGGGGGCGGCTGCCTTCCTTGGGGCGGCCCGGCGGGAGGCAGCATGAGCGAACCCCTGCTGAACGAAACCGAAGCCGCGAAGAGCGAAGCGAACTACGTGGTGCCGGGCCTCGAGCGCGGGCTGCGGATCCTCGCCGAGTTCTCGCCGCGCGAACCCGTGCTCGGCGCGCCGGAGCTGTCGAAGCGGCTCGGCATTCCGCGCACGACGGTGTTCCGCCTGCTGCAGACGCTCGAATCGCTCGGGTTCCTCGAGCGCGCAGACAAGGATCGCAACTACAAGCTCGGCATCGCAGTGCTGCGGCTCGGCTTCGAATACCTGAGCTCGCTCGAGCTGACCGATCTCGGCCTGCCGGTGATCGAGAGCCTGCGCGAAGCGACCGGGTTCACGACGCACATCGTGATCCGCGACGGCCGCGACGTCGTGTTCGTCGCGAAGGCGCAGAGCCAGTCGCCCGTGTTCAGTTCGATCCGGGTAAACGTCGGCACGCGGCTGCCCGCACATGCGACGACGCACGGCCATGTGCTGATGGGCGACCTGTCGCTGAAGGAACTGCGCGCGCTGTACCCGGAAGGCACGCTGAACCGGATGACGAACGCGACGCCGGAGACGGTCGACGCGCTGTATGAAGTGATCCGCGAGGATGCACTGCGCGGCTACGGTGTCAGCAACTCGTCGTTCGAGCGCGGGATTTCGGTCGTCACCGCGCCGGTGCGCAACGACACGCAGAGGATCGTCGCGTGCATCACGGTGACGGTGCCGCGCCCGGAGATTGACGCGACGCTGATCGCGGACGGGCTGATCGACAAGGTGCAGCGCGCGGCAGCCGAACTGTCGCGGCGGCTCAACTACCGCTCGGATGACGAGCACACGTTTCTAAAGGCTTTAGGACTCCGATGATTCAGATCGATCTGACCGGGCAGGTTGCGGTGGTGACGGGCGGCTCGTCCGGCATTGGCCTCGCGACGGCCGAACGGTTCCTGCAGGCGGGCGCGTCGGTCGCGATTTGCGGCCGCGACGGCGGGCGTCTCGCGCGCGCCGAGGCGATGCTCGGCGCCAAGTATCCGGGCGCGCAACTGCTCGCCGCGCGTTGCAACGTGCTCGACGAAGGCGACGGCGCCGGCTTCGCGCAGGCCGTGTCCGCGCGCTTCGGCCGCGCCGACATGCTGATCAACAACGCGGGGCAGGGCCGCGTGTCGACGTTCGCTGACACGGCCGACGATGCGTGGCGCGAGGAACTCGAGCTGAAGTATTTCAGCATCATCCGACCGACGCGTGCCTTCCTGCCGATGCTGCGCGACGCCGACGCGCCGAGCATCACCTGCGTGAACTCGCTGCTCGCGCTGCAACCGGAGCCGCACATGGTCGCGACGTCGTCGGCGCGCGCGGGCGTGCTGAGCCTCGTGAAGTCGCTCGCGACCGAACTCGCGCCGCAGCGCATCCGCGTGAACTCGATCCTGATCGGCATCGTCGAGTCGGGGCAATGGCGCCGCCGCTACGAAGCGCAGGCGCAGTCCGGCGAAAGCTGGGAAGGGTGGACGGGCGCGATCGCCCGCAACAAGAACATTCCGCTGAACCGCTTCGGCCGGCCCGACGAGGCCGCCTGGGCGCTCTTTTATCTCGCAACGCATCTGTCGTCCTACACGACGGGCAGCCATATCGACGTTTCTGGAGGCTTTGCACGCCATGTCTAACAAAACCACGGTTGGCGAGCTGATTGCCGCCTTTCTCGAGCAGTGCGGCGTGAAGACCGCTTTCGGAGTCATCTCGATCCACAACATGCCGATCCTCGACGCGATCAATTCGCGCGGCAACATCCGCTATGTCGGCGCGCGCGGCGAAGCGGGCGCGGTCAACATGGCCGACGGCCTCGCCCGCGTGTCGGGCGGCCTCGGCGTCGCGTTCACGAGCACCGGCACGGCGGCCGGCAACGCGGCCGGCGCGATGGTCGAGGCGCTGACCGCCGGCACCGCGCTGCTGCACATCACGGGCCAGATCGAGACGCCGTATCTCGACCAGGATCTCGCGTACATCCACGAAGCGCCGGACCAGCTGACGATGCTGAACGCGATCTCGAAGGCCGCCTTCCGCGTGCGCACGGTCGAGACCGTGCTGCCGACGATCCGCGAAGCGGTGCGCATCGCGCAGACCGCGCCGACAGGCCCCGTGTCGGTCGAGATTCCGATCGACATCCAGGCTGCTGAAATCGACTGGCCGGAAGACCTCGCACCCGCGCACGTCGCGATCCGCGAGCACGACGATGCGCGCGTCGCGAAGCTTGCCGACGCGCTCGCGAACAAGCGCCGCCCGCTGCTGTGGCTCGGTGGCGGCGCGCGTCACGCGCGTGCGGAAGTCGAACGCCTCGTGAAGCTCGGCTTCGGCGTCGTGACGAGCGTGCAGGGCCGCGGCGTGCTGCCCGAGGATCATCCGGCGACGCTCGGCGCGTTCAACGTGCATGCGGCTGTCGAAGCGTTCTACAAGACCTGCGACGCGCTCGTCGTCGTCGGCTCGCGGCTGCGTGGCAACGAGACGCTGAAGTACAAGCTCGCGCTGCCGCAGCCGCTGTTCCGCGTCGACGCCGATGCGCTGGCCGACAACCGAGGCTATCGCAACGACCTGTTCATCCACGGCGATTCGAAGCGGGTGCTCGCCGAGCTGGCCGACCGCCTCGAAGGGCGCCTGAAAGTCGATCCGCAGTTCGCGGCCGATCTCGCGGCTGCACGCGAGCAGGCGGTCGCCGATGTCGCGAAGGGTCTCGGGCCCTACAAGCAGCTCGTCGACACGCTGCAGGCCGCGGTCGGTCGCGATTACAACTGGGTGCGCGACGTGACGATCTCGAACAGCACGTGGGGCAACCGCCTGCTGAAGATCTTCGAGCCGCGCGCGGGCGTGCATGCGCTCGGCGGCGGCATCGGCCAGGGGATGCAGATGGGGATCGGCGCGGCGCTGGCAGGTTCGGCCGCGAAGACGGTCTGCCTCGTCGGCGACGGCGGCCTGATGGTCAACGTCGGCGAACTCGTGACGGCCGTGCAGGAAAACGCGAACGTGATGATCGTGCTGATGAACGACCAGTGCTATGGCGTGATCCGCAACATCCAGGACGCGCACTACGGCGGCCGCCGTTGCTTCGTCCAGCTGCACCAGCCCGATTTCGCGCAGTTCTGCGCGAGCTTCGGCCTCACGCATTACCGGATCACGTCGCTCGACCAGGCAGAAGGGATCGTGCGCGAGGGCCTCGCGAAGCAGGGCCCGGTGATGGTCGAAGTCGACATGTTGTCGGTCGGCTCATTCGCGTCCGCGTTCGCGGGCCCGCCCGTCAAGAAGGAAGCGCCCGAGGAGCGCCAGTATGCGTAATTCGCACGCACACGGGCATGCGCCCGTCGACGTCGCGATGATCGGCTTCGGCGCGATCGGCGCGGCCGTGTACCACGCGGTCGAGCACGATGCGGCGCTTCGCGTCGCGCACGTGATCGTGCCCGAACACCAGCGCGAAGCGGTGCAGGGCGCGGTCGGCAGCGCGGTGGAAGTGGTGTCGTCGGTCGACGCGCTCGCACGCCGTCCCGAGTTCGCGCTCGAATGCGCGGGCCACAGCGCGCTCGTCGATCACGTCGTGCCGCTGCTGAAGGCCGGCACCGACTGCGCGGTCGCGTCGATCGGTGCGCTGTCGGATCTCGCGCTGCTCGACGTGCTGTCGCAGGCCGCCGACGAAGGCGACGCGACGCTGACGCTGCTGTCCGGCGCGATCGGCGGCATCGATGCGCTGGCCGCCGCGAAGCAGGGCGGCCTCGACGAAGTGCTGTACGTCGGCCGCAAGCCGCCGCTCGGCTGGCTCGGCACGCCGGCCGAGGAATTGTGTGACCTGCGCGCGATGACCGAAGAGAAGGTGATCTTCGAAGGCAGCGCGCGCGACGCGGCGAGGCTGTACCCGAAGAACGCGAACGTCGCGGCGACGGTCGCGCTCGCGGGGCTCGGCCTCGACCAGACGCACGTGCGCCTGATTGCCGATCCGGGTGTGACGCGCAACGTGCACCGGATCATCGCGCGCGGCGCGTTCGGCGAGATGTCGCTCGAAATGAGCGGCAAGCCGTTGCCCGACAACCCGAAGACTTCCGCACTGACGGCCTTCAGCGCGATCCGCGCGCTGCGCAACCGCGCGGCCCGCTGCGTGATCTGACCCGGCGGCCCTGGCAACTGAAAGACCCGCCCACGCCGTGGCGTGGGCGGGGCGCAGAGACAGACCAGAGACAGACTTGTAGGACTTTTGAAATGACTCCATTCGATACGAGCCTCGTACCCAACGGCGACATCCTGATCGGCGGCGAGTGGCGGCGCGGCCGTGGCGCGCCTTACGCGAGCCTCTACCCGGCCGACCAGTCGCTGAACATGGAAGTGTCGACAGCGAACGCGGAAGACGCGGCGCAAGCCGTCGAGGCCGCCGACGCCGCATGGCGGCGCGCCGACTGGGCCGGGCTGAAGCCGCATCAGCGCGCGCAGGTGCTCTACCGCATCGCGGATCTGATCATGCAGCGTCACGAGGCGCTGGCGAACCTGCAGCGTCGCGACAACGGCAAGCCGATCGGCGAGACCCGCGTGCTGGTGGCGAGTGCGGCCAACACGTTCCGCTATTTCGCGGCATGTCTCGAAACGCTCGACGAAGAGCTGACGCCGTCGCGCGGCGACTACCTGACGATGAGCGTGCACGAGCCGATCGGCGTGATCGCGGCAATCACGCCGTGGAACTCGCCGATCGCGTCGGACGCGCAGAAGCTCGCGCCGGCGCTCGCCGGCGGAAACGCGGTGGTGCTGAAGCCGGCCGAAGTCACGCCGCTCGTGTCGCTCGCGCTCGCGCGCATCTGCGAGGAAGCCGGTGTGCCGAAGGGTGTGCTGAGCGTGTTGCCGGGCAAGGGTTCGGTGATCGGCGACGTGCTCGTGCGCCATCCGCTCGTGAAGAAGGTGTCGTTCACGGGCGGCACCGAAGTGGGCCGCGGCATCGCGCGCATCGCGGCGGAGAAGTTGATACCCGTTTCGCTCGAACTCGGCGGCAAGTCGCCGACGATCGTGTTCGACGACGCGGATCTCGATCATGCGGTGAACGGCGTGCTGTACGGCATCTTCAGCTCGTCGGGCGAGGCCTGCATCGCAGGTTCGCGCCTGTTCGTGCAGCGGTCGATTTACGACGCGTTCCTGCAGCGACTGGTGGAGGGCGCGCGCAAGCTGCGCGTGGGCGACCCGACGCGGCCCGACACGCAGATGGGGCCGCT
The DNA here is from genome assembly GCF_003854275.1 of Burkholderia sp. Bp8963. Classification (GTDB taxonomy): domain Bacteria; phylum Pseudomonadota; class Gammaproteobacteria; order Burkholderiales; family Burkholderiaceae; genus Burkholderia. The sequence goes on from NZ_QTQP01000058.1 coordinate 36,372, forward strand.
CATCACGGCGAAGCATCGCGAGTCGGTGGAGCGCTACGTGGCGCTCGGCCTTGACGAAGGCGGACGCCTGCTGTGCGGCGGCCAGCGGCCGTCGGGCGACGGGCGCGACGACGGTTTCTACTATCAGCCGACGATTCTCGACGGCCTGTCGAACAGCGCGCGTATCTGCCAGGAAGAGATCTTCGGGCCGGTGCTCGTCGCGATGCCGTTCGACGACGAAGCATCGCTGATCGAACAGGCCAACGACAGCGTGTTCGGCCTGGCCGCCGGCATCTGGACGCGCGACTACAAGCGCGCGTGGCGCACCGCGCGCGCGCTCGAAACGGGCACCGTGTGGATCAACACGTACAAGCTGTTCTCGATCTCCACGCCGTTCTCGGGCTGGAAGGACAGCGGGATGGGCCGCGAGAAGGGGCGTCTCGGCATCCGCGAGTACATGCAGCAGAAGAGCCTCTACTGGGGCTTGAATGACGCGCCGCTGCCGTGGGCGAACTGAGCGAAGGGGAGTGACGCAATGAGCATTTTGGGTATCGAGCAGATCACGTACGGTGTCGACGACCTCGCGACGTGCCGGCGCTTCTTCGCCGACTGGGGGCTGAAGGAAGTCGCACATGACGAAACGCGTACGCGCTTCGAGACGATGAACGGCTGCACCGTGCTGGTCGTCAAGGCCGACGATCCGGCGCTGCCGCCCGCCTTCGAGCCGGGCCCGACGCTGCGCGAAGTGACGTGGGGCGTCGCGACGGCCGCGGAACTCGACGCGCTGCGCGGCAAGCTCGCCGATCAGCCGGGCTACTACACGCAGGACGATGCAGTGGGCTGCATCGATCCGAACGGGATGGCGATCCGCATCGAGGTGACGCGCAAGCGTGCGCTCGACGTGACGGGCTCGCTGTCGAACGTGTGGGGCGAGACGCTGCGCGTCGACACGCCGAGCACGATCTACGAGCGGGCCGAGCCCGTCGAAGTCGGGCACGTCGTGTTCTTCACGAATGCGCTCGACGCGCAGGAGACGTTCTATCACGAACGGCTCGGCTTCGAGACGTCGGACCGCTATCCGGGCCGTGGCGCATTCATGCGCTGCGCGCCGCACGGCGGCCATCACGACCTGTTCCTGCTCGCGCTGCCTACGGCCAAGCGCGGCCTGAACCACGTCGCGTTCACGGTGCGCGACATCCACGAAGTGTTCGGCGGCGGGATGCACATCGACCGCTGCGGCTGGCAGACCCAGCTCGGGCCGGGGCGCCATCCGGTGTCGTCCGCATACTTCTGGTATTTCCAGAATCCGGCCGGCGGCCTGATCGAGTACTACGCGGACGAAGACATGCTTACGCCCGACTGGCAGCCGCGCGAGTTCGAGCCGGGCCCGACCGTGTTCGCCGAGTGGGCGGTCGACGGCGGCCTCGACGGCAACACGCGTCGCCAGAAGAACGTGAAGGCGCCGGAAGGCAAGTTCATGACGGAGCGCAAATCATGACCGACGCAACGAACGAAGCGGGGGCCGGCCATCCGGGGGCCGGCCATCCGGGCGCGGTGCAAACCGTCGTCGTGATCGGCGGCGGCCAGGCTGCCGGCTGGGTGCTGAAGACGCTGCGCGCGGAGGGCTTCGCGGGCCGGCTCGTGATGATCGCCGACGAACCGCATTTGCCCTACGAGCGTCCGCCGCTGTCGAAGGCGGTGCTCGCCGGCGACGCGCATATCGAGACGGTGCGCGTCGTGCACCCGGAGGAATTCGAGTCGCTGAACGTCGACGCATGGCAGCCGGAGCGCGCGGCGTCGATCGATCGTGCGCGCCGCATCGTGCGTACCGAGAGCGGCCGCGAGGTCGAATACGATCGCCTTGTGATTGCGACCGGCGGCACGTCGCGACGCTTGCCGGATTCACTTGTGAGGACTGCAAACCTGCATTACCTGCGCACGCTCGACGAAGCCGCTACGCTCGGCGAGAAGCTGCGCGCGAGCCGGCGCGTGCTCGTGGTCGGCGGCGGCTGGATCGGCCTCGAAGTGGCCGCGACCGCGCGCAAGCTCGGCGTGGAAGCGGTCGTGGTCGAAGGCGCGCCGCGGCTGTGCGGGCGCTCGGTGCCGCAGCTCGTGTCCGACTTCCTGCTCGACCTGCATCGCTCGAACGGCGTCGACGTGCGGCTCGGTGCGTCGCTCGCGTTGCTGGACGCGCTGCCGGACGACGCAGCGAAGGTGCGCGCGACGCTCGCGGACGGCACGACGATCGACGCCGATTTCGCGGTGGCCGGCATCGGCCTCGCGCTGAACGCGTCGCTCGCGACCGACGCGGGGCTCGCGGTCGACGACGGCATCGTCGTCGACGAATTCGGGATGACGAGTGACCCGGCGGTGTTCGCGTGCGGCGACGTCGCGAACCACCACAACGGCTGGCTCAAGCGCCGCGTGCGGCTCGAATCGTGGGCGAACGCACAGAACCAGGCGATCGCGGCCGCGAAGGCGGTGCTCGGCGTGCGCGCGCCGTACGCGGAGATTCCGTGGTTCTGGTCGGATCAGTATGACGTGAACCTGCAGATCCTCGGCGAGCTGCCGGCCGATGCGCAGCTCGTCGTGCGCGGCGAGCTCGCCGAGCGGCGCGCAACGCTGTTTTTCGTGGGCGACGGGCATCTCAGAGGTGTCATCGCCGTCAACAACGCACGCGAACTGAAACTCGCACGCAAGTGGATGAACCAGGGCCGGGCGGTGGATATGGAAGCCCTGGCAGACACGACCAAAGCGCTTGCCTGACCGGGCAACGAGACTACGGAGACACCCCGCATGAGCACTTTCGACAACGTCGTGGCCGGTCGGGCCACGATGGAAGCTGCCGCCTCCACGCCTGGCGCGATCATCGCCCGGCTCGAGCGGCTTCCCGCCAACGCGATGCAGATCCGCGCGCGCGTGCTGATCGGTACCGCGACGTTCTTCGACGGCTTCGACGTGATCACGATCGCCGCGACGCTGCCGCTGCTGATTCACAAGTGGGGGCTGTCGCCGAACCAGATCGGCCTGCTGATCGCATCCGGTGCGATCGGCCAGCTGATCGGCGCGTTCCTGTTTCCGGCGCTCGCGGAAAAGCATGGCCGCGTGAAGGCGATTGCATGGAGCTCGGCCGTGATCGGCGTGACGAGTCTCGCGTGCGGGTTCGCGCCGACGTTCGAAGTGTTCGTGCTGCTGCGCATCCTGCAGGGGATCGGGCTCGGCGGCGAACTGCCGGTCGCGGCCACCTACATCAACGAAATCACCCGCGCGCATGGCCGCGGCCGCTTCGTGCTGCTGTACGAGATCGTGTTCCCGATCGGCCTGCTCGTGTCGATGGCGCTTGGCGCATGGCTCGTGCCGCGCTTCGGCTGGGAGATCATGTACTTCGTCGGCGGCCTGCCGCTGCTGCTGGCGCTCGTGCTCACGCGCCTCGTGCCGGAATCGCCGCGCTGGCTCGCGTCGCGCGGGCGACTGCCGGAAGCGGGGCGGGCCATGAGCACGTTCGAGTCGGCCGTGAAGGGCCCGCTGCCGCCCGTCACCGGGGTGGCCGAATTCGACGAGATCGTTCGCCAGCACCCGAAGCGTCGCATGTCCGATCTGTTCAGCGCCGCGTACCGGAAGCGCACGATCGCCGTCGCGACGCTGTGGGCGACCTGCGGCTTCATCCAGTACGGGCTGTCGACGTGGCTGCCGACGATCTACAAGAACTTCTATCACGCGCCGCTGCAGCTTGCGCTGAACCTCGCGGTGATCGGCTCGGTGATGGGTGTGCTCGGCTCGCTCGCGTCCGCGCTGCTCGTCGACAAGCTCGGCCGCAAGCCGGTGATCGTCTGGTCGTTCGTGCTGTGCGCGCTGTCGCTGGCGCTCGCGGGCGTCTATCACGCGTCGTCGGTGTACGTCGTCGCGACGTTCTGCTCGCTGTCGCTCGGGTTGATGGCGTCGGGGTTCATCACCGCGTATGTGTATACGCCGGAGCAGTATCCGACGAGCATCCGCGCGTCGGGCTGCGGCCTCGGCAGCGCGTGGCTGAAGATTGCATCGTTCGTCGCGCCGATGGTGGTGCCGCACGCAATCATCGGCGGCGACCTGAGCCCGGCGTTCTACCTGCTGGGCGTGGTGCCGCTGATCGCGGCGGTGACGGTGCACTTCGTCGGCATCGAGACGAAGGGGAAGGTGCTCGAGGCGCTCGAGGCGTAAGCACTGCGCATCCGATGCGCTTGAAGGAAACGGCCCGGACGATGTCCGGGTCATTTTTTTGTGCGCCGAGCATGCGCAACAGCTTGGGGGTGCAAGTCCCCTGTCCAGCCTGATGGGGCGAAGGACTAGCGAAACGCAAGGGCGTCGTCGTGAGGCGGGGTCTGAAGGAAGCGTGTAGCAAAGC
>NZ_QTQP01000005.1 GCF_003854275.1 Burkholderia sp. Bp8963
CTTCCGCTCGTTGGGCCTTCCGTCGCTGGGTCCATCGCCGATCAACTGATCCGAACCGCCGTGTACGGACCCGTACGCACGGTGGTGCGGGAGGGGTCGGGCCGCGAGGCCTGCCCCTATCCCAATTTGCATCTGCAGCCGCTTTCAGCGTTCGAAGTAGGTGAGGCCCAGCGCGCTTTTCACGTCGGACAGGGTTGCTCCAGCCACTTCCCGCGCGCGCATCGTGCCGCGGCGCAGGATGGCCATTACCTCGGCCCGGTCTGCATCGAATTCGCGACGGCGCGCGCGGATGGGCTCGATCAGCGCCTGCAGCCGCTCGTTCAGTACCCGCTTGACTACGCTGTCGCCGAGCCCGCCGCGACGGTAATGGGCCTTGAGTTCAGCCACTTTCTGCACGTCGGGCTCGAACGCGTCCAGGAACGTGAACACGACATTGCCCTCGACCTGACCGGGGTCGCTCACCCGCAGGTGGTTGGGATCGGTGTACATGTCGTTGACCGCCTTCGTGATCTCGTCCGGGGTCGCGCCGAGCGTGATCGCGTTCCCCAGCGATTTGCTCATCTTGGCCTTGCCGTCGATGCCGGGCAGCCGCGTTACCGCCGACAGCACGGCTTCGCATTCGACCAGCACCTGCTGGTCGACCGTATTGTTGAAGCGGCGCACCAGTTCGTTGGTCTGCTCGATCATCGGCAACTGATCGTCGCCGACGGGCACGTGCGTCGCCTTGAACGCGGTGATGTCGGCTGCCTGGCTGACCGGGTAGGTGAGGAAGCCGGCGGGGATGTCGCGCTCGAATCCGCGCAGGCGGATTTCTTCCTTGATGGTCGGATTGCGCTCGAGGCGCGCGACCGTCACGAGATTGAGCAGGTACTGCGACAGCTCCGCGAGTTCGGGCACCTGCGACTGGATGACGATCGTCGACGTCGCCGGATCGATCCCGACGGCGAGATAGTCGAGCGCGACTTCGATCACGTTGTCGGTGACTTTCTGGTGGCGGCCCATGTTGTCGGTCAGGGCCTGCGTATCCGCGAGCAGCAGGAACTGCTGCGCTTCGTGCTGCATCCGCACCCGCGCGCGCAGCGAGCCGATGTAGTGGCCGAGGTGCAGCGGGCCGGTCGTGCGGTCGCCGGTCAGGATGGTGGGTCGATTCGTGTGGGTCATGGTCTGGAGTCCTGTAATGTCGACAGTTCGAGACACCACCAGCCATGAGCGCGTAGAAACGACAATGCCGCCTTGACTGGCGGCATCACGTTTTCGATGTGCGTGGAGAAACGGGCCGCCTGGGTCAGGCGCGCCACCAACGATGCTGGTTCAGCGAAATCCGTTTCGTATCCATCGGGCGAGTATAGCGCAACCCCGGATCCCGCCGCCGGCGGCCGCCCTGAGCGACGTCGCACGAGCTTCTGCCGAATCGGCTGTGGGCGACGCGCAATTCGACGCAATCGGCTGTGAGCGCAGCCGAATTCGACGCAGTTGGCCTATTTTGACTTCCGATAATGGTCTGGAACCCCGGGGCGGCGTTACGGCACTTCGCGCAAGCCGCCTCGATGACCATGGAGAATCCGATGAATTTCACGCAAGCGTTCGTTCGCCGTCCCGCGCCGTCATGCGGCGCCGGCCTGACCACCGCGCAGCTCGGCGCACCCGATTACGACAAGACCCTGACGCAGTTCCACGGCTACTGCGAAACGCTGCGCAAGCTCGGCCTGGCGCTCACCGAACTGCCGCCGCTCGACGCGTTCCCGGATTCGCACTTCGTCGAGGACGTCGCGGTCGTCACCCCGGAGTTCGCGGTGATCACGCGTCCCGGCGCGCCGGCGCGGCGCGGTGAAATCGCGCATATCGAAACGCCGCTCGCCGCGCATCGCGAACTGCTGCCGATGCGCGCGGGCCGTCTCGACGGCGGCGACGTGATGCTCGTCGGCAAGCGTTTCTACATCGGCCTGACGGGCCGCACCGACGCCGACGGCATCGCGGCGTTCGAATCGCTCGTGTCGCCGTACGGATACTCGGTCGTCGCGGTGCCGGTGGGCGACGGGCTGCACCTGAAGTCGGTCGTCAACTACGTCGGCGACGACACGCTGCTCGTGAACGAAGCGCTGGCCGGCCATCCGGCGTTCGCCGGGTTCCGCCGGATCGAGGTCGCGGCGGCCGATGAATATGCGTGCAATACGCTGCGCGTGAACGATGCGCTGATCACGCCGGCCGGCTATCCGCGCGTGCACGCGGTCATCGAGCCGCTCGGCCTGCCGCTCTATGTGATCGACTCGAGCGAGTTCCGCAAAATGGACGGCGGGCTCACTTGCCTGTCGCTGCGGTTCTAGCCGATTGGCGCAGGGTCCGGTTCGGTCGGATAATGTGGCGCGCGTGCGCAGCGGAAAGCGCTGCGCGCGCGGCCGATGACACGACTGGAGCGAACGCGGATGCCCGACAAGAAGATGCAGCTCGACAAGATCGATCTCCGGATCATCGACATCCTGAAGAACGACGGGCGGATCTCGTACCGGAAGCTGTCGGAGCTCGTGAACCTGACGCCGCGGCCGTGCCAGGCGCGCGTCGAACGGCTCGAAGCGCTCGGGATCATCGAAGGGTACCGCGCGGTGATCAACACGCCGCGCGACACCAAGCCGATCGTCGTGCTCGCGCAGATCGTGCTCGCCGATCACGGCCGTTCGCAGGTGCCGTTCGAGGAGGAAATGCGCGCGAATCCGGCGGTGCTCGACTGCTGGCTGGTGAGCGGCACGTTCGATTTCCTCGTGCGGCTCGCGTGCGAGGACCTCGACGAGTACCGCCGGATCGCGAACGTATGGCTCGAGAGCCCGCGCTTCCGGATCGAGAAGATCGTGACGACGGCTGAGTTGCAGGTGATCAAGCGCAGCGTCGCGTGACGCGCGGACGCGCGTCGATCGCGTCGATCGTTACACCGGCTGGCGCCTGAACGAGCACGTGCGCAACGCGGGAAACCGGGCCATTTGCTTTGCATACCGAATCAAATCGATTTGATCGAATTTTTCCAGGGTGAACACTATGGATGCTTTGCAAGCGACAGCGCGGCCGGTTGCCGCGTCGACGACGACGCTCAAGCGCCGACTGCAGGGCCGTCATGTCGCGATGATCGCGATCGGCGGCTCGATCGGCACCGGGCTGTTCGTCGCGTCCGGCGCGTCGGTCGCGCAGGCGGGGCCCGGCGGCGCGATCGCCGCGTATATTGCGATCGGGCTGATGGTTTACTTCGTCGTGACGGGGCTCGGTGAAATGGCCGCGCTGATGCCCGTATCGGGCTCGTTCGCGATCTACGGCGAGAAGTACGTCGACGAAGGCTTCGGCGTCGCGCTCGGCTGGACCTACTGGTACAGCTGGGCCGTGACGATCGCGATCGAGCTCGTGGCCGGACAGATCGTGATGCGCTACTGGTTTCCCGGCGTGCCCGGCATCTGGTGGGGCGCCGCGTTCCTGGTGCTGATCTTCCTGCTGAACACGCTGTCCGTGCGCGGCTTCGGCGAATCGGAGTACTGGTTTTCGCTGATCAAGGTCGTCACGGTGATCGCGTTCATCGCCGCCGGGCTGCTGATCGCGACTGGCGCGATCGGCAGCGGGCATGTGGCGGGCTGGCACAATTTCACGATCGGGGACGCGCCGTTCGTCGGCGGCGTGCACGCGATGATGAGCGTCGCGCTGATCGCCGGGTTTTCGTTCCTCGGCACCGAGCTGGTCGGGATCACGGCCGGCGAATCGGAGAACCCGCGCACGACGATCCCGCGCGCGGTGAAGCAGATCTTCTGGCGGATCCTGCTGTTCTACGTACTCGCGATCTTCGTGATCGGGCTGCTGATTCCGTACACCGATCCGAACCTGCTGAAGAGCGACGTGACGGATATCGGCGTGAGCCCGTTCACGCTCGTATTCCGCCATGCCGGGTTTCCGCTGGCCGCCGACGCGATGAATCTCGTGATCCTGACCGCCGTGCTGTCCGCCGGCAACTCCGGCACGTATGCGGCGACACGGATGCTGTACAACCTCGCGAACGAAGGCCGGGCGCCGGCGATGTTCGCGACGCTGTCGCCGGGCGGTGTGCCGCGCAATGCGCTGTACGCGACGATGGCGGTCGGCGGGCTGTGCTTCCTGACGTCGCTGACCAACAACCAGGGAATCTATCTGTGGCTGTTGAACACGGTGGGTATCACGGGTTTCATCGCGTGGCTCGGCATCGCGGTCAGCCACTACCGGTTCCGCAAGGGCTTCCTGAAGCAGGGCTATCGGCTCGAGCAACTGCCGTATCGCGCGAAGTGGTTTCCGCTCGGGCCGCTGTTCGCAGTCGCGATATGCATCGTGATCTCGCTCGGGCAGGACTATCAGGCGTTCGTCGCGCCGAAGATCGACTGGATGGAGGTGCTGTCGATCTACGTGTGGATTCCGCTGTTCGTCGCGATCTGGCTCGGCTACCGGCGTGTCCGCAAGAGCCGCCTCGTGCGCTACGACGAGATGGATATCGGTCCATGGCTGAACCGGTCCGTCGAAGCGGTCGATGCGGTGACGGGCGCGCACGGCCGGCCGCATTGACCTGACGCGGCTGCGCGCGGCGGCGCCGGGTGGCGCCGGGTGGCGCCGGCCGGTGCAGCGGCGGTAGTCAGCGCGGCTCCTTCAGATACGCCTTCATGAAGTCGACCCACGCGCGCACTTTCTGCGGCACGTGTGAGGTCGATACATACAACGCGTACACGCTCTGCCGCGGAAACCGGTAGCCGGGCAGCGCATCGACGAGCACGCCGCTCGCGAGGTCGTCGCGCACGAGCCATTCGGGCAGCAGCGCGACACCGCTGCCTTGCCGCGCGAGTTCGCGCAGCACCGATGCGTTGTCGACGACGACACGCGGTTTCGCAGCCGGGCGGTAAAGGTGCGTGTCGCCGGCGCGGTCGACGAGCGTCCATTCGGCGATCCGCTCGAGCCGGCTGTGGCCGAGCTGCGGCAGGCGCGCCAGCGCGTCGGGCGATGCCGCATGCGGCACGCGGGCGCGCGCGGGCAGATCCGGCGCCATCACGGGGCGCACCTCGTAGGTGCCGAGGCGCACGCCGCGATAGGGCAGGTGCGCGAACTGCTCGTCACGCCCGAGCCGGATCGCGACGTCGAACCGGTCGCGCACGAGGTCGGCCTGCGACGTATGCGTTTCGAGCCGCACCCGCAGCGCGGGGTGCTGCTCGATGAACGCGTGCAGCGCGGGCGCGACGACTCGCGACGCATATTCGACCGTCGACGTCACGCGCAGCACGCCTTGCATCCCGCCGTGCTCGCCGCGCACTTCGTCGATCGCGCCTTCGGCTTCGTCGAGCACGCGCAGGCAGCGCTGGTAGAAGCGCTCGCCCGCATCGGTCAGCTCGACGCGCCGTGTCGTCCGCGTGAGCAACGTGACGCCGAGCTCGGCTTCGAGCTGCTTGATGTTGAAGCTGACGGCCGCGCGCGCCTGGTTCAGCGCGGTCGCGGCGGCCGTGAACGAGCCCGCTTCGACCACGGCGCGGAATACGGCGAAACGATCGAGGCTCACCATGATTGTGTCGATCATCCTTCGGAAAAAACGGCGTACCGGACGAAGCGTACCGGGAATGCGCGCGGGCGTGGGGTTTGCGGCGATCGGCATCCGAGATACATGCTGCCCGGATTGTCAAAATTTTTCGACAGGACCATCCGTGTTGCCGGGCTTATCCGCGCGGGTGGCGAGCCTTACACTGCGGCGTTTCGTCCGATTGCCGCCGCCATGTCCGACCGTTCCAGAATCGCCGCCGTCTATCTGCTCGGCTTCTCGATCGATCTTGCGAACATGTTCATGCTCAATGCCGCGTATCCGGCGTTGCAGCGCGAACTGCACGCATCGGTCGCGCAGCTCGCATGGGTCGGCAACATGTACGTGCTCGGCCTGACGGTCGTGATCCCGCTCGGCACCTGGCTCGCGCGCCGGTGCGGCGAGCGCCGCGTGCTGGCGGCGTCGCTGCTGCTGTTCGCGCTCGGCAGCGCGGGCGTCGGCGCGTCGCGGTCGATCGGCGCGCTGCTCGCGTGGCGGCTTGCGCAGGGGCTCGGCGGCGGCCTGCTGATTCCGGTCGGGCAGACGCTCGCCTATCGCGCGTACCCACCGCAGGCGCGCGCGCACCTGACGTCGGTCGTGATGATGGTGGCGCTGCTCGTGCCCGCGCTGTCGCCCGCGATCGGCGGCGCGATCGTCGACCGCGCGTCATGGCGCGCGATCTTCTTCGGCATGCTGCCGCTCGCGGCGGCGACCTGCGCGCTTGCGCTCGCGTGGCTGCCGCGCGACGGCGCGCGCGATCGGCCGGCGCCGCTCGATTGGCCGGGCCTCGGCCTGAGCGCCACCGCGCTCGTCGCGCTGCTGCTCGGCCTGACCGTTGCCGGGCGGCCCGGCGCCGGCCCGGCCGCGCTCGCGATGCTGGCGATCGCGCTCGTGGCGGGTGGCGGCTACGTCGCGCGCGCTCGTCGGGTTGCGTCGCCGTTACTCGATCTGCGCCTGCTCGCGCAGCCACTGTTGCGGATCGGGGTCGTCGTCTACCTGTGCGTGCCGGGCGTGTTCACGGGCGTCAATCTGGTCGCCGCACTCTACCTGCAGAACGAACTGGGGTTGAGCGCCGCGCATGCCGGCGCACTGATGGTGCCGTGGGCGCTCGCGTCGTTCGTCGCGATTGCGACGACACGCCGGTGCTTTCCGCGCTGGGGCGCGAAGCCGCTGTTCGCGTGCGGGATCGTGCTGGAATGCGCGGGCATCATGCTGCTCGCGACGCCGTGGGCCGCGCTCGAGGCCGCGCGTATCGCGGCATTCGCGACGATGGGGCTCGGCGCCAGCCTGTGCACGAGCACGTCGCAGAGCGCGGCGTTCGTCGACATGCCGGCCGATCGCATGGGCGACGCGAGCGCGCTGTGGAACATCAACCGGCAACTGAGCTTCTGTCTCGGCGTGGCCGTGCTCGGCAGCGCGCTCAACGGACTGCTGGCGCTCGATGCGGGCCGCTCGGCGCTGATGCCGTACCGGCAATGTTTCGCGCTCGCGGTGCTGCTGACGTTGCTGCCGCTGTGGCTTGTCGCGCGGCTTCCGCCGCATCGGTCTGCGCATCGGCCCGCGCATTGATCAGTCGTCGCGCCTGCCATTTCCCAACGAACCTGAGGACTCCAATGAATTCATCGAATCCTTTTTTCGACGAAGTGGTCGACGCGCATGTCGACATCGCGCACTGGCTGTCGGGCCGCGCCGATCCGGAGCGGCTTGCGGCGCTGCTTGCGCGCTTCTCGCCGCGCTTCTCGATGATCGCGCTGCCGGGCACGGCGCTCGATTACGCGGGCGTCGATGCGCTGTTTTCTCGCGGGCACGGCGCGCGCCCGGGATTGCGGATCGAGATCGACGAACTGCGCGAGATCCGTGGTTCGCACGATGGTGCGGTGATCGGCTATCGCGAAACGCAGACGGACGGTGAAGGGCGGCGCACGGTGCGGCGCTCGACTGCGGTGTTCGAGCGCGATGCGGCCGGCCGGATCGTCTGGCGGCATCTGCACGAAACGCCGGTCGCGGGCTGAGCGGGCAGCGTCGGGCTGGACGATTGGCCGGCAAGCCCGCGCGCGACGGTGTGCGGAACCCACGCATCGCGCGCTGCCGGTCGCGCCGATGCTATTTATCCAGGTCAGCGTAGTGGCGGAAGATCCCCATGTCGTTGAACGAGATGCGGCGCCCGGACGCAAGATAGCGCGCGACCGGCGGATGCTGCGCGACCCTGTCGTGCAGGCCGACCAGCGCCGCATGCTTGCGCTCGACGCGGGCCATCGCTTTCGGGAACGCGTAGCGCAGGCCTTCGATCAACTGGAACATCGACAGATCCGCGTAGCTGAGTGCGTCGCCCGCGAGGTAGCCGCTCTCGTGCGGATTCTGTTCGAGCACCCGGCTGAAATAGCCGAGGAACTTCGGCAGGCGCTGCTCGCGGAAATCCTGCGCACGCGCGGCGGCCTCCGGCATCTGCTCCTCGTAATACAGGCCGCTCGAGATCGGGTGATGCGTGTCATGAATCTCGGTGACGAAATCGCTCACCGTCAGCTGCAGCTGATGGACCCATAGCCGCCCGGCCTCGTCCACGGGCGCGAGGCCGTGCCGCGCGCCGAGGAACAGCAGGATGTTCGCGGTCTGTCCGATGATCCGGTCGCCGGCCTTGAGGAACGGCGGCGCGAACGGCACGCATTCCGTCGACGTGCTGTCCATCAGGCGCATCATCGCCGGCACGCCCATGCCGCGCCCGGAGCGGCGCGCGACGTCCACGTATTCCGCTTCGGCGGCTTCGAGCGTGAGCCGCACGAATTCGCCGCGGCCCTGGATCTCGGGCCAGTAGTACAGCTCGTAGTGCATGCTTCCTCCGCTTCCGTGCAGAAATCGATGATGATGGCGTCGTCTGGCTGCGGGTAGCGCAGCGGTGCGGGCCCGTTTGCGATGATAGTCGTCGCGCGATCGATTTCAATGACGGTACGCGCTGCCGCAATGCCACCCACCCGGACCTTGCCGCAGGCGGGCGCCGCGCGTAATGTTTAAGCGCTGGCCCTCGGCAGGAGAAGAGGTGGTATGTATTGCGCAAACTGCGGATTCGACAATCTCGCCGGGGCCAGATTCTGTGAAGCGTGCGGGGCCATGCTGTCGCGCGCGTGTCCGCGCTGCGGTCACGAGGCGAGCCCGTCCGCCAGATTCTGCAATGCGTGCGGCGCGTCGCTGACCGATGCGCGTGCCGAACCTGCGCCGCGCGCGCGGCCCGTTGCCGAACCCGCTATCGCACCGATCCATTACACGCCGCAGCATCTCGCCGAGCGCATCCTCGCCGAGCATGCGGCGATGGAAGCGCGGGGCGAAACCGCCGGCGAGCGCAAGACCGTCACCGCTTTGTTCGCGGACATGGCCGGCTCCACCGCGCTGATCCACGATCTGGACCCGGAAGAGGCGCATCGCCTGATCGAGCCCGTGGTCGCGCTGATGATGGAGGCTGTCCACTACTACGAAGGCTACGTGGCGAAGTCGCTCGGCGACGGCATCCTCGCGCTGTTCGGCGCGCCGATCGCCCACGAGGACCACCCGCAGCGCGCGCTGTTCGCGGCGCTGCGGATGCAGGACGCGATGCGCCGCCACGGCGACCGGATTCGTCTGGAAAAAGGTATCCCGCTGCAGATCCGCGTTGGCGTGCACACCGGCGAAGTCGTCGTGCGCTCGATCCGCACGGACGACCTGCACACCGACTACGACCCGGTCGGGCACACGATCCACATCGCATCGCGGATGGAAGGGATCGCGACGCCCACGTCGATCCTCGTCAGCGAGGCGACGCACAAGCTGGCGGAGGGCTACTTCGAGTTCAAGTCGCTCGGGGCGACGCAGGTCAAGGGCATTCCCGAGCCGCTGTCGGTGTACGAGGTGCTGGGTCCCGGCGCACTGCGCACGCGGTTGCAACTGTCCGCGCATCGCGGCCTCGCGCGGTTCGTCGGCCGCGACGCCGAACTGGAGCACCTGCACGGCGCGCTGGAAGCCGCGGAGGCGGGCCACGGGCGGGTGGTCGCGGTGGTCGGCGAGGCCGGAGTCGGCAAGTCGCGGCTGTTCCATGAGTTCAAGGCGAGTTCGCAGCGCGGCTGTCTCGTGCTTGAAACCTTCTCGGTGTCGCACGGCAAGGCGTTCGCCTATCTGCCGCTGATCGAGCTGCTGAAGAACTATTTCCAGATCACCGCGCAGGACGACGAACGGCACTGCCGCGAGAAAGTGATGGGCAAGGCGCTGACGCTCGAGCGCGGTTTCGAGGAGCTCGTGCCGTACCTGCTGTATCTGCTCGGTGCGAGCGAGCCCGGCTCGGCGCTCGCGGAGATGGACCCCCGGGTCCGGCGGGACCGCACCTTCGACGCGATCATCCGGCTGCTGACGCGCGAGAGCCGCGACCAGCCGATCGAGCTGCTGTTCGAGGATCTGCAATGGCTCGATCGCGAGACCGACGCGTTCCTCGCGTACCTGATCGAACAGGTGCCGGACACGCGGATCCTGCTGCTCGTGAACTACCGGCCCGAATACCGGCCCGGCTGGCAATCCGCGGATCATTGCACACTGCTGCGGCTCGAACCGCTGGGCCCGGCCGAGGCGCAGGGGATGCTCGCCGCGCTGCTCGGCGACGACCCGGGGCTCGGCCCCATCAAGCAACTGATCCTCGAGAAGACGGAGGGCAACCCGTTCTTCATGGAGGAAGTGGTGCAAACGCTCGTCGAGGCGCAGTCGCTGCTTGGCGAACCGGGCCGCTACCGGATCGTGCGGACGCCGGCCGCGCTGCACATCCCGACGACCGTGGAAGGCGTGCTGGCCGCCCGTATCGACCGGCTCCCGTTGCCGGAGAAGGAGCTGCTGCAGACGCTTGCGGTGATCGGCAAGGAGTTTCCGTTCAGCCTGATCCGGTGCATCTGCGGCGACCATGTCGCGCGCACGGACGACGATCTGCGCCAGTTGCTGGCTCATCTGGAAGCCGCGGAATTCATCTATGCGCGGCCCGCGTTCCCGGAGGTGGATTACTCGTTCAAGCACGCGCTGACGCAGGAAGTTGCCGGCCATTCGCTGCTCACCGAGCGGCGCAGCGCGCTGCACGAGCGCACCGCGCAGGCGATCGAGGCGCTGTTTCCGACGCGGATCGCCGATTACTGCAGCGAGCTCGCGCATCACTACAGCCTGAGCGGCAACCTGCCGAAGGCCGTCGAGTATCTGCATCGCGCGGCTCAGCAGGCGCTTCGCCACGCGGCGCATCCGGATGCGATGCATCATCTCGGCGCCGCACTGGAGTTGCTGAAGCGCCTGCCGGACACGCCTGCGCGCGCGCAGCGCGAGCTGACGCTGCTGCTCGCGCTGGGCCCGGTGCTGATGGACGTGCGAGGCTACGGCGCCCCCGAGGTCGCGGCGACCTATTCGCGTGCGCTGGCGCTGTGCGAGCAGGCCGGCGAGATGTCGCAGCGCTTCGCGGCCCAGTTGGGATTGAGGATCCACTTCATGACGCGCGCGGAGTATGCGACCGCGCGCGAACTCGGCACGCAGATGCTGCGCACGGCGCGAAGCGCGAAGGATCCGGCCCTGCTGCTGGAGGCGCACGGCGCACTCGGCGCGTGTCTCTTTCTGCAGGGGGACTTCGATCGCGGCCGCACCCACCTGGAACAGGCGCTTGCGATCTACGACCCCGAACGGCATCAGGCCCACGTGTTCGCGCACGGCGTCGATCCCGGCATCCGGGCGCTGAACTTCCTCGCGCTGATCCTGTGGCTGCAGGGATACCCCGACCAGGCGCGCAGGCGGATCCTGGAAGCGCTGGCGCTCGCACAGAAGCTTGCCTATGGTCCGACGCTCGCGTTCTCGCTCGCTTACGCGGCCGAACTGGATCAGCTTCGGCATGAGGTCGAGCCGATGCGCGAGCATGCAGACGCGGTTTTCACCGTCGCGACCGAACTGGGGCTGCCGTACTGGCTCGTGTGGGCCACGATCTTCCGCGGCTGGATCCTGACCGAACGGGGTGGTTTGCAGGAAGGGATCGCGCAGATGCGCGAAGGCCTCGCGGCGGGGCGTGCGGCCGGCGGCGTGGATCAGCGCTCGTATTTCCTGGCGCTCGCTGCCGACCGCTGCCAGCGCGCAGGCGACACCGAGGCCGGTCTCGCGCTGCTCGACGAGGCGATGGCGATCGTCGCCGGCACCGGCGAGCGTTGTTTCGAAGCGGAGTTGCACCGGCTCATGGGGAACGCCGCGCTCGGTTCGCCGGAAGGTGGCGAATGCGCACCGGCCTGCAGGGACGAAGCCGAAGCGTGTTTTCTGAAGGCGATCGCCGTGGCGCGCGAGCAAGGCGCGCGCTCGCTGGAACTGCGTGCGGTGTCGAGCCTCGCGCGCCTGTGGCAGCGCGAGGGCAGGGTCGCCGAGGCCCGGCAAGCGCTGTCGGACGTATACGACGGGTTCGTCGAGGGCTTCGATACCGCCGATTTGCGGGATGCCAGGGCGTTGCTCGATGCGCTCGCGCCCAGTGTGTGAACGGGGCACGCGTCGCGATTGCCGGGTAATGCCGATACAGGTATTGGCACTACCAGCCAAACCACTGTTTTTAATGGGTTTTTTCGTGTTCCTGCCGCGCCGGAGCGCGATCTGCATGGCATAATCGACCGCACCCGCAAGGCTTGAAGTCACAACGACCCCGCATACCCATGGCCCAGACTCTCTACGACAAACTGTGGAATTCCCACGTCGTCCACACTGAGGACGACGGCACGACGCTGCTCTACATCGACCGTCAGCTGCTGCACGAAGTCACGAGCCCGCAGGCGTTCGAAGGGCTGAAGATCGCACAGCGCCCGGTGTGGCGCATCAGTGCGAACCTCGCCGTGTCGGACCACAATGTGCCGACGACGGACCGCAGCCACGGCATCGCCGATCCGGTCTCGAAGCTGCAGGTCGATACGCTCGACGCGAACTGCGACAGCTTCGGCATCACCCAGTTCAAGATGAACGACGTGCGCCAGGGCATCGTCCACATCATCGGCCCCGAGCAGGGCGCGACGCTGCCGGGCATGACGATCGTCTGCGGCGATTCGCACACGTCGACGCACGGCGCGTTCGGCGCGCTCGCGCACGGCATCGGCACGTCGGAAGTCGAGCACGTGCTCGCGACGCAAACGCTGCTGCAGAAAAAGAGCAAGAACATGCTCGTGAAGGTCGAGGGGCAACTGCCGCGCGGCTGCACCGCGAAGGACATCGTGCTCGCGATCATCGGCAAGATCGGCACCGCGGGCGGCACGGGCTACGCGATCGAATTCGGCGGCTCGACGATCCGCGCGCTGACGATGGAAGGCCGGATGACGGTTTGCAACATGGCGATCGAAGCGGGCGCGCGCGCCGGCATGGTCGCCGTCGACGACACGACGATCGACTACCTGAAGGGCCGTCCGTTCGTGCCGACCGGCGCGGAATGGGATCAGGCCGTCGAATACTGGCGCCAGTTCACGTCGGACGACGGCGCGCAGTTCGATAGCGTGGTCGAGCTGAATGCGGCCGACATCGTGCCGCAGGTCACGTGGGGCACGTCGCCGGAAATGGTCACGTCGATCGACGGCCGCGTGCCCGATCCCGAGCGCGAGAAGGATCCGGTCAAGCGCGATGCGATGGAGCGTGCGCTCGCCTACATGGCGCTCGAGCCGAACACGCCGATCGAGGCGATCAAGGTCGACAAGATCTTCATCGGCTCGTGCACGAACGCGCGCATCGAGGACATTCGCGCAGCCGCGTACGTCGTGAAGAAGCTCGGCCGCCGCGTCGCGTCGAACGTGCGCCTCGCGATGATCGTGCCGGGCTCGGGCCTCGTGAAGGCGCAGGCCGAGCACGAAGGGCTCGACAAGGTGTTCACGGATGCGGGCTTCGAATGGCGCGAGCCGGGCTGCTCGATGTGCCTCGCGATGAACGCCGACCGTCTCGAGCCGGGCGAGCGCTGCGCATCGACGTCGAACCGCAACTTCGAAGGCCGGCAGGGTCAGGGCGGCCGCACGCACCTCGTCAGCCCGGCGATGGCGGCGGCGGCGGCGATCGAAGGCCATTTCGTCGACATTCGCAAGCTGGGGTAACGGACGGATCATGGAAAAATTCATTGTGCATACCGGCGTCGTGGCGCCGCTCGATCGCGAGAACGTCGACACGGACGCGATCATCCCGAAGCAGTTCCTGAAGTCGATCAAGCGCACGGGCTTCGGCCCGAACGCGTTCGACGAATGGCGTTACCTCGATCACGGCGAGCCGGGCCAGGACAACTCGAAGCGTCCGCTGAACCCCGATTTCGTGCTGAACCAGCCGCGCTACCAGGGCGCGTCGCTGCTGCTCGCACGCAAGAACTTCGGCTGCGGCAGCTCGCGCGAGCACGCACCGTGGGCGCTGCAGCAGTACGGCTTTCGCGCGATCATCGCGCCGAGCTTCGCCGACATCTTCTACAACAACTGCTTCAAGAACGGCTTGTTGCCGATCGTGCTGACCGAGCAGCAGGTCGATCACCTGTTCAACGAGACGTACGCGTTCAACGGCTACCAGCTGACGGTCGATCTCGACGCGCAGGTCGTGCGCGCGCCGGACGGCCGCGAATATGCGTTCGAAGTTGCCGCGTTCCGCAAGTACTGCCTGCTGAACGGCTTCGACGACATCGGCCTCACGCTGCGTCACGCGGACAAGATTCGCCAGTTCGAAGCCGAGCGCCTCGCGAAGCAGCCGTGGCTCAACAACAAGCTGATCGGCTGACACCGCCCGCGATGCGGACGTGCGCGTGAGCGCGCGCGTCCGCCGTTCGGCGCCGTTCGGCATTCACACACATTACCCAGTCAGGAATAACGCATGAAGATTGCAGTGCTGCCCGGCGACGGCATCGGTCCGGAAATCGTCAAGGAAGCGGTGAAGGTGCTGAACGCACTCGACGAGAAGTTCGAACTCGAGGAAGCGCCGGTCGGCGGCGCGGGCTACGAGGCGAGCGGTCATCCGCTGCCGGACGCGACGCTGAAGCTCGCGAAGGAAGCGGACGCGATCCTGTTCGGCTCGGTCGGCGACTGGAAGTACGACTCGCTCGAGCGCGCGCTGCGTCCCGAGCAAGCGATCCTCGGGCTGCGCAAGCATCTCGAGCTGTTCGCGAATTTCCGCCCGGCAATCTGCTACCCGCAACTCGTGGATGCGTCGCCGCTGAAGCCGGAACTGGTCGCGGGCCTCGACATCCTGATCGTGCGCGAACTGAACGGCGACATCTACTTCGGCCAGCCGCGCGGCGTGCGCGCAGCGCCGGACGGCCCGTTCGAGGGCGCGCGCGAGGGCTTCGACACGATGCGCTATTCGGAGCCGGAAGTGCGCCGCATCGCGCACGTTGCGTTCCAGGCTGCGCGCAAGCGCGCGAAGAAGCTGCTGTCGGTCGACAAGTCGAACGTGCTCGAAACGTCGCAATTCTGGCGCGATATCATGATCGACGTGTCGAAGGAGTATGCGGACGTCGAGCTGTCGCACATGTACGTCGACAACGCGGCGATGCAGCTCGCGAAGGCGCCGAAGCAGTTCGACGTGATCGTCACCGGCAACATGTTCGGCGACATCCTGTCGGATGAGGCATCGATGCTGACGGGCTCGATCGGCATGTTGCCGTCCGCGTCGCTCGACAAGAACAACAAGGGCTTGTACGAGCCGTCGCACGGTTCCGCGCCGGATATCGCCGGCAAGGGCATTGCGAACCCGCTCGCGACGATCCTGTCGGCCGCGATGCTGCTGCGCTACTCGCTGAACCGCGCGGAGCAGGCCGATCGCATCGAGCGCGCAGTGAAAAAGGTGCTCGAAGCGGGTTATCGCACGGGCGACATCGCGACGCCGGGCTGCCAGCAGGTCGGCACGGTTGCGATGGGCGATGCGGTGGTCGCGGCGCTGTAAGCGGCGCGGCAATCGCGTAGAAACGTAGAAAGGGCGCGAACGGCGCCGGGAAAAATCGGACCGTTCGCGCGCGGTAGGCCGTTGTGCGGCCAACCGGCTTTGTGTAGACTCGACGGATGGCGCTGATTTCCCTGATCTCCCCGGTCTTGAAACTCCACGGCAACACTGCCCGTGCGGGTACGCGCGCCATCGTCATCACGAAAACCATTACCACGAAAACGATCATTAAACGCTGATCGTCCGTCGTGCCCGCCTGTTTCCCCGCCGGTCACGCTGGGGACGGAAATCGCGGGGAAGCTCCATTCAAAGGGTGAGTCATGAACGTAGGTCTCGTAGGTTGGCGCGGCATGGTCGGCAGCGTCCTGATGCAGCGCATGCAGGAAGAGGGCGATTTCGACCTGATCGAACCGGTGTTTTTCAGCACCAGCAACTCGGGTGGCAAGGCGCCGTCGTTCGCGAAAAACGAGACTACGCTCAAGGACGCGACCAACGTCGACGAGCTGAAGAAGTGCGACGTGATCATCACCTGCCAGGGTGGCGACTACACGAACGACGTGTTCCCGAAGCTGCGCGCGGCCGGCTGGAACGGCTACTGGATCGACGCGGCGTCGTCGCTGCGGATGAGCGATGACGCGGTCATCATCCTCGATCCGGTCAACCTCGACGTGATCAAGGACGCGCTCGTCAAGGGCACGAAGAACTTCATCGGCGGCAACTGCACGGTCAGCCTGATGCTGATGGCGCTCGGCGGCCTGTTCCGCGAGAACCTCGTCGACTGGATGACGGCGATGACCTACCAGGCCGCATCGGGCGCGGGCGCGCAGAACATGCGCGAGCTGCTGTCGCAGATGGGCGCGCTGAACGGCGCGGTGCAGGAACAGCTCGCCGATCCGGCATCGGCGATCCTCGACATCGACCGCCGCGTGCTGGCCACGATGAACAGCGATGCGATGCCGACGAGCCACTTCGGCGTGCCGCTCGCGGGCTCGCTGATTCCGTGGATCGACAAGGATCTCGGCAACGGGATGTCGAAGGAAGAGTGGAAGGGCGGCGCGGAAACCAACAAGATCCTCGGCAAGCCGGCAATGGGCGAGCCGGGTTCGATCCCGGTCGACGGCCTGTGCGTGCGGATCGGCGCGATGCGCTGCCACTCGCAGGCACTGACGATCAAGCTGAACAAGGACGTGCCGCTCGACGAGATCAACGGCATCCTCGCGTCGGCGAACGACTGGGTGAAGGTCGTGCCGAACGAGCGCGAAGCGTCGATGCGCGACCTGTCGCCGGCGAAGATCACAGGCACGCTGACGGTGCCGGTCGGCCGTCTGCGCAAGCTCGCGATGGGCGGCGAGTACCTGTCGGCGTTCACCGTCGGCGACCAGCTGCTGTGGGGCGCGGCCGAGCCGCTGCGCCGCATGCTGCGCATCCTGCTCGACAAGTGATGATGTAACGCGCGTTCGGCGCGTTCGATGCGATCGCAGACACGCCTGCACGCCCTTGACGGGGCGGCAGGCGTTTTTCATTCATTCGGGCCGCGGGATCGTCCGCTGTCGGCAGTGTGGTAGCGCGGGCGCGGCGGCATCGCGCAACGATCCCGCGCCCGAAATGCGAAGGCCCCGGACCGCTTGCGCAGCCGGGGCCTTCTTGCATCGATTCCTTTGGCACGAGGAGAGGATGCGACCCGAATTGTAAATGACGTCATTCGTTCCGCGTAGCGAATCAATGTCGGGATTTGTATCGATTGATGATGATTTGTTTATAACGTTCGGGCGGGGCATGCGGCGCCGGATGAGGCTGTCGGAGACGCGGCGCTTCGCTTCGCCGGTTGGCTGGCGCGCCGGCAGACCGTTCGCGATGCCGCCGATCGCGCGTCGTGCATCCCCGGCTGTGGGCGGCCAGGGGCGAATTCGGCCCGAAGCCGATCGCGTGAAGTAAACTACGCGGTTACGACGCGCAGACAACCCGGAAGCGTCGCGTTCAACGCGGCGCTTTTGCATTTCTGCGGCGACTTTTTCTGACGCTTCCCAACGAGAACCCGAGCCGCGCGCCCGCGCGGCGATAGAGCCAACGATGTTCCGAATTTCCTTGTTCCCGCGTCAATCCCGGCTGGCGCATGCGGTGCGCAGCGCACTGGCGGTTCTTGCGCTCGGCACCGCCGCGTCCGCGTGGGCGTTCGGCGCCAGCGACGCCGCCGCCACCGAGGCGGGATCCGCGGCGCCGCTCACCATCACGGTTCAGTCCGGCCAGTCCCTCAACGACCTCGCGATCGCGGTGACGCAGTCGCATGACCCTGGCGTGCTCGCGCGGGCAGGGCGCGCGCTGTTCGACGCGAATCCGCAGGCGTTCATGAAACGCGATCCGAGCCGCCTGAAACTCGGCGCGACACTGACGGTGCCGGCGCTCGATGCGACGGGCGCGGCGGTTGGCGCATCGGGTGCGGCCGCTTCGGCAACGGCGGCGTCCTCCGCAGCGCATGCGGCGTCGGCACCGGCGACGTCCTCGGCAGCACATGCCGCTTCGGCGCCGCATCCGGCGCCGAACGCGCAGGCGGTACCGTCGGCATCTGCCGCGCATGCGGCGCAGGCTGGCGAAGCGCATGCGTCGGCTGCGACGGGCGTGGCCGGTGCGTCGTCTGCTGCCGGCGTGTCCGGTTCGCATGGCGCGTCGGAAGCCGGCGCTCAGTCGGCGGCGTCGCCGGCCGGCGCGAGCGGGCCGCATGTGTGGAGCGGTGCGATCGAGGCCGCGCCTTCGTCCGCCAGCGAGGCGGCGACGCCGTCGACGCACGGTGGCGCGCCGGGCCTGGCCGCGCCCTCGAGCGCGGCGCCGGCCGCAGGCACGTCGCAGCCGCGGCCGTCCAGCCTGCAGCAATTGCTCGCGCTGAAGAACCGCGTGCTGATGGAGTTGCAGAAGCACGGAATCGGCAAGCCGGCCGCGACCGATCGCGCTGCCGCCGACGCGGGCCGTACGTTGGCACCGGCGCCGGTCACGCAGGCTCCGGCCGCGAACGCGACCGGTGCGTTCGACGCATCATCGGCAGCCAGTGCCGCCGCCGCAACCGGCGAGGCCGCGAGTGCGGCGCAGCCGGAGACGCCGTCCGCGCGTCCCGCCGCGCCTGTTGCAGCGCCGTCGACGACGGGTGCCGCCTCGCAGGTCGATTGGCGTGCGGTTTCCGCTGGCGGTGCAGCCGCAGTGGTGCTGATCGCAGGCTTCATGTGGCGCAAGCGCCGGAAGGCCCGGCGCGACGCCGTTGCGGCCACCACGGCTGCAACGGGCGCATCCGGCGCATCCGGCGCATCCGACGCGGACAACGTGACGCCGTACGCCGCGCCGGAATTGCCGATCCAGCCGGAAACGCCGGTGTCGCGCGACGCGGCGGCGGATGTGTATCTGGCGGCCGCGGCGGCCGCGGCCGCGGAGGCTGCGGAAACGCACGAAACGCACGAAACGCACGAAACGCCACTCGAAGCGCACGACACGCGAGAAGCGGAGGCCTCGGCGCCGGCTGTCGAGACGCAGCGAGACGATCGCGCGGCACATGAGGCGGTGCCGGGCTCGGCGGATGCCGCGGCTAGCCAGCCGGTCGACGCCCCGGTGACGCCGGCTGCACCGGCTGAGTCGTCGACGCCAGTTGCGCAACCTGCGCCGTCCGTGCCGTCTGCGGCCGACTCGCAGCAGGCGATGATGCAAAGCGCGATCACTGCGCTGAACAGCCTCGACATGCCGCTGCCGCCGCGCACGCCGGGCGTGTCCCCTGCGCCGACCCATGATGCGCCGGGATCGGACGAGCTTCCTGTTGGCGCAGCGTTCGCAACTAACGGTCAAGCCGCACCGCGCCCGCCAATTGATGCGCCGTATCCGACCCCGCAAAGCCAGGCCGACCACGAGGACGACCTCGAATGGGACGCGGATGTCGCGCCGTCCGGTCATGTCGGCGCGGCCCCGGCGGCGGCGCCGACGCTTGCGCCGCTCGGCGGCGCGCAATTCGGTGCGCTGAAGCTCGATTTCGATCTCGACCTGCCGGCCGCGTCGGGCGCGGTTCTCCCGGCGCTGACGCCGGAAGAGCTCGTGCGCATCGCGCGCAACAAGCTCGATCTCGCGCACGAGTACGTCGAACTGGGCGACCTGTCCGGCGCGCGGACGCTGCTGGAGGAAGTCGTCGACGCGAACGATGCCGCCACGCGCGACGATGCGCGCGCGCTGCTGGCGAAACTGGCGGACGAAGCGTAATGCGGATCGCGCTGGGCATCCAATACGACGGCGCGGCGTTCTGCGGCTGGCAGTCGCAGCCGCACGGCAAGACCGTGCAGGACGCGCTCGAGCGCGCGCTGGCCGAATTCGGCCAGACGCCGCTGCACACGACGGTGGCGGGGCGGACCGACACCGGCGTGCACGGGCTCGGGCAGGTCGTGCATTTCGATACCGACCTGGACCGCACGGATTTCTCGTGGGTCCGCGGCACCAATGCCTTCCTGCCGTCGACGGTCGCGGTGCAGTGGGCGAAGCCGATGCCGGACGCGTTCCATGCGCGCTTCTCGGCGTTCGAGCGAACCTATTACTACGCGCTGTACGTGCATCCGGTGCGCTCGCCGATGCTGGCCGGGCGATCGGGCTGGATCCACACGCCGCTCGACGACGACGCGATGCGCGAAGCCGCTGCGCTTCTGATCGGCGAGCACGACTTCTCGGCATTCCGTTCGTCGGAATGCCAGTCGAAGACGCCGGTCAAGCACCTGTACCAGATCGACATCCGGCGCGCGGGACACTTCATCCATTTCCGGTTCCGCGCGAACGCGTTCCTGCACCACATGGTGCGCAACCTGATGGGCTGCCTCGTCGCGGTCGGGCGCGGCCGCTATCCGGCGGAATGGCTCGCGGACGTGCTGGCCGGTCGCGACCGCAACCGCGCAGCTCCCACCTTCATGGCAGACGGGCTGTATCTTGCCCATGTCGGCTATCCTGCGGAATTCGCCGTCCCGCCCGCGCAGCTCGGCAGCGTGCCGTGGAGCGGCGTCTGGGCTGATCTGGATCCACAAACATGATCGACAACGCGCTTTCTCCCGATCCCGCCGCCACACCGGCCGGCCTGCCGCCGCGCACGCGCATCAAGCTGTGCGGCCTGTCGCGCGCCGAGGACGTGCTGCATGCGGCGGCGCTCGGCGCCGACGCGATCGGCCTCGTGTTCTATCCGAAGAGCCCGCGCGCGGTGACGATCGCGCAAGCGGCCGAGCTTGCACGTCTCGCGCCGCCGTTCGTGTCGGTCGTCGGCCTGTTCGTGAACGCGACCGAAGCCGAGATCGAGGCCGTCGTGCGCGACGTGCCGCTCACGCTGCTGCAATTCCACGGCGACGAGACCCCCGAGCATTGCGACGCACTGGGCCGCGCGGCACGGCTGCCGTGGCTGCGCGCGGTGCGCGTCGGCCCCTCGACGCAATCGGCCGATTTGGTAGAATCGGGTCTTCATTATTCGAAAGCGCGCGGCCTCCTGTTCGACACCCTCGTGCCGGACTACGGCGGCAGCGGCAAGGTCTTCGATTGGTCACTTATTCCCGCAGAGCTCGCGCATCGGGCCGTTTTGAGTGGTGGCTTGAACGCGCAAAACGTCGGTGATGCGATCCGTCAGCTGCGCCCGTTTGCGGTCGATGTCTCCAGCGGCATCGAAGTAGAGGGCGCCAAGGGCGTGAAGGATCACGCCCGGATGGCGGCGTTCGTGCGCGCGGTGCGCGAAGCGGACGCCAAGTGATGCAAGCCGGTGCGGCCCCGACAGCGGGGCGCGCCGACCGATCGAGAGTGACACCATGTACAACCTTCCTGATGATCGCGGCCACTTCGGCCCGTATGGCGGCACGTTCGTCGCCGAGACGCTGATTCACGCGCTGGACGAGCTGCGCGCAGCGTATGCGAAATACCAGAACGATCCCGACTTCGTCGCCGAATTCGAGCGCGAGCTGAAGCACTTCGTCGGCCGTCCGTCGCCGATCTATCACGCGCAACGCTGGAGCGACACGCTCGGCGGCGCGCAGATCTACCTGAAGCGCGAGGACCTGAACCACACCGGCGCGCACAAGATCAACAACGTGATCGGCCAGGCGCTGCTCGCGAAGCGGATGGGCAAGAAGCGCGTGATCGCCGAGACGGGCGCGGGCCAGCACGGTGTCGCGACCGCGACGATCTGCGCGCGCTTCGGCATGGAGTGCGTCGTCTACATGGGCTCGGAAGACGTGCGCCGCCAGGCGGCCAACGTGTACCGGATGAAGCTGCTCGGCGCGACGGTCGTGCCGGTCGAATCGGGCTCGCGCACGCTGAAGGACGCGCTGAACGAAGCGATGCGCGACTGGGTCACGAACATCGAGAACACGTTCTACATCATCGGCACGGTCGCGGGCCCGCACCCGTACCCGATGATGGTGCGCGACTTCCAGCGCGTGATCGGCGACGAATGCAAGGTGCAGATGCCGGAACTCGCGGGCCGGCAGCCGGACGCGGTGATCGCGTGTGTCGGCGGCGGCTCGAACGCGATGGGCATCTTCTATCCGTACATCGACGACACCTCGGTGCAGCTGATCGGCGTCGAAGCGGCGGGTGACGGGATCGACACGGGCCATCATGCGGCATCGCTGATCGCCGGCAGCCCGGGCGTGTTGCACGGCAACCGCACGTACCTGCTGCAGGACGACAACGGTCAGATCATCGAGACGCATTCGGTGTCGGCGGGCCTCGACTACCCGGGCGTCGGCCCCGAGCATGCATGGCTGAAGGACAGCGGCCGCGCGCAGTACGTCGGCATCACCGACGACGAAGCGCTGAAGGCGTTCCACGACTGCTGCCGGATCGAGGGGATCATCCCGGCGCTCGAATCGAGCCACGCGATTGCATACGGCGTGAAGCTCGCGCCGACGCTGCCGAAGGACAAGATCCTGCTCGTCAACCTGTCGGGCCGCGGCGACAAGGACATGCACACGGTCGCCGAGCGATCGGGCATCGAACTCTGACCCCGACCGATGCGTGACCTGATCGAAGAGCCGGCGGGCGGCGCTGCGAGCGAAGCGGAGGCGGTGCAAGCCGCCGTCGCGGCGCCGCGCGCGCTGCGTGCCGGCATCGAATTGCACAACCGCGATTTCATGACCGAAGCCGCATGCCTGCCGGACGCGTCGATCGACCTGATCGTCGCCGATCCGCCTTACGGGCTCGGCAAGGATTACGGCAACGACTCGGACAAGCGCTCGGGCGACGACCACCTCGCGTGGACGCGCGAATGGCTCGAGCTCGCGATTCCGAAGCTCAAGCCGAGCGGGTCGATGTATATCTTCTGCACATGGCAGTACGCGCCGGAGATCTTCAGTTTCCTGAAGACGAAGCTCACGATGGTCAACGAGATCATCTGGGACCGGCGCGTGCCGAGCATGGGCGGCACGACGCGCCGTTTCACGTCGGTGCACGACAACATCGGCTTTTTCGCGGTTTCCAGGGCGTATTACTTCGATCTCGATCCGGTCCGCATCCCGTACGACGCCGACACGAAGAAGGCCCGCTCGCGCAAGCTGTTCGAAGGCAGCAAGTGGCTGGAGATGGGCTACAACCCGAAGGACGTCTGGTCGGTCTCGCGCCTGCACCGGCAGCACGCGGAGCGCGTCGATCATCCGACCCAGAAGCCGCTGGAGATCATCGAGCGGATGGTGCTCGCGAGCTGCCCGCCGGGCGGCCGCGTGCTCGATCCGTTCATGGGCAGCGGCACGACCGCGGTAGCCTGCGCACGGCAGGGGCGCGACTTCGTCGGCTACGAGATCAACGAAAGTTATTGCGCGATCGCGCACGAGCGCATTGCCGCGCTCGCTGCGCAGGCGTGCGCGTGAGTCGCGCCGCCATCTCGCCAACGCATTCAGGAAAATTGCCATGTCCCGTATCCAGCAGACCTTCGCAGCGCTCGCCGAACAAGGCCGCAAGGGCCTGATCCCGTTCATCACCGCGGGTGATCCCGATCCCGCGAAAACCGTCGACTTCATGCACGCGCTTGCCGAAGGCGGCGCGGACGTGATCGAGCTCGGCGTGCCGTTCTCCGATCCGATGGCCGATGGCCCGGTGATCCAGCGCTCGTCGGAACGCGCGCTCGAACGCGGCGTGACGCTGAAAAGCGTGCTCGCCGACGTGAAGCGCTTCCGCGAGCGCGACCAGAAGACCCCCGTCGTGCTGATGGGCTACGCGAACCCGATCGAACGGATGGGCGTCGACGCGTTCGCGGCGCAAGCGCACGAGGCCGGTGTCGACGGCGTGCTCGTCGTCGACTATCCGCCGGAAGAGGCGGGCGTGTTCGCGGAAAAAATGCGCGCCGCGCAGATCGATCCGATCTTCCTGCTCGCGCCGACGTCGACCGAGGAGCGCATCGCGGACGTCGGCAAGATCGCGAGCGGCTACGTGTATTACGTGTCGCTGAAGGGCGTGACCGGCGCCGGAAATCTGGATGTTTCGAGCATTGCGGGTAAAATCCCGGCCATCAAGTCGCGTGTGCCGGTTCCGGTGGGCGTCGGCTTCGGGATCCGCGACGCCGAAACGGCGCGCGCGGTGGCCGAAGTGTCGGACGCCGTCGTGATCGGCAGCCGCCTGGTGCAGCTCCTCGAGAGCGCCGCGCCGGAAGGCGCCGTCGCCGCGCTGAAGGCGTTCATCGCCGAGCTGCGCGCCGCGCTGGATGGCGCGGGCAAGACGGCCGCATAAACAACAGATGAAAGCAGGCCCGGGTGCAGATTGCCCGGCCTGCCACGGAACAGGAAACCATACGATGAGCTGGCTCGACAAACTGCTGC
The DNA here is from genome assembly GCF_003854275.1 of Burkholderia sp. Bp8963. GTDB lineage: Bacteria > Pseudomonadota > Gammaproteobacteria > Burkholderiales > Burkholderiaceae > Burkholderia. The sequence goes on from NZ_QTQP01000005.1 coordinate 24,244, forward strand.
CGCCGAAGATCAAGCAGACCGACCCGAAAAGCCGCAAGGGCATTCCGGAAGGCCTGTGGGTCAAGTGCCCGTCCTGCGAGGCCGTGCTGTATCGCAACGACGTGGACGCGAACCTTCACGTGTGCCCGAAGTGCGATCACCACATGCGCATCGGCGCGCGCGAGCGCCTCGACGGGCTGCTCGATGCGGAAGGCCGCTATGAAATCGGCCAGGAAATCGTGCCGGTCGACTCGCTGAAGTTCAAGGACAGCCGCAAGTATCCGGATCGTCTGAAGGAAGCGATGGACGAGACGGGCGAGACCGACGCGATGGTGGTGATGGGCGGCGCGATCCACACGCTGCCGGTCGTTGCCGCGTGCTTCGAGTTCTCGTTCATGGGCGGCTCGATGGGCTCGGTGGTCGGCGAGCGCTTCGCGCGTGGCGCGCAGAACGCGCTCGAGCAGCACGTGCCGTTCATCTGCTTCACCGCTTCGGGCGGCGCGCGGATGCAGGAAAGCCTGCTGTCGCTGATGCAGATGGCGAAGACCACCGCGATGCTGACCAAGCTGTCGGAAGCGAAGCTGCCGTTCATTTCGGTGCTGACCGACCCGACGATGGGCGGCGTATCGGCGAGCTTCGCGTTCCTCGGCGACGTCGTGATCGCCGAGCCGAAGGCGCTGATCGGCTTCGCCGGCCCGCGCGTGATCGAGCAGACGGTGCGCGAGAAGCTGCCGGAAGGCTTCCAGCGCGCCGAGTTCCTGGTGAAGACGGGTGCCGTCGACATGATCGTCGATCGCCGCAAGATGCGCGACGAGATCGCGCAACTGCTCGCGCTGCTGCAGCGCCAGCCGGCCGACGCGCTGGCCTGATCGGCGCCGGACTCGCAGGTACAGGACTTTGAACTGCGCGCGTCGCCTGGCTTACCCGCCAGGCGGCGCGCTTCGTCTTTTGGCGTAGTGGCGGTACCGATTCACGTATTGATACGATGAGCACTTTTCCCACTCTCGACGCGTGGCTTTCGCATCTCGAGCGCGCGCACCCGGTCGGCATCGACATGGGTCTCACCCGCATCGGCCAGGTCAAGGCGGCGCTGCAGCTCGAATTCGCGTGCCCCGTGATCACGGTCGGCGGCACCAACGGCAAGGGCTCGACCTGCGCGTTTCTCGAGACGATCCTCGTGCGCGCCGGCTACAAGGTCGGCTGCCACACGTCGCCGCACCTGCTCGCGTTCAACGAGCGGGCGCGGGTGAACGGCGAGATGGTCGGCGACGACGCGCTGCTGCCGCACTTCGAGGCCGTCGAGGCCGCGCGCAATGCGCTGCCCGAGCCCGTGTCGCTCACGTATTTCGAATTCACGACGCTCGCGATCCTGCACCTGTTCGCGTCGCGCGGGCTCGATGCGGTGATCCTCGAAGTCGGCCTCGGCGGCCGCCTCGACGCGGTCAACATCATCGATACCGATTGCGCGATCGTCACGAGCATCGACATCGACCACACCGACTACCTCGGCGACACGCGCGAGAAGATCGCGTTCGAGAAGGCGGGGATCTTCCGGCCCGGCAAGCCCGCGATCTGCGGCGATCCGGCCGCGCCGCAAACGCTGATCGACCACGCCGACGCGATCGGCGCGGATCTGTGGCTCGTCGGCCGCGATTTCCGCTGCGAGGCGCAGCCCGGCACGGAGCGCCAGCAGTGGAGCTACATCGGCCGCGACAAGCGCTATCCGGCGCTCGCGTATCCGGCGCTGCGCGGCGCGAACCAGCTGATCAATGCGTCGGCCGCGCTCGCCGCGCTCGAATCGCTGCGCGCGGTGCTGCCGGTGTCCGCGCAGGACATCCGCCTCGGGCTCGCGAACGTCGAGCTGCCGGGGCGCTTCCAGGTGCTGCCGGGCAAGCCCGCGATCGTGCTCGACGTCGCGCACAATCCGCATGCGTCGGCCGTGCTCGCGCAGAACCTCGGCAACATGGGCTTCTTCCCGTACACGTACGCGGTGTTCGGCGCGATGCACGACAAGGACATCGACGGCGTGCTGCACCACCTGAAGGGCGAGATCGACCACTGGTGCGTGACGGACCTGCCGCTGCCGCGCGCGGCGAGCGCCGAGCAGCTCGAAGCCGCGCTGCACAAGGCGGGCGTCGAGGATGGCCCCGATTCCAGCATCACCCGCTACACGTCGCCGGCCGATGCGTTTCGCGATGCACTAAAAAGAGCATCCGAGAATGATAGAATCGTGGTTTTCGGCAGTTTCCATACGGTAGCTGGCGTGATGGCCTATCGTAAATCGCAGCAACACTGACTGACGGGCAGTTTCGGACTCAGCCATTCATGGGAATTTTCTCGTTCGGCAAGAAAGACGACGACGCGCCCACCCGGCGCGGCGGTCGTACCGGGGCCTCCCGGAACGTACGCAACGAGCGTACAGAGCGTACCGAGCGCGTCGAACGGCGCTCGCGCCGCACCGAGCAGCGTCCGGAATCGGACGCACTGCTCCTCGATCCGACCCTTCCAGAAAAGCAACGCGCGCGCCGGCGCCTCGTTGGCGCGATCGCGCTCGTGGTGGCCGCCGTCATCGTGCTGCCGATGGTGCTCGACTCGCACCCGAAGCCGGTGACCGACGACATCTCGATCGACATTCCGAACCGGCCGTCGCACCAGGCGGCCGCGCCGCGTGACGAGGACGCGTCCGACGTGCAGGCGGGCGTCGCGCACGACGAGCCGCCCGCATCATCCGATACGGCCGTGGCCGCGGCGCCTGCGCCCGCACCGGCAGCGAAGGACGCCGGCAAGCCCGCGGCGAATCAGGCCGCAAATCAGGCTGCAAACCAGGCCGTGACCCCGGCCGCGAACCCCGACACCACGACGACCGCAAGCGTCGCGCCGAAAGTCGCGCCCAAGCCGGCCGCGCCGAAGCCCGCACCTGCGTCCGCGCCCGTCGCGAACACGGCCGGCGCGGATGGCAGCGACGCGACGCCGTCGTCGCCGGCCGGTGCGCGGTTCGCGGTGCAGCTCGGGTCGTTCAAGGATGACGCGACGGCTCGCGCGTGGGCAACGAAGTTGAAATCGGCGGGCGTGCCCGCATATGTCGAGCATCGCAAGCAGGCTGACGGCAGCACCGCGGCACAGTTGCGTGCGGGTCCATTCGCGGATCGCGCGGCGGCGTCCGCCGCGATCGCGAAAGTGCGCGAAGCCGGGTTGACCCAGTAACGCGCAATGCTGACTGCTTTCGACTACGCTGTATTGGCGGTGATCGTGTTGTCGGCGCTGCGCGGTGCGTGGCGCGGCTTCGTGTCGGAGATTTTCGGGCTGATCGGCTGGATCGCGGCGATCGTGATCGCGAGCCGCTACGTCGGCTTTGTCGTGCCGTACGTGCCGGCGACCTGGCCGGGCGGCGCGTTGACGCAGTGGGTGCTCGCGTTCGCGCTGCTCGTGATCGGCGTCGTGTTCGTTGCCGGCGTCGCGAACGCGCTGTTGTCGCGGATCGCGCAGGTGACGGGCCTCGGCGGCATCGACCGGTCGCTCGGCATGATGTTCGGGCTCGTGCGCGGCGCGGTGCTCGTGGTACTGCTGGTCGCGGCAGCCGGGCTGACCGAGCTGCCCAAACAGGAATTCTGGCGCAATGCGCTTTTGCGTCCCGCTGCCGAACAGGGCGTGCATGAGCTGAAATCGCTCCTGCCCGACGGCATGGCCCAGTACGTGCGCGTGTGAGCGTGCGGCTGGCGCAGGAAGGAACCGTTTTTGTCATCTTGAAGGACATGCCATGTGCGGCATCGTAGGCGTTATCTCCCAATCCCCGGTCAACCAGCTGATCTATGACAGCCTGCTGCTGCTGCAGCATCGCGGTCAGGACGCGGCGGGCATCGCGACGGCGGACGGCAGCAATTTCCACATGTACAAGGCGAACGGCATGGTGCGCGACGTATTCCGCACGCGCAACATGCGCAGCCTGCCGGGCACGGCCGGTATCGGCCAGGTGCGTTACCCGACGGCCGGTTCGGCGTCGAGCGAGGCAGAAGCGCAGCCGTTCTACGTGAACGCGCCGTTCGGGATCATCCTCGCGCACAACGGCAACCTGACGAACTGGAAGCAGTTGAAGGACGAGATGTTCCGGATCGACCGCCGGCACATCAACACCAATTCCGACAGCGAGGTGCTGCTCAACGTGTTCGCACACGAGCTGCAGCTGTCGACGACGGGCCTCGAGCTCGACCCGGCCGCGCTGTTCAAGGCGGTCGCCGGCGTGCATCGCCGCGTCGAGGGTTCGTACGCGATCGTGTCGCTGATCGCCGGCCATGGCCTGCTCGCATTCCGCGATCCGTTCGGCATCCGTCCGCTCTGCATCGGCAAGCTCGAGACCGAGCACGGCACCGAGTGGATGGTCGCGTCGGAATCGGTCGCGGTCGAGGGCATCGGCTTCGAATTCGTCCGCGACGTGAAGCCGGGCGAAGCGATCTTCATCGATAACGCCGGCAATTTCCACAGCCAGCAATGTGCTGAGGCGCCGAGCCTCAACCCGTGCATGTTCGAGTACGTGTACCTCGCACGTCCGGACTCGTGCCTCGACGGCGTGCCCGTCTACAACGTGCGGCTGCGCATGGGCGACTATCTCGCAGAGAAGATCCGGCGCGAGCTGCCGAACGTGCCGATCGACGTCGTGATGCCGATTCCCGATTCGTCGCGGCCGGCCGCGATGCAGGTCGCCGCGAAGCTCGGCGTCGAGTATCGCGAGGGTTTCTTCAAGAACCGCTACGTTGGCCGCACGTTCATCATGCCGGGCCAGGCCGTGCGCAAGAAGTCGGTGCGCCAGAAGCTGAACGCGATGAGCATCGAGTTCAAGGACAAGCACGTGCTGATCGTCGACGATTCGATCGTGCGCGGCACGACGTCGCATGAAATCGTGCAGATGGCGCGCGATGCGGGCGCGAAGTCGGTGATCTTCGCGTCGGCGGCGCCGCCCGTGAAGTTCCCGAACGTGTATGGCATCGACATGCCGACGCGCGGCGAACTCGTCGCGCATGGCCGCAGCGACGAGGAAGTCGCGAAGATCATCGGCGCCGACTACCTGATCTATCAGGACGTCGACGACCTGCGCCGCGCGGTGCGCGACATCAACCCGAAGCTCGAGGGCTTCGAGGCGTCGTGCTTCGACGGTAACTACATCACCGGCCACGTGACGCCCGAGTATCTCGATTCGATCGAGCGCGCACGTCTCGCCCCGGCGTCGCAGGCCGATCGCGACACGAGCGGCGACACGGCCCGTTCGCAGATGAACCTGCAATTGTCGGTCGAGTGACGCCGACACACGCCGTCGTAGAGGCGTGATAGGATGTGGCCTTGCGTCGATTTGATATCAGCTTGCGGACGCGGGGCTTCATCCCAAAACAGCTAAAGCGAAGGCCGGCGGCAGCCGGCCCGAGTCGACCGCTGTCGTACCGCACCGAAGCCCGCTGATGCCGACGCATAGCGGGCTTTTTTGTTTGGTCTGGTCCGTGCGGCGCAGCACGGACATCGAAAACGGAAAACGGAACATGGACGACTCCCTCAACTTCGATACGCTTGCCGTGCGCGCAGGCACGCTGCGCAGCGACTTCAACGAGCATTCGGAAGCGCTGTTCCTCACGTCGAGCTTCTGCTTCAAGAGCGCGGCCGAAGCGGCCGAGCGCTTCGCGAACTCGGAAGACTATTTCACGTATTCGCGCTTCACGAACCCGACCGTGACGATGTTCCAGGAGCGTCTCGCGGCGCTCGAGGGCGGCGAGGCGTGCATTGCGACCGCATCGGGGATGGCGGCGATCATGTCGGTCGTGATGGCCGCGCTGCAGGCCGGCGACCACCTCGTCAGCTCGCGCAGCCTGTTCGGCTCGACGCTCGGCATGTTCTCGCAGATCTTCAGCAAGTTCGGCATCGAAACGACCTTCGTCGATCCGACCGACCTGAACGCATGGCAGGAAGCGGTGCGTCCGAACACGAAGATGTTCTTCCTCGAGACGCCGTCGAACCCGCTGACGGAGCTCGCCGACATCGAGGCGATCGGCAGGATTGCGAAGGGTGCGAATGCGCTGTTCGTCGTCGACAACTGTTTCTGCAGCCCGGTGCTGCAGCAGCCGCTGAAGCTCGGCGCGGACGTCGTGATGCACTCGGCGACGAAGTTCCTCGACGGTCAGGGCCGCGTGCTCGGCGGCGCGCTGGTCGGCTCGAAGGAATTCATCATGGGCAAGGTGTTCCCGTTCGTGCGCAGCGCGGGGCCGACGCTGTCCGCGTTCAACGCGTGGGTGCTGCTGAAGGGGATGGAGACACTGTCGCTGCGCGTCGAGCGCCAGTCGGCGAACGCGCTGGAAATCGCGCAGTGGCTCGATTCGCATCCGGCCGTCGCGCGCGTGTTCTACCCGGGGCTCGAATCGCATCCGCAGCATGAACTCGCGAAACGGCAGCAGAAGGCGGGCGGCGCGATCGTGTCGTTCGAGCTGAAGGGCGACACGCCGGAGCAGCAGCGCGCGAATGCATGGCGCGTGATCGACAGCACGAAGCTGATCTCGATCACCGGCAACCTCGGCGACACGCGCACGACGATCACCCATCCAGCGACCACCACGCACGCGCGCATCACGCCGGAAGCGCGCGCGGCGGCGGGGATCACCGAAGGGCTGATCCGTCTCGCGGTCGGTCTCGAGAACGCGACCGACCTGCGCAACGATCTCGCGCGCGGCCTCGACGGCTGAGCGCGGGTAGATCGTAGAGATCGTCGGCGGATCGCGGCGTGGCGCTCGCCACGCCGCGTAGAACCGTTCAGGCGTGCACGACCGGCGTGACGCGCATCGCGTCCACCATCCAGCGCAGCGTCTCGTCGAGCGGCGTGACGGGCAGCTCGCCCACCACACGCCGCAGCTTGTCGCGCGAGCCGCTCAGGCTCTTTACTTCGTTGTGCCGCACGAAGCGCGGGTCGACCTTCACGTCGATCACGTAGCCTGCGATGCGCGACAGCATCGCCAGCACTTCCTTCAGCGAATACGCGCGTTCCGCGCAGACGTTGAACGTCTCGCCGGCAGGGGCGGCTTCGATCAGCCGCAGATAGGCGGCCGTCACGTCGCGCACGTCGGAGAAATCGCGGCTCACGTCGAGATTGCCGAGCGAGATGCGCGATTCGTTGCGCGCGTAGTGCGCGGCGAGCTTCGGCAGCAGGTACGCTTCGCTCTGGCCGACGCCCGTGTAGTTGAACGGGCGTGCGATCACGATCGGCAGCCGGTCGGACCAGAGCCTCGCCGCATATTCCATCGCGAGCTTGCTGACCGCGTAATCGTTCGCGGGCGCCGGCACGACGCTTTCGTCGAGCACGCCGGGCGTCGAATTGCCATAGACGTTCGCGCTGCTCGCGAGCAGCACCGCGGACGGGCGGCGGTCGAGGCCCGCGAGCGCGGCGAGCAGGTTGCGCGTGCCGGCGATGTTGACCTGGTAGGTCAGCGCGGGGTCGTCCTGCGTGACGTGCGCGCGGGCCGCGAGATGCACGACCGCGTCGGGCCGCGCGTCGGCGGCAGCCGCGCGCAGCGCCTGCGCATCGAGCAGGTCGACCGGCAGCAGCGTGCAGCGCGCGAGGGCCGGATCGTCGGGCCGCGGCGCGCCGGGCGCGACCGTGCCCCATACCTCATAGCCGGCCGCTTCGAGGCGTTGCGCCATGTAGCGGCCGGTGAAGCCGGTCAGGCCCGTGACGAATGCACGGCGTGACAGGCGTTCAGTACGTGTCATGGTGACGGTTCCGCGTCAGGTCGGCTTCGACCATCATCTGGCAAAGCTGCTCGAGTGTCGTCTGCGGCGCCCAGCCGAGCTTGGATTTGGCCTTGTCCGCGCAGCCGATCAGCAGGTCGACTTCCGCCGGCCGGTAGAACTTCGGATTCACCTCGACGAGCACGTCGCCCGTCGACGCGTCGAGGCCGCGCTCCTGTTCGCCCTTGCCGGTCCACTCGATCTGGTAGCCGGCGGCCGCGAACGCCATCCGCACGAAATCGCGCACGGTCTCGGTGCGGTTGGTCGCGAGCACGTAGGTGTCGGGCTCGTCGACCTGCAGCATCCGCCACATCCCTTCGACGTATTCGAGCGCGAAGCCCCAGTCGCGTTTCGCGTCCAGGTTGCCGAGCTCGAGGCGGTTTGCCTTGCCGAGCTTGATCTTCGCGACGGTGTCGGTGATCTTGCGCGTGACGAATTCACGGCCGCGCAGCGGCGACTCGTGGTTGAACAGGATCCCGCTGCTGCCGAACAGGCCGTACGACTCGCGGTAGTTCACCGTCGTCCAGTGCGCGAACAGCTTCGCGACGCCGTACGGGCTGCGCGGATAGAAGGCCGTCGATTCCGTTTGAGGAATCGCCTGCACCTTGCCGAACATTTCGGACGTCGAAGCCTGGTAGAAGCGCGTCTTCGGGGTGACGACGCGGATCGCCTCGAGCAGGTTCAGCGTGCCGAGGCCCGTTACTTCGGCGGTGGTCGACGGCTGGTCGAACGACACGCCGACGAAGCTCTGCGCGGCCAGGTTGTACACCTCGTCCGGCTGCGTGCGTTCGAGCAGGCGCAGGCTCGAGCCGGCGTCGGTCAGGTCGTGTTCGACGAGCGTGAGGTTCGGGTGCGTGTCGACGCCGAGCTCGGCGATGCGCCAGAAATTGACCGAGCTGGTGCGGCGATAGGTGCCCGTGACCTGGTAGCCCTTGTCGAGCAGCAGCTTGGTCAGGTAGGCGCCGTCTTGCCCCGTCACCCCGGTAATGATGGCCTTGCGAGTTTGGCTCATGGCGATGTCCTAGTCGAAACGATGAAGAAAATCAGGCAGTGGTGCGGACGGCCGCAGGCAGCACGCCGCGCGCGGGGCCGCGCGTCAGGCGCCGCTCGAAGCCGTACCAGGTCGCGGTTGCATACGCGAGCGTGATCGCGAGTGCGAGCGCTGCGGTCATGTAGCGGTTCAGGTGCAGCGGCCAGAGCGCATACAGCACGCTCAGGTGGATCAGGTACACCGTGTAGCTGATGGTGCCCACGTAGACGAGCACGGGGTTCGTCAGCACACGCTGCACGAGGCCGCGGCCGCGCAGCGCGATCACGACGATCGACGTGCACAGCAGCAGCGAGACGCTGTAGAGCGCCGCGTTCGACAGCGGCGTGTTCGCCGCGCGGAAGCGCGGGAACGACAGGTGCAGCCAGCCGAGGATCGCGAGCGCCACGAGCGCGCCCGCAACGGCGAGCGGATAGAACGGATCGAGCGCGCGCCGGTCGCGGCGCAGCACGATCGCGAGCAGCGCGCCTGCGGCGAGCAGGTCCATGCGGAACGGCGTCAGGTAGTAGATCGGCCAGAACGAGTCGAACCACGGTGTCGCGATCGCGCGCAGGATCGGCGCGATCACGATCAGCGCGGCCGCGATCCACAGCAGCGCACGCTCCGAACACCACAGCACGACGAACGGCCAGAAGATGTAGAACTGCTCTTCGACCGCGAGCGACCACAGCACGTTGAGGCTGTCGTGGCCGACGCTGCCGAGCGACAGCCCGATATTGGTCGAGAAGAACGCGAACCACGGCCAGTGCGGCAGCCAGCTCGCGCCGAACAGCACCGTCGACACCGCGAGCAGCAGCACGTACGGCGGCAGGATGCGGCGCACGCGGCGCGCGTAGAAGTGGCTGAAGTACGACTGCCCGCGCGCCTTGCGGTCGAGCAGGATGCCGGTGATCAAAAGGCCGCTCAGCACGAAGAACAGGTCGACGCCCATCCACAGCGGCGCCTTCAGCGCGTGCTGCAGGAATACGGCGCCCACGGCGATCGCGCGCAGCCCGTCGAGCTGCACGATGCGGCCGTGTTGCGGCACGGGAGTGTCGGCGGTGCGCGGGACCGTCATCGCGCCGCTCCTTCGCAACGGGCCGCGTGTCGCGCGGCGCATCGCGCATTCGATGCGTGAACGTAATGCATGCCTTTAAATGAAATATCGAATCGAAATCGATTCTAGGGAAAAGAAATCGGCAAAAAAACGCACGCTATTTTCCTGACGAAAAACATTCGATATCCATTCATTTCACCGCAGCGGAATTTTTTTACGGCGGCGGTGCGCGGCCGGCCTGCGAAATGCGGCATTTTCTACAGATCCGACCCCGCCGTGCGGTCGTTATTGCCGCCTTTCGGTGCCTTCCAGGATGGGTTCCGGTTCGATATTCCACTCAGAAACATCCCCAAATATTTCCAAATTTCTTGTGATTATTTTTGCTTGTAACCTGCATCGCGTCGTTTGAAACCCATTTAGCGATACGGCATTCGCGGCCTGCGGCCGCCCTGCCTGATCGCTGAAGCATCGAGTGGAGAAGCGCATTGCAACGTCTGATACTGGCCGCCATCGCGATGGGTGCGGCATGGCTGACGTGGGCCGCGCCGGCCGAAACGGTGCTGCCCGCGACGACATCCTGGATCGGCAATACGTACGGCTATGGTGACGGCAGCTGGACGCAGATCGATATTCGCGCGATCGCGGTGACGCCCGACGGCAAGGTATATACGAATGCGCCGTGGGACGAGAGCGGCGCGGAGGCGAGCGTCTACCAGGACGGCAAGATGCTCGGCTTCGCCGGCGGCACGCACGGCTGGGGCAACCTGGGCGGCAATGCGGTCGCGGTGAACGGCAAGTATGCGTACGTCGCGATCGGCGTCGGCAACGAGCGCGGCCACCTCGTGTCGCCCGGCATCTGGCCGGAGAAGGGCAAGCAATGGTTCGGCATCTCGCGGCGCACGCTCGGCGACATGAAGCAGCCCGCGCCGTTTCGCGCGGCGCCGCAGGTAGCGCCTGGCGGGCGCGCCGATGCCGGCCGCGCGCGGATGGCCGCGAGCTTCATGATGGTCAACGAGGTGCCGGCCGCCGCGCGGCCGGAAGTGGGCGCGGTGAAGGCGGAAGTGGGCGGCCTCGCGGCCGACGACAAGACGCTGTTCGCGACCAACCCGACGCATGACGAAGTCGACGTCTACGACGCCGAGACGATGCAGAAGAAGGGCACGTGGAGCGCACACGAGCCGGGCCGCATCGCGCTCGCCGGCGACGGCACGCTGTGGCTCCTGACCGATACGCTCAACGGGCCCGCGCATCTCGTGCACGTGCGCGCGGACGGCCGCAAGCTCGATGATGGGCCCGCGCTGCCGGAGAACACCGATGCGGTCGACGTCGCGGTCGACGCGAAGGGGCGCGTGCTCGTCGCCGACAACGGGCCGCGTCAGCAGATCCTGATCTTCTCGAAGGGCGGCAAGGGCTACACGTTGTCCAGCACGCTCGGCGAGCGAGGTGGCATCTTCGCCGGTCCGGTGGCCGGCCGGCCGGGCCCGCAGCGCTTCAATGGACTGACGGGCGTGGGCGTCGATCGCAGCGGCAATATCTACGTCGCGACGAACGGCATCGGGCCGCGTCACGACACGATCGGCGCGGGCCTCGGCGCCGTGCTCGAGAGCTACACGCCGGACGGCAAGCTGCGCTGGCAGGTGCAGGGGCTGCTGTTCGTCGACGGCGCGTGGATCGACCCCGCGCGGCCGAACAGCGTGTACACGGGCAACAAGCGTTTCGAGCTCGACCTGTTGAAGCCGGCAGGCCAGGAATGGAAGTACGCAGGATTCCTGTCGAACCGCTTCAAGTATCCGGACGATCCGGTGTTCCACACCGATCAGTGGCCGGGCATGCCGATCGCGCGCCGCCTTGACGGCCGCACGTTCCTGTACCTGACCGACATGTACGCGGATCACCTGAAGATCTACCGCTTCGATCCGAAGCGCGACGGCGAGGTCGCGATCCCGTCGGGCCTGCTCGCGGGCCGCGCGCGGCCCGTCGACAACGTGCCGAACAAGCCGCCGGGCGGCGACTGGATCTGGCGCGACGCGAACGGCAACGGCCACCTCGACGCCGACGAGTTCGAGACGAACACGACGGCCAAGGCGAAGGCGGGCGGCTGGGGCTGGTGGGTCGACACGAAGGGCGACATCTGGCGCACGAGCGACGTGCGCGGCATCCACCGGTTCCAGTACGGCGGCGTCGACAAGGCCGGCAACCCGATCTACGCGTACGACAAGGTCACGACCTATCCGATGCCGCAGCCGTTCACGCAGCTGCGCCGCGCGATCTACGAGCCGCAGACCGACACGTTGTACGTGACGGGCTATACGGCCGACGCACCGCCGCAGCCGGGCATCAACAAGGAAGTCGGCCGCGTGCTGGTCCGCTACGACAAGTGGTCGACGGGCTCGCCGGTGGTGCGCTACACGGTCGCGCTGCCGTGGCAGCTCGACGCGAAGCCGATCCTGGACCTGATCGGGATCACGGTCGAGGGCCGCTACATCTTCACGGTGGAGCCGGTCGGCAAGATCCACGTGTACGACAAGGAAACCGGCAAGGAGCTCGGCGTGATGAACCCGGGGCCGGAAGTCGGCAGGGCGTCGGGCTGGGTCGACGTGCCGTTCGGCATCAGCGCGACGAAGCGTGACAACGGCGAGTACCTCGTGTTCGTCGAGGAAGACGCACGCGGCAAGGTGCTGATGTATCGCTGGAAGCCGTGACGGGCGGCAAGCGCAGCGGCGCAGCCATCGTCATCACGCAGCTCATCACGCAGCTCATCAGGCAGCACAGGGCGGGAGCATGGACAAAGGTATTCTGAAGAACGTTTCGATCAATTTCATCGGGCTGATCCTGCCGACCTTCGTGTCGCTGGTGACGGTGCCCGCGTACATCCACGCGCTGGGCGTCGAGCGCTACGGCGTCGTCAGCCTCGTGTGGACGCTGATCGGCTATTTCGGGATCCTCGATCTCGGGATGAGCATGGCCGCGCAGAACCACATCTCGAAAGCGCTCGCGAGCGGCGACGCGGACGAAAGCGCGCGCGTGTTCTGGAGCGCGTTCTGGCTGAACCTCGGCACCGGCATCGTGGGCGGGCTGCTGATCTACTTCGGCGCATTCGTCTACACCGCGTATTTCACGAAGGTGTCGGCCGACATGCAGCACGAGGTGTATCTCGCGCTGCCGTGGCTCGCGCTCGCGATTCCGCTCGCGAACGTGTCGTGGGTATTCGCCGGCGCGATCAACGGCGCAGAGCGGTTCGGCGTGTTCAACACGAACCAGACGATCGGCACGTTCCTGTTCCAGCTGCTGCCGCTCGGCGCCGCGTGGTGGATCGCGCCGAACCTGCAGACGGTGCTCGCCGCGGCGGTCGTCGCGCGCCTGATCGCGGCGGTGATGCTCGGCCAGGCGAGCATCAAGGTGCTCGGCATCCGGCGCATCGATCCGCCGCAGTGGGGCACCGCGAAGGGCTTGTTCAACTTCGGCGGCTGGATGCTGATTGCGAGCACGACGAGCATGATCGCCGACACGCTCGACCGCGTGATGCTCGGCGCGGGCATGGGCGCGAAGTTCGTCACCTACTACACGGTGCCGCAGAACCTCGTCACGCGATTGAACATGCTGCCGAACGCGCTCGTGCGCACGCTGTTCCCGCGCCTGTCGGCGGTCGGCCGCGACCATGCCGATACGCTCGCGCGCCAGTCGCTCGAATTCCTGAACGGCGTGTTCACGCCGGTCGGCATCGTCGCGATCTTCGCGCTCGCGCCGTTCCTGACGCTGTGGGTCGGCCCCGATCTCGCCGCGCATTCGGCGCCGGTCGGCCGCGTGCTCGTGATCAGCGTGTGGCTCGTCGGGCAGGCGAGCGTCACGCGGATCCTGATCCAGTCGCAGGTCAACCCGGCCCGCGCGGCATTCGCCGGGCTCGTCGAGATGCCGTTCTTCGTCGGCGGCCTGTGGTTCGGCATTCATCACTTCGGGCTGATCGGCGCGGCTGTCGTCGTCGCCGCGCGCGCGCTCGTCGACTACGGCGTGCTGCTGTACCTGTCGGCGATCCGGATGCGCGCGATCGTGCTCGACATGGCCGCGCATCTCGCGTTCCTTCTGGCGAGCCTGTTTCTCGCGCAAGCGTGGCCGGGGCTCGTCGAGTCGATCGGCATGTGCGCGATCGTGCTGGTGCTGAATGTTGCGTGGTCGCTCACGATGACGCCGGGGCTGCGCGCGCTCGTGCGCGACCTGTTTGTCCGTCTCAATGCGAGGAGAACAGCATGAATCGCGATCTGGCGGAACACGCCGTATTGAATGTGGCCGCGGCCGATGCCGCCGTGGCCGAAGCCGGCGACGCCGTGCGGCGCCGCTCCTTGTCGGTCGAACGGGCGTCCGCGCGCCATCCGGCCCGGCCGCTGCGCGTGGCGATCGTCCACGACTGGCTCGTCACGTACGCGGGCGCCGAGCGGGTGCTCGAGCAGCTCGTCGCGTGCTTTCCGGACGCGGACCTGTTCAGCCTCGTCGATTTTCTCGATGACCGCGCATTCGTGCGCGGCAAGCCGGTCACGACGACGTTCATCCAGAAGATGCCGTTCGCGCGCACCAAGTACCGTAGCTATCTGCCGCTGATGCCGCTCGCGATCGAGCAGCTCGACGTGTCCGACTACGACCTCGTGATCTCGAGCAGCCACGCGGTTGCGAAAGGCGTGCTGACCGGGCCCGACCAGGTGCACATCAGCTACGTGCATTCGCCGATCCGCTATGCGTGGGATCTGCAGCACCAGTATCTGGAGCAGTCGAATCTCACGCACGGGCCGAAATCGCTGCTCGCGCGGATGATCCTGCATTACATCCGCAACTGGGATACGCGCACGGCGAACGCGGTCGACGGCTTCGTCGCGAATTCCGCGTTCATCGCGCGGCGGATCAAGAAGGTCTACCAGCGCGACGCCGCGGTGATCTTCCCGCCGGTCGACGTCGACGCGTTCTCGCTGAACACGGTCAAGGAGGATTTCTACCTGACCGCATCGCGGATGGTGCCGTACAAGAAGATCGACCTGATCGTCGAGGCGTTCTCGAAGACGCCCAAGCGAAAGCTGGTCGTGATCGGCGACGGCCCGGAAATGCAGAAGGTGCGCGCGAAGGCCGGCCCGAACGTCGAGGTGATGGGCTACCAGCCGTTCGCGGTGCTGCACGACCGGATGCGTCGCGCGAAGGCGTTCGTGTTCGCGGCCGAGGAGGATTTCGGCATCTCGGTCGTCGAGGCACAGGCGTGCGGCACGCCCGTGATCGCGTACGGGAAGGGCGGCGCGCTCGAGACGGTGCTCGATCCGCAGTCGGCCGCGCAGCCGACCGGGCTGTTCTTCGACGAGCAGACCGCGCATGCGATCGTGTCGGCCGTCGACGAATTCGAGCGCGCACCGCAGCGCTTCACGCCGGATGCGTGCCGTGCGAACGCGGAGCGGTTTTCCGCGGACACGTTCCGGCGGCGCTTTCTCGACTATGTCGAGGCGGCGTTGCCCGGCGCGAGCGCGCCGCGCGGCGCCGGCGGCGTGCCGATGGCGGCCCCGCGCGGCCCCGCGACGCTCGTGCTCGACCAGAGCGGCGTGCTCGGTGGCGCCGAGCTGTCGCTGCTCGAGATCATGAAGCACATGCGCGCGAACGCCGACGTGCTGCTGTTCGACGACGGGCCGTTTCGCGTGGCGCTCGACGAGATCGGCGCACGCGTCGACGTCGTCGAGCAGGGCGCGCTCGCGGGCGTGCGCAAGCAGGGCGGCGTATCGGCCGGCGCGCTGAAGCAGCTGTTCCGGCTCGTGCGCGACGTCGCGCGCCGCGCGCGCCGCGCCGACGTGATCTACGCGAACACCCAGCGCGCGATGGTGGTGGCCGCGCTGGCCGGGCGGCTCGCGCGCAAGCCGGTGGTCTGGCATCTGCGCGACATCGTCAGCGACGCGCACTTCGGCCGCAAGCAGCTGCTCGCGATCAAGCATTGCGTGCGGTTCGGCGTGACGCGGGTGATCGCGAACTCCGATGCGTCCGCGCAGGCCTTCCGTGCGCTGACCGGGTTCACGCCGCAGCACGTCGACGTCGTGTTCAACGGTATCTCGGCCGAGCCGTTCGACGCGCTGGCCGGCGTCAGCCAGGCCGTGCTGCGTGCGCGCTTCGGCCTGCCCGAGCACGCGTGGCTGGTCGGCTCGTTCAGCCGGCTCGCGCGCTGGAAGGGCCAGCACGTGCTGCTGGAGGCGGCGGCGAGCCACCCCGACATGCACGTCGTGCTGGTCGGCGCGCCGCTGTTCGGCGAGGACGACTATGCGGCGCAGCTGCACGAATTCGTCGCGCGGCACGGGATGGATGCTCGCGTGCATTTCCTCGGGTTCCAGCGCGACGTGGCCGCCTGCATGAAGGCTGTCGACGTCGTCGCGCACACGTCGATCACGCCCGAGCCGTTCGGGCGCGTGATCGTCGAAGGGATGCTCGCGCGGCGGCCGGTCGTCGCGGCGCGCGCGGGCGGCGTGATCGAGATCATCGAGCACGACGACAACGGGCTGCTGTGCGAACCGGGCGACGCGCATGCGCTGGGCGATGCGCTGACGGCGCTGCAGACGGATCGCGCGCTGCGCGAGCGGCTGGTCGCGAGCGGCCACGTGACGGCGCTGCGCCGGTTCGGCACGAAGACCTACGTGGAGCAGGTCGAGAAGATCCTCGCGGATACCGCGCGCGCGGCGAAGAAGCGGTAGTGCGTCGCATGCGCGGGGCGGAAGTCTGGCCCCGGCTGCTGGCGGCATGGTGAAACGGCCCCCGCGCGGCGATGCGCTGCGCGGGGGCTTTGTTCGTGCTCGGGGAGGCTGGCGGGCCGTGTTGAAGGTGTTAAAAACCCCCGCGCGGCGATGTGCCGCGCGGGGGCTTGTTCCCGGCCTGAACGGCCAGACTGCGGTCAGATCGCCCGTTCAGGCGTCGGCGTGACGACCCGCGTGCCGCGCGACGGCTTGAAGCTTGCCGACCACAGCATCGCCGGCCGTTCGACCAGCCGGTAGAACAGGTAAGCGACCGGAATCGCGAGCACGACGAACGCGAGCGACGGCCAGATCGACAACTGCAGCTCGGAGTGGAACAGCACCGAGCACAGGCAGACGAACAGCGGCAGGTGGATCAGGTACAGCGAGTAGCTGAAGTCGCCGAACCAGCCGAGCACGCGCAACGGCGCCGTCTGGCGCGGCGGGCGGGCGAGCGCGCGGTACAGGAAGCACGCGAAGCCGGCCGCCCACAGCTGGAACGCGCCGTACTGGCCGAAATGGAACGCGGCGCAGCCGGCGCCGAGCAGCACGGCGGCCGCCGCATACCACGCGCGCGACGGCGCGGCGGCCGCCTGCGCCGTTTGTGCTGTTTGCGCCTGCTGCGCACGCACGTCCGCGATCCACGCGCCGATCGTCCACGACAGCCAGTACGACGTGAAGAACTGCAGGTCGTGCCGCTCGAGCAGCCACGCGGACGCGGCGTTGACGAGCGCGACGATCGCCAGCACGGCCGGCATGCCGATGCGCCGGCGCACGGCGAACAGCAGCGGATAGATCGCGTAGAACTGCACTTCGAGCGACAGCGTCCACAGCGCGCCGTTCGAGCCGTACGTATAGCCGGCGACGCCCTGCAGCGAGAACAGGTTCACGACGAACGGCACCAGGCCGATATCGCGGATCTTGTGGCTGACGGGCTCGATCTGCAGGCTGATCGAGTCGAGCGCGAGCGTGAACAGCAGCGCGGCGAGCAGCACCGGATAGATGCGCGCAAAGCGGCGCGCCCAGAAGTTCGGCGCGTTGAGCCGGTACGCGGGATCGGCGGCGAGCTTGAGCGCCGCGTTGCGGTGGATGCAGTAGCCGCTGATCACGAAGAAGATCGGCACGCCGGCCGAACCCCATCCGAACGGAAAGGTCAGGTAGCCGACGATCGCGCTCGGGTCGAGCGCATGCCCGTAGGCGCGGTGAAAGCTCTGCATCCCGACCCAGACGACCTGCCGGCAGTGGAAATAGGCAACGAGCAGCGCTGCGAAGCCGCGCATCGCGTCGATCACGTGCTCCTTGTGATCGGGGGCGGGCGGCGCATTCAATGTCGATCCGCTGAAAGCTTGCATGCGATTCGGTTCCTTGCGACGAATGGACGGATGATGCAATCGTAATCCGCAAGAATTCCGTTCAACGAATAAAAAAATCCCGCCGTGAAATAAAGGCATTTCACGTGATGGTTTTATGCCGGCCAGATATCGGTTTCACGATGGGGCCAATTATTTGTCGATTTTTTTCTGATAGTTTGAAGCTCCAGTTGATTGATGCAAGGAGCGGCAAGATGGACATGCACTGGATCGCAAGCGCAGCGGTATTGCTGGTAATGGCCGTACTGTCGGCGTACCGCGACGCGTTGAAGAACGAGCCGATTCGACCGGGCTTCGAGCGGGGCGGCGTGCCCTATATCGAGGAATTCGAATCGTAAGATTTTGTATCCGGAAAATCGGTAAATTGTCGCTGGTCGGTGAATCGTACCGGCAATATCGACCGGTTTGGCGGCGATTATCCGTGAATTCGGATTGATAGGACGACGGGGCCATATCGCAAGGCGGTGACGAATATATTTCCGACTCGTCACCGGATTACGCGGCGCCGTCCGGAAAATTATCGTGTCGCGTCGTGGAATGGCGCGGCGCAATCAACGCAATCAGGAAGCGATCATGTTGAAAGTTACCAAGGCCGTGTTCCCCGTTGCCGGTCTCGGCACACGGTTCCTCCCGGCGACGAAGGCGAGCCCGAAAGAGATGCTGCCTGTCGTCGACAAGCCGCTGATCCAGTACGCGGTCGAGGAAGCGATCGACGCCGGCATCACCGAGATGATCTTCGTGACCGGCCGCAGCAAGCGCGCGATCGAAGATCACTTCGACAAGTCGTACGAGATCGAGGCGGAACTCGAGGCGCGCGGCAAGGAAAAGCTGCTCGAGCTCGTGCGCGGCATCAAGCCGAGCCACGTCAACTGTTTCTACGTGCGTCAGCCGGAAGCGCTCGGCCTCGGCCACGCGGTGCTGTGCGCGGAAAAGCTCGTGCACGGCGAGCCGTTCGCGGTGATTCTCGCCGACGACCTGCTGCATGGCGAACAGCCGGTGCTCAAGCAGCTCGTCGACGTGTTCAACCACTATCACAGCTCGGTGATCGGCGTCGAAACGATCGCACGCGAGGACAGCCGTTCGTACGGCGTCATTGAAGGCCGCGAGTGGGAAGAGGACATCATCAAGCTGTCGGGCATCATCGAGAAGCCCGCGCCCGAGGATGCGCCGTCGAATCTCGGCGTGGTCGGCCGCTACGTGTTCATGCCGACGCTGTTCGATCACCTGCGCAAGATCAGGCCCGGTGCGGGCGGCGAACTGCAGCTGACCGATGCGGTCCAGTCGCTGCTCGCGCACGAGCAGGTGCTCGCGTACCGCTACTTCGGCACGCGTTTCGATTGCGGCAGCAAGATCGGTTACCTGAAGGCGACCGTCGAGCTCGCGCTACAGCATCCGGAAGTCAGCCGCGAGTTCGAGGCATACCTGCGCACCTGTCTGCCCGCGCTGGCTGCCGTCGCATAAGCTTTCTTCGCATCACGTTTCAGGTGGTGGTTGTTCCGTTGGCCCCGGTTCGCTTCGCGCGCCGGGGCATTTTTGTTGGCGGGCGCGACCGTCAGCGGGCCGGCTTGAGCGTGTCCGCGACGAACGCCGCGACTGCCTTCCGCGCTTCGGCCGCAGCCTTCTGGTCGTAGCCGAGGGTCGCGCCGCGTTCGACGCATGCGTCGGCATACGAGAACGGCCGCTTCGTGTCGGCGTTGATGAGCTGCCCAGGCGCGTTCTCGACGATCCGGCAGTTGCGCAGCGTCTGCGCTGCCGGCAGCGTCACGGGCGGATCGAACGCGCGTCCGTCGAACAGGTGCGCGGCGCCCGGATATTCGGTCATGCGAATGTCCTTGCCCGCGGCCTTCAGTCGCCCGACATACGCGCGGCACGGCGCAATCGGCGCGTAGTTGTCGCCGGTGCCGTAGAACACGCGTATCGGCTGCGGGACGACCTCCTCGTCGTCGCGGTAGGTGAACGGGCAGCCGGGGTAGAACGCGACATAGGCGGCGAAGCGGGCCGACGACGCGGCGTGCATCTGCTGGAACCGCGCGAGGCTCGCGTACAGCGCACTGTTGCCGCCCCGGGAGAAGCCCATCAGCATCACGCGGCCCGCGTCGATCCGCGGATGCCGCGCCAGCACCGCGAGTGCGCGATACGCATCTTCGATTTGCGCGAGGCGCCCGAGCTGCGACTGGTCGTCGTTGACGCTGACGAGGCCGCGGGGCGTGAAGCTGTCGATCACGAAGGTGGCGACGCCCATCGCGAGGAGATCGCGCTCCCAGTCGGTCACGTAGCCGCCGATGCCGCCGGACCCATGCAGCAGGATCACGAGCGGCAAGCGCTCGTTGCCGGCGCGCGGCAGGCGCAGTTCGCCGGCGATGGTCACGCGCGGGCCGTCTTCGTGGCCGGTGAGGAACGCTTCGTCGGTCATCGTCAGCGACTCGAACGGGATCACGTCCATCCTTGCCTGCGCGTGGCCGGCATGCGGCAGCGCGGCGACGAGCGTGCAGAGCAGGGCCGGCGCGACGCGGCGCAAACACGCGCAAAGGCTTTCAGGCGTAAGCATGTCGACGTCCTTGTTGACCGCGTAACGGCGAGCGTCCCGCTGCTGAAAGCGTAGTGCATCGCCGGCCGAGCGCAAGGCGGCTGCGATTGGCTGCGATCGGCCGCCAACCGCCGGCCGTCGTCAGCGCGCCGACGAACGCTGCGGTGCCGAAAAATGCCGTGCGAGCCGTGCGGCGGCCGGCTTCTTGTAGTCGAGCAGCCGCTTTTCCAGATAACGCCAGGATAGATGCGCGAGCAGCACCGCGAGTCCGAACTGCAGCGTCTCGGGGATCGCGACCTGCATGAACTGCGGCAGCCGCGCGCGTGCGAAGAGCGCCGGCATCACGCCGAAATGCGCGGGGATCAGGTTGTGGAACAGGTAGAAGCCGTAGCTGACCGTGCCGAGGTACACGAGCGGCGCCCAATCGAGCAGCGCGACAGCGGGATGATCGGGCTCGGTGACGATCCACAGCAGCAGCGAGCCGAGCGAAGCGGACAGGCCGAGATCGGCGAGCCCTTCGACCGCTTCCGGCAGCGCGACGCACGCGGGCAGCACGAGGAAGAACACGACGCCCGCCGCGCCGAGCCAGCCCGGCGGGATCCGGCGAGACACGCGCGGGCCGTGGTCGGCGAGCGTCATCGCGCCGATGCCGCCGAGCGCGATCAGCGCGAAATTCCACGGCGAGAACGCATAGATCAGCACCGGCGACGCATCGGCGAGATAGAGCGCGAGATGTGCGGCTGCGCACACCGCGACTGCTGCGATGCCGAGTGCGACGTGCCGCGACGCGGGCATCGCGAGCAGCGTGAGCGGCGCGATCAAGTAGAACTGCTGCTCGACGGCGAGGCTCCAGAAGTGCGACGTGGAGCCCGGCCAGCCGTCCCTGACGACGCCGATCCAGAGGTTCGACAGGAAGATTGCATGCCACGCGAGGCCGAGGTTCACGCCGCGCTGGTAGAACAGCGCGTGCGCGATCGCGAGCGCCGCGAGCAGCAGGTAATAGACGGGGAAGATCCGCAGCGCGCGCTTCACGACGAACAGGCAGAACGCATGGCGGCGCGTCAGCGTCCCGTGTTCGATCGCCTGCCGGTTGCGGTGCAGCTCGCCGACGATCAGGAAACCGCTGATGAAGAAAAACGTCCACACGCCGAGCTTGCCCACGTCGATCGCGAGGACGTGGCCCTTGTGGGACAGGAAGACGAGGATGACCGCGATGGCTCGCAGGCCGTCGAGTCCTTTGACGTATCTGGCTTCGCGCATGAGGGCGTCCGGGCATTGAGCGGGCCCAGTATAGGCGCGCAAATATCGAACGTAATTCCGGATTCGACGCATACGTGAAGGCGTTTTTTGCAGTCCGGCGCGCATCGAAGTCTGCGGTGCGCAACAAAACCTGCGGAAAACCCCGGGAAAACGCACAAAAGTACTGCACGAAGCGTCACGGCGCTTGTAGAATCCGGCGTTGAAGCGCGCGCATTGTGCGTTTCATGTATCCAACGACCACACCTGGTAGGAGAAACATGGCGACTTCCGCAAAAAAGGTGGCCACGAAGGCTGCCGCACCGGCCAAGAAAGTGGCTGCAAAAAAAGCAGCGCCCGCGAAGAAAGTAGTGGCCAAGAAGGCCGTCGTCGCTAAGGCAGCCGCCGCTCCGACGCCGCTGAAGGACAAGTTCACGAAGGCTTCGCTCGCAGTGCACATCGCTGAGCGCGCAGCTGTCGAAGTGAAGGCGGTCAAGGCAGTGCTGGCTGCACTCGAGAACGTCGTGCTGGGCTCGGTCCACAAGAAGGGCGCAGGCGAGTTCACGCTGCCGGGTCTGCTGAAGATCACGGCACAAGCCGTGCCGGCGAAGAAGAAGCGCTTCGGCAAGGATCCGTTCACGGGCGAAGAGCGTTGGTTCCCGGCGAAGCCGGCCAGCGTGCGCGTGAAGGCACGTGCGCTGAAGAAGCTGAAGGACGCAGCTGCGTAAGTGCGGCGCGACAGGCGCCGGCCGTGTGCCGGCGGCTGTGGCGGTGTCCGACGATCCCCGTGCGCGCAAGCGCATGGGGATTATTTCTTTGTGGCTTTCGTGGTGGCTTTCGTTGTGGCGCGAGACGGCTATAGTCTGTCATCCGAAATGCTGCGATGGAGCGGGTGCAACGGGCTCAGCCGTCCTGCGGATCCACTGGCGTCTCGAGATTGAGCTGATAGAACGCCGCATCCAGCCACCGGCCGAACTTGAAACCGACCTGCGTGAGCGTGCCGGCATGCGTGAATCCCAGCCGCGTGTGCAGCGCAACGCTGCCGGCATTGGTCGCGTCGATGCAGCCGACCAGCACGTGCACCTGCGCATCGTGCGCGCGGCGGATCAGCTCGCGCAGCAGGCGCTCGCCGAGTCCGCGGCCGCGCTGTGCGTGATGCACGTACACGCTGTGTTCCACCGTGTACTTGTACGCAGGGAACGCGCGGAACGTGCCCCAGCTCGCGAAGCCCAGCAGGCGGCCGGACGCGTCGACCGCGCCGACGACCGGAAAGCCGCCCGCGCGCTTCGTCGCGAACCACGTGGCCATCGCCTCCGGAGGGCGGGGCACGTAGTCGTACAGCGCCGTCGAATTGACGATGGCGTCGTTCAGGATCTCGAGGATGGCCGCCGCATGCTCGGCCTCGCTGCAATCGATCAGGCGCACGTCGTCGTGCGGTTCGGAGGGGTTCATTCAAGCTCCTGTTGGCGGGAGGTAATGTCGCATGAGCGGCGGATTCGGCGCGGCAAGCCTTGGCGTGCGCGCCGTTCGTGATGATTCGTCAGGCGCTCTTCGCGCCGCCCGCAGCGTGTCCGTCGCAAAGCGCGACGACGTAGCGCGCCGGACGTGACGCCGGGTTGCTGAAGATCAGCGGTTGATCGAGCCGCATCGCCAGGCAGTCGCCTTCGCGAAGTTCGTGGAGCTGATCGCCGAGCGTGACGTCGACGCGCCCGTCGATCACCCAGACCTGCTGATGCATTGCGCCCTCGCGTCCGCCCGTCTCGTATGCGACGCGCGCACCGGGCGGGAAATTCACCTCGACGAGCTGGATCGGCGATGGCCAGCCGGGCGGCGACAGATTGCGGCGCACGTAGCCGGACTCCGGGTCGCGCCAGTGCGATTGCTGCGCGCGCCGCACGAGCGGCAGGGCGGAGACGCCTTCGCGCTCGCCGTCGAACAGGCTCGCGAGCGTGACGCCGAGACCGGCGGCGAGCTTGTCGAGCACGACCGCCGTCGGGCTCGCGGCGCCGCGCTCGATCAGCGAGATCATCGACCGGCTGACGCCGCAGCGCGCGGCCAGCGCATCGAGCGTGTGGCCGCGCATCGCCCGCAATTCGCGTACGCGACGGGCAATGCGCTCGTTGACGTCGGTGTCGGCATCGGTACCCGTGGACACTGTGGGCTCCAGCATAATGAATTGTGCGTCTAGTATAGTAGAAATTGGCAGCGCCAGAAACTTCGCGAGATGTGAGCCTGGCCGCGCTCGTCGCGCGGATCGCTCGCCGAGCTGCGCGTCGTGTTGCCCTATGCGAATTGATGCCGAGCGCCTGACAGGGCGTTCCGGAAAATGCGTGCGAGCATCCGTTCAATCGCGGCGCACCCGATCATCCGGTTCCCGGTAGCCAGCGCAGCCGCCTGCGTGACGATATGCAGCGTCAACTGACCGCGCGCATCGAACCACGGCACCCAGAGCGCGACGATGTCGCCATCGGCGACCAGCGCGATGCCCGCTTCGGATCCCATCGGCACCGTTTCGGCCCACGCGCTCGCGAGGATGGGCTCCGGCGCATCGCCGATCACGCGTGCACCGTTCAGCACGTCGAGCAAGGCCGCATGGTCCTGCGCGCCGATTGCCGCGCGCAACTGCTCGACGACGCGCCGCTGCCGCGCCGGATCGGCCGACTTCGGCGGGGCACCGGCGCGCGCGAGACGCGCTTTCGCGCGATGGACGATCTGTCGGCAATGGACCGCCGGCTTGCCGATTGCCGCGCCGATCGTCGCGTAGTCGCAGTCGAACGCTTCGCGTAGCAGAAATGCCGCGCGTTCATCCGGCGAAAGCCGATCGAGCAGCAGCATCAGTCCATAGGACAGTTGTGCGCCGTCCATCACGCGGGCTTCCGGGGACGGCACCAGCGCATCGATCCACGGGGCCGGCAGCGTGCCGCTCTGCCGCGCCAGGCGTTCCGTTCGCAGTGCCCGCAACCGGTCGATCGACAGCCGGGTGACGACCGTCGTCAGCCATGCGGCCGGCTGCCGGAGGCCGGCGGTATCGGACGCGCACCATTTCAACCATGCCTCCTGTACGACATCCTCGGCTTCCGCGTGACAGCCGAGCATGCGATACGCGAGAGACAGCAGACGCCCGCGCTGGACCTCGAAAATGTCGAGGGAAACGGGAGAGTGCCGATCGGTCCGGGGTTCAGCCATGCTGGGTGCTCCATTCAAGGTGGGCCGGCGCAGCGAGTCTGCCAGAACGCCGGGGTTCACGCGCCATCAAGCCGGACGTGTCGACGCTATGCACGGGCTTCGCGGCCAGCATGGGGACGTTCCTGCTGGCTGCAGGCCGAAAGGGCAAGCGCTACGCGTTGCCGAACGCGCGAATCATGATCCACCAACCTTCGGGCGGCAGCCAGGGCACTGCGGCGGATATCGAGATTCAGGCGCGGGAAGTGTTGTATCAGCGTGAAAGGCTCAACGCGATACTGGCGGATTGCACCGGGCAGAGCGCGGCGCAAATCGAGAGCGATACCGACCGCGACAACTTCATGTCGGCGAATGAGGCGAAGCGCTACGGCCTGGTTGACGATGTGCTGACGGAGCGCGTGACGGCCTGACGTGCGGTGCTATCGATAGCCGAGGCGCCGACGCATGAAGCGGTGCCCGGCGTTCGCCTGCGATGAACAAAAAAAAGCCAGCCACGGCCGAAACCGATGACTGGCTTTCCAGTTCGGCGCGATGGCGTCGCGAGACGCCATGCACGCCGGGTACGTCGTTTTTAGAACTTGTGACGCAGGCCGAGTGCGACCAATTCCTGCGAGCTCTTGCCGCCGTAGCCGTACGAGCCGATCGATGCTTGTGCGGATTGCGTCGTCGCGCCGTCGACACGCTGCGTGCCGCTGGCGTGCTGGTAGCCGCCGATCAGGTAGACGTCCGTGCGCTTCGACAGCGAGTAGTCGGCGCCCAGCGAGACCTGGTGGTACTTCGCGTCCGTGTCGCCGCTCGCCTTCGTGTAGGCGTAGCCGACACCCAGCAGCAGCGCCGGCGATGCCTGGTAGTTCACGAATGCGCGGCCGGTGTTGAACTTCTCGGTCGAACCGAATGCCGACAGGCTGTCCGACTTGTACTGCGAGTTGCTGTAGCCGAGGCCGAACGTCACCGGGCCGATTGCGTACTGGCCAGCGACTTGCGCGATGTTGATCGCCTTCGCCGTTGCGTAAGCACCGACGATCGGGTTGTTCGAGGCGTCGAGGCCGGTAGCCGTCGGGCTCGTCCAGCCACCCGTGCCGTCCGCAGCGATCGTGCGCGTATTGCCGTTCTGCACGCGCAGGAAGCCGGCAGCGATGCCGATCGGACCGTTGTTGTAGGCAGCCGCGGCACTCCACGTCTGGCCCTGGCCCGGATGGCCTGCCACGCCGCCCAGCGCGTACATGCCTTCGAACTGCAGGCCAGCGAAGACCGGCGACACATACTTGACAGCGTTCTGGACGCGGATGCTGTTGTCGTTGTTGTCGACGTCACCCGGCGTTGCCATGATGCTGCCGAAGTAGTTGTCACCCGTCACGGCCTGAACCATGTCGACGGTCGGGTCGTATTGGCGACCCAGCGTGAGCGTACCGTACTGAGCGTGGTCGAGACCGACGTAGGACTGACGGCCGAACATGCGGCCACCCTGGTTCAGCTTGCCCGTACCGACGTCAAAGCCGTTTTCCAACTGGAAAATCGCCTTCAGGCCACCGCCCAGATCTTCCGTACCCTTCAAGCCCCAGCGCGGGCCTTGCAGGTTGCCCGACAGCATCTGCCACGAGTTGATCGCCTTGCCGCTATTGCCGTGGACAAATGCGATCGACGTATCGATCACGCCGTACAGCGTCACGCTCGATTGAGCGTGAGCAGCGCCGGCAGCGCCGAGCAGGGCGAGCGAGAGGGTAGACAGTGCGAATTTCTTCATCGTTGAGTTTCTCCACGCAGTGATTCGTGATTCGTTATCGTTGTTGCGGATTGGAGAATAGCGCAGTGCCATACACGCAAGAAAGATCAAAAAATAAAGTGTCTCGAAAACATCACAGCGTCGAAAAAGCCATACAGATCAAGCACATCAACGAATGTTTCTATTTTTGAAATAGTTGACAATTGCTGCATTGCGATTGTTGTGGGGTCTGATGTCTTGCGCGCGACGCACGCGGATTCCGCGCTGCGGGACCAGGAATCCGGTGGTGGCAAACGTTTGCGGTCGCGCGGACGGGCGCGACGGGTGTAAACGCAAGGTCACGCGCGCCGCGAATTTACGGTAGAGCGACCGGAACGACACGGTTGCGGAAACATTCTGGCTCGCGTAGGTGGGTCGGTCAGCGGATCGGTCAGCGGGTCGGCAGGCGGCGAGGCACCGCCGCCCCGATGCGTCACGTTCCGTCCGACCGGTCGCCGGCGGCCGCATCGGCACGTGCATCGCCACGCGCATCTGCCGCATGCGAATGCGCGGCGCCGCGCGCCGCCGCGAATTCCGCGCCGAGCAGCAGCACGGCGGCCGAGAAGTACAGCCACATCAGCAGGACCGCGAACGATCCGGCCGCGCCGAATGCGCTCGCGGTGCCTGCGTGCGCGAGGTACAGCGCGAACAGCTTCTTGCCGGCGGAGAACAGGATCGCGGACACGCTGCCGCCGATCGCGGCGTCGCGCCATGCGACGCGCGCATCCGGCAGGAACTTCATCAGCGCGGCGAACGCACCCGCAAGAACCGCGATGCCGACGACGAACTGCAGCACGTTGGTGATCGCGATATACGGCGAGTTGCCCCACAGCCACGTGCCGACGAACGTGATCGCGGTGTCGAGCACGAGCGACACGATCAGCAGGAACGCGACGCCGAGCACGAGCCCGAACGAGATCAGGCGCACCCGCACGAGGCCAAGAACGCTCGACCAGCGGCTCCCGGTGGCCGGCCAGATCACGCTGAGTGCGGTGTTGAGCGACGAGAACGTCGCCGACGCGCCGATCGCGAGCGCAGCGAACGAGATCAGCGCTGCGATGCCGCCGCGGTCGCCGCTGCGGTGCGCGTTCTGCACGATGGTCTGCACGCTCGCCGCGGCATCGTTGCCGATCAGCTGGTGCGCCTGCTCGAACACCTGGCCGCGCGCGGCATCGTCGCCGTAGAACCAGCCGGCCACCGCGATCACCATCACGAGCATCGGCGCGAGCGAGAACGCGGAAAAGAACGCGATGCTCGCGGCCATCGCCGAGCAGCGGTCGGACGAAAAACGCTTGAACGCGGTCAGCGCCCAATGGGCCTGCCGTCTGGCGAGACGTGTTGCTTCCTGAACGGGAATCGGTGGTTTCATGGCGTGTCGGGGCGCGATGCGGGATGCCGGCAATCGCTGGAAATCGGACAATTCAGTATTGATATGAAGAATTAATCATAGTTGCACGAACTGTCTATAATTCCTTTCAATTCCCCCCCACGATAAAGCCGAGACCGCCATGCTACAAATGTCCCGGCGCCAGTTCCTGAAAGTGACGGCCACGTCGCTCGCCGGATCGAGTCTGGCCCTGCTGGGCTTCTCGCCATCCGAAGCGCTCGCCGAGGTCCGTCAATACAAGCTGGCGCGCACCGTCGAAACGCGCAACACCTGTCCATATTGCTCCGTCGGCTGCGGCATCCTGATGTACAGCCTCGGCGACGGCGCGAAGAACGCGCAGCGCAGCATCATCCATATCGAAGGCGATCCCGACCACCCCGTCAACCGCGGCACGCTGTGCCCGAAGGGGGCGAGCCTGATCGACTTCATCCACAGCCCGAGCCGCCTCACGCATCCGGAATATCGTGCGCCGGGTTCGGACAAGTGGGAGCGCATCGCGTGGAACGACGCGCTCGACCGGATCGCGAAGCTGATGAAGGCCGACCGCGATGCGAATTTCGTCGAGACGGCCGACGACGGGGCGAAGGTCAACCGCTGGCTGAGCACCGGCATGCTGGCCGCGTCGGCGGGCAGCAACGAGGTCGGCTACCTGACGCACAAGACTGTCCGCAGCATGGGGATGCTCGCGTTCGACAACCAGGCGCGTGTCTGACATGGCCCGACGGTGGCAGGTCTTGCCCCGACGTTTGGCCGTGGAGCGATGACGAACCACTGGGTCGACATCAAGAACGCGGACGTGATTCTCGTGATGGGCGGCAATGCAGCCGAGGCCCATCCGTGCGGTTTCAAGTGGGTGACGGAAGCGAAGGCGCACCGCAAGGCGCGCCTCGTCGTCGTCGACCCGCGCTTCACGCGCACCGCGTCGGTCGCGGACTACTACGCGCCGATCCGCACCGGCACCGACATCGCGTTCCTGGGTGGCGTGATCAACTATCTGCTGACGAACGACAAGATCCAGCACGAGTACGTGAAGAACTACACGGACTTCACGTTCATCGTGCGCGAGGATTACGCGTTCGACGACGGCATCTATTCCGGCTACGACGCGGACAAGCACGCGTATCCGGACAAGTCGAGCTGGGACTACGAACGCGGCGACGACGGCTTCGTGAAGGTCGACCCGACGCTCGCACATCCGCGCTGCGTGTACAACCTGCTGAAGACGCACTACGCGCGCTATACGCCCGAGATGGTCGAGCAGGTGTGCGGCACGCCGAAGGACAAGTTCCTGAAAGTCTGCGACATGCTCGCGTCGACGGCCGTGCCGGGCCGCGCCGGCACGATCCTGTACGCGCTCGGCTGGACCCACCACTCGATCGGCGCGCAGATGATCCGCACCGGCGCGATGGTGCAGCTGCTGCTCGGCAACATCGGCATCGCCGGCGGCGGGATGAACGCGCTGCGCGGCCACTCGAACATCCAGGGGCTCACCGACCTCGGGCTGATGTCCAACCTGCTGCCCGGCTACATGACGCTGCCGATGCAGTCCGAGCAGGATTTCGACGCGTACATCACGAAGCGCACGCAGCTGCCGCTGCGGCCGAACCAGCTCAGCTACTGGAAGAACTACCGCGCGTTCCACGTCAGCTTCATGAAATCGTGGTGGGGCGACGCGGCCAACGCCGGGAACAACTGGGGCTACGACTACCTGCCGAAGCTCGACAAGCATTACGACCTGCTGCAGGCGATCGAGCTGATGCACCAGGGCAAGATGAACGGCTACATCTGCCAGGGCTTCAACCCGCTCGCGGCCACGCCGTCGAAGGCGAAGACGTCCGAAGCGCTCGCGAAGCTGAAGTGGCTCGTGATCATGGATCCGCTCGCGACCGAGACCTCCGAGTTCTGGAAGAACCACGGCGAGTTCAACGATGTCGATGCGTCGCAGATCCAGACTGAGGTGTTCCGGCTGCCGACCACGTGCTTCGCGGAGGAGCGCGGCTCGCTCGTCAACTCCGGCCGCGTGCTGCAGTGGCACTGGCAGGGCGCGGAGCCGCCGGGCGAAGCGAGGAGCGACCTCGAGATCATGTCGGGGCTGTTCTTGCGGATGCGCGATGCGTACAGGAAGGACGGCGGCAAGTATCCCGATCCGATCGTCAACCTGACCTGGCCTTACGCGAACCCGGAAAGCCCGACACCCGAAGAGCTCGCGATGGAGTACAACGGCCGCGCGCTCGCCGATCTGCCCGATCCGAAGGATCCGGCGAAACCGCTCGTGAAGAAGGGCGAGCAGCTCGCCGGCTTCGCGCAACTGAAGGACGACGGCTCGACCGCGAGCGGCTGCTGGATCTTCTGCGGCGCATGGACGCAGGCCGGCAACCAGATGGGGCGGCGCGACAACGCGGATCCGACCGGCATCGGCCAGACGCTCGGCTGGGCGTGGGCGTGGCCCGCGAACCGGCGGATCCTGTACAACCGAGCTTCGTGCGATCCGTCCGGCAAGCCGTTCGACCCGACCCGCAAGCTGGTCGCGTGGAGCGGCAGCGCGTGGACCGGCGCCGACGTGCCGGACTTCAAGCTGGACGAGCCGCCCGAGAACGGCATGGGCCCGTTCATCATGAACCCGGAAGGCGTCGCGCGCTTCTTCGCGCGCGCCGGGATGAACGAAGGTCCGTTCCCGGAGCACTACGAACCGTTCGAGACGCCGCTTGCCGCGAACCCGCTGCACCCGAACAACCCGCGCGCACTGAACAACCCGGCCGCGCGCGTGTTCCCGGGCGACCGGGCCGCGTTCGGCAAGGCCGCGCAGTTCCCGCATGTCGCGACGACCTATCGTCTGACGGAGCACTTCCACTACTGGACCAAGCATGCGCGCCTGAACTCGATCATCCAGCCGCAGCAATTCGTCGAGATCGGCGAGGAACTCGCGAAGGAGATCGGCGTCGCGCACGGCGACCGCGTGAAGGTGTCGTCGAACCGCGGGCATATCGTCGCGGTGGCGCTCGTCACGAAGCGGATCAAGCCGCTGAAGGTCGACGGCAAGACGGTGCAGACGGTCGGCATTCCGTTGCATTGGGGCTTCAAGGGCTTGACGAAGCCCGGCTATCTCGCGAACACCCTGACTCCGTCCGTGGGCGACGGCAACTCGTACACGCCGGAATTCAAGTCGTTCCTGGTGAAGGTCGAAAAGGCGTAAGGGGGCAGAGATGGCATTGCAATCGCTGGATATCAGGCGCGTCTCGGCCACCACCACGCCACCGCCCACCGCGCGCACGCCGGTGACGGGCAGCGTCGCGAAGCTGATCGACGTGTCGAAGTGCATCGGCTGCAAGGCGTGCCAGACCGCGTGCATGGAGTGGAACGACCTGCGCGACGAGATCGGCACGAACGTCGGCGTGTACGACAACCCGTCCGATCTGTCCGAGCATTCGTGGACGGTGATGCGGTTCTCCGAATACGAGAACCCGGACGGCAACCTCGAATGGCTGATCCGCAAGGACGGCTGCATGCATTGCGAGGATCCGGGTTGCCTGAAGGCGTGTCCGGCTCCGGGCGCGATCGTGCAGTACAACAACGGGATCGTCGATTTCCACGAGGAAAACTGCATCGGCTGCGGCTACTGCGTGACCGGCTGCCCGTTCAACATCCCGCGGATCTCGAAGACGGATCATCGCGCATACAAGTGCACGCTCTGCTCCGACCGCGTCGCGGTCGGCCAGGAGCCGGCCTGCGTGAAGACCTGCCCGACGGGCGCGATCGTGTTCGGCACCAAGGAGGACATGAAGCAGCACGCGGCCGAGCGGATCGAGGACCTGAAGGAGCGCGGCTTCGAGCATGCGGGGCTGTACGATCCGCAGGGCGTCGGCGGCACGCACGTGATGTACGTGCTGCACCACGCGGACAAGCCGTCGCTGTATCACGGCCTGCCGGACAACCCGTCGATCAGCCCGATGGTGAAGCTGTGGAAGGGCATCGCGAAGCCGCTGGCGGTCGCGGGCATCGCGCTGACGGCGCTCGCGGGCTTCTTCCACTACATGCGGGTCGGCCCGAACGAAGTGAGCGACGACGACGAAGCCGCCGCCCGCGACGAAGCGCGACGCATCAAGGAGGACGCGAAATGAAGCACGACGACCCCAACCTGATCGTCCGCTACACGGCGAACGAGCGTACGAACCACTGGATCACCGCGATCTCGTTCGTGCTGCTCGCGCTGTCCGGGCTCGCGATGTTCCACCCGTCGATGTTCTGGCTGACCGCGCTGTTCGGCGGCGGCCAGTGGACGCGGATCCTGCATCCGTTCGTCGGCCTCGTGATGTTCGTGTCGTTCGCGGTGATGGCGGTGCGCTACTGGCACCACAACCTGCTCGACGCGGACGATCGCCAGTGGCTGCGCCAGATCGACGACGTGCTCGCGAACCGCGAGGACAAGCTGCCGCCGGTCGGACGCTATAACGCCGGACAGAAACTGCTATTCTTCGCGATGGTGGCATGCCTCGCACTGTTGCTGCTGTCGGGCATCGTCATCTGGCGACGGTATTTCTCGTTCTACTTCCCGATCGGGGTGATCCGGTTCGCGGCAGTCGTCCACGCCGTCGCGGCGTTCGTGCTGATTGTCGGCATCGTCACGCATATCTATGCGGCGCTGTGGATCAAGGGCTCGATCCGGGCGATGGTGCGCGGCACGGTGACCCTCGGCTGGGCGCGCAAGCACCACCCGAAATGGTTCCGTGAGAGCGTGAAGTAGCGCACCAGAACGGGGCGGCACGCCGGTTGTGGCGCTGCCCCGTCAGTCGTCGGAATCGCCGAAAGCGCCGATAAGTCGGCGCTTGTTTTTTTGGAAGACACACTCGTGACACAACGCATTCTCGAACCGAATGACATCGCGGCGCTCGATCATTCGGCGATCCCGCGCTTCCGCCTGCCGGAGCGCGCAACGGTTTTCTCGGCGCGCGCCGCGCGCCTGCGCCAGCTCGCCGACCTGAACCCGATCGGCGGCTACCTGCGGCTGATGGCGGTCGTCGCCGACGCGCAGCACACGCTGCTGCAGGAGTGCAACGCGCAGATGCCGTCGAAGGACGCGATCGCGCGCGCGCAGCAGCATTCGATGCCGCTCGTGCCGGCGCTGTCCGGTGAACGCGACCCGCAATGGCGCGACGTGCTGCACGACCTGCTCGACCGCGTCGAGCGCGCGGGGCTCGTGAACCCGTCGCTCGCGAAGCTGCTCGACCGGATGCGCCTGATGGCGCCCGCCGAACTCGACGCGCAGGCCGACGCGATCCTCGCGCTGCGCTTCGCGGAGATCGACCCGGCCATCGCGCCATTCCTGATGGCGGCGCTACAGGTCGCGTGGACCGACCTCGCGAGCCGCACGTTGCCGGCCGACGTGCCGTTCCTCGACCAGCCGGGGCTGTGCCCGGTGTGCGGCACGCACCCGGTCGCAAGCGTCGTGCGTGTCGGCGGCGCGTTCCAGGGCTACCGCTTCCTGCAGTGCGGGCTGTGCACGACCGAGTGGCACATGGTGCGCACCAAGTGCTCGAACTGCGATTCGACGAAGGGCATCGCGTACCATGGCATCGAGGGCGGCAGCGAAGCAGTGAAAGCCGAATCGTGCGACGAATGCAAGACGTACCGCAAGATCGGCTATCAGGAAAAGGACTACGATTTCGAGCCGCTCGCGGACGATCTCGCGAGCCTCACGCTCGACCTGCTGATGAACGAGGCCGGCTATCGGCGCAGTTCGCCGAATCCGCTGCTGTGGCCGGATGTATCGCGGGAAGGATGACGGTTTTGCGCGGGACAGGAGACCACCACCGGTGACCGAACCAGGTCTGAACGAATTGAACGCGGCACTGGCGCGCGTGCCGTCGGTCGAGCGCGTGCTGTCGTCGGCGCCGCTGCAGCCGGTGCTCGACGAGTACGGCCGCACGCGCGTGCTGAACGCCGTGCGCGCGGAACTGGCGCGCTGGCGGACGGTCGCTCAGCGTGATCCTGCGGCAGCCGAGCCGCTCGACGAAGCGGGCATCGCCGCGGCCGTCGCCCGGACGCTCGCCGCACAGAGCGCCAGCGCGATGCGCGCCGTCTTCAACCTGACGGGCACCGTGCTGCACACCAACCTCGGGCGCGCGCTGCTGCCCGACGATGCCGTGCGCGCGGTGGTCACGGCGCTCACGCAGCCGGTGAATCTCGAATTCGACCTCGCGACAGGCCGCCGCGGCGACCGCGACGATCTCGTCGACGATCTGCTCTGCGAACTGACGGGCGCGGAAGCCGCGACCGTCGTCAACAACAACGCGGCCGCGGTGCTGCTGACGCTGTCGGCGCTCGCGTCGCGACGCGAGGTGATTGTGTCGCGCGGCGAACTGGTCGAGATCGGCGGCGCGTTCCGGATTCCCGACATCATGAGCCGGGCCGGTGCGCGCCTGCGCGAAGTCGGCACGACCAACCGCACCCATCTGGAAGACTACGCGGACGCGATCGGCCCGCGCACCGCGCTGCTGATGAAGGTGCACTGCAGCAACTACGCGATCAGCGGCTTCACGAAGGAGGTGACGCTGCCGGAACTCGCGCCGCTCGCGCGTGAACGCGGGCTGCCGGTCGCCGTCGATCTCGGCAGCGGCGTGCTTGCCGATCTCGCGCAATGGGGGCTGCCGCATGAGACGACCGTGCGCGAAACGGTCGCAGGCGGCGCAAACGTTGTCACGTTCAGCGGCGACAAGCTGCTCGGCGGGCCGCAGGCCGGCCTGATCGTCGGCGACCGCGCGCTGATCGCGACCATCAAGAAGCATCCGCTGAAGCGCGCGCTGCGCGTCGGCAAGCTGACGCTCGCCGCGCTCGAACCTGTGCTGCGCCTGCACCAGGCGCCGGAATTCCTGCGCGAACGGTTGACGACGCTGCGTCTGCTGACGCGAGCGCAACGCGAGATCGCCGAAACGGCCGCGCGTGTGGGCCCGGCGCTGCAGGCCGCGATCGGCAGTGGCTACACGGTGAGCGTCGAGCCGATGTTCAGCCAGATCGGCAGCGGTGCATTGCCGGTCGACCAGCTGCCGAGCGCCGGGCTCGTCGTGCGCACGCCGGACGGCAAGCGCGGCGGCCGCGCGCTCGCGCAGCTCGAGAAGCGGCTGCGCGCGTGGCCGCGGCCGGTGCTCGGGCGCGTCGCCGACGGCGCGCTGCGGCTCGACCTGCGCTGCCTCGAGGCAGCCGACGAAGCGGCGTTCGTCGCGCAATGCGCAAGCATCGCGGAGCCGGCTGCATGATCGTTGGCACCGCGGGACACATCGATCACGGCAAGACGACGCTGGTGCGCGCACTGACGGGCGTCGATACCGATCGTCTGAAGGAAGAGAAGGCGCGCGGCATCTCGATCGAGCTCGGTTACGCGTATGCGCCGCTCGACAACGGCGACGTGCTCGGCCTGATCGACGTGCCGGGGCACGAGAAGCTGATTCATACGATGGCGGCCGGCGCATGCGGGATCGACTTCGCGCTGCTCGTGATCGCGGCCGACGACGGCGTGATGCCGCAGACGCGCGAGCATCTCGCGATCCTGCAACTGCTCGGCGTCATGCACGGTGCGGTCGCATTGACGAAATGCGATCGCGTCGACGCCGCGCGCCGTGCGCAGGTGCGTGACGAGATCGCCGCGTGGCTGCGCGATTCGACGCTGGCCGGCGCGCCGATCTTCGATACTTGCGCGACCCTCGCGGACGATGCGGGCGTCGCGGCGCTCAAGCGCCATTTGTTCGACGTCGCGATCGCATCGCGCGCGCGCCGCGACGACGGGCTGTTCCGGCTTGCGGTCGATCGCGTGTTCACGCTGGCGGGGCAGGGGACGGTGGTGACCGGCACCGCGTTTGCGGGCCAGGTGAAGACCGGCGACACGCTCGCGATCGTGCGCACCGGCGACGCGGCGCGCGTGCGCAGCATCCATGCGCAGAATCGCGCCGTCGACGTCGGTCATGCGGGCGAGCGCTGCGCGCTGAATCTCGCCGGCGTCGACAAGGCCGACATCGCGCGCGGCGATACGATTGCCGATACGAGGCTCGCCGTGACGTCGCCGCGGCTCGACGTCGAGCTGACGCTGCTCGTGGATGCCGGCCTGACGCTCACGCATTGGGCGCCGCTGCACGTCCATCTCGGCACGCTGCATCGGGTCGCGCACGTCGCGCTGCTCGACGGCGATTCGCTTGCGGCGGGGCAGCGGATGCGCGTGCAACTGGTGTTCGACGAACCGGTATTCGCGCTGCCGGGCGACCGCTACATCGTGCGCAATCCGCAGGCGACGCGCACGGTTGGCGGCGGGCGCGTGCTCGATCCGTTCGGGCCCGCGCGCAAGCGCCGCACGCCGGCGCGCCGCGCATGGCTCGACGCGCTCGCGGCGTGGCTCGACGAACGGCGGCTCGATGCGCTGCTCGCCGAGGCGCCGCTCGGCATCCTGCGCGCGACGCTCACGCACCTGACCGGTTTCGCGCCGGATGCGCTGACGCTGCCGGACGATGCGCTGGCGATCGGCCAGCACGGTTCCGCGTCGAACGACGGCTGGGTGATCGCGCGGACGCACTGGCGGGCGCTGCAGGAAAAGGCGATCGAGACGCTGTGCGCGTATCACGAGCGGATGCCGGACGAGCAAGGGCTCGATGCCGCGCGCTTGCGGCGGATGGCCGCGCCGCTCGTCGGCGACGTGCTGTGGCGCGCGCTCGTCGACGCGCTGATCGAAGGCGGCGACATTGCGCGCAGCGGCCCATGGTTGCATCTGCCGTCGCATGTGGTGCGTCTCGATGCGCGCGAGGAAGCGCTCGCGCAAACGCTGCTGCCGCTCGTCAGGGCCGGGCGTTTCGATCCGCCGTGGGTGCGGGATCTTGCCGGCACGACCGGCGCGGCCGAAGATGCCGTGCGCGCGCTGTTGCGCAAGCTCGCGCGGCGCGGCGACGTGCATCAGGTCGTGCGCGACCTGTTCTATCACGCGGACGTGATGCGGGAGCTCGCGTTGCTCGTCGCGCAACTTGCACACGCGCGGGCGGGCGGCGTCGATGCGGCGGCGTTCCGCGATGCGACGGGGCTCGGCCGCAAGCGCGCGATCCAGATTCTCGAGTACTTCGATCGCGTTGGGTATACTCGCTTCCACCGCGATCTCCATTATCTGCGCCGCGATAGCGGTTGGCTTGATGGCATGGAGTAGGCACGCGGTTTTTCTCCGGGGAAGGCATTCGCATCCGGTGGTGCGGCCGGACTTCAAATCCGGTTGGGGGTGTCAGACACTCCCGGGTAGGTTCGACTCCTGCTGCCTTCCGCCACGCGAGGTTTCCCGGTCGTTCCGGGAGGCGGCGGCACGTGCACGCTATGCATGAACGGCCACCCGATACCGGGTGGTCTGTCGATAGACGGAGCCAGGATAAACGATGACGTTGTCGCGCAGGCCGGCCATGTTGACCTGATCCGGAAAGCCGCCCGCTTCGACGCACAGCGCGGCGTGTCGCGCGCAAAGCGTGCCGCCACTCACGCGCACGCCGTCAAGATAGTTTCCCGTATAGAGTTGCAGGCCCCACTGATCGGTCGACACGATCAACTCGCGGCCGCTTTCCGGATCGTATACCCGTGCGACGGGCCGGACCTCGCGCGTGCCGTCGCCAAGCACGAAGCAGTGATCGAAGCCGCGCGCGAGCGCCAGTTGCGCATGCGGCCAGTCGAGGCGCGCGCCGATCGGCGCGCTTTGTCGGAAATCGAATGCAGTGCCCGTCACGTCGGCCGTGCCGGTCGGGATCAGCACGTCGTTCACTTCGAGAAACGCGTTGGCGTCGATCTGCAGCAGGTGGCCGCGCACATCGCTACCCGGGCGCCCGCTCAGGTTGAAGTAGCTGTGATTCGTCAGGTTGAGCGGCGTCGGTGCATCGGTCCACCCCGCATAGTCGATCGTCAGCGTGCCGTCGTCGTCGAGCGTGTAGCGAACCTGCACGCACACGTTGCCGGGGAATCCCGCGTCGCCTTCCGGCGAATCGAGCCGTAGTGTCAGCCCACCGCAGTCGTCGATCACGTCCCAGCGCGCACGGTGAAAGCCGTTCGCACCGCCGTGCAGCAGGTTGCCGTTCTCGTTACGGTCGAGCAGGTAGTCGACGCCGTCGAGCTCGAAGCGCGCACCGGCGATCCGGTTCGCCCATCGGCCGATCGTCGCGCCGAGGTAGACACCGGATTCGAGGTACTCAGCCGGCGTGTCGTGCGCGAGCACGATATCGGCAAAGCGCCCCGTGCGGTCGGGCGCGAGCCACGACACGATGGTCGCGCCGAGGTCGCTGACGCCGATACGCATCCCGTGCGTGTTGCGCAGCGTATAGCGCCGCACGGGCTCGCCGTCGGGCAACGCGCCCCACGGCTCGGAATGCACGCGCGCAACGCCGGGCGTCAGGTGTGAAGAGTCGGTATCGATGTGCATGGGTGGATTTCAAATTGGCAGCGGGCTTCAGTACGCGGTGGCCGCGCGTTCCTGGTATTCGCGTGGCGTGCATCCCAGCTCGCGCCTGAACACTGCGTACATGTACTGAAGCGACGTAAACCCGCAACGGATCGCGACTTCGGCGCTCGACGCCTGCCTGCTTGCGAGCAGCGCCTGCGCCGCTTCGAGCTTATGGCGCAGGATTTCCTGATGCACGGTGCGCTGCAGTTCGCGCCGAAAGTGCTCTTCGAGCAGCGAGCGCGACACGCCGACATAGTCGGCGACCTGTTCGGTCTTGATCCCCTGGCACGCGTACTGGCGGATGAAATGCCGTGCGCGCATCACGTGCTGGCTCGCAAGCGGCTGGTGGCGCGTCGACTCGAGCACGTTGATGCCGACCGGCGGCACGAGGATGAGCTGACCGGGGAAACGCGCGCCGCGCAGCATCCGGTGCAGCAAGTGAGCCGCTGTGCGGCCCATTTCCTCCGTGCCCTGGATCACCGACGACAACGGAATGCGCGTCAACGTGCGCGTAAGTGGATCGTTGTCGATGCCGATGATCGCGACCTGTTCCGGTACTGCGATGCCGGCGATCAGGCAGGCCTGCAGCAGGTGCCGCGCGCGCGCATCGGTGACCGCGATCACGCCGACGGGCTTCGGCAGCGCATGCAGCCAGCCGATCAACTGTTCGATGGCGTGATTCCAGCCCGACGCGCTCGTCGACAGCCCGCGGTAGATCGGCGCATCGAGCCCGTCCGCGCGCGCGAGCCGGTCGAACGCGAGTTCGCGTTGCTGCGCCCAGCGGTTCTCCTGCGCGACAGGCAGGCTGTACATCGCGAAATGCGCGAGCCCCGCGCCGATCAGGTGCGTGTACGCGAGCGACACGAGCTTCGGGTTGTCCGTCGCAATATATGGGATGCCGTCCGGATACTGCGCGGGATCCTCGTACGACGAGCCGACCGCGACGATCGGCAGCGGCGAGCTGGTGAGCGCGTCGGCGACGGCGGGATCGTCGAAGTCCGCGATGATGCCGTCGCCGTCGAAGCGCTCGATGCCGGTGAGCCGGCAGCGGAAGTCGTCTTCGAGGAACAGGTCCCACACGACGCGCGTCGAGTGCAGGTACTGGCCGATGCCGCTGATGATCTCGCGGTCGTAGACCTTGTTCGCGTTGAACAGCAGCGCGATGCGATGCGGTGTCTGGGCGGAAGTGGCGCGGGTCATCTCGATCTCGGGGCAAGCGCCTCGCGGCGCTGTGCCGTTGTCTCCGGGGCGCGCTCGGGGCGGCGGCGCGCGGTGGTCTGGTGTACGGCGATTGTAGGACGGAACGCGCGCCGCACGCAGCGGCTGGCAAGAAACATTAAGCGTGCTGCGCAATTTCGCAATTGCCGGCCGGCAGGCGCGCGGGCACGATCCAGTCAACCGAATTCGGCCGCGTGCGTCGTCGCGACGCGCGTTGCGCTGCAACAAGACCCCGCACGGAGACGCCATGTCCTGTTTCGAACACATTCCCGCGATTCGCTACGAAGGCCCGCAATCGGACAATCCGCTGGCATACCACCATTACGACCCGGCGAAGCGCGTGCTGGGCAAGACGCTCGCCGAGCATCTGCGGATCGCGGTCTGCTACTGGCACACGTTCGTGTGGCCCGGGCACGACATCTTCGGGCAGGGCGCGTTCAGGCGGCCATGGCAGCAGCCGGGCGACGCGCTGGAGCGGGCGCGGATGAAGGCCGACGCGGCGTTCGAGTTCTTCACGAAGCTCGGCACGCCTTTCTATACGTTCCATGACACCGACGTCGCGCCGGAAGGCGACAGCCTGCGCGAGTACGCGGCCAATTTCGCGCGGATGGTCGACTATCTCGGCGAGCGTCAGCAGGCGAGTGGCGTGCGGCTGCTGTGGGGCACGGCGAACCTGTTCTCGCACCCGCGCTTTGCGGCCGGCGCCGCGACGAACCCGAACCCCGACGTGTTCGCGTGGGCCGCGACCCAGGTGTGCCATGCGCTCGACGCGACGCACCGGCTCGGCGGCGAAAACTATGTGCTGTGGGGCGGGCGAGAAGGGTACGAGACGCTGCTCAATACCGACCTGAAGCGCGAGCGCGAGCAGTTCGCCCGCTTTCTGTCGATGGTCGTCGAGCACAAGCACCGGATCGGCTTCACGGGCGCGCTGCTCATCGAGCCGAAGCCGCAGGAGCCGACCAAGCACCAGTACGACTACGACGTCGCGACTGTGCACGGCTTCCTCATGCAGTACGGATTGCAGAACGAGATTCGCGTGAACATCGAGGCGAACCACGCCACGCTCGCCGGCCATTCGTTCCATCACGAGATCGCGAACGCGTTCGCGCTCGGCGTGTTCGGTAGCGTCGACGCGAACCGGGGCGATCCGCAGAACGGTTGGGACACCGACCAGTTCCCGAACAGCGTCGAGGAGCTGACGCTCGCGTTCTACGAAATCCTGCGCCACGGCGGCTTCACGACCGGCGGGATGAACTTCGACGCGAAGGTGCGCCGCCAGAGCGTCGATCCGGAAGACCTGTTCTACGGCCACGTCGGCGCGATCGACGTGCTTGCGCTCGCGCTCGAACGTGCGGCGGTGCTGGTCGAGAACGACCGGCTCGACGCACTGCGCCGGCAGCGCTACGCGCAGTGGGACGACGCGTTCGGCCGCAAGATCCTGTCGGGCGGCTACACGCTGGAGTCGCTCGCGGCCG
Organism: Burkholderia sp. Bp8963; assembly: GCF_003854275.1. GTDB lineage: Bacteria > Pseudomonadota > Gammaproteobacteria > Burkholderiales > Burkholderiaceae > Burkholderia. The sequence continues at coordinate 65,398 of NZ_QTQP01000005.1, forward strand.
ATGCGCTCGCGCGCGGCGTGGCCCCGCAGCATGCGAGCGGCGCCCAGGAGCGGCTCGAGAACATCGTGAACCAGGCGATCTACGGGCTGCGCTGACGCCATGTACATCGGACTCGATCTCGGCACGTCGGGCGTGAAGGCGGTGCTGCTCGACCGCGACGGCGCGGTGCGCGCGAGCGCGAACCGCCCGCTCGTGGTGAGCCGGCCGCGGCCGCGCTGGTCCGAGCAGGCCCCGCTCGACTGGTGGGACGCCGCTTGCGGCGTGCTTGCCGCACTCGTCTCGGATGCGCGCACGGCGGGCATCGATCCGCACGACATCGACGCACTTGGACTGACCGGGCAGATGCACGGCGCGACGCTGCTCGATGCGCATGGCGACGTGCTGCGCCCCGCGATCCTGTGGAACGACGGTCGGGCGGACGCGGAGTGCGCGGAACTCGAACGGCTCGCGCCTGCACTGCGCGCCGTGGCGGGCAACGTCGCGATGCCTGGCTTCACTGCGCCGAAGCTGCTGTGGGTACGTCGTCACGAACCTGACGTGTTCGCACGCATCGCCCATGTACTGCTGCCGAAGGACTATCTGCGCTACCGACTGACCGGAGCATTCGCGACCGATCCGTCTGATGCCGCCGGCACGCTGTGGCTTGACGTCGCGAAGCGTGACTACGACGACACGCTGCTTGCAGCATGCGGACTGTCGCATACGCAGATGCCGGCCGTATTCGAAGGCAATCGCGTCACCGGCACCCTGCTGCCGGCTGTGGCGCGCGCGCTCGGGCTGCGCGAGATCCCGGTGGTGGCCGGCGGCGGCGACAACGCGGCCGGCGCGGTGGGCGTCGGCATCGTGCGGCCTGGCGACGCGCTGCTGTCGCTCGGGACGTCGGGCGTCTATTTCGCGGTGTCGGACGGGTTTCGCGCGAATCCCGAATCGGCCGTGCACAGCTTCTGTCACGCGCTGCCGGACACGTGGCACCTGATGTCCGTGATGCTGAACGCGGCCGGCTGCCTCGACTTCACCGCGCAGCTGGCCGGTTACGACGGCGTCGCGGCGCTGCTCGACGATGCGCAGACGAACGCACGCGCAAGCCGTCCGTGGTTCCTGCCTTACCTGAGCGGCGAGCGCACGCCGCATAACGACGTGAATGCGAAGGGCGTGTTTTACGGGCTTATGCCGGACACGCGGCGCGCGGATCTCGCGAACGCGACGCTCGAAGGCGTGGGCTTCGCGCTGCTCGACGGAATCGACGCGCTGCATGCGGCGGGGCTCGCGCCCGACAGCATCACGGTGATCGGCGGCGGCTCGCGCAGCGCGTACTGGACGCAGATGCTCGCCGACCTGAGCGGCCGCGTGCTGACGCTGCGCGCGGGCGGCGAAGTGGGGCCGGCGCTGGGCGCCGCGCGCCTTGCGCATCTCGCGCTCGAACCGGATGCACCGCTCGGCGACGTGTGCCCGCAGCCGCCGATCGTCGCTGTGCGCGAGCCTGATCTCGCGCGGCACGCGTGGTATCGCGATGTGCGGCGGCCGACGTTTCGCGCGCTTTACCGCGCGCTCGAACCGGTGTTTGCAACAAGCGCATGACGTGCGGATCGCCGGCGCGATTCGCACCGCTTGGTGCCGTGCTTTGTGCAATGACTCGATGCGGGCGGCGCATTCCCGCGGCCGCCCGGCGTGGGTGAGGTTGTCCAATAAAAAGGAGTTGGAGACATGAGATCCGTGACGCGTCGTACCGTATTGAGCTCGCTTGCCGGCGCCGCTGTGCTGGCGGTCCTCGCATTGGGCACGCCGCTCGCGCATGCGAGCAAGGACAAGCCCGAGATCGGCTTCTGCATCGACGACCTGCGCGTCGAGCGCTGGTCGCGCGATCGCGACTATTTCGTCACGGCCGCGACGAAGCTCGGCGCGAAGGTGTCGGTGCAGTCGGCTGACGCGAGCGAGGAGCGACAGATTTCCCAGATCGAGAACCTGATCTCGCGCGGCGTCGACGTGATCGTGATCGTGCCGTTCAATTCGAAGACGCTCGGCAACGTCGTCGCCGAAGCGAAGAAGGCCGGCATTAAGGTCGTGTCGTACGATCGGCTGATTCTCGACGCGGACGTCGACGCGTATATCTCGTTCGACAACGAGAAGGTCGGCGAGCTGCAGGCGCAGGGCGTGTTCGATGCGAAGCCGAAGGGCAACTACTTCCTGCTCGGCGGTGCACCGACCGACAACAACGCGAAGATGCTGCGCGAAGGGCAGCTGAAGGTGCTGAAGCCTGCGATCGACCGCGGCGACATCAAGCTCGTCGGCCAGCAGTGGGTGCCCGAATGGAGCGCGTCGACCGCACTGCGGATCGTCGAGGATGCGCTGACCGCGAACAACAACCGGATCGACGCGATCGTCGCGTCAAACGACGGCACGGCCGGCGGCGCGATCCAGGCGCTCGCCGCGCAGCATCTGGCCGGCAAGGTGCCGGTTTCCGGGCAGGACGCGGACCTCGCGGCGGTCAAGCGCGTGATCGCCGGCACGCAGACGATGACCGTCTACAAGCCGCTCAAGCTGATCGCTAGCGAAGCGGCCAGGCTTGCGGTGGATCTCGCGAAGGGCACGAAACCCGCGTTCAACGCGCAATACGACAATGGCAAGAAGAAGGTCGACACGGTGCTGCTGCAGCCTACGCTGCTGACCAAGCGCAACGTCGACGTCGTCGTGAAGGACGGCTTCTATACCCAGGCGCAGCTGGCGAGCCAGTGACGGCGCGACGCGCGGGCGGCCCACCAGCGCGCCCGCGCGCATCCTGCGAGGCATGAACGAATGACCGAACCCTTGCTGACGATGCGCGGCATCGTCAAGGAATTCGACGGCGTGAAAGCGCTCGACGGCATCGACCTGACCGTGCGACCCGGCGAATGCGTCGGACTGTGCGGCGAGAACGGCGCCGGCAAATCGACGCTGATGAAGGTACTGTCGGGCGTCTATCCGCACGGCACGTGGGACGGCGAAGTTCGCTGGAAAGGTGCGCCGCTCATGGCATCCGGCGTGCGCGACACGGAGCGGGCGGGCATCGTGATCATCCACCAGGAGTTGATGCTCGTGCCCGAACTGTCGGTTGCCGAGAACATCTTCCTCGGCAACGAGATCACGCTGCCGGGCGGGCGCATGCACTACGCGGCGATGGTCCGGCGCGCCGAGGAGCTGCTGCGCGAATTGCGGATCGGCACGATCAACGTCGCGCAGCCGGTGATGAACTACGGCGGCGGCCACCAGCAACTGATCGAGATCGCGAAGGCGCTGAACAAGCACGCGAAGCTGCTGATTCTCGACGAACCGTCGTCGTCGCTGAGCGCCGCGGAGACGCGGATCCTGCTCGACATCGTGCGTGACCTGAAGCGGCGCGGCGTCGCGTGCGTGTACATCTCGCACAAGCTCGACGAGGTCGCGGCCGTCTGCGATACGGTCACCGTGATCCGCGACGGCCGTCATGTCGCGACCGAGCCGATGCGCGCGCTGACGACCGACCGGATCATCGCGATGATGGTCGGCCGCGAGATCCGCGACCTGTATCCGCGGGAGGCGCACGAGATCGGCGACGTCGTGCTGGAAGCGCGCCACGTGACCTGTCGCGACGTGACGAACGCGCGCCGCAAGCGCGTCGACGACGTGTCGTTCAGCGTGCGGCGCGGCGAGATTCTCGGCGTTGCCGGGCTCGTCGGCGCGGGACGCACCGAGCTGATGCAGGCGATCTTCGGCGCGTATCCGGGCGCATGCACGGCGACCGTGCTGATGAACGGACGGACGCTCACGATCCGCTCGCCGGCCGACGCGATCCGTGCCGGGATCGCGATGGTGCCCGAGGATCGCAAGCGCCACGGCATCGTGCCGCAGCTCGGCGTGGGCCACAACATCACGCTGACGGTGCTGCGGCGCTTCGCGGCGCGTGGGCGGATCGACGCGGCCGCCGAGCTCGATGCGATCCGCAACGAGATGCAGCGGCTGTCGGTGCGCGCCGCGCATCCGTTCTTGCCGATCGCGAGCCTGTCCGGCGGCAACCAGCAGAAGGCGGTGCTCGCCAAGATGCTGCTGGCCGAGCCGCAGGTGCTGATTCTCGACGAACCGACGCGCGGCGTTGACGTGGGCGCGAAGGCGGAGATCTACCGGCTGATCTTCGCGCTTGCCAAGCGTGGCGTCGCGCTGATCGTCGTGTCGTCGGAACTGCCCGAGGTGCTCGGGCTTGCCGATCGAGTGCTGGTGATCGGCGAAGGCGAGCTGCGCGGCGATTTCGTCAACCAGGGCCTCACGCAGGAACAGATTCTCGGCGCCGCGCTGAAGCCCGCGCGACTGCCGACCGAACCCACAGCAGCGAGTGCGAAATGAATTCCGAACTTTCTTCCTCGACCTCGGCGACGCCGGATGCAGAAGCGCGTCGTCCAACCGGCCGCGCAGCGGGGCTGCCGTTCCGCCAGGTTTTCGTGCGCTACAAGGTGCTCGCGCTCCTGCTCGCGGTTGTCGCGATCTGGACGTTCTTCTCGGTGCTGACCGACGGCGCATTCGTCACGCCGCGCAACGTATCGAACCTGCTGCGGCAGATGTCGATCACGGGCATGCTCGCGTGCGGGATGGTGTTCGTCATCATCGCGGGCGAGATCGACCTGTCGGTCGGCTCGCTGCTCGGGCTGCTCGGCGGCGTCGCCGCGATCCTCGACGTCAACCGCCACTGGCCGGTCGCGGCGACGGTGCCGGCCGTGCTCGCGCTCGGCGTGCTGATCGGGCTCTTCAACGGCTGGTGGTCGACCTATCGGCGCGTGCCGTCGTTCATCGTCGGGCTGGGCGGGATGCTCGCGTTTCGCGGAATCCTGCTCGGCGTGACGGGCGGTTCGACGATCGCACCCGTGTCGGACGGCTTCGTGTTCATCGGGCAGGGCTATCTGCCGCGCGTGGCGGGGGACGGCCTCGCGATTCTGCTGTTCGCGCTCGTGACGCTGCTGGTGGTGCGGCAGCGCGGCACGCGGCGACGCTACCGGCTCGCGGTCGCGCCGCTTTGGCAGGACGTCGTGAAGATCGTGGGCGCGGGCGCGGTGCTGTTTGCGTTCGTCGCGACGCTCGACCGCTACGGCGGCATTCCGGTGCCGGTGCTGCTGCTGCTCGCGCTGCTCGGCATATTCTCGTGGATCGCGACGCAGACCGTGTTCGGCCGGCGCATCTATGCGGTCGGCTCGAATCTCGAGGCGACGCGGCTGTCGGGTGTCGATACCGATCGCGTGAAGCTCGCGATCTTCGCGCTGATGGGGCTGATGTGCGCGTTTGCCGGCCTCGTCAACACCGCGCGGCTCGCGGCCGGCTCGCCGTCGGCCGGCGCGATGGGCGAGCTCGACGCGATCGCCGCGTGCTTCATCGGCGGCACGTCGATGCGCGGCGGGTCGGGCACCGTCTATGGCGCGCTGATCGGCGCGCTCGTGATGGCAAGCCTCGACAACGGCATGTCGATGCTGGACGTCGACGCGTACTGGCAGATGATCGTCAAGGGCGCGGTGCTGGTGCTGGCGGTGTGGATCGACGTGGTGTCGCGGTCGAGCCGGCGGTGACACGTGTTTAGGTGTTTATACGTATGCCAGTTCCGATATCGGCTCAATCCAATATTTCATTGGACGGTTATCGGGCTTGTTCCTAGACTGATCCGGGGCGTGCAGACCGGGCCGGCCTGATGCGCCGGCCGGCGCAGCCCCCGCACCGCGCGTGCCATGCAGAAACAGAACAGCGCCGCGGCAGACAACGACATCATCGGAGACGGACCATGACATTCATCAGGAAGCTGGCGGCCGGCGCGATCGTCGCCGCGGCGACGGTGCTGGCAAGCGGCGCGCACGCGCAGCAGAAGCCGATCACGCTCGGGTTCTCGCAGGTCGGCGCGGAAAGCGCGTGGCGCACCGCGAACACCGTGTCGGTGAAGGGCGCGGCGAAGGACGCCGGCATCAACCTGAAATTCTCGGACGCGCAGCAGAAGCAGGAGAACCAGATTCGCGCGATCCGCTCGTTCATTGCGCAGAAGGTCGACGTGATCGCGTTCTCGCCGGTCGTCGAGTCGGGCTGGGAGCCCGTACTGACCGAAGCGAAGGCCGCGCACATCCCGGTGATCCTGACCGATCGCGCGGTCGACGTGAAGGATCCGTCGCTGTACGTGACGATGATCGGTTCGGACTTCCTCGAGGAAGGGCGGCGCGCGGGCCACTGGATGGAAGAGCACTACAGGAACGACGCGGGCCCGATCAACATCGTCGAGCTGCAGGGCACGGTCGGCTCGGCGCCAGCCAACGACCGCCGCGCGGGCCTGCTCGAAGTGATCAAAAGCAATCCGAAATTCAAGGTGATCGCGTCGCAGAGCGGCGACTTCACGCTTGCCGGCGGCAAGCAGGTGATGGAAGCGTTCGCGAAGACCTACGGCAAGCAGATCAACGTCGTCTACGCGCACAACGATGACATGGCGCTCGGCGCGATCCAGGCGATGGAAGAAGCCGGCATCAAGCCCGGCAAGGACGTGAGCGTCGTGTCGTTCGACGCGACGAAGGGCGGCTTCCAGGCGATGGTCGCCGGCAAGATCAACGTCGACGTCGAATGCAGCCCGCTGCTCGGCCCGCAACTGATGAGCGCGGTGAAGGACGTCGTTGCCGGCAAGCCGCTGCCCAAGCGCATCGTGACGAACGAGACCGTGTTCCCGATGAACGTCGCGGCGCAGGTGCTGCCGACCCGCAAATACTGATGGTCCTGCACGGGTGGTCGCGTCGCGGCCGCCCGGTCGGCAACCGCTTCGAGGGAGGGGGCATGACGAATCCGCCGGTGGTCGAGATGATCGGCATCGACAAGGCATTTCCGGGCGTCAGCGCGCTGCAGCGCGTGAGCTTCCGGTTGTTTCCGGGCGAGATCCACGCGCTGATGGGCCAGAACGGCGCGGGCAAATCGACGCTGATCAACGTGCTCACCGGTGTGCATGCACACGACGCGGGCGAGATTCGCGTCGGCGGCCGGCCCGTGCGCTTCGCCGCGCCGCGCGAGGCCGAGGCGGCCGGTATCCAGACGCTCTACCAGGAAGTGAACCTGTGCGCGAACCTGTCGGTTGCCGAGAACATCTTCGCGGGCCGGCAGCCGATGCGGCGCGGCGCGATCGACTGGAATGCGATCCATGCGCGCTCGCGCGCGGCGCTGGCCGAACTCGACCTGTCGCTCGATGTCACGCGCTCCCTCGACGCGTATCCGATCGCCGTGCAGCAGATGGTCGCGATCGCGCGCGCCGTGTCCGTCGACGCACGCGTGCTGATCCTCGACGAGCCGACGTCGAGCCTCGACGACGGCGAAGTCGCGCGGCTGTTCGACGTGCTGCGCCGGCTGAAGGCGTCCGGCATCGCGATCCTGTTCGTCACGCACTTTCTCGAACAGACGTATGCGGTGTCCGACCGGATCACCGTGATGCGCAACGGCGAGCGCGAAGGAGAGTATCTGGCGCGCGACCTGCCGGTCGACGCGCTGGTCGCGAAGATGACCGGCCGCGAACGGATGTCCGGCGCGCTGCAGGCTGGCGCGGCGGCCGTCGAGCGCACCGCCGGCGATGCCGAGCCGTTCCTGTCGATGCAGCGGGTCGGCCGGCGCGGGATGATGAGCGCGATCGATCTCGACGTGCGGCCCGGCGAGATCGTCGGGCTGGCCGGGCTGCTCGGCTCGGGGCGCACCGAAACCGCGCGGCTCGCGTTCGCCGCGGAGCGCGCGGACACCGGTGCGATCGAGATCGACGGCGCGCGCACGCGGCTGGCGTCGCCGCACGATGCGGTCCGGCACGGCATCGCGTATTGCCCGGAAGACCGCAAGAAGGAGGGCATCGTCGCTGCGCTGTCGATCCACGAGAACATCGTGCTCGCACTGCAGGCGCGGCGCGGCTGGTGGCGGCTGATCGGGCGCGCGCGCCAGCGCGAACTCGCCGACACGTACATCGCGCGGCTCGGCATCAAGGCACGCGACGCGGAGCAGCCGATCGGCCTGCTGTCGGGCGGCAACCAGCAGAAGGTGTTGCTTGCACGCTGGCTCGCGACGGACCCGAAGCTGCTGATTCTCGACGAGCCGACGCGCGGCATCGACGTTGCCGCGAAGTTCGACATCATGGAGCGCGTGCTCGCGTTGTGCGCGACCGGGCTCGCGATCCTGTTCATCTCGTCCGAGATCGACGAGGTCGTGCGCGTAAGCCACCGGATTGCGGTGTTGCGCGACCGGCGCAAGGTGGCCGAACTCGCCGGCGCCGACGCGTCCGAGGAACAGGTTTACCGGCTGATCGCGGGAGGCCAGTCATGACGCTGCTGCGTACGCTGTTCCGTCATCCGCTTGCGTGGCCGGTGCTGACGCTCGCGCTGCTGTTCATGCTCGACGTCGCGCATCGCCCGGGCTTCCTGTCGATCACGCTGCTTGACGGCCACTTGTTTGGCGCGCCGATCGACATTCTGAACCGCGCGGCGCCGCTCGTGATCGTGTCGCTCGGGATGACGCTCGTGATCGCGACGCGCGGCATCGACATCTCGGTCGGTGCGATCGTCGCGATCGCAGGCGCTGCCGCGGCGATCGTACTCGATGCGGACCCGTCGCGGGTCGGCACGGCGCTGGCCGCCGCGCTGGGCGTCGGGCTGCTCGCGGGCGCGTGGAACGGGCTGCTCGTCGCGTTCGTCGGGATGCAGCCGATCATCGCGACGCTGATCCTGATGGTGGCCGGCCGCGGCGTCGCGCAATTGCTGACGGGCGGCCAGATCATCCCGATCGGCGCGCCCGGCTACCTCACGCTCGGCGGCGGCTATCTCGCAACCGTGCCGTGCGCGGTGTGGATCGCGCTTGCGACGCTCGCCGCGACCGCGCTGCTGGTGAACCGCACGGCGCTCGGGCTGTTCATCCGCGCGATCGGCGTGAATCCGGTCGCGACGCGGCTCGTCGGGCTGCGCTCGGGCGCTGTCGTGTTCGGCGTGTATCTGTGTTGCGGCGTGATGTCGGCGATCGCCGGCATCCTCGCGAGCTCGAACGTGCGAAGCGCCGACGGCAACAACGCGGGGCTGCTGCTCGAACTCGACGCGATTCTCGCGGTGACGCTCGGCGGCACGTCGCTGCTCGGCGGCCGCTTCAGCCTCGCCGGCTCGGTGCTCGGCGCGCTGATCATCCAGACGCTCACGTACACGACCTATTCGATCGGCGTGCCGCCGGAGGCGACGCTCGTCGTCAAGGCAGTCGTCGTGATCGTCGTGACGCTGATCCAGTCGGACGCGGCGCGTGCGCTTGTCGTCCGGCATGCGTCGCGGCTGCTGCCTTCCGCGCGTTCGCGCGCTACTTCCGGAGCGACGCCGCGATGACCCGATTCCTTGGCAGGCTCGCCGACCCGCGCACGCTGCCGATCGTCGTGACGATCGTGCTGTTCGTCGCGCTGTTCGGCTTCGGATCCGTGATGTACACGGGCTTCTTCTCGATGCAGGTGCTGACCGGGCTCTTCGTCGACAACGCATTCCTGCTGATCGTCGCGATCGGGATGACGTTCGTGATCGTGTCGGGCGGCATCGACCTGTCGGTCGGCTCTGTCGTTGCGCTGACAACGATCTTCTGCGCGGTCGGCGCCGAGCGGCTGCACTGGCCTGTGTGGGCGATCGTGCCGCTGGTGCTGGCGTTCGGTGCGCTGTACGGTGCGGCGATGGGTGCGCTGATCCATTATTTCCGGCTGCAGCCGTTCATCGTCACGCTGGCCGGGATGTTTCTCGCGCGTGGCGCGTGCTTCCTGATCACGACGCAGTCGATCACGATCAACGAGCCGACGTTTCATGCGATTGCGGGCATCAGCGTGCAGGTCGGCGGCGGCACGTTGAGCGCGGGTGCGCTGATCGCGCTCGCGACGCTGGCCGTCGCGATCTACGTCGCGCATTTCACGCGTTTCGGCCGCAACGTATACGCCATCGGCGGCAACGAGCGCTCGGCACTGCTGATGGGGCTGCCGGTCGCACGCACGAAGATCGGCGTCTACGCGCTGAGCGGCTTCTGCTCGGCGCTCGGCGGCGTGGTGTTCACGCTGTACGTGCTGTCGGGTTACGGGCTGCAGGCGCAGGGCATGGAGCTCGACGCGATCGCCGCGACCGTGATCGGCGGCACACTGCTGACGGGCGGCGTGGGCTATGTGGTCGGCTCGGTGTTCGGCGTCGGCATCCTCGGCACGATCCAGGTGCTGATCACGTTCGACGGCACGTTGAGCTCGTGGTGGACGCGAATCGTGATCGGTGCGTTGCTGTGTGTGTTCTGCGTGCTGCAGCGGATCATCGAACGGCATGCGGCGCGTCGACGGACGGGCGGCACGGGGCTCGGCGCCCCTCAGTCGAAGCGCGACGCCGCGCAGGCGCGGCCTGCGCCACCCGAAGCGGACGCCGCGCTGGTTGCGACGATGCGGCGGCTACAGGGCGACCGACCATGATTTCGCAGGGAGAACGGCATGAAGCGCAATGACCTGATCACGGGCGACGTCGACGCGCTGGCCGTCGACCACAGCCGCCAGCCGATGCTCGACCTGAGCGACGCGCGCGACTGCCGGATCGTTGCCGATGCGCTGCGCGTGCTGCTGCGCGAGCGCTCGGAAGCGCTGGCGTTCGCGATGCGCGTGGCCGACGAGCACGGCCGCTCGCGCCCGGATGCCGGCGAATTCGGCCTGACCGACATCATTCGCATTGCCCGGGTCGTCGAGCGGGCTGAGCGTCAGCGGCGGCAAATCGCGGTTGAATGAAGCGTCCGGCCGGACCGGCGCGGCTTGCGCTCGGTGCCTGACATACAACGCACGTCAGGCGACCGATTCGACCTAGAACGAGTAGGCCAGCGACGCGAACAGGCTGCGCGGCGCGCCCGGCGTGACCCACAGGCTGTTGTACGAGCTGACGTAGGTGGTGCGATTGAACAGGTTGTTCAGCACGACCGACGCACGCAGGTGCTTGTTGACCTGAAGGTAGCCGTTGAGCTGCACGGTCGCATAGGCCGGCAGCTCGAAACCGTCCTGCGTGTTGGCCGTGTTGCCGGCCCGGCGCCCGACATAGATCACGCCGGCACCGGCGCCGGCCTTGTCCGCGAACGGCAGCGCGGTTTCGTACATGAGCAGTGCGCTGCCGCTCAGCCGTGGAATGTCGACGAGGCGTGCGCCGGGCGTCAGCACGGCATCGCGCGTGACCTCGGCGTCGACGTACGCGAAGTTGGCGATGCCGCGCAAGCCGTGACCCAGGTCGCCGTTCCATTCGAATTCGACGCCGCGGCTGCGGACTTCGCCGGCCGCACGCGAGAAGCCTGCATTCGCCGGATCGGCAGTGAGTACGTTGCGCTTGGTGACGTAGAACGCCGAGACGGTCGTGAGCCAGCGCGCGCCTGCCCATTTCGCGCCTGCTTCGTAGCCGTGACCCTTCTCGGGATCGAAGGCGCGGCCGTCGGCGTCGGCGCCGTTGTTCGGCCGGAACGAGTACGCCGTGTTCGCATACAGCGACAGCGCGGGGCTGATTTCGTACACGACGCCGATGCGCGGACTCAACGCGGTCTGCAACTGGCTGCTCGTCACGCCTTTCAGGCGGTTCTCGACCGACTGGTGGAAGCGATCCCAGCGCAGCCCCGCGAGGATTTTCCAGTGCGGCCCGAACGCCAGCGTGTCCTGCGCGTAGAGGCCTTGCCCGTCGTCGCGTTCGAGCAGGTCGGTCGCGGTGCGCGGCGTCGGCGCAGGCTGGCCGTAAACCGGATCGAAGATGTCGATCGCATATGGGGCAGCGGCTGTCGGCGTGGAGCGTGTGACGAACTGGTCGTAGTTGAAGCGATACGCATCGACGCCCATCACAAGCGTATGGCCGATGCCGCCGGTGCGGAACTTGCCGGTCGTTTCGATGCGGCCTTGCAGATCGTTCGAGTGAAACGCGACTTGCCGATAGCGGCGCCACAGTGTGCGGCCGTCCGGCTGCAAGGCGAATGCTTCGGACGAGCGTCCCGACAGGTCGGTGTCGCGCTGCGCGAAGCCGGCGTTGACCGACCAGTTCGCATCGACGCGATGCTCGAGCGTGAACTGGTGGCCCGTGTTGCGCACGTCGTAGTCGCCGTCGCGCGGCTCGCCGAGGAAACGCGACGCCGGAATCGCGCCGAGCTGCCCGTTGACGGCCACCACGCCGCGATCGAGCGGTGCGCGCTGACGCGCGCTCTCGAACTCGTAGTGGAGCGTCGTGTCCGCACCGATGTCCCAGGTGAACGACGGCGCGAACAGGTAGCGTCTGCTCGACACCGTATCGCGGAAGCTGCCGTTGTTCTCGTTCATCGCGACGAAGCGGTACGCGAGCGATTTCGTGACGGGCCCGGTCGAATCGAGCGTCTGGCGCAACGCGCCGTAGCTGCCGGCCGACACGCCGATGGTGTTCGAGCGCGCGAACTGCGGCTGCTTCGTCGTATAGCTGATGAGCCCGCCCGGATCGCCGCGGCCATACAGCGCGGACGCGGGCCCCTTGAGCACTTCCATGCGCTCGAGGTTGGCGGTGTCGCGCGGGACGCTGATCCCGCGGTTCCATGAGAAGCCGTTGACGAGGTAGTCGGTGCCGGACGTGTTGCCGTCGCCGGCGAATCCGCGCACCGCGTAGTTGTCCCACAGGCCGCCGAAGTTGTTCTGCCGCGCGACGCCCGCGACCCAGTCGTACAGGTCTTCGCCGCGCGTCGCGGCGACGGTCCGGGCCAGTTTCGCGTCGACGCTGCTGACTGCGAACGGGATCTCCATTACGTCTGTCTCGGTGCGTGTCGCGCTCGTCGATTCGGGCGCGCGAAACGGCGCGGTCGCGCGCTGCCCCGAGACCTCGATGGCGGGCAGCGACATCTCCTGCGCATCGGCGGCGCTCAGGCCGGCCGTGCCGACGACGATGGCCATCGGTGCGGCCGCCCAGTTCTTCCTGCTCATACCCCGTCCTTTGATGTGGTCTGCGTACGGGCATGGCGGATGGCCTCGCGCAGACGTCTGTGTTCCAAACAGTACATTCGCGCGGAAATTTAATGCAAATGAGAGGCATTTGCAATAGAAAGTTGGTGCTGCCGCGTGCGATGCGAATCGAGGGTAATTACTGATGCGATGCCGTTCAAGTTGGGATCACCCCAGCCGATATATGTACCAAACAGTTAACGCCGAGAGCCCCCGCATGAAGTTGTCCACGAAACTGCTGATGCTTGTCGCTGCCGCGCTGGTCGGCGTCGTATTGCTTGCCGCCATGTCGCTGCACACGCTGCGCGACGCGCTGATCGACAGCCGCCGCGAAGAGATCGTTATTCTTCTGACGAAGGCCGAACATCTGGTCAATTCGTACCGTGGGTTGCAGGCGAGTGGTGCGCTCACTCGGGAACAGGCCCAGCAACAGGCAAAAGCCGCGTTGTCGGCGCTCAACGCGGATGCGAGAAGCTACTACTGGGTCACGACTTCCGACGGCGTCAACCTCGTGCATCCGAACGCGAAGTTCATCGGCAGCCGTGCCAAGGGAAACCGCACGACCGACGGCCTGACCGATAGCGAGGCTTACCGCGCCGGGATGGCGCAGGCGCATTTCGCGCTCGTCGATGTACTGATCAAGCGCAGTCCCGATGCGGATGTAGAGCCGAAACTCCAGGGCGTGGTTGCCATTCCGGACTGGGACTGGTGGATCGGCACGGGATTCTTTTACGACGACATCAATGCGGCTTTTACCCGGCTCGCGCTGATACTGGGCGCCATTACGCTAGCCATATCCGCAGCGCTTGCGTCGATCGCCTGGGGCGTCCTGCGCAGCGTCATGCGCACGCTGGGCGGCGAGCCTGCACACGCGACGGGCATTGCAGCCCGCATTTCCGCCGGCGAACTGGATGTCGAGTTCGACGCGGCAAAGGCCGCGCCGGGCAGCTTGCTCGTGGCGCTCAGCGAAATGAAGGCACGACTGACCGAGACAATCGCCGAGATCCAGGCTACGACCCATTCGATTGCCGTCGGCACTGGCGAGATCGCGCAAGGCAATCTGGACCTGTCGCAGCGTACGGAGGAGCAGGCGGCGTCGCTGCAGGAGACGGCTGCCAGCATGGAACAGATCACCTCGACGGTCAAACAGAATGCCGAGAATGCTCGCCATGCGAATGCACTCGTGACCAGTGCCAAAGAGGCGACCGAACTCGGCGGTGCCGCCGTGCAGGAGGTCGTGGAAACGATGCGGCAGATTTCGGACGAGTCGGTACGAATCGCCGACATCACCGACGTGATCGAAAGCATTGCATTCCAGACGAACATTCTCGCGCTCAACGCCGCCGTCGAGGCGGCGCGAGCCGGCGATCAAGGGCGCGGGTTTGCCGTCGTTGCCGCGGAGGTCCGCTCGCTTGCCCAGCGCAGCGCCGCGGCAGCGAAGGACATCAAGGGGTTGATCGAGGTGTCGGTCGAGAGGGTCGGCAGCGGCAGTCGGCTCGTCGAGGCAGCGGGGGCGCGCATGACGGAGATCGTCCGGTCGATCGACCGGGTTGCCGGCATCATGGGGGAGATCTCGGAGGCTTCCGCCGAGCAAAGCACCGGTATCGAACAGGTCGGCAAGGCAGTGGCGCAAATGGACGAAGTCGTCCAGCAGAACGCCGCGCTCGTCGAGCAGGCTGCCGCGGCGGCTTCGTCGCTGGATGAACAGGCGGCGCGGTTGAGGGCTGCGGTGTCGGTCTTCCGGCTGGGCACCTGTTCTGCCGACCTTGGCGCGAACCGGAGCTGAACCTGTGCGACGAGGTCACGTCGGCGCTCGATACCTTGCAGGCATCGACGACTCCGTCGTGTTGTATGCCGTACGCGGGCCTGGAACCGGACCAGGTCCGCGAGCTGAAGCAACGCCGGGACGTGATGCCGGCGCAACGGACGTAACGCACATTACGTACATAACGCACGTGTCGCATTTGCCGTGCCTGATCGCGTGCGCGCGCGACTGCGCGCCTTCTTTGTACCCCGATAAGATCGACTAACCTTGTAGACGCAGGCTGCAGCTACACCGTCTCCATCGACACGTCTTCGCGGCCCTGACGCCACCTTGAAGCCTGCTGAACGAATGGAATCAGGGCGATCGCGCGTCCTCGATCCAGCACGTCGCGCGCATCGCGAGATCGATGTGCCAACTGGCGACGACCCTGCCACGCGAGCGCGATGACCTGGCCGCGCGGCGGAGGAGGAGCCATGCGAGGAATCCATCACACGTGGCGCGGCGCAATCCTTGCCGTCGCGCTTTTGCTGCTTGCCGCGTGCGGCGGGGATGGCGGGGGATCGGGTGGTGGCGCCGGTTCCGCGATGCCGCCAGGCGGCATTCACCTGCAAGTCGTGTCGTTCGGCGACAGTTTGTCGGATGTCGGGACCTATGCGCCGATCGCGAGCGTGGTGGGCGGCGGGCGTTTCACGACCAATCCCGGGCAAGTGTGGACTCAGAACGTCGCGCAGTATTACGGCGATACGCTGACTGCGGCGTTTACGATCGACGCCACGCACAAGTTGAGTGCGCAGGGCGGACTCGGCTATGCAGAGGGTGGTGCCACGGTCGCAACGCCGGCGAACCTGTACGACTTTCTCACTGACGTGATCGGCAACATCGAAATGCCCGTCAACCAGCAGGTGTCGAGCTATCTGTCGGCTCACGGAAGCTTCAACGCGAATCAGCTGGTGCTGGTCTGGGCCGGTTCGAACGACGTGCTGCGCGCGGGCGCGCTGCCGGCTGCGGCACCCACCGTGCAGACCGCGGCAGCCGCACTCGCTCAAGTGGTCGCACAGATCGTGCAGAACGGTGCCACGCATGTCGTGTTGGTCAACGTGCCGAACGTCGGACTGTCACCCAAAGGCATTGCGTCGCCCGATGGCGGAGCGAACCTGACCCAGTTGTCGCAGCTGTTCAACAACGACCTGAACGCTGCATTGCAGGCGAATGGCGTTCAGGGCAAGGTTCTCCAGATCGATTCCTATACCTGGGTGAACCAGATCGTCGCGAACTTCCAGGCCAACGGTTTCGTCGTGTCGAACACCGCCGTCGCCTGCGATCCCGCAAAGACGCCGCATGCGACGTCATTGCTGTGCTCGCCGCCGACCTACGTGACGGCCAATGCCGACCAGACGTACATGTTTGCCGACGATCTTCATCCGACGACGCACGTGCATGCATTGTTTGCCCAGTTCGTCGAGCAGCAGATCGCGAAGAGCGGTCTTGGTCATTGAGCGTCGGGGGGCGCCGTCAGCGCGTCATTTGTGTTCCGGCAGGAACCAGTTCATCAGCAGCGCGCAGATGCCGCCCGTGGCGACACCCGATTCCAGCACGTTCTTGAGCGCGTGCGGCAGGCTGTTCAGGATGTCCGGCACCTGCGACACGCCGAGGCCGAGGGCCAGCGACACGGCGATGATCAGCAGCGCGCGGCGGTCCAGCCGGGTGCCGGCGAGGATGTTGATGCCGGACGCGGCCACCGCGCCGAACATCACCATTGCGGCGCCGCCCAGCACGGGCTCGGGCACGGCCTGCAGCACGCCGGCGACCACCGGGAACAGGCCGAGCAGCACGAGCATGCCCGCGATCCAGAGCCCGACGTGACGGCTGGCGATGCCGGTCAGCTGGATCACGCCGTTGTTCTGCGCGAACACCGAGCTCGGGAACGTATTGAACACGCCGGCCAGCAGCGAGTTCGCGCCGTTCACGAGCACGCCGCCCTTGATCCGCTGCATCCATACCGGCCCCTCGACGGGCTCCTTCGAGATCTTGCTGGTGGCCGTGACATCGCCGATCGCTTCGAGCGACGTGACGAGGTAGATGATCAGCATCGGCACGAACAGCGACCACGAGAAGCCGATGCCGAAGTGCAGCGGCGTCGGGATCTGGAACAGCGCAGCCTGGTGCATGCCGGTGAAGTCGAGACGGCCGAGGAACGCGGCCGCGAGATAGCCGATCACGAGCGCGATGACGAGCGCGGTGCTGCGCACCCACACGATCGGCACGCGGTTCAGCAGGATGATCGTGCCGAGCACGAGGCCCGACAGCGTCAGGTTCCCGGCGCTCGCGAAGCTGCCCTTGGCCATCGCACCGTAGCCGCCGCCCATGCTGATGAGGCCGACCTTGATCAGCGTGAGGCCGATCAGCAGCACGACGACGCCGGTGACGAGCGGCGTGATCAGGCGTTTCACGAACGGCAG
The DNA here is from genome assembly GCF_003854275.1 of Burkholderia sp. Bp8963. GTDB lineage: Bacteria > Pseudomonadota > Gammaproteobacteria > Burkholderiales > Burkholderiaceae > Burkholderia. The sequence goes on from NZ_QTQP01000005.1 coordinate 82,571, forward strand.
GATGCGCGACACGCCCATCTCGACGAACGAGCCGGCGATCACGACGCCGAAGATCGCGGCCATTACGGTCTCGACTGGCGTCCCCTGCTTGACCATCAGGCTGCCGCCGGCGATCAGCGGGCCGACGAAGTTGAAGCTCGTGCCCTGGACGATCAGCAGGCCGGCGCCGAGCGGGCCGAAGCGCTTGCACTGGACGAAGGTGGCGATGCCGGAGATCACCAGCGACATCGACACGATCAGCGTGGTATCGCGGCTGGACACGCCGAGCGCCTGGCAGATCAGCAGGCCGGGCGTGACGATCGGCACGATGATCGCCAGCAGGTGCTGCAGCGCGGCGACGAACGCGACCATCGGCGCGGGCCGGTCGTCGGGGCCGTAGACGAGGTCGTGCGCGAGTTCGGCGTCGTCGGCGCCATGGGCGGCGGGTTGGGCGGGGGAGGCGGATTGCATGGCGAGCGGCCGGACAAGATGGAAAGTGCGGCATTTTAACGGAACGCCCCGCCGACGCCCGCCGACGCCTGGCAATGCCGCCGAACCGGCGTCCGCGCACGTGCCGTGCGGGCACGCCGCCGACGCGCAAGCACTTGACGCCCGCCGCGAAACGCCGCATGTTCGGCGGGTCGAACGAGCAACGATCATGCCGCTGCTCGATTGCCGCGATTGCCGGGACGCGAGCAGCCACATGACGCTGCCGGACGCCGGCGCGGCGACCCACCCTGGAGACGCCCGATGAACCCGTTTCAATTCCGCACCGTGCCGACGCTGATCGTGGAGTCTGGCGCGGCACGCAGGCTCGGCGCGCTGCTGCGCGAACGCTTTCCGGCGCTCGCGCGGCTGTGTGTCGTTACCGATGCGCTCCTGCATCGCAGCGGCATGCTCGCGCCGGCGCTCGAGAGTCTCGCCGCGCATGGCTGGCAGGTGACCGTGGTCGACGACGTGGTGGCGGATCCACCCGAACACGTGGTGCTTGAAGCGACCGCGCGGGCGGTCGACGCTGCCGCCGAGATCGTGCTCGGCCTCGGCGGCGGGTCGTCGATGGACGTCGCGAAGCTGATCGCTGCGCTCGTGCCGGGGCAGCAGCCGCTCACGGAGATGTACGGCGTCGACAAGGTCACGAGCGCGCGCCTGCCGCTCGTGCAGATGCCGACGACGGCCGGCACCGGTTCCGAAGTGACGGCCGTGTCGATCGTGACGGTCGGCGACGCGCGCAAGATGGGCGTCGTGTCGCCCCATCTGCTTGCGGACGTCGCGATCCTCGACGCCGAGCTGACGCTCGGGCTGCCGCGCGCGGCGACGGCGGCGACCGGCATCGACGCGATGGTGCATGCGATCGAGGCATACACGTCCGCGCGCCTGAAGAATCCCGTGTCGGACATGCTCGCGGAAAAGGCGCTGACGCTGCTGTCGCGCAATCTGCTGAAGGCCTGCGAGAACGGCGGGGACCGGCACGCGCGCGAGGCGATGCTGGTGGGCGCGATGTTCGCGGGGCAGGCGTTCGCGAACGCACCGGTCGCGGCCGTGCATGCGCTCGCGTATCCGGTCGGCGGAATCTTCCACGTACCGCACGGCCTGTCGAACGCGCTCGTGCTGCCGCACGTGCTGCGTTTCAACGCGCCGGCCGCGGCGCCGCTGTATGCGGAGCTCGCGACGATCGTCGTGCCTGACGCGACCGGCAGCGACGAAGCGAAAACCCGCGCGCTGATCGACGAGATCGACCGGCTGGTCGTCGCGACCGGCATTCCGCGCACGCTGCGCGAGGTCGGGATCGGCGAGGGCGACCTGCCGAGGATGGCAGCCGACGCAATGCTGCAGACGCGCCTGCTCGTGAACAACCCGCGCGACGTGACGGAAGCGGACGCGCTGGAGATCTACCGGCAGGCGTGGTGACGCGGCCGGCTCGCGACACGCGCGTGATACATGCGCCGACTACCGCGCGTCGGCCACCGTCACCTTCCCCGGTATCAGCTTCAGCGTGCTGAACGTATCGGCGATGTTCTGCTGATACGCGAGCGTCGCATCCGTGACCGGCTGCACGCCATAGCCGGTGCGCTTGAGCGCGATCTCGAGTGTCGTGGTGTCGAGGCCGACGGCCGGCGACAACAGCGCCGCCACTTCCGGAACGTGATCGCGCCCCCAGCGGTCGACCGCGTCCACTTCGTCGAGCAGCGCGCGCAGCACCTGCGGCTGCGCGGTCGCATATTTGCGCGCGGCGAGGTAGTACTGCGTGTTGCGCACGAGGCCATCGCCGTCCGCGATCACGCGCGCGTCGAGCTGCCGCTGCGCGGCCGCCAGATACGGATCCCAGATCACCCACGCGTCGACGTTGCGCTGCACGAACGCGGCGCGCGCGTCCGCGGGCGTCAGGTAGATCGGCTGGATGTCGGTGTACGCGAGGCCCGCGTGCTGGAGCGCCTTCACGAGCAGGTAGTGAACGTTCGATCCCTTGTTGAGCGCGACTTTCTTGCCGCGCAGTTGCGCGACCGAGCGGATCGGCGAATCGGGCAGCACGACGATCGCTTCGCCGTGCGGCGCGGGCGGCTCGTTGCCGATGTAGACGAAGTCGACGCCCGCGGCCTGCGCGAAGATCGGCGGCGTCTCGCCGACCGTGCCGACGTCGATCGCGCCGGCGTTCAGCCCTTCGAGCAGTTGCGGGCCGGCGGGAAACTCGAGCCATTGCACCGACACGCCCTGGCTCGCAAGCCGTTTCTCGAGCGTGCCGCGCGCCTTGAGTACAACGAAGTTGCCGTATTTCTGGAAGCCGATCCGCAGCCGCGTGCCGCTGCCTTCCGCTTGGGCGGCGCGGGCAGCGCGGCCCGCGAGCGGGCCGAGCGCGAGCGCAGCGACTCCGGCGGCCGCGCCGTGCAGCAGCTTGCGGCGGCGCGGGTCCGCCAGTGGGGTTTCAAGGTCGGGATTCCATGTGTGCATCGAAGCGTCCTGCGGGTGGAAAGCGTGGAAAGCGGGCGAGCCTGCCGTGCTCGACGGCGGGAGTGGTGCGCGGGCCGGGTGCGGACGATCGGTACAGCACGCCGGCGCGCGCCAGATCCACGACGATAGTGCGGCGCGCGCGGCATTCCAACCAACGATTGCGTATATGCAAATCGGTCGCGGGACGAACGGGCTGCCGCATGCACGCTGCAGCCCGGCAGGCGACGCGCGCGAAGCCGCGGAGCGCGCGCCGGATCAGCGATAAGCGGTCAATGCACGTTGGCGGGCCGTTCCTCGATCGAATCGACCCGGTCCGGATAGAACGCGAGGTGTGCGCGAATCGAATCGACGGACGGATACGGATGGTCGTAGGTCCAGGCCGCGTTGACCGCGCGCGGGCCGCCGGACGGAATCGAGTAATACGCGCAGTCACCCTTGTACGGGCAGTACGTCGCGTGGTCCGTGCGTTCGAGCAGCGTCATGTCGACGTCTTCACGCGGGATATAGAGGACGGCCGGATAGCCGGCTTCGCGCAGCGACAGCGCGTGGCGCGTGTCGGCGACGATCTTGCCGGCGACGGTGACCACGACGCGCGACGTCTGGCGCTCGACCGTGATCGGGTGATCGGGACCCGGAATCTTCATGGGCCGTGTATTCGGGTCAGGGCTGCTGGGCATGGGTTCGCTCCTGGAGTCGGCGGTTCGCGGGCCGCCGCGTCGGACGGCGGCGCAGGCCGGGGCGCCGGTGTCGGCGGCCTGCAACTGATACCTTGCGCCGATTCCGGCGGTTTTGCCACCGGCAGCGCGAGCCTGCCTGTCGAGCACCCAGCACCGAGCACCGAGCGCCGCCACATCCCGATAAGCAATCGCGAATTAATTGGTAAGCGATCAGCGCCGCGCGCGCGAAGATGATGCGACGTCATTCGCGTTCCTCATCTTTCGCCGTTGCCAACATGAAGATTTCCGCCGTTTCATCCGCCAAGCATCGTGTACCGAAGAACACCTTCACCGCTGTGCTGATCCGTTGCGCGGCCGCGTCGCTGCTGTTCGCGGGCGCGGCGTCGCACGCGTTCGCCGTGCCCGCCGGCAAGACGCTCGTGTTCTGCACCGAAGGCAGTCCGGCCGGTTTCGATCCGGGGCAGCACACGACGAGCACCGACTTCGACGCGAGCACGAACACGATCTACAACGAACTGGTGGAGTTCAAGCCCGGCACGCTCGATCTCGAGCCGGGGCTCGCGACGAGCTGGGACGTGTCGCCCGACCAGCTCGTCTACACGTTCCACCTGCGGCGCGGCGTGAAATTCCAGACGACCGCGTGGTTCAAGCCCACGCGGCCGTTCCGGGCCGACGACGTCGTATTCACGTTCCGGCGGATGCTCGTTCGGGACGATCCGTTCCGCAAGGCGTATCCGACGAGTTTCCCGTACTTCAGCGACCTCGGCTTCGACCGCAATCTCGAGCGGATCGAGAAGGTCGACGACGACACCGTGCGCTTCGTGCTGAAGACGCCCGACGTCGTGTTCGTGCGCAATCTGGCGATGGCGTTCGCGTCGATCCTGTCGGCGGAATACGCGGCACAGCTCGCCGCGCACCATCGCGAGGCCGACATCAACCTGCTGCCAGTCGGCACGGGGCCGTTCCAGCTGCGCGCGTACCAGAAGGACGCGGTGATCCGCTACGACGGGAACCCCGACTACTGGAAGCCCGACGATGTGAAGCTCGCGCATCTGGTGTTCGCGATCACGCCGGATCCGGCGACGCGCCTGCAGAAGCTGTCGTCCGGCGAATGCCAGATGTCAGTGTTTCCGCGGCCGGCGGATCTCGATACGGTGCGGCGCGACCCGAAGCTGACGCTGTTCTCGGGGATGGGTTTCAACGTCGGCTTCGTTGCGTACAACACGCAGCATGCGCCGCTCGACCGCGTCGACGTGCGGCGTGCGCTCGACATCGCGATCGACAAGGCCGCGATCGTCAAGACGATCTTCAACGGCGACGCGAAGATCGCGACGAACCCGATGCCGCCCGCGCAATGGTCGTATAACCCGCGGCTGAAGGATGCGCCGCGCGATCTCGCGGCCGCGAAGGCGCTGCTCGCGCGCGCAGGCTTTCCGAACGGATTCGACCTGACGTTGTGGGCGATGCCCGTGCAGCGCCCGTACAACCCGAACGCGCAGCTGATGGCGCAGCTGATCCAGCAGGACTGGGCGAAGATCGGCGTTCGCGCGAAGATCGTCAGCTACGAATGGGGCGAGTACAACCGGCGCTCGAAGCTCGACGGGCAGCACGACGCGATCCTGTATGGCTGGTCGGGCGACAACGGCGACCCGGACAACTGGCTCGGCGCGCTGCTCGGCTGCGACGCCGTGCATGGCGGCAACCTGTCGAAGTGGTGCAACGCGAATTTCGAGCGGCTCGTCGATCAGGCGCGCGGGAACAGCGACGTCGCGAAGCGCACCGAGCTGTACGAGCAGGCGCAAGTCGTGTTCAAGGACCAGGTGCCGTTTACGCCGATCGCGACGTCGATCGTGTCGCTGCCGGTGTCGAAGCGCGTGCGCGGGCTCACGTTCTCGCCGCTCGGCGGGCACCGGTTCGACGGAGTGTGGCTCGACTGAAGTCGAGCGATGACGCGTGGCGCGCGAAACGCTCGAACGGCGACTCGGAAATCCGCGATGAATTGCGTTGCAAATGTGTGCGCCAACTGATCAATTCATTAGGATCGAATGCCCACTCGAGCGCAATGTCATTTTTTCCGGGAAGGCGAAACGGGAAAGGAATAATTTTCCGTTTCGTTCGGCGAAACGCAATTGAATCACGCGCGGTTCCCGAGAGCGGGATCGCCCGATGCGCGAGCGTGCCGAGAATTTACATTCTTTCGCTGCCGACAGACAGGCGCAATTGCACGCCGGTATTCGATTGACGCGAATTCGAGCTCAATCGCATCCACCATGCCAATTCATTCCGTCGCTAAATAATTTGAATTCGCGCCTGAAATTTCCTATACCTAATCGAAGAAAAGACGCCGGCAATCGTGCCTGCCGGCGTCGACTGAGAGGGCGCCGGCGGATCGTGGAATCGCGGTTGATCCGTTCGGTGCGCAGTAGCAAGCGAAGTGATCCCGGGGGATGCGAGCAGCCGCGTTGATGGCCGCCCGCATGTGTCGCGCAGTGGCGAACGACAATGACCGCCGCCGGAGCAATGCCACGTCTTTGCGTCCAATGGTCGATCCGACCGCGTCAGACGGAGGTTGTGATGCTGCAATACGCCAAGTCCTTACTGCGCGACGAACGGGGTGTCAGCGCGCTTGAATATTCGGTCCTCGCGGGTATCGTCGTCGTCGCGCTAGGCGTGGTCGGCTCGGTACTCAGCAGCAATACCGGCGGGTTGCCGGCGATCTTCTCGTCGCTGCTCGCCAAGGCCAGCGCGATGATCTGATCCCGTCGCCCCGCGCGCTGCCGGCGATCCGCGGAATCGCAGCGGTTGAACGGTTCCGCATCGGGCGCGTCGGGGGACGGCATCTCCCGATGCGCTATCTCGTGCAATTGGCCGCCACGATCGTGCTGGTGTCGCTCGCGGTGCAGGATCTGCGTGCCCGGCGTCTGTCCAATCGTCCGGTACTGGCGTTCGCGCTGCTGTATTTCGTCGCGGCGACGCTCGCGCGCGACGGGCCGGCGTCGGTCACCGCGCACGTCGCGACGGGCGCTGCGATGCTGCTGATGTTCGGCTTGTTCCGTCACGTCGGCTGGCTGGGCGGCGGAGACGTCAAGCTCGCGGCGGCCGTGTTCCTGTGGGCCGGCCCGGCGCTCGCTTTTCCGGTGCTGACGATCGTCGGCGTCGCAGGGCTCGCGACGGGCATCGCGATGGTCGCGGTGCACGCCCGGCAGCGGCGCATCGCGCCCGCACGCGCTGTCGCGACGCACGGCGTGCCTGGTGTGCCCAGCGTGCCGAGCGTGCCGAGCGTGCCATATGGCGTCGCGCTCGCGCTGGGCGGCGTATTTGCCGTGTGGGCGCCGTTTCTGCTCGCGGCACCGATCATGTAGCGGAGGACGCACATCGCCATGCCCAAACCGCTGAGAATGGCCGCGCTCATCATCGCCGCTGGTATCGGCGCGTTCATTCTGCGCGAACTGTATGTCAGCGCATCGACGGCGAAGGCACCCGCGGCAGCGGCGGAGGATCGCGTCCGGGTCGCGGCCGCCGATCTGCCGGAAGGGCTGCTGCTGCGCGACAACGATCTCGCGTGGAAGCGGATCGCGCACGCCCAGATTCCGCCCGGTGCGTTCGTCGAGTCGCAGCCGGGCGCGGACGTGAAGGGCGCGTTGCTGCGCAACCGCGTCGCCGCGGGCACGCCGATCCGCGCGGAGAACGTGATCCCGGCCGGCGCGCCGGATTTTCTCGCGGCCGCGCTCCAGCCCGGCATGCGCGCGATCTCGGTGCCGGTCGACGAGGTGTCCGGCAATGCCGGCCTGATCCAGCCAGGCGATTTCGTCGACGTGCTGCTGACCCAGCAGGTGGGCGGCTCGGCCGCCATGCCTGGCGCGTTCGAGGCGGAAACGGTGGTCAGGCGTGCGCGCGTGCTCGCGGTCGGCTCGGATTTTCAGCGCGCGAAGGCGGGGGCCAGCGCGACCGACGCGACGGTCCGCGCGCGCACGGTCACGCTCGAGGTCGCGCCGCGCACCGCGCAGGTCGTGCTGGTCGCGACACGTCTCGGCGCGCTGTCGCTCGCGCTGCGCAGCTTCGCGACGCGCGATCGCATGCAGCCGGCGGGCGACGATACGGACTCCGATACACCGCCCGTGTGGGCGGGCGACGTGTCGCGCGCATTCCACGATGCGACGCGCGGCGCGGCCGCCGCGCGCGACGGCGGCGCGCGCGTGCCGGCGCAGGGCAATACGGTGGTGATCTATCGCGGCTCGACGATCGACGACGGTACACGAGGCGGGGGCGGCTTCGGCATCGGCATCGGCACGGCGGGTGTGCCGCCGCTGCCGCCGGGCTTGCCGGGGCTGCCGGGCGGAAGCGTGACCGCGGACGCCGCGGCACAACTGCCGAAAGCGGCATCGCCGCAGTGACGGTTCGGGCTCGGCCACGGGGGGCCGGCCTTCGACGGGAAAATAAACGCATGGTCCGCATGGTTTGCTGGTTCGCACTGGGATGCTTCGCGTGCGTCGTGATGCCGGGCATCGCGTGCGCGCAAGGCACGCGCACGCAGGATGGGGGCGCGCCGCTGTCGATCGCGACCGGCAAGGGCGAAATGCTGACGTTGCCGGAGCCCGCGATCGCGATGTTCGTCGCCGATCCGGCCGTCGCGGACATCCAGGTGCCGTCGCCGCGCACCGTGTTCGTATTCGGCAAGAAGGCCGGCACGACGACGCTGATCGCGCTCGGCGCGAACCACCGGCCGATCCTGCGCAAGACCGTGATCGTGCAGGTGGACACGCAGTCGCTGCAGGGCGTGCTCGACAGCCGGTTTCCGCAACTGAAGCTGACGGTGTCGGGCGCGCCGGGCTCGCTGATGGTGTCGGGGCGCGTGCCGAGCGCGGCCGACGCGGATGCGGTGATGCAATCGCTCACGCCTTACCTGCACGACAAGGAAAAGCTCGTCAACCGGCTCACGCTGTCGCGCCCGATCCAGGTGAACCTGCGCGTCAGGGTGACCGAGGTGAGCCGCAACGTCACGCAGCAGCTCGGCATCAACTGGAGTTCGCTCGGCTCGGCCGGCAATTTCTTCGGCGGGCTGTTCAACGGACGCACGCTGTTCGATACGACCACCAACCTGTTCAACCTGTCGTCGACCGGCGCGTTCTCGGTGCTCGGCGGTTTTCGCGCGGGGCGCTGGTCGATCGACGTCGTGCTCGACGCGCTCGACCAGGAAGGGCTGATCACGATGCTCGCGGAACCGAACCTGGTCGCGATGTCCGGCGAGACGGCCAGCTTTCTCGCGGGAGGCGAGATTCCGATTCCGGTCGCGCAGAGCGGCAATACCACAGGTGCGATCACGATCGAATACAAACCGTTCGGCGTGTCGCTCGACTTCACGCCGACCGTGCTCGCCGACAACCGGATCAGTCTCAAGGTGCGGCCGGAAGTCAGCGAAGTCGATGCGAGCAACAGCGTGACGACAGGCGGCATCCGGGTGCCGGCGCTCACCGTGCGGCGCGTCGAGACGACAGTCGAGTTGTCGAGCGGCCAGAGCTTCGCGATCGGCGGGCTGTTGCAGAGCCAGTCGAGCGACGTCGTGTCGCAGCTTCCGGGGCTTGGCCGGCTGCCCGTGATCGGGCGGCTGTTCTCGTCGAAGAACTTCCAGGACAACAAGACCGAGGTCGTCGTGATCGTCACGCCGTATATCGTCCAGCCGACCGGGCCTGGCCAGCTCGAACAGGCGATCGACAACGTCGCGCGGCCGAGCAGCGATCTCGAGTTCGCGGTGCAGCGCAACCTCGGGCTCGACCTGATGTCGGGCGACACGCCGCGCCTCGTCGGCGCCGCGGGCTTCGTCTACTGATTCCGGAGGACCGCTGATGCGTGTTCGAACGACCGTCTCCGCGCTGATGCCGCTGGTGCCGCTGATGCTTGCAGGCTGCCTGTCCGCGCCACCGCCGCTGAGCCTGCCCGATGCGTCGGTGGTCGGCTTCGACGGCGTGCGCGCGGTGCCGCCCGACTGCGCGAAGCTGATGCAGCCGTCGCACCTCGTCGATGCAGGCTTCGCGCGCGCCGGCGTGCCGTTCGGCTGCGCGACCTACACGAACCTTGCCGCGATGCTCGCGCGCCCCGAGGATCTCGTCGCACCGGTGCCGTATGCGGGCGCCGACGCCGAAGTCGCGGCCGGCGCCGTGCGGCGCTACATCGAGGACCGCGTGAAGCTGTCGGAGCCGGCCAGGACGCTGACGACGACGGGGGCGCCCGCGCACTGACCGAGCCGACCTTCATCGCCGATTTTCACCATCGCCTTTCACCATTGATAAGCATGCCGCCCATGAATGTCCTCGACCGCCAGAACGCCAAGCGCGCCGCCGCTGCCGCCGGATGGGCGGAGCTCGTCGCTGTCGTGTCCGATCCCGGCAGCAAGGACGTGATCGAGCGTGCCGCGCAAGAATTGTCGGTCGCGCGCGCGCACCTGCAGATCGGCACCTGCGACGATGCGATCCGGCTGCTGCGGCAGAACGAGCGCTCGCCACGCCAGCTCGTCGTCGACGTGACCGATTCGATGCTTCCCGTGTCGGACCTGATGCGGCTCGCCGAAGTGTGCGATCCGTCGGTGCGCGTCGTCGCGATCGGCACGCAGAACGACGTCGGGCTGTTCCGCAACCTGCTCGGCATCGGCGTGCAGGACTACATCGTGAAGCCGCTGACGGTCGAGCTGATGCGGCGCGCGCTGACCGCGACAGAATCGGTCGCGCAGGTGCGGACCGGCAAGACGGTGAGTTTCGTCGGCGCGCGCGGCGGCGTCGGCGCGACGACGATCGCGGTGAACCTCGCACGCTGCCTCGCGGGCGAGAAGCGCCGGCGCGTCGCGTACGTCGACCTGAACCTGCACGGCGGCGGCGCGAATTCGATGCTTGGCGTCGGCAGCAACAACGGCCTGATCGAATTGCTGAACATGGACCAGCGCCCCGACGACGTGCTGTTCGAGCGCATGTTCGTGACCCGCGGCGACCGCCTGCACGTGCTGTCGGCTGAACTCGCGTTCGGCACCGACGTGTATCTGCGCGACGCGTCGATCGCGCATCTCGTCGACATGCTGAAGGACCGCTTCCACTATCTGCTGTTCGACATCAGCTGCCGGTCCGGCCCGCTGTTCGAGGGCGCGCTCGAAGCGTCCGATCTCGTCTATGTCGTCGCCGATCGTTCGGTGCACGCCGCGTATGAATCGGCGCGGCTCGCGCGCTACACGCGCGAACTGCCCGGCGACCGGATCCTGTCGCTGGTGCTGAACAATCCGTGCGCGCCGGTTGCGGGGCGTGTCGAGCCGGCCGATTTCGCGGAAGCGTTCGGCCACGAGAGACTGCGCGAACTGCCGCACGAGCCGCAGGCGCTCGCGGTCGCGGAGAACCTCGGCGAGCCGATCGCCGACGCGAAGCGCTACGGATTCCTGCACGAGATCCGGCAGCTCGCGAGCGGCATCACCGGCGATGCGGCCGCCGTCGCCGAGCCGTGGTATGCGCGGCTTGCCAGGTGGAGGAGGGGATCGTGAAGTTCGGCACCCGCAATCGGCCGCCCACGAACCCGGCATTGCCCGCGGATCCGGCATCGGCCGTGCATCCGGCGGCACCGCGCGGGCCGGCACCGCCGCCCGCGCCGGCCCGCGTGGCCGGCAGCGCCGACAGCCACGAGGCGCTGATCCGCTCCGGCAAGTTCGACGCGATCCGTTCGGCCGTGTTCGCGTCGATGAACATGTCGGCCGCGCTGATGAAGACGCGCGACGAGGTGCGGGCCGGCATCGAGGAGCTGGCCGCGCACACGGTCGAGCGTGAGCGCCTGAAGATCACGGCGGGCGAGCAGTTGCTGATCGTCGACGCGATCCTGAACGACATGTTCGGTGTCGGGCCGATCGAGCCGCTGCTCGCCGACGAGACGGTCACCGACATTCTGGTCAACGGGCCCGACCAGGTCTACGTCGAGCGCGCCGGCCGACTCGAACTCACCGCGCTGAAGTTCCGCGACGACGCGCACGTGACGAGCGTCGCGCAGCGGATTGCGGCCGCGGTCGGGCGGCGCGTCGACGAGAGCAGCCCGATGGTCGACGCGCGTCTCGCCGACGGCAGCCGTGTGAACGTGGTGCTGCCGCCGATCGCGATGCGCGGCCCGTCGATCTCGATCCGCAAGTTCGCGAAGCGCGACATCACGCTCGCGCGGATGGCGCAGCAGGGCAACATCTCGCCGGCGATGCTGCAGGCGCTGAAAGTCGCGTGCACGTGCCGGCTGAACGTCGTGATCTCGGGCGGCACGGGATCGGGCAAGACGACGCTGCTCAACGCGCTGTCGCAGCATATCGAGGAGCACGAACGGATCGTAACGATCGAGGATGCCGCGGAGCTGCAACTGCTGCAGCCGCACGTGGTCAGCCTCGAAACGCGGCCGGAGAACACCGAGGGGCTCGGCGGCATCTCGCAGCGCGATCTGGTGCGCAACGCGCTGCGGATGCGGCCCGACCGCATCATCCTCGGCGAGATTCGCGGCCCGGAGGCCTTCGACGTGCTGCAGGCGATGAACACCGGCCACGACGGCTCGATGACGACGATTCACGCGAACTCGCCGCGCGATGCGATCAGCCGGCTCGAGAGCATGGTCATGATGGCGAACGCGAACCTGCAGCTGATGTCGATCCGCCGCCAGATCGCGAGCGCGGTCCATCTGTTCGTGCAAATCGAGCGGATGCGCGACGGCGTGCGCCGCGTGACGCGGATCACCGAAATCGTCGGCATGGAAGGCGAGGTCGTGATCACGCAGGATCTGTTCACGTTCCGGCAGGACGGCGACACGACGCGCGACGCGGTGAAGGGCGTGTTCGAGGCGTCGGCGCTGCGCCCGGCATTCGCCGCGCGGGCCGCGTATTACGGCGTCGAGGACGCGCTCGCCGAGGTGTTCCGGTCATGATGGCCGCCGATCTGTTCGCCGCGTGCGCGTTCGTCGTGATCCTCGGGCTCGGGATCGGCATCTCGTCGCTGGTCGATCGCGCGCGCAACGGGCCCGCGCAGCGCATCCGCGCGCGCATGCGCCGCCTGTCGCCAACGAGTGGCGTCGGCGACGCGGGCGCCGCCGACGTGTCCGGCCTCGTGCTGTTCCGGCTCGAACGCCAGCATGGCCGCGTGCGTGCGTGGCTGCAGCGCTATGTGACGCGCGTGCGCACGGTCAGCGGCGACGGCGGCGTGCGCGTCGTCGCCGGCTGCACGATCGCCGCTGCGCTCGCGGCCGTGGTCGTCGTCAGGCTGTTCGAGCCGCCGGGATTCCTGTGCCCGCTCATCTACGCGGGCTTGCCGCTGATCGCGATGCGCTCGAGCTATCTCGCGCTGATCCGGCGCTTTCGCACGCGCTTTCTCGAAGCGTTCCCCGATGCAATCGACCTGATCGTGCGGGCCGTGCGCGCGGGCATTCCGGTCACGCAATCGATCAGTACGGTGGGCGACGGCGCGGCCGAACCCGTGCGCTCGACGTTCCGGACGATGGGCGACAGCCTGCGCGTCGGCGCGGATCTGAAGGATGTGCTGACGCAGGCCGCCGACCGGCTGATGATCGCGGATTTCTCGTTCTTCACGGTCTACCTGCTGCTGCAGCGCGAGACGGGCGGCAGCCTCGGCGAGTCGCTCGACGAGTTGTCGAGCATCATCCGGTCCCGCCGCGACATCCGGCTGAAGACCCGCGCGCTGACGGCCGAAGGCCGGATCACGACGAACATCATCTCGGTGATCCCGTTCCTGATCGTCGGCGTGCTGTTCATGGTGAACCGCCCGTACGTGATGGTGCTGTTCACGACGCACGCGGGGCACATGATGCTGATGCTGGCGGCTGTGCTGCTCGCGATCGGGCTGCTGGTGATCCGCAGGATCTCGAGACTGGAAACCGCACGATGACGATGTCGACCCTGGCCGCGCGCGGCCTCGAACTGCTGATGTTGCTGGGCTGCGTCGCACTGGTGCTGGCCGCGCCCGGCGGCGGCACGCGCAGGCGGATCGCCGCGCGCGTGCGGCAGGCGGCCGGCCTGCGCACGGCGTCGCCGGCTGCGGGGATGCTGCAGCCGGGCGACGTCAGGCAGAACCTGTCGCTGCGTCTCGCGCAGCTCGGCGAGCGGCTGCCCGTGCTCGATCCGATGCAGCGCGTGAAGCTCGCGCGCCAGTTGACGCGCGCGGGCTTTCGCGAACGGCGCGCGGTGTCGTCGATGATCGGCATCAAGCTGTCGTGCGGCGTGCTGTTCGCGGGCGCCGCGATCGTCTTCAGCCCGTTCATTCCACGCTTCGGCGAATATGCGTCGATCCGCGCGGTGACGCTGGTCGCCGCGTTCGTGATCGGCGTGATTGCACCCGAGTACGTGCTCGGCGCGATGATCCGGCGCAGGCGGCGCACGATTGCCGCGTGCTTTCCGGATGCGCTCGACCTGCTCGTGATCTGCACGATGGCCGGCAACAGCCTCGCGACGGGCGTCCGGCGCGTGTCGCACGAGCTCGAGAACATCTGTCCGCCGCTCGCCGACGAGCTGGGCGTCTGCGCGGACGAGCTGACGCTCAGCGGCGACGTGGCCACGACGCTCGCGCATTTCGCGGCGCGCGTCGATTTCGTGTCGGCCCGCTCGCTCGCGACGACGCTCGCCCAATCGCAGCGCTACGGCACGCCGATCACGCAGGCGCTGCGGACGCTGTCGCGCACCGAGCGCACCGAGCAGATCATCGCGCTCGAGGAGCGGGCCGCGAAGCTCGCGCCGAAGATCACACTGCCGATGATGCTGTTCATCCTGCCGACGGTTTGCCTGATCGCGGCGGGCCCGGCGGTGATCCATCTCCTCGAGGTGTTCCGTTGAAACAGTCTGCCCCCCGTGCGCTCGGCCTCGCGCTAAGCCTGTCGATTCTTGCCGGCGGCTGCGCGCCGGGCGTCCGCTCGTCTCCCGCGCTGTCGCAACGCGGCAACGATCCGCAGGCCGAGCTGCGCATCGCGGACAGCGCGCTGTCGGGCGGCAACGTCGATCTCGCGGGCTCGCTGTACGAGAAGGTGCTGGCCGCGCATCCGGATTCGCTCGCCGCGCGCATCGGGCTCGGCGACGTCAACTATCGGACCGGCAATCTGGAGCGTGCGCGCATCCTCTATGAAGAAGCGGGCCGGCAGGCGCCGGCCGAACTCGCGCCGCGGCTCGGCATCGCGCGGGTCGCGCTGCGGCAGCGCCGGCTCGACGAGGCCGCGCAGCGGTATCGCGAGCTGCTGGCGGCGCAGCCCGATCATCCGGTCGCCGCCGAAGGGCTCGGCACCGTGCTCGACCTGCAGGGGCGCCACGCGGACGCGCAGGCCGTGTACCGCGCCGCGCTGCGCGCGCATCCGGACGTGCAGGGGCTGCGCGTCGATCTCGGCCTGTCGCTCGTGCTGGGCAATCGCGCGCGCGAGGGCATCAACGTGCTGCTCGACGTCGCGGGCCTGCCCGATGCGCCGTGGCAGGCGCGCCAGAACCTCGCGTTCGCGTACGGCGTGCTCGGCAACACCGATTCCGCGAAACGGCTGCTGTCGGCCGATCTGCCCGCATCGGCCGTCGCCGACAACCTGCGCTTCTACCAGGCCGTGCGTGCGCGGCTCGCCGCGGGCGGCACACCCGGCACGGAGACCGCAAAATGACACGCATGCCGAGGGGCGCCCGCGACACGCGCGGCGTCGTGTCCCTCGAGTTCGTGCTGATGCTGCCGTTCCTGCTGATGGTGCTGCTCGGCATCATCGACAGCAGCCTGATCCTGTGCGACAAGGCCGTGATCACGAACGCGAGCCGCGAGGCCGCGCGCGCGGGCGTCGTCGTGCGCGTGCCGATGATGACCACGACGGATGTCCGGAACGTCGCGCTCAACTACACGCAAAACGGTCTGATCACGGGGGGCACGGCGACCACGCCGACCGTCGCCGTCACGCAGGCGAACGGCACGACGTCGGGCAGCGCGTTGACGGTGAGCGTGACCTATACGTATACGGGGCTCATGCTGGGCTCCGCATTCAGCGCATTGACGGGGCCCGTGACGATCAGCGCGACGACGGTGATGAACTACGAGTGAGGACGGTTATGCGAATCGTCGTGATCCTGCGCCGGCCTGCACGGGCACGCACACGGGCACGCACGCGGGCGTGCGGGCGCGCACGCCGGAGCGGGCGCCGCGACCGCGCGCGTGGCGTCGTCGCGTTGTTCTTCCTGCTGTTCCTGATCCCGCTGCTGTCGTTCGGCGCGCTGGCGATCGACGTCGCATGGGTGAGCGTGGTCCGCAACGAACTGCAGAACGCGGCTGATTCGGCCGCGCTCGCCGGCGCGGATGTGCTGTTGTCGCCCGGCGGCGCGGCGCTGAACTGGTCGCAGGCGGCGACGGTCGCGAACGGCGCGGTCAAGCAGAATTCGGCGGCGGGCACGCCGTTGTCGACCGGCACCGTCGGCACCGGCTACTGGAACCTGACGCGCAGCCCCGCGTCGATGCAGGCGACGACGATCACACCGGGCGTCTACGACGCGCCCGCCGTCCAGGTGACCGTGTCGCGCTCGGCGAACCTGAACGGCGGCATGATCCCGCTGCTGCTCGGCGGGCTGCTGGGGATTCCCGGCGCCAACGGCAGCGCGACCGCCGTGGCCGTGCTGGCCGCGCCGGGCGGCGTCGCGTCAGGCGGCCTGTTTCCGCTCGCGATCGATCAGTGCATCTACAACCTGTACTGGAATGCGGCGACCAACCAGCCGCTCATCAATCCGCTGACGAGCCTGCCGTATGAATTCATCATCACGAACGGCCAGACCTACGGCGCGACGTGCGTGGGCGGGCAGTGGACGTCGTTCCTGTCGAACGCGAGCGACACGACGACGATGGGCGGGCTGATGGTGTCCGGCAACCCGACGCCGCTCAAGATCGGCGACAGCATCTGGCTCGCCACGGGCGTGAAGGCAACGCTCTACACGTCCGTGCCGGTCGGCTCGGTGGTCGTTCTGCCGGTCGTCACGCAGACGGCGACCAGCACCTACGTGCCGGTCGTCGCGTTCGCGGCGTTCTACATCGATGCGTCGACCGGCGGGAGCGTCAAGACCATCCAGGGCCACTTCGTCGCCGGCGTCAAGCTGAACGGCGTCGCGTCGGGCGTCGGGCCGTATTACGGCGTGTACGCGCCGCCGCGCCTCGCGCTATGAGTCCAGGCCGGCGATGCGCGCGCCGGCACCGGCCCGCACGCGTCGCAACAGCGCGAGCAGTGCGGCGAGCGTGACCACGGAGCCGATCTGCGGCATCGCCATCCACGGGTTCAGGTATTCGTAGATCGGCAACGCCCACATGCATGCGACGAGCGTCTGCTCACCGCGCAGCCAGCCGTCGCGCCAGCCGATTGCCGTCACGCATGCGAGCGCGATGCCGAGCCACGCGAGTTCGTAGTGCCACAGGTACGGGTTCGCCGCGAGCGTCGCAACGGCCAGCGCCGCGCCGCGCAGCCGCGTGTCGTGCGTGCGCGCCCACACGACGCACGCGGCCGAGATCGCGATCAGCGCAATCGCGGCCTGCGCGCCATAGGCCTGCGCGAGCGGCAGCCCGGCGAGGCGGAGCGCCGCGAATGGCGTCGGCGACGCGAGCCAGAACACGACGCCGTGTTCGAGCGTGAGCGCGCGCACGAGGCCCGTGTTCGCGACGAACAGGTGCAGTGTTTCGGTGCCGCACGCGAGCACGCCGAGCGCCGCGAACGCGGTCGCGAACAGCGCGGCCCAGGCGAACGTGCGCCACGCGCGCGCGGCGATCAGCACGAACGGAAACAGCAGCGCCAATTGCGGCTTGACCGCCAGCAGGCCGATGCAGAGGCCCGCCCACGCCGGCCGGCGTTCGGCCCAGTACACGGCCAATGCCGCGCACGACGCGGTGTACATCGCGTTTTGCCCGAACATCGATGTGACGAACAGGCCGGGGCATGCGAGCAGCGCGAGCCAGCCGAAGCGCTTCACGTCGGGCAGCGCGGCGATGCCCGACACGCGGGCGACCGCGAATCCAAGCGCGACCGTGCCGGCGGCGATGAACAGCGGATAGCTGACCGCGAACGGCAGCAGCGCGAGCGGCGCGACCATCAGCAGATAGGTGGGCGGGTACAGCCAGGCGAGAAACGATTCGTGGCTGGTGGCGTGCGGGAACAACGTCGCCGACGCACGCGAGAAGCGCGCGAAATCATAGATCTGCGCCGGCGGCGTGCCATGCAGCGTCAGCCAGGACGCCGACCAGAACACCGAGTAGTCGGCGCCGAGGCGCCATTTGACAGGGGCGGACGCGTGCAGCGTGAGCCATGCCCAGATCACCATGAACAGCACGTAGATCACCAGCGCGAGCGCGCTGTACAGCACGACGCGCTGCGGGGTGAGCCACGCGCGGACAGGGGCGGCGACGACGCGCGTCGATTGGCTGGGGAGATCCATCGGGCCGCGCTACTTGACCGACACTTTCCGGGGCGCGTGGCCGGACGCGGCCGGCAGCGCCTGACGGCGGCGCGCGGCGAGCGTGCGCCTGACCGGGAACTGCAGCAGCTTCGACGCCTGAGGCGGCGCGCCGTGGCGGGCCGGCTGCGCGTTCGCGTGACGCTCGGCACGGTAGCGGCGCCGCACGAGATAGATCGGGCGCTGCTTCGATTCGTGATAGATGCGGCCGAGGTATTCGCCGATCACGCCGATCCCGATCAGCTGGATGCCGCCGATGAACAGCACGACCGAAATCAGCGACGCATAGCCGTGCACGGGGTTGCCGAACAGCAGCGTGCGCACGACGATGAACGCGCCGTAGACGAGGGCGAGCATCGCGAACGCGAGGCCGACGTAAGTCCAGACCCGCAGCGGCACGGTGCTGAAGCTCGTGATGCCTTCGAGCGCGAAGTTCCAGCGCCGCCAGCCGGAGAACTTCGAGCGGCCGCCGCTGCGCGGCGCGCGCGTGTATTCGAGGATCGTGGTGCGAAAGCCGACCCACGCGAACAGGCCCTTCATGAAGCGCCGCCGCTCCGGCAGCGCGCGCAGCGCGTCGACGACCTGGCGGTCCATCAGCCGGAAATCGCCGACGTTCTCCGGCATCTCGACTTCGGACAGCGCGTTGTGCACGCGATAGTAGAGCGCGGCGGCCGCGCGCTGCATGAACGGATCGCACATCCGGTTGGTGCGCTTCGCGGCGACGACCTCGGCGCCCGCGTGCCAGTGTTCGATCATCGCGGGAATCAGCGCGGGCGGGTCCTGCAGGTCGGCATCGATCAGGATCACCGCGGCGCCCGCCGCCTCGTCGATGCCGGCAGTCAGCGCGGCTTCCTTGCCGAACCGGCGCGTGAGATCGACGACCCGGATGCGCGGGTCGCCGGCCGCGACGGCGATCAGCTTGTCGAGCGTGCGGTCGCGGCTGCCGTCGTTGATGCAGACGATCTCGAAACGCACCGATTCGACCGACTCGAGAATCGGGATGGTTTCCGCAAAGAACACATCGATCGCGTCGTATTCGTCGTGAAACGGCACGACGAGCGATACCAGCGGTTTTCTGGCGTGCGTGGACATGCGTCCCCCCGAAAGAGCCGGTCTGCGCGGCATCCCGTCGATCCTGATCCTGTTGTTGTCGGCGGCGGCCGGGAGCATTTCCAGGCTGCCGCGACTCTGGTGCTGCTTGCCTGCCGCAGGCCGGGCGGCGGATGTGTCGGCCATTGTACGCAGGAATCGATCACGCCTGACAGGGGTGCGCGGGTTTGTCCGCACAGGTTTTCGCGGGTGAAAGCCGGTTTCGCCGGTGGTAAGCGCCACGCGCTAGCATGGGGTTTTCGCGGCGACGGAGACGGCAATGCAAGTTCAGGACCTGACGGGTGCAGCGCTCGACTACTGGGTGGCGATGGTGGAAGGGCTCGGCGCGCCGCGCGTCGATGACGCGGGGTGCCGGGCGGTCCGCGTGGCGGGCGGCGCGGCCGGTTTGGCGTGGCCGTGAGCAGCGCTTATTCCGGCCGCGACACGATCCGCAGGAATGCGCGCACCGCCGGCGCCTTTTCGAAGCGCCGGTGCGCGAGCGCGAGTTCTGACGTGATCGGCTTGCCCGCGAGCGGCCGGTAGACGACGCCCGGCAGCGCGACGCAGCGCGCGAGCGCGTCCGGAATCACGGCCACCCAGCCGTTTACCGATACGCACGCGAGCACCGCGAGCAAGCCGCCCGGCCGTGCGGCGACAACCGGCGCGAAGCGCCCGCGGCGCGCGACCTCCAGCGTGCCGAGCTCCTGCTCGGGCACCGCGAAGCGTGCGTCGGCGAGATCGGCGGCCCTGATCGTCTGCAGCGCGGCGAGCGGCGAATCGGCCGGCACCGCCGCGATGAACACGTCGCGCTGCAGCGTGACGGTGCGGATCGCGCCGGGCAGCGGCATCGGCGGCCGCACGTAGGCGATGTCGAGCCGGCCTGCGTCGATCTGCTTCGCGACGTCGTCCATCGGCACCTCGCGCAGGTTCAGCTCGATGCGCGGATGCGCGGCGCGAAACGCGCCGACCGTGCGCTGCAGCGTGCCCGAATAGACGGCCGACGACACGTAGCCGACCTCGATCCGGCCCAGTTCGCCGCGCTCGGCGAGCGTCGCCAGTTCACGGCCGCGCTGCAGATGCTCGAACGCGGCGCTCGCCTCGGCCAGGTAGGCCTCGCCCGCGGCGCTCAGCGCGACCGAGCGCCGCGACCGGTGAAAGAGACGCACGCCGAGCAGCCGTTCCGCTTCCTGGATCTGCCGCGTCAGCGCGGGCGGCGCCATGTCGAGCGCTTCAGCCGCGCGCGCGAAGTGCAGATGCTGCGCGACGCTCAGGAACGCGCGCACGTGACGGAATTCGAGCTGACCCATGATTGCGGAAATCGTCAATAAAACAGCGTGGGAATATCAATGACGGGCAATACCGGGCAAGCCTAGCATACGGCTCGTCGTTCCTGTCCCGGAGTCATCGATGTCACAGCCTTCCCCGGCGCCGAGCGCGGGCGAATCCGCCGCCGCCATCACCGCGCCGCGCGGCCGCGCGCGGCTGCCCGCCGCCGCGACGCTCGCCGTCGCATCCGCCACCTGTTCGCTGATCGTGCTCGACACGAACGTCGTCGCCGTATCGCTGCCGAGCATCGCGCGCAGCTTTCACGCGAGCTTTGCCGACATCGAGTGGGTCGTGAGCGCGTACATGACCGCGTTCGCCGCGTGCCTGCTGCCCGCCGGCGGGCTTGCCGACCGGTTCGGGCGCAAGCGGATGCTCGCGGCCGGCCTCGCGATCTTCTGCGTCGCGTCGCTCGGCTGCGGGCTCGCGCCGTCGGCCGGGTGGCTGATCGCCGCGCGTGCGGTGAAGGGCGGCGGCGCCGCGCTGCTGCTGACGGCCGCGCTCGCGGTGATCGCGAACCGCTTCCCGGACGGGCGCGAGCGTGCGCGCGCATGGGCAATCTGGGGGATGTGCATGGGCGTTGCGACCGCGATCGCGCCGCTCGTCGGCGGCGCGATCACGCAGTGGATCGGCTGGCGCTGGGTATTCCTGCTGAACCTGCCGGTGTGCGCGCTGCTCGCGGCCGGTGCGCGTGTCGCGATCGACGAATCGCGCGATCCGCATGCGAAGCGCGTCGACGCCGTCGGCAGCCTGCTGTTCGGCGCGGCGCTCGCGTGCGCGATCGCCGCGCTGATCGACGCGCCGTCGCACGGCTGGCTGGCGCCGGGCACGCTCGGCCGCTTCGCGCTCGGCGCCGCGCTGTTCGCGGGTTTCATCGCGGCGGAGCGCTGGCAGGCGCGGCCGATGATCGACCTCGCGCTGTTCCGTGCGCCGCGTTTCGTCGGCGCGGTGCTCGCGATGTTCGGCTACGCGGCGTGCGCGCAGGTGATGATGACGTTCCTGCCGCTGTACCTGCAGAACGCGTTCGGGATGTCGGCGATCGACGCGGGGCTCGGCATGCTGCCGTTCGCGGTCGCGATGATCGTCGGGCCGTCGCTCGGTGCGGCGCTGGCGGCGCGCATGTCGTCCGGCGGCGTGCTCGCGGGCGGGCTCGCGCTGATCGGCGCCGGCAACCTGCTGACCGCGGCGCTGACCGCGAGCGGCGACTACCGGCTCGTCGCGCTCGGGATGTGGGTGACGGGGTGCGGCGCCGGCATCATGAACGGCGATACGCAGAAGGCGATCATGGCGTGCGTGCCGCCGCACCGCACCGGGATGGCGTCGGGGATCAGCACGACGACGCGCTTTACCGCGATCGTGACGGCGGTCGGCGTGCTCGGTGCGGTGCTTGCCGCGCGCACGCACACGCAGCTCGACCGGCTGCTCGCGGCGGCGCCTGGCGTGCGCGGGTTCGCCGATGCGCCGTTCATGTCGAGCCTGCTGGCCGGCGACCTTGCGCGTGCGCTCGGGCAGGTGCCGCCGGCGGCGGCGGTGACGCTCGCGAATGCCGCGCCGGCCGCGTTCGCGAGCGGGTTCGCCGATGCGCTGAACCTGAGCGGCGTGCTGGCGCTGGTGGGGGCGGTTGTGATTGGACGGTTGCTAGCGCAACCATTTAGAGGCTCATGAGCGGCTTCGGCAGCCGAATGTGCCAATGTCGGCGCCGCTGTAGGTGCCGCTGTAGGTGCCGCTGATATGGTGTCGGCAGGTGCATTGAGTGTCGCGGAATACCGGCTGGCGGTGAGCCGGCCCACGCACGATAGGCCCGCCGTTCAATGCGGCTTTACCGTGCCACGCGGCAGCCGCGCGGCGCGCACGATGCCGGACGTGCGCGGCTTGCCGCAGCGCGGCCCGCGTCGCCGGCCGTCCGGGCGCACGGGTTCCGCCGGCTTCGCGGACGGTGCGCTGCCGGGTGTGACGGGTGTGACGGGTGCGACGGTCGCTCGCGCTGCATCGGCGTCGAGCCAGCTGCGCGTCGCCTCGGCGATCAGCGCGCGCAGCCAGCGCACGCCGTCGACGCATGCGCCCGCTTCGTTCCATGTCATCCGGTACACGATATCGGGCGGGTCAGCGGGCAGCGCGACGATCGCGAGCGGGAGCAGCTTCGCGTAGTGCCGCGCGAGCCGGACCGTGGTCGTGAGGATCAGGTCAGGGCGGACGAGCGCATGCGCGGCCAGTTCGAAATGCGGCAGCGTAACGACGATCCTGCGCTGCAAGCCGACCTGCCCGAGCTGCCGGTCGATCGCACCCGACGCTTCGAGCCACGACGGTGTCGGACACAGCTGCGGCGCCTGCGCGTATTCGGCGGCCGTGATCCGGCCGCGCTTCGCGACCGGATGCGCGACGTGCATCAGGCAGACGACGCGGTCGTCGAACAGGTCGTCCTGCCGGAACCGCGACGCGCGCGCGGGGCGATTGTCGATCACGATGTCGAGGTCGCCATCGGCGAGTGCGCGCTCGGTGTCGAAACCGTCGCCGAGCGGGTGGAAGACCAGCTGCGCGTGCGGCGCGCGTGCGCGGAACAGCGCGACGAGCTTCGGCACGAACAGCACGTTCAGGTAGTCGGGGCAGCCGATCCGGTAGGTGCGCACCGACGTGCGCGCGTCGAACCTCGGCTGCTGGATGCGGATGAAGTCGATCACGCGCAGCGCGTTGCGCAGCGGGTCGATCAGCCGCGCGCCGAACTCGGTCGGCACCATGCCGTAGCGGCTGCGCACAAGCAGCGGATCGGCGAGCAGCGCGCGCAGGCGCTTCAGCGCCGCGCTCGTCGCCGGCTGAGACATGTTGAGCCGTACCGCCGCGCGCGACACGGTCCGCTCGGTCAGCAGCACGAGCAGGATCCGCATCAGCCGCGCGTCGAGCGTGTCGATCGCGTCCACGGCGTCGTGCGCGTCGGGGGCGGGGCCGGGGCCGGGGCCGGGGCCGGCCGGGCCTAGCGGGCCCCGCATCGCGAAGCGATTCCCGGCATTGCGCTGCCGGCGCGCGGCCGGTAGCGGCCTGTCGGCGCGTTGGGGTTCATCGCACGAACGCGCCCGGCCAGCCGACGATCCGCTTGTCGCGCGGCGGCGCATACGTGCGCACCTTCGACGTCGTCAGCTTCAGGCGCACGAGCGATTCGGCGAGCGCGAGGCCCGTACGGTGGTTGGTTTCGAGTTGCACGCCGATGTCTCCTTCCATGTAGAGGCGCGGGCATGCCGCTTGTGTGTGCAGCTTCGGCCCGTTGCCGTGGACGTTATGTGTCGGATTCGTTCGCGAGTATGTGCGGCGGGCCGGGTGATGGGAAATTAAATATTCGGGTGACGGGTATTCAGGAATCGAATGGATCGTCGGTGGTCAGGCGGTTGCAAGCACGCTGTTTTTGCGCGGTCGGCAGAGACGCGCCGGGGTTCCGGCCCTTCGGCACGCAGGTGGCGTGGCACGGGAATTGCGGCATAACGGTTCCCATCACCATCCAGGGAGGACCGTGTCATGCAACGTGATCCGTTTCGTAACATGTGGCGCGCACTCGTCGCCGGCGTCGTGATTGCCGTCGTCGCAGCGGGTGCGGGATGCCAGAAGCAAAGCGGAGGCGGCGGCGCGGCGAGCTCGGAACAAGGCGGATCGGGCGCGATGTCGGCCGCACCGTCGACTGCGCCGAGCGGAATGCCGCCGAGCAGCGGCGCTGCGGCTGGCGGTGCGCAAGGCGGTGGCGCGAGTGCGCCTGGGGCCGCATCAGCACCAAGCGGGGCGAGCGGCGGCTAACGGATAGCGGCTATGGCGGGCGGCTGACAGAGGCGCCGCCCGCTGTCGTTGCAATCGCGCCTTGCAGCGAATCCGCGCCGGTAACCGGACGATTCGTCGGACGGCAAGCGCGGCGTGGGAATTCGTATGCGTGAAAAATTTGCATCGGTCGTTGTAACGATTACAAGGGTGGCCGATGCTGCCGCCCGCTGCGGCGATCAGTGTGCCCGCCGCGACGGGGAACGGCACGACGCTGTGCCAGTGGCGCTCGTGCACGCTATGCGCCGGGGCAGCCGGCGTGGCGCGATCTGGAAGCCGTGTCCGCGCGCATCCGGCGGGGCGCGCATTGATGCGTCGAAGAAGTAAAGGCGGGGAGCGGGCGAAAATGCTACCTGCGTCACACTGTCGCATTGACCGTCGATTACCGGATCTTCGCCCGCAAACCGCCGTGCTGTCGTACGCGATCAGGCTCGTCCCGGTCTTTGAACCCCCATCGTTTAACCATTCGAAACAGTTTGTTCTCTGAAAAGGGCATGATCTTCGGCGAATTGGCGGGCATACTGGCGGCCATGTTGTCGAATGCCGTCACAGTGACGGCGCACTACCCCCGATGCCGAACCCAGTCTCTCTCAAGTCCCTGCGATGGCTGCCTGTCGTGGCCTTCGCATCGCTGCTTGCCGCCTGCTCGACCGCGTCCGACGTCACCGCGACGTCGAACCCGAACGTGTTCACCGTATCGACGCGCACGGTCGGCGTGTCGACCACCTGGGCGGACGCGCACACGAAAGCGGTCAACGAAGCAACCGACTTCTGCTCGCAGCGCGGGTTGCGCGCGAGCCTGAAACAGGAGTCGTTGAGCAGTGGCCGCGGCGTGAACGCCCGCTCGGAACTCGCGTTCGAGTGCCATCCGACCTTCGAGGCCGCGGCCGACCCGCGCGGTTGAGGATGGTTGCTGCCGTGCGATGGCGCGGGCGGCGAGTGAGGTCGGCCCGGGCTCGCACGATGATTGTGTAGTACTGCACGTCATTGGCAATCCCGGAACGGCAGGCGACGCGTGACCCGACTCCGCCTGCCGTTTCCCTTCAGCCTGCCATCACGCGGCCGGCGGCTGCGCCTCGTACAGCTTCACGCACGCGGAGAAGTCGAGTCCGCCCAATCCCTGCTGGCTCATCGACTGATAGAGCTGCTGCGCGAGCGCGCCCATCCACACCGGCTGGCGCGCGTGCCGCGCGGCTTCGGTCGCGAGCCCGAGATCCTTCAGCATCAGGTTCGCGGCGAAGCCGCCCGCATAGCCGCGCGCGGCGGGCGCCGCGGGCAGCACGCCCGGATACGGGTTGCAGCTGTCCGAGCTCCAGCAGCGGCCGGTCGACGTGTTGATGATGCCGGCCAGCACCGCAGGCTCGATGCCGAGCGCCGCGCCGAGCGCCATCGCCTCGGACACGCCCATCATCGAGATGCCGAGCAGCAGGTTGTTGCAGATCTTCGCGATCTGGCCGGTGCCGGTTCCGCCGCAATGCACGACGTTCTTCCCCATGTCGAGCAGCACCGGACGAATCCGTTCGAACAGCGCGGCGTCCGCGCCGACCATGAATGTGAGCGTGCCGGCCTGCGCGCCCGCGGTGCCGCCCGACACCGGCGCATCGGCGAGCGGATGATCGTGCTGCGCGGCCGCGTCGGCGATTGTGCGCACCGTGCCGGGATCGATCGTGCTGCAGTCGATCAGCGTCGCGCCGGCGCGTGCACCGGCGAGCACGCCGTCGTCGCCGAGATAGACGCGCTGCACGTGCGGCGCGGCCGGCAGCATCGTGATCACGACCGCCGCGCGGGCTGCCGCGTCGCGCGGCGAGCTGGCGGCCGTCGCGCCGGCGCGCACGGCCGCGTCGACGGCGTTCGCGTCGAGGTCGAATACCGTCAGCGCATGGCCGGCCTTGAGCAGGTTGGCGGCCATCGGGCCGCCCATGTTGCCGAGCCCGATGAATGCAATTTCCATGTTTTCCTCCTTGTGTCGACCGGACTTGGCGCTTTAGCGCCTAGTCCAATCCCATGCTTCGCGGTCGACCCGACCTGGCGCTTTGGCGCTTGGTCCGGTCTCACGCATAGCCGTCAGCGCAATGCGATCGTCGTATTCACGCCGCCCGCGGTCGTATCGTCGTCGAACCAGCGCGCGGTGACCGTCTTCGTCTGCGTGTAGAACTGCACGACCTGCTTGCCGTACGGGCCGAGATCGCCGAGCTTCGAGCCGCGCGAGCCCGTGAAGCTGAAGTACGGCACCGGCACCGGAATCGGGATGTTGATGCCGACCTGGCCGATGTCGATCTCGCTCTGGAACTTGCGCGCGGCCGCGCCGCTCTGCGTGAACAGGCCGACGCCGTTGCCCATCGGGTTGCGGTTGACGAGCGCGATCGCGTCGTCGAGCGAATCGGCTTCGAGCACGACCACCACCGGCCCGAAAATCTCTTCGGTATAGATCGACATGTCGGTCTTCACGTCGGAGAAGATTGTCGGGCCGACGAAGTTTCCCTGCTCGTAGCCGGGCACCTTCACGTCCCGGCCGTCGAGCAGCAGCGTCGCGCCTTCCTTCACGCCCGCGTCGATCAGCCCCGTGACGCGCGCATGCGCGGCCTTCGACACGACCGGGCCGACGTCGGTGCCGGCCTCGTGCCCCGCGTTGACCTTCAATTGCTTCGCCTTCTCGACGAGATCGGGCAGCCAGTCGCGCGCGGCGCCGACCAGCACGACGACCGACGTCGCCATGCAGCGCTGGCCGGCCGCGCCGAAGCCCGCGCCGACGAGCGCGTTGATCGTCTGCTCGCGGTGCGCGTCGGGCAGCACGACCGCGTGGTTCTTCGCGCCCATCATCGACTGCACGCGCTTGCCGTGCTCGCTGCCGAGGTTGTACACGTGCGTGCCGACGCGCGTCGAGCCGACGAACGAGATCGCCTTCACGTCCGGATGCGTGCACAGCCGGTCGACCGCGACCTTGCCGCCGTGCACGACGTTCAGCACGCCCGGCGGCACGCCGGCCTCGATCGCGAGCTCGACGAGCTGCATCGTCGACAGCGGATCCTGTTCCGACGGCTTCAGCACGAACGTGTTGCCGCACACGATCGCCATTGGGAACATCCACAGCGGGATCATGCCGGGGAAGTTGAACGGAGTGATGCCCGCGCACACGCCGATCGGCTGGCGTAGCGTGTACGTATCGACGCCGCCCGCGACGTTCTCCGCGAACTCGCCGAGCTGCAGCGTGCCGATCGAGCACGCATGCTCGACCACTTCGAGGCCGCGGAAGATGTCGCCCTGCGCGTCGGGCAGTGTCTTGCCCTGTTCGGCGGTCAGCGTCTTCGCGATGCGCTCGAGGTTGCTGCGCACGAGATCCTGGAACTTCAGCATGATGCGCATCCGCGCGCCGATCGACGTGGTCTTCCAGGTCTGGAATGCGCGGTGCGCCGATTCGATCGCGGCATCGACCTCGTCGACGGTCGCATACGGCACGCGGCCGATCACTTCCTGCGTCGCGGGGTTCACGACGTCGCCCCATTCGGCGGTCTGCGACTCGACGAACTGGCCGTCGATCAGCAGCTTGGCGGTGGGCAACGCGAGAGTAGTCTGGGGTATGGCGGCGTTCATCAACGATCTCCGAAACGAAAACTGCGGGGTAGAGAGAACCCGCCGCGCGGCGCGCACGCGCGCCGGCCGGCAGGCGAAACCTGGGAAGGAAAGGGTCAGTCGCGCGCGCTGCGCATCAGCCCCGTGCAGATCAGCGCGAACACGCCGAGCCCGACGAGATACGCGATTACGTAATGCGGTTGCCCGCCGCCCGTCTTCAGCAGCGACGTCGCGATCATCGGCGCGAAGCCGCCGCCGAGCACGCCGGCGAGCTGCACCGACAGCGAGATGCCGCTGTAGCGGATCTCCGCGGGGAACTGCTTTGCGAACAGCAGCGACTCCGGCGCATACAGGATCGGGAACACGACGCCGAGGCCGAGCACGATCGCCCACCATGCGAGCGTCGTCTGCAGCGTGCCGAGCATCATGAAGAACGGCGCGGCGAACGCGCACATCAGCACGAGGCCGATCGCGAACATCCGGCGCTGGCCGATGCGGTCGCTCAGGTGTCCGCACAGCGGCATCGTCACGAGCGACAGCGCGGCGCCCGCCGTGATCGCCTCCAGCATCGCGGCCTTCGGCAGATGAAGCTGCTGCGTCGCATACGCGAGCGCGAACGTGACGACCATGTAGAACCACGTGTTCTCGGCGGCGCGCGCGCCGACGATCGTCAGCACCTCGCGCGGATGCCGGCGGATCGCCTCGAGCACCGGCGACTTCACGGCCTTGCCCTGATGCTTCATCTTCTCGAAGTCCGGCGATTCGGGCACCTTCGCGCGGATGAACGCGCCGAGGCCGACGAGCGCGATGCTCGCGAGGAATGGAATGCGCCAGCCCCACGACAGCATGTCCGCGTCCGGCAGCGTGGCCACCGCCGTCATCGCGAGCGACGACAGGATCAGGCCGAGGCCGACGCCCGTCTGCGGCAGGCTGCCGAACAGCCCCTTGCGGCCTGCCGGTGCATGCTCGACGGCCATCAGCACCGCGCCGCCCCATTCGCCGCCGACCGCCATCCCCTGCAGGAAGCGCATCGCGATCAGCAGTGCGGCCGCCCAGTAGCCGATGCTGTCATATGACGGGATCAGCCCGATGACCATGCTGGGCACGCCCATCAGCAGCAGCGTGACCATCAGCATCGACTTGCGGCCGATCCGGTCGCCGAAGTGGCCGAACACGATGCCGCCCATCGGCCGGCCGATGAAGCCGACCGCGAACGTGCCGAACGCGGCGAGCGTGCCGGCGACGGGATCGAGCGACGGGAAGAAGATGCGGTTGAAGACGAGCGCGGCGGCGGTGCCGTACAGGAAGAAGTCGTACCACTCGATCGTCGTGCCCATCATGCTGGCCCAGCCGGCCAGCAGGTGGTCCTTCGCGGTGCGCGCGGGCGCAGGCGCGGCAAGCTGCGCGTGCTCGTCAAGGGTGGATCGGGTCTGCATGGTGTCTCCATCGTCATTGCCCGCGGCTCGTGGTCCGCAGGTCACGGTCGAGTATAGTTATGCGCAGATTCTTGTTGTACGGACAAAGAAACCGGTCAGATATGCAAATATGCATATCGACGACCGGCCCGGAGACCCCCGCCACACAAGGCTTTCCTGCCAATGCGACACCTTCCCGAGCCGGTTTCCGGCAACCTGAACTGGGACGACCTGCGGTTCTTTCTCGAAGTGGCGCGCACGCAGCGTGCGAGCGGCGCCGCGAAACGCCTCGGCGTCGACTACACGACCGTCGCCCGGCGCATCCGCGCGCTCGAGGCGGCGATAGGCACGCTGCTGTTCGACAAGTCGCGCTCCGGTGGCTTCACGCTGACCGCGGAAGGGCAGCGGCTCGTTGCATACGCGGACGCGATGGAGACGACCGTGCAGTCGGCCTGCGACCAGGTCGCGAACACGGGGCACGCGCTGTCGGGCCACGTGCGGGTCGGGTCGACGGAAGGGTTCGGGTGCTTCTTTCTCGCGCCGCAGCTTGCGCAGTTCCGCGCCGCGCATCCGCACGTGACGGTCGATCTGCTGCCGGTGCCGCATTTCGTGAGCCTGACGAAGCGCGAGGCGGATCTCGCGATCACGCTCGAGCGGCCCGACCGCGGGCCTTACGTATGCACGAAGCTGTGCGATTACCAGTTGCGGCTTTATGCGACGCGCGAGTATCTCGAGCGTCATGCGCCGATTGCGGGCACGGACGATCTCGCGGGGCACGCGTTCATCAGCTACGTCGACGATCTCGCGTTCAGCAGCGAGCTGCTGTATCTGGAACGCGCCGTGCCAGGCGCGACGGCCGGACTGCGCACCACGAGCGTGATCGCGCAGTATTTCGCGGCGCTGCAGGGTGGGGGGCTCGCGATCCTGCCGTGCTTCATGGCCGCGCGGCAGCCGGCGCTCGTGCCGGTGTTGCCGGACGATGTGGTCGTCACGCGGTGTTTCTGGCTGACGTGTCGCGAGGATTTGCGCAAGCTGCGGCGCGTGACCGCGCTGTGGGATTACCTGCGCGCGGCGGCCGATGCGAACCGGGGGCTGTTGATGGGGGAATCAGGGGCGCTGCGGTTCGTCGGGGCGGGCGATTAGCGTCGGTTCGCAAAGGGTAAAGAGAGTGCGCCTTGCCGTCGTGTCGACCGGCAGGGCGCCGCTTACCCCGCGAACGGGTTCTTGATCTTGCCGGTTGGCGCAGGCGGCGCTTCGGCGACATGCTCGGGCAGCGCGGGATCGCGTTGCAGCGCGTCGACGATGCTCGCGATGGCCTGCTGCAACGCGAGCGCAGCGGCGAGGCCGGCCTTGTCACGCGTCACCTCCAGCGTGCCCGACAGCACGATACGCTCCGGGTCGTTGGTCACGGTAAACGCGTCGCCGTGGATATTCAGGATGGAAGCGTCATCCTCGAACGCCTTGAACGCCATTCAAACCTCCGATACGTGTGTCTTTCAGCGATTCCGGGATGCCGGGGAATCGCAAACCGCTTTGTGCCTCGAGCTCGTGCACCGTCGCTATCTCATAGCGGTTCGCCGCCGTGTTGTTGACGACGATCGCGAACGCAAGGCGCTGCGTAGGGACATAGACTACCTTGAAAATCTGCGTCGGGACGATCACGCCTGTTGCGCCGATCGTTTTCAGTTCCGTGCCCTTGAACATCGGGCCGGTGACCACGTAAGTGTCTGCGGCGTTCATCGCGATCCGGCGCACGGCCTCTTCGATGTGCGCCCACAGCCGGCGGTTGTTCGTCGGGTTCTGCGGCACCATGTTCGCGAGCGTGAACGATTCGGCCATCGCCTCGTCGTTCCAGCGGTCGCCCGCCGGGCTCATGTGCCCGCGATCATAGCCGCTCTTGCGGTAATCCGCGAGCCGCGCGCCTTCGCCGTCCGGCAGGCGCCGTTCTTCGAAGAAACGGTTGGTGCGGACTTCGTCCTTGGCGGCCTCGAGGTGAGGGCGGGTCAGGTGTTCCGCGGACCACAGCGGGCCGTGCGTGATGCCGGAGTGCAGTACCGCGAAATCCGAATAGCACAGCAGGCGGGTCTTGGGCGCCATCCTGGCGTTGACCAGGACCGGCGGTTCGCCTTGCGGGCTGAATTGCGAACAGGAGTCGGAAGCGAAGGCATGTGACGCGACTGCGATCAGCAAGCCGGCGAGATATTTCCGCATGAAACTGACGTTGAGTGGAGGGGCCGGAAGTATACGGCCTAACGGGCGCGCAGGGAGCAGCGCGGCCGCAAGTATCGCGGCCCCACGCGATTGCGTCGCTCGGAACCTTGCTCGGGCACTGAGCGGCGCCGAAGGCAAGGCAATGATTAATTGCGCGTGCAGCGAAGCGTCGATTCCGGCGAAGCCGAATTAACATTCTTGCAATTTCAATTCGCCAGACCCGGAAAGCGCACAAATCCACAAATGCCGACTATTTGTTTGTGACAGAAATATTTGTATTTATGCATTTGCATGGTAAGTGAAAGATTAATGCATTTCGAAGACATCATTGCGTGCAGCTTCGTCTTGAATTATCCATTTTGAGCAGCTTTAATATTTCTTCAGGAACGGATCGATTTACCGCTGCAGCCGTGCCAAGTTTGGTCGTCTGACCGCCTCACGGGCAAATCCATCATCCGGGGCCGCGCATTCCGGCGCCGTGGTCGTTACGCCGTTAACGGCAGAAGCACGATTGTGGGCAGGAAATGCAATGGCGACGCAGAACCCCCGGAATGCTTCATCGGCACGCATGGACGGCGTGACGCCTGTCGAGTCCGCAACGCTCGACGCGCTGTATGCGAGCGTGCCGGCCATGATGCATTCGATCGACGCGAGTGGCCGTCTGATCCAGGTCAGCGATATGTGGCTCGCCACGCTCGGGTTCGAAAGGCGTGAGGTCATCGGTCGGCTCTCTTCGGACTTCCTGACGGAGTCGTCCAGAACCTACGCCCGTGAAGTCATCCTGCCGGCGTTCTTCCGAACCGGGCGATGCGATGACGTCGAATACCAGATGATCCGCCGCGATGGCACGGTGATCGACGTGCTGCTTTCCGGAAGGCTGTTGCGAGACGCATCGGGAAATGCGTTTCGATCCATTGCGGTCATACGGGATATCACGGATAAAAAGAAGCTCGATTGTGCGTTATCGGAAAGCGAGCAGCGTTATCGTGCGCTGTTCCAGCACGTTCAGGCCGGATTTGCATTGCTCGAACTCGATGCAATGAAGGGGGGCGCGCCTGCGTTGATTTTCGTGGCCGCCAATCCGGAGTTTTCGATTCTGTGCGGACTGCCACAATCACGGATTGTCGGCGAGCGGGCAGGTGACGTTTTCGCCAGCATGATTCAAGAGTCTTCCCGATGCGACGCGGTGTTGCACGAAGTCGCCCAGACCGGGGCCAGAAAGGCGCTGTCGAATTTGAGCGGACTGGAGGGGCGCTGGTTCGACATGGTCTGTTACCGCCCCGGGGTGCGGCAATGCGCAATCCTCGTTCAGGAGACGACGCAACGAAAGCGGATGCAGGAAATGCTGACCCGGCAGCACGAGCAAATCCGGGTGACGTTGCACTCGATCGGGGATGCCGTCATTGCCGCGGATACGACGGGACGCGTCCAATACCTCAATCCGATGGCGGAGCGGCTGACCGGCTGGTTGTCCGAACATGCGACGGACCGCAGCATCGACGATGTCTTTCATGTCTTCGACGAGCGCACCGGCGCGCAAGCGGCGAACCCCGTCAAGCGATGCCTCGTCGAAGATCGCGCGATCCAGCTCGACGACGACACAGTGCTTGTTTCCAGGGATGGCCAGCGTTTCTGCATCGAAGATTCCGCCGCACCGATCAAGGATTCGAATGGCGTGACATCGGGCGTCGTGCTGGTCTTTCGTGACGTGACCGAGGAGCGGCAAATCTCGAAGGAGATGGAGCATCGTGCGACGCACGACGCGTTGACCGGCCTCATCAACCGGACCGAATTCGAGGCCCGGCTGCTGCGCGTGCTGGACGGCGAGCGCGATGCGACGAGGCCCGGTGCGGTCTTCTACCTGGACCTCGACCAATTCAAGCTCGTCAATGACACATGTGGCCATGCGGCCGGCGACGCGTTGCTCAAGCAGGTGGCGTCACAACTCGACGACAGCCTCGACGTGCGTCACACGCTGGCGCGGCTGGGAGGCGACGAGTTCGGCATCATTCTGGACGCTTGCGCGATCGGCGAGGCCGAGGAAGTCGCGTCGCGCCTCTGCCGGCGGCTCGACGAGATGCGCTTCGACTACAACGGTTTCCACATCTGCGTCGGGGCGAGCATCGGGGTCGTGCCGCTCGACAGTCAGCTGGAGTCGGTGGATGCAATCATGCAGCAGGTCGACAGTGCATGCTATACGGCCAAGGATGCCGGACGGAATCGCATTCATGTGTGGACCCCGACGGACCAGGCAATGCGCGCGAGAAAGGACGAGATGGACTGGGTGCGTCGGCTGCGGCAGGCGCTCGATGAAAATCGCTTCGTCCTGTATGCGCAGGAGATCATTCCATTGCAGACGCCCGCCACCTCGAAGCGATTCGAGGTGCTGCTGAGGCTCAACGGCGAAGAAGGGAAGCTCATTCCGCCCGGGGAATTCCTGCCGGCTGCGGAGCGCTTCCACATCGCCAGCCGTATCGATCGATGGGTGGTCAACCAGGTATTCAGATGGATGGCCAGCTACTCGGACAAACTGGACCACATCGAGTACGTGTCGGTCAATATCTCGGGCCAGTCGATCGGTGACGCGGAATTCCTGGACTACATCCGGCGCCTGTTGCACGGTTACCCGTTCAACGGGAGCAAGCTCTGCTTCGAAGTCACCGAGACTGCGGCCGTGACGAACCTCGACGTCGCCGCGTCATTCATCAACGCGCTGAGAAGGTATGGCGTGCGATTTGCGCTCGACGATTTCGGGAGCGGCGCATCGTCATTCGGATATCTGAAGGCGCTGCCGGTCAACTATCTGAAGATCGACGGGCGATTCGTGAGGAACCTTCATCAGGACGCGCTCGACAGGACGGTGGTCCGGTGTATCCAGGAGGTGGCCAATGTGCTCGGCAAGGAAACCATCGCCGAATTTGTCGAAACCGCGGAAATTTCCGCCATCCTGACGGAAATGGGCGTAGGCAGCGCACAGGGCTTTTTCCTGCATCGTCCGCAGCCCATCTCCGTGATGCTGGCTTGCCGCTCGACGTCCGGGATCGAGCGTCCCGGACGCCCGCCTGAACCCTCGCCTGGGCCCTCGCATGAACCTTTTTTCTCGCGAGACAAGTCGATCGGGGCCAAGCCGTCGACCGACACGAGCCGGACGTGACGGTTCCCGAATGGCGTCGCCCAACAACAACCGGATTGTCGGCAACGGCTCCGTTGTGATACAACATTGGCCGCACGTCTGGCACCGGCCAGGCGTGTCATCCACAATCAATCTCTCTGGAACACTCAGAATATGGCAACCGGTACCGTCAAGTGGTTTAACGATACGAAGGGTTTCGGGTTCATCACGCCGGATGACGGCGGCGAAGACCTGTTTGCGCACTTCTCCGAAGTTCAGGGAAGCGGCTTCAAATCCCTTCAAGAGGGCCAGAAGGTCACTTTCGACGTCAAGCAGGGCCCGAAGGGGAAACAGGCAGCGAACATCAAGCCTGTGTAAGTTTTCCCGCGCAGCGAACCCGCCCGGCCTCAGAGCAGCGATCAGGCCGGCGCGAGATCGCTGCGGGTGTGGAGCAGGGCGTCGAACGAACCTCGCGCCCGGCTTTCCTCAGCGCTCGAGAAAGGCTCTCAGCTTGTCCGCGCGGCTGGGATGCATCAGCTTGCGCATCGCCTTGCCTTCGATTTGAC
Organism: Burkholderia sp. Bp8963; assembly: GCF_003854275.1. Taxonomy (GTDB): domain Bacteria; phylum Pseudomonadota; class Gammaproteobacteria; order Burkholderiales; family Burkholderiaceae; genus Burkholderia. The sequence continues at coordinate 117,694 of NZ_QTQP01000005.1, forward strand.
GGATCCGCTCGCGGGTCACGTCGAACTGCTTGCCGACCTCGTCGAGCGTGTGGTCGGACGTGGTGTCGAGCCCGAATCGCATCCGCAAGACCTTGGCCTCGCGTGGCGACAGTGCGTCAAGCGCCTCGTCGATCGCGGCGCGCAGGTTCGCGTGGATCGCAGCCTCTGCCGGCGAACTCGCACCGGCATCCTCGATCATGTCGCCGAGCGTCGCATCGCCATCGTCGCCCACCGGGGTTTCGAGCGACACGGGTTGCCGGGCGATCTTGAGGATCCCGCGCACCTTTTCCTCGGACATCTCCATGCGCTCCGCGAGGACGGCAGGATCCGCTTCCTTGCCCGTCTGTTGCAGGATTTCGCGTGAAATCCGGTTCAGCTTGTTGATCGTCTCGATCATGTGCACGGGCACGCGAATGGTGCGCGCCTGATCGGCAATCGCACGCGTGACGGCCTGGCGGACCCACCATGTGGCGTAGGTCGAAAACTTCCAGCCGCGCCGATATTCGAATTTGTCCACCGCCTTCATCAGGCCGATATTGCCTTCCTGGATCAGATCCAGGAACTGCATGCCGCGGTTCACGTATTTCTTCGCAATGGAAATGACGAGACGAAGGTTCGCCTCGATCATCTCCCGCTTGGCCTGCCGCATTTTCGACTCGGCGGCGCACATCTGGCGGTTGATCTGCTTGAGCTGCTGCAGCGGCAGCGAAGCCCTTTCCTCGATATCGACGAGCTTTTGCTGTCCGGCCTGAATCGCCGGCAGATGTCGCTCGAGCGCCGCGCCAAACTTCCGCGAAGATGCCGCCGTGCGGCTGGCCCATTCGAGGTCGGTCTCATTGCCCGGGAACGACTCGACGAACGCGTCGCGCGGCATGTCGCACCGGTCGACGGCGATCTGCAGGATGTCGCGCTCGATCGCGCGAACCTGGGCGATCTGCTCCTGCACGTCGGCGCACAGCCGATCGATGGTCTTGGCCGTAAAGCGGATCGGCGCCAGTTCGCGCTGGATCTCCGAGCGCACTTGCGCAACGGCGGCGGAACGGGCCTTGCCAGTCACGGGACCTTCCGGCAGTTGCTCGAACAGGGCCCGGACGCGCGCGAAAATCGCGAGGCTGTCGTTCGTGAGCTGTTCGAGCCGGGCCGCGTTCGCCTTTTCCGAATCGCCGGCGTCCGTTTCGACGTCGTCGTCGTCTTCGTCCGAATCATCGTCGGATGCGAGCGATGTCTCGCTATCGTCGTCGGACTCCGGCGTCGGTTCGTTCGCGTCGGCGTCGATGCTGATGCCGTCGACGAGTTCGTCGATACGCAGTTCGCCGGCAACGATGCGGTCGACATCGGCGAGAATCGTGGACACGATCGACGGACACGCGGCGATCGCCTGGATCATGTCCTGCAGGCCGCCTTCGATGCGTTTCGCGATCTCGATTTCGCCGGCGCGGGTCAGCAGTTCGCGGGCGCCCATTTCGCGCATGTACATCCGGACCGGATCCGTCGTGCGGCCGAATTCCGAATCGACGGTCGAGAGCGCGGCTTCCGCTTCCTCGTCCGCCTGATCGTCGGATGCCGCGGCCGGCGCGGCGTCGTTCAGCAGCAGCGTTTCGGCGTCCGGCGCCTGCTCGTACACGGCCACGCCCATGTCGCTGAACGTGCTGACGATCGCCTCCATCGCCGCCGTTTGCGTCACGTTGTCGGGCAGGTGATCGTTGATGTCCGCGTGTGTGAGATAGCCGCGCTCACGTCCAAGCGCGATCAGTGCACGCATCTGGAGTTGACGCTCCTCGTCGTGGCGCGCCACCGACGCGGCGTCCGGCGGTGTTGCGACGGCCAGGGTTTTCCCCTTCGACGCATTGCGACCGGTTTTTGACGTAACTGCGATCGCGCGGGACGCGGAATCGTCCCGATCAGGCATTGCCAATGCATTCTCCTCGACAGGTTGGCCGACGATCGTCGCGAGCATGACGGCAAGTTGGTTTGCCTGCCGATTGCGAACGGAATCGTGGAGTGGCGCACAGGCAGTCGAGGCCGGGGTGCCTCGCGCGGAGTCCGATGTGCGCAGTATGTGGGACCGGGAATAGTATCAGACCAGCTTGTGCGACGCAATATGTCGCGGGCAAGAATTTGTCGGGCAGGCGGGGAGGCGAAAAACACGTGCTGGCCCGATTTTCCGGACCTGGCGCGCGACGAAGCGTTCAAGACATCCGCGTCCCGTGCAACTCCCTATGCATTTCGATGCGCTGGGTGTCACGGATTAGTGTTAAATGTATTACGGTCCGATACCGGAACGGCGTTTGTCCGTCCGGCCGCGCCGTCCCTTGGCGTAAACCCGGACGCAAGAAGCTGCACGGAGAGAAGCGGCACGAAGTCAAGATAGCGAATCGCGCGCGCCAGACGCGATCGAACCACGACGGCGGGTTTCATGTTGGATACCGAACCGCAAAGCTCTCGCTACAGCCTCGGTCTTGCGGCCGAAGTGCTCGCGTCCGAGCAGAGCGTGCTGCGGCTGATCACGCGCAACACACCGTTGCCCGAACTGCTGGCCGAGGTCTGCCGGCGCGCGGAAGGGCTGCTCGGTGCAGGCGCGTCGTGCACGATCATGCTGCTCGACGAGGACGGCTTGCATATCCGCGTCGGCGCCGCGCCGTCGCTGCCGGCCCACTATGGCGCGGCGATCGACGGCGCCGCGATCGGCCCGAAGGCGGGCTCGTGCGGCACCGCGATGCACGAACGCAGCATGGTCGCGGTCGAGGACATCGCAACCGATCCGCTGTGGAGCGACTACAAGGCCCTCGCGCTGCCGCTTGGGCTGCGCGCGTGCTGGTCGGTGCCGTTTCAGGACGAAGCGGGCGCCGTGCTCGGCGCGTTCGCGGTCTACCATCGCGCGCCGCGCCGGCCGAGCGACGAGGAAACCGCGCTGCTGCGCGACATCAGCAACAGCGTCGGGCTCGCCGTGCACCAGGACCGGATTGCGCGGCAGCTCGCGCGCAGCGAGGCGCATCACCGGCTCGTCGTCAACAGCCTGAACGAGGGGATCTTCGTGGTGTCGCGCGACGGCACCATCGTCGCGAGCAACCCGAGTGCGAACCGGATGATGCGCGTGGAGGGCAGCCTCGTCGGCCGCCCGCTGTCGACCGTGATCGTGCGCGCGCTGTACGAGGACGGCACGCCGATCCCGCCGGACGAGTGGCCGAGCCGGCGCGCGCTCGTGACCGCGACGCCGCTGCTCGGCTACACGGCGGGCCTCGGCCTTGCGGATGGCGACGTGGTCTGGGTGCGCGGCAACGCGGTGCCGATCGTGAAGCCGGGCGACACGGAGGCCGATTCGGTGCTGGTGTCGATCAACGACATCGGCCCCGTGCGCGAAGCGCAGCAGCAGCTGCGCTACCTCGCGACGCGCGACGCGCTGACGGGCCTCTACAACCGCCGCTGGCTTGCCGACCGGCTGCGCGAGCTGTTCGACGCCCGCGACGGCGCCGCCGGCGCCGCGCGCGTCGCGATCCTGTACGTCGATCTCGACGGTTTCAAGAAGGTCAACGACACGGCCGGCCACGACGCGGGCGATGCGCTGTTGCGCAGCGTCGCGTCGCGGCTCGCGGGCTGCGTCGGCGAGCGGCATGCGCTCACGCGCGTCGGTGGCGACGAGTTCGTGATCCTGGTCGACGACTGCGACGAACCGGACAGCCTTGCCGCGCTCGCGCGGCAGGTGATCGACGCGATCGCGCGGCCGTTCGAGGCCGCGAACAACGAGTACTACCTCGGCGTGTCGATCGGCATCGGCGTCGCGCCGCGCGATGGCGACGACGCGGCGACGCTGATGCGTAACGCGGATTCCGCGATGTACGACGCGAAGCAGCGCGGCCGCAACCAGTTCAAGTTCTTCACCGCGCAGCTGAACCTGCGGCTGCAGCGCCGCTTCGCGATCGAACAGTCGCTGCGCCGCGCGCTCGCGTCGAACACGCTGCGGCTCGCGTACCAGCCCGTCGTCGACGGCCGCAACGGCCGCACGGTCGGGGCCGAGGCACTGCTGCGCTGGACGAGCCCGGAGCTCGGGCCGCTGTCGCCGGCGGAGTTCATTCCGGTCGCGGAGGACACCGGGCAGATCGTCGCGATCGGCCAGTGGGTGCTCGAGACCGCGTGCCGGCAGGCGGCCGAATGGCGGCGCACGATCGCGCCGGACCTGATGATGGCTGTGAACCTGTCGCCGCGGCAGTTCCACGACGGGCTCGTCGAGTCGGTCGACCGCTGCCTCGCGCAGGCGGGGCTCGACCCGTCCGCGCTCGAGCTCGAGATCACCGAGGGGCTGCTGATGAACGACACCGCGACCGTGCTGCCGATGCTCGAAGCGCTCACCGACATGAACGTGCGGATCTCGGTCGACGATTTCGGCACCGGCTATTCGTCGCTGTCGTACCTGAAGCGTTTCCCGCTGCACAACCTGAAGGTCGACCGCTCGTTCGTGTCGGGCGTGCCGGAACACCGCGATGCCGTCGCGATCACGCAGGCCGTGGTCGCGATGGCGCATTCGCTCGGGATGAAGGTCACGGCCGAAGGCGTCGAGACCGAGGCGCAGTCGTCGTTCCTGCGGCAGATCGGCTGCGACAAGCAACAGGGCTATCTGTTCAGCCGGCCGCTCGAGCCGGCCGATTACGCGCGCCGGCTCGGCGAGCCGTAACGGCACGGGCCGGGTCGGGCCATTCGGCCGGCCCCGCGCATCACGCGGCCGCGCCGTTCGGGCGGCCCTGCCGATTACGCAGGCGTGTTGCCGTTTCTGCCGCTTTCGTCCGGCTGGATGGCCATGCCGATCACCACACGGTTCTTGCCGTCGTGCTTCGCGCGATACAGCGCACGGTCCGCGGCCTCGATCAGCGACGTCATCGGCGCGCCGGCCGCCGGCACGACACCCGCGCCGCCGATGCTGATCGTCACGTAGCGGCCGGTGGACGAATGCACGTGCTCGAGCCGCAGCGCCTCGACTGCGAGGCGGATCTTCTCGGCGAGCAGGCGCACGCCGCCCGGCGACGTGCCCGGCAGCACCACCGCGAATTCCTCGCCGCCGAAGCGCGCGGCGAGATCGCCCGGGCGGCCGAGGCAGCCTTCGACGGTCGACGCGATCCGCTTGAGCACATCGTCGCCCGACACGTGGCCGTACGTGTCGTTGTACCGCTTGAAATTGTCGACGTCGATCATCAGCAACGACAGCTCGGTGCGCTCGCGCGCGCCGCGCCGCCACTCGGCGTTCAGGTATTCGTCGAGATAGCGCCGGTTCGACAGCCCGGTGAGGCCGTCGGAATGCGTGAGGCGGCGCAGTTCGAGGTTCGCTTCGAGCAGCTGCTGCTGCGATTGCCGCAGTGCGCGATACGCCTCGTCGCGCTGCAGCAGGTTCACGTACGAACGCGAGTGGTAGCGGATGCGCGCGACGAGCTCGATGCGGTCCGGCAGTTTCACGAGATAGTCGTTCGCGCCGGCCGCGAACGCGGCGCTCTTGATCGCCGGGTCGTCCTTCGTCGACAGCACGATGATCGGCACGTCGCGGGTGGCCGGATTCGCGCGGTACGCCTTCACGAGGCTCAGCCCGTCGGTGCCGGGCATCACGAGATCCTGCAGGATCACGGTCGGCCGCGTCTCGGTCGCGGCGACGAGCGCGTCGTCCGAACGCGTGCAGTAGTGGAAGTCGATGCGGTCTTCGTCGGCGAGCGCGCGCCGCACGGCCTCTGCGACGATCGTCTGGTCGTCGACCAGCAGCACCATCGCCGGCACGTCGGTGGCCGGCGGCGTCTGCAGGGTCGCGCGCGCGGCTTCGAGCGCCGCATCCGCGCCGTCCGCGGCGGACGTGCCGTTATCGTGGCCCGGGCGTCGCGTGGAATCACTAGTCATGTCGATACCTGTTGTTGCCATTGCTGTCACGCATGTCGATGTCCTTCAAACCCTGACGAGCGCCGCCAGTTCGCCTGCGATGCGCTCGAGCGGCAGGATCGCGCGCGCGGCGCCGAGCGTCGCGGCCGCTTTCGGCATCCCGTAGACGGCGCTCGTCGCCTGATCCTGGGCGATCGTGTGGTAGCCCTTCATCCGCATCGCCTTCAGCCCGATCGCGCCGTCGCGGCCCATGCCGGTGAGCAGCACGCCGATCACGTCGCCGGGCCAGTGCTCGGTCACGCTGTTGAAGAACACGTCGACCGACGGCCGGTACGGCGTCGCGGCCGGCTCGCGGGTGTATTCGAGCGTGCCGGCGCGCGTGACGCGCAGGTGGTCGTTGGTCGCGGCGAGCAGCGCGACGGACGGCTCGGGCCGGTCGCCTTCGCGCGCGATGCGCACGGTGAGTGGCGTCTGGCCGTCGAGCCATTGCGCCATGCCGTCCGCGAACGCCTGGTCGACGTGCTGGACGATCACGATCGGCGCGCCGAATCCGGCGGGCAGCGCGCCGAGGATCGACGCGAGCGCGGTGGGGCCGCCGGCCGATGCGCCGATCGCGACGAGCGGTCCGCCGTAGCCGCTCGCAGCGGGGGCGGCGGGGCGGGCGGTGCCCGGCGGATTGTCGAGCAGCCGGCCGATCTGGTCGATCTTCGCGAGCAGGAGTTGCGCGGTATCGCCGTTCGCGCCTGCGCCGAGCCGCGGCGTGTCGACCGCGTCGAGCGCGCCGGCACCCATCGCCTCGTACACGCGCCACGCGTTCGCGCCGATGCTGCTCGTCACGATCAGGATCGCGCACGGCTTGCCGGACGACATGATCCGCCGCGTCGCCGCGACGCCGTCGAACTTCGGCATGATCAGGTCCATCAGCACGATGTCGGGCGGCTGCGCGGCGCAGAACTCGACGGCCTGCGCGCCATCGGTCGCGACCCACAGCACGTGGTGCTCGGGCCGTCTTGCGATCGCGCGGCGCAGCGCCTCGACGGCCAGCGGAAGGTCGTTGACGATGCCGATGTTCACGAACGGGCTTCTCCTATCAGGTCGCGCACCGCGTCGAGCAGGGTTTCGTCGTGGAAGCTGCTCTTCGCGAGGTAGTAGTCGGCGCCCGCGTCGAGCCCGCGGCGGCGGTCTTCCTCGCGGTCCTTGTACGACACGATCATCACGGGCAGCGTTTTCAGCGCGGCGTCGCGCTTGATCAGCGTGACGAGCTCGATACCGTCCATGCGCGGCATGTCGATGTCGGTCACGACGAGATCGAAATCGGCGCCGCGCAGCGCGTTCCAGCCGTCCATCCCGTCGACCGCGACGGTGACCGCGTAGCCGCGCTTCTCGAGCAGCTTGCGCTCCAGTTCGCGGACCGTCAACGAATCGTCGACCACCAGCACGTGCCGGCGTCGCGCGACGGCCGCATGCTGCGCGCGCTGCACCTTGTCGAGCTGGCCGCCGTGCACGAGCTTGTCGACCGAGCGCAGCAGGTCCTCGACGTCGATGATCAGCACCGGGTCGCCGTTCTCCAGCAGCGCGGCCGCCGAGATGTCCTTGACCTTGCCGAGCCGGCGGTCGAGCGGCTGGATCACCAGCATGCATTCGCCGAGGAAGCGGTCGACCGCGATGCCGTACGTATCCGATTCATCGCCGATCACGACGGTCGCGATGCTGTCGCGCGCGTGTTCCGGCGCACGCGCGCCGAGCAGCTGGTGCGCGGTGACGAGCCCGATCGCGCGGCCATCGAAGCGGAAATGCTGCTGGCCTTCGAGCAGGTCGATGTCGCTGCGCGCGAGTTCGAGCGTGCGGCGCACGTGTGCGAGCGGGATCGCATACGTTTCGCCACCGACCTCGACGAGCAGGCTGCGGACGATCGACAGCGTGAGCGGCAGCTGCAGCACGAAGCGCACGCCGCGGCCCGGCTCGGTAAAGATCCGCACGGTGCCGCGCACGGCCTTGACCATGTCGTGCACCGCGTCGAGGCCGACGCCGCGGCCCGACACGTCGGTCACCCGGTCGCGCATCGAAAAGCCGGGGAGCAGCAGGAAGTCGAGCAGCTCGTGGTCGGTGAGCCGCGCGGCCGTGTCCGCGTCGGCGAGCCGGCGCCGCACGACGGCCGCGCGCAGCGCGTCGAGATCGATGCCGGCGCCGTCGTCGCTGACGGAAATCAGCAGCTGGCCCGCGCTGTGGCGCGCTTCGAGCGTCACGTTCGCTTCGGCCGGCTTGCCGCGCGCGAGGCGCTCGTCGGGCGTCTCGACGCCGTGGTCGAGCGCGTTGCGCAGCAGGTGGCCGAGCGGCGCGTCGAGCATGTCGAGGATGTCGCGGTCGACCTGCGTCGCCTCGCCGACGATCGTGAAGCGGACGCGCTTGCCGAGCGAGCGCGCGAGATCGCGCACGATGCGCGGATACGCATGCGCCGCGTCGCCGAACGGCCGCATCCGGCAGCGCAGCGCCTCGTCGTACAGCTGCTGCGCGAGATGCGTGCTGCGGCGGTCGAAGCGGTCGAGTTCGTCGAGGCGCGCGCCGAGTTGCAACTGCAGGTTGCCGAGCCCCTGGCGCACGTCGTTCAGCGACGCGAGCGCGGTCTGGTCGAGCCGGTCCGTAAGCGTTTCGACGAGTACGTCGAGCGAGCGCGCGATATCGCGCTGCGTCCGCTTGATGCGCAGGATCGATTCCGTGAACGGCTTCAGCCAGTGCGATTCGACGAGCGATTCGCCAGACAGGCTCAGCAGCCGGTCGAGCTGCTCGGCGCGCACGCGCAGCATCCGTTGCGGGTCGTGCCGGGGGCCCGGCCGGGCCGGCGAGGGCAGGTCGGCGTCGGGCACGGCGGGCGCTGGGTCGGGCGCTGGATCGGGTGCGGGGTCGGGCGCCGGATCGGCCGGTGTGTGCGGCGAGTGGTCGTCCGCGCGCGGCGGTGCAATGGCGATCGCGATCGTTTCTGCGCCGGGCTCGGGCGCGGGCGACGCGGGTCCCGCCGATGCGGCGCCCGGTTCGAGCGCGGCCAGCCGCGCGGCGAGCGCGTCGATGTCCGCGCGCGCGACCGCGGCCGCCGGATCGGCATCGCCGACGCGCAGCAGCAGGTCTACGCCGTGCAGCAGTACGTCGATGTGCGCGGCCGTCAGCGTCAGCTCGCCGCGCTGCGCGGCGACGAAGCATTCCTCCATCGCGTGCGCGACGTCGACGCCGTCCTGCAGGTCGATGATGCGCGCGGCGCCTTTCAGCGAATGCGCGGCGCGCATGCACGCCTCGAGCGCGGCCGCGTCGCCGGGCGCATGTTCGAGCGTGAGCAGGCCGCTCGCGAGCGCCTGCGTCTGCGTGTGTGCTTCGTCGCGGAACAGGTCGAGCAGCGACAGGCGCATCAGGTCGTCGTCGGTGCTCATCGCAAGCTCCTCGCGAGCGAGTCGAACACACGGTCGGTGTCGAGCAGGCCGATCGTCGTGTCGCGCCACGCGAGCAGGCCGCGCGCGTGCATCGCGGCCGCGTGGGTGAGCGTCGTCGGTACCGGCAGCAGCGCGGACGCCGCAAAGCGCAGCACGCCCTCGACCTCGTCGACGGGCAGCGCGACCGTGTCGCCGCGATGCTCGACGACCAGCATCCGCGCATACGCGTTGCGCGACGCGTGCCGCCCGGCCGCATCGCGATCGAGATTCAGCAGTGCGCCGAGCGATGCGGCGATCGTCAGCGTGCCGCGCACGTTGACGAGCCCGAGCACGACGCCGTTGCGCCGGTGCGGCAGCGGATGGATCGGCCGCGTCCCGTCGATCTGCCGCAGCACGGAGGCGGGCAGCGCGAGCCATTCGTCGGCGATGCGGAACGCGAGCGCGGACTGCAGCGGTTGCACGTCATTGGCGGGTGCGTGGGCGGGCGCGTCGGCGGTCCGGTCCGGCCGCGCCGTTGTGTGGGCAGTGCGCGCCGTTTCGGCGAGATCGGCGTCGGTCAGCGGCCGGTCGAGCAGCTTCGCGGCCGCGTGTTCGAACACCGGGCAGTTCAGGCAGCGCGTGTGCTCGGCGAGCCGCGGACACGAGCCGTCGCCTCGCGTGCCGATGCGATTCCAGCAGTCGTCGACGGACTTCGCCGGGGCGAGGTCGTCAAGCGCGGCGTGAACCATGGGTTCCTCCCGGTTCGTCGGTCCGGTCCGGCGCCGTCGGCGTGCCGCGCAGCGCGCTGGCCCGCCGCGCACGCAGCATCAGCTGCCGTGCGCCGGCGCCATCGCCGGCCGCGTCGCGCAGCGCGGCGAGATGGGTCAGCGCCTCGTAATGGGCCGGGTCGAGATACAGCGTCTTGCGATAGAAATCCTGCGCGTCGGCATCGCGGCCGCGCGCGTCGGCGATCAGGCCGAGCAGGTGGAACGCGTCGGCATCGGGGCCGTGCGCGAGCGTATACGCATGCGCGGCACGCTCGGCGTCGTCGAGGCGCCCCGTGTCGGCGAGCCGCCGCGCGTCGGCGAGCGTCGGGACCGGTTCGGCGGACGTCGCGTCCGGCGCGGCGTTCGCGAGCTGCGTCGCCGGCCGTTTTGCGGACGCGGCGAACGGCCGGGGCACCGCCTCCACGTCGCGCGCTGGTGCACGGTACGCGCGTAGCGCCGGCTGCTGCGGCACGGCGGGCCGCAGCAGAGGAGGCGAGGCCGGCGAGGCCCAGTCGTGCTGCGCGCGGACGGGCACGCCTGCGGCCGGCGCAGTGACGGGCGGCGCCCGATGGAACGCGAACGCGAGCGGAATGCGCGCGGGCGCCAGCGCGTGCCGCATCATCAGCCCCGTTTCGGCCGGGCCGACGAAGATCGTGCCGCCGTCCGCCAGTTGCCGGTCGAGCAGCCGGATCGACTGGTCCTGCGTGTCGCGGTTGAAATAAATCAGCACGTTGCGGCAGAAGATGAAGTCGTAGCGCGTGTCCGCGTCGAGCGGCAGATCGAACAGGTTCGCCTGCACGAAGCGCACCGGTTCGCGCACCCGCGCGTGAAGCTGCCAGCCGCCGTCCGTTTCGCTGAAGTGACGCTCGCGGAAGTCGAGCGGGTGGCCGCGAAACGCGTTGCGTCCGTACACGCCGTCCCGTGCGCGGTCGATCGCGCGCGCGCTGATGTCGACTGCGTCGATCGCGAAGCGCGACGCGCCGATGCCGGCGTCGATGAGCGCCATCGAGATCGAATACGGCTCCTCGCCGGTCGAGCACGGCGCGCTCAGCACGCGCAGCGTGCGCGCGGGTTCGCGCACGAGCCGCGCGTCGGCGAGCCGCGCAAGCGCGACGAACGCTTCGCGGTCGCGGAAGAACCACGTTTCCGGCACGACGAGCGTCTCGATCAGCGCCTGCCGTTCGTCCAGCGACGCGATCAGCCGCTGCCAGTACGCGTCGATCGCGCCGTCGCCGAGGTCGTCGGCCGGCATCCCGCCGGCGGGCAGCGTCACGTCCGGCGCGCCGGCCTGCATGATGCGCGCGCGCTCGAGCACCGCGCGCGCGAGCGCACGATGGCCGAGCGTCGTGGCATCCATGCCCGTTTCACGCGTGAGCCACGCTTCGAAGCGGGGATCGTCGGCGTTCATCGCGTTCGTCATCCGGCAGCCACCTGCTGCAGCGGCTGCGCGGGCGGGAACAGCAACGCTCGCGCATCGTCGTCGAGCATCTGCCGCACGTCGATCTGCTGCACGAACCCCGACGCGTCGGCGGCGACCGGCCCGAGCCAGCGCGCGTGCGGCGTCGCGATGCCGCTGTCCGCGAATTGCGCGGGTGCGAAATCGCGCACCTGCGTCGCGTGCTCGACGATCAGCCCGAGCCACCGATCCGCGCCGTCCGCTGCGTTCGGCTGCGCATAGCGCACGACGACGAGCCGCGTCGAGCGCAGCGTGCGCGCCGCGCGCCCGAGCGCGAGCTGCGGGACGTCGAGCACCGGCACCAGCGTGCCGCGGTGATCGATCACGCCGGCGAGCCACGGCGGCGTGCCCGGCATCGACTTCACGGGCGCGAGCGCCAGCACCTCGACGATCTGCGTCGCATCGAGCGCATAGCGTTCGCCGTCCAGTTCGAAAAGAAGGAAGAGCATCGTGTCGATCGCCCGGAGGCCGTCTGCGTCAGCTGTCGATCTTGAAGCGCGACACGCCGGTACGCAACTGGTTCGCCACGAGCGTCAGGTCGTCGATCGCCTGCGACGACTGGCGCAGCGATTCGGCCGTCTGCTGCGCGGCTTCCGACAGCTGCGACAGCGCCTGCGTGATCTGCTCGGCGCCGCTCGCTTGCGTCTGCATCCCTTCGTTGACCATCTGGAAACGCGGCGCGAGCGTCTGCACCTCGTGGATGATCTGCGACAGCTGGCCGCCCACCTGCTGGACCTCGCGCATCCCGCGCCGCACTTCTTCGGAGAACTTGTCCATCCCCATCACGCCAGCCGACACCGCCGACTGGATCTCCTTCACCGTCTGCTCGATGTCGTAGGTCGCGACGGCCGTCTGGTCGGCGAGGCGGCGGATCTCGGTGGCGACGACCGCGAAGCCGCGACCGTATTCGCCGGCTTTCTCGGCTTCGATCGCCGCGTTCAGCGACAGCAGGTTGGTCTGGTCGGCGACTTTCGTGATGGTCGCGACGACCTGGTTGATGTTGACCGCCTTCTCGTTCAGGATCGCGAGCTTCGCGTTCACCGAGCCCGCGGCCTCCATCACGCTGCGCATCATTTCTTCCATGTGCGCGAGGCCGCTCTGGCTCGCGCCCGCGAGCGCCGCCGACTGCTCGGCGACCGACGACACTTCGTTCATCGTGTGCAGCAGGTCGCGCGACGTCGCGAGAATCTCGCGGGACGTCGCGCCGATCTCGGTCGTCGTCGCCGCGGTTTCGCTCGCGGTCGCCTGCTGCTCCTTCGACGTCGCGGCGATCTCGGCCACCGACGTCGTGACCTGCAGCGACGACTGCTGCGCCTGCGACACGAGGCTCGCGAGCTCTTCGGCCATCCGGTTGAAACCGTCCTGCAGCGTGCCGAATTCGTCGCCGCGACGCAGGTCGAGCCGCTGCGCGAGGTTGCCGGTGCGCATCGCGTCGTGCACTTCGACGAGCCGCGTCATCGGCCCCGTGATTGCGCGGAACAGCGCATAGCCGGTCGCGAGCGCGACCAGCAGCACGACGCTCAGCGCAGTCGCGAGCGTCGCTTCAGCGGTGTTGACCGACGTGCGGATCTGCGCTGCCGAATCGTCGGCCTGCGCGCGGTTTTCTTCGACCATCACTTCCGCGGTGCGGACCACGTTCTGCCACGTCGACGTCACGCGCGCGAAGCTGGCCCGCGCGGCTGCGCGATCGCTCGCCGCAGCGTGCGCCGTGTCGTTCAGCAGCGGCAGGTATTCGTCGTACGCAGCCCGGAGTGCGGTGAAGCGCGCCTTGTCGTCGTCGCGGAACAGCGTGGCCTCGTACTGGCTCGATGCGAGGTCGAAGCGCCGCAGCGCGTCGGGTATCCGGTCGAGGTCGTGCTTCGTGGCGTCCGCGTCGCTGTCGACGAACACCGCCCGTTCGAGCACCGTGTAACTTTCGTTCACCGCGGCACGCAGCGACGTCGACAGGAACAGGCCCGGCACCGAATCCCGCCGCAGGCTGTCGGCCGACGCGTCGATCGCGGTCAAACGTGTGTATGAAATCACCGCCATCACCAGCATCAGCACGAAGATCGCGCCGAAGCTGAGCACGATGCGCGTGCCGAGCGTGAAGCGTGGGCCGCGTCGCAAGGCGGGCAGGGGCGGCGTGCCGGCGCGGGGCGTCGCAATGGCCATGTCAGTCTCCCGGAGAGCTTGGGTCGGATGGGTTCGGCGGCGCGAACTGCGGATGAAACGATTCGGTCGCGGGTCGGCACGGTCGATCGGATCGTTCCGGATCGCTGCTCGATTGCCGGCGCCCCGCATGCTGTCATGCGGCGCGTTTGATCGCAACCGAATTTTCTGCGCATTGCGTCGCGCTTTTCCGTCCTATTAAAGTTAGTTCATTGTTCTGACGGTAGCTGTAATTCGAATGAAATGTGTGGGTGGTTTATCTGTAAACTTCGGCGTTCATCGATGCATGTCGTTTCGGCCGTTTTCCAGGAGGGGATACAGGTTTCGGTGGGGCCCCGATCGGGCGCGGGATGGCGTTCGCGGGCCCGCCGCGGGGCGGCCGGCGCGCGCATGGTATGGGCTTGCGGAGTTGGTCGGGTGTCGGGTGAAAGACCGGCGCCGACGTGTCGCGACGTCGGCGCGGATGCAACGATGGACTCAGTGGCTGCGCGCATACCCCTGGATCAGCGCGCGCATCATCCCTTCGACGGTCGCATCGCGCAGGTCGTCTTCCTGCGCGACGTCCTCGACGAGCGCGGCATACGCGGTGGCGAGCGTCACGCGATCGACTTCATGGCGCTGCTCCATCAGCGTCACCATGCCGTCCTTCGCCAGATGAGCGGAGAACGCGCGGCTGCCGATGGTTTCGAATACGTCAATCATGGCGGCTCTCCCGAACATTGCGGATGCTTTTCAGTGTAGTTGCTGCACGGAGGCTCCGCCATGCGGGCTGCCGGCCAATTCCCTCCCGCCGACAAGGTCACGGCGCGGTGATCCGCCGCTCTGTCGAGCAGGATCACGCGCCGTCGGCGTTGCTGTGCGCCGAATGCTGGATCGACTACGACGTCGTTCGCCACCCGGACGACCAGGCGATCAGCCCCGCGCGGATCGCGTTCGACAACGCGTGCCGCGAGACCTTCTGGCTGCGTTACCACCTCGCCTGAGCGCGCGCGGACCGCAGAGATCGCGTTACCGGCGTCACTGGTAGAAGTTCAGCGTGACCATCGCCGAGCGGCCCGGCGCCCACGTCGCGTAGATCGGGTATGCGCTCGAGTAATACTTCTTGTCGAACAGGTTCTGCACGTTCAGTTGCAGATCCATCGTCTTGTTCACGCGCCACGTCGCGGCTGCGTCGAAGCGCGCGTAGCCGGGCGTCCACTTCTTGACGGTCGGCGACACCGACGCATAGGTCTTGCTCGCGACGGTCGCGCCCGCGCCGACGGTCAGCTTCGGCATCACGTCGTAGCTCGTCCACAGCGTGAAGTTGTGCTTCGGCACCATCACCATCGGCAGGCCCGACGCGCCGGGGTTGCCGGGGCCCGCGTCGGTCGTGATCGCGTTCAGGTACGAGTAGCCGCCGAACACGCGCCACTTGTTCGTCACGTTGCCCGCGAAGCCGAGTTCGGCGCCGCGCACGCGCTGCGTGCCGGCGTTGATCACGTGACCGAGCCCGTCGCTCACGCGTGCGTTGGTCTTTTCGGTCTGGAACAGCGCGGACGTCAGCGACAGCCGCTCTTCGAGCACGTCCCACTTTGCGCCGATCTCGATGTTGCGCGAGCGCTCGGGCGTCAGGTCCTGGTTGGTCACGGTGATCTGGTCGGTGCCGCCGCCAAGGCCCGCGTTCGAGCCCGGCGGGTTCGACGACGTGCCGTACGACGCGTACAGGCTCACGTTGTGCACCGGCTTGAACACGAGGCCGAACTGGTAGCTGAACAGGTTCGACGTGTTCGACAGGTCGGCGACGCCGGCCTGCTTCGCGGTGACGTCGTAGCGGTCGAAGCGCAGCCCTGCGTTGAACAGCCAGCGCTCGGACAGCTTCACCGTGTCGAACACGTACGCGGACACGGTGTCGGTGCGCGTGTTCGTCGTCGGCCCCGGGAAGCCCTTGTCGCCGTTCAGCACGATGCTGCCGGTCCACGGCATGTTCGGGTTCCAGCCGCCCGCGAGCGGCGTGCAGTTGCCCGCGACCGAGCACGGGCCGCCCGTGCGGATGCTGTTGCCGGCCGAGTCGGACACCAGATAGCCCTCGTAGCGGCTCTGCTCGTGACTGAACTCGACGCCGGCCGTCATCGTGTGCTGCATGCCCAACAGGCTCGCGCGCCCGGTGACTTCGGTCTGGTTCGCGATGCTGTTGAGCGCGTACTTGCCGCTCTTCGCCTGCAGGCCAAGCAGGTTCGGGTTCGACGCGAGAATCTGCGGATTGGTCGCGACGTAGTCGAGCGTCGAGCGCCCGAACATCGTCGTGTTCTTCAGTTTCAGGTTGTCGTTGAAGCGGTGCTCGACGCGCACTTCGGCGGAATCGGTCTGCGTGTAGCGGTAGTCGCGCGTGTTCAGCCCGAAGAACTGGCCGCGGTCGGTCGGCACCGGCGTGCCGCCCGACGCGCGGAACGGCACGCTGAAGTCCGGCATGTCATAGCTGTTCAGGTGGTAGTAGCTGACCGTGACCGTGGTCGGCGTGTTCAGGCCGAACACCACCGACGGCGCGACGCCCCAGCGCTTGCTGTACACGTCGTTGCGGCCGGCCTGGTTCGCGTCGTGACCCATCAGGTTCAGCCGCACCGCGGTCGTGTCGTTGAGCTTGCGGTTCGCGTCGATCGTCGCGCGCTTGTAGCCGTCGGTGCCGAAGCCGATGCTGCCGTTGACGAAGTCGTCGTTCTGCGGCGTCTTCGTGACGATGTCGATGCTGCCGCCGACCGAGCCGCGGCCCGCGTACACCGAATCCGGGCCCTTCACCACGCTGATCTGCTCGACCGCGAAGGTCTCGCGGTTCTGCACGCCCGAGTCGCGCATCCCGTCGACGAAGATCGAGTTGCGCGATTCGAAGCCGCGAATCACCGGGCGGTCGGCCGACGGGTTCGCCGCCGCATCGCCGCCGAGGAACGTGATGCCGGGCACCGAGCGCAGCGCGTCGGCGAACGTCGTCACGTTCTTTTCCTTGATCAGCTGTTCGGGAATCACCGTGACCGAGCGCGGTGTGTCGAGCAGCGGCGCGGTGAACTTGTACGACGGCGAGCGCTTCGCCTGCATTTCGGACTCGGCGGACGACCGGACTGCGATCGTCGGCAGCGTCGCGGGCGCGCCGTCGGCGGCGGCCGGTTGCGCGGCGGGCGTGGTGTTGCCGGAAGCCGCGGGCGCGGTGAGCCCCGCGGGCGCGGATTGCGCGGCGGCGAGGAGCGGGGTCAGGAAAGCGGAGCAATACAGCGCGGACACGAGGGTGCGCGGCCGCGTCTTGAACTGGGCAGGCATAGAGATGGCAGCGGAAGGTTCGGTGTTCGGGTGCGTGCTGGCGATGACGGCGGACGGGACGACGCCCGCGGTCATCTAGTGAAGTAATGTAAATGCTTATGATTCGCGTTTGCTATCTCAATTGTAGGGATTGATGCGAAATATGTAAACACTTGAAGGGTTCTTGTACTGAATGGGTCAGGATGCGGGGCGAGCGGCGGGCGAGTGCAAAACGGCGTCATTGCCGGTCAACTGCGGCGCGCGTTCGACCTTGTCGAGCGGTTCCGGCGGCCCCCGCTGCACGTTGCGCCTTTGCATCGGGCGCAAGACCGCTTTCCATCGGCGGTTTCGCCCGCTACGGCGGCGACTCGATACACTTTCGTACCGATTGGACGGGGCCCCGGATGGCGCGGCCCGAGAATGGAGACAGGATGGAAACGAATGGCGCAGCGGTCGTCACGTACCGTGGCAACTCGATCGAGAACACGCATGTCGCGCACGTAGCAGTGGTGGATGCCGGCGGCAGGCTGCTGTATCGGTTCGGCGACCCGTTCCGGATGACGCTCGCGCGATCGGCGGCCAAGCCCGCGCAGGCGTTGTCCGTAATCGAGACGGGCGGCCCCGACCGGTTCGAGTTCGATGAAGCGGATGTCGCGCTGATGTGCGCGTCGCACAGCAGCGAAGACCGGCATATCGAGCGGACCCGGGCGATGCTGTCGAAGGTGCATGCGCAGGAATCCGACCTCCGCTGCGGCGGGCACGCGCCGCTGTCCGACGCGGTGTACCGGTCATGGATCAAGCGCGACTACAGCCCGACCGGCGTCTGCAGCAATTGCTCGGGAAAGCACGTCGGCATGCTGGCCGGCGCGCAGGCGATCGGCGCCGCGATCGATGACTACCATCTGCCGGACCATCCGATGCAGATGCGGGTAAAGCGCGTCGTAGCCGAAGCGTGCGGGCTGCGTGAAGACGAAGTCGAATGGGCGATCGACGGCTGCAACCTGCCGACGCCCGCGTTTGCGCTCGATCGCCTGGCTCGCCTCTACGCGAGCCTCGCCGATGGCGCGGACGCGGTGGAAGCCGGCAACGCCGAACGATCCGCGCGTGTCCGTGCACTCGCGCGCCTGCATCACGCGATGACGCGGCACCCCGAGATGGTTGCCGGCGACGGCAGGTATTGCACGGTGCTGATGCGGGCCTTCGACGGGCAAGTCGTCGGCAAGCTCGGCGCGGATGCGTGCTACGGGCTCGGCGTGCGCGCGTCCGATGATACGCGGCGCCTCGGCGCCGACGGCGCGCTCGGCATCTCGGTGAAGGTCGAGGACGGCAACATCGACGTGCTGTACATGATCGTCAGCGAACTGCTCGAGCGGCTGCAGATCGGCACCGCCGGGCAGCGCAAGCAGCTGGCCGCGTTCCATCGGCCGCCGATGCTGAACACGCAGAACGTCGAGATCGGTCACGTGACGTTCCCGTTCGAGCTGCGGCAGGGGTGACCGGCGGCGCCGGCGCTCAACGCTGGCCGCTGTCGCCGCGAATCTTCTGCATTTCCACCTCGGACCACTCGCCGATGTGCGCGAGGTGTTCCGCCAGGAACTCCCTCAATACCCGCAGTTTCGCCGAGCTGCGCCGGTTCGCCAGATACGCCATGTAGATGAAGTCGCCGGTCAGCTTGTTCTGCAGCCGGTAGCGGGGCAGCACGGCCTCGAGCCGGCCGCTTGCCAGCAAATCGCGCACCAGCCAGATCTCGAATTCCGCGATGCCGAGCCCCGCGCAGGTGGCCTCGAGCAGCAGTTCCGAGTGATCCGACACGAGGTTGCCGGCCGGCAGGATGCTGTGCCGCGTGTCGTCATCGACCAGCTCCCAGCGCGGGTCGCCCTCAGGATGGACGTAGCGCAGGCAATTGTGGTGCGCGAGCGCGTCCGGCGTGGCCGGCCGGCCGCAGCGGTCGAGATAGGCGGGCGCCGCGCACAGGATGCTGTCGTTGCGCGACAGCCGCTGGACGATCAGGTTGTCGAGGTAGTTCTCGCCCTCGTGGATGTCGAGGTCGAAACCGCCGGCCACCAGATCGTTGTGGTTGTCGGTCAGCCGGACGTCGAGCTGGATCGTCGGATAGCGCGCGAGAAACGGCGCGACCAGCGGCGCGAGGTAGCGCCGGCCGAACCCGACCGGCGCCGTGAGCTTAAGCGGCCCGCTCGGCTGTGCATTCAGTTCGGCGACGACGCGCAGCGTGTCGTCGAGATCCGCGATCAGCGTGACGGCCCGTTCGTGATAGATGCTGCCGGCTTCGGTCAGCGTCACGCTATGCGTGGACCGGTACAGCAGCGGCACGCCGAGCACCTCTTCGATGGCCGACACCTTGCGCGCGACCGTGGACGTCGACACGTGCATCTCCTTCGCAACGGCCGAAAAGCTGCCTGTTTCGACGACGCGCACGAACGCGCGCATCGCGCCCAGGTGATCGACGCCCGTCTCTCTTGCTCCCTTTCTCATCCGCCATTCATCCCGCTTTTCATCGCGCTTTTCATCACTGTCTCGCCGTCTTGGTGTTGCGTCAGACGCAAAACAACTTTCGATATTACAGAAACAAGGTTCTATTTGCAAAGGCATAGAATGCGAACGCGTCGCTCAGGCGACAGAGGAGACAGGTGAGCGAAGCCCGGCCTTGCGTCGCGGCGCACGAGGCGACGGCTTCACCGGGGTCGGCTGCGGCCGGCGGCACGAGACAATTCTGGAGAGACACGATGGCAGGCAACGACTTCCGCGTCGAAACCGATCTATTAGGTAAACGAAATATTCCGGCAGATGCCTACTACGGTGTTCATACGCTGCGCGCGAAGGAGAACTTCGACATCACCGGCCGCAGCATCGCGTCGTTCCCGTATCTGATCATTGCGCTCGCGGCGGTGAAGGAGGCCGCGGCCGAAGCGAACTGCGAACTCGGGCTGCTGCCGCACGCGTACCGGGACGCGATCGCCGCCGCGTGCGTCGAGATCCGCGAAGGGCATCTGCACGACCAGTTCGTCGTCGACATCATCCAGGGCGGCGCGGGCACGTCGACCAACATGAATGCGAACGAGGTGATCTGCAACCGCGCGCTGGAAATCATGGGCCATGCGCGCGGCGAGTACGAATATCTGCACCCGAACGAACATGTGAATCTCGCGCAGAGCACGAACGACGTCTATCCGACGGCGATCCGGATCGCGACCTGCTTCGCGATCGAGCATCTTCTGGAGGCGATGTTCTGCCTGCGCGACGCGTTCGGCGAAAAAGCCGAGGAATTCGCGGGCCTGCTGAAGCTCGGGCGCACGCAGTTGCAGGATGCCGTGCCGATGACGCTCGGCCAGGAGTTCTCGACGTATGCGGTGATGCTGACGGAGGATATCGCGCGCCTGCAGGAGGCGAGTGCGCTGATTCGCGAGATCAATCTCGGCGCGACCGCGATCGGCACGGGGATCACCGCGCATCCGCAGTACGCGGAAAAGGCGCTCGTGGCGTTGCGGCGCATTACCGGCATCGAGCTGAGCACGGCGCCGAACCTGATCGAAGCGACGCAGGATTGCGGCGCATTCGTGCAGATATCCGGCGTGCTGAAGCGGATCGCGGTCAAGCTGTCGAAGACCTGCAACGACCTGCGGCTCCTGTCGAGCGGCCCGCGCGCCGGGTTCGGTGAAATCAACCTGCCGCCGATGCAGGCCGGGTCGTCGATCATGCCCGGCAAGGTGAATCCGGTGATTCCGGAAGTCGTGAACCAGGTCGCGTTCGAGGTGTTCGGCAACGACCTGACGGTGACCTTCGCGGCCGAAGCCGGCCAGCTCCAGCTCAACGCGTTCGAGCCCGTGATCGCGAGCGCGCTGTTCCGCAGCTTCAGCCATCTGACCGCGGCGTGCGTGACCCTTGCCGACAAGTGCGTGAGCGGTATCACCGCGAACGCCGACCGGCTGCGCGAAACGATGGAGCAATCGGTCGCGCTCGCGACCGCGCTCAATCCGTACATCGGCTACAAGAACGCGACCTCGGTGGCCGCCGAGGCGCACGCGAGCGGCAAGACCGTCAGGGAAGTCGTGCTGGGCCGCCAGCTGATGACCGATGCGCAGCTCGACGACGCGTTGCGGCCCGAAGCGTTGATCCAGCCTCGCGTCTATTGAACGCAGCGAGAACGCCGCGCGAACGCCTCGATGGGGCGGCGCCGGCGCTCGCAGCCGGCGCCGCCGCGTGCGGCCGACCCTTTCAGCGCTTCCCCCGGAAGCGCGACAGATCACAAATCAAATCGGAGACTCACGATGAACTACGCCAGCGAGCGCCCGGCTGATACAGCCAGCGGCGCGGATGCCTGTCATGCCGACCCGGACGCGCGGTTCGCGTCCCACGAAAGCGGTTACGCGAAGCATTTGAAGCCGAGACATGTGCAGATGATCGCGATGGGCGGCGCGATCGGGACCGGGCTGTTCCTCGGCGCCGGCGGTCGTCTGCAGCACGCGGGGCCCGCACTGGCGGTCGTGTATCTGGTCTGCGGCATATTCGCGTTCCTGATCATGCGCGCGCTCGGCGAACTCGTGATGCATCGACCGGCCAGCGGAAGCTTCGTGTCGTATGCGCGGGAGTTCATGGGCGAACGCGCGTCGTTCGTCGCCGGCTGGATGTACTACCTGAACTGGGCGACCACCGGCATCGTCGACATCACCGCGGTCGCGATCTACATGAAGTACTGGGCCGCGTTCTCGGACGTGCCGCAGTGGGTGTTCGCGCTCGGCGCGCTCGCGATCGTGTCGACGATGAACATGATCGGCGTGAAGGTGTTCGGCGAAATGGAATTCTGGTTCTCGCTCGTCAAGGTCGGCGCGCTGAGCGTGTTCCTGCTCGTCGGCACGGTGTTCCTCGCGAGCGGCCATCCGGTCGCCGGACACGCGCCGGGGCTCCACCTGATCGCCGAGAGCGGCGGGATCTTCCCGCACGGCATCCTGCCGGCGGTGCTGATCGTGCAGGGCGTCGTGTTCGCGTATGCGAGCATCGAGCTCGTCGGCGTGGCGGCGGGCGAGACCGCCGATGCGCGCAAGGTGCTGCCGAAGGCGATCAACAGCGTGATGTGGCGCATCGCGCTGTTCTACGTGGGCTCGGTGGTGCTGCTGATCACGCTGCTGCCGTGGACTGCGTACAGCGCGCACGAAAGCCCGTTCGTGACGTTCTTCGGCAAGCTCGGCGTGCCGTACGTCGGCACCGTGATGAACGTCGTGGTGCTGACGGCGGCGCTGTCGAGCCTGAACTCCGGACTCTATTCGACGGGGCGCGTGCTGCGTTCGCTCGCGATGGGCGGGTCCGCGCCGCGGTTCGTGGCGCGGATGAACGCACGCGGCGTGCCGTATGGCGGGATCCTGATCACGGTCGCGATCAACGCGATCGGCGTGCCGCTGAACTACATCGTGCCGGCGCAGGCGTTCGAGATCGTGCTGAACATGGCATCGCTCGGCATCATCGCGACGTGGGGCTTCATCGTGATGTGCCAGATCCTGTTCCGGCGCAAGGTCAACCGCGGCGAGCTGAACGACGTACCGTTCCGGATGCCCGGCGCGCCGTTCACGTCGTGGCTCACGCTTGCGTTCCTGCTCGGCGTGCTGGTGCTGATGGCGTTCGACTACCCGGGCGGCACATGGACCATCGCGATGATTCCGGTCGTCGCGCTCGCGCTGACGGTCGGCTGGCATCTCGCGAAGCGCGGTGCGGCACGCGCGTCTGCGCCCGCGGTGACGGGCCAGCCGATGGTTGATCAGGCGAACAACGCGTGAGGGTGTGAGGTTGGGCGCGGGGCACGCGAGTTACGAGCGTCACGCGTGTCGTGTGTGTTACGCGGCGCGGTCCAGCCCCGCGCGTTCGCCGAGCCACCGGCTGAAGTCGCCGATCATATCGGCGCTCAGTTCGTGTCCGGCCGGATACAGCCGCGTGTCGTGCGCGACGCCGAGCGCGGCGAGTTTCGCGTCGGCGGCCTCGGCCCACGAGACGGGCAGCTTGTCGTCGGCGCGGCCGTGCACGATCAGCGCATGCAGCGCGCGGAGCGCATCGCGCGGCGCGATCAGCGGATCGATCTCCGGGAGGATGCGTCCGCACAGCACGGCGAACCCGACGACGTCAGCCGGCGACGTGAGGCCGACGCTCGCGCTCATGATGCCGCCCTGGCTGAAGCCGGCAATCACGGTCGGCAGCGGCGCCGCGCCGTCGCGTTCGCGCAGCGCGCGCACCAGCGCGAGCAGCTTCGTGCGGCTCGCCTCCGCGTGCGCTGCGTCGATCTCCGGGCCGTTCAGGCCGAAGCGCACCGGAAACCACGCGTACTGGCCGGGCCCGAACGTAAGCGGGCCACGCACAAACGCGACTTCGATACGCGGATCGAGCGCGTCGGCCAGCGCCAGCAGGTTGGTTTCGTTTCCGCCGACGCCATGCAGCAGCAGGAGGCGGGCCGCCGGTGCGGCGCTTGCCGGGTGCAGGCGGTAGGCCAGGCCGGATACGGGGTCGTCGGTCAGGGGCAGGACGTCGGTCATCGCGGGGTTCCATCAGGGCTGGGCGGGAGGTTACAGTCTATGACGTTGTTGGGAGAACATGAATCGCTGGTTCGCGATTGACTATTTCCTCACTGGAATGAATGTTCGCATGGCGAATCCATGTACATCGCCCCGGGTCACTATCCGGGAACGACACCAACATCGCGGATCTCTGGTGCAATACATGCTTGTTGTCGATACGTTGAAGGGGCATCGATGCATATCGCCAAGGTGTTCGAGGATGATGGGGCGCAAACCGTGCGGCTGCCGAAGGATTTCCGCTTTGAGGCGACTGAGGTCCGGATCCGCCGGCATGGCGCGGCGATGATCCTGGAGCCCTTGTCGCAGAACTGGGCATGGTTGACTCCCCTGATCGGCTCCGTCGATGCCGACTTCGAAGCAGCTGCAGTTGAGCAGCCGACTGAGCAGGATCATTAGGACAGCATGTGCTCGAATGAATCTCCTGCTGGACGACAATGCAGCGATCGCAATCCTGACGAATACGCCAATCATGCTTCGACGCGCATCCGACATCGGCGAATGATTCGCCATTGATTCGGCTTGATCGTTTCGCCGATTTACGCTTTCATTCTAAAAAAGCGACTCGTGCCCGATTAATTATTCGATAATTCGCAAACGTTTTACATTGCATGCGATGCGAATTGAAGCGCGTACGCCAATCAGAAAATCCACGCGCGTCGGCACTCTGGAGCGACGCTTGCCGCAGGCTCCCAAAGCCATTTCGGCGCACCGGGACATCAGTTAACGGCATTCGTAGAAAAAACTTTAGGATTTCAGGCCTAAAAATAATTATTTCAATTCCATCAATAATCGATTGATTTGTAGTCATCGGACGGTCATAAACCATCCCCGATAATTCGGCGCTCACATTCTTTCAATGGCACGCGCATGGCGATCGAAGCCGGATCGCCACGGGGAGTTGCAGACATGACCATTCGCCATCGCATTACGTTGCTAGTCGTCCTGACGTTTCTCGCCCTGTCGGCGATTGGCGTCTATGCCGTGATCCAGACGCGCAATAGCGCATCCGAGGTACGGCAAGTCACGCAGGGGATCGTGCCGAGCGCGCTCGCGTCTGCGGATCTCGTGTCCGACGTGAAGAACATCCAGATCGCGACGATGACGCTGATCTACGCGCCCGACACCAACACGGCCGCACAGGCGCACGACGAGCTGAAGGCAAAGCAGGCGGCGCTGCGCGCGGCGCTCGACGTGCAGGCGAAGTCGGCCGCGAGCCACGCGCAGGAAGGCCTCGTCGCGCAGGCGAGGGACAGCGCGACGAACTACTTCTCGGCGATCGACGACACCGTGAAGATGAAGGCCGACGGCAAGACCGACATGGCCCAGGCCTACCTGTTCGCGAACGTCGCGCAGTATCGCGACGAGCTCGAGGGCATCGTCGATACGCTGCGCATCGAGAAGAACCGCCAGAAGGACGACGCGATCAGCGCGCTGAACGGGATGCTGTCGACGACGGCGACCGCGATCGCGGGCGTGGCCGGCACCGTGATCGTGCTGCTCACCGCGATCGGCTTTGTGCTGTACCGGCAGATCACGCGTCCGCTGAGCCGGATGCAGACGATGATGAGCGAGATCGCGACGAGCCAGGATTTCACGCGCCGCGTGCCGGTCGGCCGCATGGACGAGATCGGCCACTCGATCGTCGCGTTCAACGGGATGATCGAGAAGATCCAGGAGAATTCCGCGCAGCTCAAGCAGAAGACCGCCGACATCCAGGCGATGCTGCAGAACATGCAGCAGGGCATCCTGACCGTCGTCGGCGGCGGCGTCGTGCATGCCGAATACTCGGCTTACCTCGAAACGATCTTCGAGACGAAGGACATCGCAGGCCGCGACCTGATGGCGCTCGTGTTCGACGATTCGAACCTCGGCTCCGACGCGCGCTCGCAGGTCGATGCCGCGATGCATGCTTGCCTCGGCGAGGACAGCATGAACTTCGAATTCAACGAGCACCTGCTCGTCAACGAAGTCGCGAAGCGCATGCCGGATGGCCGCGAGAAGTGGCTCGACCTGAGCTGGTCGGCAATCACCGACGAGACCGATACCGTCGTGCGCCTGATGCTGTGCGTGCGCGACGTGACCGAGCTGCGCGAGCTGACCGCGCAGGCCGGCGAGCAGCAGCGCCGGCTCGAGATGATCGGCGAGATCCTCGCGATCAGCCAGGACAAGTTCCACCAGTTCGTCGACAGCGCGAACGGCTTCCTCAGCGAGAACGAACGGATGATCCGCCAGCACGAGCGCGCGGACCACTCGATCGTCGCGGCACTGTTCCGCAACATGCACACGATCAAGGGCAATGCGCGCACGTACAGCCTGCAGCACCTGACGAACATCGTGCACGAGGCCGAGCAGGCCTACGAATCGCTGCGGCACGCGGACGCCGGCCCCGACTGGAACCGCGACGCGCTGATGGACGATCTCGCGCGCGTGCGCGACGCGGTCGAGCACTACGCGACGATCAACAAGGTAACGCTCGGCCGCAGCGGCGACGCGGCGCGGCCTGGCACCGGCCATTACCTGATGGTCGAGCGCGCACACATCAGCGAGAGCCTGCGCGTGCTCGACGGTGTCGATCCGGCGAACGCGGCCGACTGGCGCGCGGCGCGCGATGCGGTGCGCCGCATGCTGAGCCTGCTCGGCACCGAGAGCATCGGCGATGCGCTCGGGGGCGTGCTGGAATCGCTGCCGTCGCTCGCGGCGGAACTCGGCAAGGCGGCACCTGTCGTGCGGATCGACAGCAACGGCTATCGCGTGCGCAGCGAGATCGGCGGCACGTTGAAGGATGTCTTCATGCACCTGCTGCGCAATTCGATCGATCACGGGATCGAAACGCCTGATGCACGTCGCGCGGCCGGCAAGGCGGCGGCGGGCACGATCGACATCGAAGTCGGTGTCGATGGCGGGATGCTGCAGATCGCGCTCAGCGACGACGGCCGCGGCCTCGCGCTCGACCGGATCCGCGGGATCGCGCGCGAACGCGGCTGGATCGACGCGGAGAACGAAGCCACGCTGACCGACGATGCCGTGGCCGAGCTGATCTTCCGGCCGGGCTTCTCGACCGCGCAGGCGGTGACCGAGGTGTCGGGGCGCGGCGTCGGCATGGATGCGGTGCGCAACTTCCTGAAGCGCGAAGGCGGCGGCATCGCGCTGCGCTTCACCGACGACCGGCGCGGCGCCGCGTATCGCGCGTTCCAGACGATCGTGTCGCTGCCGGAGTCCTGCGCAGTGGACAGTCTCGATCAGGCAGCGCCGGACCGCGCGGGTGCGCGGGCCGGGATGGCGGACGCGACGGAGTGATCGTGCAGCAGGCAATCACGCATCTTGGCGCCGCGCTGGCGGGTGGTCTCGTCGCATGGATCGCTGCGACGGTCGTGTTTCGCGCGCATCGCGCGCGGCTCGTCGCACACCTGAGCGGCGAAGCGGCCGCGCTGCGCGAGGCGCTCGCGCAGTCGGACGCGCAAGCGGGCGACGCCGCGGCAGCGCACGCGGCGCAGGCTGAAGTGTGGGCGAGCAGGGAAGCGCAGCTCGCCGACACGCTCGCGCAGCACGAGGCGGACGCCGGCGCGCAGCGCGATGCGCTGCAGGTCGCTCGGGCCGAGCGGGACGCGCTGTCGCAGCACGCGGAGAAGATCGCGCACGAGGCCGCGCGCCTGCGCGGGCTCGCGGGCACGTTCGAGCGCTGGCACGAGCAGATGATCTCGCTGACCACGCAGAACCAGGACATGCGCGCGAAGAACCAGGAGCTGTCCGCGATCGTCGCGCATGTATCGATCGTGTCGCTGAACGCGTCGATCGAAGCGGCGCGCGCCGGCACCGCCGGACGCGGCTTCTCGATCGTCGCGAGCGAAGTGCGCGGGCTCGCGGCGCGCTCGCAGGAGTTGTCGAACAGCTATCGCGACAGCCTGAACCGCAACGATCTCGTCACGGCCGCAACGTTCCAGGACATCCAGGCGGGGGGCAAGATGGTCACCGCCGCGCTCGCGACGGTCGAGACGCTCGCCGCGCAGTTGCACGCACGGCTGGAAGGAGCGGCGGCGTGATCAGCGCGCAGGCGAAGGCGAGCTTCGAACGCATCTTCTTCGACGCGGCGCGCACGCGGCTCGCGACGGGCGGCGGCACGTGCGACATCGTGCCGGCCGCCGACGAGCCGCCGCGCAACAGCCGCGCGAAATCGAAGACGCCCGAACAGGTTGCAGTACTGACGATATCGGCGCTGCATTTCCGGTTGCTGCTCGCGCTGCGCTTTCGCGACGACGACGCGACACGACGCCATTTCGCGGGCAACGCGCAGCAACCGCTGCACGAGGCATTCATGGAGGTGGCGAACCTGTGCTGCGGCGCGATAAACCAGGCGCTGATCGAGCCGTTTCCGGATCTCGGGATGTCGACGCCGTACCTGCTGAGCAGCGCGAGCATCGACTACCTGAGCGCGCTCGCGCCTGGCCACGTCGCCGCATTCGACGTGACGCTGGACGGCGCGGTGCGGATCCGCGCAACGCTGTGCGTCTGCGCGAATGCGCCAGTCGATTTTCATGTGCCGGAAACGGCGCTGGTCGAGACCGGCGGCGAGCTGGAACTGTTTTGACCGTGTCGCGGCGCTCGTCGTGGCGCCGGAATCCGAATCTCAACCCGAATGCAAGGAAACGCGCGATGACCGAAGGCAAACCCGTCAGCAAGGTGCTGGTGCTCGACGAAAGCCGTGAGCACGCGGATGCGATCAAGCGCTTTTGCGACGACCACAACCTGATCGGCCTGACCGTGGGCCGCAACCGGCTGCTGAAGGTGCTGCGCTCGAACATCGATCTCGGCGCGATCCTGCTCGCCGAGGATTACGGCGGCTCGCCTGCGGAAACCGCGATCATCGCGACGCAGATCGACGCGCTGCGCCCGGAGCTGCCGATCATCCTGCGCCGCGACACGCAAGCGTCGCGCGACGGCCTGCCCGAAGCGCTTGCGCGCGTCGCGTGCGCGACCTACGTCGCGGACGACATGACGCCGCTGCAGCGCGTGATCGACGAATACATCTTCAGCCTCGACTATCCGAACGCGCTCGTGCGCGGGATCTCGGAGATCACTGAAGCGCGGCTCGACAGCCTGTTTCCGGGCATGACGATCAGCCTCGACACACCGTGCATCGTCCGCGACCAGATCATCTTCGGCGAGGTGTTCAGCCTGATCGCGCTCGAGAGCGCGTGGTGCCGCGGCTACATGCTGCTGCAAACGAGCGAGCAGCCGTTGCTCGACATGATCGACAGCACGCACGACGACGGCCGTGCGCCGGATTTCCGCGACGTGAACAACGTGCTCGGCGAGCTGACGAACCTCGTGTGGGGCGCGTTCAAGAACCGCTACCTCGGCGATGCGGAAGCGCTCGCGCGCCATCCGGTGCAGGTGCCGCTGCTCGTCAACCACAAGCAGAAGTTCATCTCGTTCGGCGGCGACTGTCCGCAGCTCAGTTTCAAGTACCGGATGACCGACCCGTCATCGGGGCGGTCGGTCTGCCTCGACCAGCGCTTCGTGTTCAGCCTGAGCTGGTCGCCGGAGGATTTCCGCGAATCGGTTCAGGATGTCGGGCCGATGGTCGAGTCGGGCGAACTCGAATTGTTTTGAAGTCTTGAGTAAAGGAAAGGGGAATACGACATGGCAAAGATTCTGGTGGTCGACGATTCGGGCACGGTGCGCGACGAGGTCGCGGGCTTCCTGCGCAACAACGGGCTGGACGTCGCGACTGCGGTCGACGGCAAGGACGGGCTGGCGAAGCTGAAAGCGACGCCCGGCATCCGGCTCGTGATCAGCGACGTGAACATGCCGAACATGGACGGCCTGACGATGGTCGAGAAGATTCGCGGCGAGCTTGCGAACACGGCGGTCAACGTCGTGATGCTGACGACCGAAAGCAGCCCGGCGATGAAGGAGCGCGGCAAGGCGGCCGGCGTGAAGGGCTGGATCGTGAAGCCGTTCAAGGGCGACGCGGTGCTCGACGCGCTGAAGAAGCTCGCGGGCTGACGCGTGCTGCCGGGCCGCCGCGGCGCGGCCCGATCGTTCATGCGTGCCGACATCCTCCATCCGGGCCCCGATTGGACTATATTGATCCGTTAGCGGTTAGCGCACCGCGATCGCTCTCAATCTGGTGGACCATCATGGAATCGAATCCCTCATCATCGGAACCCATTCTGCTGCGTGACGACCATGAAGGCGTCGTCACGCTGCGACTGAACCGCCCGCAGCAGTTCAACGCGCTGTCCGAAGCGATGCTCGCGAGCCTGCACGATGCATTCGCGGCGCTCGCGTCGGACCCGCACGTGCGCTGCGTCGTCCTCGCGGCCGAGGGCAAGGCGTTCTGCGCGGGCCATGACCTGCGCGAGATGCGCGGCAAGCCCGAACTCGACTACTACCGCGCACTGTTTGCGCAATGCAGCCGCGTGATGCTCGCGATGCGTGCGTTGCCGGTGCCGGTGATCGCGCGCGTGCACGGCATCGCGACGGCGGCCGGCTGCCAGCTCGTTGCCGCCTGCGATCTTGCGATCGCGGCGGACACCGCGCGCTTCGCGGTGTCAGGCATCAACGTCGGGCTGTTCTGCTCGACGCCGGCCGTCGCGCTGAGCCGTAACGTCACGACGAAGCGCGCGTTCGACATGCTCGTGACCGGCGGCTTCGTCGATGCGGCGACGGCCGCGTCGTGGGGGCTCGTCAACGAAGCGGTGCCGGCAGATGCGCTCGATGCGGCGGTCGCGCGCAAGGTCGCGGAGATCGTCGCGAAGAGCCCGGCCGCCGTGCGCTACGGCAAGCAGATGTTCTACCGGCAGCGCGAGATGACGCTCGACGACGCATACGCGTACGCGGGCGACGTGATGGCGCGCAACATGATGGAAGAAGACGCGGGCGAGGGCATCGACGCGTTTCTCGAGAAGCGGCCGCCGCGCTGGCGGACGTAACGCGCGCGGCCGGACTTACCGGCCGTAGCTGCCGGTGCGCAGCGCCGGCTGCGTGGTCGATGCGCCGGGCGGCACGATCACCACAGGCACGCGGCGCGCCAGTGCGCACATCAGCTCGTAGCCGATCGTGCCGCTTGCTTCCGCGACATCGTCGACCTTCACCTGGTCACCCCACAGCTCGACGCTCGAACCGATGCCCGCATTCGGGCATGGCGTGAGGTCGACGGTCAGCATGTCCATCGACACGCGGCCGACGACGCGCGTCAGCACGCCGTCCACCGCGATCGGCGTGCCGGTCGGCGCGTGGCGCGGATAGCCGTCCGCATAGCCGCACGCGACGACGCCGACGCGCATCGGCTGCTCGACCGTGAAGCGGCGGCCATAGCCGACCGTTTCCTGCGGCGCGAGCGTCTGCACGCCGATGATCCGGCTCGTCAACGTCATCGCGGCCATCAGCGGCGTGTCGGCGATGTGCCGCGACGCGCCGGTCGGCGATGCGCCATACAGGATCGTGCCGGGACGCACCCAGTCGCGGTGCGCGCGCGGATGCCACAGCACGGCGGCCGAGTTCGATACCGAGCGCTCGCCCGGAATCCCGGCCGACGCCGCGTCGAACTGGTCGAGCTGCCAGTCGATCTCGCCTTCGTCGGCGTTCGCGAAATGCGTCATCAGCGTGATCCTGCCGATCGACGGTGCGGCGGCCGCGCGCTCCCACGCGGCGCGGAACGCGGCGGGGCGGAAGCCGAGCCGGTTCATGCCGGAGTTCATCTTCAGCTGGATGTCGATCGGCCGCTGCGGTTTCGCGGCGATCAGGAGGTCGAGCTGCTCGTCGCAGTGGACGGCGACCGTCAACTGGTGGCGCTCGACCCGTTCGACGTCGGCCGGCTCGAAGATCCCTTCGAGCAGCAGCACGGGCTTGTCCCAGCCGAGCTCGCGCACGCGCACCGCTTCGTCGAGATCGAGGAGCGCGATCCCGTCCGCGGCCGCGAGGCCCGGATAGATCCGCTCGATCCCGTGGCCATACGCATTGGCCTTGATGACGGCCCATACGCGCGACTGCGCGGCGGTCTGGCGGATGAAGTCGAGGTTGTGGCGCAGCGCGTCGGGGCGGATATGGGCGACGATGGGACGGGGCATGGCGTTGGCTCGGGGCGTATGTCGTTCGATGCGCGGCGCGGCAAGTGCGCGGCACGGGTGAGCAAGCCTGGCCCGCGACGTGCCGGGCCAGTGGTGAACGCTATGGTATTGGGGAATGACCAGTTTTATTTCGCGTATTTATCCGCAATTTGGTGGAAATTTTGGCGAGGCGGGCGCCGGCTTGCGTGGTCCGGCAGGCGCGCGCCGAGCGTCCCGTCTAGAAAACCGGCGCGCGATCGGGGCGGCGCAATGCTAAGCTCTCGGCGATCTTGTCATTGAATGATGTAAACATAAGGAGGAGGCTTAGATGACGACGTCCCAGCTGTGCCTGTTCATCGTGGCGGTGCTGCCGTTCCCGCTGACGATGCTCGCGAAGGCGAAGAAGGGCTACGACAACCATGCGCCGCGCGAGTATCTCGCGAAGCTCGAAGGCTGGCGTGCGCGCGCGGCGGCGCACCACAACGCATGGGAGGCGCTTGCACTGTTCACGGCGGGCCTCGTCATTGCGTGGCATTCGGGCGCGAACGCGCATCGCGTCGACCAGCTCGCGATCGCGTTCGTCGCCATCCGCATTGCGTACTCGCTGCTGTACCTGCTGAACTGGGCTACGTTGCGCTCGCTCGTCTGGTTCGCCGGCATGGTGTGCGTCGTCGGGCTGTTCTTCGCGACGCCTTGACCCGCGTGCCGCCCGGTTGCCGGGCGGCGTTCGCAACAGATGTTTCATCCACGCCGGGCAGAAAACAGCGGAGATGACGGATATCCACTGTTTTCAACTCCCCGGTCACAAGTAGGTCGCCCTCGGTTAATCAAAACGGCGGAACAGGACACTGGCGTTCACGCCACCAAAGCCGAATCCGTTGGAAACGGCATACTCGATTTCCATTCGCCGAGGAGACTCATGCACGATATCTATCCCGGCAGCCATTTCATCCGGCGTTTCCAGATTGAGGGTCGCCGGGGCAATCTGATCTCGTATGGCCAGCGCCGTAAAAATAGCCTCGACCCCACCGGCGGCACCCAGCAAATGCCCAGTGGCTGACTTCGTGGCAGAGACCGCCAGGTTCTTGGTCGTCCCAAACACCGCCCTGATGGCGTTCAATTCGCTGCTATCGCCAAGTTGAGTGGACGTTGCATGAGCATTCAGGTGTTGAACGGAGGTCGGGGCAATCCCGGCCTGCCTGAGAGCCAATTCCATCGCCCTGCGCGCGCCGTTGCCGTCAACTGGCGTCGAGGTCATATGGTAGGCATCCGAACTGGTTCCATAACCGACCAGCTCGACGATCGGCGTTGCGCCCCGGTTTAGCGCGTGTTCGAGTTCTTCGATAACAAGGAGTCCGGCTCCTTCACCGATGACGAATCCATCACGCGCTTGATCGAAGGGACGCGAAGACTGTGCCGGATGGTTGGCGAAGCTCGTGGAAAGCGCCCTGGCAGCCGCAAACGCGCCAACGCTGACCCTGTCAATGCATGCCTCGGACCCGCCACACAGCGCAATGTCCGCCTCGCCCGCTCGAATCAAACGGGCGGCATCGCCAATGGCCTGGACACTGGCCGCGCAGGCCGTGACTGGCGCGCCGATTGGCCCCTTGAAGCCGTGCCGAATGGCAATGCTTCCAGCAGCCATGTTCGCCAGGAAGCTCGGAATGGTGAATGGGGAAAGACGGCGAGGCCCTTTGGTCTCCGTGGTTCGCACTGCGTCGGCAATCGCGCCAAATCCGCCAATGCCGGACGCAATGATGGTGGCAGTTCTTGTTCGCTCATCTTCACTCGCGGGGAACCACTTTGCCTGCTCCAGCGCCTCCTTTGCAGCAGCGAGAGCAAAGAGGATGAAGCGATCCATTTTCTTCTGGTCCTTGACGTCAGCAGCCAGATTTGGATCAAAGCCGGCTGGACAACCCTCTGCATAGTCAGGAACCAGACCTCCAACTTTTGCTGGAATGCCATCAACGATTTCAGGCGGCAGAGCGACGATACCGGAATCGCCGTGCAGCAATCTGCGCCACACGTGCTCCAGGCCGCACCCGAGGGGAGAGATTATGCCCATACCCGTTACGACAATTCTTTTCATGTTCACCCATCTCAATCGCTAAAAATCGCGGGCACCTGGCCGTCAGTCGACCCAATGACCGCGCTCCGTGTCGGCGGATGCGTTGGCTGTCGCAGGGCAATCGCCTCACGCTCGCTCATTCGCTGCGCGCTTTGCGGCTATTCGCGCAAAACGGTCCTTGATGATCGTGTCGGCAGCGAGGCCTGGCACGACTACATGACTGTCCCGCGTAATTGGCTGCCCTGTTTCCAGGTCCACGAGTCCGATCCGCGCGGGCCGTCCCGATGCCTTGTCGAGCACCTGGACGGCGCGCCCCTCCGGCGACAGGCGCTCGCCCCCCCATTCAATAAGCGCCAACATCACCGGGTGGAATGACCAGCCGAGTTCGGTCAGGACGTACTCGTACCGGGGAGGCTTGCTGCTGTACTGGACGCGATCCAGCAGGCCAGCGGCAACCAGGTCGGCCAACCGTCGGGTGAGCATGTTCGACGCTATGCCCAGGCTCCCTTCAAATTCGTCGAAGCGGGTCAGCCCAAACATGGCATCGCGCAGGATGAGGATGCTCCACCACTCCCCGACGCGACTGAGGCTGCGAGCGACGGGACAAGCCCACGCACTTAGATCGACACGTTTCATCTGATGCCCCTTCTCGTGGATACTGACTTGCAAGATGAAAGTGATGTTATCACTTGCATATTGAAAGTCACAAGCATTCATCGCGAGCACCTGCCGGCCAGGTGAGGGCGCCCGCTCCCCGGGTTTTTCTCGATGCATTTGCCTGTTGCACATTTTTTTGTTGTCGTAGTATCGGCGTTGACAACACATGTTGCACTAATGTCTAATTCAACATCGCATGTTGCGGTGCGGCTTGCTGTCGTCGTTTCGCCCGGCCGGGGTGCCGGGCCCATCGCCCATCATGTGGAGAAATGCCATGAGTCGCCGTTCCTTCCTGAAAACCGCTGTGGTCGTCGCGATGCTCGGCGCAAGCGTCGCGCACGCGGACACCAAGACGCTTGTCGTCGGCACCGACACGTCGTTCATGCCGTTCGAGTTCAAGCAGGGCGACAAGTACGTCGGCTTCGATCTCGACCTGTGGGCCGAGATCGCGAAGGACCAGGGCTGGAAGTACACGATCCAGCCGATGGATTTCGCGGGGCTGATCCCGGCGCTGCAGACGCAGAACATCGACGTCGCGCTGTCCGGCATGACGATCAAGGAAGAGCGCAAGAAGGCGATCGACTTCTCCGCGCCTTACTACGACAGCGGCCTTGCCGCGATGGTGCAGACCGGCAACACGTCGATCAAATCGATCGACGACCTGAACGGCAAGGTGATCGCCGCGAAGACGGGCACCGCGACGATCGACTGGATCAAGGCGCACCTGAAACCGCAGGAGATCCGCCAGTTCCCGAACATCGACCAGGCATATCTCGCGCTCGAGGCCGGCCGCGTCGACGCGGCGATGCACGACACGCCGAACGTGCTGTTCTTCGTGAACAACGAAGGCAAGGGCAAGGTGAAGGTCGCGGGCCAGCCGGTCAGCGGCGACAAGTACGGAATCGGTTTTCCGAAGGGCAGCCCGCTCGTCGCGAAGGTCAACGAGGAGCTCGTGAAGATCAAGGCCGACGGCCGCTACGCGCAGATCTACAAGAAGTGGTTCGGCGCCGAGCCGCCGAAGATGTGAGCGTGACGACGGTGCATCGTGGCGTGGCCGCCTGGCCGCGCCGGTCTTGAATCGAACGGGGAGCGGCAAGTGAATTTCGATTGGTCTGCGATCTGGGCAGCGTTGCCGGACCTGATGGACGGGGTCCGGCTGACGGTGTTCATCGCGTTACTCGGGTTATTGGGCGGTTTCGTCGTGGGCATGATCGCAGGCATGTTCCGCGCATACGGACCGAAGGCAATGAACGTGCTCGCGCAGGTCTACATCGAGCTGATCCGCGGCACGCCGATCGTCGTGCAGGTGATGTTCCTGTATTTCGCGCTGCCGTTGCTCGCGCACATCCGCATCGACGGTTTGACGGCCGCGATCATTGCGATCACCGTGAATTCCGGCGCGTATCTCGCGGAAGTGGTGCGCGGCGCGCTGCTGTCGATTCCGAAGGGATTGACGGAAGCGGGGCTCGCGATGGGGCTGTCGATGCCGCGCGTGCTGCTGAAGGTGGTCGGGCCGCTCGCGTTCCGGCGGCTGATTCCGCCGCTCGGCAACCAGTGCATCGTGAGCCTGAAGGACACGTCGCTGTTCATCGTGATCGGCGTCGGCGAGCTGACGCGCAAGGGGCAGGAAATCATCGCGGGCAACTTCCAGGCGGTCGAGATCTGGACCGCGGTGGCGGCCATCTACCTGATGCTGACCGGCGCGATGACGCTGACGCTGCGCGTGGTCGAGAAGAGGATGAAGATTTTATGAGCATGGTCGAATTCCAGAACGTGTCGAAGAGCTTCGGGCATGTGCCGGTGCTGAAGCATATCGACCTGAAGATCGACGCGGGCGAGGTCGTGGTCGTGATCGGTCCGTCGGGCTCGGGCAAGTCGACGATGCTGCGCTGTATCAACGCGCTCGAAAAGATCACGTCCGGCGAACTGCTCGTCGACGGCCAGAGCGTGCGCGGCCACGCGTCGACGATCCGCAACATCCGGCTCGAGGCCGGCATGGTGTTCCAGCAGTTCAACCTGTTTCCGCAGATGACCGCGCTCGAGAACGTGATGTTCGGTCCGACGCAGGTGCGCGGCGCATCGCGCGCCGACGCGCGCGACCAGGCGATGGCGCTGCTCGACAAGGTCGGTCTCCAATCGCGCGCGAATCATTACCCGTCCGAGCTGTCGGGCGGCCAGCAGCAGCGCGTCGCGATTGCGCGCGCGCTCGCAATCCGGCCCCGGCTGATGCTGTTCGACGAGCCGACGTCCGCGCTCGATCCGGAACTGCGCCACGAAGTGCTGAAAGTGATGCAGGATCTCGCTACCGAGGGGATGACGATGATCGTCGTCACGCACGAGATCGGCTTCGCGAAGCGGGTCGGCACGCGCCTGCTGTTCATGGATCAGGGCGGCATCGCCGAAGACGGCCATCCGGTCGACCTGATCGACAATCCGCCGACGCCGCGCCTGAAGGAATTCCTGAAACACGTGTCCTGAGCACGACCCTGACATTCGACATGCAGCTTTCCCTTTCTCCCGTCATCGCCGGCACGCCGTTCGACGTCGGCGTGCGCCTCGGCGAACTCGCACGGCCGGTGTTCGATGCGTATATGCAGCAGAGCAGCGCGTGGCAGGCGGTCAGCCGCTGGCGCGGCCATCCGTTCGTGCGCGCGCTGCGGCAGGCGGCGCTGGCCGCGTATCCCGATCTCGTCGCGGAACTCGACGGGATGGCGGCCGGGCTTGGCTGGCCGGCCGACGACGTCTTTCTGTGGAATTGCCGCGGCGAACTGATCCACAACGCGCCGGACGGCTGCACGACGCTCGCTGCACGCGGCGCGGACGGCACGCGCTGGATCGCGCACAACGAGGACGGCGACCCGTTCCTGCGCGAGCGCTGCCTGCTCGTCGACGTTCGGCCCGACGGCAAGCCCGGTTTCGTCAGTTTCTATTACCCGGGGTCGCTGCCGGGGCATACCTTCGCCGCGAATCGCGCGGGCGTCGCGCAGGCGATCAACAACATCCGCATCAAGGTGCCGGCCGCCGGCGTGCCTCGGATGATCCTCGCGCGCGCAGTGCTCGACGCGACGTCGCTCGACGCGGCGGTGGACGTGCTGCGCACGCAGGCGCGGGCGAGCGGTTTCCATCACACGCTCGGCGCGACCGGCGACACGCGGCTGCTGAGCATCGAGGCGAGCGTCGCGCGCTGTTCGAGCGTCGACGTAGCGCGGCTGTCGGGCCATGTGAACCATCTGGTGCATCCGGGTTGCGAGCGGGAGGCGCAGATCGTCACGCAATCGTCGGAAGATCGTCAGCGCCGCGTCGACCTGCTGCTGCCTGACATCGAGCCGATCGATGCCGACGCGCTGCTGCGCGTGCTCGGCGATCGCGCGCCCGAAGGTCTGCCGATCTACCGCGACGATCCGGCCGATCCCGACGACGAGAACACGCTCGCGACCGCAGTGTTCGCGATCCGGGAATCAGGCATCCAGATGACGGTCCATCAACACGGCACGCAGCGTTTCACGACGCAGATCGTGCCGGACAGACGCGCGACAGACGCGTCCTGAACCATGAGGCAAAGTATGACGACAGTTTTCCATCGCGCGCCGCGCGCGACCCTCCCGGTCGCCGTCGCAGGCGACGGCATCGAGATCATCGACTCTACGGCCAAGCGCTACATCGATGCATGCGGCGGCGCGGCCGTGTCGTGCCTCGGGCACAGCAACCCGCGCGTGATCGACGCGATCAAGCGTCAGGCGCAGCAGCTGCCGTACGCGCACACGTCGTTCTTCACGACCGAAGTCGCGGAGGAACTGGCCGACCGGCTCGTCGAAGCGGCGCCGGCGGG
Organism: Burkholderia sp. Bp8963; assembly: GCF_003854275.1. Lineage (GTDB taxonomy): Bacteria > Pseudomonadota > Gammaproteobacteria > Burkholderiales > Burkholderiaceae > Burkholderia. The sequence continues at coordinate 155,760 of NZ_QTQP01000005.1, forward strand.
GCTCGAGCACGTCTACTTCGTGTCGGGCGGCTCCGAGGCGGTCGAGGCGGCGCTCAAGCTTGCGCGCCAGTACTTCGTCGAGAAGGGTGAGCCGCAGCGGCGTCACTTCATCGCGCGCCGCCAGAGCTATCACGGCAACACGCTCGGCGCGCTCGCGATCGGCGGCAACGCGTGGCGGCGCGAGCCGTTCCTGCCGATCCTGATCGATGCGTATCACGTGAGCCCGTGCTATGCGTATCGCGAGCAGCGCGCGGACGAAACCGAAGAGGCGTTCGCGCAGCGTCTCGCGGACGAACTCGAACAGACGATCCTCGAACTCGGCGCGGAGAATGTTGCCGCGTTCGTCGCGGAGACGGTGGTCGGCGCGACGGCCGGCGCGGTGCCGCCGGTGCGCACGTATCTGAAGAAGATTCGAGCGGTGTGCGACAAGTACGGTGTGCTGCTGATCCTCGACGAGATCATGTCGGGGATGGGGCGCACGGGCTACCTGTTCGCATGCGATGAAGACGGCGTCGCGCCGGACCTGCTGACGATCGCGAAAGGGCTCGGCGCCGGATATCAGCCGATTGGCGCGACGCTCGTCAGCGACCGGATTTATCAGACGATCGTCGGCGGCTCCGGTTTCTTCCAGCATGGTCACACATATATCGGGCATGCGACCGCATGTGCGGCGGCGCTCGAAGTGCAGCGCGTGATCGCCGAGGAAAAGCTGCTCGACAACGTGTTGGCGCGCGGCGAGCAATTGCGCGGTTTGTTGCGCGAGCGTTATGGCGATCATCCTTGCGTCGGCGACGTGCGCGGCCGCGGGTTGTTCGTCGGCGTCGAATTCGTGCGTGATCGTGACAGCAAGGCGCCCTTCGATCCGGCACTGAAGCTGAACGCCGTGATCAAGCGCGAAGCGATGCAGCGCGGTTTGATGGTGTATCCGATGGGCGGTACGATCGATGGACGCCAGGGCGACCACGTGCTGCTCGCGCCGCCGTTCATCTGCACCGCGCAGCAGATCGACACGATCGTCGAACGCCTGGCGGGCGCGATCGACGCGGCGTTGGCGACGGTCGGCGCATGACGGAACCAACGAACGGACAAACCCATGACTTCGAGACTCCCCACATTCGACCCCGCAACGGCGACCGACGCGCAGAAGGCCGTGCTGGACGAGATTCTCAGCGGCCCGCGCGGCAACCTGAACGGGCCGTTTCTCGGCTGGATTGCGAGCCCCGAGCTTGCCCAGCACGCGCAGCGGCTCGGCGCGTTCTGCCGCTATCGCACGGGCTTGCCGCTGCGCCTGTCGGAACTCGCGATTCTTGTGACGGCTGCGCGCTGGCGCTCGCAGGCGGAATGGCATATTCATCATCCGATTGCACTCGACGCGGGCGTGCCGGCCGCGACCGCCGAAGCGATTCGGGATGGTGTCGAGCCGGTTTTCGAATCGGATGACGATGCGCTGATCTACGCGTTCGCGAGCGAGTTGTACGATTCGCGTCGGGTGGGTGACGCGACCTTTGCGCGCGCGGAAGAACGCTTCGGGCATGAAGTCGTCGTCAACCTGGTCGCGTTGCTCGGTTATTACGCGCTCGTCGCGATGACGCTCAATACGTTCGACATGCGTGCGCAAGGGCAGACGGAATTGCCGTTTCCGGAATAGGGCGCCCGGCGAGCGATCCGGCGGTGACGCCGGGCGACGGCGCGAAAAAAAGGGGCCCCGCACGCCGACCAGGGCACGCGGGGCCAAGAGAGACAACTTTCGAATTACGCGGCGATGGCTTCTTCCGCCTGCGGTTTCGTTTCGATCGGCGCCACATCCTGCCGGATCAGGTGATCGAACGCGCCGAGCGACGCCTTCGCCCCTTCACCAACCGCGATCACGATCTGCTTGAACGGCACCGTCGTCACGTCGCCGGCCGCGAACACGCCGGGCACCGACGTCGCGCCGCGCGCGTCGACCACGATCTCGCCGTGCTTCGACAATTCGACCGTACCCTTCAGCCACTCGGTGTTCGGCACAAGGCCGATCTGCACGAACACGCCTTCGAGCTCGATGCGCTTCACATCGCCCGTTTGCCGGTCCTTGTAGACGAGGCCGTTCAGCTTGCTGCCGTCGCCGGTCAGCTCGGTCGTCTGCGCTTGCGTGACGACGGTCACGTTCGGCAGGCTGCGCAGCTTGCGCTGCAGCACCTCGTCCGCGCGCAGTTGCGCGCCGTATTCGATCAGCGTGACCTCGCGGACGATGCCCGCCAGATCGATCGCCGCCTCGACGCCCGAGTTGCCGCCACCGACCACCGCGACGCGCTTGCCCTTGAACAGCGGGCCGTCGCAGTGCGGGCAATACGCGACGCCACGGTTGCGGTATTCGCGCTCGCCCGGCACGTTGATCTCGCGCCAGCGCGCGCCGGTCGCGATCACGATCGTCTTCGCGTTGAGCACCGCGCCACTGGCGAGACGGATCTGGTGCACGTCGCCGGGAATCAGCGCGTCGGCGCGCTGCACGTCCATGATGTCGACGTCGTACTGCTTCACGTGCTGCTCGAGCGCCGTTGCGAATTTTGGCCCTTCGGTTTCCTGCACCGACACGAAGTTCTCGATCGCCATCGTGTCGAGCACCTGCCCGCCGAAGCGCTCGGCAACCACGCCGGTCGCAATGCCCTTGCGCGCCGAGTAGATCGCGGCCGCCGCGCCGGCCGGGCCGCCGCCGACGATCAGCGTGTCGAACACGGGCTTGCTCTCGAGCGCCTTCGCCGCCCGCGCGCTCGCGCCGGTGTCGAGCTTCGCGAGGATCTCCTTCACGCTGCTGCGGCCCTGGCCGAACGTTTCGCCGTTCAGGAACATTGTCGGCACGGCCATGATCTGGCGCGCTTCCACTTCACCCTGGAACAGCGCGCCGTCGACCGCGACGTGGCGGATGCGCGGGTTGATCAGCGCCATCACGTTCAGCGCCTGAACGACTTCCGGGCAGTTCTGGCACGACAGCGAGAAATACGTCTCGAACGCATAGTCGCCGTCGAGTGCGCGGATCTGCTCGATCACTGCGTCGTCGAGCTTGACCGGATGGCCGCCCGTTTGCAGCAGCGCGAGCACGAGCGACGTGAATTCATGTCCCATCGGAATGCCGGCGAAGCGGATGCCCGCGGCCTTGCCCGGTTCGCCGATCGAGAACGACGGCTTGCGCTCGGAATCGTCGCGGCGCTCGATCACGGTCACGCGCGGCGTCAGCGACGCAATCTCGTTCAGCAGCGCGAGCAGTTCCTGCGATTTCGCGCCGTCGTCGACGGAAGCGACGAGTTCGATCGGGCGCGTGATCTTTTCCAGGTACGCTTTGAGTTGGTTCTTGAGATTGGCGTCGAGCATGGCGATTCGGATTCCGTATTAATGGTTGTCGGGCAGGTCATGCCGAAAGAGGAGGGGCGGGCCGCACGGGTACGGCAGCCCGCCGTCGCGCGCCTGTTGTGGCGCGCGCGGATCTGATCGTCAGATCTTGCCGATCAGGTCGAGCGACGGCGTCAGCGTCTCGGCGCCCGGGGTCCACTTGGCCGGGCACACTTCACCCGGGTGCGCGGCGATGTATTGCGCGGCCTGCACCTTGCGCAGCAGTTCGCCTGCGTCGCGGCCGATGCCGTTGTCGTGGATCTCGCACAGCTTGATCTCGCCTTCCGGGTTGATCACGAACGTGCCGCGCAGCGCCATCCCTTCTTCCTCGATCAGCACGTCGAAGTTGCGCGACAGCGTGAGCGTCGGGTCGCCGATCATCGGATACTTGATCTTGCCGATCGTGTCCGACGTGTCGTGCCATGCCTTGTGCGTGAAATGCGTGTCGGTCGACACCGCGTAGATTTCGACACCCAGCTTCTGGAATTCCGCGTAGCGGTCGGCGAGGTCGCCCAGCTCGGTCGGGCAGACGAACGTGAAGTCGGCCGGGTAGAACACGACGACGGACCACTTGCCCTTCAGGTTCTCGTCGGAGACGGGCACGAAATCGCCGTTGTGGTATGCGGTTGCCTTGAACGGTTTGATTTGGGTGTTGATGATCGGCATCTTGCGCTTCCCTTTGAATCGGTAGTGGATGAGGAAGCGTCAGTATCCGGGTTCACCCTTGGATTGTGAAATTGCTTGTTTCAATCCGGGGCATCGGGAATTTCTATGCAGCCTTCGTCCGACGCGGCGAGCTCCGTTTCCCGGCCCTGTTCGAAGTCGGCTTCCCGTGCGCCCGACGGCGTCAGCGACACGAAATGCATCGTCGTGCCGTTTGCCGGGAAGCCGACAATACCGGTCGTGCCCCACGGAATCGGCGAGCGCTGGGCGCCGCGCACGGCGATCCGCTCGGGCGCAAGCGCCAGCGTCAGAAGCCGCCCGTCATGCGTCGGCACATAGGCGCTGGCACCGGCAACGCCGATGCCGGATTCGCGCACCGTCGCCGGCAGGCAGTCGAGCGTCGCCGTGCGGCGGCCTTCCTGGTCGATCAGCATCGCGGCGCCGCGGCCATTCGCCGCCGTGGTGACGACCACGAAGCGGTCGATCGCGGGCACGTATGCAGCGGAGTACACGTAGTACTGAATCGCGTCATTCAATGCGCCTAGCTTCTCCAGCTTCGCCGTCACGGGATCGAACATCGCGTATTCGAGCGTCGCATCGGTGCTGCCCTTGATGTACTTCTGCCACACCAGCAACGCGTTGCGCGAGGAGCCCGCGATCATGGGCCACCATTCGCGGCTGTGCGGCGCGACCGACACGTGGTTCAGCACGCGCCCGGCGGCATCGTACGTCTTCAGATAGACGCCGCCGCCAGTCCCCAGATTGTCAACGCCGCCGCCGTCGACCCAGTCGGCCGAATAGAACACGACGAAGCGCTCGCCGACTGTCGCGACATGGCCCGAGTGCCCGCCGGACTCGACGTCGTTCGGGTAGGGCTTGACCGGTTTCAGGTTGCGGCGATAGACGCCGTACCGCTGGCTGACTTCCTGCGGCGCATTCCAGCCGTCCTCGAACGTAACGAAGATGTCGCCGCGATCGTTCTGCGCGATCGACACCGGTTCCTGCGCTTCGGGCCGGCTGATGAACGTGCGGACATGCGTGATGTGCGCGCTGCCGGGCGACCATTCGCCGACGTAGACGTCATGCGGCCAGTTGCCGTTGGCCAGCGCGCCGCGCGGCACGATGCCCGAGCTGCTGAAGAAGATCCAGCGCTTGCCGTTGCCGGCGTCGGCCACGCCGACGCCGTGCATGAAGCGTCGCGGGTCGCCGGTTTCGTTCTGTCGCGTGGAAGGGCGGGGCGCGGCTTTGTGCCGGGCCGCCGTACCCGCGAGCGCGGCCTGCGACGCGACGCTCGACGCAACGGCGAGACAGCCCGCGATGCAGCCTGCGATGCACGCCGCGGACGCGGCGGACCGGGCCGTTTTCCATCCGGAAGCGGCCGATCCGCCGATGCGCCGCATCGGCAGCAGCGTCATTCGACGGTCACCGATTTCGCGAGGTTGCGCGGCTTGTCGACGTCGGCGCCGCGCGCGCAGCCGACGTGATACGCGAGTAGTTGCAACGGCACCACGTGCATGATCGGCGCCAGCGCATCGCCGGGTTCGCGCAGGCGGATCAGCCGCGTGTCGTCATCGGCGTCGATCTCGAGATGGCTGCCCGCGAGCACGTAAAGCCGCCCGCCGCGCGCACGCACTTCGGCCATGTTCGACTTCAGCTTCTGGAACAGGAGATCGTCCGGCGCGATCGTGACGACGGGCATCGCGCTCGTCACGAGCGCGAGCGGGCCGTGCTTCAGCTCGCCCGCCGGGTAGCCTTCGGCGTGGATGTACGACACCTCCTTGAGCTTCAGCGCGCCTTCCATCGCGATCGGGAAATGGATGCCGCGCCCGAGGAACAGCGCATTCTCCATCTGCATGAAATCGTCCGCCCAGCCCATGATCTGGGTCTCCAGCGCCAGCGCGTTGCCGATCCGCACCGGCAGCTCGCGCAGCTGCTGCAGGTATGTCGCGGCGCGCACGGCGTCGAGCCTGCCGCGCAGCTGCGCGAGCGTGATCGTCAGCAGGAACAGCGCGACCAGTTGCGTCGTGAATGCCTTGGTCGACGCCACCCCGAGCTCGATGCCCGCCTGGGTCAGGAACCGCAGCTGCGCGTTGCGCGCGATCGTGCTCGTCGGCACGTTGCAGATCGCCATCGACACGTCCTGGCCCAGGCTGCGCGCGTGCTCGATCGCGCCGATCGTATCGGCGGTCTCGCCCGACTGCGAGATGCCGACGACGAGCGTGCGCGGATCGGCCACGGATTCCCGGTAACGGTATTCGCTTGCGATCTCGACCTGGGCCGGCACGCCGGCGATGGCCTCGAGCCAGTATTTCGCGGTGAGCCCTGCGTAATAGCTGGTGCCGCAACCGAGCAGCAGCACGCTTCTCACGCGTGACAGCAGCGCTTGCGCGTCGCTGGGCGGGCCGAACAGCGCGGGCGAGATCGTGTCGATGCCCGCGAGCGTGTTGCCGATCGCCGTCGGCTGTTCGAAGATCTCCTTCTGCATGAAGTGCTGGTACGGGCCGAGGCCGGCGTCGCTGTCGCGTGCCTTGACCTCGCACAGCGGCCGTTTCGCGTCGCGCCCGAGCGCGTCGACGATCCGGATGCGCTCCGGCGTAATCAACGCGACGTCGCCATCCTCGAGGTAGATGAAGTGGTCGGTCAGGTCACCGAGCGCCGCGCAGTCGGATGCGAGGTAGTTCTGGTGTGCGCCGATGCCGATCACGAGCGGCGAGCCGGCGCGCGCGGCGACGAGGCGCTGCGGCTCGTGCGCGCTCAGCGCCGCGATCGCATACGCGCCGCGCAGGCGCTTGACCGCGCGGACGACGGCATCGAACAGATCGTCGCGATATTCGCCGTGAATCAGATGCGCGATCACCTCTGTGTCGGTCTCGCCGCGAAACGTGTAGCCGCGCTGCTGCAGTTCCGCCTTGAGCGCTTCATGGTTTTCGATGATGCCGTTGTGGACGACCGCGATCGTGTCGCCCGACATGATCGGATGCGCGTTCGTTTCGGACGGTGCACCGTGGGTGGCCCAGCGCGTATGGGCGATGCAGGTTCCCGCTTCGAGACCGAGCGTGATCACCCGTTGCTGCAGGTCCATCACGCGGCTCAACGTGCGCTCGCTGCGAATGCGTCCGCCGCTTTGCAGCGCGATCCCGCACGAGTCGTAGCCGCGATATTCGAGCCGGCTCAGTGCCTTGACCAGTTGCGGCACCTGATTGTTCCGGCCACTTGCTCCGACGATTCCGCACATATGTCACCTCGTCCAGAAGAAGTTGTCGACGTAATTGCCGCGCGTGCGACGCCTGGAACGGGTGGCCGCGTCCGGCGCCATGCCGGGTCAGCCTGCGGCCGCTGCCGTCGCGCCGCTCGCCGGCAGCCTATTTGCGGGTTTGCTGCGCAGCGTGGGTCGTCCATTCGATCCCGGAAATCAACCCGTTCGCGTCATGCGATGCGATCAGGATGCGCGATGCCTGTTTCTCGGCCGGCCGGCGCGCGTGCATCATCGCCGCCGTCGATCCCGTCCTCGCCTTGAGGCTCGCCGAACGCCGCAGCATCTTCGACACGCGCAGCCGGTAGGCAAGCGGATGGACGACGCGCCCCGCGATCAGCCAGGTGAACAGCACGCCGGCCATCACCGAGATGCACGTGACGTAGAAAATCAGCTGTTCGATCGGCATCTCGGCCTGGTCGAACGGCAGCAGGTAACGGTACGTATAGATGCAGATCGACGCCCAGACCGCACCGACGAGCGATGGCCGCACGAGGCGGAACCACACGATCTGCATCACGCCGACGATCACGCCTCGATCGGCGATCATCTGGCTCGGGGAGCGGAGTGAGAGGTCAATAATCGGCGCGTTCTTCATGTTGAATTCCTCGGTCGGGACTGATCCATACGGCGCGCTTGCCACGGCCGCGCAGCGCGATAGCGGGCAGTGCGACAACGGTGGTGACCATGCTGATCAACCAGAAGGCAACCGGATACCAGACGGTGTCCAGGAAGTACATCAGGAGTTTTTCGTCGTAGCGCCGGTCGATCATGCAGCCGACGATCAGCTGCAGCACGCAGGTTGCGACCAGCAGCATGCCGTGCCAGTGCGGGACGACCGACACGTGCCAGTCCTGTGGCAATGGATGGAAGAGGCCGACGAGCGCCAGAAGCAGGATGAACGACATCGAATACGCCCACGCGATGCCGATCAGATACTCCGCGAACAGCGGCCACATCATCATCTGCGTGGGCCTGGCCAACGTGCTCGCATACTTGAGCAGCACCTGGATGCCACCCTTCGACCAGCGCAGCCGCTGGCGGTACAGCCCCTTCAGCGTCTCCGGCATCAGGATCCAGCTGAGCGCGTGCGGTTCGTACACGACACGCCAGTCGCGACACTGCAGCTTCCAGCTGATGTCGATGTCCTCGGTCAGCATGTCCGAGCTCCAGAAGCCGACGTCGGCGAGCGCGGTCTTGCGGAACATCGTGATCACGCCGGAGACCGTGAAGATGCGGCCGTACACCTGCTGCGTGCGCTTGATCAGCCCGACGATCGACGAGAACTCGCCGACCTGCATGCGGCCGAGCAGCGACGTGCGCGTACGGATGCGCGGGTTGCCGGTCACCGCGCCCACGCCGGGGTCGGTAATGAAGTGCTCGAGCATCCATTCGAGCGCATCGTGCGCGAGCAGCGAGTCGCCGTCGATGCAGAGCAGGTACTCCGAGGTCGAGACGGCCGCGGCGGTCGTGAGGCCCACCGCCTTGCCCTCGTTGTGCGCGTGGTGGATCACGAGGAGCCGCGGGATCGACGCGGCCAGCTCGTTGAGAATCTCGGCGGTGCGGTCCTGGCTGCCGTCGTTGACCGCAATGATGTCGTAGTTCGGATAGTGCATGCCGTTCAGGTGCTCGATCACGCTGCGCGCGTTCGCTTCCTCGTTGAAGCACGGCACGACGATCGACACCTTCGGCATCCCGCTCGACGCGAGCGCTTTTCTCGACAGCACGCGCCCGTCTTCGAGCAGGAAGAAGTGCACGACACCGCCTATCATCCACAGATACGACATGAAGAACGGATAGTAGAAGACGAAGTCCTGCAGGCGATGGATGATGGATTGGGTTGTCATTGTGCCGCTGTCCCCTTGTTGTGCTGCATGTTCATCAGCGCGTTGATCGAGGTCGGGTCGAGCCGGGACTTGAGCGACATCACATCGCGCATGGCCACGAGCGTCGGCTTGTTGTTCAGGAAGTTGTCCGGGTAGTAGCCGAAGTTCAGCACGCCGCGGTCCCGCAGGTGATGCATCTGCGCGAGCAGCGTGCTGGCGGGAATGTCCGCGCGGGCGTGCCAGTCATAGGACTGCAACTCGAACACGGTCTTCGCGAAGCCGCGCTGCTTCTTCGCAACGACGTCGATGAGCTGGTCGAGCCAGCGATCCGGATTCGACGCCTGCTCCATGTACGGCATCGCCATCAACGCGACGAAGTCGTACGTATTGAGGAAATCGTCGTAGTTCTGCGCATACCATGCTTCGGACTCGGGATTCAGCACCGGCTGCGCGAAGATGTTGCGCGCGGTCAGCACATCGCCCGCGTTCTGGTTCGCGCGCACGATCTGCTCCAGCTGCCGCGTCAGGTTCAGCAGATAGCGCGTCTTTTCCCGTGTCCAGCGATTCATCAGATCGGGCTTCGCGCGAATCTGTCCGATGTCGCGCGGCAGCCCCCATTGCGCATACGTTTGCAGCGCATGCCTGCCGGCATCCTCGTAGTCGTCGAGCACGGCGTCGTCGCTGAACAGGATGCCGGTGAACGACGCGAACTTGCTGAGATCCTCGTAGATCTGCTCGATCATCAGCCGCGCGTTCGGATCGAACGGGCTCAGGCGAAAGCCGCGCGTGACGTGCTCGCGCGCCGGCGCGCCGCCGTATGCGCTGACCGGTTCGAGGCCGTGCAGCTTCTCCGGAGGCGGACGGAACGCGAGCACCGGCAGCCATGCATACACTTCGACGTTGGAGCGGGTACTGAGCTGCCAGGCCGCGCGCGAGAACAGATCGGCGCGCATCGGCAGGTGCCGGTTCGGAAAATAGACGGATTCCGCGACGCCGGTGCCCTTCGGATCGGAAAATGCCTGCAGGTAGACCGATTTCGGCTGCATATCGTAGATGCGCTGGACGAGCACGCCGAGATTCTTTTCCTGCTGCGCAGGGTTCGGGTCGTAGACCTGGTCGAGATCGACCTGCACCACACGTTCGACGACGTCGACGGCGCCGCGGTTGGTCGCCGGCTCGCGCATCGAACGCTCGAACACGCCGATATCGACGTCATACATCATCAGGATGCGCCGCAGGCGGTCGAGCGGCACGTCCGGCGTATTCGGCCCTGCATCGAGACTGAACTGGATGTCCATGCCGAGCGATGTCGAGATCTTGCGCACCGGCTGGTTTTCCGCGCCATACGGCCAGACCATCGAGCGTGCAACGAGGCCCGTGCGTTCGTGAATCTGCCGGATGCAGGTCTGCAGATCGTTGCGCACCCGAGCGTCGAATTCCATGTCGGTTTCATAGCGCTTTTCACCCTCCAGATAGAGGTGCGACGTGGTTGCGGGCATCTGGTTGCCTTGCGGATTGGCCGTCGCGCCATGGTGCAGATTGTGCGTATGGCACGCGAGTTCGACGAGGTCGGACGAACCGACCTGCCGGACTTCGTCCCAGGACATGAAGTAATCGCGCGGCACCTGGATCTTGTCGCTGATGCGGATCGGCGTATCCGCCGGCGTGTCGATCCACGCGGTGACGATGCCCATCACCGCCGGATACCGGAAGCGCTTCAGCAGCGGCAGCACTTTCGTGTAGTGGCTGCGGAAGCCGTCGTCGAACGTGAGCAGCACGGCACGAGGCGGCAGCGGCTTGCCGCCGTGCCGGGACGCCTCGATCTGCCTGACGGTGATGGGGTGATAGTTGTTGGTGTCGAGCCACGAAAAGATCGCGGTCAGCGTGCCGGTGTCGATCGCGTACGGATCGATCATCGTCGACGTGGCGAACGTCGACAGCAGGTTGTCGCGCACGTCGTGCATGCAGATCACGCGAAACGTCTTGCCGTCGGCCGGGTCCGATGGCGGCAGCAGATCGATCATTCGTGCCCGGGTCACCCCCGGGAACAGCGAACATGCGGCAAATGTACCAACGCATCCACACATGAAAGTCCGTCTGGATTGCATGAGCTGACCTCCTGGTTCTAGAACGGCAGGTTCAGCGACAGGAAGCCCGTTTCCGAGCGCTCTCGCGTACCGTCGTAAGCATGGCTGCTGACTTCGACGCCATAGGTCAGCGTGATGTCATGCTTGAATGTCCACGCGTGTTCGAGGCGCGCACTCCAGAGTGCACTGGTGCCGAACCCGCGCTCGTTGTAAGCGCCGCCGGACGCGAAGATGCGCTGCCGCATCGACATGTCGCCCTTCTTCCACAGCATGATCTGATGCATGACGGTGGCCGCGATCGCGTAGTCGCGCCCCGGGCTGAAGTAGGGCACATCCTGCCGCGTGTTGCTGTCGGTGCCGAGGTTCAGCGACACGTTGACCAGCTGGTTCGCGGACGTGAACACACGCTGCGTGCCGGTCGCCGCGATCTCCTGGTGCAGGTTCGAATCGCTGTAGCGGCTCACCGCGTAGCTCAGGCTGGCCTCGCGACGATCGTTCTGGCGCCACTTCACCGCGACATTCGCGGACTTGCCCCAGATGTGCGCGAGATAGGCCTTCCATGGCAGCGAGTTGTCGTTGCTGTCGAGCCCGCCGGACACCGTCCAGTAATCGTCGAGGTTGTAGGTGACCGAACCGCGGCCGCCGGTGCGCCCGTCCGCGCCGAACGAGCGGGTGACCTCGCCCTGCACGGTGAACGGCCCGTGCCGGTAGTCGCCGCCGACGCCCGTGCGTGTACGGCTGACGCTGCCGAGATCGGTCTGCGCATGGCCGTAGAACGTATGAGAGAAAACCCGCCAGTTATCCCCGAACGGCTGCGAATAAAGATAGGTATCCGACGTGAACGCGTTGTCGGCCAGTGCGCTGTTGCCGTGCTCGTAGCTCAGGTCGGTGGTCAGCACCGGGCTGCGGTACGCGTTGTAGTCGCGCTTGAACGACCGTACCGCGCCGCTGTCCGGAAACGTGTTGTCGAGGGTCTGCTCGATCTTCCGCGCGGTTTCGTAGTCGTCCGCCGTCAGCGCGGCGCGACCGAGTCCGGAGAGGTTCTCGACACTGTCGGGGTGATCGGTCAACGTCGCGCGATACATCGCGAGGGCCTGGCGAGGGTGCGCCTGGCCCGACACGGCGTCCGCGTGCGCGGCGCGTATCTCGGAGTTGAACGGCACTTCCTTTTCGAGCTTTTCCAGCTCGGCGATCCCTTCCTCGACCCTGCCCGTAAAGATCAGGTACTGCGCGCGCAGCCGGTAGTAGCGCAGGTAGTCGTCGTTGGCCGGATCCCACGGATGCACCTGCGTAGCCGGCGGCAGCGACTTGCCCATGTCGTCGAGCACCTTGCTCGCATCGTCTGCTCGCGCCTGGTCGACATACGACCAGAACAATCCTTCGCGCAACTCGATCGGCCGCGTGCGCGCGCCGTACTGGAAGCCGCGCGTCGCATGGTCGGTCGGCGATGCGCTCGCTTGCGCAAGCGCGCGCTGATAGGCCGCCGACGCCTTGCCCGGTTCGCTCAGGTACAGGTATGCATCGCCAACGCCGGCCAGCGCGTCGATCGATACCTCCGCGTCGGGAGGGATCGTTTCGAACGCCGCCACCGCCTTCTTCATGTCGCCGCGGGACGCATAGGCGACCGTGCGATCGCCCGCGAGCGCGGTTCTGACCGGCGAGTACTCGGGCGTGATCGGCATCCTCGCGTTGAGATCGTCGGCGGCGTGCAGCGCGGTGTCGATACCGTCGAAGCGATCGGGGCTCGTCATCGAGCGCGCCTTGTCGCGTCCGCCGCGCACCTGCTGGCGGATCGACAGTTCCTCCAGCTGGGCGAGATCGAACGCGGAGAAGATGTCGGGCCGGGATTTCGCCTCGTCGAGCGCCTTGACGGCGCCGCCGCTGGTGGCCAGACCGAACACTTCGTTACGCACCGACGCCGCATCGGCCGGCTGCGTGGCGGGGGGGCTCTGGGTCTCGGCGATCTTTGCGGGCTCGTGTGACTCGACGTCGCCTTCAGCGGCGACGCATGTGCCCGAGGCAACGAGCAGCAACATGAGTGGAGCCTGAAAAAGTATCCGCCGATGGGGCGGCAGGGCAATGAACCGGCGATTGCGTATGTTGGTCACGGCGTATTCTCCCGACGATACGGCCGAAGCGGCCGCACCCCGAACAGTGCGCTCGATCTCGCGTCGAGCTGCTCGATAGCTGGTTCCCCCGATTGCAATGCAAAGTCAAAGCCGGTTGCGGATCGCCTGCCCAAGCAGCGCGCGCGATTCGCTGTTACCCGGATCGATGGCGAGCACCCGGCTCGCGTTCTGCTCGACGCAACCCCATTCGTCGAGCACCGCGCACGAACGTGCCCGTGCGAGCGCGCGTGCGCTGTCCGGCTCCGCGTGCGTGACGCTGGCCGTCTGCGTGTGCACCGGGCGGCCGACGGTCGGATGCTGTTGCGATGCGACCTCCGCGCGCATCCGTGCGCTTGCGAAGTCGTGATTCTGCAGTGGGCGATGCACGTCGCCGTACCGCTTTCTGACGGCGGCGTTGGCCAATGCGCGATGCGTATTGGCCGCATGGGCCGCATTGGCTGCTACGGTGACGGATGGGGAATGGGCAGGTCGTGCATGCGTGGCGGGCGCCGCCTGGGTGCCGGCGCCAGTCGTGGCCGCCGGATCGACCTGAACCATCGCCGGCGACACGGTTTGGGCTTTCGGCGCGGCCTGCGCGGTGTTCGCGACGGGCTCGACGGCGGGGCTGGCTGCCGCAACGGCTGCAGGTTTGCCGGTGCTCGCGGGTGCCGTGGCGACTGCGCCGGATACGACATGCGCGACGTTCGCATGCTCACCGCCGCCTTCTCGCCTGACATGGGTAAAGACGCCGAAGATCACGGCGAACGCGGCGAAGCTGAGTGCCGCGTTCTTGCCCGGCCCCCATCCCGATTTCGGTCGGCGGGTGGAGTCGGCGTCCGGTCCATTTTCACTGGTCATGCGTCGCTCCTCGATGTCAGGCCTGGATCGTGGATGACGCAGGGTCACTCACGACAGGCAGCCGAGCAGAAGACTTACCACCGCAGTTGCGTATTCAATGCACCTGTTTCGACGATTGCGTACTTCATTTCGCCCTGATACGTCCCTTCGATTCGGTAGCTCGCATCGGGAACGCTGAACAGGCACCGCGATCCCGAAGCGTTGAATTCGACGAGGACGCGGCCGTGACGCCTCAACCGCACCTGGACGTTGGCGAGCGGCTGGCCGGTTTGCTCGGATGTAAATGACACCCCGAGGTTGTACGGCCGCCCGTCGGCCGGGAGTGGCGCGTTCCCGTCGATCCGCGCATCGCCGCAAATGTATGAAATGACATATCGCTGCGCGCCAGGATCGGGATTGGCCGTTTGAGCGATTGCAGCAGCTGCGCAAAGCATTGAAGCGGCAATGGCTGAAAAGGGAAGCGCATGCTTTTTAAACGAAGACGACATGACCACCTCCGTTTGCAGTTGTTGGCAAGCATACATTTGGGCCCGGAAAACGCAAATCCGATTCGCCATTTTGCAACACGTTATATTCGTACCTGAAATATCGTGAATGAACAATCGTGATTTTCATGGGGGTGGCGGTCGAAACATATTATTTAAACAGGATTGCGCGGCAATTAGTGCCGATAATAACGACTGACAAATAGATTTTTTCCCGGTGCGCGGATTGTCCGAGCGGCACAGAAGGGTGCAAATATGTGTTTGAGAAGATTTGTCGCGCAATTCGTGCCGGTGGTAACGACTGAGGAATGGTGGTTTTCTGGTTGGGCTGGATGCCATGTGGCAGTAGCGTCGAGGCAAAATGTGCCAACCTAATAATAATATGCACGTAAATCGTGCCGATGCTGGCGCCCGATGAATGCCGGATTTCCGAAATATTCTGTAATGCGGTAAAAGGTGGCGATACAAAATATTGCAGATTTAAATGGGGTTGCGGTGAATTTCGAGTCGGTGGTTTCGGCTTATGAATGAAGGTTGTTCCGCGATGTGATAAGCGGGGGCATTCCCCGGGAATGCCAAGTTGCGGTTTTCAGTTCCGATTTTTTATCGGGCGGATTTTTGTTTCAGGCCTGATGCATTTTGAATGCGCGGATGTTTCATTTCTGATACTGAAAAAGCTTCTGCGGGAATCGGGTGAATTCCCGATGACGGGATTGAAAAGATGTGGATGACGTTCCTCGTCCGGAGGAAATCCGAACGAGCGATCATGCTTACCGGGCGCGCCGCCGCCGCGCCCCGTCATTGACCGCCGCTGGCGGCCCGTCGTGCGATCCGCATCGCCGCTGGCTGCATCTGATCGGGCAGTGCCGCCGCGCTGCGCGGCCGGTTCATGATGTAGGTCCAGAGCTGTTCGGCCGCGAGCCCGCGTTTGCGCGCGGAGCGGTACAGCCGGATTTCCAGCTCGGTGATCCAGCCGGCCGACCCCGCGCACACGAGGCTGCCTTCCGCGAGCTCCTTCGCGACGCAGCTTTCCGGCAGCCAGCCGATCCCGTGCCCTGCGACGACCATTCCTTTCAGCGCCTCGGACATGTGCGTCTCGAAGCAGCGGTGCAGCGCGTACGGCTCGGCCGCGTTCAGCAGCAGCATCTCGACCACGTTGCCGAGGAAGGCGCCCGACGAATAGGCGAGCAGCGGCAACGGCTCGCCCGGCGTGCCGGGCAGCGCGAACGCGGGCTTGCCGCGCGCGTCGGGCGTGGAAACGGGCAGGATCCGCTCGACGCCGAGGCTCACGAACGGAAAGTGGTTCGGATCGAGCACGATCGGCAACTGCGGATGGTGATAGCCGAGCAGCAGGTCGCATTCGCCCTCGACGAGTTGCTGCACGCCTTCCGGCACGTTCACCGCATTGACGCGCGCGGTCACGTGGCCGACTTCGCCGTTGAGCTGCTTCAGCCATTCGGGGAACAGCGTGAACACGAGCGTGTGCGCGACCGCGAAGCGCACGACCTGGTCGCTGGCCGCGAACTGGTCGTAGCCGTTCACGAGGTTGCGCGCCGCATACATGCTGCGCAGGATGTCCGCGGCGAGCCCGCGGAACATCTGTCCGGCCGGCGTAAGGGCGACCGGCGTGATGCTGCGGTCGACGAGCTTCGCATCGATCCACGTCTCGAGCGCAGCGATGCGCCTGCTGAATGCCGACTGCGTCAGGTGCCGGTTACGCGCTGCCCGGGAAAAGCTCTTGGTATCCGCGAGGCTCAGGAAATCTTCCAGCCACTTTGCTTCCATATCGATCGTCGTCTTGTGTAGTCGGGCGCGTGTTTGTGCCAGGGTGCCATTTCGCGGCACGAACTTTCTAGCGTACCGCGCCTCGCGCCGCGCATGCCGATGTTTTTTTTCGATCGGTGTCAGTCGAAATATGCATGAGCGTTGTCGCGGTAAATACGGCTGCTTAACGTTCGAGTGCCGGACACGGCTAACCGGTTAGTTCAGCGCGTCGGAACGCGCCGGCTGGCCGTGCACGGTACTTCCCCCCGGGCCGGCCGCGCGGTGCGCGTGCCGGTCCGCCTTCTTGCCGACTCCGCGCAGCGCGACCGGGCACCGGGCCGTCCGGTCGCGCTGCCGTGCGTGGCGGCACGCATGCCGCGCTGCGGCAGTCGGGCGCGGCACATCGCGCCGTGGCGGCAGTATGGGCTCGCCGTGCTCCGCGATGGTGCGGGCGCATATCGGATGCGCGTCGAATGCGTGTCGGATATGCGTCGGATGCGGCGGCGCATCACCGCGTATCGCGGCACGCGGGGCGACGGGCGCGCCGATCGCGAATGCTGCACTGCAGATTGCACATTCGTGACACGCGGGAGAACTATGTTCGACATGCGCGGCGCAACATCGGTGCATGAACGCGGCGCACCGATGCCGCGAATCGCGTCGCGCGTTGCACTGCCGTGGTGCGGCATGCCGCGGCAGCGGCGAAATGGGGGAAATAAATGGGGGGAAATACAAGGCACGGTCCTTGCTCAGCAGTGGTTACGCCGGTCCGGCATGCGCAATGCCGGGAAAACGATGGAGAACAAATCGATGAAGCCATTCGATGAAATGCTGCAATCCGGCGACATGGTCAGGGCGCCTTACGCGCGCCTGAAGCAGTGGCTCGACACGCAGAACCCCGCGAGCCTCGCCCAGAAGGCCCGTGACGCGGAGAACGTATTCCGCAAGACGGGCATCACGTTCGCCGTCTACGGCGATTCGGAAGCCGCCGAGCGGCTGATTCCGTTCGACATCGTGCCGCGCATCCTCTCCGGGCGGGAGTGGAGCCGGCTGTCGCTCGGCATCGAGCAGCGCGTGATGGCGCTCAATGCGTTCCTCGACGACATCTATCACCGCCAGGAAATCGTGCGCGCCGGGATCGTCCCGAAGCACCTGATCACGCACAACGACGCGTTCCTGCCGGAGATGATCGACTTCCGGCCGCCCGGAAACGTTTACACGCACATCATCGGCGTCGACATCGTGCGCACCGGCGAGAACCAGTTCTACGTGCTGGAGGACAACGCGCGCACGCCGTCCGGCGTGTCGTACATGCTGGAAAACCGCGAGACGATGATGCAGCTCTTTCCCGAGCTGTTCCAGCAGGTCAAGGTGCGGCCGGTCGAGACCTATCCGCAGATGCTGCGCCAGTCGCTCGCGGCCGTCTGCCCGCCGGGCGGCAACGCCGACAACCCGACCGTCGCCGTGCTGACGCCCGGCATCCACAACTCCGCGTACTACGAACATTCGTTCCTCGCCGACCAGATGGGCGTGCATCTCGTCGAGGGCAGCGACCTGCAGGTGATCGACGGCCGCGTCGCGATGCGCACGACCGAAGGCTTCCGGGCGATCGACGTGCTGTACCGCCGCGTGGACGACGCATTCCTCGACCCGCTGACGTTCCGGCCCGACTCGGTGCTCGGCGTCGCGGGGATCATGGACGTCTATCGCGCGGGCAACATCACGATCGCGAACGCGCCCGGCACCGGCATCGCCGACGACAAGGCGATCTACTCGTACATGCCGGAGATCGTCGAGTTCTACACGGGCCGCAAGGCGCTGCTCGAGAACGTGCCGACCTGGCGCTGCGGCGATGCGGACAGCCTGAAGTACGTGCTCGAGCATCTCGACGAGCTGGTCGTGAAGGAGGTGCACGGCTCGGGCGGCTACGGGATGCTGGTCGGGCCGTGCGCGTCGAAGGCCGAGATCGACGCGTTCGCCGCGAAGCTGCGCGCGCGCCCGGCGAACTACATCGCGCAGCCGACGCTGGCGCTGTCCACGACGCCGATCCTGACCGAGGCCGGCCTCGCGCCGCGCCACGTCGACCTGCGGCCGTTCGTGCTGGTGTCGGACCGCATCCGGATTACGCCGGGCGGCCTGACGCGGGTCGCGCTGAAGGAGGGTTCGCTCGTTGTCAACTCGAGCCAGGGCGGCGGCACCAAGGACACCTGGGTGCTGGCCGACTGAGCGGAACACGGCGACAGCGCGCGCCGGCCATCACGGCGCGCGAACGGAACAACGACGGAGTGGACAGATGCTTCTTGGACGCACTGCGAGCGGTCTCTACTGGATGTACCGCTATATCGAGCGCGCGGAGAACACCGCGCGGATCGTCGATGCCGGGCTGCGGATGGCGCTGACGCGCACGTCCGACGCACCGGCGGAATGGTCGTCGGTGCTCGTCAGTTCGGGCGCGGACGACGCCTACCGGCAGAAATACGACGCGTACGCGGCCGACACCGTGACCGACTACCTGCTGCGCGATCGCGAAAACGCGTCGAGCGTGCTGGCGTGCATCGAGGCCGCGCGCTCGAACGCGCGGATGGTGCGCACGGCGCTCACGCGCGAGGCGTGGGAGAGCGTGAACGGCGCGTGGCTGTCGCTGAAGCGCGTGCTCGCGCAGCCCGTGCCGGAGGGCGACCTGCCGGCCGTGCTCGACCAGGTCAAGCGCGAGACCGCGCTGATCCTCGGCAGCTTCTACAGCACGATGCTGCGCAACGAGATCTTCGATTTCGCGCAGATCGGCGCATTCGTCGAGCGGGCCGACAACACCGCGCGGATCCTCGACGTGAAGTACCACCTGCTGCTGCCGTCGGTCACGCACGTCGGCACGATCCTCGACAACTACCAGTGGGAAACGATCCTGCGCTGCGTGGCCGCGCATCGCTCGTACCGCTGGGTGTACGACGTGCAGTACAAGCCGCTCAACATCGCCGACTATCTGATCCTGAACGGCCGGATGCCGCGCTCGCTGCGCTATTGCTACGGCCGCGTCGTGTCGAGCCTCGACCTGCTCGCGAAGGATTACGGCGTCACGCACCCGTGTCACGACACCGCCACGAAGATCCTGCAAATGTTGTCCGACACCAGCGTCGAACGGATCTTCAAGAATGGCCTGCACGAATTCCTGACCGACTTCATCGGCCGCAACAACAGCTTGGGGCTCGAAATCGCCCAGGCGTACAACTTCGACTGAGACTTGCCATGCGACTCGCCATCCGACACATCTCGCGTTATCAGTTCGACGATCAGGTTACCCACGTGCTGCAGCGGCTGCGGCTGCGCCCGCAATCGGGGCCCGGCCAGACGGTGCGTGCATGGCAGGTCACGATCGACGGCGTCGAGCCGACGCTCTCCTACGCTGACGGGCTCGGCAACCGCATCGATCTCGTGCGGCACGATCGCGGCGCGAAGCCGGAGATCGTGATCGTCGCGGCGGGCGTCGTCGAGACGCAGGACCGCGCGGGGATCCTCGGCCAGGTCGAAGCCTATGCGCCGCCGTGGATCTTCGAGCGCGAGACCGAGCTCACGAAAGCGGGCGACACGGTCCGTGCGCTCGCCGACGCGCTGCCGATCGAGCAGCGCAGCCTCGACGCGCTGCACTGGCTGATGACCGAAGTGCACGGCCGCATCGCGTATGCGCCGAATGCACCGGACACGCCCGTCGACGCCGAAACCGCGCTGCAGAGCGGCGAGGGCACGAGCCGCGATCATGCGCATGCGTTCATTGCCGCCGCGCGGGTGCTGAAGATCCCGGCCCGCTACGTGTCCGGCTACGTGCTCGCCGACAGCGCGATGCAGCGCATCGCCGACGCAAAGCAGCACGGCGGCGGCGCGGACGAGGAGGAAGCCGTCGCGCTGCAAAGCGGCGAACGGATGCAGCAGGCGCTCGCCGCGTCGCACGCGTCGCAGTCGCAGGGCATGCCGCGGCCGGCGCTCGGCGCGCAGCAGCAGGCGGCCGCGCTGATGCAGCCGCCCGCCGGCCATGCGTGGGCCGAGGCGTATGTCGACGGGCTCGGCTGGGTCGGCTTCGATCCGTTCATGAACCGCTGCCCGGACGAGCGCTACGTGCGCATCGCGGTCGGCCTCGACTATCGCGACGCGCAACCGGTGACGGGCTCCGGCACGAAACCGCTCGGCGTCGACATCAGCGTCGTGCAGTCGCCGGAGTTGGTCTGACGCACCCCCGCCGCGCCGCGCGGCCGCGCCCGACCGGGCGCGACCGCCGGCCCGACCCACCCTGAACCGAGCCGTCCAGCCATGCCCATTCACGTTGCGCTGCATCACACCACCCGTTACCGCTACGACCGGCTTGTCAATCTCGGTCCGCAGATCGTGCGGCTGCGCCCCGCGCCGCACTGCCGGACGCCGATCGTCGCGTATTCGATGACCGTCCGGCCCGCGCAGCACTTCGTCAACTGGCAGCAGGATCCGTTCGCGAACTACCTCGCGCGGCTCGTGTTTCCGGAGCGCACGCGCGAATTCGAGATCACGGTCGATCTCGTCGCCGAGATGTCGGTCTACAACCCGTTCGACTTCTTTCTCGAGAGCAGCGCCGAGCAGTACCCGTTCCAGTACGACGACGCGTTGCGCACCGAGCTCGCGCCGTATCTCGCGTGCGATCCGCAGACGAGCGCGGCGCCCGTGTTCCGTGCGTATCTCGATGGCGTCGACCGCACGCCGGCCGGCACGGTGAACTTCCTCGTCGCGCTGAACCAGCAGTTGCAGCGCGACATCCGTTACCTCGTGCGGATGGAGCCGGGCGTGCAGACGCCCGAGCAGACGCTCGAACTCGCGTCCGGCTCGTGCCGCGACAGCGGCTGGCTGCTCGTGCAGCTGTGCCGGCACCTGGGGATCGCCGCGCGTTTCGTGTCGGGCTACCTGATTCAGCTCGCGCCGGACGTGAAATCGCTCGACGGCCCGAGCGGCACGACGGTCGACTTCACCGACCTGCATGCGTGGTGCGAGGTCTATCTGCCGGGCGCGGGCTGGATCGGCTTCGACCCGACGTCGGGCCTGCTTGCCGGCGAAGGGCACATCCCGCTCGCGTGCACGCCGCAGCCGACCAGCGCGGCGCCGGTCGAGGGGCTGATCGACGAGTGCGAGGTCGCGTTCGAGCACGAGATGGCGGTCACGCGCGTGTACGAATCGCCGCGCGTGACGAAGCCGTACACCGACGCGCAATGGGGCGCGGTGCGCGCGCTCGGCGCGCAGGTCGATGCGGAACTGGCGGCCGGCGACGTGCGGCTCACGCAGGGCGGCGAGCCGACCTTCGTGTCGATCGACGACCGCGACGGCGCCGAATGGAACACCGACGCGCTCGGGCCGACCAAGCGCGGCTATGCGACCGAGCTCGTGCAGCGGCTGCGCGCCGAGTACGGCGAGGGCGGCTTCCTGCATTTCGGGCAGGGCAAGTGGTATCCGGGCGAGCAACTGCCGCGCTGGGCGCTGTCGATCTTCTGGCGCGCGGACGGCCAGCCGGTCTGGCACGATCCGGCGCTGTTCGCGGACGAGCGCGAGCCGTCTGCGCAGTCGACCGACGACGCGAAACGCTTCATCGATGCGCTGGCCGCGCGCCTGAACCTGAGCGGCGAGCATATCCGGCCCGGTTACGAAGACGTGTGGTACTACCTGTGGCGCGAGCGCCGGCTGCCGGTCAACGTCGATCCGTTCGACTCGCGGCTCGACGACGAGCTGGAGCGCGCGCGGCTGCGCAAGGTGTTCGAGCAGAAGCTCGACAGCGTGGTCGGCTACGTGCTGCCGCTCAAGCGCGCGGACGAGGCGCCAGGCCTCGAAGGCCCGCGCTGGCAGACGGGCCCGTGGTTCTTCCGCGACGAGCGGATGTACCTGATGCCCGGCGATTCGCCGATGGGCTATCGGCTGCCGCTCGATTCGCTGCCGTGGGCGAGCCGCGGCGACTATCCGTACCTGGTCGAGCGCGACCCGTTCGCGCCGCGCGAGCCGTTGCCGGGCGCCGACGCCTTCCGCGCGCGCTACGTCGCGGCGGGCGATGCGCCGCGCTATCTGGCCGGCGTGCACCGCGAGGCGCCCGCGCAGACGATGATGCAGTGGCGCGACGACGGGACGGCCGGAGACGGCCGCGCGCAGCGGGACGCGAGCCGGCATCCGGAGCGCTTCGAGTCGGCCGCGTGGATCACGCGCACCGCGCTGTGCGTCGAGGTGCGCAACGGCATCCTCTATGTGTTCATGCCGCCGCTCGCCGCGCTGGAGGACTATCTCGACCTGCTGAACGCGATCGAGCTGACCGCTGGCGCGCTTGGCGTGAAGCTCGTGCTCGAAGGCTACCCTCCGCCGCGCGACGCGCGCCTGAAGCTGCTGCAGGTGACGCCGGACCCGGGCGTGATCGAGGTCAACATCCACCCGGCGCACGATTTCGACGAGCTCGTCGGCCATACCGAGTTCCTGTACGACGCCGCGTGGCAGTCGCGGCTCAGCAGCGAGAAGTTCATGGTCGACGGCCGCCACGTCGGCACGGGCGGCGGCAACCACTTCGTGCTCGGCGGCGCGACGCCGGCCGACAGCCCGTTCCTGCGGCGCCCGGACCTGCTCGCGAGCCTGATCGCTTACTGGCACAACCATCCGTCGCTGTCGTACCTGTTCTCGGGGCTGTTCATCGGCCCGACGAGCCAGGCGCCGCGTGTCGACGAGGCGCGCAACGACCAGGTGTACGAACTGGACATCGCGTTCGCGGAGATCCAGCGCAACAAGCTCCTGTATGGGCAGGACATGCCGCCGTGGCTCGTCGACCGCGTGCTGCGCAACCTGCTGATCGACGTGAGCGGCAACACGCACCGCAGCGAGTTCTGCATCGACAAGCTGTATTCGCCCGATTCGGCGACGGGCCGCCTCGGGCTGCTCGAACTGCGCGCGTTCGAGATGCCGCCGCATGCGCGGATGAGCGTGGTCCAGCAATTGCTGCTGCGCGCGCTGATCGCGCGCTTCTGGGCGCTGCCGTACACGACGCCGCTCACGCGCTGGGGCACCGCGCTGCACGACCGCTTCATGCTGCCGACGTTCCTGAAGATGGACTTCGACGACGTGCTGACCGAGCTGCGCGATGCGGGCTTCGCTTTCGATCCGGCCTGGTTCGCGCCGCACTTCGAGTTCCGCTTCCCGCAGTTCGGGCAGATCGCGGTGAACGGGATGCAGCTCACGCTGCGCGGCGCGCTGGAGCCGTGGCACGTGATGGGCGAGGAGGGCGCGAGCGGCAGCACGGTGCGCTATGTCGATTCGTCGCTCGAGCGCCTCGAGGTGCGCGTGACCGGCCTGAACGACAACCGCCACGTCGTGACCGTCAACGGCCGCGCGCTGCCGCTGCAGCCGACCGGCACCGCCGGCGAATACGTCGCGGGCGTGCGCTACAAGGCGTGGTCGCCGCCGTCCGCGCTGCATCCGACGATCGGCGTGCAGGCGCCGCTGACGTTCGACATCGTCGATACGTGGATGCAGCGCTCGCTCGGAGGCTGCCGGTATCACGTCGCGCATCCGGGCGGGCGCAACTATGCGACCTTCCCGGTCAACGCGTACGAGGCCGAGAGCCGGCGGCTCGCGCGCTTCGTCGCGATGGGGCATACGCCGGGCCGGATGGATGTCGCGGCGGCCGCGCCGAGCCGCGAGTTTCCGTTCACGCTGGACCTGCGGCGGCCCTGAGCGCCGCATGCACGAGGAGGAATCGCGATGCGCGGGCGGCGACGATACCAACCCGCCGCGGCCGGAATGTTAGGATGCCGGCTGAATGCGGCCGCCCGCCGCCGCGCGCCCGTCGCGCGGCGCGCGTGCGTGGCCGATCGCTGATTCACGACGGACCGACACCGTGCCGCCCATCCACCCCGACGATCTCGCCGCCGCCGACGCGATGCATACGCTTTTCGATACCGGATCGCAGCCGGACGCCGCCGAGCTGGCCGCCGCGCTCGCCGCACCGGCGGCCGCCGGCCGCTACGACGAACTGCGCGGCAGCGCGGCCGGCCTGCAGGCGCCCGCGCTCGCGCCCGCATGGCGCGATTTCTTCACGGCGATCGGCAGCGACGGCGTCGCCGATCTCGACCGCCGCGCGGACGCGCTGCAGCGGCGCATGCGCGAGAACGGCCTGTTCTACCAGCTGCACGAGCAGCGCGTCGGCGACGGCGCGACGGGCCCGTGGTCGCTCGACCTGCTGCCGCTGATCGTCACGCCGCAGGACTGGGTGGCGATCGAGCGCGGCGTGCTGCAGCGCACGCGGCTCCTGAACGCGATGATGGCGGACCTGTACGGGCCGCAGACGATCCTGCAGCGCGGGCTGTTGCCGCCCGCGCTCGTCACCGGACATCCGGGCTACCTGCGCGCGATGCGCGGCGCGCGGGTGCCGGGCGATACGTGGCTCCATGTCGTCGCCTTCGACCTCGCGCGCGGGCCCGACGGTCAGTGGCGGATCGTCGCGCATCACACGCAGGGTGCGGCGGGGCTCGGCTATCTGCTGGAGAATCGCCTGATCGTGTCGCGGCTCTTTCCGCGCGGCTTCCGCGGGCTGCGCGTGCAGCGGCTCGCGGCGAGCTACCGCGCGCTGCTGCAGAGCATGCAGGCGCTGAGCCCGGCGCGGAAGAACTCGCGGATCGTGCTGCTGACGCCGGGGCCGCACAGCGCAACCTATTTCGAACATGCGTATCTCGCGCGCTACCTCGGCCTCACGCTGGTTGAAGGCGGCGACCTGACCGCGCGCGACAACCGCGTGTTCCTGAAGACGCTGCGCGGGCTCGAACCCGTGCACGGGATCCTGCGGCGCGTCGACGACGCGTGGCTCGATCCGCTCGAGCTGCGGCCCGATTCGTTGCTCGGCGTGCCGGGGCTGCTGCAGGCCGTGCGCGCCGGCAACGTGCTGCTCGCGAATGCGCCGGGCGGTAGCTTCCTCGAATCGCCGGGCGTGCTCGGCTTCCTGCCGCGTCTCGCGGAAAGCCTGCTCGGCGAAACGCTGACGCTGCCGGCCGTGCATTCGTGGTGGTGCGGCGAGCCGGCTGCGTGCGACGACGCGCTGCCGCAGCTCGCGCGCTGCATCGTCAAGCCGGTGTTTCCGCCGGACGTGCAGGCGGGCGGCGGGTTCGAGCCGGTGATCGGCGCGCGGCTCACGCAGGCGCAGCTCGCCGCATGGCGCGCGCGGATACTCGCGCAGCCCGAGCACTACACGGTGCAGGCCGACCTGCCGCTGTCGCAGGCGCCGACGTGGCCGGGAAGGGGGGAATCGAATGGGCTGGGCCATGGCGGTGCGCGGATCGTGCCGAAACCGCTGCTGATGCGCGTATTCGCGCTCGCCGACGGCGCCGCGCGCTGGCGCGTGCTGCCGGGCGGGCTGTCGCGGGTCGGCACGCGCGACGCGCTGTTCAACGCGCCGATGCCGCGTGGCGGCAGCACGATCGACACGTGGGTGATGACGGAAGGCATCGTCGATTCGACGACGCTGCTGCAGACCCGTCTTGGCCCCGACGACCTGACCGCGCAGCCGCGCGCGATCGCGAGCCGCGCGGCGGAGAACCTGTTCTGGCTCGGCCGCTACACCGAGCGCGCGACCAACCTGATGCGGCTCGCGCGCGCCGCGCTCGAACGGCTGCGCGGCGAGGACGATGCGGACAGTCCCGCGCATCTGGAGCTGCTCGACACGCTGTGCCGCGACACGGGGCTGATCGCGGCCGATGCGCCGAGCGCGGTCGATGCGCCGCGCGCGTTCCAGCATGCCCTCGCCGCGTCGCTGACGCGCGGCGCGGATCGCGCGTCAGGCATCGCGGCGTGCCTGTTCGGGATGCGCGGCGCGGCGGCTGCGATCCGCGAACGCCTGTCGAGCGATCAATGGCGGCTGATCGACGACGCGACGCAGCTGTTCGCCGACAGCGCCGGCCACCCGGAAGCGGAAGAGCAGCTCGGCAACGAGGCGCTGCAGCTGCTCGAACGGCTCGGCTTGCTGCTCGGCGCGATCACCGGCGCGCAGACCGACAACATGACGCGCGACGACGGCTGGCGGCTGCTGTCGATCGGCCGGCAGATCGACCGGCTGGATTTTCTGTGCAGCGTGCTGCGGTTCGCGTTCGACGAAGGCGCGGTGCTCAAGCAGGACGGCTTCGAGCTGGTGCTCGAACTGTTCGACAGCGCGATCACGTTCCGCTCGCGCTTCCAGCGCGGCTTCGACGTCGCGCCGCTGTTGTCGCTCGTCGTGCTCGACACCGACAATCCGCGCTCGCTCGCGTGGGTCGTGCAGGCGATGCGCGGGCGCCTGACCAAGGTCGAGCACAGCGAAGGCTACGCGTTGTCCGAACTGGCCACGGCGATTCCGGACGTGCCCGGCTGGTCACTGCACGAACTGTGCGAAACCGGCGACGACGGCCGCCACGACCTGCTGCTCGACCGCCTGCTGGCGACCGCGAAGGCCGTGTGGGACCTGTCGAACCGGATCGGCGAACGCTATTTCAGCCACGTGCGCGAGGCGGGCAGGACGTTATGGTGACGAAGCTCTCGACGACGACGCGGCCCGCTGCAGCGGGCTCGCCTGCGCCGGATGGCGCGGCTTCGGCCGGCGCAGCTTCGGCCGGCGCGCCGCAAGGGCGGTTGCTGCGCGTCACGCACGATACCGAGTACCGCTACGCCGCGCGGGTCGAATCCGCGCAGCACCAGGCACGGCTGACGCCGCTCGCGACGCCGCGCCAGCAGGTGCTGTCGTTCGCGCTCGAGATCGACCCCGCTCCCGAGCACGTCGGCACCGAAATCGATGCGTTCGGCAACGCGCGCGCGTCGTTCGCGCTGAACCAGCCGCACGACGCGCTGCACGTGCGCAGCCGCAGCGTCGTACGGGTGACGCCGCCCGTCTGGTCGGCCGGCGCGCGCGGCGAGCCGCCACCCGCGATCGCCGCGGCGGACGCCGCGCATGCGAGCGCGTGGGAAGCGGTGCGCGAGCGCTTCCGGTTCCGCGCGGGGGAGCCGTATGACGCGGCGAGCGAATTCGTGTTCTCGTCGCCGCATGTCGCGTGCGATCCGGCGCTGGCCGCGTACGCGGCGGCCAGCTTCACGCCCGGCCGGCCGCTCGTGCAGGCGGCGTGGGAGCTGATGCGGCGCATCCACGCGGAATTCGTGTATACGCCGAACAGCACCGACATCACGACCACGGCACTCGATGCGCTGGCGTTGCGCAAGGGTGTCTGCCAGGACTTCGCGCACGTGATGATCGGCGCATTGCGTTCGCTCGGGCTGGCGGCGCGCTACGTGAGCGGCTATCTGCTGACGCAGCCGCCGCCCGGGCAGCCGCGCCTGATCGGCGCGGACGCATCGCACGCGTGGGTCGAGGTGTACGACCCGGCGTGGCCGGAGGATGGCGGCTGGCTGCAGCTCGACCCGACCAACGACCGCGCGCCGGGCGACGACTACGTGATGCTGTCGATCGGGCGCGACTACGCGGATGTCACGCCGCTGCGCGGCGTGATTCGCGGCGGCGGGGCCGATCAGGAGCTGAAGGTGGGGGTGACGGTCGAGCCGCTGGACGCCGTGTAACCCCGTCCGCACATTGCGGCGACGCGCGTCGCGGTGATGTTCCCCGCCCGCGCGTCGCGACTATCCCGCAAACCGGTCCGTCGCCGCGAGCAGCGCCTTCAGGATCCCGGGTTCGTCGTACGCATGCCCCGCGTCCGGCACGATCTCGAGCGACGCATTCGGCCAGGCCTTCGACAGATCCCACGCGCTGCGCGCGGGCGTTGCGACGTCGTAGCGGCCCTGGACGATCACGCCCGGGATGTTCGCGAGCCGATGCGCGTCGCGCAGCAGCTGGCCTTCGTCGACGAAGCCTTCGTTGACGAAATAGTGGTTTTCGATCCGCGCGAACGCCAGCGCGAAATGGCCGTCGCCGAAGTGATCCGCGAGCGCCTGGTTCGGCAGCAGCGTGATCGTGCGGCCTTCCCACTTGCTCCACGCACGCGCGGCTTCCAGCTTCGCGGCTTCGTCGTCCCCGGTCAGCCGGCGATGGTAGGCGGAAATCAGGTCGCCGCGCTCGTCGACGGGGATCGGCGCCAGATATTCGTCCCACAGATCCGGGAACAGCCACGACGCGCCTTCCTGGTAGTACCACTGCAGTTCCGCACGCCGGAGCGTGAAGATGCCGCGCACGATCAGCGCGCTCACGCGTTCGGGGTGCGTTTGCGCATAGGCGAGCGCGAGCGCGCTGCCCCACGAGCCGCCGAACACGAGCCATTGCTCGGCGCCGACCATCTCGCGCAGCCGTTCGATATCGGCGACGAGATGCCAGGTCGTGTTGTTGTCGAGGCTCGCGTACGGCGTCGAGCGGCCGCAGCCGCGCTGGTCGAACAGCAGGATGTCGTAGCGCTCGGGGTCGAACAGGCGGCGATGCTCGGGGCTGCAGCCGCCGCCCGGGCCGCCGTGCAGGAATACGGCCGGCTTGCCGGCCGGGTTGCCGCAGCGCTCCCAGTACACCTGATGGCCGTCGCCGGTGTCGAGAAAGCCGTGCGCGTAGGGTTCGATCGGTGGGTACATGACATTTCCCGGATTGAGGGGTCGACAGGATTCCGGCCGGGTGCGGAGCGCGTGGCGCGAATGGCGCGAATGGCGCGAACGGGACGCGGGATCGCGCGGATGCCGGCGCAATGACGCCGAGCCGAACCTGGCCGGAACGGAATCGCCATTATGCCGCCGGATTCAGGCCGGTATGCGCCGGCCGTCAATTCCGGCATTCCGTGAGCGGAATTCGCAACGATATTTTTGGCAATTTTGTTTCGATATTTTTTTGCGGAGACTAATGGCTGCATTTCGGCATCCATTCGAAAACACCAATCAATAACCGGCCATTCGCCATTGCGACGGAAACCAATAAATGAAACATCGCGTGATGCAGCTTACGGGGTTGCGCGCCGTCGCGGTGGCGATGGTCGTCGTCGGGCATGCCGAGCACGTGGTTCCCGGCGGCTATACGGGCTGGCTCGCGCCGCTGCGCGCGATCGCCGACGGCCGGCTCGGCGTGCTGATCTTCTTCGTGCTGAGCGGCTTCCTGATCACCAACGTGCTGAAGGCGGAACTGAAGCGCACGGGCGACATCGCGCTGACGGCGTTCTATGTGCGGCGCGCGTTGCGGATCTGGCCGGCGTGCTACGTCTATCTCGCGGCGGTCGCGATCTTCGCCGCGGCGGGGTGGATCGACGTCGACCGCAACCAGTGGCTGTATGCTGCGCTGCACTTGTGGAACTACTCCGCGTGGCTCGGGCTGAACCCCGACAACGCGCTGCATCCCGACGGCGCCTGGTATCTCGGCCATTTCTGGTCGCTTGCGCTCGAAGAGCAATTCTACTGGTTCTGGCCGCTGCTGTTCCTTTACCCCGTCCGCCGCTTCGGCACGCGCTGGCTCGCGGCGCTGATCCTGGTCGTGCCGCTGGTCCGGGCCGGCACCTATTTCGCCGCGCCGGCGCTGCGTGGCCAGCTCGGGATGATGTTCCATACGGGCATCGATCCGATCCTGATCGGCTGCTTCGCCGCGCTCAACCAGGAGCGGCTGGATGCGTGGATCCGCTCGTGGCCCGGCGAGTCCCGCATCGTGACCGCGATCATCGGCGTGGTGCTGTTCGTGATGCCGATCGCCGAGTCGAGGCTCGGCGGGTTCTGGAATGCGACTTACGGCGTGACGCTGGAAGCCGCCTTGATCGGCATCGTGATCGTCGTGCTGAATTTCCGCAGTGAATTCTGGTGTGCGCGATTGCTGCGAATGAAACTGCCGGTATTTATCGGCACGATTTCATTCAGCCTGTATCTGTGGCAACAGCCGTTTGCTTATTCGCACCTGCCGATCGCGCATGGTTTTCCGCTCGGTATTTTGTGGGCGCTGACGGCGGCGACGGCCAGTTATTTCCTGATCGAAAAGCCGTTCCTGCGGTTGAAGGATCGTTATTCGGCGAGCATGGAGCGGTCGCCGAATAACGCGACGCCATTGATGCCGGCGGCGACGGAGTGTCTCGGCGCGAAAGTGGCCGAGTAGGGGGGAACCGGCAGCCGGCATGTGCTTCATGCGTCGGGGCCGGGAACCGCCGATCCATCCCGGCTCCGCTCGCCGAATTCGGGCGTCGGGCGCCTGTTCCCGGGCCGGTAAAGTCCCGGAACCAGCCGCTGCCGGATGCTGCGATTCAACGGCTCCGAATAGAGCCGCGCGATCGACAGGCTCAACCCGGCGGAGAGCAGCAGATAGCTGGCCAGCAGTGCCAGCTTCACGTCTCCGGTCACGCTCGACGGCGGGAAGATCGTCCGCAACAGGCCCAGCACGATGAGGTGGAACAGATAGAGCTCGTAGCTCAGTCTGCCGAGCCAGCCGAACACCGCAGGCACGCGCGCGCGTCGAAACCCGGACTCCGCCGGACGGTCAGCTGCGGCCAGCAGCAGGACGGCGGTTCCGATGGCCATCGCGGTGACACCCAGCACATTGCCATCCGCGATCGGCCGATAGAGATAGACGAAGGTCATCGCCGTTGCCGCAAGCCATTGCAGCAAGGTCCGCGACCGGCCGCGCCACGCGATCCGCTCGGCGAGCAATGCGGTGAAGCAACCCGTCGCGATCGCATCGAAGCACGCGAAATATGCATAGAGAAAGCCCCCTTCATCGCCTTGATGGGCGAACCGGTACACGGGACCGACGACGATGATCGCGCACCAGAAGGCAACGAGCCGCGACTCCCGGCGAAGCGCGACGCAGAGCAGCGGGAACGTCAGGTAGAACACCTCCTCGACCGACAGCGACCACAGCACGCCCAGCGGATAGTTGACCCACCCGTGCGCGCCGACGAGCACGTTCATCCAGAACGTGACGGATGCGAGATTCACGAGCCAGAAGGACAGCGGCGTGCCCGTCGGTGCATGGTTCTGAAAGATCGCAATACCGGCGCGCGCGAGCAGATTGACGGCAACCAGCAGCAGAAGCAGGCACGGGATGATGCGTGCGACGCGCAGGCCATAGAACGCCCGCGCGTCGATGTTGCCGAGTCCGGACCAGCGCCGGTTCGCATTCGTCGTGATCAGGTAGCCCGAGATCACGAAGAACATCGTCACCCCGTAGTTGCCGTTCCGGGCGACGGCGCGCACGGCTTCCCATCCGAATGCGCTCGCCAGCGACGTGTCGTTCAGGCGGTAGCCGATATTGAAATGGTGAAACAGCACGAGGAGGATCGAGATGCCGCGAAGCAGGTCGATCCTCGGGTTGCGGGCGTCGGCGCTCATCATGCTGCGGTCGTGGCCCATTGCACGAATGCGGTGCCGGCCTCGCGCAACACGGCCTCGCGAGCATCCATGCCGACGCCTGGCGCGTCGTAGTAGGCGGCGACGAGCAATGGCGCGCGGCCGGGCGGACGCACGAGCGCGTAATCGTTGGTTTCGCCCTGCAGGCTCGTACCCGGCCGGTCGCCTGCCTGCCAGCCTGCTGGCAAGACGGCGCGAATCCGGTTGAGTCCGGGCTTGCAGTCGATCATCCCGCGTTCCAGCCGTTCTCGCGAGCCGGGGCTCAGGACATTGCCGAGCAGAACGCTGCGGGCCAGCGTCACGATGGCTCTCGGGGTCGTCGTGTCGCGCTCCCCGCCGTAATCGTTCGAGTCGGGCTCATAGCGGTCCGAGCGGGTCACCGTATCGCCGAGCCCGCGTGCGAACCCGGTCAGTCCGGCAGGGCCGCCGATGCTACGCATCAACAGGATGGCGGCCGTGTTGTCGCTATAGACCAGCATTGCATCGCAGAGCGCCGCGACCGACATCTCGCCTCGCGCGACATTGGCCTTGGTGATGGGAGACGTGAAGATGAGGTCCTGTTCCGTATAGCGCACCAGGCGGTCGAGCTGCTCGTTGCCGGCATCGACGCGCGCGAGCACCTGCGCCGCGAGTATCCCCTTGAAGGTGCTGCACATCAGGAAGCGTTCGTCGGCGCGATGGCTCAGCGTACGCCCCGAACCCGTATCGACGGCAAACACGCCGAGGCGCCCGCCGTGCCGGCGCTCGATGTCGGCGATCGGGGATTCGGCCGCGCGCAGCACGGGCGCAACGCCCATGCCGACGAGCAACGGCAGTCCAATCATCAGGTTTCGACGCATGATCGAATGAGTCACGGGATTGTCCTTTTTATTTGGAGTGCAAAATGGTGGAGGCCGCTCGATGGTGGCAGGTCCGGCGTCAAGCCAGCTTGCCGGCCAGCAGCATGCGGCGAATGTTGGTGGCATCGCGCGCGGGGAATGCGGCCGGATCGGCGTCCAGCAACACCACCGTCACGTTCTTTTCGACGGAGCGCAGCCGCATGGTCAGGCAACGTCCCGCTTCGCTGTTGAAGCCGGTCTTCGACAACGCGATGTCCCAGCCTTGCTGCCCGACGAGCGGATTGGTGTTCCGGTACTCGACCGGCATGCCGTTGATCCTGACGACGCGGCGGGAATCGGTGGTCGCCCGCGCGATGGCCGGATAACGCGCCGCCGCGTTCACCATGGCCGCGACATCGCTTGCCGTCGACGTGTTGAGCGGCGACAGGCCGGTAGGCTCGTCGATCGTCGTGTGCTTCAGGCCCAGCGCGGCAATCTTCGCGCGCATCGCGATCCGGAACGCCGGCAGGCCGCCCGGATAATTGTGCGCAAGCGCGTACGCGGCGCTGTTGTTGGACGACATCAGCGCAAGCTGCAACACCTCGCGAAGCGGCAGGCGCGCGCCGACCGGCAACCCGGTGCGACTGTGCTGCAACGCGCGCGTGTCGGCCTCGTCGATACGGATGGTCCGGCTCATGTCGGGCTGCGTGTCGAGCACGACCATTGCGGTCATCAGCTTGGTCAACGACGCGATCGGCACGACGTCGTCGGGGCGTTTCTGGAACAGGACCTTTCCGGAGTTATCGTCGACGACTACGACGTGGTTCGATTCGACCCGCGCGAGCAGCGTCTGAAGCGTCTCGCCCGTCGCGACATCGGCTTCCCGTGCCGACGCGGCCGTCACGCGGGCCGGCGCGGTTCCGGCGGTTCCGTCGACCGGCCCGGGTCCCGATCGGAATGCGTGAGTCGCCACACAGAGCGCGACAAGGCCGAACGCGATGGCCGGGGCGTGCGCATGCCGGTTCAGCGGCCGGTCGGCGGGTTCGCACAGCCGCCGGATGCGGTCGAGCAAGTGACCGCCTTTCGCCCATTGCGCGACGGGCGAGCCCGGCACGTCGGCCGCTTGAAGCATGCTCAGCTGCTCGAGCGCCAGCGCAAGACGCCGGGGATTCTCGATGAGCGTGGCGGCCACGTGGTCGGCGACAAGCTCTCGCTCGATGCGCATGCGTCGCGACAGCCACCATACTGCCGGGTGATAGAACAGCAATGCCTCGATTGCACGCTGCAGCAGGTTGATCGGGTAATCGAAGCGCCTGATATGCGCGACTTCGTGTGCCAGCAATGCGTCGAGCAGATCCGGCGGCATCCCGGTCAGCAAGCCGGCGGGCACCAGCACCAGTGGCCGCCACCAGCCTACGGTCAGCGGGCTGGAAAGACCGGTTGCAACGCGCAACCTGATCTTGCGGCCGATGCCGCAACGCGCGGCCAGACCGGATACGCGGGCCTGCCACGCGGCGTCCTCCTGTGCGGAGCGCGCGCGGCTGAACCGGCGCACCCAGAGCATGCCGGCCGCCAGCCGGCACGACATGACGGTCACGCCGAGCAGCCATGCGGCAACCAGCGATGGCAGCGCGTACCGCAGCGCGGACGGCGCGTCCTCACCTGTCACCGGCAACGCGATGGCGACAGGCGCGCCGACCGGATCGGATGCCCGGGCCGCGATCTCGAGGTACTGGTACACGTCGAGCAGCGGTGCGCCGAGACACGCAAGAAGCGACAGGCAGAGCAGCGCGTAGCGCTCCTGCGGGCTCGCATCGCGCATCAGCCTGAGCGACAGCGCCGTTGCCGCGCCGATCAACGCGCCTTTCCAGACGAAGTGCAGCAGCGCCCACCCCAACGCCTGAACGAGAACCCAGGACAAAGCGCTCACCGATCCTCTCCGTGCAGGATTTTGCGGATCTCGGCACGTTCTTCCTTGGTGACATGCCCACGCAACGCGGCCAGCACGAGTGCCTTGCCCGACCCGGAAAACGCCTTGTGTATCAGTTCCTTCAACAGGCTGGTCTGCAACGCGTTCTGGCTCTGCGCGGGTGCGTAGACATGCGAGCGTTCGCTCTCGTCGCGCGTCAGCAGTCCTTTCGAATGCATGAGCTGCATCTGGCGCAATACGACAGCATAGGTGATGTCCGGGCGCTCGGCCTGCATGGCATGATGCACCTGCTTGACGGTGGCAGGCCCGAGCGGCCACAGAACGCGCAGGAGATCGAGTTCGGCTGCGGTCGGTTTGATCGGAGGAGCGGTCTTGGCCATCACGGCATCTCAACGAAGGGAGCAACGGGATGTAGATTAATTTGTCTAGAACAAAATGTCTACATCGATGCGAAGGTGTCGCCGCGCGACAGGCAGCGTGCCGATACCGGGACGATTGATTTGGGAGACACGTGTGATGTTGAAGAACTGGCGACAATTCCTGCCGAAGATCGGGCAAAGCATGAAGGACATCAAGGAACTGAGTCCGTTGACGATCGACGGCTATCGGACGCTGCATCAGGCGGGTGCCGAAACCGGCAACCTCGATGCGAAGACACGCGAACTGATTGCGCTGGCCGTGGCCGTCACGACCCGATGCGACGGCTGCATTGCCAACCACGTGAAGAAGGCGATCGAGCTTGGCGTATCGAAAGCCGAGCTGACGGAGGCGCTCGGCGTCGCGGTGGCGATGAATGCCGGGGCGGCGCTCGCGTATTCCGGGCGCGTGATGGACGCGTACAACGATCTGTCCGAAGTGGCTTGAGACGGTGGTGCGCGATACGGTCGACCAGGACGTCAGACCTGCGGACAACCAAAAGAAAAGGCCCTTGCGGGCCTTATTCATGTGGACAGGAACCTGGCCGCTTACCGCGTCAGTTCGCTGAAGCCGTGCAGCAAGCGCTCGACGTCGGCCGCTTCGATCGCGCCCATCGTCGAGATCCGGAACAGCTCCTTCGACAGCCCGCCTTGCCCCGCGTAGATCACGAAGCCGCGCGCCTTCAGCCCGTCGTGCAGCGTTTCGTACGTGACGCCCTGCGGCAGACGGTACGCGCGCAGCACGACCGACGATGCGCCTTCCGGCAGCACGAGCGGCATGCCGCGCGCGGCGAGGCCGGCTTGCGCCTGGTCCGCGAGCGCCTTGTAGCGCGCATGGCGCGCACGCCAGCCACCGGCGTCGTCGAACTCGCGCAGCGCCTCGACGAGCGCGTAGTATGCGTGCACCGACGGCGTGAACGGCGTGTTGCGCTGGTCCTGCAGCTTCGCGAGGCGGCCGAGGTCGAGGTAGTACGTACGGCTCGCAGCCTGCGCGAGCGCACTGCGGCGCACGATCACGAACGCCGCGCCCGGCACGCCGTGCAGGCACTTGTTCGCGGTCGCCGCGACCGCGTCGATGTCGCCGCCGGCGAAATCGATTGCCTCCGCGCCGAAGCTGCTGACGGCGTCGACGAGCAGCTTCACGCCGCGTGCGCGGCACACTTGCGCGATCGCGCCGAGATCGTTCAGGCGGCCGGTCGTCGTCTCGTGATGGATCACGGCGACGTGCGAGAACTGGCCGGCATCGAGCCGCGCGGCGATCTGCGCGAGATCGGGCGCGGCCATCCATTCGTGCTTCAGCACTTCATGCGGGATCGCGTACTGCGTTGCGATCTGCGTGATCCGCTCGCCGTACACGCCGTTCTCGATCACGAGCAGCTTGCCGCCCTGCGGGACGAGCGCGGCGATCATGCTTTCGACCGCGGCGGTGCCCGAGCCCGTCATCAGCACGGCGCTCCATTCGGCCGGATCGAGCTCGTACGCGGCGACGAGGCGCGCACGGGCTTCGTCCTGCAGGTCGAAGAATTCGCTTTCGCGATGGCACAGGTCGGGTTGCAGCAGGCTCTGGCGCACGCGTTCGGTCAGCGTCACCGGGCCGGGGTTCAGCAGCAGCATCAATGGGCTCCTTCAGCTTCAGTGTGAGCGGCGCCGATGTGCCGCATCAGGCGCGTCTTGACCTCGACCGGCGTCACGGTCGGGCGAGGCAGGCCGTCGGGCACGCCGGTACGGATCGCGAGCCGCACGAACTGCGCACCGTTCGCGCGAGGGGTGTCGCGGGATGCGGCCAGCGCTGCATCGAGCACGTCGAGCGTATCGCCTTCGACCGCCGACGCGTAGCCGCACGCGGCCGCGACGCCGGCGAACGACACGTGCTGCGACACGGTCGCCTGGCCGCCCGTCGATTCGTGCGCGCCATTGTCGAGCAGCACGTGCGTGAGGTTCGCGGGGCCGTAGGTGCCGAGCGTCGCGAATGCGCCCATCCGCATCAGTGCGGCGCCGTCGCCGTCGACGGCGATCACGTGAAGATCGGGCCGGGCCAGCGCGAGACCGAGCGCGAGCGGCGTCACGCAGCCCATCGAGCCGACCATGTAGAGCTGGTTCGGACGATCGTCGAGCGCGTACAGCTCGCGGCCGCAGAAGCCGGTGGACGCGAGCACGACAGTCGAATCGACCGGCGTGTGCGCGATCACGCGCTGCAGAGCGTCGTGGCGGGTCGGCCGTGCGTCGGACGATGCGGCGCGCGACGACGATTGCGCGGCGACGTGCGCGCGCGGCGTGGCCGCCGGGTTCGCCTTCAGTTCATACGGCGCGACGCTGCCTTTCTGCATCACGAGCGCGTACGGGCGGCCGGTTGCGTCCATGTGCGCGATCGCGCGATCGAGCGCCGGGCCGACCGCGTCGGGATCGGTCGGGAAGGTTTCCCACGGGATCTCCATCGTGTCGAGCATCGCGGGCGTGATCGGCCCCATCAGCGCGTGCTGCGGCTCGTCGGGCACGCCCGGCTGGCCGCGCCATGTGACGATCAGCAGTTGCGGCAGCCGGAACGTCCATGTGAGCGACGTGAGCGGGCTCACCGCATTGCCGAGCCCCGAGTTCTGCATCATCGCGATCCCGCGCTTGCCGGCGAGCGTCGCGCCTGCAATCAGCGCGACCGCGTCGCCTTCGTTCGCGGCCGACAGGTAATGCAGCGTCGGATCCTGCAGCACGTAATTGATGAACGGCGTCAGGTACGAGCAGGGCACGCCCGCGTACCAGTCGAAGCCGCGCGCGCGCGCGGCCTCGACGAACTGGGCCGCTTCGATCATTGCGCGCCTCCGTTGCCGGCGTTCGACTCGGACAGCGGCGTCTGGCCGTGCGCGAAATCGCCCGCGCGGCGGAAGTCTTCCAGATCGTTGACACCGCGCCAGTGGCCGTGCACGTACTGCACCTCGATCTTCTCGCCGGCGGCGATCAGTTCGTTGAGCAGGGTGGGGATGTCGAGCGTGTCGAAATCGTCGCGTGCCTGCAGCGTCGCGAGCAGCGTCTTCAGGCGCGCAACGCCTGCGCCGCGCACGTTCAGCAGGCCGATCCAGCGGCCGTGCGACGCGCCGTCGGCCGCGTCGCTCGACACGCGCTCGAGCAGCGCCTTCTGGCCGAACAGCCCGCGGTCGTCGGCGGCCGAGCAGAACGCGAAATCGCGCACGCTCTGGTTCGACGGTTGCGTCAGCGACGAATCGACGACGACGCTGAACTCCGCGTCACTCTCCGCGAGGTCGCGCAGGATGTAGCTGCGGAACAGCAGGTCGCCGTACGAGATCACGGTGTCGCCGGTCAGGCGCTCGGCCGCGCATGCGAGCGACGCGAGCTCGCCCGTCTGCGCATGGCGCTCGTTGACGACGAGCTTGATGCCCGACGTGTCGATCGCGTCGGCGCGGTAGCCGCCGACCACGGTGATGTCGTTCACGCCTTGCTTCTTGAAGCCGTCGACGAGCCAGCGCAAGAGCGGCTTGCCGGCGACCGGCAGCATCACCTTGGGCTTGTCTTCGGTAACGACCTCGAGCCCCTTGCCGCGGCTCGCGGCGAGCACGATCGCGGCGTTCGACGCGCGCGACGACGACGACAGGTAGATCCGCTCGGCCGCCGAATATTCGTCGGCGTCCTGCAGGCGGAAGATCTCGTTGACCGACGCGACGCGATCCTCGACGTTGATCAGCGTCTCGCTGTCGTGGATCTCGCGCGCGACCGCCTGCATCGCCGATGCCGATGCGCGGATCAGGTGGTTCGCCCAGATCACGGTGCTGATGCCGGCCTGGCGGAACACGTCGGTCGGCGTGCTGTAATACTTGGTCGGCACGATCACGAGCGGCGCGCGGCCGCTCCATTCGCGCGCGAACTGCAGGATCTCGTCCGGGCGCGACAGCTTGCTGTGAATCAGGATCGCGTCCGCGCCGGCTTCCGCATACGCGTTCGCGCGGCGCAGCGCTTCGTCCATCCCCCAGCCGGCGATCAGCGCCTCGACGCGCGCGACGATCGAGAAGTCCGGGTCGCTCTGCGAATCCTTGCCGGCCTTGATCTTGCCGCAGAACTCGTCGATCTCGGCAAGCGGCTGGCGCTCGCCGTCGATGAAGCTGTTGGTCTTCGGGAACTGTTTGTCCTCGATGCACACGCCCGCGATGCCGCGCTGCTCGAGCTTCCTCACGAGCCGGCGCACGTTGTTGAAGTTGCCGTAGCCGGTGTCGCCGTCGAGCAGGATCGGCAGGTCGCTCGCGTCGGCCATGAACTCGAGCACGTCGACGACCTGGGTCCAGCTCGCCTCGTTGTTGTCGCGCACGCCGAACTGCGCGGAGATCGCGAGGCCCGACGCCCAGATCCCCTTGAAGCCTGCCTCGCGGACGATCCGCGCGGACAGGCCGTTGTGCGCTTCCATCAGGAATTCGAGGTCGCTGCTGACGAGCATGCGGCGCAGGCGCGCGCTGCGCGATTCGGTGAAGTTGGGTTCACGTACGTTCATCGTGCGGCCCCCTCGGTGGTGCGTTGAATGAGCGGGAGCACTTCCTGCGTCGCGCGAGCGACGTCGTTCGGGAAGTCGATCTCGATCCACGGCGCGCCCGTCACGTCGGCGACGTCGAACGTGTGGCCGCCCTCGAGCAGCAGGTCGCGCACGGCTTCCTCGTGCGGCATGTTCGCGCGGCCGCTGTCGACGTAGCCGGCGACGATCGCCGCGAGGCGGCGCGCGGTGGCTTCGGTGAAGCGGAAGAAGCCGACCGATTCGCCGATCGTGTCGTAGTCGAGGTCGACCGCGAGCTGCTTGCGCAGTTCGACCGGCACGCCATTCTTCAGGCACAGCTTGACGGGTTCGTCGCCCGCTTCGAAATCGCGGTCGATCAGCAGGCGGTCGACCGCCTGGTCGGGGTTGGCCACGAGCGCGTGCAGGATGCTTTCGTCGTACAGCACGTCGGCGTCCATCAGCAGCACGTCGCCGCCGCGCGTCATCGCGTCGGCGATGGTGTGCACGGTCAGCACGCTGCCGAGATCGTAGCGGTCGTTCAGCACGATCTCCGCACGGCGGCCGAGGCGCGCGAGCTCCTCCTCGACCTTGTCGGCCTGGAAGCCCAGCGCCAGCACGATCTCGTCGACGCCCGCGGCGTCGAGCACGCGCAGGTGCCGCTCGAGCAGCGTCGTGTCGTCGAAGCGCAGCAGGCACTTCGGGAATTGCGCTTCGGGAGGCTGTTGCAGGCGCAAGCCGAGGCCTGCCGCAAGAATGATGGCTCGCATGTGTTCTCCAACCAAAAATCAGACAAACCGGTTCGTGACCGGTCAATCGGCGAGGGGCTGCGGCGCACGGCGCCGCTGCCAGTTTCTTTCACTGAAATGCAGGTAGAGCAGGCCGGGCAGGCCGAGCGCGAGTTCGCGCGCGCGCTTCGCGAGCGACAGCGCGAGCGCCGCGTCGGGCGGCAGGCCGACGAGCGGCGCGAGCAGCAGGTAGCCGCCTTCCTGCGCGCCGAGCGAACCCGGGATCGCGAACGCCGCGCCGCGGATCGCCTGGCCGACGCTCTCGAGCAGCAGCGCGTCGAGCCAGCTCACTTGATGGCCGAGGAAGTGCAGCGCGAGCCACACTTCCGCGGTGCCGACGATCCAGCCGACGAGGCTCAGCGCGAAGGTCGACGCCACCGTGCGGCGGTCGCGGTACAGCGTGCCGACCGCGTCGTCGATCGCGTCCGCGCGCGTCGCGAGCGACGACCAGTCGCGCGGGCCGAGCAGCTTCGACGCGAGCCGCAGGCCTCGGCCGAACAGCCCGCGCCGCTGCGCGGCATAGAACAGCACCGCGCAGCCGCCGAGCACGCCGGTCGCGATCAGCGCGGGCGTGCGCAGGTGCTGGACCGAATCGTGCGTCGCGTACACGCTGAACGCCGCGATGCCGATCAGCGCGAACGCCATCTGCGCGAGCGCCTGCATCGTCGTGCTGACGGTGATCGCCGCGGCGGCGTCGGCCATCCGCGTGCCGCGCTGTGCGAGGTAGCGCACCATCAGCACCGGGCCGCCGATCTGCCCGGCGGGCAGCAGGCTGTTGACCGATTCGCCGACCCAGCGCGCGCGCAGCGCGTTGCCGAGCTCGGCGCCGGGCTCGCCTTTGCGGAACATCACCGAGATTGCCGCCGCGTCGATCACGAGCGGCACGACGTGGAACGCCGCGACGAGCGCGAGCCCCCAGCCGGCCGCGAGAAACGTCGACGCGACCGCGCCGAAGCCCTGCCACGCAAGGAGGGCTACGAACAGCGCCGTCCCGAGGGACAGCAGGAGCATGCCGGCGCGTGTCATGACGCCTTCGTGCGGCGCGGCGCCAGTTGCTTGAACACCTGGCGGAAACCGAAGTACGCGATCGCGTCCTTCATGTTCGAGATGAAGCGCTTCCACGGCCGCATGCCGGGATCGGTCACGTATTCGAACGTGAGCGACACGCGCATCTCGTTCTGGCCGAGCGGCGTCACGCGGTGGCGCAGCTTGTCGCCGTCGAACAGCACGATGCCGCCGTCGGCGATCTGCACCGAGCCCGGTTCGTCGGGCACGCCGGGGTTGCGCGTGTGCAGCTCGTAGTCGAGACGGCACGACGAATCGTCGATCACGCCGATCAGCAGCGTGTAGCGGCGGCCGTCGTAGTACGACGTATCGTAGTGCCAGCCGATGTGGTCGCCGGGCTTCGTGTAGTAGTAGAGCGCGTACGCGTGCGGATCGTCTTCCGGCGACAGCAGCAGCGTGTCGCCGGTGAGCTTCTCGAGCAAGCCGATCAGCGCCTTCGAGCGGTACAGCTCGGCGATGTACGGCGCCTTCGCGTCGATCGTGTGGCGGCTCACGCTGCCGCCCTGCTTGTGGCCGGGCAGGTAATTGCGGTTGATGTCGGCCGTGAGCGCACGCGCGGCATCCGCGAGCTTCGCGTGCGCGTCGGGCGGCAGGAACGTGTCGAGATACAGGAACGAGCCTTGGCGCGCATAGTCGTCGCGCAGGCGGCCGACGTCGAGCCGGCCGATGCAATCGGCCACGGTGCGGTCAGGAGCGGCCGCCGCTGCGCGGGCAGCCGCCGGGCGTGCCGGGGTCAGCACGGAGTCGTCGCGCATGCCTGGAGTCATTTGCTTGCCTGGATTTCGGTTGGATTCTGCGGCAGGCTGCCGCGCTTCACGATGCGCCACCAGTCGATCACGACCCACGCGGCGAACAGCGGTGCGCCGATCGACGCCGCGAGCAGGAACGGCTCGACGCCGTCCGCGAGGGTCACGAGCGGCAGCAGGTAGAGCACGTCCTCGGTTTCGAAGCCGCCGACGAACGCCTGCTTCGTGCCGGCCTTGCCGGCGAACGACTCGATGCGCATCCGCAGGTAGAAGATCAGCGCGACCGCCGCGCCGGCGAGCGCGCCCAGCAGCACCGGCGGCGCGGCCATCTGGCCGCCCTGCGCAACGATGCCGACGCCCATGCTGACGAACAGCGCAATCGTGACGAGCGCATCCGCCGCGAGGTCGTAGAAATGGCCGATCTTGCTGGACTTGCCGCTGATGCGCGCGAGTTCGCCGTCGGTGTGGTCGACGAAGTTCGACAGCACGATCAGGAATGCGCCGGCGTTGCACCAGCCGAAGGTGCCTTGCGCGAGGCACCAGGCGCCGGCGAGGCCGATCAGCAGACGGACGGTGGTGAGGTGGTTCGGGGTGACCGGGGTGTCGACGAGCGGCCGGACAAGCGAGCGCGCAAGCCGAGCATCCCAGGTGCGCGGCAGGGGTGGTTCGGAACGTTTGGCGGTTTTTCTTTGGTCCATCGACGAAATATATACGGATTTGTAAGTCGTTGCTTTTTTCCGCTCAATTTCCTGACATGTTCGGGTGTTACCGGTCATGGTCGGAACGGGGCCGGGGGCCGGCCTGCGCGAGCGGAAGCCGCTGCCGTGCGCGGGCACGGCAGCGAGGCGGCACAATTCAGTTTCGTTTCCGCCGCGCGCTTGTTCAAGGCGGGGCGGCGCCGAATTTCGCGGGGCGGCTGCCCGTCACCGCGCGCCCGGGCCGCCTGTCACAGAACGATCGTTCGATATCCGGCAAATTCAGCAAGGGTCTTTTGCATCCGGTGGACATTTCGCCACCGCGGCCTCTGCGATACTCCGGTCGTGCCTGTGGTGCCGGCCGCCGATCGCGGCCCCAGGGTTTCACGCCGCTCAGGAGACACCGCCCGCGGCGTTAACGACAGACCAAAAAGCGTTCGAACATCTGCCATGTCTTCATCACGCATCCTCGCTCCCGCCCTGCGTTCGCTCGTCCGCACCGCCGACGAAGCCGCCGCACTGATCCGTCCCGACATGACCGTCGCCATGAGCGGCTTCACCGGCTCGGGCTACCCGAAAGCAGTGCCGTCCGCGCTCGCCGCGCGCATCGAAGCGGCCCACGCGCGGGGCGAAGCGTTCCGCATCAACGTGCTGACGGGCGCGTCGACCGCGCCTGAGCTCGACGGCGCGCTCGCCCGCCAGAACGGCATCTCGATGCGCCTGCCGTACCAGTCCGACCCGACGCTGCGCGACAAGATCAACGCCGGCGAGGTCGAGTACC
Organism: Burkholderia sp. Bp8963; assembly: GCF_003854275.1. Taxonomy (GTDB): domain Bacteria; phylum Pseudomonadota; class Gammaproteobacteria; order Burkholderiales; family Burkholderiaceae; genus Burkholderia. Next base: position 199,186 of record NZ_QTQP01000005.1, read on the forward strand.
AGGACATCCACCTGAGCCACGTCGCGCAGTACGCGTGGTTCGGCCTGTTCGGCGAGCTCGACGTCGCGATCGTCGAAGTCGCGGGCATCCGCGAAGACGGGCTGCTGATTCCGTCGGCGTCGGTCGGCAACAACAAGACGTGGCTCGACCAGGCGAAGCACGTGATCCTCGAGGTCAATTCGCGCCAGCCGCTCGGCCTCGACGGGATGCACGACATCTATTACGGCACCGCGCTGCCGCCGCACCGCAAGCCGATTCCGCTGACGAACAGCGACGACCGCATCGGCGAGCCGTACCTGCGCTGCCCGGCCGAGAAGATCGTCGCGATCGTCGAGACCGACGCGCCGGACCGCAGCAACGCGTTCTCCGCGCCGGATGAGACGTCGAAGCAGATCGCGCACCAGCTGATCGATTTCCTGCGCCACGAAGTGAAGCGCGGCCGCCTGCCGGAAAACCTGCTGCCGCTGCAGTCGGGTGTCGGCAACATCACGAACGCGGTGCTCGCGGAGCTCAGCTCGGCCGGGTTCTCGAATCTCACCGCGTACACCGAGGTGATCCAGGACGGCATGCTCGACCTGCTCGCGGACGGCACGCTGAGCTTCGCGTCGGCCACCGCGCTGTCGCTGAGCCCTGACGCGGTCAAGCGCTTCGCCGACGAGATCGCGACGTTCCGCGAAAAGATCCTGCTGCGTCCGCAGGAGATCAGCAATCATCCGGAGCTCGTGCGCCGGCTCGGCTGCATCGCGATGAACGGGATGATCGAGGCCGACATCTACGGCAACGTGAACTCGACGCACGTGATGGGCACGAAGATCCAGAACGGCATCGGCGGCTCCGGCGACTTTGCGCGCAACGGCTACCTGTCGTGCTTCATGTCGGCGAGCACCGCGAAGGGCGGCGCGATCTCGCGGATCGTGCCGATGGCGAGCCACGTCGACCACACCGAGCACGACGTCGCGGTGGTCGTCACCGAGCAGGGCCTCGCGGACCTGCGCGGCCTGTCGCCGAAGCAGCGCGCGCGCAAGATCATCTCGACCTGCGCACATCCGGACTTCCGGCCGATGCTCGAGGATTACTTCGAGCGCGCGTGCCGCGAAAGCTTCGGCAAGCAGACGCCGCACCTGCTCGCCGAGTCGCTGTCGTGGCACGAGCGCTTCGTGCGGACGGGGTCGATGAAAGCCTGACAGCGGCCTGACAGCGGCCCGACAGCGGCCGCCCCGACGCGCGCCGCGCCGCCGGCGCGCGTCAATCCATCGCCGCGTGCGTGACGCTGTCGGCCTCCGCGTGCCCCTTCGGCCGGATCAGCAGCAACAGCGGAATCATCAACAGCGTCGCGACGAACATCAGCTTGAAGTCGTTCAGGTACGCGATCATCGACGCCTGCTGGTTGATCGTCCGGTCGAGCAGCGCGAGGTCGACGCGGCTGCCGCTGCCGACGATCGACTGCACCGCCGGATTGAACGGCGTCACGTGGGTCGCGAGGTCCGCGTGCGCGACCTGCGTGTTGCGGGTCATCAGCGTCTGCACGATCGAGATGCCGATGCTGCTGCCGATGTTGCGCATCAGGCTGTAGGTGGCCGTGCCGTCCGCGCGCAGCTCGGGTGGCAGCGTCGAGAACGACAGCGCGCTCAGCGGCACGAACACGAGCCCGAGCCCGAATCCCTGCACGACGCCGGGCCACACGATGTCCGCTTCGGACAGCACGACCGTGTACTGCATCATCTGCCACAGCGCGAGCGCGGAGATCGACAGCCCCGCGAGCAGCAGCATCCGCGCATCGACGTATTTCAGCAGCCGCCCGACGAACAGCATCGCGATCATCGTGCCCGCGCCGCTCGGCGCGGTGACGAGCCCGGTCGTCGCGACCGGGTAGCCCATCAGGTTCTGCAGCATCGGCGGCAGCAGCGCGCGCGTCGCGTAGAGCACCGCGCCGACCACGAAGATGAACAGCGTGCCGGCCGCGAAGTTCGGGTCGCGCAGCAGTTCGGACTTGAAGAACGACGCGCTGCCGACGGTCGCCGTATGCACGAGGAAGAACGCGAACGCGAGCGCCGCGACGAGCGCTTCGATCTGGATTTCGCGGGAGCCGAACCAGTCGAGCTGCTCGCCGCGGTCGAGCATCGCCTGGAACGCGCCGATCGCGAGCGCGAGCGTCGCGAAGCCGAACGCGTCGAACCTCACGTGCGGGCGCGGCGCGCGCGCGGGCAGGAACGTGAGCACGCCGGCGAGCGCGAATGCGCCGATCGGCACGTTGATGAAGAACACCCAGCGCCAGTTGTAGCTGTCGGTCAGCCAGCCGCCGAGCGTCGGGCCGAGAATCGGCCCGACCATCACGCCCATCCCCCAGATCGCCATCGCCTGGCCCTGCTTCTCGCGCGGGTTGGTGTCGAGCAGGATCGACTGCGACAGCGGCACGAGCGCGGCGCCGAACACGCCCTGCAGCAGTCGCGACGCGACGATCTGCACGAGCGATTCGGACAGCCCGCACAGCGCGGACGCGAGCGTGAAGCCGGCGATCGAGATCGTCAGCAGCCGCTTGACGCTGAGCCGGTCGGACAGCCAGCCGGTGAGCGGCGTCGCAATCGCGGCGGCGACGATGTACGAGGTCAGCACCCACGTGATCTCGTCCTGCGACGCGGACAAGCTGCCCTGCATGTGCGGCAGCGCGACGTTCGCGATCGTGCTGTCGAGCGTCTGGATCAGCGTCGCGAGCATGATCGACAGCGTCAGCATCGGGCGGTTCAGGGCGGGAGGCGGGGCAACGTCGGCGTGAGCGGGGCTCAAGGGGGATGTCTCCGTGGGGCCGGCACCGCGTCGGCAAACGGGTGTCGTGCAAATAATGAGTGTGCTTATTATATCCGGACTCATATCCGGGCCGGTTCACTGCGGCGGCTTTCGGCTCGACCCTATAATTCGCGGATGGACAAGACTTACGAGAACCGGATCGGCTATCTGATTGCCGACGTCTCCCGGCTTTACGGGCGCCTTTACGACCGGCGCGCGAAGCAGCTCGGGGTGACCCGTGCGCAGAGCCGCGTGCTCGCGTATCTGACGTGGAAGGGCGAGATGAACCAGGCGCGGCTCGCCGAATGGCTGGAGATCGCGCCGATCTCGCTGACGCGCCTGCTCGACCGGATGGAGAGCTGCGGCTGGATCGAGCGCGTGGCGAGCAACGACGACCGGCGCGCGTTCGTGATCCGCCTGACGGACAAGTCGCGCGAGATCTTTCCGCAGATGCTCGAAGTGGGCGATACGGTTGCCGAGGACGGCCTGCGCGGCCTGACGCGTGACGAAAGCGACACGCTGATCCGCCTGCTCGGGCGGGTCCGCCACAATCTCATCGACAGCAGCGGGGACTGAGCCGCGCGAGTGGGCCGACTCGGTTCAGACACCGAAGGAGGCCGTGCGCCGGTATCGGCGCGCGCCGCTCGACCGGTATCGGGAAACGCGCATTGCGTCACGGCACGAGCGCCCGCACCACGAGCGCCGCCAGATAAAGCCCGAGCCCGTACGACAGGTGCGAGACGATGCTGCGGCGGCGCACGACGGCCGGCTGCGGCGTGCGCGCCGCGGCGATTCCGAAGCCGAAGGGCGCGTTGGCACGTCGCGCGGTTCGGATCGGTTTCATTGCAGCTTCGGCTTGTTTTATCGGGTTCGGGCGATTATCTTGCTACTTCAAGTTCACTTGAGGTCAAGCATGGGCAGTCTGGATATCGGCGAAGTTGCGCGTCAAGCGGGGTTGCCTGCTTCGACGCTGCGCTATTACGAGGAGAAGGGGCTGATCGCGTCGAACGGGCGTCGCGGGCTGCGCAGGCAGTATGGCGATGGGGTCCTGCAGCGGCTCGCGCTGATCGCGCTCGGCCGCGAGGCCGGGTTTTCGCTCGACGAGATCGGCGTGATGCTCGGCACGGGCGGCGAGCCCGTGATCGATCGCGCGCGGCTCGACGCGAAGGCCGACGAACTCGATCGCACGATCCGCCGGCTCAGCGCGGTGCGCGACGGCCTGCGGCACGCAGCGGTCTGCCCCGCGCCGAGCCATCTGCAATGTCCGTCGTTCCGCAAGCTGCTGCGCATCGCCGAACATCGCAGCGGGGTACGGGGGACGAAACCGGCCGCCGGAGACGCACAATAGCGCAGTGAGCGGGCCGCCGCGCGGCGGTTTCGTCCGATCGTTTTCCGAACCGAGGGGGCGCCATGAGCTTGCCGATCGCGTGGGTGCTGTTCGACATGGAAGGGGTGCTGACGCACTACGATCGCGCGGCGCGGGTCGCGCGCCTCGCGGCGCTCACGGGCCGGCCGCCGGAGATGATCCGCCACGCGATCTGGGAGTCCGGCCTCGAAGCCCGCGCCGATGCCGGCGAGATCACGCCGGATGCGTATCTGGACGCGCTGGGCGACAGGCTCGGCTGCCAGGTGAGCCGCGACACGTGGCTCGATTCGCGCCACGCATCGATCACGCCGAACGCCGAGACGCTCGCGCTCGCCGAACAAGTGGCCGCGCGGCACCCGATCGCGGTGCTGACGAACAACAGCCGCCTCGTTACCGATCATCTCGACTATCTGAACCCGCCGGTCGCGCGCCTGTTCGGCGCGCACGTGTACGCGTCCGCATCGTTTGGCGCGGTCAAGCCGGCCGCACAGGCGTATCTCGGCTGTGTCGGGCAGCTCGGCGCGCGGCCGGACGCGACGCTGTTCATCGACGACACCGACGCGAACGTCGCCGGCGCGGTCGACGCGGGGCTGCTCGGCTATCGCTTCGTCGACGCGCGCTCGCTTGCGGACGCACTGCGGGCGCGCGGCGTGATCTAGCCGTGCGCTGCATCGGGCGGCCGCGCGATGCACACGCGGCATCGCGTCAGCCGATCACCGCGCGCCTGACACACCGCAGCGCCGCTTCGAGCGCGTCCATCGAAATCGAACCGAGCGCGACGCGCAGCGCCTGCGGCGCGCTCGCGGTCGTCGCGAACGGCTCGGCTGTCGTCACGAGCACGCGATCCCGCTCGAGCGCGGCCGCGACGTCGTCGGCGCGCAGATGGTCGGGCAGCATGAGCCATACGTAATACGACGACGGATGCGCGAGCAGCGTGGCGCCGTCCAGCACCCGCCGCGCGAGCTTCTGCCGGCGCCGCGCATCGCGGCGCTTCTGTTCCTCGAGCGTATCGACGACACCCTGGTCGATCCACTGGCAAGCGAGCGCGACCGTCAGCGACGGCGTGTTCCACGTCGACACGCGGATCGCGCGTTCGAGCGCGGGCACCCAGCGCGGCGGCGCGGCGACGAAGCCGAGCCGCAGGCCGGACGCGACGCTCTTCGACAGGCCCGATACGTACAGCGTGCGCTCCGGCGCGTGCGTGAACACCGGTTTCGGCGCGGGCTCCGCGAGGAACGCATACGCGCCGTCCTCGACGATCAGCAGGTCGTGCCGTTCCGCCAGCGCCGCGAGCCGGACGCGGTCCGGCTCGTCCATCACGGTGCCGAGCGGATTGTGCAGCGTCGGCATCGTGTAGACGGCCCGCACGGGGCGCTTGCGGCACAGCGCCGCGAGCCGGTCGAGATCCATGCCGCCGCCTGCGCGCATCGGCAGCGGCGCGAGCTCGAGCCGGTGCGCGTGGGCGAGCGCCTTCATGCCCGGATACGTCAGCGCGTCGATCGCGACGACGTCGCCCGGCTGCAGCAGCGCCATCGCGCCGACCGCGAGGCCCTGCTGCGCGCCGTTGACGATCAGCACCTGCTCGCCAGGCACGCGGATGCCGCGGTTCCGAAGATGGCGGGCGACAGCCTGCCTTTCATGCGGCCGCCCGCCTTGCGGCGCCGAATGCAGCAGCGCGTCGAGATCGCCCGCTGCGGCGAGCGCGCGCAGCCCGTTGCGCAGCAGCTCGACCTGTCCGGGCAGCGACGGATAGTTGAAGGTCAGGTCGATCGTGCCGGCGCGGGCCGGATGCTGTTCGAAACCGAGGCCGCGCGGCAGCGACGTATCGCGGACGAACGTGCCGCGCCCGGTCTCGCCGACGACGAGGCCGACCGCCTCGAGTTCCGCATAGACGCGGGCGGCCGTCGCGAGCGCGATGCCGTGCTGCTGCATCAGCGCGCGCACGGTCGGCAGCTGGGCGCCGGGCGCAAGCCGGCCCGCGCGGATTTGCGCGGCGAAGTCGTCGACGATCGGCTGATAACGGGGTTCGCGCATCGTTTGTATCTGGAACAATTCTTTGTTTGTATCGAATGGGAAGATTACGCTGCCGGCATCGCTCACGCAAACCTTCATATCCATGATCGCACTGACGACTCTCTCGATCTTTTCCGCGGCGGTGCTGCTGCTGCTGCTGTCACCGGGGCCGAACATGACGTTCGTGCTCGCGCACGGCGTCACGTACGGCCTGCGCGGCGGCGCGGCGGCCGCGCTCGGCATCGGCGTCGCGGACCTCGTGCTGACCGCGTTGACGGCCACGGGCATCACGGCGGCCGTCAACGCGTGGCCGCCTTCGTTCGACGTGATCCGCTACGCGGGTGCCGCGTACCTGCTGTGGATGGCGTTCAACGCGCTGCGGCGGCCAGCGCGCCTCGGCATCGCGGGCGCGCCGCAGCGGTCGCTTTCGTCGGTCGTGTGGCGGGCGATGCTGAACAGTCTGCTGAATCCGAAGGCGCTGCTGTTCTTCGTCGTGTTCCTGCCGCAATTCGTCGAGCCGCACCACGGCGCGGTCACGATGCAGCTGATCGAACTCGGCTGCGTGCTGACCGCGATCAGCACGGTGTTCCACCTGCTGCTGGGCGCGGCGGGCGGCACGGTGCAGCGCCTGATGTCGCGTCATGCGCGCGCCGCGACGATCCAGTCGCGCGGGCTGGCCGCGGTGCTCGTGCTGCTCGCGGTGCGGCTGGCGGTCATGTCGCGGCCGATCTGAGCCGCGCGCCCAAGCGGAAATCACCAAGCGGAACCACAAGGAGACCGAATGTATATTGCAGCGTTCATTTACCGGCCAGGCGAGATCGACGATACGTTTCGCGAACTCAGCGCGACGATCGATGCGGTCGCTGCGAGCCTGCCGGGGTTCGCGGGCGCGGAGTCGTGGCGCTCGGCCGACGGGCAGCTGGTCAACGCGTCGTATTACTGGCATGACGAAGCATCGTTGCGCGCGTTCGCGACGGACCCGCGGCATCTCGATGCGAAACGCCAGTACCGCAACTGGTACGGCGGCTATCACGTGGTCGTGTCGAAGGTCGAGCGTGCGTATGGCGACGGTGCATTTCCGCATATCGTTGCCGATACGCGCAGGGCCGGCCGGCGGCACGGCGACGCGAGCCCTGCGGCCGCGCCGGACGCAGGGTCAGCGGTGCCCGCGCGCTGACAAGGAAGCGCGTCAGCCGGCGTCGTAATACGCGCGGCACTCCATCTCGCGGCCGCGCACGACCCGCTTGCCGACCAGCGCGCCGTGCGCTTCGGTGACGACGGTGCGCTGGTGTTCCTCGTGCGAATCGTCGTAGAAATACAGCACGACCCAGTCGGTCGTACGGCCGAGTTCGTGCGCGCGCCCGGTGTTCGAGAACAGCGCCGTGAAATGCCAGCCGCCTCTCGTCTCGTGCATCACGGGCAGCCAGGCAACGCCTTCCGGGTTCAGGCGCTTCGGCGCGATCGTCGGCAGTTTGCCGGTCGAGGCCCGCGCGCGATAGAGGCGGTCGATGTGAAGCAGCAGTTCGACGGGTGGCTCGGCGCCGAGGCTGTCGCCGTGCGTGCGCCCGTGCCAGCGCCGGCGGCGGCTCAGCACGTCGTCGAGTGCCGCGCGAATTCCGGCCGCCCGGCGCGGGCCGACGCCCGCGACCGTTTCGAGCCGGCCGCTGCGCGCTGCGATCTCGAGATCCTCGAGCGTATCGATGTGCAGCGTATCGTGAATGCGCATCGCGAGTTCGCGGCCGATGCCGGGCACCGACTCGAACGCGGAAGACGGGTCGATTTCGCCGCGCAAGCGGTCGAGCTGGCGCCAGTGCCCCGTGATCAGCAGTTCCGCGATCGCTTGCGCGATACCCATGCCGATATGCGGCAGCGCGTCGAGCGCGTCGAGGCCGCCCGCGTCGAACAGGGTTCGAACGCTATCGTCGAGTTTGTCGACGGTGTCGGCCGCGGCGCGATACGCGTCTGCCCGATACGGATTCGCGCCCTGATCCGCAAGGCGCTGCGATGCCTCGCGGAGACACTCCGCGATCTGCCGGTTTTCCTCGTGTGTTGGTCGGGCGGTCGTCAGCATGGCGGAATGCAGATGAGCGCTAGTGCAAAAAAGACGCGGCGTGCGGTGCGCCGGTCTGGCCTCCGGCCATTGTCCCGGCGGCCGGTCGCGGAAAATTGATACGTATCAAAGGCAAACGTTGCACGGGTTCGTGCCCCGAAATATATGCACGCGTTCCCGATGGGCGCCGTGCGGCGTTACGCTGTGTGCGGGATCCGACGCAGGAGGGCGGCGATGCAACGGGTGCTTTTGATCTGCGGAATGCTGCTGATCGCGGCGGGCCTCGGCTGGCGCTGGCTTTCCCGGATTCCGTTCGGCCGGTTGCCGGGCGACATCCATGTCGTGCGCGACGGGTTCAGCTTCTACTTTCCATTCGCGACCTGCGGGCTGCTGTCGGCTGCACTGACGGTGCTGGTCTGGCTGCTGCGGCGATGAACGACACGCGCGGCGCGCGGCCGCCGGCCTGCGCGCGACTGTTCCTGTGCGGCGACGTGATGACGGGGCGCGGCATCGACCAGATCCTGCCGCATCCGGGTGATCCGCGCCTGTTCGAGCCCGTGTGCGGTTCGGCGCGCGACTACGTGCGGCTCGCCGAACAGGAAAACGGCCGGCTGCCTGCGCATCGCGACGAGGCGTACCCGTGGGGCGACGCGCTCGCCGAGCTCGAGCGCGTGCGGCCCGACGCGCGGATCGTCAATCTCGAGACGGCCGTGACCACGAGCGACGACCGCTGGCCCGGCAAGTCGGTGCTGTACCGGATGCACCCCGGCAACGTCGGCTGTCTGATGCGCGCGCAGGTCGACTGCTGCGTGCTCGCGAACAACCACACGCTGGACTGGGGCCATGCGGGCCTCGACGAGACCTGCGCGACGCTCGCGCGCGCCGGCATTGCGACGGCGGGCGCGGGACGCGACGCGGCGCAGGCCGCCGCGCCGGCGATCGTCGAATGCGCAAGCGGAGCGCGGGTGCGGGTTGCCGCGTTCGTGACGGCCAGCGCCGGGGCGCCCGCCGGATGGGCCGCACGCGCGACGCACGGCGGCGTGAACGTGCTCGCCGATCTGTCGCCCGCGCGGGCCGACGCAATCGGCCGCCGGCTTGCGGATGCGCGGCGCGCGGCCGGCGACGTGAACGTCGTCTCGCTGCACTGGGGCGGCAACTGGGGCTACGCGGCGAGCGCCGACGAGCGCGTGTTCGCGCAGCGGCTGATCGACACGGGCGGGGTCGACGTCGTGTATGGCCATTCGTCCCATCACATCAGGGGCCTCGAGCGGTATCGCGGCCGGCTGATCCTGTACGGCTGCGGCGACTTCCTGAACGACTATGAAGGGATCGGCGGCTATCGCGCGTGGCGGCCGGAGCTCGCACTGATGTATTTCCCGCTCGTCGACACGCACAGCGGCGCGCTCGGCGATCTGTTCATGGTGCCGATGCAGATCCGCCAGTTGAGCGTGCGCCGTGCGCCGGAGGAGGGCGTCGCGTGGCTGGCCGATACGCTCGAGCGCGAAAGCGCGGTGTTCGGCACGCACGTGCACGTCGACGCGGCCGGCAGGCTGGTGTTGCGGGATTGATGCGAGGCGGCATCACATGTCGAGAAACGTATGCGCGTCCTCGGCCGCCTCGGATTCGCGCAATGCCGCGAGTGCGCGCCGTTCGATCTGGCGCACGCGTTCGCGCGACATGCCGGCCTGCTTCGCGATCGACTCGTAGGTGTCCGGCTCCGCGCCGTCGATGCCGAAGCGCCGGCGCAGCACGTCAGCCTCGAGCGGCGTGACCGACTTCAGCAGCGCGGCGACGCAATCGCGCAGGCGCGCATCGGCAAGCGTGTCGAACGGGCTGAGCGCCGCGCGATCCTCGATCATTTCGCCGAGCCCGACGTCGGCATCGGGCAGCGGCGTGTCGAGCGACACCGGTTCGCCCGGCAGCGCGAGCAGCGTGCGCAGCTTGTCCTCGGTGAGGCCGCTTTCGGCCGCGAGCTGTGCGGGCGTTGCCTTGCGGCCGGTGCGCTGGTGCAGGCGCTGCGCGGTGCGCTTGACCTTGTGAACCTGATCGCCGACGTGCACCGGCAGGCGAATCGTCCGCGCCCGTTCCGCCACTGCGCGCGCAACCGCCTGGCGAATCCACCACGTCGCGTAGGTCGAGAACTTGAAGCCGCGGCGATATTCGAACTTCTCGATCGCGCGCAGCAGGCCGATGCTGCCGTCCTGGACGAGATCGGACAGGTCGACGCCGCGGTTCGCATACTTGCGGGCGACCGACAGCACGAGGCGCAGGTTGGCCTCGAGCATCCGGCGCGTCGCGTCGTGCATCGTGCGTTGGCCGTTGCACAACGCGGCGGCCAGCGCGTGCCGCGTGACTGCGTCGAGCAGCACCGGGTCGGCGTCCGGCGTCGCACCGCCGTGTGCGGTCGACGCGGCCAGCGCGTGCAGGATCCGGCACGCGTTTTCGAGTCCCGCAGCCGGCCATGCAATCGTGTCGAGCCGTGCCGCGAGCCGGCGCTGGGCGTTTCGGTATCCTGCCGATTGGCAGCCCTCCGCGTGCAGCGCGCGGCGTACTGCGGCGACGGCCTTGCGCAGCGCAGCCAGCGTGACGGCAGCCGGCGTATCGGTGTCGTCGCCGGCCGGCGCGAGGCTGCCGTAATGCGCGAGCAGAGCGTCGGCGGCGGCCGGGCAGCCGGCGAGCGCGTGCAGCAGCTGGCGGCGGCCGGCCTCGATTTCGCGGGCGAGCGCGATTTCGTCGTCGTGCGTCAGCAGCGGCACCGCATGCATGCGGTGCAGGTAGACGGCGAGCGGGTCGGTCGACGCACGCGCACCGCGTGCAATGTCGTCGAGCAGCGCGCTGCTTTCGTCGAGTGCATCGCGATCGATGTCGACGGCGGCGGTTTCGGCGAACGGCGCCGGCTGCGGCCGTTCGTCGAGCACCGCGATGCCGAGATCCGCGAGCGCGGCGTGCACTGCGTCGAGCGCTTCCGCGGTATCGCGGCCGGCCGGCAGCGCGTCGATCAGGTCGGCGTGAATCAGGTAGCCCTGTTCGCTGGCGAGCGCCAGCAGGCGGGCAATCGTGTCGGGAGAATCGTCCGCGCGTGGCGCGCGGCCTGGCGTGTCCATGTCGCTGGCGGCCTGGGCCGCTGTCCTGCTGTGGCGGGCTTGCGTCCGCCGGGGCCGGCTGCCGGGGAATCGCGGACGCCCGTCCGCGCCAGCACGCCTGATGTCCACCAGAATGAGGCTTGCAGCGTCGCTTTCAATGGGCCGAAACCCGCATGCCGGACCGATCCGTCATGTGCCGAACGGGATAACGCGGGCTTTGACACGGTGTCCGGCGGTCGGCGCACCCTGTATCGGCGAAGCGGGTGCACGTTCGTTCGTTGAATGAAACAAACAGTAACGGATCATACGTCCCGAAATGTGCGGGAAGCATAAGCTAGAGTCGTAGGCTCGCGCCGGTTGGCGCGGTGCCGATCTGGCCGGAGCGTGAGGTGAACCCGATGTCCGCATTGACGCCCGCCGCCTGCGGGTTGGCTGCGCTGGTGCTCGGCGGTTGCTATTACACGAGCCCGTACGGCTACGCGCCGTACTATGCGCCGGGGCCGGTCACTTATTCGCAGGCGCCCGTGACATCGGGCAGCCAAACCACGCCACCGGGCGCGACGACGACCGACGAAGCGGTGCCTGTTTACGCCGGCCCCGTCTACCCGGCATATCCGCCGTATCCGTATTACTACCCGCCGTACTATCCGGGCTGGTACGACTGTTGCTGGCCGCCGGTCGCGATCGGGTTCGGCTTCGGATTCGGCGGCGGACGGCATTTCCATGGCCACGGTGGCGGCGGACACTTCGGCCGTCCGCCGATGGGCGGGCATTTCGGCGGCGGGCACCGACACTGAGCCGCAGGCGACGTTGGCGCGACCGTGCGCCACCGGATGTCGCGCAACGCAACGCCGTGTCGGCTGTGGCCGATGCGACAGGCGTTGACGCAGCGGGCGCCCGCGCCGCCGTGCAGGAGAACATCATGAGAAACACGATCGTGCGCTGCATCTGCATCGCGCTGCTCGGTCTGCTGGCATTGCCGGGTATGGCGAATGCGCAGACCGCGGCGTACACGAACGCGCCGGCCAACCTGCGTGCCGGCCCGGCGGAGGACTATCCGCTCGTCGCGCAGATTCCGGAGGACACGATGGTGTCCGTGATCGGCTGCGTCAGCGACTACACGTGGTGCGACGTCGCGCTGCCGGGGTTGCGCGGCTGGATCTACGCGGGGCTGCTCGACTATCCGTATCAGGGAGGCTACGAGCCGCTGCTCGACTACGGGGCCGACCTTGGCTTCCCGGTCGTCGTGTTCGCGATCGGGCCGTACTGGGACAACTTCTATCGCGACCGGCCATGGTTTCATGACCGCGACCGCTTCATGCATCACCGCGCGGAGCCGCGACTCGGCCCGGGCGGCGTCCCGCCCGGACGCGGCCACCCGCAGATCGGCGAGCCGATGCCGGGCGGCGTAGCGCCGGGCGTGGGCGGCAGGCCGGGCGAGCACGGCGGGCATGAAGGGCATGAAGGGCACGACGCACGGCCGTCGGCAACGCGCGGTGGCTGGAACGGCGCCATCCGCACGCCGGCACCGGCGCCGATGCCGCAGTCCGGCGGAAACATGCGCGCGCCGGGTCCGCCAGCGGTAATGCATGCGCCTAACCCGTCGGCCCAGATGCATGCGCCGAACCCGCCGGCCGTGATGCATGCGCCGGCGCCCAACGGCGGCGCGGTCGTCGTGATGCCGCCGCCGGGCCATCAGGGCGGTGGTGGCGGTGAGCGCGGCAGCTTCGGCGGCCGACAAGGCGGCGGGGGCGGAGGCGGCGGCGCCCACGGCGGCGAGTTCCGGCACGAGTGACGCCGGACGGGCTCGATATCACACGCGTGGAACCCGCGTTACAACATCCGCGCCAACACGCCGTCCTTCATGAAGAACCGATGCGCGAGCGCTGCGCACGCGTGCAGCCCGATCAGGATCGCGAGCGCGGTGGCCCACGCGCTGTGCAATTCGCCGATCGATGCGCCAAGCGAGTGCGGCGCGGCGATCGTCGGCAGTGTCAGCCAGTGGCCGACGCCGACCTGCCAGGTGCGGCCGTTCGAGTTCAGCCAGCCGAGCAGCGGCACCGCGATCAGCGACGCATACAGCAGCTTGTGCGTGACGTTCGCCACGAACGCGAGCGCCGGGTGCTGCTCGACCGGCGCGATCGGCCGGCGCGCGCCGGACCACAGCAGGCGCGGCACCGCAATCAGCAGCAGCAACACGCCGAGATTGACGTGCAGCAGCACAAGCCCCAGCGGCGGCGCGGTGCCGTGGACGTCCGGCATCGTCCAGCCGAGCGCGAACTGGGCGGCGACCAGCAGCACCATGCACCAGTGGAACAGGCGCGTGAGCCGGTCGTAACGGGCTGTCTGGCGGGCAATATCGGACGTAGCGGACGTGGCAGACATGGCGGACTCTTCTGACGAATGTGGGGCGCGGCGGTCGATGCGGCCCTGAACGAGGGCCGGACTGCCGACGCGTCCATCATCGATGCGCGAACCTTATGGGAACGTTAAGGGGGAACGTTAAGGTGCCGGCGCCGCGCGCGCGCATCAATCGAGCAGCGTCATGATTTCGTCATACAACGGCCGCGGCACGAGCACACCATGCGCGATGCTGCGCGCGCGGGCGTCGAAGCGCCGTTGCGACGGCAGGCGCGCGCCTTGCGCGACGATCGATTCGAGCACCCGTTCGCCGCGCGCGAGCCCCGCGTCGAGATCGTCGCCGAGGAACACCTTCGGGTCGAACGCGATCACGAGCTCGCCATGACACGGTGTCGCGCCGACACCTTCGTCGAATGCCATCGACTCCTGGCTCGTCATGTCGCCGATCAGCGCGCCGCCGAGCAGCTCGACCATCGCCGCGAGTGCCGAGCCCTTGTGGCCGCCGAACGTGCGCATCGCGCCCTGCAGCGCGGCCTTCGGATCGGTTGTCGGCTGGCCGTCCGCATCGATTGCCCAGTGCGGCGGAATCGGCTTGCCTTGCTTCGCGTGCAGCTCGATGTCGCCGCGCGCGATCGCGCTCGTTGCGAAATCGAACACGAACGGCACGCCGCCCGGCCGCGGCCACGCGAATGCGATCGGATTGGTGCCGAACACGGGCTGGTTGCAGCCTTCCGGCGCGACCCAGCTATGGCTCGGGTTCATCGCGATGCCGGCGAGACCAGTGGCTGCGATCGCCTCGACTTCTGGCCACAGTGCCGAGAAGTGGTAGCAATTGTTGATCGCCAACGCCGCGATGCCGTGCTGCTTCGCCATGTCGACCAGCACCGGCAGGCCCGTCTCGAAGCTCAGCAGCGAAAAGCCGCGATGTGCGTCGACCGCGACGATCGACGACGACAGCCGGCGCAGCGTCGGCACCGCCTGCGGATCGACCTTGCCTTTCTTCAGCGAGCGCACGCAGACGAGCAGCCGGTACACGCCGTGCGAATGGCATTCGTCGCGCTGGCCTTGCGTGATCACGTTCGCGATCGCGCGCGCATGCGCGTCGGACATCCCGTGGCGGGTCAGCACGCGCAGCGCGAGCGCGTACACGTCATCGAGCGACAGGACGACTTCGTTCGCGTCAGACATCTTGAGTCTCCTTCGGCAGGACCATCACCCCGTCGATCCGCTGCGCGACGTGCAGCGGATTGCCGTCACGGATCGCCGCCGGCAGCAGTGCGGCCGGCACGTCCTGATACGAGACGGGCCGCAGGAAGCGCTCGATCGCGCGCGCGCCGACCGACGTCGTGCGCGTGTCGGACGTCGCCGGGAACGGGCCGCCGTGCACCATGGCATGCCCGACCTCGACGCCGGTGCCGAAGCCGTTGACGAGGATGCGGCCGGCCTTGCGCTCGAGCGTCGGCAGCAGCTTCGCGAACAGCGGTGCGTCGCCGTCGGCGAGATGCGCGGCGATCGTCAACTGGCCTTCGAGCGACTTCAGTACGCGGTGCAGCGTGTCGGCGTCCGGGCAGCGGACGATCAGCGATGTGGGGCCGAACACTTCGTCGCGCAGTTCGGGGCGCGCGATGAACGCATCGGCAGACGTCGCGAACAGTGCTGCGCGCGCCTGGAAGCGGTCGCCTTCGACGCCTTCGGCGAGCGTGTCGATTGCGTCATGCGCGCGCAGCTTTGCGACGCCTTCGGCATAGCTCGCGTGGATGTGTGGCGTCAGCATCGTCTGCGCCGCAGCCGTGCGGACGGCGTGAGTAGCGGCGGCTTCGAATGCGCGCAGCGCGGGCCCGTCGATGCCGAGCACGAGGCCCGGATTCGTGCAGAACTGGCCGGCGCCGAGCGTCAGCGACGCGACGAACTGTTGCGCGATCGCATCGTGCCGCGCGTCGAGCGCGTCGGGCAGCAGCAGTACGGGGTTGATCGAGCTCATTTCCGCATAGACGGGAATCGGCTCGTCGCGCGTGGCCGCGATATGCATCAGCGCGACGCCGCCGCGGCGCGAGCCGGTGAAGCCGACCGCCTTGATGCGCGGATCGGCGACGAGTGCCTGGCCGATCTCGCGCGACGCGTCGAACAGCAGCGAGAACACGCCATCCGGCAGCCCGCATTCACGCACCGCCTGCTGGATCGCGCGGCCGACGAGCTCCGACGTGCCCGGATGCGCGGAATGCGCCTTGACGATCACCGGGCAGCCGGCCGCGAGCGCGGACGCCGTATCGCCGCCCGCGACCGAAAACGCGAGCGGGAAGTTCGACGCGCCGAACACGGCAACCGGCCCGATCGCGACGTTGCGCAGCCGCAGGTCGACGCGCGGCAGCGGCTTGCGGTCGGGGCGGGCCGGGTCGATGCGCGCATCGACAAACCCGCCGTCGCGCACGAGCGACGCGAACAGCCCGAGCTGGCCGACCGTGCGGCCGCGCTCGCCTTCGATGCGTGCGCGCGGCAGCCCCGATTCGGCGACGCAGCGCTCGATCAGTTCGTCGCCGAGCGCCATGATGTTGCGGCCGATTGCTTCGAGAAACGCTGCGCGCGCTTCCGGGCTCGTCTCGCGATACGTGTCGAACGCGTCGTCGGCGAGCGCGCAGGCCGTCTCCAGATCGTGCAGGCTCGCGCCGCCGAACGCGGGTTCGAGCCGTTCGCCGGTCGCGGCGGCGATCGCGTGGAGGGTGCCGTTCTGCCCGGTGACGGCAGCGGAGCCGATCAAAAGCTGACCTGTGAGTCGCATGGTTCTCCTCGAAAAGTGCGGGCCGGGCGCACGGCCCGGCCAATGGGGAAATGGAAAGGGGGCAGGGCGCGTCAGCACTCGTCGTCGTCGAGCTGCAGCTTCGCGGACGGCACGCCGGTATGCGCGCCCCAGTAATAGATGACGAGCGCGATCGCCGCGACGGCGAGCGTGTCGTACGGATGCGCGAGCTGGCCCGTGCCGCCGAAGCCGCCGAAATACGACGCGACGATCATCGCCGCGTAGAACGCGATCAGCCACGCCGACGAACGCACCTGTTCGGCGAGGCTCAGGTGCGCGGTCGGCACCCAGCGGCGGCACGCGAGATAGACGACGAACATCGCGATCTGCAGGCCGAGCAGCCAGGACACGGTGCTCCAGCCCGACCAGTAGACGATCAGCGCGGCGATCACGAACGATGCGGGGCCCGTGATCGCGAACGCGCTTGCACGGAACGGCCGCGGCAGGTCGGGCGCATTGCGGCGCAGCGCTGCGACCGACACCGGCGCGACCGCGTAGCTGAGCACCAGCGCGGCCGACACGATGTTGATCAGCGCTTCCCACGACGGGAACGGCATCGTCCAGAAAATCGCAAGGCCGAAGGTCAGCCACAGCCCCGCGCGCGGAATGCCGGACGCTTCGTCGATGCGCGTGAACACCTTGAAGAACGTGCCGGTCTTCGCCCAGCCGTAGACGACGCGCGGCGTCGCGTTCATGTAGATGTTGCCGCAGCCGCTCGGCGAGATCATCGCGTCGGCGACGACCATCACCGCGAGCCAGCCGACGCCGAGCGCGAGCGCGATGTCGCGGTACGGCAGCGAGAACGCCTTGCTGACGTCATGCCAGCCGGCGGCGAGCATGCCGGTCGGGATGCTGCCGATGAACGCGATCTGCAGCAGCACGTAGATCAGCGTCGACAGCAGGATCGACAGGATCAGCGCGATCGGGATCGTGCGCTGCGGATTGCGCACCTCGCTCGCGACCGACACGATCGGCGTGAGCCCGAGGTACGCGAAGATGATGCCGCCGGCGGACACCGCCATCTCGATGCCCGGCATGCCGAACGGCGCGAAGCCGTGGATCGTCAGGTTCGCGGGCTTGAAGAACGTGAACAGCACCGCGATCACCGACAGCGGCACGACGAACTTGAAAATGCTGATGATGTTGTTCGCCTTCGCGAACGTCTTCACGCTCGAATAGTTCAGGTAGAAGAAGAAACCGAGGAGCGCTGCCTGCACGAGCCAGCCGAGCGTGGTCGGATCGCTCGATCCGACGACGGTCAGGCCCGGAAACCACGCGGCCGCGTACTGGCGCGCGGCGACGACTTCGATCGCGATCAGGCTCGAAAAGGCGATCAGCGTGATGAAGCCCATCAGGTAGCCGAGCAATGGGCCGTGCGAGAACACCGGATAGCGCACGACGCCGCCCGCGCGCGGCAGCGCGGCGCCGAGTTCGCAGTAGACGATGCCGAGCAGCAGCACCGCGAAGCCGCCGAGCAGCCACGAGAAGATGCCGGCCGGGCCCGCGATCGTCGATACGTGACTTGCGGCGAACAGCCACCCCGAACCAAAGATGGCGCCGAGACCGATGAACGTGAGGTCGGTCAGCGACAGCTGTTTCTTGAACTTGCCGTGACCCGCGTCGGGGTGCGCGGTACGGGAAAGCGGCACGGACGGTTGTGCATTGCCTTGGCCTGGCATGGGCTTGTCTCCTATGGGAATGTCGGCACAGGCGGAAATCGCGCCGCGCTCCGACGGAGCTGCGGCGCGCGCCTGCCGGCCGGCGACGCCCGGTTCGAACGACCGGGGCGGGCCGCGGGGCGTTCACGCGCGACGCGGGCTGGCGTTGGCGTGAGCGGGCCCGCGCGGGCCATGCCGGACCGGAAGCGGCAGCGGGGCGACGGGCAACGCCCGCGCCACCGCTGCGGGGAGATCGATCAGAGACCGACGTCCGGCAGCGTCGGGCGCGTCTCGAGCGCCTTCGCGACGATCGCCTTCACTTCCGCGAGCGTGTCGCCTTGCAGCGCGAGGCGCGGCGGGCGCGTGACTGCGCTGCCGCGGCCGACCAGCTCTTCGCACAGCTTGATGCACTGCACGAGATCGGGACGTGCATCGAGGTGCAGCAGCGGCATGAACCAGCGGTACAGCGCGAGCGCTTCGTCGAAGCGCTTCTGCTTCGCGAGGCGGAACAGCGTCTCGCCTTCCTTCGGGAACGCGTTCGACATGCCCGACACCCAGCCTTCCGCGCCAACGGCGATGCTCTCGACCACGACGTCGTCGAGGCCCGCGAACAGCACGAAGCGATCGCCGACCGCGTTGCGCAGGTCGATGAAGCGGCGCGTGTCGCCCGACGAATCCTTGAAGCAGACGATGTTCTCGCAATCCTGCAGCGCGATCAGCACGTCCGGCGTCACGTCGTTCTTGTAGATCGGCGGGTTGTTGTAGACCATCACCGGCAGGTCGGTGCTCGTCGCGACCGCGCGGAAGTGCGCGGCGGTTTCGTGCGACTTCGCCGAGTAGACGAGCGCGGGCATCACCATCACGCCGTCGACGCCGACGCGCTGCGCTTCGCGCACGGTATTGCGCGCGAACTCGGTCGTGAACTCGGCGATGCCGGCGATCACCGGGATCTTGCCGCCGGCTGCGTCACGCGCGGCTTCGATCACCTGGAGCTTTTCCGACGTGGACAGCGACGTGTTCTCGCCGACCGTGCCGCAGACCACGAGGCCCGACACGCCGTCGTTCACCAGGTTCTTCACCACGCGGTGCGTGGCGTCGATGTCGAGGGAAAAGTCCGGCTTGAACTGGGTGCTGACGGCCGGGAAAACCCCGGTCCACTTGATGGCGTTTCGGCTCACTGAAATCTCCTACGTTTGTATCGGTCGGCCGACGGGTGTCGGTGTGGTGACCAGTATCGCCGCGCAAACGCCCATCACGCTTGAGTCGTTTCCCGGAGCAAAATGACGAAATCGGCACAGTCGTCGAAAGGTCCGCGGAAGGTGCCGCGTACTATGCCGATTTCGTCGTCGTCCTTATCGAAAACCCACAAGCGGGCGGACGCGCGACGGAGGAAGCTGTGCTCCTTTCCCCACTTTCGGACGACACATGATGAAGCGCATCCAGATCATCGATTCGCACACGGGCGGCGAACCCACGCGGCTCGTCGTGTCCGGTTTTCCTGCGCTCGGCAGCGGCTCGATGGCCGAGCGGCGCGACGTGCTCGCGCGCGAGCACGACCGCTATCGCACCGCCTGCATCCTCGAGCCGCGCGGCAGCGACGTGCTGGTCGGCGCGCTGTTGTGCGAGCCGGTTTCGCCCGATGCGGCCGCCGGCGTGATCTTCTTCAACAACAGCGGCTATCTCGGCATGTGCGGGCACGGCACGATCGGCGTCGTGCGCACGCTGCATCACATGGGACGCATCGACCCGGGCGTGCACCGGATCGAGACGCCGGTCGGTACCGTCGAGGCGACGCTGCATGACGACCTGTCGGTCAGCGTGCGCAACGTGCCCGCGTATCGGCATGCGAAGGATGTCGTCGTCGACGTGCCGGGCTACGGCCCCGTGAAGGGCGACATCGCGTGGGGCGGCAACTGGTTCTTCCTGATCAGCGACCACGGGCAGCGCGTCGCCGGCGACAACGTCGCGGCGCTGACGGCCTATGCATCGGCGGTGCGCGAGGGGATCGAGCGTGCGGGCATCACTGGCGCGAACGGCGGCGAGATCGACCACATCGAACTGTTCGCCGACGATCCCGAGCACGACAGCCGCAGCTTCGTGCTGTGTCCGGGCCTCGCGTACGACCGCTCGCCGTGCGGCACCGGCACGAGCGCGAAGCTCGCGTGCGTCGCGGCGGACGGCAAGCTCGCGCCGGGCGTCGTGTGGCGCCAGGCGAGCGTGATCGGCAGCGTGTTCCACGCGAGCTACGCCGAGAGCGACGGCGGCATCGTGCCGACGATCCGCGGCAGCGCGCACCTGAGCGCGGAAGCGACGCTGCTGATCGAGGATGACGATCCGTTCGGCTGGGGCATCGTGTCGTGAGCGGCGTGCAGACCGACGTCATCGTGATCGGCGCCGGCATCGTCGGTGCGGCATGCGCGCACGAGCTCGCGCAGCGCGGGCTGCGTGTGCTCGTGTTCGACGATGCGAGCGGCGGCGCGACCGGCGCGGGCATGGGGCACCTCGTCGCGATGGACGACAACGCCGCCGAGCTCGCTCTGAGCCACTACTCGATCGAGTTGTGGCGGGGGCTGAGCGCGCAGATGCCCGACGGTTGCGCATATCGCAACTGCGGGACGCTGTGGCTCGCGGCCGATGCGAGCGAAATGGACCTCGCGCGCGCGAAGCAGGCGACGCTTGCCGCGCATGGCGTGGCCGGCGAGCTGGTCGACGGCGCGGCGCTCGCCGCGCTCGAACCGATGCTGCGGCCCGGGCTCGGCGGCGCGCTGAAGATTCCCGGCGACGGCATTCTGTACGCGCCCGTGACGGCGAACTGGCTGCTTCGGCGCGTGCCGGGCATCGCGTTGCGCCGCGACAAGGTCGTCGCGGTCGACGGGCCGAGCGTGATGCTCGCGAACGGCGACGTGCTGCGCGCGGAACGCGTGGTCGTTGCGAATGGCGTCGCCGCGCGCACGCTGCTGCCCGAACTGCCGCTGCGGCCGAAGAAGGGCCACCTGTTGATCACCGACCGCTATCCGGGGAGGGTGTCGCACCAGCTCGTCGAACTCGGCTATGCGGCGAGCGCGCACGCAAGCGACGGCACATCGGTCGCGTTCAACGTGCAGCCGCGCCCCACCGGCCAGCTGCTGATCGGCTCGTCGCGCCAGTTCGACACCGAGGACTCGCGCGTCGAGCCGCCCGTGCTCGCGCGCATGCTGCGCCGAGCAGTCGGTTACTTGCCGGCGCTGGCCGACCTGAATGGCATCCGCGCGTGGACGGGCTTCCGTTCCGCGAGCCCGGACGGCCTGCCGCTGCTCGGCGAGCATCCGTCGCAGCCGGGCGTGTGGCTGGCGGTCGGACACGAAGGGCTCGGCGTGACGACCGCGCCGGGCAGCGCGCGGCTCGTCGCCGCGCTGATGGTCGGCGAACGGCCGGGCATCGACATCGAACCCTATTTGCCGGGACGTTTCCTGACGACGTCTCCCGTAGCCGGAGCGCTGAAATGAAACGACCCCCACGCTCACTTCGTTCGCTGCCCCCCGCGGGGGTGGCCCGGCGGAGGCTGACATGATCATTCATCTGGACGGCCGCGCGCTGACGGTGGCGGACGGCGTGACCGTCGCGGCCGCCGTCGCGGCGAGCGGCGACGACACGACGCGTACGTCGTGCACCGGCGCGCCGCGCGCGCCGTTTTGCGGGATGGGTATCTGCCAGGAGTGCAGGATGACGATCGACGGCCGCCGCCGGCTCGCATGCCAGACGCTGTGCCGCGACGGGATGCAGGTGGAGCGCACGCGATGAAACACGAGATTCTGAGCGTCGACGTCGCGATCGTCGGCGCGGGCCCGGCCGGGCTGTCGGCCGCGCAGGCGGCCGTACAGGGCGGCGCGTCGGTCGCGATCGTCGACGACAACCCGCGTGCCGGCGGGCAGATCTGGCGGCAGGGGCCCGGCGCCGGTTTGCATGGGGCCGCGGCAGGCGCAGACGCGCGAACCCGGGTCGACATGCCGCCGCCGGCCGCCGTCGCGCGCTTCAAGGTGCTATGGCATCCGAACGTCACCTATCTCGCGGCGACGCGCATCGTCGCCGAATCGAGCCCCGGCACGCTGCTGCTGGAAGACGACGAGCGGGCGCTGCTGCTCGAGTACCGGACGCTGATTCTGTGCTGCGGCGCGCGCGAACTGCTGCTGCCGTTTCCCGGCTGGACGCTGCCGGGCGTCACGGGCGCGGGCGGGCTGCAGGCGCTGATCAAGCACGGCCTGGACGTGCGCGGACAGCGGACGGTGATCGCCGGCAGCGGGCCGCTGCTGCTCGCGAGCGCGGCGACTGCGCGCGCGCGGGGTGCGCGGGTGCTGCACGTGCTCGAACAGGCGGCGTGGCCGGACGTGCTCGGCTTCGGCCTCGGGCTGCCGCGCTGGCCGTCGAAGCTGGTGCAGGCGGCGAAGCTGATGACGCCGGTCTATCGGGCGAATGCGCACATCGTCGAGGCATACGGCGACAAGCGGCTCGAAGGCGTGCGGATCCGGCAGGGCGGCCGCGACGTCGATGTCGAATGTGACCGGCTCGCGTGCGGCTTCGGGCTCGTGCCGAACACCGCGCTGCCGAGCCATCTCGGCTGCCGGATCGAAAACGGCGCGGTGGCCGTCGACGCGCACCAGCGCACGAGCCGCGCCGGGCATTTCGCGGCAGGCGAATGCACGGGCGTCGGCGGCAGCGAACTCGCGATGGTCGAAGGCGAGATCGCCGGCTGCGCGGCGACGGGGCAAACCGCGCGGCTCGCCGAGCTGGCCGAGCGACGCGCACGCTGGCAGGCATTCGCGGATGCGGTGCGCGAGCGCTTTGCGATACGCGAGCCGGTCCGCAAGCTCGCGCGGCCCGATACGCTCGTCTGCCGCTGCGAGGACGTGCGCTATGACGCGCTCGCGAACGAAGCCGGCTGGACCGCCGCGAAGCTGCAGTCGCGCTGCGGGATGGGCGCGTGCCAGGGCCGCGTGTGCGGCGCGGCTGCGCAGGCGCTGTTCGGCTGGACGCCGCCCGCGCCGCGACCGCCGCTCGTGCCGGCGCGGGTGGGGACGCTGATGCTGGACGGGGGCGACGACGCCTGAAGAGGCGGCGGTCGGGCGTAGCTCGGCCGCCAGCTTGGGGCGGAGAAGCGTGCGCAGTCGCCGGCGGCGACGAGGCCGCGTCGCACCGAAGGGCGTTCCAGCGACAAATGATATATAAAACAATATAATGTTTGTTCGTAAATTGTTGGCGCCTTCGATGAAACCCGACACTTCATCCCCGTTACCCGACCCCGAGCAGATGCGCGCTGCGGCCGAATCGGCCTGCGCGCTGCTGAAGGTCCTGTCGAATCCCGACCGCTTGCTGCTGCTGTGCGAGTTGTCGCAACGCGAAAGCTGCGTGAGCGATCTCGAGACGCGGCTCGACATCCATCAGCCGACGCTGTCGCAGCAGCTCGGCGTGCTGCGCGACAACGCGCTAGTCCGCACGCGCCGCGAAGGCAAGAACATCCATTACTCGCTCGACAGTCCGGCCGCGATCGCGGTGATGGCGGTGCTGTACGAGCAATTCTGCGGCCCGGCTGCAAAGGGGAAGCGCGATGCAGCTTGATGTGACTCATTTCACGCCGTGGCTGTCGCTCGCGGGCGGCGTGCTGATCGGGCTCGCGGCCGCCGCGTTCGTCGCGTTCAACGGCCGCGTGGCCGGAATCAGCGGCATCGTCGGCGGATTGCTCGCGCCCCGTGCGGACGGGCGAGACTGGCGGTGGGCGTTCGTCGCGGGGCTGATCGTCGCGCCGCTCGGGTTGCGCGCGGCCGGAATCGGCCCGATGCCGCAGGTCGACGCGAGTTGGCCCGTCGTCATCGCGGCCGGCCTGCTGGTTGGCGTCGGCACGCGTTACGCGGGCGGATGCACGAGCGGCCACGGCGTGTGCGGGCTGTCGCGCGGGTCGCTGCGTTCGCTGGTCGCGACAGCGACGTTCATGGCCGTCGGGTTCCTGACCGTGTTCGTGCGGCGGCACTTGCTGGGAGGCTGACATGGCTGCATGGTTCGCATTCCTCGCGGGGCTGGTGTTCGGCGGCGGGCTTGTCATGTCAGGCATGGCCAATCCGCAGAAAGTCCTCGGGTTTCTCGATCTCGCCGGAAGCTGGGATCCGTCGCTTGCCTTCGTGATGGCCGGCGCGACGGGCGTCGGCGTGCTCGCCTTCGCATGGGCGAAGCGCCGCACGCGGTCGTGGCTGGGTCTGCCGATGCAGGTGCCGACTGCGCGGGCGATTACCGTGCGGCTCGTCGCCGGAAGCGCAGCGTTCGGCGTCGGCTGGGGTCTGGCGGGTTTCTGTCCGGGGCCGGCGATCGTGTCGATCGGCTTCGGCTCGCTGAAGGGGATCGGGTTCGTCGTCGCGATGCTGGCGGGGATGGCCGCGTTCGAGTGGATCGAGCGGCGCCGCGCAGCACGATGACGGGCGAGCCGTGAGGCCGGCGCGCGATCGGCACCGAACCCCGACGCATCAGGACGCCGCCGTCCGTCGCTTCGGCAAGCGTGCACGCAAAGCGCCGACCACCCCGCGCCATCCGGCGCGTGGTTCCGGCTCGACCACCGCAGTGTTCGCGGTTCCCGCACCAGCGGCGGCGAGCGACGCATGGCCGGCGGTTTCGATGGTCAGGCAGTCGCCGGCGTCGAGCACCCTGCGCATGTAGTGCGGCGCGTCCGGCAGCCAGTCGAGGCTGCCGTGCCGGAGCGTGACGGCGAGCGCGCCATCCAGCACGATGACTTGGCTGCCCTTGTCGAACCACGCGATGTGGCTTTGGCCGGCGTCGAGCCGGATGTGTCGAGTCCGCATGGCGAATCCTTTCCCGGTTGCGTGCTCCGCATCGTGCGAAGCGATCGCATGCCGACAGGTTAAGGAGGCGGGCGAAAGCGCGACAGATTCAGGGGCCGGGAATCTGTTGCGATGCAGACGGGCAATTTGCGCGGCTGTATCGGTCGGTTTTCCCGGGTTCTGTATCTGGCATGCGCGTGGTCGCGCGGGCACGATGGCCCGCATGACGCCTACCCACGACACCTCCCGCCTGCATCTGCCGATGCTCGACGAACCGCTGTACGAGCGGCTCGCCGAGCATTACCGCCGCATCATCGCCGCCGGTACGCTCGCGCCCGGCGACCGGATGCCGTCAGTGCGCGCGGTGATGGAGCAGCACGGCGTCAGCCTGTCGACGGCGATCCAGACGTTCCGGCGGCTCGAGGACACCGGCTGGTGTCACGCGAAGCCGCGGTCCGGCTACTTCGTCCGGCATCGCGCGGCAGCCGCGATCGAGACGCTGCGCGACAGCGACGCGCCGCCGCTGACGTCGGTCGAGCCGCCGTTCGCCGGGCTGCACGAGCGCGTGTCGCGCGTGATCGATCGCGGCAACGCCGCGCTCGACGCGCTGAACCTCGGCGGCGCGTCGGCGACGTCGGCGTTGTATCCGACGGAGCGCCTGCAGGCGCTCGCGATCCGGCAACTGCGGCACAAGCCGACGCTGCTGACCGACGCCGGGCCCGTCGGCGGCTCGCCCGAATTCCGGCAGACGATGGCGAAGCGCGCGCTGTCGTTCGGGGTGACGGTGTCGCCGGACGACGTGATGTCGACGAGCGGCGGCGTCGACGCGGTGAACCTCGCGCTGCGCGCGGTCGCCCGCCCTGGCGACACGATTGCGATCGAATCGCCGGCGTTCTTCGGGCTGATCCAGTTGCTGGAAAGCCTCGGCCTGCGTGCGCTCGAAATTCCGGCCAGCCCGACGACCGGGCTGTCGATCGAGGCGCTCGAAGTGGCGCTGTCAGCGTATCCGGACATCAAGGCTGTCGTTGTCGTGCCGAATCTGCAGAACCCGCTCGGCAGCGTGATGCCCGACGACCGCAAGGCCGCGCTCGTCGCGCTTTGCGCGCGTCACGGCGTGGCCGTGATCGAGGACGAACCGTATCGCGAGCTCGTCGAAGCGCCGCAAGTCGTGAAGCCCGTGAAGGCATGGGACCGCGACGGCACCGTGATCTACTGCCCGTCGTTCAACAAGGTGCTCGCGCCCGGCATGCGGCTCGGCTGGATCAGCGCGGGGCGCTGGCACGCGCGCGTGAAGATGCTCAAGTTCGCGCAGAGCCGGCACAACGCCGCGCTGCTGCAGGCGGTGGCGGCCGAGTTCGTCGGCTCGGGCGCGTTCGATCGCCATCTGCACCGGTTCCGCGAGCAGTTGCGCGCGCAGCGCGACGCAACGATCGATGCGATCGCGCGCCACTTTCCGTCCGGCACCCGGCTGAACCGGCCGCCCGGCGGCCTGATGCTGTGGGTTGCGTTGCCGGGCGGCGTGCGTTCCGAGGCGCTGTTTACGGCGGCACTCGCGCACGGCATCAGAATTGCGCCCGGTGCGATCTTTTCCAACACCGATCGCTTCGATGCGTTCATCCGCGTTGGCTGCACGCGGGCGTTCGATCCGCAACTCGAGGCGGCATTCGAGACCCTCGGCCGGCTCGTGCGCGACGCGGCAGGCCCTAGGAGTCTGGGCGGCAGACGGTTTGCAGCGGTTAAATGAGGTCAACTCAGGCGACGCGACGTCGTCGGGCGCTGCAAGCCGGGGCCGCGCTGCGCTCGAGACCAGCATGCGTGCACAAGGCGGCT
>NZ_QTQP01000059.1 GCF_003854275.1 Burkholderia sp. Bp8963
GCGGCGTCGCGCGACGCCCTTTGCAAAAGGGTGAAAAACTCGGGCCGCGGATCCATGAACAGCTTGAAAAAATTGGGCAAGACCCGAAGCTCGTCCGCGCGTTCTTCAGACATCCATCTGTCCGCTACATATATTTCTGACCTATGAGTAATTATGTCAAATATAAGAAGACAGGCCGAACTGGACTATCGGGATGTCCTGCCTCCGACTGCAGTTTAAGACGCGGGCCGCCTGTTCAACGCGGCGCGATCCAAGCCACCTCGCGCCTTGTTCAGTTGCGTTAGCGGATCCTAGCCTTCGGCCTGCTTCACGGTGCACATCAACTCGGCTTCGCAGGCCAATTCGCCGCCCACGGTCGCGTTAGCCTGGAATTTCCAGATACCACGGATGCAACGCACCACGGAAACGTTCAGATGGAGTTGGTCGCCGGGGCGCACCACGCGCTTGAATCGCGCGCCGTCGATCCCGACCAAGAAATACAGCGCCCCTGCCCTCTGTTCCATGTCCGCGCCGAACGTCAGCAGGCCGGCTGACTGGGCCAGCGCCTCAATAATCATGACACCCGGCATCACCGGTTGCCCAGGGAAGTGCCCCACGAAGTACGGCTCGTCGATCGTCACGTTCTTGAGGGTTTTGATCCGCGTCTGCGGCTCGAATTCGAGCACACGATCGACCAGCAGAATCGGATACCGATGCGGCAGCAGCTCCAGAATCTTGTGGATATTGATGTCGGATGCGTTCATGGTGATTTGTCTTCGTCGTGTTTGCGTTGAGGCTGGTACCCGAGGCTGCCCCGATTCAGGGCCATTCGAAAGTGAAATTTTCCGGGCCGCGGCTCCGATAGGCCGCTTGCCCATCGCCCGCGTCAATTGGCGTGAAATTGTGTAGGACAGCGTAGAGCAAAGCAAAGATGTCAACTCGAGGTGACCGTCGCATAAGGACTCAACTCGTAAGTTGATGACTTTATTGACAGTCTCGCCGAAATAATGCTGTCACTTCGTCTATGTT
Source organism: Burkholderia sp. Bp8963 (assembly GCF_003854275.1). Classification (GTDB taxonomy): domain Bacteria; phylum Pseudomonadota; class Gammaproteobacteria; order Burkholderiales; family Burkholderiaceae; genus Burkholderia. The sequence continues at coordinate 1,009 of NZ_QTQP01000059.1, forward strand.
CGAATAAAAGCCGTCAATTCGCATCATGCACTTCGAAATCCGAACATAGAGCATTGATTCTTTGACAATTCCCCGCACGCGATGCGCTCAGTCGCGACGTCGCGCTCCGGCCTGAGATAGGAGGAAGTCGTCGGCACCATCACGGGCGAAGCGGCGGCCCGTAGCGATCATCCGCACGCGAACGTCATGATCTCGACGCGGCGATGCGATCGGCGCACTCGTTCCGGCCGTACGCCGTCTTCCCCGGCGCATCGCCCGCACGCTACGGCAGGGCCCGCGCCGGAAGCGAAATCACGAAGCGCGCACCGCCGAGCGGCGAGTCCTCGAGTCGCACGTTTCCGCCATGCACGAGCGCGACGCGCCGCACGATTGCGAGCCCGAGACCGAATCCGCCGGTCTGCCTGTCGCGGCTCGAGTCGAGCCGCTGGAACGGTTCGAACACGCGCGCACGTTCGGCGACCGGAATGCCGGGACCGTCGTCATCCACGCTCAGCACGAGTGCACCCGACGCATCGCTCGCCGCCGACAGCCGCACCGTGCGCGACGCATAACGCGAGCCGTTGCGAATCAGGTTCAGCAGCGCGCGCGCGACGAGTTTCGGATCGCACACGTGGGTGGCCTGCGCGCCGGCCGTCGACACGCCGAGCGTGAGACCCCGATCGGCGACATCGTTCGCGACATTGCCGGCAACACTGTCGATCAGTGCATCGACGACGACTTCCATCGGTGCAAGCTCGCTCGCGCCTTGTTCCAGCCGTCCGATCGTCAGCAGCTCGGTGACGAGCTCGTCGAGTTCACGCACGTCGCGCTGCAGCCCTTCGCGACGCTCGCGCATCCGGGCGCTGTCGTCGCCTTGGGCGAGTAGCGCAAGCCCGAATTCGAGGCGCGCGAGCGGCGTCTTCAGCTCGTGCGAGATTCCGTGCATCATTTCCCGCTGCTGATTGATCGATGCTTCGATTCGCTCGGCCATGTCGTTGAACTGCTGCGAGAGATCGTAGATGTTCGAGCGGCTTGACAGCTTCACGCGCGTTGCAAGGTTCCCCGCGCCGAAGGCGCGAGCGGCATTCTGCAGCCGGCGAAGGTCGCGCCAATGATACGAGACCCACAGCGCGACGGCGAACAGCGCCGCCAGCGCGACCATGCCGTTTGCATAGATCTTGATGTCAAGGTCGGCCGGCCCGATCGGGTTCGCATGCAATACAGACCCGTCCTTGAGCGGCATGTAGTAATGCTTGCGGTCGTAACTGATTGCGATCCTGCCGGCGTCGAGGTCGCGCAGCGGCGCGCCGCTCAGTTGGCTGCGGGCGTCGGCCATCGTCGCGAAACCGAATCGCTCGTTTCCGTGCTGCGCAAGTTCGCGCAGCGCGAGCATGCGCTTCGCGCCCGGATGACGTTCGATATAGTCATTCAGCACAAACGCGTAGGTAGACAGCGCATCGCGCTGTGCCTGCGCCACGCGCTCGTAGAAAATCCTGTTGAACGAGTATTGAATCAACAGGATCGACGCGGCGCAGCACAGAATGACGATGAGATACAGCTTGATCAATGGGCGCAGCATTTATTCGTCCCAGGCAGAAGGGCTGAACAGGTAGCCGCGGCCCCAGATCGTCTTGATCCGGCGCGGCTCCGATGATGCGTCCTCGAAGCGCCGGCGCAGCTTGGAGATGCTCGAGTCGACCGACCGGTCGATTCCGTCGAACTCGATTCCGCGCAGCTGCTTCAGGATGTCGTCGCGGCTCAGCACCGTGCCGGCCGCGCGCGCGAGGATCAGCAGCAGGTTGAACTCGGCGGTCTTCAGGTCGACGAGATCGCCGCGCCACGTGACCGTGCGGTTCGGCGGCGAAATCGTCAGTTCGCCGAACACGAGCGCGGGCGGCTGCGCATCTGCGGCCGGCTCCGGTACGGCGGGCTCCACGCGGCGCAACAGCGCGCGGGCACGTGCCACCAGCACGCGCGGCTCGATCGGCTTCGTCACGTAGTCGTCGGCGCCGGTTTCGAGGCCCGCGACCTGGTCGTAGACATCGGCGCGCGCGGTGAGAATCAACACGGGGACATTGGTGAACGCGCGAATGCGCCGGCATACCTCCGTCCCGTCGAGATTCGGCAGCATCAGGTCGAGTATCACGAGCGCGGGCCGGTATTTGCGTACCGCGGCGACCGCAAGATCGCCGCGCGGCACGATCCTCACGGTAAATTCATAGCCGTCGAGGTATTCGCGCACGAGTCGCGCGAGTCGGTCGTCGTCCTCGATCAGCAGCACTCGGTGTGCGAGCGGATTCTCGTTCATGGTCTCCTCGAAATGCACGCACCGTCCTTCGTCCTGCATGTGGGCGCGCGGCGCGGAGCCCGAATTCTAACCGTCGTTCCGGCCGCACGGGCAGCGCACGACAGTCGGGAACAATCGATCACAATTGAACACACATTCACCGCAGATTCCGGACAGTCGCGCCACGCGGTCGAATCTAGACTTCGGGCTCCGCCACTCTGGTCCCGAAATTGTGCGTCCATCCCTCCGCTCCTTCCGCTCCTTCCGCGCCTTCTGCTCCTTCCGCTATTGCATGCCGCTTGCCAGCCTGACGCTCGCCACGTTGGCCCACGCCGAAAACCAGTACGCGATTTCGCTCGGCGGCGGCTTTGCCCCACGCTATCAGGGCAGCAACCAGTATCGCGCCGTCGTCGCGCCCTCGTTCTCCGCGATGTTCGGCAACGGCTTCTTCATCGACACCAGCGCCGGCGCAGGCTACCGGCTGAACCTGCCGAACGGTGCGTTCGTGTCGGCGGCAGTGGGTTACGCCGCGGGCCGTACCGACGAAAATCGTTTCGATCTGCCGGGTTCGGACCATCTGAAGGGGATGGGCCGGATTCCGGGCGCGGTGGTCGTCGGTATGCGGGCAGGTGTGAAGCTGCTGGATGGCGGCGAATTGAGCGTCACGGTCGACGCTCCGGTCACGCACACGTCGCGCGGCTTGTCCGGCCATGTCGATCTCGCGGTGCCCGTGTTCGCGGCCGGACGGCACGATGTCGTGTTGACGGGCAGCGTGCATGCGGGCACGGGGCGCTACATGCAGACCTTCTACGGCGTGACCGATGCGCAGTCGACGGCCAGCGGATTCAGGCCGTACTCGACAAGCGGCGGGGTCGACAGCGCGACGCTGTCGCTTGCGTGGAACTGGGCGGTGTCGCGGCACTGGTCGGTGCACGCGAGTAGCGGCTTCACGCGGTTGCTAGGGCGCTACGGCGACAGCCCGATCGTCCAGACGCGCAGCAACTACTATGGGATGGCCGGCGCGACTTACAAGTTCTGAAGCGTTGATCGACAACGCAGGCACGCATTGTCCGCGCGCGACGTGCCGACGCCGCCGCGGACAGCGTGCGGCAGCATGCAGTCGGCTCCGGCGTCAGGCCGGCGCCGCGACCTCGACGAGCGGATTACGCTCGCTTGAGGGCACGCAGAACCGAGCTTGGTACCACGGCTACGGGACAATCCAAGCCCGGCATACGCCGCTGCGCCATGCATGGCGATCGATGGCGCCGAGCACAGCGTTTCCATGTTGTGCACCAGGGTGGGCGCACCGAAGAGCCCGTACCCGGTGATCTGAGGGGGCCGTTGACGCGATTCGGAACGGCGGCCCTCCAGCGCATTGAGCAGCGAGGTCTCTTTCCCGCAAATATAGGCGCCTTGCCGCCCGATCCACTGAAGATCGAATCCCGACCCCTGCCACCCTGTCGCATGCGCTTGCTGCAAGGCTTGCGAGACGATTGGCGCAGCCAGCGGGTATTCCTTTCGCAGCCAGGACCGCACGCGCAATCGTTGTTCGCGCTCTGGTCAAGGTGATAGAAGAAATGCGCGGCGGCATGGCGTCGCAACTGCTTCACCTGATTTTTCATGATGGCGGTGTGCTCGCCGCCGGACATGATAGTGGTACCGCCTTCGCCGCCCTACCGGATCGACCGGAGCTGCGTCGGCGGCAATCGATCGTCAACCGCTCTCCGCAGCGGTGAAGTCGCCTGGCGGCAATGGTCGGTTCGCCACGTCCTTTGCCTCCGCGCGCGTCAGGCCGAGCGTCTGCAATACCATCGCCGCGGCCCGCTCGGGGAGCCGGCCCTCGCCTCCCACAGGCTTCCTCGCCCCGCCCGTAGCCGTGTCGGCCGCGTAGGACTCTGCCGCGATCGCCCCCAGAATCGTCCCAGTCATCGCGAGCACGCTCACGAACGGATCACCGACGACGAAGCGGCGTGCCGCGATTCCGCGCTCGCTGTCCCGCCGCAAGCGCTGGCCCAGCCCGTGGTCGAGTGCGCGCACCGAGAAACCCTCCCGCATCAGAAACTGCCCCCAGAGCCGCTCGCGGCGCGCGCGCATCAGCGTGTGACGCACGCAAACCGACACGACCTCGGCCGGATCCGACAAACCGCTCGCAAGACGCTCGAGCCCGTCCGCGAAATCGTCGAACACCCACTCCGTCAGCGCGGCGAAGATGCCGTCCTTCGATTCGAAGTGGTAGTAAAACGAGCCGAACGCCACATTCGCCGCCTCGGTGATCTCGCTGATCGCGACGTTGTCCCTGCCCTTTTCCGCCATCAGGCCGAACGCCGTCCGCAGCAAGCGCATACGTGTCGCCTGCTTGCGCCGGGCACCGCGCGCTTGCCGATCTCCGCGATACGCCGACAACCAGGCAATCAGCAAGCCCTTGATTTTTATATTAATAATTCTGGGGGCGGACCGCTAACCCTTGTCGCAGCTAGAGTGGGTTATACCGGTAAAGTGCACCGAAATACAGGGGACCCCATAGCCTCGGTGCGATCATCCGGTTGCGCGCGAAGCCGCCGGGGGCGTTGCTCGACCCAACCATCACCGTGCCTGACAGCCCGGCGAACGTCGGGCTCCTGTACTTCACCACATTGCTCGTATCAGCCGATCCGTTGGCGTGTCGTTGTCGGGGGATGCGCAAACAGGCCGCCGGCCCGCCTATCGTTCGCGGTCAGCGGCCCGATCGTGTCGGCCACGGTGTCGCATTGATGGCCGTGTCGATCCTGTTTAGCCGAGCATCGTCAAGCCAACGAGTTCTTCGGCGGGGTCGAACCTCCGTGCACTGACTACACCGCTTCGAGAACGGTCGCGATCCCTTGTCCGCCACCGATACACTGCGTGGCAAGTGCGTAACGACCATTGACACGACGCAGCAGCGTCGCTGCCTTGGCCGTGATCCGTGCGCCAGTTGCGCCGAGCGGATGGCCAAGCGCGATTGCTCCGCCGTCGATATTGGTTCGATCGGGATGGATATCGAGCTCGCGCATACATGCGATCGCTTGCGAGGCAAAGGCTTCGTTGATTTCGATCACATCCATGTCCTCGATGCGCAAGCCGGCACGCGCAAGTGCCTTGCGAGTCGCGTGTACCGGCCCCATCCCCATGATTTCGGGTTCAAGGCCCGCAATCGCAGTCGACCGTACGCGGGCCAGCATGTCGAGCCCATGCTGTCGCGCGAATGCTTCCGACGTGACAAGTACGGCAACTGCACCATCTGTCAAAGGCGAGGCGGTACCAGCCGTTACGGTACCGCCTTCCCCGAACGCAGGTTTCAGCGCAGCGAGCCCTTCGAACGAAGTCTGCGGACGCAGACAGAGATCGCGATCGATCACGGTGCCATCGGGCGTGGTAACCGACACAAGCTCATCGTCCAGACGACCTTCGGCTTGCGCGAGTGAAGCCTTGCGCTGAGACTCGACGGCGAACGCGTCTTGTTGCTCACGCGAAATAGTCCAGCGTGCCGCCACGTTTTCGGCAGTGACGCCCATTGGCGTGTACGCCTGGGTCGGAACGTCTGCATCGGGATGTTCTCTCGACGCGAAACGCGGATTCGGAGACGCCGACAAGCCGCCTTGCGGTACCATCGTCATGCTCTCGACTCCGGCCGCGATGAACGCTTCGCCGGCACCGATGGCGATCTGTCCGGCTGCCATGTGGATGGCATACATCGATGAGCCGCAAAAGCGATTCACGGTCGCGGCACCGATTTGAACGGGCAGTCCGGCGAGCAGCGATGCGATACGTGCGACGTTGTCGCCCTGAGCTCCCTCGGGATAGGCGCACCCCATCAGCACATCCTCGATCAGGCGTGGATCGATTCCGCTGCGTCGGACCAATTCGGCAAGTGCGACGGCGGCGAGATCATCCGGACGCGTTGCGTGAAAGGGCCCCTTGCGTGCAAATGCGAAAGGCGTGCGAACATAACCAGCGATGACGGTACGATTCATTTCACAATTCTCCAAATATAGCCAATCGATAATCGCAGGCCGTTGCGCAGTCCGTCACACCTCGACCCGAGTCCAGATACGTTTGGGCACCATCGTGGCCGCGCACACCAGCGCTGAACCGACCGTCCCCGCTGCGACGAAGGCAGATAGCGTCCCCATGCCGCCACCCAGCTGATTGACGGCCAACCATCCGCCGCCGGCCGCAATAAGCAAGCGAGCCGTTCCACCCAGGATTGTCCAGAATGGACGGCCGATACCCTGGGCCGCAAACGAGAGGATGAAAGACACGCCGACCAGACCGTAGAGTGGCGCGATGGTCCTCAAATAAAGGCCCCCGAAGTGGGCCGCGGCCGTGTCATGCGTGAACAGACCCAGCCAGACAGGGGGATGGATCGCGACGACCAGCCCGATGATCTGCGTGAAGCCGGCTCCCATCGCAATACCGAGCCATGTGGCTCGTCTGGCCCGCGCGATGTCGCCCGCTCCCATGCACGTCCCGACGACGGTCAGCACAGCGGTACCCAGACCGAACAGCAGCGGTATCAAGACGTAGTCGAGTCGTGAAGCGATGCCGTAGCCGGCCAGCGCAGCCTGGCCAAAACGCCCGACCACCGCGGTCAGCAATACGACCATCAGATTCAGTTGCAGCGCACCTATCGACGAGAGCGCCCCGACCCGAAGAATGTCCGAGAAGAAACGTCGATTCAGCGACGCGCGCGTCAGGACCAATCCGGCGTGCCCCCTGGCCATGTAGACCAGAAGCGCGACGGCGGCAATGCTGTAATAGAGGGAGACGGCAATACCCGCACCGGCAATGCCCAGGCCGGGTACAGCGCCTACGCCGAAAATCAGCAAAGGCGAAAGTGGAATCAGCACCAGCGCACCGGCGAAAGTCGTGATCGCGGGAATCTTGACGTTCCCGCTACCGCGCAGGGCTGCGCACAGCAAGTTGACGATCCAGACTGGTATGGCGCCAGCGAATACGTAGTTTGAATAGGTCACCGCCGCGGCGAGTCCCGGTCCCCGGCCGCCGAGTGCGGCATACAACTCGGGACCGTAGCACCACGCCAATATCGTGAAAAGGCAGCCGAGCGCCACGGCCACGACAATCGCATGCAGGACGAGCGCATCAGCTTCGCGTCGTTTGCCTCCGCCAATTGCTCGAGCCACGGCGGACGCAACGCCACCTCCAATGCCGCCGTTGGACATCATCGTCATCAACATCGAGATGGGGAAGACAAGCGACACGCCGACCAACGAATCGGTACCGAGAAAACTCACGTACCACGTCTCCAGCACGCCGACGACTGTCTGGGCGATCAATACGGCTATGGTGGTTATCCCGAGCGACAGCAGGGTTCGAAACAGGGGGCCGCCCAAAATGCGAGCGCGACGTAGCGCGCCAGCATCGGGCTTGTTTGAAGTCTGATCCATATGCCTCGTCCTTATCCCCGGTTGGACAGGAACGACAGCAGCAGCTGATTGACCGCGTCGGGCGCTTCTTGTTGCGCGTAATGACCGATTCCGGCAATCAGGTGTTTTCCCTTCAGGTTGGGCACGTTACGTTCGAGCGTCTCGTATTCGTCCTTCGCCATCTTCAGCACGCCATCCAGTTCACCCGCGATGAAGACCGTGGGCTGGAGGATGCGCGCGCCGTCCAGGAACGGCGTCAGTTCCCAGTTCCGATCGAAGTTCCGATACCAGTTGATGCCACCCCGGAAGCCCGACATCTTGAACTGTGCCGTGAAGTAGTCGAGTTCCTCCGTCGTCAGCCAGATGGGTTGCTCGTCGGGGAACACGAGACTGTCGACAAGACGACTGGCCTTGTCGAATCGGACGAAGCTGGAATGACGGTGTTTTTCACTCAAGCGAGCCTGCCCCGAGGCCGAATACAGAATGCCCAGCAAAGCGCGTCGAACGTCGGCTTCCAGCTCGCGCTCGATTCGTTCGGGTTCCTGAAAATACTGTTGATAGAAATGCTGCTCTTGCGCGAGCAATTGAAAGCGGACAGCCGGCCGCAGTGTCTGGCGCGGCAGGTACGGCACGCTCAGCAAAGCCAGTTTGCGGAACATGTCGGGACGAAGCAGTGCAGCGGGCGCTGCGACCATGGATCCCCAATCGTGCCCGACGAGAATCGCGTGTTCTTCCCCCAACGCGTGAACCAGGCCGACCAGATCCGCAACGAGATTCAGGACGTTGTATGCGTCGATTGCTTGCGATGCATCGGTGTCGCCGTAGCCTCGCTGATCCATTGCGACAACCCGGTACCCGGCCCGCGCCAATGGCGTGATTTGATGGCGCCACGAAAACCACGATTCAGGCCACCCGTGACAGAGCAGGATCAGCGGCCCGGAGCCCTGCTCCACGTAGTGCATGCGAATGCCGTTGGTATGGACGTATCCATGCTTCCAGTCCTGTCCCACTTCCGCCCCCTTGGATAAATAAGAGTATGGTCGACATCCAATTAGAGTATGAATACACTCTAAGTGTCAATGAATAGTTTTACACGGAGCGCTCAGGCGCCTGATCGATATGAGAAAGTCCAGGGAAGAGGCAAGCGAGACCCGCAAGCGGATCGTGGAAACCGCCGCAAGGGAGTTGCGCGAGAAGGGCGTGGTTGGCGCAGGGATTGCCGACATCATGTCGGCTGCCGGCTTGACCCCAGGCGGGTTCTATCGGCACTTCGAGTCGAAGGACCATCTCGTGGCGGAAGCATGCGATGTCGCCAGCGCGACGCTATACGAGACGCTCGAGTCGTTCGTGCAGGGGAAGCCGCCGCGTGAGGCGCGCCGGGAGATTGCGGAGCGTTACCTGTCGGTCACGCATCGAGACAATATGTCGATTGGCTGTCCGTTTGCGGCGCTGGGTGGAGATATGGCGAGAGCCGACGCGCGCACACGGCAAGTCGCGACGGACGGATTTCTACGTCTCGCAGGTCTCATTGCGGAACAGTTGGGAGGCGCGGAAGCGAGCAAGCGTGGCAAGTCACTGGCGGCCGCGTCAGCCATGATCGGTGCGCTGATGATGTCGCGCGTGGTCGATAACGAAGCTCTGTCGCAAGAAATACTCCAGGCCGCTCGGGATGCGCTGTGCAAATGACGCGGTAATGCCTTTTCTCGATGTCGTGAGTCGATCCACGCGCCGCCCGTTCCGGTCGCACGGAGCATCTCTTCGAGCACTGTCAGCCTTCGGATTCCTCGAGTTGAGTGATGATGTGCAAAAGGGACGCGTTCATATAGATTACCCCAACTCGCCGCAGATCTGGATGCGTACGAGAAAATCCGTTCGTCGATCGAACGCGCCAGTGAACAGCTTCGCACTCGCGTCGCCGAATTTCACCGACCGTGACCGTCGGTATTCGGTCCGTTGTTTTGAGCAGCGACGGCAGATTCTGCCGAACGAATATTTTGAGGATAGGCGTAGGCGTCTGTCGAGCCGGGGATATAGCCCGCTTTCTCCACTTGCACCAGTTGCTCACGCACTTGATCGCGGGTCAGAGACTGGCTTGTCTGCGCGAATGAAACAGCCGGTATGACGAAAGCAACCGTAACAGCAATGGCTTTGATGAGTTTGTTCACGAGCAGTGACCTCCAGAGGTTGACTTTGCTTCTGCGAGCGACCGTGTTCGCATCCGATGAACACAGTCTATCGAAGCGGCGACGCTGGGAGGACGCACAAGTCGGCAACTGGACGTTTCCTTACCTGAAACAGTGATGACAGCCTGCGCCGCAGTGAACTGGTGGCATGAAATGATTTTACGTGACTGACTTGACGCAGGATTCGGCAGGAAAGAGCCAAGTGCACACCGGCCCTGCGTCGACTTTCCGCAGCGTTCACGTGACGTCAAAAATCTGCTTCTTATACCAGGCCGCGGCATCCAGAATATCCGCCTTCAACGCCGCGCTCGCTGCTTCTGCATCGCGCTTTGCCAACGCAGCGAGTACGTTGAAGTGATGCATCACGCCGCGGTCATGCAAGGTTTCCTGAGTGGCCTGCATCCGATTCATGACTGCTGCGATGTATGGCCCACTTCGTAACCACAACTTTTCGATGATTGAAATCATGAGATCCGACTGAGCTGCGTAATAGATTGCGAAATGCATTCTCTCGTTCGCCACCGCCGCTGCCGGCACATCGGCCGCGTCGACCGCGCGGCTGTAGATTTCGTTTGCTGCCTTGATGGCGGAGAACTGAGCAGGGGTCATGCGCTCAGCTGCCCTGAGTGCAGCCTGAGATTCAATGGCTATCCGTGCGTCGATGAGCTCATCGAGTCGCGCAATCGAGACTGCTGGAACCCGGAGCGTCCGATTGGGCATCATCTCGAGCGCGCCCTCCGTGACAAGCCGGCTAACGGCTTCTCGCACCGGCATCGTGCTGGTGCCCAACGAAGCGGCGAGTCCTCTGATCGTTAGTGTTGCCGCCGGTGCAAAGCGCCCCGATCGCAGCGCGTTGCCAAGTTCGACGTAGACCCGCTCACGTAGCGCAACCAGGGGCAGGCGTGACGCCACCTGCGCGCCACCAGCCTCGGCAGGATCAACTCTGCCTGTCGTATCCACGTGCTTGGTCTTCATTGAGTTTTCCCTCTCGACACACCAACATTTTGATTAATGTGCTGACTGCCGGCATGAATTGTTGTGATCACTAATGTCGTCTTTCGGCTGCGAGTTTGGGCATAGACTGTCATTCGCCAAGTCACGGCAGGTCGCGAGCATCCAAGCCATCGCGCTCAGCGGCGCCGAGCACTTCGGCTAGATTCACGTTGATTGCCGGATGTGCCAGGTATCGATGACCAGCAGCCGACGCCGCTGCCCATCCCTGACCAGAAATCATCACCGTCGATGACGATACTCCGTATAATAGTCATAGTGATCACAGATCTCAATATGGCGTCCTCCCGGCTTTTGGAGTTCATCACACAAGGGAAACGTTGCCAAGAAGCACGCACGAACAAGACACTGCGCTATTTCATTCACCGCAATCATCACGAGGCATCGATTGGATCGAGTGTTCACCATGAGCGTGTTCCTGCAAGTCGTCGACAGCGGGAGTTTTGCGAGCGCGGCCCGGACGATGGACCTCTCCAAACCGACGGTGACACGTGCTGTGGCACAACTGGAAGCGCATCTGAGAACGCGCCTTCTGCAACGCAGTACCCGCAAGGTCACACCAACCGAGGCAGGCACCGAGTACGCCGAACGTTGTAGAGAGATACTGGCGACGATCGCCGAGGCCGATGCCCGAGCAGGTCTCGAACGAATCACGTCGGCCGGCGCATTGCGCGTTGCGATGCCATCCGCACTCGGACTCGCCCTTCTTGCGCCGCTCGTTGCGGCCTATTGCAAACAGTATCCCGACGTGTCGATCGATATTTCCCTCCTGGACCGACCGATCGATCTCGTAGAGGAAGGCATCGACGTTGCGATCGTTGTCGACAACATGCTGAACAGCGATGACGTCGTCACTCGCGAAGCAAGCAGCAGTCGGTTTGTTGCTTGCTGTGCACCGGCCTACCTGCAAGGCCCGCCCCCGCGCAGCTTTGCCGAATTGCGTGAGCAGCGCGTCCTGTGCCTGAAGCGCTTTGCCAAGAGACTATCCTCGGCCGGGTGCATGAATCTCCATGTCACTACGAACACGGCCATGCTGAGATTGCTCGCGCGCGAAGGACTGGGAATCGCGATCCTGCCCGAGTTCCTGATCAGCCGCGATTTCGCCGACGGCAGCCTGCTCAAGGTGCTCGAACACGAGGAGCTCGAGCCGATCGACATACAGGTCGCCTATCCAAGTCGGAAATATCTCCCGGCCAAGGTGATGCACTTCGTCGATATGAGCCTTGCTCGGCTCGCCACCCTCACCCCGGGCGACGTGCACCTGCCGCAGCGACGCGTTCCTTGAACCCTGCCGTACGACAGCGCCGCCATGGGTGTCCGTTCCGGCATGCGAACATCGGCCATTCTGTGCCGGACGCGCCTGCGGTGCGATCGCAGGAGATACCGTTACGGTGAGACGAGCAGAGAGAATCGGTAACTGATGCGATCTCCTGAACAAGCCGGACATTCTGCTGCGTCAGTCCATCGATGCACGCAACCGCCGAATTCACCTGATCGACCCCGACACGCGGCTCCGTCGCCGTCCGATCGATCTCGCAAACGGCACGCCTCACCCGTGCGATAGCCTGTTGCGCGGCCTCGATTGCGGCTTGCGTCTCGGCCACGATCGACGATTCCAGCTCGACTTTATGGACTGCAGCCCCGATCATGCTGCGAATTTCGCCGGCCGCGCTCGCGCTTCGCTGCGCCAGCGCACGCACTTCGGTCGCCACGACAGCGAAGCCACGACCGCCATCGCCAGCGTGGGCCGCCTCCACGGCGGCATTGAGCGCCAGGATACTGGTCTAAAAAGCAATCGATTCGATGACCGCGATGATCGCGGATGCCTGTGCCGACGCGACCGACATTTCGCCCATCGTCCGCTTCATTATCCGCATCATGTCGCAGCCAGTTTGCGTCACGCCGAAGGCCTGTTCAGCCAACGACCGCGCCGCACGTCGACGGTCGCCATCAAATCACCGCTCGCGATGCGCGCCGCCACTTCGGCGGCGGCGCTCGGGTCGCCGCCCAGCATGCGCTGCCCCCTCGTCGACCACGCGACGCTAACGATCAATGCTGCCGCAATCGCGAGCGTGAAGAGCGACGATTGGACGAGGGACTGCATGAACGCCGCATCGATGTCGTCGACATAGGCCGACGCGATGATGATCCAGCCCCAAGGCTCGTAGCGCTGTACGTAGCCGATCAGCGGCGCCGGTGTCGTCTTGCCCAGATGCGGCCAGCGATAGTTCAGATACGTGCCGCCAGCCCGCGTCGACGCAGCAGTCATCTCGTCAAAGAACGCGAGTCCGTCGCCTCCTCGATGAGGACCGCAAGCGGTACATGATTCACTCCGGCTCTGCCGAATTCCTGCGTGACGATCATGCAAAGTGCGCCGGGTGCGTTGCGCGCCTCACGGGAGAATTTCGCATGTGCGTCCCAACGCTCGGCGTGCCGCCGGTTCTGCTCCCAAGTGAAAGCGCGAATCGCGTTCCGTGCCACAGGTCGTCAGGTTGTCGATATCAGTGAGTCGACCCACAGCGACAAGGCGTATCACGCGAAGGCTGCAGCACCTTCGCGTGATACGCCTACCAACAGTCGAGGTCTTACCGCGGAGGCCTCAGTTGCATGATTTCGCGCGCTTCAGCAGGCGTCGCGACCGACATGCCGAGATGATCTATGATGGTGCGCGCTCGCTCGACCAGCTGCCCGTTGGTTGCGAACACCCCGCGGCTCAGGTACAGGTTGTCTTCAAGGCCGACGCGCACATTGCCGCCGAGCAATGCGGACTGGGCAACCATCGGCATTTCGTCGCGCGCGATACCGAATGCCGCCCACTGCGCGTGGTCCGGAATCAGGTTGCGTTGGTAAAGCATCGTCTCGGTCGTGGCCGGCGCCCCCCAAAGGACGCCCAGCACCATCTGGAACAGCGGCACCCCATCGATCAAACCATCCGAGATCAGCGATTTGCCGAACAGGATGTCGCCGGCGCTGAACACCTCCAGTTCGGGCTTGATGCCAAGCTCCTGAAAGCGCCTTGCCATTGCACGCAACGTGCGGGTCGTGTTCAGGTAGACGAACTCCAGCTTGCCCTCAACCTGGTTACCGGTCGTGATGTCGAGCGATGCGATTTCCGGCAAGCACGCCTCGAGGTGACGCACGCGCTCGGCAACCGGGATCACGTCGCTTTCGGGCAGCGCGCGCGCCTCGTCCTCCGGGTCCGGCAGGAAAAAGGCGCCGAGACCGCACGTCAGGTTCAGTACGATATCCGTGCCCGACTGACGCACGCGGTCGACGACTTCCTTGAACAGCTTCGGATCGCGGCTGCCGCCGCCCGTTTCGGGATCGCGCACGTGAATGTGCGCCACCGAAGCGCCCGCCTTTGCCGCCTCGACGCACGCATCGGCGATTTGCGCCGGTGTAATCGGCATCGCCGGATGCTTCGGGTTGAAAGGCGCATTGCCGGTGACCGCACAGGTCAGGATGACTTTTCTGGACATATCAGTTTTCCCATTCAACATTGCCGCTGACGGCGATCAGTTCGCCCGTGACCTTCGACGCCGCACGGGAAGCGAGGAACAGGACCATCTGAGCCAGATCGTCGGGCTGCACCTTGGAGCGCAGGGAGATGAATTTCAGGTAATCGGACTCGACCTCGTCGACGGTGCGTCCGCTTTCCGAGGCGATCTGGGCGACGATGCGCTGCATGCGCGCGTTGTCGATCATGCCCGGGAGGATCGCGTTGCAGCGCACGTTGAAAGGCCCGAGCTCCCGGGCGGCGTTCAGCGTCAGCGATTCGACTGCCGCCTTGGACACGACATAAGCGGTCCGCATCGGCAGGCGCGTACGGGTCGAGCCGGTGGAGAAATTGATGATGGCGCCATGACGGTTGCGCTTCATCGCGGGCACGACATGTTTCATGAACTGGAACATGCCCCCAAGGTTGATATCGAACGTCTCGCGCCAAGCGTCGTCACCAATGTCTTCCAGCGCGGCGCGGGGCCCGGCGACGCCCACGTTGTTAACCAGCACCGACGCATCGCCGAAGGCGCGCCGGGCATCTTCGACGACGTGCGCGACCTGCACCGGATCGCCGACGTTTGCCACGGTCCCGGTCATGCCGGGATTTTCCGCAAGCGTGGCTTTGACGGCGTCGGCGCGCACGTCGCAGATATGCACCCGGTCGCCACGTGCGATGAACTGCTCCGCGATCACGCGGCCAACGCTGTCCGCGCCGCCGGTGACGATCACTGTTTCCTGCATGGACATCCTCCCAATCCACGGCGCTCGCCACGTTTCCCCAGGCGAGCGCCGTCGTTTATTCACATCGCGCTCCGCAGCCGCCATGGCTCATGGCAGCGACACTGGCGTCATTGATTTTCAGAGACCGGCGGAGATGCCTTCGTCCATCAGCAAGCAGCTACCGTGCATCGCGCGCGCGGAATCTGATGCGAGAAAAGCGATGGCGCCAGCAATGTCCGTCGGCTCGGAGAAGGTCCGCGTGCTCGGCGTGCGGGCCGCCATGAAATCGCGCAGGCCTTGCATCCCGGGATCGTTGCGAATGTCGTCGTTCATGCTGGTCGCGGTATTGCCGGGGGCGACGCAGTTCACGTTGATGTTTTCGCGGCCGAGTTCGCAGGCGAGCGCACGGGTCATCATCACGATGCCGGCTTTGGTCGCGCAGTAAATCGCGTAGGTACCAAAACCCGTGAGCCCCGCAACCGATGCGACATTGACGATCCGGCCGCCACCATTCGCCTTCAGGCGGGGTACCACGGCGTTGATCGTGTTCCACGTGCCACGCAGATTGATGTCGATCATCTGATCGACGTCCTGCAGCGCGGCACTACCGGCCGGCGTCGGCTTGAATACGCCTGCCGCGTTAACCAGTGCGTCGATCCCGCCGAAAGTGTCGACCACGCTATCCACCAGGCTTTGTACCGCCCCGGCATCGCGTACGTCGCAGGCAAAGCCAGTTGCATTTCCCCCTTCCGCACGAATCGCGGCTGCAACTTTCTCCGCCTTCGCCACATTCGAGCTCGCCACGACCGCCACGCGATAGCCGTCGCGCGAGAGGCGATGCGCCACTGCTTCGCCGATTCCGCCGGATCCCCCCGTTACTACCACCACCTTGTCGTCAACACTCATCACCTACCTCCTCCCGGTTCAGGTCATTACACCGACCGCCGGACCCATTCGAGCGCGGCGACCACTTGCCGAAAGGCTATGCTTTTTGTGATCACAGATCAATATAAATTTAACTGCCCCATAGAGCTGACTCCATTTTTCGTGGATTTTATAGGGCTAACCCTGACAAACTGCACAATGCGTCAATTTCCACTTGTGATCACAAAAAACAGAAATTATGCTTTGGCGCAAGGATGGCCGATCGGCGCACAAGACGATCGACGAATCCGCAATTTGTCTATCAGGAGAGGCTCATGCGTTTCGCAGTCGATACCGGGGGTACGTTTACCGACCTTATCGTCGAGGATGACGACGGTGGTCTTCACATGTTCAAGTCGCCGACGACACCGGCGGACCCGATCAGCGGCGTGCTTGATGCGTTGCAGGTTGCTGCCGACGGGCTCGCGCTCGATCGCATGACGATGTTGCGCCGTGGCGAGATGTTCATCTACGGCACGACCCATGCGATCAACGCGATCATCACCGGCAGTACGGCGCGCACTGCGTTGATTGTGCCGGCGGGCCACCGGGACATCCTGACGTTGCGCGAGGGAGGACGACTCGAGCCGTTCAATTTCACCGTCCCTTACCCCGACCCGTTCGTGCCGCGTGCGTTGACATGGGAAGTGCCGGGCCGGATGCGGGCCGATGGCAGCGAGTTGCACGCGCTCGACGAGAAGGCGCTCGAGAAAATCTGTGCCGAAATGCGGGATGCGGGCGTCGAAGCCGTGGCGGTCTGCCTCTTGTGGTCGGTCGTCAATCCGGCACACGAACTGAAAGTCGGCGACTTGCTCGCGAAGCACCTGCCTGGCGTGCCGTATACGCTGTCGCATCAGCTCAATCCGATTCCCCGCGAGTTCCGTCGGGCGTCGTCCGCCTGTATTGATGCGTCGCTTAAGCCCATGATGCGCGCCTACATGCACACGCTGGTCGACCGCCTTAGCGAGGCCGGCTTTCCGGGACGAGTCGTCGTCGTTACGTCGCAGGGCGGTGTGATCGACGCCGCGCACGTCGCCGAGGCGCCCATTCACCTGATCAACTCCGGACCGTCGATGGCACCGGTATCGGGCCGCTATTTCGCTCAGGCGGATGAGCAGGCCGACACGGCCATCATCGCGGACACCGGCGGCACGACCTATGACGTGAGCCTCGTGCGACGCGGCCGCATTCCGTCCTCACGTGAGACCTGGATTGGCGCGCCCTACCGCGGCGTCATGACGGGCTTTCCGTCCGTCGACGTCAAAAGTGTCGGCGCAGGGGGCGGTTCGATTGCCTGGGTCGACGATGGCGGCATGCTGCACGTCGGACCGAAAAGCGCGGGTGCCGTGCCAGGCCCTGTGTGTTATGGCCGCGGAGGGACACAACCGACCGTGACGGACGCGTCGCTCGCGTTGGGCTACGTCGATCCGGACTTTTTCCTGGGCGGCTCGATGAAGCTGGATGCTCAGGCATCGCGCGACGCCATCGAGCAATTCGTGGCGACGCCGCTGGGCCTGTCGATCGAAGAAGCGGCGGCCGCGATCATCACGATCGCAACGGAAAACATGGTGCAGGCGATCTTCGACATCACCATCAACCAGGGTATCGACCCGCGTGAGGCCGTGTTGATCGGCGGCGGCGGGGCCGCGGGTTTGAACTCGGTGCTGATTGCCCGGCGCCTCGATTCTCCGCGTCTCGTCATCCCGCAGGTGGGGGCAACGATGAGCGCCGCGGGCGCGATGATGTCCGAATTGACATCGCAGTTCTACGCAACGCACTTTGCCCGTAGCAGCGCATTCGACTACAACGGCGTGCGCAGCGTGCTGGCGGGTCTCTACGCCAAGTGCGTGGAATTTATCGAGGGCCCCGGCAAGGGTTCGTTCGAACAGACGATCACCCTGCTCGCCCAGGCACGTTATCCGGAGCAGGTGTGGGAACTCGAAGTGCCGCTTCGCGGCTTCACGATCGAGACAGCGGAAGACATCGAAGCGCTCATCGAAGGTTTCCACCAGGCTCACGAAGAAGTATTCGCCATTCGCGACAGCGGTTCCCAGATCGAAATCGTTGGCTGGAGCGCAAACGTCTCGTGCCGGATTCGCAAGCAGGAAGGTGCCACGCTCGCCAACTCGAGCGCGAAGGCTATCGCGATTCCGCAGCGCAAGGCCTACTTCGCCGGCAAGGGTTTCCTCGACAGCGCCGTGGTCCGGTTCGAAGCAATGCAGCCTGGTGAGCCGGTATCAGGACCCGCCATCGTCGAATCGTCATTTACGACGGTGGTCATCAATCCGGGCTCGGTTGCCGAGCGCCGCCCGAGCGGCAGCCTGTCGATCATCCCCGGGCGCGATTAATCGAGGAGAACACACATGAACCAAGCGAATCACCGACCGATTACCGATGGCGTCCAGCTCGCGCTGCTGACCAATCGCCTCGAGGGCGTCGCCCGCAAGATGGCCAACACCCTTCTGCGCAGCGGCCGCTCGGGCGTGTTGAACATCGCGCGCGACTTCTCGTGCTGCATCGTGACCGCCAATTGCCAGTTGCTTGCGGCGGCCGAAAGCCTGCCCATCCACGTGCTGTGCGGCCCGGACATGATGGCAGCGTCGATGAAGTCGTTCCATCCGGAACTGCGCCGCGGCGATGCATATCTGCACAACTCGCCGTACCACGGCTGCTCCCACCCCGCGGACCACACGATTCTCGTGCCCGTGATGGACGACGACGGCGTGCATCGCTTCACGGTTGTCGCGAAGGCCCACCAGGCCGACTGCGGCAATTCGGAGCCGACCACGTACATGGGTTCCGCACGCGACGTCTACCACGAAGGCGCACTGATTTTCCCTGCTGTGAAGGTGCAAGAGAATTACAGGAACATCGACGACATCGTGCGCATGTGCAAGATGCGGATTCGTGTCCCTGAACAATGGTGGGGCGACTATCTGGCGATGATGGGCGCGGCCCGCATCGGCGAGCGCGAATTGGTGAATCTCGCGCGGGAAATCGGCTGGGACACGCTGGACGACTATGCGCGCGACTACCTCGACTATTCCGAACAACGAATGATCGGCGCGATCAGGAAGCTCGCTTCGGGTCAGGCGACCCGCTCCAGCACGCACGATCCGCTGTTTCCCGGCATGCCACCAGAAGGCGTGACGATCCAGGCCACCGTGACCGTGGACGCCGAGAAAGGACGGATACAGGTCGACTTGCGTGATAACCCGGACTGCCTGCCCTGCGGACTGAATCTGAGCGAAGCGACCGCACGCACGGCGGCAATGGTCGGCGTGTTCAACAGTGTCGAGCACACCGTTCCGAAGAACGCCGGGGCGTTCCGGTGCATCGACATCCTGCTGCGCGAAAATTGCGTGGTGGGCATCCCGCTGCACCCGACGTCGTGCTCGGTGGCGACCACCAACATGGCCGACCGCGTCGCCAATTCGGTACAAACGGCAATGGCCGAAATGGACGAGGGTGCGGGCCTCGCGGAATGCGGCGCCGTGATTCCACCTGCCATCGGCGTCATCTCGGGTATCGACCCGGCGACAGGCCACCGTTTCATCAACCAGCTTTTCCTCGGCTTCACCGGCGGCGCCGCGGGACCGCATGCGGATGCGTGGCAGACCATCGGGCACGTCGGAAATGCGGGCCTGTGCTTTCAGGATAGCGTCGAGCTTGATGAAATGCGCCATCCGCTTCTCGTCCGGACCCGCAGCTTCGTGCAGGATAGCGAGGGCGCGGGCCGCCACAACGGCGCTCGCAGCATGTACGTCGAATTCGGCCCGGTCGGCTGCGACATGGAAGTCGGCTACGTCAGCGACGGCACGATAAATGGCCCTAGAGGCGTGCGAGGCGGCCTGTCGGGTGCGCGCTCCAAGCAGTTCAAGCGGCTGAACTCGGGCGAGCTCGTCGAGCTTCCAGGTGGCGCCATGCTTCACCTGGCGGATGGAGAGACGGTCCTTTCGTACTCGTGCGGTGGCGGCGGTTACGGGCGCCCCGAATCCCGCGACCCGGAGCAAGTTCGTCGCGACGTGGCTGAGGGCTACCTGTCACGTGAGCGAGCCCGAGCCATCTTTCGGGTGGCGCTCACGCCCGCCGGGAAGGTGGATGCCGGAGCAACGGCCGCGTTGCGCGCCGCCGCGCCCGAAGCGGTCGCCGCTTCCGCCGGGGCATGACAATGATGCTGACCTATCAGGGCGTCGAACCGACAGTCGGCCCCGCATGCTTCGTTGCGCCGAATGCGATCCTCGTCGGCTCCGTCCGGCTCGAAGAGAAAGCGTCGGTCTGGTTCGGAGCGGTTCTGCGCGGCGACGTCGCGGCGATTCGCATCGGCGCGACAAGCAACGTACAGGACGGGGTCATCATCCACGCCGACCCTGGCTTTCCCGTCGATATTGGTCGGGGCGTCACCGTTGGCCATGCGGCGAAGCTGCATGGTTGCACGGTCGAAGACGGCGCACTCATCGGGATCGGAGCGACCGTGCTCGACGGAGCCGTCATCGGCAAACATGCGCTGATCGGGGCGAACGCGCTCATTCCACCGGGAAAGGTTGTTCCCGAGCGAGCGCTCGTGATGGGGTCGCCTGGCAAGATCGTCAGAATGCTGACGGATGATGAAGTCAAGGAACTGGCATGGGCCGCGGAGGAATATGTGCGTATCTCGGCGGAATTTTTGCCAGCGCCGGCCGTCCTGCCTGGCTGATGTCTAATGACAGCCGGCGCCATTCAGCGCCGGCTTGTTCCGCCTCCCGCCGGTGATTCGCAAAACCGAAGGCGAGATCTACTTGCGTTTGCGCGACTTGGCCGGTACGGGCTCAAGAGCGCCCTCGACAAAGAGTTGGCGCTTGTACCATTCCGCGGCATCGCGGATATCGGCCTGCACTGCAGAATTGGCGGCATCGGGATCCCGCTTCGCCAGCGCCGCCAGGATGTTGAAGTGGTGCATGACGCCTCGGTCATGCAATGAGTCTGCGGCGATGTTCATTCCTTTCATGACCGCTGCCAGGTAGGGGCCGCTCTGGAGCCACAACGTTTCGATGATCGACAGCAGGAGCTCCGACCGGGCGGCACGATAGATGGCGAAATGAAGCTGCTCGTTCGCGGCCACCGCGGCCACCATGTCGCCCGCATCCAGCGCGTGACCGTACGCTTCGTTGGCCGCCTTGATCCGCGAGAATTCCGCAGGGCTCATCCGTTGCGCGGCAAGCGCGGCCGCATGGCCCTCGACGTTGGCGCGTATGTCGATCAGTTCATCGAGCTTGTCTGGCGAGATGATCGGCACGCGCAGGGTGCGGTTCGGCAACATTTCCAGCGCGCGCTCCGTCACCAGTCTGCTGACGGCTTCGCGAACCGGCATGGTGCTGGTGCCGAGCATATCTGCAAGGCCACGGATGGTCACCATCGTCGCCGGAGCGAAGCGCCCCGCGCGCAGTGCATTGGCCAATTCGTCGTAGACGCGCTCGCGCAGCGCGACATTGCTCAGTTTTGATACTGCGGGATGGTCGTCTTCATTCGACGGAAGCGGTTTCTCCGTGTCGGTAATCAGACTGTCCATATGTGCTCCGGTAGTGATCTCGAATCACGCGTGACTGCCCTCAAAAGGCAATCAGATGGGTCGCGCGACGACTGATCTTACCTGATTTTGTGATCACATGGAGTCGATCGACAGTTCCCGACGCAAGAGTCGGGCCGCCTCCGCGCAGTGTCTCAAGCCGGCCGATCCGGGGCGATGTGACTTGCCCGTCGCCGCGCCGCGCGCTCAGCCCGTAGCCCCCTTGCGCCTGTCACCGACAATCAGACTGGCGTTCTGGTGAATTTCATTGTGTGCGCCTGTCAGTGAGTGTCGGCGTTGCGCCATGCGCGGGGGCATTTGTTCCAGCCGCTAGCGGTCAGTCGACTGCAACATCGCGCGATACAGCTGACGCACTGGGCGGCTATCCTCGTAATTTCGCTCCTTGATCACACCAAAGCCACGAATCGATGACGGCACCCGCAGTAACTCGATGGCCGTCTCAAGTGTCCGGGGCGCGAGGCTTTGAAGCACCAGGCTGATGTCTTCCTCGAATTCAACGATCATCTTGCGTTCGATGACCCGGTCCAGCTGGCGGCCAAACGGGTCCAGTGGTGTGCCCCGCAACACCTTGCCGTACTTGATCATGCGCAGCAGCGGGTCGAGCCACGCGGCGCGCAGTGCAATCTTTTTTCTGCGTCCCGTTTGGGAGTCGCGTCGAGTAAGCAGGGGCGGTGCCATGTAATAGGTCTTCTTGCCAGCGCCATCGAATGCATCGGACAGAAAGGAACGGAAGCTGCCATCGGTATGAAGTCGCGCCACTTCGTACTCGTCCTTGTAGGCGAGAACCTTGAAGTAGTTGCGGGCGACAGCTTCCGTCAGCGCTCCTGCGGCACCGGTCACGCGGCGCTCCGCTTGCTGCACGCTGTCGACACGCGCCTGGTATCGACGACCATAGGCGGTGTTCTGATAACGCTCGAGGTCGCGCACGCGATCCGCCACGAAGCGTTCCCATTCGAACGGACCCGACTCCCTCGTCGGCGTGCCGGATACCTGCTCGATGACACGCGCGTCATGCGCCAGCACGCGCCCCCAGAAGAACGCTCGCGCATTCATCTCGACAGCGGTGCCGTTCAATTCAATGGCTCGCCCGATCGCGTCTTCCGAGAGCGGAATCAGTCCCAGTTGGTACGCATAGCCCACCATCATCATGTTCGATGCAATTGCGTCGCCAAAAAGCGTCTCGGCCGCACCGGAGCCGTCCCAGAAAAATGCCGGTGCACCGCCAGTCGCGCTTTCGATCGCGGCCTGATGAATCGCCTGGCTAACCGGCAGGTCGCCGTCGCGCACGAAGTCCGAAGTCGGTGTAATGCGTTCGTTCACGACCGCCCGCGTCACGCCAGAAGCCACGCGTGACAGCGCGCCGGCGGACGCCGCGACGACCGCGTCACAGCCGAGCAGAACATGGGCGGCATGCGAGCCGATCCGGGACGTGAGGATCCCGCTTCGGCTGCTCGCAATCTGTACGTGGCTGATCACAGCCCCGTTCTTCTGCGCAAGGCCGGTGAAATCCAGTGTGGACGCGCCCTTGCCTTCCAGATGCGCGGCCATGGCGAGAATGGCACCGATCGTGACGACGCCCGATCCGCCGATACCCGTGACGACAATGCTGGCGTGGCGCTGCATGGCCTCCGGCACAGGCGCGGGCGCGGGAAGTCTCTCGCGCCACTCGGCTTCGATCGCGCCGATGCGCTTGTCGTCCGGACGTTTTGGCTGCAGTCCTTCGACCGTGACGAAGCTCGGGCAGAATCCCTTGATGCACGACGTGTCCTTGTTGCAGCTCGACTGATTGATCGCGCGCTTGCGGCCAAGCTCCGTTTCGAGCGGTTCGATCGCAATGCAATTCGATTGCGTGGAGCAATCGCCGCAGCCTTCACAAACAGCGGGGTTGATCACGACGCGCTTCGGCGGATCGATCAGCGTGCCGCGCTTGCGGCGCCGACGCTTTTCGGCAGCGCAGGTTTGATCATAGACGATGACGGAAACGCCCTTGGCTGCGCGCAGGGTTCGCTGGAGCGCGTCGAGCGCGTCTCGATGCTGCACTTCGACATTCGCCGGCAACCGGGATTGGCCCTCATACTTTTCCGGTTCGTCGGTCACCACGACCACCTTCGCCACCCCTTCGGCAACCACCTGCTCTACGACGCGCCGGACAGTCAGGCTGCCTTCGGCTGGCTGCCCCCCCGTCATCGCAACCGCATCGTTGAAGAGAATCTTGTAGGTGACGTTCGATTTCGCCGCGATCGACTGGCGAATGGCAAGGCTCCCCGAATGCTGATATGTCCCGTCACCAAGATTGACGAACATGTGCGGGATGTCCATGAACGAGGACATCCCGATCCACTGGACGCCTTCCCCGCCCATCTGGCAGAACGTCGCGGTATCGCCGGCTTCGCCCAATGCCATGATGTGGCACCCGATGCCAGCCGCGGCGTACGAGCCGTCCGGCAATCGGGTTGACGAATTGTGGGGACACCCGGCACAGAAAAACGGCTTGCGGGTGAGCAGTTCCGCATCCTTGCTGATCGCAAGCGGAATGACGCGCGCGCCGCCGCGTTGAACCGGTGCGACAACCGGGGCTGCCGGTGTCAGCTCGACCTGGGTGTGCGCGAAAAATCGCTTGAGCGCAGCCACGATCTGCTCCGGCGCGAATTCCATCGCGGCCGGCAACAGCGGCCCCGCTTCCCCCAGATCCTTGCCGAACACCGCGGGACGATCGTCAGCCCGCACATTGAACAGTGCGTCCTTGATCTGCCGCTCGACGAACGAGCGCTTCTCCTCAACTACGATCAGTGCCTGCATGCCGCGTGCAAATGCGCGCAAGCCTTCCGCCTCGAGCGGCCAGATCATGCCGATCTTGTAGATACCGATGCCCAGGCGTGTCAGCTCCGTCGGCGAGAGCCCGAGGGTGTCCAAAGCGGTCAGTACATCGCCATGTGCCTTGCCCACCGTGACAATTCCCACACGCGCTCCTTGCGGGCGTACCAATGCGCGATCGAGCGGATTCGCCCGGAAGAATGCGAGTGCGGCGGGCAAACGCTCATCGAGCACGCGTCGCTCGAGTTCGCTACGTTCGGCTGGCCAACGAAGATTCGGATCGTAGTTGAAGCCCCGGCCTGCCGGGGCTTGAATGTCCGAGGGCAACCTGAAACGAGAGGCCGAATACGCTCGATGTCCGTGCACCGTCATCGAGCGGCCGCTTTCGACCGTCTCGGTGATCGCCTTGAACGCGACCCACAGGCCCGAAAAACGCGACATGGCGTAGCCCGTCAAGCCGAACTCGACATATTCCTCGACGGACGCCGGGAAGAGAATCGGCATCATCGCCCCTTCGAACACATGGTCCGTCTGGTGCGGGAACATCGATGATTGCGCGGCGTGGTCGTCGCCGGCGACCGCCAGCACACCGCCATGCCGCGACGTGCCGAGGATGTTGGCGTTGCGGAAGACGTCCCCGGTGCGGTCAACGCCCGGGCCTTTGCCGTACCACATCGAGAAAACGCCTTCGACACGCTTGCCGGGGAACGCGTCGACCTGCTGAGCCCCCCACAGCATGGTCGCGCCCAGGTCCTCATTGAGGCCCGGTTCGAAGCGGATGGCGTGCTCCGCGAGCAACTTCTTCTGACGCCACAACTCCTGATCGAATCCACCCAGCGGCGAACCGCGATAGCCCGATACCAGCCCGCCAGTGTTGATGCCCGCCGCACGATCGCTACGCGCCTGTTCAAGCAGGATTCGCACGAGCGCCTGGGTCCCGGTCAGGAAAACGGCGCCGTTCTCCCGCCGGTAGCGATCTTCAAGACGGTACTCCATGTCGAGTTGGCGCTCGACCTCGACTGCTCGCATGTTCATTGTCTGTCTCCGCTGCTGTGATAGGTGGGATGCGAGCCATTTTAGGTAGCTGATAGCGGCGATTTGTGCCAAACTCGACCATCGAATTGCTCATTTTTAGCAAGATCAGCCGGATATATCACTTCTGCAGGGAAAGTTGGCCAATGAAATTTGATCGCAACGATGTCAGCATCCTGCACGCGCTGCAACGCGATGCCCATACGAAAGCAACCGACCTTGCGGAATCGCTTGGCCTGTCGCTTTCTCCGTATTACCGTCGCGTCCGGCTCCTTGAAGAGGCCGGCGTCATCACGCAATATGTGACGCTCCTCGATCAGGAAAAGGCCGGATTTCCGGTCAATGCATACGTTTCGGTCGCGATTGAAAAGAAGAGTGAAGTCCGGCTTGCGGCGTTTGAGCGCGCGATCGCGAACTTCGAGGAGGTGATGGAGTGTTACCTGATGACCGGCGCGTTCGACTATATGCTTCGTGTCGTCGCTGGCGACATTGCGGGTATTGAGCGCTTCGTGATGACCAAGCTCACGAAGATTGACGGCGTGCGCGACATCCATACTTCCGTCGCGCTTCGTCGTGTCGAATACAAGACGGCACTACCTGTTCGCGTCCGCGACGAATGACGGACCTAAATGGCCCTTGCTTCGACCGCCGTTGTCGGACACTGGGAAAGGTGATTGCTATTGAGTTGAAAAGACCGCAATGCCATTCGAAGAAAACGGCCCCGTACTACTACCCGCAAATGGTACGTAGGCCTGGTGCGACGCACCATCAATCGCGATGGAATGCGCTCCTTTCCCCATCGGCAGTTGCGCGATGACTGAGCGTGATGAAGCATCGACTACGCCAAGCGTCGGCACAGCGGACGCGGCAGGCCCAGCCACTCCACTCTTTTGCTCGCGAAACGCAGGGATAAAGTATCGGTTCGTCACCGCGTCATAGGCGACCTGGTCCGCACCGCCAAACGGGATGGTGGAAAGAATGGAGCCTGTTGTACGGTCAAGGATCAGACTGACGAGGGGTGCGCCGTCGTCTGGAATGCAAGCCACCAGGACGTCATTGTTCGGCCCTAACGCCATGCCGTTAGGGTTGCAAGCTGGCAGTGCATAAACACCCGACACTTTCGGCGCACCCGCGACGACCGAACGGGCCGAGATGACATCCATTTCGCCATGAGTATTTGCTGGCGTACCGTCATTGTTCAACAGGAAGCTCTTCGTCACTTTGTCGTACTGGCATTGTTCGAGGCCGGCCGAATCGGGGAATTGAAGGGTGGCGACTACGTTCTGAGTGACTGTCGATATGAACGTTGCGAACGGAGGCGAGTCCGCGGGATTCGTTGCCATGATCACATTGTCGTCCGGGTCGAGACACACCGAGTCCGTGCGTAATCCGGAAGTCGCAACCGGAATGTTCTTCACAAGCTGCCCATTGGAGACGTCGAGAATCTTGACGGAATTTACGTCTGCGACGTACAGAAGATTGGTATTTGGGATGCCAACAACACCTTCCGGCCCCGCCGTATCAGCAGATCCACTGAAGCCCGCGAAACCCGGTTTTATTTTCGATGTCAGCTGATTGCTGCCAACGTTCACGACGTCAATGGCGTTGTTGCTCACGTCAGCCAGATAGTACTGCCCTCGAATCTGGTCTACGTAGCTTATATCGAACAGGAAGCCGGCCACGGGAGTCTGGACCGGAATCGTTGTCATCAAATGCGGAGCAGTTTGTATGTCATCTCCACCGCCACAGGCCGTCACGCCTACAGCAGGCATCAACAATATCAAACACGTAAGGATTCCGAATTTCATTGAACAGACTCCAGTTGATAGAGCGATAACAGCTGACGATACTGGCTAACAAACTAACGAACGCGCTGGCGAATTTCCCGTGCGTCAGTCATGAATGTCCAGTTTTTTCCTCGGCACCCGTTCGGCTATACGCCGAGCAGCGCCAGTGCCTGACGGTGCAATTGCTGATTTGCAGACGCGATGACGCGTCCATCCGAGTGACGCCTGAGCGGGCGCCCCTCCCAATCAGTGATGACGCCTCCCGCGGCTTCGATAACGGGGACCAATGGGAGGTAATCATAGAATTGCAGACCAGATTCAATAACCAGATCCACACGACCCGTCGCCAGAAGCGCGTAGTTGTGGCAGTCTCCTCCGTAGCGTCGTAACGCGACTTGCGAGGCAACACGTTCGAATGCCTGACGGCCCTGCCGATCAAAGATGTCGGGCGACGTGGTGCACAGCTTGCCTTTGGCAAGATTGTCACAGCTGCTGGTCGCAACCCTGAGTCCGTTCAGAAAGCTTCCTGCAGGAGAGCCGATCCAGCGCGCGCTCAGGATGGGCATCTCGATCGCGCCGACCCATGGCACACCATTGCGCAACACCCCGATGAGCGTACCGAATAGCGGGCTGCCGATGGCAAAGCTTCCGGTGCCATCCACCGGATCGATAATCCAGGTGAAGCGGTCAGCAGATGGCGGCGCGCCGGATGCCGATTGCGCGCCGTATTCTTCGCCGATGATGTCGTGTTCGGGAAAGCGGCGCCGTATCGCGGCAACGAGCGCCGCTTCAATATCCCGATCTGCCTGTGTCACGGGCGTCCTGTCCGCCTTCTGCTCCATCGATGGCGGCTCGCTGAAATACTTGCAGGCAATGGCTCGCGCTTCGTCGGCGAGCGCGTCGATCGTCTGCGGAACAATATCCAAGTCCATCGTTTGTACCCGGTCCGGTTGTGAAGGGAGAAAAGAACAAGCGCCCGGGCTGGGCGCCTTCGAAGCGCGACGGCTTAAAACAACGTACGTATGCCCGCGGCGATCGCGATCTGATTACGTCCGATCGTTGCCGGGCTCGACAGTACGATCGTGTCGCTGCCAGCGCCGAGCATGCCCTGAGCCTTGTTCATCGAGTAAGCAATGTCCGTGTACAGGGTCGTGCGCTTTGATAACGAATATTGCGCGCCGACCTTGAACAGTTGCGCGCCAGATGCGCTGTTCTGCAGATCTTGCAGATACATCCAGTCGGCCGTCGCGCGCAGATACGGAGATGCCTGCCAGGCCGCGCCAAGATAGTAGTAGTTCTGGTTGGCGCCGGTCGTCGGATTGCGGAACTTGGCGAAATCGAAACCCGTCTTGACGGGGCCGATCACGTAAGACACACCAACTGAGAGCGCGCGCAGCCACGGGTTGTCCGTCGCGCCAGTCGGATCTCTCGCATCGAAGTATGCGGATGTCAAGCCGAGTGTGCCGTTGGTCCAGTTCAGGTTCGCGGACCAGGTCTGCTTGTTCGCGACGCTACCGGCGGTGCCGCCGAACGAATAAAGCGCGCCGCCGCTCAGACCATACGTGTTGTCAGGCAACATGTACTTCACGGAGTTGTTGACCCACGTGTATAGCAGGCCACCGTTCGCCGGGCTGTTCGCCCCCGATGCGATACCGGCCAGGCCGAGCTTCGGATTCACGTTCGACGAGTTCTGGAACACTGCGTTGGCGAGCGAGCCGAAGTTCATGAAGCCCGTCGCGTCCCCTGCGGAAATGCCGTCGAAGAACGGCGACCAGTTGCGGCCCATCAAGACCTTGCCCCAGGGCGCTACCACGCCAATAACAGCCCCGCGGTCGAACAACGCGTTCGTATCGTTCGGGAACGGCACCGCGAAGTTCCCGCCGCCGGTCGTCGGACTAAAACCGCTCTCGAGCTTGAAGGTGACTTTGTAGCCACCTCCGATGTCCTCGAATCCAAGCAGGCCCCAGCGACTCGTCAACTCGTTGCCGGACGCCAGCAGGACGGCGCTGGCCGCTTTACCGTTACTGGCGCCAGCTGCCGTCCTGTATTGCAGGCCGACGTCCATGACGCCGTAGAGCGTGACGCTCGATTGCGCGTGAGCGACGCCAACTGGCACGCATGTCAGGCCTACGAATCCCGCCGAAATCGCTGCGCCTCGAGCAATCATCCGAGCATGCCGCCCGATCTGGCCATCTACAGTTCTTGCTGCCATGTCCTCATTCTCCAAACGTGGTTAATCGGGTTCGACGGCAACTCGCAAACGCCGCCTGAATCGTTTTATTCACTTCATTTGTTTCTTTTAATCCGTGCTCGTAGACAGATGCACACCGAGATGGGCGTCCATCAAGTGCGCGTGACTGGTCAGCTCGGCCGCGGTATCGGCGAATACGATCTTGCCGCTCGAGAGAAGCGCGGCATCATCTGCGACGGAGAGCGCGAGACGGCTGTTCTGCTCGACGAGCAAGATCGACAGTCCGTCGTCCCGAAGCTTTCCGATGATGTTCGCCACCTCGCCGATCATCTGCGGAGACAGGCCCTCCGAGGGTTCGTCCAGCAGCAGCACGCGAGGGCATGCCATCAGTGCCCGTCCTATCGCCAGCATCTGCTGTTCACCGCCGGACATCGTCCCTGCGCGCTGCCCGAGGCGCTCGCCCAACCGCGGGAAGAGCGCAATCACGTCGTCGATTCGCCATTGCCTGCCAGCGCACGGCGTCACTGCCGGCTGAACGATCGCGAGGTTCTCCCTGACTGTCAGAAGCGAGAAAATCCGTCTTCCTTGCGGCACTATGGCGACGCCCCTGCGAATGACTTCTTCAATTGGCAATGCTGCAACCGATTCCCCCAATACCCGGACATCGCCCCTGGACAACCGGATCATTCCGGCGATGGCATTGATGCATGTCGTCTTGCCTGCGCCGTTGCGTCCCAACAGCGCGAGCACGCTGCCGCGTCGCACCGCGAGCGACACGTCCCGAAGGATTTCGCTACGGTCATAACCGGCAATGACGCCCGACAGCTCGAGCGCGGGCGTGTCGTTAGTGGCCAAGGTAGATCTCCCGCGTCCGTGGATCGTCCAGCACTGCCTGCTTTTCACCGTCTACGACAACCCGCCCGCCCTGCAGAACGGTCACCGTGCCGGCATACGCCAGCGCGACATCCATATCGTGTTCAATCATCACGATCGTGAGGTCACGCGGCAGCGCTTGCAGCAGTTCGCCCACTCGTTTGCGCTCAGGGCCCGACAAGCCGGCGAGCGGTTCATCGAGCAGCACGATGCGCGGTGACTGAGCCAGTGCAAGCGCGATCTCGAGTCGTCGCATCTCGCCATAAGCGCAATGGGCGACGACGGCGTGTGCCTTGGTGTCTAGCTCGACCTGTGCGAGCAGGTCATGGGCCCGGCTCGCGAGCGACGCGTCGTCGAACGATCGCCACGGATTCCACCGTCGACGCGTCCCGGCGATCAGTGCGAGCTGTACGTTGCGGAGCACCGTCGCGTCACGGAACAGCGTGATGATTTGATAGGTACGCGCCAGGCCGAGGCGTGCCCGGCTCGCCGTCGGCTTGGCCGTCACGTCCTCGCCAAAGAGCTTGAGGGTGCCTGTGGTAGCTCGCAGGTCGCCGGCAATCAGGTTGAGCAGTGTCGTCTTGCCTGCGCCATTCGGCCCTAGCAGCAAACGACGCTCGCCGCCGGCGATGGACAGGTCCACGCCGTCGACGACCTTCAAGCCACCGAACTGGATGCCCAGCCCGCTTGCGCTGACCACGGGCTGTCGCGCCTGCTTGCCGGAAACGCCGCCAGACGTGCGCGTCGACAGCACTGACGAAAGAACGGCCTCGCTCATCGCAGCCTCCTCATGACACGAGATATGCCCGGCACCACGCCGTCCGGGAGAAACACGACGACCGCCACGAACAGCACGCCGAGCAGCACCGGCCAGTGGTCGAAGTAGCTGCTGACGACGACGCGAAACAACACCACGATCACCGCGCCCGCAAGGGGCCCGAGAAGCGTGGCTGGACCGCCGACGATTACCATGAGCAAGGTTTCCGCGGTCTCGCCGAGGGCGAGCGCGTGAGGACTGACGAACTGCTGATGAAAGACGTACAGGACCCCGGCGAGCGACGCAACGAGACCTGCGATCGCGAAAGCGGACATCCGGATCGCCCAGACGTTGAACCCAAGCGCGGACATGCGCTTGGGCTGCGAGCGCACGGCAGCGAGACTGACGCCAAGCGATGAATGCATGAAGCGATGCAGCGCGGCGACCAGCACCAGGAACAGCACGGTTACGCACTCGTACCACATGAGCGGCTCAGCCGCGGACCCGATCGGCAACAACGGTCGCGGGATGCTGCCGATACCGTTTTCTCCCCCGGTGACGGCGCTCCAATGCAGTGCAAGTCCCCACATGACCTGCGCCAGCGCGAGCGTGATCATGCCGATGTTCAGGCCGCTCGCGCGCAGGGCCAGCGCACCGATCGCGACGGACAGCAGCGTCCCCGCAACCACAGCGCCGAGCGCAGCCGCCCACGGCGAAACACCGCCCATGACACACGCCAGCGCGGCGACGTAACTGACGGTCCCGGCGAGCGCGGTCTGCGCGAATGACAGCAGACCGCCAACGCCCAGCAGCAGGTTCAGACTGCTGGCGATCAGGCCTGCGATCATCATCTGCACGAGCAAGTCGAGATAAAACGGCGAGCGGATGGCGATTGGCACGAGCAGCAACAACGCACTCGCCAGTGAGGTGAACGTCTTTGCTTTCACGATATTGCCCTCCCGAACAGTCCTTGCGGGCGCACCGCGAGAACGAGGATCATCGGCACGAACAGAAGGACATAGGAGAGTTCGGGCAACCAGGCCTGGCCAAAGCTGTACACAAGACCCGTCGCAACGCTTCCCAGTAATGCGCCGCCAATGCTTCCGGTTCCGCCGAGTACGACGACGATCAGCACCAGCGGCAGCACTTCCATGTCGAGTCCCGGATAGACAGACATGATGGGCGCCCCCACTACACCCGCGAATCCAACCAGCGCCGCCCCGACGAAAAACGTCGTCGCGAACAGCCGATTGACACGGACGCCCGATGCCCGCGCCATCATCGTGTCTTCGACTGCCGCGCGAATCCGGGCGCCGAGCACCGTGCGGCTCAGCGACAGGTCAAGTCCGATCGAAATGACGACGGCGAGCACCATCACCGCAAACCGGTACAGCGGAAACGACCAGCCTCCCAGGTGGACCGTGCCAGACAGCCATGGCGGCACGGCCACCTCGAGAGGCATGCCGCCCCAGAGCGCCCGGCAACTGTCCGAAATGACGAACGCGATACCTAGCGTGGCAAGCACTTGGGCCAGCTCGTTGCCCGCGATCTTCGTGAGCACCGCTCGCTCGACAAGCGCTCCGATTGCCCCCACGGCCAATCCGGTGATGATCGCTGCCGCGGCGAAAGGCAGCCGATACGACAGCAGCGTCACCGCGATGTAGGCACCCAACATGAAGAAGCCGCCATGGGCCATGTTGGGAATGCGCATCAACCCGAAGATGAGCGTGAAGCCGGACGCCATCAGAAACAGTAGCGCGGCGAAAGTCAGTCCATTCAACGCCTGCGTTGCGATGAGTGACATGATGAGTTCCTTGATCGATCGTTACTCGACGTTCCGCGACGGCGGAAAATCTCGCGAGTAAACCGGGTTCGCCAGAAACGCTTTCGGGTCGTAGGTCCAGAACTGGCTCACGTCCGGATAGCGCTGAAGCACCGTGTTCACGAGCTTTCCGTCGACGCGCTTGACCTGCCGGATATAGACGGTGACGATCGGGTTGCCGTAACTGTCCAGCTTCAGCGGGCCGCGCGGTGACGCGTCGAGCCTCACCGCATGGAGTGCGGTGGCGAGCGCCTTGCCGCTGACGGGCTGTCCGCCCATGGATTTGAGCGCCTGCTCGAGAATCAGCCCCGCGCTGTATCCGCCCGTCGCGTAAAAGCCCGGGGTGCTTCCGTAGGTCTTGCGGAAGCCGTTCACATAGCGCGTGTTGTCGCCTGTCTCGATCGCCGCGCTGTACCAGCCGGCGGAAATGATGCCGACCGCTTCGTCGCCCATCTTGTCGAGTAACGACTCGTCGACCGTATTCATCCCCGCAATCAGCGGAATCTTCTGCTTGAGTCCGAAGTCGGCGTATTGCTTGAGGAATCGCGTGGCGTTTGCGCCCGAGAAGTTGATGAATACCGCATCGACGTCCGGCCTGATCTGCGCAATGACCGTTGCGAAATCGCTCGAATTGAACGGCGGCCACAGCTTCTGGACCACCTTGCCACCCGCTTCCTCGTAGCTGCGCTGGAAACCGGCGACCGTCTCTTGCGAAAACGAAAGATCCTCAGCCACCACGGCAACCCGTTTGTATTTGAGTGTCTTCGCGACATAAACGCCGAATGGTTGTGTCGCCTGGGCCGATGAACTGGAGCTGCGCACCATCCACGGGTCGGCCTTGCGCTGGGTCAGGTCCTCCGCAGCGGCCGAACTCAGGATGAGCGGCACACCGGCGCGAGCGACGTCGTCGCGGATCGCGACGGCTTCGAATGTCGCCAGTGGCCCAACCACCACGTCCACGTGGTCGCGCTCGGTCAGCTGGAGGAACTTTGCCTTCGCCGTGACCGGAGACGCAGCCGTGTCGACCACGACAAGCTCCACGGCACGCCCAGCCAGTTTGCCGCCGCGTTCCTTGAGCAAATACTCGAAACCGTCCTGCATCTGCGCGCCGATGCCTGCCGCCACGCCGGTCTTGACGGTCATGAGCCCAACCTTGATTGGGGCGGGATCCGCGGCCTGCGCGGCCGAGCCAAGCGTTGCCGCCAGCCCTGCGACGCACAGCGCCATAAGCTTTCGAGACAGCATTGAAGACCTCCGGAGGACCCTTCGACGGGTCGTTGTTGAAAGTTTCATGCACTGTCATTTTTGTGATCACGGATCGCAACTGGCGTTTACACCTAAGGTTCCTCAAACCCTATATGGCGCGGCATTTCGGCATTATTTTGCGGATCCGATCACCATCGGCACCCGTAGTTTTTTACTTGTGTGATCTCAGATCACGAATGTATGCTGATTAGCGTTGTTCCAAAAACGGAGAAAGGGAATCATGGATACGATGCGCAAGGGCCAACGCTGGGTGTTGGATGCGTTTCTTTCGGTAGGCGGATTGGACGTGCTTCACCCTGACGCGGGTGCGCTTTTCGAGCAGATCGGCTACGACTCGACGGACATCAAGCGTGTCTTCGCCCCAGTCAAGGCCGGTTCGATGCTGCCGGCATGCTGGAGCGCCGCGGCCAGGGAGATCGAGCAGCGCGCCAGGCACTGGGAGCAGCGCGGCTTCGTGTCGACAGCGAAGCGGATGTATGAACGCGCGACCCTGCTTTACGCGCGCACGCATTACTCCGTGCTTGCCGATGATCCGCGACGCACGCGCTACCTGACC
This sequence comes from Burkholderia sp. Bp8963, assembly GCF_003854275.1. Classification (GTDB taxonomy): domain Bacteria; phylum Pseudomonadota; class Gammaproteobacteria; order Burkholderiales; family Burkholderiaceae; genus Burkholderia. The sequence continues at coordinate 35,680 of NZ_QTQP01000059.1, forward strand.
AAGGTGGTGCAGTCTTTCGAGAAGGTCATCGAGCTGGCTGAGCACCCCATCGAGCGGGTCACGCTGCCATTCGAAGGCAAGCATCTTCACGGTATTCTCGAGACACCCGCCGGCGCCGCGAGCGTGCCTTGCGTGATCATGCTGCCGGGCATGGACATGTTCAAGGAAGACTGGCACAAGGTGATCGAGCAGCGCATCCTGCCGCGCGGCTGGGCTGGCTTCTCGCTGGATGGCCCCGGCCAGGGTGAAAGCCTGACCAAGGGTTTGAAGATGACGCTCGACAATTACGACCGCGCCATCAGCACGGTCATCGACTGGCTGTCCAGCCACCCTGCCATCGACCCATCACGCATCGTCATCATGGGGTCGAGCATGGGTTCGTGGTGGGCGACGCGCGCGGCCGCGGTCGAGCCGCGCATCGCGGCGATCGCGGCGAACATGTCGAACCTCGGAGACAAGTTTGTCCTGTTGAACCAGGCGCAACCGAGCTTCATGGCGGGCCTGATGTACATGACCGGCATCACCGACCCTTCGGCAATTCAGGATTTGTCCAAGCAGATGTTGCTGGACGACCTGGCGCCGAAGGTCACGGTGCCTTATCTGATCGTCACCGGCGAGAACGACGAACTGACGACAATTGACTCGACCATCGACGTCTACAACCGGCTACAAGGACCCAAGGAGCTGTGGATTTACCAGCACGAATTTCACCCGATCGGACCGCAATCAGACGAGTGGATCAACGCGTCGCTCGACTGGCTCGGCGCAGCCCTTGCTGGCCGATTCCAGTGTGGCCATGAAGTGCGAACGTTCATCACGAAAGGTGGTGAATATGTCGACGGGACGGGCCAACCGACGTGGTGGAATCCATGAATCGCATACCCATGGCAGCAATCGACGACCGCGACGGAAAAATCTGGCTCGACGGCAAGCTGGTCGAGTGGCGAGACGCCAAAATTCATGTGCTGACCCACACGCTGCATTACGGCATGGGGGTGTTCGAGGGCGTTCGTGCATACGACGGTCCAAACGGCGCGGCGATATTCCGGCTTGGGGAACATACGCGGCGCCTGCTGAATTCCGCGAAGATCTTCCAGATGAGCGTGCCCTTCGATGCCGAGACGCTTGAGGCCGCGCAGCGGGAGGTGGTCCGCGTGAACGACCTCCAATCGTGCTATCTACGCCCGCTCATCTGGATCGGCTCGGAAAAGCTCGGTATCGCGGCGAAGGCCAACACCATCCACGTCGCTATCGCCGCGTGGCCGTGGGGTGCGTATCTCGGCGCGGACGGCCTCGAAAAAGGCATCCGCGTCAAGACTTCGTCGTTCACGCGCCATCACGTGAATGTTTCGATGGTTCGCGCGAAGGCCTCTGGATGGTACGTCAACTCGATCCTGGCAAATCGGGAAGCGCTGACAGACGGCTACGATGAGGCGCTCTTGCTTGACGTGGACGGGTATGTATCGGAAGGCTCTGGCGAGAACTTTTTCATCGTCAATGGCGGGACGCTCTACACGCCTGACCTTGCCTCGTGTCTCGACGGCATTACCCGCAACACAATCATTACGTTGGCACGAGACCTCGGGATACCCGTTATCGAGAAACGCATCACGCGCGACGAGGTATACACGGCTGATGAAGCCTTCTTCACCGGAACGGCTGCGGAGGTCACGCCGATTCGCGAGTTGGACAATCGGACCATCGGTACTGGCGGCCGCGGAGCGATAACGGCAACACTTCAGGCAGCCTATTTCGACATCGTTACCGGGAGGGATTTACGGTACGCCCACTGGCTTACCCGAGTCTAGCTCCGCTTCATACGACGCCCGACGGTCCAGCCCACCGTCGGGCGGATGTTATTTTTTGACGTGCCCGCTTCAATGCACGCGAGCACGGCGGTCATCATCGCGATGCGCGCCCCGCGCCACCATACGCCGCATGATGTTCCACCGCATCGTCGTGCGGTCTGTGCACCTCGAATTCTTCTGTCATGGGGCGTCAGTCTGGTGCGCCAGTCATGACAACCTCAATCTGCTCGAATTGGCACGTATTGGCCGCGGGACGCCTCGATCGGCTTGCACTTCGCGTTGCCGAGTCGCGCCCCCGCATGATCAACGCATGCGGCCCTCAATCAGTCGATCCTGTCCGTCGCGCCGGCCTGTGCGAACCCGCAGTGGCTGATTCAGCGGCTTTTTTGATCAAATGAGATTTAACGTACAAATTTGATCAGCAAACTCCAATAGCAGATCAAATATGATCGGTTAGGCTCACTCCGTCTTGACGGGTGTCGTGTCTGGCGCGACAATCGTATTTCCCCTCACATTACACTTTTGCCGATCAAATGAGTGACTTAAAGTCCAATGATCGCTCAAATTTGAGCGGTAAACGCCCGGGAGAGTCGTTGCCAACTCCGGTCACGCGAGCCCTCAAAAAGCTGGGGACAGACTTGGCGCTGGCGCGCCGGCGGCGCCATCTGACGCAAGCATCGATGGCCGAGCGCCTGCGGATTTCCGAGGCCACGGTGCGTCGAATGGAGCGCGGCGATACTGGCATCTCGATTGGGACCATCGCGCAGGCATTCTTCGTCCTCGGCGAGCTGGACAAAATCACCCGATTGCTCGACACGGCGTCCGACGATATCGGTCTGTCCCTCATGAACGAGCAGCTGCCCCAGCGCGTACGCAGGAAGCGTATCAAACCAGACTCGGGAGCCTTATGAGCAAGCCAGCGGTAAGACAGACCGTCAAGGTCGCCCTGGGCGACGCGGCGCGGCCGGTCGGCACGCTGACCTACAGCAAGGATGGCGGACGCGAATTCACGGCGTTTGCCTACGACGCCGCGTGGCTCGCCGCGGCGGACCGCTTCGAGTTGTCGCCCGACCTCGCGCTCGTCGAGGGACACCAGTTTCGCAAAGCGCCATCCAGGGACGATTCGATCTTCCACTTCGCGTTTGCGGACACTGAGCCGGACGGCTGGGGTTGTCGCGTCATTGCACGCGACCATGCGAAACGGCGCAAGGCGGCCCACGCCACGGGCAACCCCGCCCCCGGAGCAGCGCTGACCGAAATGGACTATCTGCTGGGGGTGGACGACCTGAGCCGTATCGGCGCGTTGCGCCTGGTCGACGAGGCGGGCAACGTCCTGCGCACCATCGAGGATGGCGGCCGCGGCACGCCGCCGCTGCTCGAACTGGCGCAGCTCATAGGCGCCACGCGCGCGGTGGAGATGAACAAGGAAACGGAGGCTGACCTGAAGTACCTGCGCGGGCGCGGTACCTCGCTAGGCGGCATGCGACCCAAGTGCACGATACTCGACGAAGACGGACACCTGGCCATCGGAAAATTCCCGAGCATCAAGGATGACCGCTGCGTCACGCGTGGCGAAGTGCTGGCCCTTCACCTGGCTGCGGCGGCCGGCATCACTGCCGCCGAGTCGCGCATCGTCATGTCAGAGGACATCCCCGTCGCGCTCGTGCGTCGGTTCGACCGGGCCGCCGGCGGCGGACGCATTCCATATCTATCCGCCGGCTCCATGCTGCAGGCATCGCGTGCGGACGACCATGCCTACACGCAGATTGCCGACGTCATCACGGCACGTTGCGTCAACCCGGCGCATGACCTTGAGGAACTGTGGCGCCGATTGGCGTTCAACCTGCTCATCACGAACGTGGACGACCACGTGCAGAATCACGGATTCCTGCATGTTGAGCATGGCCAATGGCGGCTCGCGCCGGCCTTCGACATCAACCCCTTTCCAGACAAAGACCCGGAGCTGAAGTTGTGGCTCACCGAAAATTCCGGGCCAGTCGATTCCATTGCGGACGTGCTGAACATGGCCTCGTACTTCTGGCTGTCAGAGGACGATGCAACGCGCGTGCTCGCTGAAGTATGCGCGGTGGTTCAGAACTGGAAAGCGATTGCGAAATCTGCGCCCGTCGGCATGACCAACGACGACCTCGAGGCCTTTGCGCCGGCGTTCGAAAACGAGCAGATGCGCGTCGCGGCTGACCTGCTGGCATAGCAGCGGCCAGCTTGAGCGCTACACTACTCGCGCCATGCCTCATGGCATGGCTGGACTCCACGAGTCCACGAGCATCTGGGCCTTTGAGCCATCGCAGTCCTGCCGACGAATTTGATTACCCCTACTGGCAGTCACATTCGAATGACATCCATCACCGTTTTTTTCTGGCTCTTTTGAAATCTGAATGGGTTATGCGGTATGCGGGTTGATCGAAGTGAAGTCGAGCTTGCCTGCGATCAGGAACAGCACGGTGCGCATAGTTTCGAAGTTCGTGTAGCCGCGAGCACGTCGTTTGGCGGCCTGAAACAGGCCGTTGATGGCTTCCAGGAACCCGTTGGTCTGACGTGTCTGGGACCAGG
>NZ_QTQP01000060.1 GCF_003854275.1 Burkholderia sp. Bp8963
TTGTTCAGGCGCGCGTCGCCAAGGTCCAGTTGCTCGAATTCCGTTTGTGTCCAGGGCGTCGATTCCGTGACCAAGGCGTCCGCTCAAAAGCGGAGAGTAAACGCGAAACGCCGACAGTTTACAAGCGTCGCTCTATGTCATTGAAAGTAAACGGGCTTCGTCGCCGTCGCCGAACAACAAGGACGTTGTGTATAACGACATGCGCACAACCCCGGTTATATAAAGCTAATTAAATGCCCAGAGGGAGCTTACGGATACTGCGACGAGGAATACTTCTTCATCAGGATCCGCGCCGCGTTCCCCGGTAATCGTCGATGAACCTAAAAAAAGCCCCGCAGACTTTACGTCGCAGGGCTTTGACCGAAACCTCACTTAGCTACCAGGCCATCGAGGATGACTTGGCAAAGTTTTTCGGCCATCTCGGCAGGCGGGCGCTCTGAGGCCATGCGCGGGTACCACTTATAGGCCCAGTTGCAAATCCCCAAGAAAGCAAAGACGGTGATATCAGGATCATTGTCACGGAAGGCACCAGAAGAAATGCCGTCAGTGATAATTTTGCGAATACGCTTAAGGTACTTGTCGCGTAGTTTGCGAATCTGCCCACGATGTTCATTTTGCAGATCACCATAGTGATCCATGAACGCTCGCACATATCCAGGATGCTCAGAAATTTGACGCAAGGTCGAGGTACAGGCTTTAATCAGCAATGATGCTGCATGCGTACACCCATCGCTCGCATCTTCCAGGTCCTCTATCAGAAGCTCCATGTGCGCCTGGTGCATTTCAAAGAGAATCGCAGCCTTACTAGGGAAGTAGTGGTAAAGCGTGGGCTTGCCCATGCCAGCTTCGTCGGCTAACATTTGCATAGTCATCTTGTGGTAGCCCACCTTGTCAAACAGGTCGGCACAGTGATCGAAGATCTTCAGTCTTTTCTCGCTGTGCTCGGCTGTCATTGTTGCCTTGGCTTTATCCTTCATTTCCTTAGTTTTCTCGTCTTTTATCTGGCGCACTCGTAAATAGTGCACAAGAACTACCTTGCACAAAGCCTACCCACTAGTCCCGAGCACAAAGGGAAGACGTCTACATGATGATGTAGAGGTCTGTGATTCTACTTTCAAAGAGTCGGACTATGAGCAGTCAGCCCCTTAATACTGATAGAAACCCTGACCTGATTTGCGCCCCAGATATCCGGCATCGACCATTTCCTGAAGTAACGGCGCCGGTCGATATTTAGAATCGTTGAAGCTCGCGTACAGCACCTCTTGCACCATCAGCAACGTGTCGAGGCCGATCAAGTCTGCGAGTGCGAGCGGGCCGATAGGGTGATTCGCTCCGAGCTTCATGCCCTTGTCGATGTCTTCGGCTGAAGCCAGTCCTTCCTGGAGCGCGAAAATGGCTTCGTTGATCATCGGGACCAAGATACGGTTGACGGCAAAGCCCGGGCTGTTTTTAGCCACAATCGCCGTCTTGCCGATAGTCTCAACGAAGTCCTTCGCCACATCGAGCGTCGGGCCATCCGTCTGGAGGCCTGCGATCAGTTCGACAAGTGTCATGACCGGTACTGGATTGAAGAAGTGCGTACCGATGAAACGGCCCGGATTCGAGACCTTAGACGCGAGCCTGGTAATTGAGATCGAACTCGTGTTCGTGGCAATCACGGCCGTCGAGCCCACTGACTCGTCAATCGACTTGAGGATCTTCGCTTTGATGTCCGCGTTCTCGGTAGCAGCTTCAACGACGATCGAAGCACGCGAGAGGTCGGAATACGTCACCGTAGTCTTGATACGGCCAAGAGTAGCGGTCTTCTCTTCGGCGCTAATCTTCTCCTTCTGCTCCAGACGGTCGAGGCTCTTGCTAATCGTGGACAGGCCGCGCTCCAATGCTGCGTCCGACACATCGAGCATAACGACGTTGAAGCCTGCTGCGGCTGCGACTTGGACAATGCCATTGCCCATAATACCCGCACCGACTACACCAATAATCTTGTTGCTCATGTTCAGCGTACCTTTATATGGGGTTAAACGCGTTCGAAGATCGCTGCAATACCCTGCCCGCCGCCGATGCACATGGTGACGAGTGCGTAACGACCACCAGTGCGCTTAAGCTCTGCGATAGCCTTAGTCGTAATGATCGCGCCGGTAGCACCTACCGGATGGCCTAGCGAGATACCCGAACCGTTCGGGTTGACGCGAGCTGGATCGAAGCCCAGTTCACGAGTCACTGCCAGAGCTTGTGCGGCAAACGCCTCGTTAGCTTCGATGACATCCAGATCGTTAATCGACAGACCGGTACGAGACAGCACTCGTTGCGTTGCCAAGACCGGGCCGATACCCATATACAGCGGCTCACAACCGCTATGAGCGTAGCCCACGAGTCGAGCTATCGGGGTCAAGCCCAGCGAATTCACGGCACGCCCCTCGGCCAGAACGACAGCACCCGCGCCATCATTCAACCCCGAGGCGTTACCTGCGGTAACAGTGCCGCCATCTTTCTTGAACACGGGCTTCATCTGCGACAGCGACTCGACGGTGACATCAGCCTTTGCGTGCTCGTCGGTGTCAAAGGCTACTACACCCTTACGCGTTTTTATCTCGACAGGGACGATCTGGTCCTTAAAGCGACCTTCACGAATAGCATTCAGTGCACGCTGTTGGCTTTCAGCTGCGAGTTCGTCTTGTTGTTCGCGCGTAATGCCATAGCGCGCGGCGACGTTCTCAGCGGTAATCCCCATATGCACCTTCTGCCACGGGTCATGAAGAATACCGTTCATGTAATCGACCATACCCGTATCGCCCATGCGTTGTCCCCAGCGAGCAGCCGGAACGATGTAAGGGCCGCGCGACATGGATTCAGCACCGCCGCCAACAGCGACTTCGCAGTCACCGAGAGCAATCGACTGAGCCGCGCTAATGATAGCTTGCAGACCCGAACCGCAAAGTCGATTCACGTTAAATGCCGGGGTGTCTTCTCGCATACCCGAATCGATAGCAACAACTCGCGACAGGTAGGCATCACGGGGAGCGGTCGGGACGACGTTGCCCATCACCACGTGACCGACAGCGTCAGCCGGCACGGAATTACGCTCCAGCACCGCGCGGACAGCAGTTGTGCCGAGCGTAGTGAGTTCAACGTCCTTGAGCGAGCCGCCAAAGGTTCCGATAGCGGTACGTGCCGCTCCAACTACAAAGATTTCACGATCCATCTTCAATCCTGTTCTGTTGCGATAGCTGTTGAGCACCAGCGGTTAACCGCGTTCGAGAATAGTGACGCCGCTCACTCCGGGCGCACCGTATACGTGCGTATAACCCAGTCTCGGGTTATTCGGCACCTGACGCGCACCTGCCTGACCGCGGAGTTGCAAACTGATTTCGATTACCTGACGCAAGCCAGAAGCGCCAACAGGCTCGCCATTCGCCAGGCATCCGCCATCCGTATTGATAGGCAGGCGGCCGTTGATTTCCGTAGCGCCTTCGCGGAGCAACTTTTCTTGCTCGCCGTGCTCACAAAAACCATTCTCCGCCATGTGGATGATCTCCGACCCGGAATCCGTATCCTGCAATTGGATGACGTTGATATCTTCTGGCCCGACGCCCGCTTCCTCGAACGCTGCTTTAGAAGCTGTCACTGTCGGAGCTGACACCTGTTGCGCCATCAGTGCGGGACTGAAGACTTCGAACGAACCGTGATGACGGGTCCTGACTGCCGCCGAGCGGATGATCACGGGATTAGCTTGATACTTCTTTGCCAGCTTAGCCGAGCACAGGACGATCGCTGCACCACCCTCTGCTGGATTGCAGAACATGAACTTGCGAAGAGGCAGGCTCACGGCGCTCGATTCAGCGACTTGTTCGTAATCGAGTTCTTGCCTACGCCATGCGTTAGGATTCAGTGCTCCGTTGCGCGATGCACGTTGAGCCACCCGAATCAGGGCATCATCCGTAATGCCGTATTCGTGCATATAGCGACGAGTCTTCATCGCGAAGAACTGAGTAGTGAGCATCAAACCAGTTTCACCGTACCAGTCCTCGAGACCCCAGTCTTTAGGCAACGGATTGAAAGCCCCACGCGGATGCTTATCGAAACCAACAGCAACACCAATGTCAGCCGAACCCGACCGAATCGCGGCAATGACGGCTGCGAGAGATGATCCGCCCGTCGCGCAACCATTAGCTACGTTGACGAAAGGCAGGCCAGTGAGACCCAGATCGTTAGCAAGCGCATCCGCGTTGCCCGCGTCCTGCGAACCGCCGTATGCAACCTGAACTTGATCCCACGTAATACTTGCGTCTTTAAGCGCCTCTCGCACAGCATGAGCGCCCTGTGCTCGACCCGATACACCATCGAAGCGCCCGAATCGGTGCATGCCGACGCCGATGATCGCGACATCGTTACTCATTGCCTTAACCCCCCTCGATATCAGATTCTGCTGGCGAGAACACAAACGTCACGAGGTTAGCGCCCTCAGGCGTTTTCCCATAGGTTTCGAGCGACATCGTCATCGACATTCCGATTTTCAACTTATCGGCGTCAGCAACAGACAAACGACTCTCGATCTTGATACCACTAGGCATTTCAATATATCCAACACCATAGGGCTTGAAACTAGCATCGGTCTCGCCGCTGTTGTAGGGCGTCTTGGGCAAGAAGCTCTGGATCGTCCACGTCCACAAGGTTCCGTGACGTCCAAAATTAAATCGATTTAGATTCGTGCCAGTGCAGCGCGTACACCCAGACGCACCGGGGAAATAGGTTTCACCACAGTCAGCACACTGATTCCCTACTAGAGTCGCCGTGCCATGTACATCGCGCTCAATTGATGATGGGCAGGCTAGTACAAAATTGTCAGCATTCATGTTTAGGCCGTTTTCTCGAGTGGTTCAGGTAGTCTTCACAACTACCTGAGCTGCAGTACTTATTTCCAACCAGCTGTTTGAGCTGCCGTGATACCGAACGTCATAGCCATTGCAAGACCACCCGCGTAGCCGGTACCGTATGCGCCACCGGCATCCGAACCTGCTGCGAGAAGACCCGGAAGCACAGAGCCATCGTCCTTGAGCACGCGGGCATCGGTATCGATCATCAGACCGCCGAACGTGAATGTGATAGCTGGATACACTACGAGAGCGTAGTACTCGCCATCCAGCGGGATAGCCGATTCACGTCGCGGAGGATTCAAGTTCTCCCAACCATTGGTCGAGCCTTCTTGATACTCAGCAAGGCTCCTCACGAGTTGCGCGCCGTCGAAGCCGTGAGCCGTCGCAAACCTCTCCAGTTCAACAATGTCTGTCGTGTGTACGCCTTCACCACCGTTCTCGATAGCGACCTTGTATTTATCCAGCGGGGGCGCAGAAAGCACAACGTGAGCCGTCGCGTACGTTTCCTGAATACGCTTGTCCCAGAGCAGGATAGCGCGTGCATTGGATTCGAAAACCGTGCGATACGTGTTCGTATGATCGCCTTCAGTTTCATCGCAGTAACGGAAGCCCTGTTCATTGAACAGCAGCGAGTGGTCGCTGTGGTATTGGCTGAGACCCGTATAGTAGCGTTCTTCTCCCCAGTTCCGGCTCTTCGTCACCAAGTGGCCGTAGAAGCCCTTGTTGTTCTTGTTGAAGACGCCACCGGCCTCGGTGCCCAGACGGATACCATCACCCTGCGAAACCGGGTTGGAGCGCAGGAGAAGGTTGCGCGCGTTTCCATGGATGTTTTGTGCACGGAGTTCGGGCGAGCCCTGATAACCGCCCGTAGCCAGAATAGTGTTTGTAGCGATGACGTCTACAGTGCCATCGGCGCATACAGTGCGAGCCCCGATAACTTTCCCTGCGTCGTCCTTGAGCAGCGTTTCGGTCGTTGTCTCGTATACGATATAGCCCCCCGCCTTTTCTACCATCTGAATGCAGTCGTCCAGATGGTGGATCAGATCGACTGCGTAGCCACGGCCATGCAGGACGTTCATCGCAGGACTGACCTGAATGCCACGTGAGCGTATCCAAGCGAGCGCCTGAGGATAGGTATCGAGCACGACATCGCCCAACTTGGGATCTCCGCAGCCATACATCGACATCTTGGAAGCTGAAGTCGCTGTCCAAAGAACGCCTCCGCTCAACACAGCCGAGCCACCTCGCGTCGACGCTTTCTCAACTACGACAACGCGTGCGCCTCGCTCAGCTGCCCAGCCAGCGGCAGACAGTCCCGCCATGCCAGAGCCGATGACCAAGAGGTCGCACTCCATTGTTTCGTGACTCACGCTGCCTCCTTCAGATCTATGTAGATTCAGATTGAAAAACTGCTTGACACCCACGCCTGAGATCGCATCTCATAGCAACCAATGCTACTCGACCGACTGGTCGGGCGTCAACTGTGACGACGTACGCGCCAGGCACCGCGGCCTACAGACAGGTAACCTCATAGTTACCCTTGTTGACACCTTTTATTGGCGTCAAGTAGATTCGCCACCTGCTCGATTACCGCAGTAGCGGTGTGGTCAATTTATCTAATCAATAGAGTCACTGATTAGATGTGCAGAGCATTATAGAGATGAGCGGTCGCGTCCATGTCCGTCAACGAATCTTTCCCTGAGCGCGACCGTTAGCCGCATGCTTTACGTTTATGGTTGCCAGAATTTCCAAAAAATAGTTTGAAGATTTGGAGACATATAAACATGAAAAAAACGCTTCTCGCTTTGACTGCACTTGCTTCGTTTGCTCAAGCAGCGCGCGCAGAATCCAGCATGACGATGTACGGCGTCGTAGATGCCCCTCTTGAATTCGTCACTCACCAAGCATCGGGCGCGCCCAGCCTGGATGCAAACGGCCTTCCCGTTCCGAAGCCAGGCGGTAATCGTTGGTCCCTGAATTCGAGCGGCGGCCTGTCGAACTCGCGATGGGGCTTCAAGGGCAACGAAGACCTCGGCGGCGGCCTGTCGGCATTCTTTCAGCTTGAGAACGGCTTCGGCCTGACCACCGGTCAGCTCCAACAGGGCGGCCGTATGTTTGGCCGTATGGCCTTCGTCGGACTTAAGTCCGCTAACTGGGGCGCTATCTCGCTCGGTCGTCAGTACACAACGCTGCTCGAAGTTATGGCAACGCTTGGGCCGATCAATTTGGCAACTATGTACGAGCCGGTCACTGTAGAAACGGGTAGCAACTACCGTCAAGACAGTTCGATCAAGTATGTCGGCAATTTCGGCAAGGTGATGGTCGAAGGTCACTACAGCTTTAGCGCGGCTCAAGTGAACTTCAATGGACGTCCGGTCGCCAACAGCGGCAACGGTCAGATCCCCGGTCACTTCCACGACAACACGGCATGGGGTATCGGCGCTACCTATACGGACGGCCCGATGCTGTTGGCGTTCGGCGTTGACCAACTCTTCCCGTCAATGTCGACTACGGGTACCGGCGAAAACTGGAATGCTACAAAGATCGCTGTTGGTGGTAGCTATATGATCACAAGCGACCTGAAACTCATGGGTGGTTACAGCTATGGGCGTACCACAGACCAGAACAACCATGTTGTTTATCGTGGCGACTACTTCTGGACTGGTGCTCAGTACTCTTTCACACCCTTCATCAGGAGCGGTCTCGGCCTCTACTACAATCGTCTTTCAACGATGAAGACGAGCGCTACCGCAGCTGATGGTCGTATCGGCAACCCGTGGCAAATCAGCTTCTTCACTAGCTACCTCCTGTCGAAGCGCACCGACCTGTACTTCGTCACATCATATGCCCGTCACGCAGCTGAAGACATGGATAACACGGGTAACAGCAACATCGATGCTTACTACCTCACGCAAGGTGCGAAAGACCAGCTTGGCGTGACTATTGGCGTTCGTCACCGCTTCTAATCTATAAGCCCCCTCAGGATCCTCTTCGCTGTTTGCAATGATTAGTATTGACTTTGCGAGTAGCGGTGGTAAATTTACTACTCGACCGCACGGTCGGTCGAGTTCTAGGATACGGCTCTACTCCCTTCGGGGAAAAGCCAGCATCCAACACTGCACTGTTATGACTATGACTATCACAGGAACTGACATGAGCGAAGTGAACCAAGAGAAGGACGTGATCCAGTACGAAGTTGCTGACAACGGCATCGCCACGATTTGGCTGAATCGCCCGCACGTTCGCAACTGCGTGAGCCCGCAACTGCTGAAGGATCTCGAAGCTGCCGTTGATCGCGCAGCGGAAGACAGCAACGTTCTCGCCGTCGTGTTCCGTGGTCGTGCAAACACGTTCTGCGCAGGCGCTGACCTCGGCAAGCTCGTCGGCCCGGTGCTGCAAGAAACGTCCACGTCGCTGCAACTCGCAATCGACTCGGCACGTACGTACGACAAGATCTTCAACATGAAAAAGCCGACCATCGCGGCTGTTGATGGTTACGCAGTCGCCGGCGGTTTCGAACTCATGATATCGTGCGACTTTGCACTCGCAACGGAAGAAGCCAAGGTTGGTGACTTCCATATCCGCCGTGCTCTCTTCGGCGGTGCAGGCCCGATCTATCGTCTGCCGCGCATGATCGGTACGCGCAAGTCGAAGGAACTGATGCTCACGGGCAAGCTGCTGACGGGCAAGGAATGCGTCGAATGGGGCCTGATGAGCGCATGCGCACCGCGCGCTGAGTTCGACCAGCTGATCCAGGACTTCTGCGCACCGCTGATCGACAAGTCGCCGTTCTGCATGTGGATGACGAAGATGGCCGTCAACCGTGGCCTCGACGCGGACACGAACAGCCTGATCACGCTCGAAACGATGACATGTAACGTCGTCCACCACTCGGAAGACGCCAAGGAAGGCGTGCGCGCGTTCCTGGAAAAGCGTCAGCCGAAGTGGATCGGTAAGTAAGCAGCCGGAGAACGACAATGACTGTAAGCCTTGTAATTTTGGCCTCTCGCCCGCCCGAGTGGACTGTTGAGCAGTTCACAACTTGGTGGCGAGGTGAACATGCCGCGTATGGCCGGAAATTGCCGGGCTTGCAGGCATATCGCCATGGGGTGATTGTGCACGACTACGATCACCCTGAAGGGCCCGCATACGACGGTCACGCGGTTCTGACGTTCCCGGATCGCGCGACACTCGATGCAGCATTTGTATCGCAAGAGTGGAAAGATGCAGTTGCTCACGTGGGCCGTATGAAGGGCAAGCGTATTGCTCTGATTACTGAAGAAGCAGATATGTTTGCTCTTCACGCTCCTAAGGAGCGCAACTAATGTCCACTCTTGAAAAAGGTTTCGTCGCTCAAAGTTTTCGCCTGGACGGTCGCGTTGCTGTCATCAATGGCGGTCGCGGTGATATGGCCGCCGCGATGGGCGCAGCACTCGCTGACCTCGGCTGTAGCGTAGTCTTCATGTCTCGCAAAGTAGAAGAATGCGAGGCCGTGGCAAACGACATCGGACCTCGCTTCGGTGTGCGGACGCTGGGCCTGCGCTGCGATGTCTCGAACGAAGCTGAAGTGGAGGCCGCCGTTGCCCGAGTTGTCGAAGAACTGGGTCGGATCGATATTCTGATCAACAACGCAGGCGCTTCGTGGTGGGGCCTGCCTGAGGACATTCCCCTCTCGGGCTGGCAGAAGGTGATGGACGTGAACGTGACGGGCACCTTCCTGGCCTGCCGTCATGTTGCTCGCCACATGATTGCCCGCGGCCAGGGCGGTTCGATCATCAATGTCGCCTCCGTCGGCGCATATCTGTCCTACACGCCAGACAAAGGACAAGTCGTTCCGTACACAACAAGCAAGGCTGCGATTGTCCATCTGACAAGCAATCTCGCTGCGCAGTGGGCCGCGCACGGCATTCGTGTGAACGCAATTGCTCCCGGCTCTATCGAAACTGGAATGACGAAAACTGTTCCCGAGGATCAGAAAGCGAAACTGCTTAATGACATCCTCCTGCGTCGGTTCGGCAAACCCATCGAACTTACGGGTACGGTCGCACTACTGGCGTCTGACGCTGGCGGATTTATTACCGGACAAACATATATCGTAGACGGGGGGCAGACAATTGCTTAACAACCGAATTACAGAATATACAGCCAATGGGCTAGCCTGGACTGACGCCTCGCTTTGGCAGCAGTTCAAAGCGCTGCACGAAGCAGACTCACAGGCACTCGCCGCCGTGGACGGCACAGCTCGCGAATGGAGTCGCTCGGAACTCTACGAGCGAGCGACTCTGATCGCTAAAGAACTTAGCGCAAGCGGTGTCGGTGCTCACGACCGCGTGATGGTCGAAGGCCGCAAGACTGCGAATATACTCGCCGCAGCGCTCGCGATCTCCAGCGTTGGTGCCGTTGCCTGTCCCTATACGCCGGATCTCGGCAAATCAGAACGCAGTGTCATCGAACAGCGTCTCGGTCACGTAGCGATAATCGGTTCGTCAGAAGTCGACGCAAGGGCCATCCCCAGCGTCGAAGGCCTCTACCTCACTCTGTGCGAACGTCAAGATCGCACGTGGGACGAAGCCGACAAGAAGGCCGCGCTTATCGCCTTCACTTCCGGCACGACGGGTATCCCAAAGGGTGTGATGCACTCTGTGTCCGGGATGAATTACGCTACGCGCGCCTGTGCCAAGATTGCCGGTCTCGAGCCCGGTGATGCGATTGTCGGCGTAGTGCCCCTCGGAAGCGCACCCGGTTTCACGTTCACGCTGCACTTCAGCCTGTCGCTGGGCCATCCGTTGATCATCGTTGATGCGTGGGACCCTCGCCGTGCGCTGGAGCTCATGGACGCGCATAACTGCCGTTGGGGTATGTGTGTTCCGACGCACCTGCACACAATGGTCGAGTGTGCTCGTTCTGGCCAGTGGTCGAAGCGTAGCCCGCTGAAAGCTCTCGCAGTCGGTGGTTCGGCTATGACCTCGCAACTGATTGCAGACGCCGACGAACTGCTTGGCATTCCGGTATTGCGTATGTACGGCATGTCCGAGTGCATGGGTCATTGCAGCGCCCTGCCCACGGACTCGCTGGAAGTACGTCAAAACTCGGATGGCAAGCCCTTCCCCGGCACTCAGGATCAAGCCCTCGACGCTCAATTCAACCCTTTGCCCGTCGGTGAGCGCGGTCAAGCAGGTGTCAAGGGACCGTCGCTGTTCCTCAAATACGCAGAAGGACTCGGCAGCCAGGAGTATCGACTGACGGAAAACGGCTACTTCCTGACCGGCGATGAAATCGTTGTCGGCCAAGATGGCTATATCAAGGTTGTTGGCCGCTTGAAGGACCAGATCATTCGCGGCGGATACAACGTTGACCCAGCAGAAGTCGAAGCCGCTGTGCTCAAGCACCCTGCCATCGAAGACGCGGTTGTCGTCGGTGTGCCACACTCGAAGCTCGGTGAGCAAGCTTGCGCTATCTGTGTAATCCGGACAGGATTCCCGACGTTGCAACTGTCGGATTTGACGTCTCATATGGAAGCTATCGGGCTGACGAAGAAGAAGTGGCCTGAGCATCTTGTGATTATCGACACAATGCCTGTCACCACTACCGGCAAGGTCGACAGGAAGACCTTGCAGAAAAATGCTATTGCCCTGCTGACCGCAAGCTAGTTCGAGCGCTCTAAGCAATACAATGGGACGCCTGGATGTTTGGTCACGGCATTTGATGGTGCGGGTCGAGAATGAGCCTTTGGGGCTCTGTGACCTGCACCGCATTGAGGCGATGTATGTTGTTGAACGCGAGATTCGCGGCCAGATGCCGGACATGCGCCTGTCTGCACGTCAGCAGCACTCGACCCCATTGATGACTCGTGCTTTGTCGGTCCGACTACCTGTCAGATCGAGTCCCGGCTAATACAGATCAAGGTCGAGAAGGCACTCGTGCCTGATCCAGACATGCGCCGGCCGCTGTGCCTGGACGAGCAGAATGCGTGTCCGCCGGAGGACGTCGGTGGAGTGCCGGGATATGCCGACTTCCTCGAAGCGATCGGCGATCCGACGCACGAGGAGCACGACCACTTCCTCGAGTGGTGTGGCGGCAACTTCGATCCCATTGCCTTCGACCTCGCGCTTACCAATCAGCAGCTCTCCGAGGTCAAGTTCTGAACGTCAAGACAGCCTCCGTTTGATGCTTACGGCCGATCTCAAAGCTCCACGTACCGGCGAGCTTGAGAGCAGCACTTACATCTTGTCCATCTGGGTAGCGCCAACGACCCATGCCGACAGACCGCTGGTCATGACAGCGCAGACTAAAGACTCTGCGATTTCGGTATCATTCGCACCCGCAGTTTTCGCACCCTTCATGTGGACGTTCGTCCAGTCGCTGTAGTCTGCAGCGAGGATAGTGACGAGCATCAGTTCCGAATACTTCGCGCCGAGCGGCGTGCCATTGATCGTGCCTTCGCGCATCAGGTAGTAGGCTTCGCTACCTACAGGAAGCAAATCGATCAGCTTGCCCAGCGACGGCGGCATGGCGCCGAAGTAGTTGAGAAAGTTCTGTTCGACTTGACCCGCTTCGACGTCGATGACCGGCATCGCCACTGCGGTAGGTACAACCTGGTACTCCGCGTCCAAGAGGGCCAAGAAGCGCAACGCGGCGCCCTCGCCACGGCAACTGCTGAGAATGATACCTGCCGAGCTAGCTTCCTCGTACGTGAGGCCCAGTTGGTGCGCACGCGTAAGTTCACGTTCGGCCATCTCACGATAGCCCTTCGTGTTCGCAGCTACTGCTACGTACAGAGCCTTGATACGTGCCGGAAGAGCGCCGTCCGTGTTGACGATTTGCCGCCATCGTGAGTAGCCAGCGAGCGTATAGGGGGCGATTCTACGCAGTAAATTCGAGTCTAGAAGCGGGCTCATGCTTTTCGTTTCCAATTCATTCTCCGCGATTATTGGCAGGTCACACCGCCATCGACAACCAACTCAGAACCCGTCATGTAGCTCGACTCATCGCTAGCCAGGAACAGGAAGGCATTAGCAATGTCCCGTGCCTTACCAAAACGCGCGAGAGGCGTATGAGCTAGAAACTCTTTAGCGAGTTCCGGTTTTGCGTATGCCGCTGCTGTCAGTGGAGTCTCAACGTGCCCCGGGTGCACTGAGTTGCAGCGAACACCATTACCGGCCTCTGCGCATTCGAGTGCAATGACCTTAGTCAGCATCCTGACACCGCCCTTAGCTGCGCAGTAGGCGCTTGCGTTAGGCCCTGCCGCGATACCGCGCATGGACGACATATTGACGATCGAACCGTAGCCTGACTTAGCGAGCAGAGGCATCATGTACTTCGTGCCCAGGAACACGCTATCGAGGTTCACAGCAACGGTTTCCTTCCAGTCTTCATACGAGAGGTTAGCAATCGATTGGAAGCGCCCGAAACCTGCATTGTTGATCAGGACATCAAGTTTGCCGAAACGAGCCATAAGAGTAGTCGCGAGATCCTTCCACTCTTGCTCTGACGTGACGTCAAAGCACGCACTACCAGACTCACGTCTGATCTCCTGGATCCTGGCGAGCGCCTCGGCCAACAACGGTCCGTTGCGGTCAGCGAGGACCACAACGGCCCCCTCTTCAGCGAACCGTTGTGCCGTAGCAAAGCCAATACCAGAAGCCGCACCCGTTACAAGTGCAACCTTATTGGCGAGCCGGCTCATTGCGCTTTCATCTCCCCGCTGCGGATATCGCGCTTCGTCATTTCCAGCAGCGTGGCGAACTGCGGATTTTCACGATTCTGAATAGCCGTATGACGCTCCTTGATCGCTTCATCGAATGCCGTGGTCGTGATCGCGTACAGTTGATTCGCACGGATCGCATCGACCACAATGCCTGCGACCTCCGCAGGCGACAGGGCGCCGCTGTACATCTTGTCCGCAACTGCCTTCAACTCTTGCGTCTCTTCGAGAGCGCCGCCTTCCGGTCGCAGTTCTTGCGGACGGTTGCGTTCCGACTGATAGATCTTCGTGTTGACGAGACCCGGAATCAAGGCCGTCACGCCGATCTTCGAATCACGCTCCTTCAGACCCGCATACAGTCCTTCAGTGATGCGCAGAGCCGCATGCTTGGCTGCGCCGTATGCAACCGATGCGGAGCCGCTGACGATACCTGCGATCGAAGCCGTGACGACGATATGACCGTCCGTGCCTTGTTCAAGCATGCGCGGGACAAAGCTACGGATGCTGTTGACGACGCCCATCATGTTGACGTCGAACGACCACTTCCAATCCTCGACCGGGTATTCCCACACCGGACGATAGCGGCCCGAGGGAACGACGCCTGCGTTAGCACACAGGACATCGATCGAACCGAACGTATCGACAGCGGCCTTAGCCAAGGCTTCGACTTGATCGCCCTTCGTCACATCCGTGCGAACTGCAAGCGCTTCGTGCCCTGCGTCTTTCAGCGCTTGCGCAACACGCCTGGCTTCTGCTTCGTTAACGTCAGCGACAACAACTTTCGCGCCTTCGTTAGCAAAGCGCCAGGAGAGTGCTTCACCGATACCCGAACCACCGCCCGTAACTACCGCGACTCGCTCTTTGAAGGATTGCATTTGATTCTCCACGTATCAAGCTGTGCCCAGCCAGCTGTTAGTAATCCGGGCACTATTGAAATCAGGGTGCCAAGTTCACCCTGCCGAATGACCTAATTGCGTTACAAGCTCAAGCCGAGGCGTTGACCTTCCAACATTGCGTGTGAGACACGACGCGGGCTGACGCAATCACCGATGGAGTGTACTTCCATCGTAGATTCTTCGAGTGCGTCGATCAGAGCACTACGTGAAGTACGGCCCGTCTGAATGACAACGAGTTCGCATTCATATTCCGTCGTTTCGCCGGAACCGCCGTTCATCAGCGAAACGCCCTTCTCGGTAATGCTATCGAAAATAGAAAGTACACAATACTCAGTGCGGCCGCTACCCAGACGGGCGATCAAAGGCCCGATACTCTCGGTGGGAATCTGTCCTGCGACACTCACGCCGGGAGTGGCGATCGTGACCTTCCAACCCGCGTTCATCAACGCTTCTGCGACGCCATACGTCCACCAGAATGCTGAGCCATCGTCAATAACGGTCACTCGCCCCTGACCATGAGGCTCGGGCATATCTTGATCGAGGACTTCGAACCATGTCTTGACGTGCGGGCCAGACTGTTCGTCCGACAACGGATTCGGCTGCGAGCCCGTAGCAATGACAGCGACGTCAAAGCCTTCGAGTTCGGAAGCTGATTCAATACGGCGGTTCAGTTCGACAGTGACACCGAGTCGACGAATCTCGCTTTGTAGATAATCGATGAGATTTCGCAGATCGCTACGGCCCGGCAACGAAGCGGCGTAGAGGAACAGACCACCGAGCCCATCCGTTGCTTCAAAAATCGTTACCTGATGACCACGGTCAGCCGCAGCACGCGCCGTCTCAAGCCCAGCAGGGCCACCGCCGATGATCGCGATCTTGCGCTTACGCAGTGGGCCTTTGATGGTGAATTCAGGTACCAGCTCACGACCAGCGCGAGGATTCACTGCGCAGTGGAGATGCGGCGAGAATGCACGACATTCTTGATTCAGACCAACGCAGGGACGGATACGCTCAGATTGTCCAGCACGAGCCTTAGTGACCCAGTCAGCATCAGCAATGAATGCGCGCGCCATACCGATCATGTCAGCCTGACCTTCAGCGAGCACCTTCTCTGCGATCTCGGGGCTATTGATTCGCTGACCGACAATCACCGGCAAGCCCGTAGCCTGACGAATCAACCCGGCTGCACGTGCAGCAATAGCCTTCGGCTGCGTTGCATCCTTGACGTAGAGGCCGCGCGTACCCATCGTAATACTCAGGTAGTCCGTCAGTCCGTCAGCAGCAATGAGTTTGCTTATCTGCACTGTATCGGGGATTTCCATCCCATCAGCGATTTCCTCGGAAGCACTAAGACGCAGACCGAGCATGAAGTCTTCACCGCAGTGCTTGCGGATAGACTCGATTACCATACGCAGGAAACGCATACGATTTTCGATTGAGCCGCCCCAGCGATCATCACGGAAATTCGTAGCCTCGGACAAGAATTGTCCGACGAGATAGCCGTGCGCTCCGTGAATCTCTACGCCGTCGTGCCCCGTAGCTTTGAGGTTAGATGCGGAGATACCGAAAGCTTCCACGATCTCAAGAATCTCTTTCTCATTGAGTTTCTTGGGACCATACGGGTCGCGTGGGCTACGGATAACCGAAGGTGCGAGCGGTGCGTTATCGAACTCGCCGCCGATAGTTTCACGTCCAAGGTGCAGGATTTGACCTACGATCTTCGTGCCATGCTTATGCACAGCATCCACGCGCTTTTGCATGGATTCGAAAACAGCTTCGTCGTACGGGGCAACGAGCTTTCCCGAACGAATGTACGACGTACGAGACACTACCGCAGCGCCCGTGATAATCATTGCTAGACCAGACTTTGCACGTTCTTCATAGTATGCAATGTCTGCATCCATGATCGCGCCATCTTTGATCATCGATGTGCCATGCGGCAGTGCTACGAGTCGATTTTGAAGTTCGACTTTACCGATCTTGAACCTTTCAAAGAGTCGCGGAAAAGCTTGGGATTGTTTTTCGCACGCCATGTTCTTGTCTCCAGTTCTAGTAAGCCGCTTAGAGCACGGACGCACCGCCATCGACGGTAAGCTCGGTACCAGTCGTATACGACGAGTCGTCAGATGCGAGATACAGCGCGGCGTTCACGACTTCAGGAGTTTGGCCCATACGACCCAGAGGGATACGCGAGAGGCGCTTATTCATAGTGTCGTCATTCGGGAATGTAGCCCGGAGCATCGGCGTATCGATCGGACCCGGATGAATCGAATTGCAGCGAATGCCATCCTTGGCATATTGAGCGGCTGTCGTCTTCGTGAAGATCAAAACGGCACCCTTAGAAGCCGCGTATGCCGCTTCCATATGAGTCCATTGTCCGAGTGCCGCAATCGACGATACGTTCACGATAGAACCGGAGCCGACCTTGCGCATTTCAGGTATCGCAATCTTCGTACCGAGGAACACGCCGCGCGCATTCACAGCCATCACCTGATCCCACTCTTCTACCGTACGCTCTTCGATAGGAGCGACCTTTGGAACGATGCCTGCGTTGTTGACCAGGATGTCAAGTTTTCCGAAGTAGTCAACAGCATCTTGAACCGCGAATTTCCATTCAGCTTCGTTGGTGACGTCAAGCCTGGCATACTTGGCAGAACCACCGTTCTTGAGAATCTCATCCACGACTTCCGAGCCATCAAGCACGTCAGCTACGAGTACTGCTGCGCCCTGCTGTGCAAACACGCGTGCCATTTCAGCACCAAGACCCCGTGCTGCACCTGTAATCAGTGCAACCTTGCCAATAAGCTTGCTCATTCTCTACGTCCAGATTCAGGTTAAATTAGCTTTGCATAATGCGGATCACGCTGTGCTACGTTGAGAGCGACACAGCGTGTACCACTACAGTACTTAAGCTACCGCTTCCTTGACGAGTTCCTTGTTCAAAACTTCGTTAGGAAGCTGTACCGAACTACGCCAGAACATGAATGCCGAAACCAACGACGCGCAGACCGTAACGCAAATCGCATAGCCCAGACCTTGCACGCCATAGGCAGCCGTGAACCTGTCGCTCAAGAAGCCAGTAACGAGAGGTCCGAGTCCCAAGCCGATCAGCGACACGACGAGTGTCAGAACGCCAGACGTAAAGCCGCGAATGCTGGCGGGCACCATCTGGTGAGCAACCGCCACGATAGGACCGTAGTAGACGAGCATCATCGTCATCGTGATCGCGCCGAGCACCATCGATACGACGTGCGTCGGCACGAGGTACTGGACGATTGCAATCGGAACCATGATGAACTGCGAAATCGCGATGACGCGCGGGCGACCGCGAACATCCTTCGAACCAAAGTAGTCAGCGAGTCTCGCACCGGCATAGATGCCGATAGCGGAGCCGATACCGTTCACGAGTGCCAGATAGTACGAAACGGTGGACAGCGGCACGTGGTGGACACGCACGTAGAACATGGCATTCCACGAGTTAACCGAATACCAAGTCCAGGCATGGAAGCCGCCCGCAAGAACGAGCCAACGATAAGCACGTTTGCTCCACAGGATTTTCAGCGCTTCCGCAGTAGACGGTGCCGGCGCCTTCGCTACCTCAACTGGATCGAACGTGCCACGCTTCGGTTCTTTGGCGAACCACATAAACGGGACGACGATCAAGCCAGACAGACCGATAATCGAAAACGCTTCACGCCAACCGACGTTAGTCACAAGCCAACCAGCGCTCGAGTAACCCAGAAGGATACCCACGGGCAGCGACAAGCCGAAGATTGCGATCGCCGTAGCACGCTTATTAGGCGGATACAGGTCTGAGATAATTGAGTGCGATGCCGGGATCGACCCAGCTTCCCCAACAGCGACGCCAATACGGAAACCCAGGAGTGCCCCAAAGCTAGTTGCGATACCCGTGAGTGCCGTGAAACCAGTCCAGACTGTCAACGCGCCTGCTACGAGACGACGACGTTGCCAGTAGTCAGCTAGACGTCCGATTGGCACACCGAGTACCGCGTAGAAGATCGCGAAGGCTAGACCCGTGAGCATGCCCAGTTGAGCATCGCTCAAGCCCAGTTCCTTCTTGATAGGGATTTGCAGGATAGAAAGAATCGTGCGGTCTACGTAGTTGAATACCGACACCATGAACAGCAAGAAAAGAATGTATCTACGTTGGGCTGCGCTAACCATTATTTGCCTCCCAGGCAAAACACAAATGATTCGCTGTGTGCTCCATGCTTATTCCTCTCATAAGCATAGACAGTTGCGCCTATGTACCTCATAGTATCTCCTTGCGTCTCGAACTGATTAGTTTTTTGCTATATTTCCAGAGCGACGCGTATTGCTTTTGACTCTACGCGTCTTACATCTTGGCAGAGCGAAACCTTATAGGCGCCCTATACTTGAGTTTCTTCAATATTTTTGGATGTAGCAGAGTAGCAGCTCTTACACCGTGTCGTGATTGTGGCGAATAACCAAACAGATACTCATGAACCTGTAAAAAGCGGCGTGCGTCGCTGCTGGAACGCAACGACACCTTCCTTGAAGTCATTGGTTGCCGCGCACTCACGGAAGCCCAGACGCTCTGCTTCGAGCTGCGAATTCAAGTTTCGGTCGAACGAATTTCGAAATAGGCGTTTGATGACGCCAAACGACCGTGTAGGCCCATTAGCGAGTCGATCTGCGAGGCACATAGTCTCTTGAGCAAGCTCAACACTGCTGACTACACGATAGACCAGACCCAGACGATGCGCCTCCTGTGCGTCGAAGGTCTCGGAGAGCAACGCAATTTCCATTGCCTTATGCAGCCCCACTGCGCGAGGCAGCGACCAGGAGCCGCTTACGTCCGCGCTAGCTCCGATCTTCGAGTACGCCATGTTGAACTTCGTGTTGTCCGCAGCAAGCACCAGGTCACAGGCGAGGGCTAGACTCACACCAGCCCCTGCGACTGCGCCGTGAACGCTACCGATCACGGGTGCCGACATCTGAGAAAGGATAGTCACAGCCTCGTTCAGCGGTTTAATCAACGTGTCGGCAACTTCGGCAGCATGATCGAGGTTTTCAGTGAATTCAGCGAGATCGCCCCCAGCCATGAACGCCTTTCCCTCTCCGCGCACGACAACGCTACGAACACCGGGATCGCCGGCAATCCGGTGGCACACAGAGAGGAAGTCGGTCGCCAACTCTACGTTCGCTGCATTCAGCACATGTGGGCGATTCAATACAATTTCAACAATCGCACCCGTACGATGCACGAGTACCGCTGCATTCTTTTCACTCATTGCGCCACTCCTTACTCACAAACTAACGCCCCAGCGAAGTCGAATGATGGCATTAGTTATTTAGTGCAGGCCCTTGCTATTAGCCAATGTCAACTTGACAAAAGTCTCGAAGTGGTTATCGAGACTACCGAGCAAGACTGCGTTGACCATCAAGCGACGGAAATAATGGCTCACGTCAAGTTCTTCGGTAATGCCGATACCGCCGTGCATCTGGACAGCTTCATTACCTACTATGCGAGCGGTCCTGCCGATATACGCCCTTGCTCCACTGATGATCCGAGCCCTGTCTGCGTGGGGTTGATTCATTGATAACCTCGCAGCTTTCGTCAGCGCCCCGACTTCTTGCTGAATCATGTACATGTCAGCCATGCGATGCTGGAGTGCCTGATTAGTACCCAGGGCCTTGCCGAATTGCTTGCGCACCTTCAAGTAATCAGCAGTAGCATTCACCAGAGCCCTGACAATACCGAAAGTCTCACCGCAGAGCGCTACGACAGCCTCGTCCGCGACATCAGCGAGGACAGCCTCTACTCTCGCACCATTGTTGTCAGTACCCAGTCGCTGAGCGATTACGCCTTGAAAGTTGACTGATGCAGCACCTCGCCCATCGACCAGTCGATAGTTCTTGCGAACGCAGTCCCGTGCCTCTACTACGTAAACCTGAACTTCGCCCTCCGCATCTTGTGCCGGTACGATGAACTTGTCGGCTATGTCACCATGCAACACCATAGGTGCCGTACCAGTCAGCCGATTCTCCGATGCAGTCAGCCACTGCAAGCGCGGAGTTCCAAGGTCGAGTACTGCGAGCTTTACCGACCCATCGATCAGAGTCGAAAGAATCTGATCCTTCTGTTCTGCGCTACCCAACAAGGACACCAATCGTGTGCCGATGACAGCACTCGATAGAATTGGCTCCATAAGCATGCGATAGCCGACCACCTCCATGAGCGCACCCAGTGTAGTCGTGTCAGCATCGAGACCGCCCCAGTCTTCGCCGAGTGTTAGTGCTAGCCAGCCGAATTCAGCGTAGTCTTTCCACGCTCGCTCGCTATAACTCTGATCCCCCTTAAGTACGGCGTGACGCTTCTGGAAGTCGTAGTTATCGGTCGTATAGCGCTCAATACTCTCACTGAGCAGAGCGAGCATTTCCTGGTCTGCACTCATAGTCCGAGAACGGCCTTAGCAATAATGTTGCGTTGGATTTCCGATGCACCGCCGAAGATCGTAGCGGCACGATTGTAGAAGTGATCTTTAAGTACCCCAGCCGCATCGTCAGGGCCAATCGGAGGTTGCGTGCCCTTGTGCAGCGCCTCGATATCGAACGGAAGCCCTTCCATACCGAGAGCTTCAACCGTCGCTTCCGCGACATGCTGGTACAGTTCCGATGAACGGATTTTGATTAACGAGGCCTCGCCGCCGTTCTCTGTACCGTCCATCATGGCTTCAACGGACTGATATGCTACCTGTTCGAGTGCCATGAATCGCAGTTCAAATTCACCGATGCGATTACGCATCAGGGGGTTTTCGATTTCCCCACTCTCTGTTGCCGCGAGCTTAAGTCGATCTAGTGCGTGACGAACCATGCCGACAGTCGCGCCTGCCGTACGCTCATTCTTGAGCAAGAACTTGGCATACGTCCATCCCTGCCCTTCAACACCGATCAAGTTCTCGGCCGGTACGCGAACGTTTTCCAACCACACTTCATTCACGTGGTGATAACCATCCATCGTGTCGATAGGCTTGACCGTCACACCTTCGCTGTTCATGTCGATGAGCAGGAATGAAATACTGTTTTGTGCCTTAGTCTGAGCGTCGCCGGTACGCACGAGGCAAAACAGCCAATCGGCCCACTGCGCATACGTCGTCCACACTTTTTGACCATTGACTACATAGTAATCACCGTCACGAACTGCCGTCGTGCGCAAACCTGCCAAGTCAGAGCCCGCACCGGGCTCGGAGTAGCCTTGAGCCCAGAAGTCTTCGTTGTTGACGATTCGCGGCAGGAATCGTGCTTTCTGTTCCGGCGCTCCGTACTTATAGATGACGGGCCCCACATATTTGACGCCGAACGGAATCACCCACGGGCAACCCAATCGCGCAAACTGATCCTCGAAGGTAAAGCGTTCGAGCGGAGACCAGTCTTGCCCGCCATACTCAGCGGGCCAGTGCGCAGTACCCCAATTCTTCTTTTGCAACAATCGCATCCAGCAAAGATAGTCCTCTTTGCTTAATACCTGGTGGCGTCGGGACCGATCAAGTAGATCGGCAGGCATCTCGCTCTTACAGAATTCGTGTATTTGTGCACTGAGCGCCTGTGCCCGCACGCGTGCAGATTTGATCGTATCGTCCATATGATTGTCACAAAATTGAATCGATAGCGGCCTGATCCACGACCTCTCATGACTCGATTACACAGCCCCGGCAGCGAGCGCGAAATCCCACGCAGCCTTAGCCAGCGGTTTAATCAACTTCGTCACCGTATCCGCGTGAGCCGATACAGCGTTGCCTTGCGAAGACCGTTGCGCAACGCCTTGCAGAATCGCAGCGACACGGAACAGGTTGTATGCTTTGTAGAAGTCGAGGTTCCCTTCGATCTTGAATCCCGTACGTTCGCAATAGCGCTCGACGTACTGTTCAAAACCAGGAATGCCCAAGGCCTGCAAGCCTGCACCGTTCAGCGTACCGCGAGCATCGACGCCATGCGGCCTGTACCACTCCATAGTGTGATACATAAGATCGCCCATCGGGTGTCCGATGGTCGACAGTTCCCAATCCAGAACAGCAACTACACGCGGCTCAGTCGGATGGATCAGCAGATTGTGGAAGGAGAAGTCACCGTGAGCAATACACAAGCGTTGATCGTCAGCCGGGACCTGACCAGGCAACCACGCGATCAGCTTATCCATCTCTGGAATGTCTTCCGACTTAGACGCTTCGTACTGGGTCGACCAACGGGAGATCTGGCGCGAGAAGTAATTGCCGGGACGACCGTAGTCCGTCAGACCGATCTTGTTGTAGTCAATCGAGTGCAATCGTGCAAGTGTCTCATTCGCAGAATCGTAGATCGCCGCCCGGTCTTCTCGACTAACGTCTGGCATTTTGCAATCCCAGAAAGTGCGCCCGGCCACGAAGCGCATGACATAGAACATGCTGCCGATAATAGATTCGTCTTCGCAAAGTACCAGCGCTTGAGGAACAGGAATACCGTCTGCGCCAGAAAGCGCTTTAATAATTCGAAACTCTCTGTCCACTGCGTGCGCTGACTTCAGCAGCACACCTTCAGGCTTACGACGTACTACATATTTGCCGCTCGGCGTTTCTAGCAAAAACGTAGGGTTGGACTGCCCGCCCTCGAATTGCTTCACGACCATCGGGCCGCGAAAGCCCGGGATCATGTCACTCAAATACGTAGCAAGGCGCGCTTCATCGAAGCGACTGCCTTCACGAACTGAACCGACTTCACCGATGTAGCGCTTAGGCTCAACAGCTTGCGTTTCCTGGGTACTCAATCTTGTAGCCCTCTATAGCTGTATGAAAACGAGACCCGTAGACCTCGCCTTCGATTATTTCGAGTACGCGAGGATATCGCTGTACTGGCGGCCTTCTTGCTTCTTGAATTCCAGACGAGCAACGGCACGGCAATGCACTTCGTCAGGACCATCGGTAAGACGCACGATACGCGTATTGGCATACATCTCAGCCAAGCCGAAGTCTTGGCTCACACCGCCACCGCCATGAGCTTGAATTGCCATATCGATAATGCGTTCAGCGACTTGCGGAGCGATGACCTTGATCATTGCGATCTCGCCTTGCGCCTCCTTGTTGCCTACAGTGTCCATCATGTGTGCTGTCTTCAAGCACAGCAGGCGAACCATTTCGATATTGATTCGAGCGTGGGCGATACGCTCTTCCCAAACCGAGTGTTCGTGAATGCGCTTGCCGAATGCTTCTCGCGACATCAGACGAATGACCATGCGTTCGAGTGCGACTTCAGCTGAAGCAATCGTGCGCATAGCGTGGTGAATACGACCCGGCCCCAGGCGACCTTGCGCGATTTCAAAACCGCAACCTTCACCCACAAGCATGTTTTCTGCGGGCACCCGAACGTTATCGAGAACGACTTCGAAGTGGCCGTGCGGCGCGTGGTCGTAACCAAACACGTTCAGGTGACGTACGAGGGTCACGCCGGGAGTACCGACTGGCACGAGAATCATCGACTGCTGGCGATATGCCGAAGCCGTAGGGTCCGTCTTGCCCATGACGATGAAGAACCCGCACTTCGGATGTCCAGCGCCCGACGACCACCACTTGCGACCGTTGATCACGTACTCGTCGCCATCGCGCTTGATTTGCGTCTGGATGTTGCGCGCATCCGACGAAGCGACAGCAGGCTCCGTCATCAAGAAAGCCGAACGCGTGAGACCGTCACGCAGCGGAATCATGAATTGTTCCTTTTGCTTCGGCGTCCCATAGCGATGCAAGACTTCAAAGTTGCCCGTGTCCGGGGCCATGCAGTTGAACACCTCCGAAGCAAACGAGACACGCCCCATGAGTTCCGCAATCGGTGCGTACTCTACGTTCGTCAGACCAACGCTCGTGAAGTACTCGTCGTCATGTGCCGAGAGAGGCATGAAGATGTTCCAGAGGCCTGCGGCTTTAGCCTTGGCTTTGAGTTCTTCGAAGATGGCCGGAGTTTCCTTCCAGCGATCCATCTTCGCGTGCTGTTCATGATACGTGGGGATCGCCGGGTAAACGTACTCGTTCATGAAAGCTTCGACACGGCCATACCACTCTTTCGACTTTTTCGATTGTTCGAAATTCATCTAAGACTCCCTAAGACAACATTCATGACATGCACACCCACTGCCTACGACGCGTAAGGGGCGCGCCATCTCGTACTTTCCATTGGCCCGAGAGTACTCGACCGACTGGTCGGGCGTCAACCTTACGTGCGCAAAATTTCTCGAAAAACTGACTATCCTAGGGTTACTAATTAGGGCTCGCCTGGGGTTGACGCCCGACCAGTCGGTCGATAGCATGGACACGCTGTTCTCTGTCGTTTTCGTAGACTTCCACCCGAGTAAACTTCATGGCCGCGAACCCACTGATCGAATCAGAACTGCTGCGTGAAATCGCTCCCTACACGCTGTCGGGCTACCAACTGTTCCGCGACATCATAGAGACCGATGGCGCGATTCCTGCGAAATTCAAGACTCTGTTTGTCGCTGTCGCTGCGATCAACAAGGGCTACATTGACGTTGCTAGGCGTGCGCTCTCTATCGCGCAAGGACTCGGCTTGACAAAAAAAGAAGCAATCTCGGGATTGATTCTCCTGAGTAGCCTTCGCGGTGAAGGTGCGGCGCTCGCATATCAAGGCGTGGTCAACGAGGTGTTTCCGCGCGATCGCCAGAGCCCAGTTGCTGACTATGAGCACCAAGTCGTAGCGCCCGGCGAGGCCGAGGCTGATTTCAAGAAGTACTTCGGTACTATCCCCGACCCGCTGCAGAAGATGCTTGCTTTGTCGCCCAAGGGCGCGGATGCGTACTACCTGATGCGCAAAGGCACGATCTACTGCAACACCATCGAGCCGAAATACGCGGAACTGTGCCTCGTCGCCGTGCTCTCGTCTGACTACAGCCCGATGGTTGCTCGCCATATCGGTGCGGCGCGTGCTGTCCAGGCTACAGATGCTGAACTCGTCGAAGCTATTCTGTGCTCCGTTCCTTCTTCGGGTATCGCTGCAGTAATGGGCGCTGCCGCGTACCTCTGATATACCGCAGGGTCTGCAATGAAAAACAGAAACTGGATACTATCTAACCGTCCACAGGGCGCTATCAAGCCAGGCGACTTGACACGCGAAGACCGAGACATTCCTGTTCCTGGGGACGGTGAAGTACTGGTACGCGTTCTGTATCTTGCTATGGACCCTGCCATTCGCGGATTCATGAATGCGTCGGGCAACTACGCTGCACCGTTGCCGCTGGGAGCGCCCGTGCGCGGAGTCATGCTTGGACAAGTCGTAAGAACGGGACCGCGTGCCGACCTCAGTGAAGGTCAGTTTGTGTGGGGCTTCGGTACCTGGAGCGATTACGTTGTAGCTCCTGCATCACAGTTCTACGCCGTAGAAGCAGACGCTGATTCGGATCTCGCGTCGTTTACGCACGCGCGGGGCACGATTGGCCTGACTGCCTATTACGGCCTTCTTGACGTTGGCGATTTCAAATCCGGAGATGCGGTACTTGTCTCTGGTGCAGCTGGAGCGGTCGGCTCCCTTGTAGGCCAGATCGCAAAGATTAAAGGCGCGTCCCGTGTCGTCGGTATTGCGGGTGGCACAGCTAAATGCCAACGTGCAGTCGATGACTACGGCTACGACGTTTGTATCGACTACCGTTCTTGTAGCGATCTGGACACCGAGCTAGGCACGATTCTCCCTGAGGGGATTGATCTGTTGTTCGAAAATGTAGGCGGCTCGATATTTGAAGCATCGCTTAATCACTTAGCGAGGAATGCGCGGATCGCAATTTGCGGCATGATTAGCCGCTATAACACCGCCAACGTTGAACCGGGGCCTTCGAATCTTTGGAACCTCGTCGTCAAGACTGCGCAAGTCCGCGGCTTCCTCGTCAGCTCTATTCTCGGAGACAGAGCGCGAACGAGCGCGATGTTGAAGTCCATCAATGAATGGATTTCTGACGGCCAGTTGAAATGCGACATTGATATCCGAGAGGGGTTCGAGACTGTACCGGATGTCTACAACTGCCTCTTCACTGGAGCGCATAAAGGCCGCTTGATTGTCAAAGTCGCGGACCCTGTGCGCTAAATCCCCTACTTCCCAAGAACGCTAATGTCCTACGTTTCCTACTCAAAGTCGAACGGTATTGCTGTCGCTACGATCGACAACCCGCCTATCAACGCCTTGAGCATCGGCGTACGTCGCGGCCTCATGGACGCTATCGAACGTGCGCAAGTTGAAGACGACGTACAAGCACTGATCATTGCATGTGCTGGCCGTACATTCGTTGCAGGTGCTGATATCAGCGAGTTTGGCAAGCCGTACGAAGAACCCTCGCTGTACAAGATTCTCGACGCATTGGGCAAGAGTTCCACGCCATCTGTTGCAGCTATTCATGGGACGGCACTGGGCGGCGGTCTCGAACTCGCTCTCTCGTGCACGTGGCGCTTAGCTCAGTTGAATGCCCAGATCGGACAACCCGAAGTGAAACTCGGTTTGATGCCGGGCGGCTACGGTACGCAGTGGTGGCTCCGACTCGCCGGGCCTCAAGTTGCTCTGGACGTTTCGACGTCAGGCAATCCCGTGTCCGCAGAGCGAGCATACGAATGGGGTGTTATCGATTATCTAGTTACTGACCAAGGCGTCGATCTCGTTTCAGCAGCTATAGCCTTCGCACAAGACCTGATTAGCAAGGGCACCCTCGCTCGCGACCTGAGCGCTATCAAAGGCCCTGTTAAAGACGTAGACCTCGCAGTGTTCGAAGCCTATCGCCAAAAGAATAAAAAGAAATGGCACGGTCTCGTCGCTCCGCAGAAGATTGTCGACGTCCTCGAAGCTTCCTGCGCCTTGACCTTTGACCAAGGTTGCGCACTCGAACAAAAAGCATTCCAGGAGTGCGAACACAGCCCTGAAAGCGCGTCCTTGCGTCACCTGTTCTTCGCTGAACGGGAAGCGGGCAAAGTCCCCGGCGCTGACAACGCAACACCGCTGGATATCAAGTCCGTAGCCGTTATCGGTGCAGGCACGATGGGTCAGGGCATTGCGCAAGCCTGTGCGAGCGCTGGCATGTCCGTCGTCCTCGTAGACCGCACGTACGAAGCGCTGGAGCGCGCTATAGTTGCTATTCAAGGCAACTACGAAACCTCAGTCGCCCGCGGTTCAATGGCACGCGCGAAGGCTGATCGTGCATTCAATCTGATTTCAATCTCCAGCGACCTCGTAGCGGCCTCGAAGAGCGATCTCATTATCGAAGCTGTTTTAGAAGACCTCGGCGTAAAGCAGAGTGTCTTCCAGGATCTCGATGCTGTAGCCAAGCCTGAAGCTATCCTGGCGACTAATACGTCAACGCTAGATATCGATCTGATTGCGAATGTGACTCGTCGTCCGCAGCAGGTTGTCGGCATGCACTTCTTCAGCCCTGCCCACGTGATGAAGCTTGTAGAAGTTATCAAGGGCTCGCACACCTCGGATGAAGTGTCTGCAACCATACTCAAAGTCACGAAAGCCTTGCGCAAGACCGCAGTCTTCGCAGGTAACGAAGCTGGGTTTATCGGCAATCGTATCCTCAGTGCCTATGGCCGCGAAGCCGACTATCTTCTCGAAGAAGGCGCAATGCCGTGGCAAATCGACCGCGTACTTAATCAATTCGGTTTCCCTATGGGCCTGTTCGCTATGCGCGACATGGCAGGCTTGGACGTGATCTGGCGCATTCGTCAGGAACAGGAACGGAAAGGCACGCGCCCTGCCTATGAGCGTTATTCCGTGCTCGCTGATCGTATCTGCGAACAAGGTCGATTCGGCCAGAAGACGGGTAGCGGCTATTACAGGTACGAAGGTCGTACAGCTACTCCCTGTCCTGAAATCGAGGCGCTGATCGTCCAAGTTTCGGCCGACGCCGGTATCGAACGCCGTGAGATCTCAGACGAAGCAATCCTGCAACGCATCATGTGCGCTATGGTCAACGAGGGCGCTCGCATCATCGACTCTCGTACAGCACAGCGCGCGGGCGATATCGATATCGTGTACACCAACGGCTATGGCTTCCCGAGCTACCGCGGCGGCCCTATGTTCTGGGCGCAGCAAACGGGGCTCCAGAAGGTCTACGAAAAGGTTCAGGAATATCACAAGCTTTACGGTGATACGTGGAGGCCTGCGCAGTCCCTCGCGGAAGCTGCTAAGGCTAACCGGTGGCCTGTTTCTCAAGCGTAATTGTATTCAATTATTTAACAGGAGATGCAAATCGTGCGTAAAGCTGTAATCGTTTCTGTAGCTCGTACTCCCATCGGCAAGGCCTTCCGTGGCGCGTTCAACGATACGACTGGTCCGGCAATGGGCGGCCATGTCGTAAACGCTGCTGTGCGACGCGCTCTCATCGATGGCGCTGACGTTGACGACGTGATCATGGGCACAGCCCTGCAACAAGGCACTACGGGTTTCAATGTTGCCCGTCAGTCCGCCCTACGTGCTGGCCTGCCCCACTCCGTTGCCGGTATGACGGTTGATCGTCAATGCGGATCCGGACTTATGGCTATCGCGACGGCTGCGAAGCAGATCATGTACGACGGCCAGCAGATCGTCGTTGCCGGTGGCGTCGAGTCCGTGTCGCTGGTTCAAAACGAGCATTTCAACCAGTTCCAGATTTTCGATCCCGAACTGCAAAAGACGGTTCCGCAGGTCTACATGCAGATGCTGGAAACGGCTGAAATCGTGAGCGCTCGCTACGGTATCAGCCGTGAGCGTCAGGATGCGTATGCTCTGCGCTCACAACAACTGACAGCACAAGCACAAGCCGAAGGCCGCTTCGACACTGAAATCGTTCCGATGACGACGCAAATGAAAGTTGTTGACAAGGAAACGAAGGAAGTCAGCTTCAAGACCGTGACTCTCACTAACGACGAAGGCAACCGTCCGAGCACCAAGCTCGAAGACCTGACGAGCCTCAAGCCCGTGTTCCGTGGTGGTCAACAACTCAAGGAAGGCAACTACATCACGGCAGGCAATGCCTCGCAGCTCTCGGATGGTGCGGCGGCATTGGTCGTCATGGAAGCTGCTGAAGCGGCCAGGCGCGGCCTCAAGCCGCTCGGCGCTTACTGTGGTATGGCAGTCGCTGGTTGCAATCCGGATGAAATGGGTATCGGGCCGGTGTTCGCTATCCCCAAGCTTCTCAAGCAACACAACCTCACGGTAAACGATATCGGCCTCTGGGAACTCAACGAAGCGTTCGCATGTCAAGTTCTGCACTGCCAAGACGTCCTGGAGATTCCCGATGATCGCCTGAACGTGAGCGGCGGTGCGATTGCCGTTGGCCACCCCTACGGTATGTCGGGGGCGCGTATGGCCGGTCATATCCTGATAGAAGGCCATCGCCGTGGTGCAGAGTTCGGCATCGTCACGATGTGTATCGGCGGGGGTCAAGGCGCGGCCGCGCTGTTCGAGATTTTCTAATCTCCGTCCAGCATTACTGACGCAAGGGGATGCGGCCCATTTTTAATTTAGAATACCTAACACAATAAGTTTTTAATCTGTCGCCAACATACGTAAAACCAAACAAAGTTGAAAATCATCGGCGGGCCTCCCACCGCCGCCCGAAAGGGCGGCGGGGTTACAATGCGTCTGTCCTCAGAGCCACCGTTGTACTTGTTTCGATGATCAACCGCATAGCTTGGCTCCCAGCGTTGCAAGACCAAGTAGCGTACTCCATCGAAACACGAAGGCAACGACCGAAAGCACACGCGGCGCTTCCGTAGATGAGAGTGAACTAAACCGTCGGAGATCAATTCACACCGCTCGGCGCGCACTCGGCGAGTTTGCAGTTGCCGAAGTCGTGGTCAACACGGCGAGTTTCTCGTAGGCCGGAATAAATCCGTCCCCCCCTCCCTACTCGCCACAAGGCAAGGCGCGATCGCGTTGACACTTTCATTTCCACTTTAACCGTAATGAAAGTGTCAATCCGAATAGGGAGCGTTAAAAACCTTGGGGTTGTAACTCCGAGGCTAGGGGTAATCGAATGAAAGGGACTTCCCCGTCCCGAGGCAGCCCCAGCGACGCTGAGCACTGACGCGGCGGCCAACCGCCGGAGAAAAGTTTTCATCGTTGCTCTCCGTATCGGTGATAGCCTGAATGCAGTCCTCGCTTTTGCGGATCAACGGCGACGGTCTCGGCACAATTGGACGCCCCGCTGAGTTCGGATTGACGCCGTGGAAAGTGACCCATCATGGGAAGACGCGTTCCAACATCAGCGTGGAGGAATTTGTCGAGTGAATACGACCTATGAGCTAGTTGGTGCGCCGACGGGCAACTGCATCCGTGCCGCCATCGCATTGGAGGAAGCCGGGCTGCCGTACACGGTGCGATTCGTTGATCTCGCCGCTGGCGAACACATGGTGCCGTCGCATCTCGCCCTCAATCCTGCGGGTAAGGTCCCGGTTCTTGTCGAGCGGGAAGCCGACCAACCTCCATTCGTCCTCACGCAGTCGAACGCCATCGTTTTCTACGCGGCGGAAAAATCGCCGGGTTGCCTGCTGCCCGTAAACGCATGGGCCCGTGCGGTGGCTTACGAGCGATTTTTCTTCTTCCTGACGGAAGTGATCGCACCCGGCCATGCTGCCTTTTCCCTCAATCGCGCCGGCGCGAGCGACGGCCAGGAATGGCTCACCAAAAGCATGCTCGCGGCGCTCGCAACTGCGGAGCGTTATCTCGACAAGCACGCGTACATGGCCGGAGACGCGTTCTCGATTGCCGACATTGCGGCGTTCACGATCACCCGATCCGTCCATGTGGATCTTCCGTGGCCGACGCTGCCCGCATTGTGCCGCAGGTATGAACTGGTCGAGGCAAGGCCGGGCGTCGTGCGCGGCTTGCACGCATTCGATATCGCGCCGTCACCGCGTTGATGCGCAGGAATGCGTTTCCCGGACGAAGGGTGTCCTGGTGCCGTGGATACGGGGGCGATGTCCTGGGCGAGGCGCCGCGCCTGCGGCCACCTGAACGTCGCGATCGAGGCGTTCATGCTGCCGCGCCTCGATCGCTTCGGGTTCAGGAAGTGCGCCTGCCGAGTGCCGTCGCTTACCGCGCGCGCCACGACGTTCGGGCTTGCGCACGATGCGGCTACGCGACCGTGCTTACACTCTCCTCATGGGGGGCCAGCGCTTTCCCGGCATCAGGCCTGATCTTGAACCAGATGGCGTACATCGCGGGCAGGAACACGAGCGTCATGATCGTTCCCGCGAAGGTTCCGCCAATCAGGGTATAGGCCAACGTGCCCCAGAACACGGAATGCGTGAGCGGGATGAAGGCGAGCATCGCCGCAAGCGCAGTCAATATGACAGGTCTGGACCGCTGGATGGTCGCCTCCACCACCGCATGGTAAGGCGTCATCCCTTCCCGCGTGTTCTGCTCAATCTGACCGATCAGGATCAGCGTGTTGCGCATCAATATGCCTGAGAGCGCAATGAGCCCCACCAGCGCGTTGATCCCGAATGGCTGATTGAACAGCAACAGCGTCGGAACGACCCCGATCAACCCGAGCGGGCTGGTCGCAAAGACCATCATGGTGGCGGAGATGGACCGCGTCTGGAAGATGATGATCAGCAGCGTGAGTGCGATCATGATCGGAAATAGCGGCACGAGCGCCTTGGTCGCCTTGCCGGCTTCTTCAATCGCCCCTGCCTCCTCGATCCGGTAACCGTCCGGCAGCTGGGCAATGACCGGCTGCAGCTTTGCCAGCATGGCCGTCGATACATCAGGCGGCTGCAGGCCCTCGGCAATGTCGCCGCGGACGGTGATCGTCGGCGTGCGATCGCGCCGGCGAAGGATCGGATCTTCCATCCGGATATCGACTTTGCCCACCTGCGACAGCGGCACACGCTGGCCAGCCGCGCCGACCAGGGTGAACCCGTTGATCCGTTCCGGATCGAGGCGGACGTCGCCGGCCGACCTCGCGACGACCTCGACAGAACGAATGTCCTCGCGCACGTGCGTGACGGGTATCCCGGTCAGCAGGAACTGCAACTGTTGAGCGACCGCACTGGACGTCAATCCGACAGCCCCAAGCCGATCCTGGTCCAGCGTGAAGTGCAAGGTGGGTACAATGGGGCCCCAGTCGGTATTGACCGTTCGCATCTTCGGGCTGGCACGCATGACGCCCTCGACCTGCGCGGCGATGGCGCGCAACTTTTGGGGGTCCGGGCCCATGACGCGGAACGCAACCGGATACGGCGAATAAGGACCGAACACGAGCTGGGTGACGCGAACCTGCGCGCCAGGCACCAAACCCTCCGCAATGGCCTTGCGCAGACGGAATTTGAGCGCCTCCCGCTGCTTCTCGTCATTCGTGCGTATCACGATTTTCGCGAAGGACGGATCCGGAAGTTCCGGAGACATCGCCAGATAGAAGCGCGGGGCGCCCTGCCCGATGTACGACGTCACGATTTTTGCTTCGGGTTGCTTTGCGAGCCAGGCCTCGACCTTTTTCGTTGACGCGGACGTTTGTTCGATGGACGTGCCGTAGGGCATCTGGACTTCCACGAGGACTTCCGGGCGATCGGAGGTCGGGAAGAACTGTTTCTTCACTACGCTCATGCCCATGACTGCGACCACGAACGACCCGATCACGATGCCTGCGACCATCCACTTGCGCTGAACGACGCGTACCAGGAACTGACGAAACCGCTGGTAGTTCGGGGTGTTATAGATCGCCTCATGTCCGCCCTCGATCTTTGGAATATCGGGCAGCAGCTTGACGCCCAGATACGGCGTGAAGACGACCGCAACGATCCATGAGGTGATCAGCGCGATGCCGACGATCCAGAACATGTTGCTGGTGTACTCGCCGGCGGTCGAACGGGCGAAGCCATTCGGCATGAAGCCGACTACCGTGACCAATGTGCCCGACAGCATCGGCGCGGCTGTGTGGCTCCATGCGTAAGCCGATGCCTGCACCCGGCTGTAGCCTTCCTCCATTTTCACGACCATCATCTCGATGGCGATGATGGCATCATCGACAAGCAGCCCGAGCGCGAGGATCAGCGAGCCGAGTGTAATGCGGTCGAAATTCTTGCCTGTCGCAGCCATGACGACGAAGACGCCCGCGAGTGTCAGCGGCACCGCTGCCGACACCACGATGCCGACGCGCCACCCCATGCTGGCGAAGCTCACGACCATCACGACGAGCAGTGCGACAAAGAACTTGACCATGAACTCGTCGATCGCCGAATGGATATTGACGGCCTGGTCGGTCACCTTGGTGAGACTCATGCCCAGCGGCAGCCCGGTGTTGATCGACGCCACCTCCTTGTCGAGCGCCTGACCCAGATTCAGTCCATTCCAGCCGTCTCGCATGACGACGCCAAGGAGCAAAGCCGGCTCGCCGTTGCTGCGAATTTCGAAGGTGGCCGGATCTTCATAGCCGCGCTCGACAGTGGCCACGTCCGAGAGCTTGAGCGTCCTGCCCTGAACGACGATCGGGGTGTTCCGGATTTTCTGCAGCTTGTCGAAGGCGCCCTCGACGCGAATGAAAACCTGCGCCCCAGCCGTATCAATCGATCCTGCCGGTGTCAGGACGTTCTGGCTGTTCAGCGCCGCGAAGATATCCTGCGGCGTCACGCCAAGCGTCGCGAGACGGTCGTGCGAAAACGAGATGTAGATGCGTTCCGCCTGCTCGCCGACGATGTTGATCTTCTTGACCCCCGGCACGTGGAGGAATCGCTGACGAAGATCCTCGGCGTCACGCACGAGAAACCGCTCCGGTTGCCCTTTCGCCTTCAGCGCAAACAGCGCAAACGTTACGTCGGAGTACTCATCATTAACGAGCGGACCAATCACGCCGGGTGGCAGATTGGCAGCTTCATCGGAGAGCTTTTTGCGGGCCTGATAGAACTGCTCGGGAACCTCGGCAGGCGGTGTGCTATCCAGGAACGTCACCGTGGTGAATGCCAGTCCAGGACGCGTATACGTTTCGGTGCGGTCGTACCAGCGCAGCTCCTGCATGCGCTTTTCAAGCGGTTCCGCGACCTGATCCTGCATTTCCTGCGCAGTGGCGCCGGGCCATGCCGTGATGACCGTCATCGACTTGACGGTAAAGGGCGGATCTTCCGCGCGTCCAAGTTTGAAGAAGGCGACAATTCCCGCAACGGAAATCAGGATGATCAGAAAGAGGGTGACAGAGCGCTCGCGAACGGCGAGGGCCGAGAGGTTGAAGCCGTTCATTGCGCGTCTCCTTCGCGCGTGACCGAAGCCGTCGCCATAGCGTCATCAGCAACGCGCACCTTTTCGCCATCGTGAATCAGCTGGGCACCAAGCGCGACCACCCGCTCGCCTTCGTGGAGATCGCCGGTGACCGTCGCCGTCTCGTTGCCCAGTGCCGCGACGTGAACCTTATGCCAGGACGCATGCGCGGGCGATCCTTCAATCGTCCAGACGCCCGTGCCGGTTCCCGGATCAAACAACGCGCCCGCCGGAACTTCCAGCGCGACAGCCCGCTGCCCGCCGTCGCCTGGGAGGTTGACAGTCACGGTGGCGCCCAGCGGAGCGTCGGAAAGCGCGCCGCCAAGGACATACCGCGCCTCGTAAGTGCGTGTCAGGCGATCGGCGGAGTCCGATAGCTGCCGCAAGGTGGCGGGAACGTTTTTGCTGCTGGCGCCGTAGAGCGTCGCCTGCGCAACCGAACCCGGATCGGGACGAAGTGTTTCGGGAAGCTGAACAACGGCTTCGCGCGGCCCTGCGTGCGCAAGACGCACGACAATCTGGCCTGCGCCGACGACCTGGCCTGGCTCAGCCAGGGTTTCGACAACCACGCCATCCGCATCCGCCACGAGCACGGCGTAGCCGGATGCGTTGTTCGCGAGTTCGGCCTGCGCCTTTGCCGCAACAAGCTGGGACCTCGCCGAATCGGCGGCCGCCTTGAGCTGCTCATACGTCGATGCCGACACTGCACCTGCCGCCACGAGATCGCGGTACCGGGCCTCATCGTCGGCCGTCTGCGTGGCTCGAGCCTGCGCGGCGTCGACCAGCTGTTGTTGCGAGCGCGCCTGCAACCCCAGATCGATCGGGTCGATGCGCATCAAAGGCTGACCGCGCTTGACCGTTTGCCCCGCGTCAACCAGACGCTCGATGATTTTCCCCTGAACACGGAATCCGAGATCGCTTTGAACGCGGGCGCCAACCACACCCGTGAACGCGCGACTCGCGCCCGGGGCACTATGGACAACGCTCGTACGTACAAGCGCGGTCTCGGTACGCGGATCGGGGGCGTGCCTGTCGCCGCATCCCGCGAGGGCGAGCGACGCCAGGCTCAATGTGTAGAGGAAGTAACGGTGCCGGAACATGAGGTCGCTCCTTGCGACGGGTAGGAGGCCTCATTCTGATGCTAGTGACCAAATCAGTCAACAGTCACAACAGAAAATTTATGGGGCCAAGCTTCTGAGCACCAGGCTTGCGAGCTGGGCCGTCGCTTCGTCAGCCGCGTCGAGGTTGTGTTGAAGGAGCAGCGGACTGAAATACGGCTTCATGACGAGGAAGATGGCGTTCACGGTCTCGTCCAGGGGCGTCTTGCGCTCGAATTCCCCGGTTTCGCGCCCGAGAACCACGATATCGGACAGCAGTTTGCGGATCTGCGCCTCGTAGCCCGCTACTGACGGCCACGGCGAGCCAGCTGCAACGGCGGCAATATCGTAGAGCTTGCGATCCTGGAAGAAGAGCGCGCTCCCGGAGGCGAGTAAGCCCTTGAACATACGGCGGAATTTCTCGGTTGCGCTATGGGCGTCATTTACCGTTTCGTTCACAGCCTCGATGATGGCGGCCAGGCGGTTCGCACAGATCACCTCACCTATGGCCTGCTTTGAGTCAAAAAATTTGTAGATGTAGGCCTTCGAAAAACCGATCTCCTTTGCAAGGTCGGAGACGGTCGTCTTTTCGTAGCCGTACCGCGTGAAATATTCGGTCGCTGCATCGACGATCTGGGCGCGAACCTCATGGTCCGAGGGACCACGGGACGGCTGGGCGGATGGAATGGGCTTGTTCATGGTTCAAGCTTAACTTCTCAGAGAGCGGTTGACAACCAGTGACCATATTGTATATTAGTCACCATCTTATCTCTCGTCGAGACCACCATGCTTTCGCATCGACCACTTCTTCTCCTGCTGAGTGCCGCTGTTCTTTCGGCGTGCACGGTGGGCCCTGACTACCGGCAGCCGTCTGCCCCCCTTCCGCAAAGCTACATGACACGGCCGGTGGCGGGGACAGGAGCAGTGGTCTCCCCAGCGAATCTGTCGGTCTGGTGGGAAGGATTCAACGACCCCCTCCTGACCCGTTATGTTTCTCTCGCGCTCGCCCAGAACCTGGACCTCGCCCAGGCCGTCGCGCGAATCGACCAGGCTCGGGCGCGCCTCGGTACCGCTGACGCGGCGTTGCTGCCTTCGGCCACTGTTTCGGGTTCGGCGACCAGAGCCTACCAGTCGGTCGATACGCCGGTCGGCCAGATACTCAACGCGCAGCCCGGTTTCAAGCGTTGGGGCAGTGAGTATGAAGTCAACCTGGAAGCAGGTTGGGAGATCGACATTTTCGGCGGACTACGCAGGCAGCGCGAAGCTGCGCTCGCAGACTATTCGGCTACCCAGGCGGCAGCGGTTGCCACCCGACTTGCCGTTGCAGCACAGACAGCGGATATCTACGTCACGATACGAGGGCTTCAGACGCGTCTGGATATTGCAAACCAGCAGGTGAAAACGCAGGAACAACTGCTCGCCGACGTGAAGCTCCTTTACTCGAAGGGCGCTGCTGCCGACTATCAGGTCGAGCAGGCGCAAGGGACGCTCGACCAGGTTCAGGCAACGGTGCCAGTGCTCAATGCGGGCCTGGATGCGGCATTGAACTCCCTTGACGTCATGCTGGGCTCCCCTCCGGGTACGCACCGGACAGAGCTTGCAGACGCGCGTTCAATCCCCGCTGCGCCTTCCATTTCGGACATGGGAACACCTGCAGATCTGCTGCAACGGCGCCCCGATCTGATCGCCGCAGAACGTCATCTTGCAGCATCCAACGCCCGCATCGGCGCGGCAATCAGCGAGTACTACCCGACCGTGTCGCTGAACGCATTCCTGGGCAGCGCGACCGCGGCGGCGACCGGCACAATGTTTACCGGCGGCGCCAGCCAGATGGCAGGCCTCGTCGGGTTGCGCTGGCGCCTGTTTGACTTCGGGCGTATCAATGCCGACGTCAACGAGGCGAAAGGCGTGGACGCGGAAGCGCTTGCGGCGTATCGCCAGACGGCACT
Organism: Burkholderia sp. Bp8963; assembly: GCF_003854275.1. Classification (GTDB taxonomy): domain Bacteria; phylum Pseudomonadota; class Gammaproteobacteria; order Burkholderiales; family Burkholderiaceae; genus Burkholderia. Next base: position 37,753 of record NZ_QTQP01000060.1, read on the forward strand.
TCGCGCCACCGAGGATGTCGAGAATTCGCTGTCGTCGCTCGTGAACCGGGAAGCTCAGGCCGCCACCCTGTCGCACGCAGAAGCATCACTGTCGAAGGCAAGGGATTCCTCGATGGCGGCGTATCGCGGCGGCGCCGCGAGTTTTATCGATGTGCTGCACGCCGATGAAACGCTGCTGCAGGCTTCGGACGCGAGAGCGCAGGCGCAGACGGAATCCGCGCGCGCAGCGATTGCGGCGTTCAAGGCACTCGGTGGCGGCTGGAATCCGGAAACGCTTCAAACGCAGAAGCCCTCAACCGCACATTCAGGCGCACAAATTGCAGCGGCGAGCGCCCCATGAGTCGTACCGGAGCGCGGGCTGTCTACTGATTAATGATGGGCGGTGTATCGGACCCGCCGCTCCAGCAAGCAATACGGGTCCGCGCGAACGGTTGCACCGATACGAGGCGCACAATCTGGGACAGGCAAGCGCGATCCTGCACCATTTCGGCCGTCCATCCGGCCGTATTTCAGGATTGCCGACCCAGAGCAAGACATCCGGCGCCTCCGGTTCGGCCGTGCCGAACGCTTCGCCGCGGTCCAATCCCAGCAAGCGGACTACTGTATCATCCGCAGCCGCCTCCACAGTCAGCGGCTAGCGGCAGATCAACGCGCGGTGCGCCGTGAAACACGCGGAACGGGTCCGGCTGAGTTGCCCAGTTGAGGCGCCGCGGGCCAGGCGCGTAGAAGTTGATGCGGTGCTTGCTGCGCTCGTGATATTCAAGCAGCGCGTGCCTTGACCTGTCCATGAGGTGTCAAAGACGTGGGGACCTCTATAATCAAAAGGCACCGGAACACTTTCGCCACTCGACGGGAGGTTGTTCGCCCCGGTGTCGCCGCATTGCCCTACAGCGGGTCAATTTCCTGTACGGAGGTATGCCATGACCACGTACGTCATCCTCAGCCGTCTGTCTCCTGATGCATTCAAGGATCCCAAAGACTTGAAACAACTCGCCGCCACCGTGGCCGAGAAAATCAAGGCTGAATGCCCAGCTGTCACCTGGAAAGACAGCTATCTGACGCTCGGGCGCTTCGATGTGCTGGACGTCGTCGAGTCTGACGATCTGAAACAGCTCGAGCGCGCGGCGCTGATCATCCGCGCGTACGGACACGCCACGACCGAGACCTTGCAAGCCACGCCGCGGAAAGAGTTCATCGCGACGCTGTAACCGGTCGCGCCGGTGATGGACGGGCTCCTCGCACATGGCGGATGCGGCTTGCCTACATTCCGAATCACGCCACATCGAATGCGCCTAGCACGTGACGTGCAGGATCGCATTCGTCCGCTCGGCATGTTCCTTTAGTCTGGCGATGGCTTCTTGGGTGGGGAGGATCACGAGTTCCACGTGCCGACGCTCGGCCTCGTGCTTGACCTCGTCCATCACCGGCAACGCTCCAGTGCCGGTGCCAATCACCAGGCACCGACAATTCCAGGGAATGGCCTCGGCCGTAGATAGCGGTGTGTGTCCGAAGACCTCGCGGAATGGCTTGGATGGTTTCTTTTTGCGTTTGCGAACCTGTCCGCGGTCGATCACCACGTCATGCTCGTATGTGACGCCATTGATTCGGATGGAGCCAAAGGAAAACGCTTCGAAGTCCATACCCATCTCCTCGGCTTTGTGTGGGTTACCACACGCTACGCCAAGGCCCGAAAGAACGCTCGTCCAACAAAACAATTATAGGTTCGGCGACGCTGCCGGCCGCACGGCAGATGCCGATAAACGCGCTCGGCAACGCGGCACGTGAGGCACTGCGCCTCGCCGATGTGCTCGGCGAGATGCTGGCGGGCGCTCGCGCAGTCCTGGTGGAGGGCGACCGGAAGCTGATTGCGGAGACCCGCAGCCGAACGACGGAAGTCATTCTGTCTTAAGCCTTGCGGTTATATAGAACGGGAGAGTTATGCGATCTTCGCAGTGCGGCGGGCACCGGTTTGCTTCACTTCACTGCTGCGAAGGCGTCCCGGATCTGCTGCGACCGCTTGACCCATGTCGTTATACAGAAGTGTCGGCGTCACCGTCATCGCGTAATAAGCGCATGGTTTCCGCGGCGATATGAACTTTCGTAAGTCCCTTCCAGATGGTCTCCGCGCCGGGTTCGCCGTCGCTCTTGCG
>NZ_QTQP01000061.1 GCF_003854275.1 Burkholderia sp. Bp8963
GCTTTGCTACACGCTTCCTTCAGACCCCGCCTCACGACGACGCCCTTGCGTTTCGCTAGTCCTTCGCCCCATCAGGCTGGACAGGGGACTTGCACCCCCAAGCTGTTGCGCATGCTCGGCGCACAAAAAACACCCCGGCGGGCAAGCCCGGCCGGGGTATCTTTGGCGTTGTGCGTCGCCTGACGCGAACGGCCTGCCGGCCATTCGCGCCGCACACGGCTTAGCGTGCGCTGAGCGGCTTCGCTTCGCGCGGCGTGTCGCCGATGAAGAGCTGACGCGGACGGCCGATCTTCTGCTCCGGATCCGCAATCATTTCGTTCCACTGCGCGATCCAGCCGATCGTGCGTGCCATCGCGAAGATGCACGTGAACATCGACGTCGGGATGCCCAACGCGCGCTGGACGATGCCCGAGTAGAAGTCGACGTTCGGGTACAGCTTGCGCGACACGAAGTACTCGTCTTCCAGCGCGATCTTCTCGAGCTGCATCGCGAGCTTGAACAGCGGGTCGTCGTGCAGGCCCAGTTCGTTCAGCACTTCGTAGCACGTTTCGCGCATCAGCTTCGCACGCGGATCGTAGTTCTTGTACACGCGGTGACCGAAGCCCATCAGCTTCACGCCCGAGTTCTTGTCCTTCACCTGCTTGATGAATTCGGGGATGTTGTCCGGCGAGCCGATCTGCTCGAGCATGTTCAGCGCGGCTTCGTTCGCACCACCGTGCGCCGGGCCCCACAGACATGCGATACCGGCCGCGATACATGCGAACGGGTTCGCGCCCGACGAGCCGGCCAGGCGGACCGTCGACGTCGATGCGTTCTGCTCGTGGTCGGCGTGCAGGATCAGGATGCGGTCGAGCGCGCGGACGAGCACGTCGTTGACCTTGTATTCCTCGCACGGGTTCGCGAACATCATGCGCATGAAGTTCGCGCTGTACGACAGATCGTTCTGCGGGTACACGAACGGCTGGCCGATGCTGTACTTGTACGCCATCGCGACGAGCGTCGGCAGCTTCGCGACCATGCGGATCGCCGACACTTCGCGGTGACGCGCGTCGTTGATGTCGAGCGAGTCGTGGTAGAACGCCGACAGTGCGCCGACTGCAGCGACCAGGATCGCCATCGGGTGCGCGTCACGGCGGAAGCCGCGGAAGAAGAACTGCATCTGCTCGTGCACCATCGTGTGCTTCGTGACGGTCGCGACGAATTCCTTCTTCTGCGCTTCGTTCGGCAGTTCGCCCTTGAACAGCAGGTAGCAGGTCTCGAGGAAGTCGGCGTTTTGCGCGAGGTTGTCGATCGGGTAACCGCGATACAGCAGCTCGCCCTTGTCGCCGTCGATGTACGTGATCGCCGAGTTGCAGGATGCCGTCGACATGAAGCCCGGGTCATACGTGAACTTGCCGGTCTGGCCGTACAGCTTGCGGATGTCGATCACGTCCGGGCCCATCGTGCCCTTGTAGATCGGCAGTTCGACGCTCGGCGAATTGTCGCTGAACGATAGCGTGGCTTTTACATCAGACGGAGTCATGGCACATCCTCAATCGAAATTGGAAACGGGATTCGATAACGGGCGAAACGCGGTTAGACGTTGCGCAGCATCTCCAACAGCCGGCGGATATCCGGGCTGTCAAGGTCGCCTTCTGGTTCCTTGCGCGCGAGGAGCAAGTCCATCAGGTCGTTGTCGCTCAGATCGAGCAGGCGCGTCAGCGCGCCTACGTCTGCATCGGTGAGGTCATGCTCGTATCGGCTGAAGAAACGCTCGAAAACCAGATCGTTCTCCAGCAGACCCCGCCGCGCGCGCCAGCGGAGGCGCGCGCGGCGGTGCGGGTCGGATTGATGCGCGGTATCGCTCATCTCGGCACCCGCCGGGCCGCCCCAAGGGCGCCGACTCCCCCGCGGGGGGGAGCGAACGTCGTGAGCTTGGGGGTCGTCATATCAAACCGCACGGCGGACCATCAGTTCCTTGATCTTGCCGATCGCCTTCGTCGGGTTGAGGCCCTTCGGGCACACGTCGACGCAGTTCATGATCGTATGGCAACGGAACAGACGGTACGGATCTTCAAGGTTGTCGAGGCGCTCGCCGGTCGCCGTGTCGCGGCTGTCCGCGATGAAGCGGTAAGCCTGCAGCAGGCCCGCCGGGCCGACGAACTTGTCCGGGTTCCACCAGAAGCTCGGGCACGACGTCGAGCAGCTTGCGCACAGAATGCACTCGTACACGCCGTCCAGCTCGTCACGTTCCTGCGGCGACTGCAGGCGCTCCTTCTCGGGCGGCGGCGCGTCGTTGATCAGGTACGGCTTGATCGAGTGGTACTGGTTGAAGAAGTGCGTCATGTCGACGATCAGGTCGCGCACGACGGGCAGGCCCGGCAGCGGGCGCAGCACGATCTTCTGCGGCAGGTCGTTCAGGTTCGTCAGGCACGCGAGACCGTTCTTGCCGTTGATGTTCATCGCGTCCGAACCGCACACGCCTTCACGGCACGAGCGGCGGAACGACAGCGTCTCGTCCAGCGCCTTCAGCTTGACCAGCGCGTCGAGCAGCATGCGCTCATGCTGGATCTCCAGCTCGTACGACTGCATGCGCGGCGCCGCGTCCTTGTCCGGATCGTAGCGATAGATTTCAAAAATGCGTTTTGCCATTTCGGATTCCTTTGACTCGGCTTAGAACGTGCGCGGCTTCGGCGGCACGGAGTCGACCGTCAGCGGCTTCATTTGAACGGGCTTGTAGTCGAGGCGATCGCCTTCGCTGTACCACAGCGTGTGGCGCAGCCAGTTCTCGTCGTCACGGTGTTCGTAGTCGCTTTGCGCGTGCGCGCCGCGGCTTTCCTTGCGGGCTTCCGCCGACACCATCGTCGCGCGAGCGACTTCGATCAGGTTCTCCAGCTCGAGCGCTTCGACGCGCGCGGTGTTGAACACCTTCGACTTGTCCTTCAGGTGGATGTTGGCCACACGCTCCTTCAGGCCGGCCATCTCCTCGACGCCTTCCTTCAGCAGCGCCGACGTGCGGAACACACCTGCGTGCTTCTGCATCGTCGCACGGATGTCGTTCGCGACATCCTGCGTGTACTCGCCCGACGTCGACTTCTCGAGCTTGTTCAGGCGCGCGAGCGAGAACTCGCCGGCGTCTGCCGGCAGCGGCTTGTGATCGCGCTGGTTCTTCACGTGCTCGACGATGTGGTTGCCGGCCGCGCGGCCGAACACCACGAGGTCGAGCAGCGAGTTCGTGCCGAGGCGGTTCGCGCCGTGCACCGACACGCACGAGCATTCGCCCACTGCGTAGAAGCCGTTGATCGGCTCCTTGTGATCGCGCGACGTGCCGACGACCTGACCGTGGATGTTGGTCGGGATGCCGCCCATCTGGTAGTGAATCGTCGGGACGACCGGGATCGGTTCCTTGATGCAGTCGACGTTCGCGAACTTCAGCGCGATTTCGCGGATCGACGGCAGACGCTTCATGATCGTCTCGGCGCCGATGTGCGACAGGTCGAGCAGCACGTGGTCCTTGTTCGGACCGACGCCGCGGCCTTCCTTGATTTCCTGGTCCATCGAGCGCGACACGAAGTCACGCGGTGCGAGATCCTTCAGCGTCGGCGCATAGCGCTCCATGAAGCGCTCGCCGTTCGCGTTACGCAGGATGCCGCCTTCGCCGCGCACGCCTTCGGTGATCAGCACGCCCGCGCCGGCCACGCCGGTCGGGTGGAACTGCCAGAACTCCATGTCCTGCAGCGCGATGCCCGAACGGGCCGCCATGCCGAGGCCGTCGCCGGTGTTGATGAACGCGTTGGTCGATGCCGCGAAGATCCGGCCTGCGCCGCCCGTCGCGAACAGCGTGGTCTTGCCTTCGATGATGTAGACGTCGCCCGTTTCCATTTCGAGGGCCGTCACGCCGAGCACGTCGCCGTCCGCGTCGCGGATCAGGTCGAGCGCCATCCATTCGACGAAGAACTGCGTCTTCGCCGCGACGTTCTGCTGGTACAGCGTGTGCAGCAGCGCGTGACCGGTACGGTCGGCGGCCGCGCATGCGCGCTGGACAGGCTTCTCGCCGTAGTTCGCGGTGTGGCCGCCGAACGGGCGCTGGTAGATCGTGCCGTCCGCGTTGCGGTCGAACGGCATGCCGAAGTGCTCGAGTTCGTACACGACGTTCGGCGCTTCACGGCACATGAACTCGATCGCGTCCTGGTCGCCGAGCCAGTCGGAGCCCTTGATCGTGTCGTAGAAGTGGAAGTGCCAGTTGTCTTCGCTCATGTTGCCGAGCGACGCACCGATCCCGCCTTGCGCGGCGACCGTGTGCGAACGCGTCGGGAACACCTTCGACAGCACGCAGACCGACAGGCCCGCACGCGACAGTTGCAGTGCCGCACGCAAGCCGGAGCCGCCCGCGCCGACGATCACCACGTCGAACTTGCGACGCGGGAGGGAAGTTTTGATTGCAGCCATTCTTTACACTCTCCAGAGAATCTGCGCGGCGTAGCCCGCACATGCGAGCAGCCAGACGATGGTCAGCGATTGCAGCAGCAGGCGCACACCGACGGGCTTCACGTAGTCCATCCAGATGTCGCGCACGCCGACCCATGCGTGGTAGAAGAGGGAGAGCAGCATCACGAAGGTGGCGAGCTTCATCCATTGCGCGGAGAAGATCGACGCCCAGCCGTCGTACGAGAAATCGTGCGCGCCGAAGAACAGCACCAGCAGGATGACCGTGTAGACTGCCATGATCGTGGCCGTGACGCGTTGCGCGAGCCAGTCGCGCAGGCCATAGTGCGCGCCGACGACGAGGCGCTTCGAGCCGATTCGGTTGTTGGCTGCCATTTTCTTAGAATGCTCCGAACAGTTTGAGGGCCATGGCGATCGTCAGCGCGATCGAGATGACGAACACGACCGCAGCCGTCTTCTTGCCGCTTTCCTTCGTGACCGCGTCGTGGTTGACGTCCATCAGCAAGTGACGGATGCCGGCGCAGAAGTGGTGGAAGAACGCCCAGGACAGCGCGAGGACGATCAGCTTGACGATGACGCTGGAGAGGAATTGCTTGAAGCCTTCGAAGCTGAGTTCGGAGGTGAGACTCTGGTCGAAGAGGTAAAGCAGGAACGGAAGGAACAGGAACAGCAGCGCACCGCTGACTCGATGGAGAATCGACAAAATCGCCGCCAGAGGCATGCGATATTTCATCGTGATGTCGCCGAATCCGATGTTCCGGTATTCCGGCCTCGGCTTTCTTACTGCGTCAGTCATGCTAGACCCCTACTTATGTTGTCACACTAATCCGCGATTTTAGCGCCTTTTTATATCGCGCTGCAGCGAAAACCTGCTCTGGATCGTTACGCAAACGCGAACAATGGCGGCCCCAAACGTGCTTCGCGGACAATGGGGAACGCGAATGCACGAGACACGAGCCGATATATCTGCATCATCAGCTCAAGTCGTTCTGATAGTAATACCCGGTCGTGACATACCAGCCGCGCCGCACTTCCACCGGCCGGTCACCATATGTATAGGACACGCGCTCGACAGACAGCAAAGGAAAGCCGGGCGGCACGTGCAGCTGGTCGGCCACCGCCGGCTCCGCCGCCACCGCGCGGATCTTCTCGGATGCCCGGATCATGCGCGTGCCGAACTCCGTTTCGAACATCGCGTAGAGCGGCCCCTTGTACTCGCTGAGCCGCTCGAACGTCAGCCCGCGGAACATCGTGCCCGGCAGCCAGATCTCGTCCAGCACCGTCGCCTCATTCTCGAATTCGAGCAGGCGCCGCACCTGCACGACCGGGTCGGCCGGCTTCAGGTCGAGCTGGCGGGCGATCTCGGCCGGCGCGCGCAGCCGCCGGCACTCGAGCAGGCGGCTCACGTGCGGATGCTCGGCGCCATCGTCGGCGAGCAGGCGCAGGAAGCGGAATTGCGCGCGATCTTCATTGTGCGTCGCAACAAAAGTCCCCTTGCCCTGCCGGCGCACTACGAGGTTCTCGGCGGCCAGTTCGTCGATCGCCTTGCGCACGGTACCCTGGCTGACCTTGAAGCGGGCCGCGAGCTCGACCTCGCTCGGGATGATCTCGCCCGGCTTCCATTCGCCCGATTCGAGACTCTGCGTGATCAATGCCTTGATCTGCTGGTATAAAGGACTGAATGTCGGCGACGGCGATGGCGTCGACGCGGGCTCGCCGGCAGCCGGCTGCCCTGGGCCGCCTGCGCCGGTCGGATTCGCGTTGTTCGCCTGGTTCGATGTCATGGCGCGCATTTCATCACAAACCCATGTTTTCCGTCCACACAAATTCAGCAAAACATCTGTCTTATATAAGACATATGATACCGTTTGACTTTGCGCCTTTCGACTCCTAAACTCCGGGTCGAGCAAGGGTTCGCGGGTGTCAAGGCGCGTCCCCGGCCACGTGCCTCGGCCCGTCTCCAGGTTCACCGCGCATGCAACCGCGAGTCCTCCGCCCTGCTTCAAAGCAACGTTTCGCGTAACGCGCATAGAATGGCGTTTTCCCGAGCGTCCCACGCTTCACCCGTCCTGGAGAATTTCAATGGCTAAGCCCGCAAAGCGCGTTGCCGTCACCGGCGCCGCAGGTCAAATCGCTTACTCGCTGCTGTTCCGCATCGCGAACGGCGACCTGCTCGGCAAGGACCAGCCGGTCATCCTGCAACTGCTCGACCTCCCGCAAGCCCAAGCCGCCGTCAAAGGCGTCGTGATGGAACTGGATGACTGCGCGTTCCCGCTGCTGGAAAGCGTCGTGATCACCGACGACCCGAAGGTCGCCTTCAAGGATGCAGACGTCGCACTGCTGGTCGGCGCCCGTCCGCGCTCGAAGGGCATGGAGCGCAAGGACCTGCTGTCGGCGAACGCCGAGATCTTCACGGTACAGGGCGCGGCCCTGAACGAAGTCGCGAGCCGCGACGTGAAGGTGCTGGTGGTCGGCAACCCGGCCAACACGAACGCATACATCGCAATGAAGTCGGCGCCGGACCTGCCGAAGAAGAACTTCACGGCCATGCTGCGCCTCGACCACAACCGCGCGCTGTCGCAGCTCGCGGCCAAGTCGGGCAAGCCGGTCGCATCGATCGAGAAGCTCGCGGTGTGGGGCAACCACTCGCCGACGATGTACCCGGATTTCCGCTTCGCGACCGTCGAAGGCGAATCGCTGCTGAACCTGATCAACGACGACGAATGGAACCGCAACACGTTCATCCCGACCGTCGGCAAGCGCGGCGCGGCGATCATCGAAGCGCGCGGCCTGTCGTCGGCAGCGTCGGCAGCGAACGCGGCAATCGACCACGTGCGTGACTGGGTGCTCGGCACGAACGGCAAGTGGGTCACGATGGGCATTCCGTCGGACGGTTCGTACGGCATCCCCGAAGACATCATCTACGGCGTGCCGGTCGTGTGCGAAAACGGCGAATACAAGCGCATCGAAGGCCTCGAGATCGATGCATTCTCGCGCGAGAAGATGGACGGCACGCTGGCCGAGCTGCTCGAAGAGCGCGACGGCGTTGCTCACCTGCTGAAGTAACGCGCTGACCGGGCCGCCCTCGGGCAGCCCGGTTGCGACACGGGCCATGGGCCGGCGGCCACCCGCCGCCGGCCTTTGGCCCGTATTGCCCCGATCCGATCCGGACGCGTTTTGCCGCCCGCACGCACGATCCAGGTGCGGCACAGGCCCAGAACGTGCCCGAATCCGATTTTTCCACGTTGGCCCGCTTCCTGGACGCAGAAGAAGATGTCCGCGCTCTCCCCTGCAGAAGTGCTGTACGACGGTGCGGCTCCGCCCGCGATCCTGCCATGCTGCGACCACTACGCGGGCAGCGAAAAGCTGATGCGCAAGTCGCTCGCGCTGCAGGCCGAGCTGGGCCCCGTATTCGATATCACGCTCGATTGCGAGGACGGCGCCGCCGTCGGCCAGGAAGCCGCGCACGCGGAACTGGTCGCCGCCACGCTCGGCAGCGCAGAGAACCGCTACGGGCGGGTCGGCGCACGGATCCACGATTTTTCCCACCCGCACTGGCGCGACGACGTGCGCATCATCCTGCGCGCGCCGCGCCCGCCCGCCTACCTGACGCTGCCGAAGATCGCGAATGCGGCCGACGCGGCCGAGATGTGCGCGTTCATCGAAGGCACGCGCCGCGAACTGGGCGTCGCCCGGCCGATTCCGGTCGACGTGCTGGTCGAGACGCATGGCGCGCTCGCGCAGGCGGCCGCCCTCGCCGCGCTGCCGCTCGTCGGCACGCTGAGCTTCGGCCTGATGGATTTCGTGTCCGCGCACCATGGCGCGATCCCCGATTCGGCCATGCGCTCGCCCGGCCAGTTCGAGCACCCGCTCGTGCGGCGCGCGAAGCTCGAGATCGCCGCCGCCTGCCACGCGCACGGCAAGACGCCGTCGCACAACGTGACGACGGAAGTGCGCGACATGAGCGTCGTCGCGAACGACGCGCGCCGCGCGCGCGACGAGTTCGCGTTCACGCGGATGTGGAGCATCCATCCGGCGCAGATCCGGCCGATCGTCGACGCATTCGCGCCGCGCACCGACGAGGTCGCGCTCGCGGCCGAGATCCTGCTGGCCGCGCAGGCCGCCGACTGGGGGCCGACGCGCCACGGCGACACGCTGCACGACCGCGCGAGCTACCGCTATTACTGGTCGGTGCTGCGCCGCGCGCGGGCGACCGGCCAGCCGGTGCCCGCCGAAGCGGAGCCGCTGTTCGGCCCGGCCGCTGCGGGAGATACGCCGTGAGCGTGCGCCGCCGGCCGGCCGAAACAGTCTTTCACACCTCGGCCGGGGCGCGGACCGCACGGCCGGCCGAGAAACCACAAAAAACGTAACGGAGCCTGAAAACCTGAAATATGCGCGGCCAAATAGGCGAAAATAGCGGCCGCTGCGCGCTTCCGGGGCGCGTGCAGTTTCAACCCGGCCGACGGCCCTGGCCGCCGGCCTTTGCTAACTGATTTTCGAAAGGTTCTGACTCCATGAAGAAACTCCTGATCGCTACCGCCATCGGCGCCTTGTCCGCCACGATGCTGCTGTCGGCTCCGAGCGCGTTCGCCCAGGAAGCGGCCACGACCGCGAAGAAGGCAACGGCGAAGCGCCCGGCACCGAAGAAGCGCCTGATTCCGCGCAGCAAGAAGGCGCAAGCGCGCGCCGCAGCGAAGGTCGATGCGGTACCGGACGGCTCGGTCAAGTGGGCGTGCAAGGACGGTCTGTCGTTCAACCTCGCCGGCGACATGAAGCGTGACCAGGTCGTCACGGTCCACTGGGCGCAGAAGAACTACAAGCTGCCGCGCGAGCAGACGACGACCGGCGCGGACGTGTTCTACGATCCGGCGAACGGCTTCAAGCTGGTCGTGATCCCGAGCAAGGCAATGCTGTTCAGCGACGCGAACGGCGGCGAGCGCCTCGCGGACGAGTGCGTGACGCCGGAAATGGCGCAAGGCACGCCGGCGCCGACGCAGTCGAACGAGCTGAAGAACAACTAATCCCGCTCACGCAGGCACCTCGATGTCCGCGCCAACCTCCAACGTCCGCCCTGCCCCGGATCCGGTACTCGTCGATATCGTCGACTACGTGCTGAATGCGGGGATCGACAGCGCGCTCGCGCTGGACACTGCGCGTCATTGCCTGATCGACACGCTCGGCTGCGGACTCGAGGCGCTGTCCTATCCGGCCTGCACCAAGCTTCTGGGCCCTGTCGTGCCCGGCACGATCGTGCCGAACGGCGCGAAGGTGCCCGGCACGTCGTTCCAGCTCGATCCGGTCCAGGCCGCGTTCGACATCGGCGCGATGATCCGCTGGCTGGACTTCAACGACACCTGGCTCGCCGCCGAATGGGGCCACCCGTCCGACAACCTGGGCGGGATCCTGGCGACGGCCGACTGGCTGTCACGTACTGCCGTCGCGGCCGGCAAGACGCCGCTCGCGATGCGCGACGTGCTGGCCGCGATGATCAAGGCCCACGAGATCCAGGGCTGCATCGCGCTCGAGAATTCATTCAACCAGGTCGGGCTCGACCACGTGCTGCTCGTCAAGGTCGCGTCGACCGCCGTCGTCGGCCAGCTGCTCGGCCTCACGCGCGACGAGCTGATCAACGCGGTATCGAACGCGTTCGTCGACGGCCATGCGCTGCGCACCTACCGCCACGCGCCGAACACGGGTTCGCGCAAGTCGTGGGCGGCCGGCGACGCGACGTCGCGCGCGGTGCGCCTCGCGCTGATCGCGAAGACGGGCGAAATGGGCTACCCGTCGGCGCTGAGCGCGCAGACCTGGGGTTTCTACGACGTGCTGTTCAAAGGGCAGCCGTTCCGCTTCCAGCGTCCGTACGGCACCTACGTGATGGAGAACGTGCTGTTCAAGATCGCGTTCCCCGCGGAATTCCACGCGCAGACCGCGGCCGAGGCCGCGATGCAGCTGCACGCGCAGCTCGCCGCGGCGGGGAAATCGACCGACGACATCAGCCGGATCACGATCCGCACGCACGCGGCGGCAATCCGGATCATCGACAAGCAGGGGCCGCTCGCGAACCCGGCCGATCGCGACCACTGCATCCAGTACATGGTCGCGGTGCCGCTGCTGTTCGGCCGGCTGACGGCGGCCGACTACGAGGACGCGGTCGCCGCGGACCCGCGCATCGACGCGCTGCGCGCGAAGACGGTGTGCGTCGAGGACCCGCAGTTCACGATGGATTACCACGACCCCGACAAGCGATCGATTGCGAATGCGCTGACGATCGAGTTCGCGGACGGATCGAAGCTTGCCGAAGTGGTGGTCGAGTATCCGATCGGCCACAAGCGACGCCGTGCCGACGGCATCCCGCTGCTGATCGAGAAATTCAGGACCAACCTCGCCCGCCGCTTCCCGGCAAAGCAGCAACAAGCGATTCTCGACGTGTCGCTGGACCAGGCAGAGCTCGAAGCGATGCCGGTCAATGAGTACGTCGACTTGTATGTGATATAGCCGTCAGATACAGGATTATTCTTTCCTAGCCTTAAACCCAGGAAAATCACCATGGCCCACAATCTGCACAAGACCCTCAAGGAATTCGACAGCGGTTCCGGCAAAGGCAAGTTCTACTCGCTGCCGCAACTCGGCAAGGAACTGAAGACGAAGATCGAGCGCCTGCCGGTGTCGATCCGTATCGTGCTCGAGTCCGTGCTGCGCAACTACGACGGCAAGAAGATCACCGAGGAACACATCGAGCAGCTCGCGAACTGGCAGCCGACCGCGAAGCGTGTCGACGAAATCCCGTTCGTCGTGTCGCGCGTCGTGCTGCAGGATTTCACGGGCGTGCCGCTGCTCGCCGACATCGCGGCCATGCGCGGTGTCGCGAAGCGCGCGGGCAAGAACCCAAAGAAGATCGAGCCGCTGGTCCCGGTCGATCTCGTCGTCGACCACTCGGTCCAGATCGACTACTTCGCGCAGAAGGACGCACTCGATCTGAACATGAAGCTGGAATTCCAGCGCAACAACGAGCGCTACCAGTTCATGAAGTGGGGCATGCAGGCGTTCGACACGTTCAAGGTCGTGCCGCCGGGCATCGGCATCGTCCACCAGGTGAACCTCGAGTACCTCGCGCGCGGCGTCCACAAGAAGAAGGACGCGGACGGCACGGTCTACTACCCGGACACCCTGGTCGGCACGGACAGCCACACGACGATGATCAACGGCATCGGCGTGGTCGGCTGGGGCGTGGGCGGCATCGAGGCGGAAGCCGGCATGCTCGGCCAGCCCGTGTACTTCCTGACGCCGGACGTCGTCGGCGTCGAGCTGAAGGGCCAACTGCGCGAAGGCGTGACGGCCACCGACCTCGTGCTGACCATCACCGAAATGCTGCGCAAGGAAAAGGTCGTCGGCAAGTTCGTCGAGTTCTTCGGTGAAGGCACGAAGACGCTCGCGCTGCCGGACCGCGCGACGATCGCGAACATGGCGCCGGAATACGGCGCGACGATGGGCTTCTTCCCGGTCGACGAGAAGACGATCGACTACTTCAAGGGCACGGGCCGCACGAAGGCGGAAATCGCCGCGTTCGAAAACTACTTCAAGGCGCAGGACCTGTTCGGCATTCCGAAGGCCGGCGACATCGACTACTCGAAGACGCTGACGCTGGATCTCGCCACGGTCGCGCCGTCGCTGGCAGGCCCGAAGCGTCCGCAGGACCGCATCGAGATCGGCCACGTCAAGTCGACGTTCACCGACCTGTTCTCGAAGCCGGTCGCGGAAAACGGCTTCGCGAAGAAGTCGGAAGACCTGGGCGCCGAATACACGACGAGCAACGGCGTCAACGTGAAGAACGGCGACGTGCTGATCGCCGCGATCACGTCGTGCACGAACACGTCGAACCCGAGCGTGCTGCTGGCTGCCGGCCTGCTCGCGAAGAAGGCCGTCGAAGCCGGCCTGACCGTCGCGCCGCACATCAAGACGTCGCTCGCCCCGGGGTCGCGCATCGTCACCGAGTACCTGACGAAGACGGGCCTCTTGCCCTACCTCGCAAAGCTCGGCTTCGAAGTCGCCGCCTACGGCTGCACGACCTGTATCGGCAACGCGGGCGACCTGACGCCGGAACTGAACGAAGCGATCACGAAGAACGACATCGTCGCGGCAGCCGTGCTGTCGGGCAACCGTAACTTCGAAGCGCGTATCCACCCGAACATCCGCGCGAACTTCCTGGCGTCGCCGCCGCTCGTCGTCGCGTACGCGATCGCCGGCAATATCACGCGCGACCTGATGACCGAGCCGGTCGGCCAGGGCAAGGGCGGCAAGGACATCTACCTCGGCGACATCTGGCCGACGAGCGACGAAATCCACGCGCTGCTCAAGTACGCGCTCGATCCGAAGAAGTTCGAGGACAACTACTCGAAGCTGACCAAGAAGGGCGACCTCTGGAGCAAGATCGAGGGCGAGACGGGCCAGGTCTACGACTGGCCGACGTCGACGTACATCGCGGAGCCGCCGTTCTTCGGCAAGGACTTCTCGATGGAACCGACCGACGCGATCGTCACGGTCAAGGGCGCGCGCGCGCTCGGCATCTTCGGCGATTCGGTCACGACCGACCACATCAGCCCGGCAGGCTCGATCAAGGAAGACTCGCCGGCAGGCAAGTGGCTGAAGGAGAACGGCGTGCAGAAGGCCGACTTCAACAGCTACGGCTCGCGCCGCGGCAACCATGACGTGATGATGCGCGGCACGTTCGCGAACGTCCGGATCAAGAACCTGATGATCCCGGCGAAGGCAGACGGCACCCGCGTCGAAGGCGGCCTGACGATCCACCAGCCGAGCGGCGAGCAGCTGTCGATCTACGACGCGGCGATGAAGTACATCGACGCCGACACGCCGACCGTCGTGTTCGCGGGCGAAGAGTACGGCACGGGCTCGTCGCGCGATTGGGCCGCGAAGGGCACGCAACTGCTCGGCGTGAAGGCCGTGATCGCACGCAGCTTCGAGCGGATCCACCGTTCGAACCTGGTCGGCATGGGCGTGCTGCCGCTGCAGTTCAAGGGCGCGGACAGCATCCAGTCGCTCGGCATCACCGGCGACGAAACGTTCGACATCGAAGGCCTCGGCGACGACTTCAAGCCGCAGCAGGACGTCACGCTCGTGATCAACGGCAAGGACGGCGAAACGAAGCGCGTGCCGGTGCTGCTGCGCATCGATACGCCGATCGAAGTGGACTACTACAAGCACGGTGGTATCCTGCCGTTCGTGCTTCGCTCGCTGCTCGCAGCGTAAGCGCTCCGCTTTTGCAGGTGCCGCACCGCTTCGGCGGCTGCGGCCGATTTGGAAGCCCGGTCTCGTACCGGGCTTTTTTTTCGAACGTGCAGTCAGTCGAGTATTTACTCTAATTTGCGGGCCGCCTGCGCTCGCCGAAAGTCGTCCGAAAGACTGTGTTCCACAGTTCGGAACACCCCGGTGGCAACCGCCCCTTTTTTCATCTGCCCGCGTCGACGCGCCGCCCGGTCCGCACGCATCGCCCACCACTATCCACGGGGTGAATCATGATGAACGATGGCACCGGCCGGCGCGCTACGCGAGGCGGCGAGCCGCGGCGCGAATTTTCTCCCTCAGCCACGCTTGCGCCGGCGCGCTATCGTGGCGCCGATGCCAGTACATCGACCAATGAAAGCCCGTCGACGAAAACGGCAGCGCCTTGAGCACCAACCCGTCTTCCGCAAAGCATCGGGCCATGCGCAGGCAGCCGCGCCGTCAGTCAGCAAAACGAAAGCTTGCGTGTCGCCGTGCTGCGCGCGGCGACGCATTCAGCGCCGCGCCGAACGGCGCAGCGCCTTGCCGTCAACGCACCGCCCGCGCCGCATTGCGCCCGCGCAGCCATTCGAGCGCGAGCAGCAGGCTCGTCGAAAAGACGATCAGGATCGTCGCGAGCGCGGCGATCGTCGGGCTGATGTTCTCGCGAATCCCGGTAAACATCTGGCGCGGCAGCGTCGTCTGGTCGGCGCCCGCGAGGAACAGCGTGACCACCACTTCGTCGAACGACGTCGCGAACGCGAACAGCGCGCCCGACATCACGCCCGGCGCGATCACCGGCAGCGTGATGCGGAAGAACGTCGTGACCGGGTTCGCGCCGAGCGACAGGCTCGCGCGCACGAGGTTGTGGTTGAAGCCCTGCAGCGTCGCGGCGACCGTCGTGACGACGAACGGCACGCCGAGCGCCGCATGCGCGCAGATCAGCCCCGTATAGGTGTTCGCGAGGCCGAGCGGCGCGAAGAACAGGTACATGCCGACGCCGACCACGACCACCGGCACGATCATCGGCGACAGCAGCACGGCCATCAGCAGCCCCTTGCCGCGGAAGTCGGACTTCGTGAGGCCGATCGCGGCGAGCGTGCCGAGCACGGTCGCGACGACGGTCGCCGACGGCGCGACGATGAAGCTGTTCTTCGCGGCCATCCGCCACTCGTCGGACGCGATCAGGTTCTCGTACCAGCGCGTCGAGAAGCCCGGAATCGGATAGACGAGAAACGTGCTCGACGAAAACGACAGCGGCACGATCGCGAGCACCGGCAGGATCAGGTACAGCAGCGTCAACACGACGAGCACGCGCAGCGCGACGTACCACGCGCGTTCGACGAACGACATGTGCGGCGCGAACAGCGGCCTGGCGAGCAGTTTCATGGTCGAATCCCCTTCCCTTGTTCGTGGTTGCGCGTGCTCAGCCGAGGCTCACGTTCGAGCGCGTGAAGCGGCCATACACCGCGTACAGCACGAGCGTCGCGGCGAGCAGCAGTCCGCCGAGCGCACACGCCATGCCCCAGTTGATCGTCACGTTCGTGAAGTACGCGACGTAGTAGCTGACCATCTGGTCGTTCGGCCCGCCGAGCAGCGCCGGCGTGATGTAGTAGCCGATCGCGAGGATGAACACGAGCAGCGCGCCCGCGCCGATGCCCGGATAGGTCTGCGGCACGTACACACGCCAAAACGCGGCGAACGGATGGCTGCCGAGCGAGATCGCCGCACGCTGGTAGGTCGGCGGGATCGCCTTCATCACGCTGAAGAGCGGCAGGATCATGAACGGCAGCAGGATGTGCGTCATCGAGATGTACACGCCGACGCGGTTGAACAGCAGCGCGAGCGGCTGCGAGATCAACCCGCTGCCGAGCAGCGCCTTGTTGACGAGCCCTTCGCTCTGCAGCAGCACGATCCACGCGGCGACGCGCACCAGCACCGACGTCCAGAACGGAATCAGCACGAGGATCATCACGAGGTTCGCGCGCCGCTCCGACAGCGTCGAGATCCAGTACGCGAGCGGATAGCCGAGCAGCAGCGCGAACAGCGTCACCGCGAAGCCGATCAGCAGCGTGCGGCCGAAGATCGCGAGATAGATCGACTGGTCCGGATCGGCGGGCACGACGTGGCCGAAGCCGTCCTGCTTGTGATCGAGCGAGGCGAGCAGGTAGAACGGCGAGTACGCGCTGCCATTCTTCGCGATCGCCTGCCAGTAGGTCGGCTCGCCCCAGCGCGAATCGAGCTCGACGAGCTTGCCGCGAATCTGCGCGGGCGTGAGCGGCTGCCCGTTGTCGCCCGCGAGCGGCATTGCGCGCGCGGTCTTCGCGACGAGCGAGCGGTAGCCGGGAATCTCGGTGTTGAGCCGCCGCGCGAGCGCACCCATCGCCTCGCTGTCCGCGACCTTCGCCATGTCGGCGGCAAGCGCCACGTAAGCCGCGTCGGCGGGCGGCGCCTTGCGGTCCCAGCCGGACAGCGCGGCGACCGTCTTCGGCAGCGCGGTCGCGATTTCCGGATTCTGCACCGCGCGCGTCAGCAGCGCGCCGATCGGCACGACGAAGATCAGCAGCAGGAAGACCGCGAGCGGCGCGACCAGCAGCAGCGCCATCGCGCGCTTTTTGGCTTCGGCGGTCTTCAGTTCGCGTTTCAGCGCGGCAGTCGACTGCGTCGACGAAGAGGTAGCGATCGTCATCGTATTCAACGGTTCTCTCCGGCCGGACCGGGAATCCGGCGGCGTGCCGCGCGAAGCGCCGCGATGCGGGCGCGTCGCGCGGCCGGTTGCGTCAGGACTGCGACGCGCTTACTTCGAGGCCCATGCCGAGAAGCGTTGTTCGAGCTCGTCGCTGTGGTCGGTCCAGAAACCGATATCCTGCAGCACCGCGTTCTTGCCGTTGCTCGGCGAGTTCGGCAGGTTCGCGAGCGTCTTCGCGTCGAGCGCCTTGATCGCGGCGACGCTCGCGGGGCCGTACGAGATGTTGTGCGCGTAGTCCTGCTGCGGCTTCGACGTCAGCGTGTACGCGATGTACTGCTCGGCCAGCGCCTTGTTCGGCGAGCCCTTCGGAATCGCCCAGAAGTCGAGATCGTAGATGCTGCCGTTCCAGACCACCTTCAGGTTCTTGCCTTCCTTCTGCGCGGCGCTGATGCGGCCGTTGTACGCGGTCGACATCACGACGTCGCCGGCGACGAGGAACTGCGGCGGCTGCGCGCCAGCTTCCCACCACTGGATGTTCGGCTTCAGCTCGTCGAGCTTCTTGAACGCGCGGTCCTGGCCGGCCTTCGTGCCGAGCACCTTGTAGACGTCCTTCGGCGCGACGCCGTCGGCCATCAGCGCGAACTCGAGGTTGTAGCGCGCGCCCTTGCGCATCCCGCGCTTGCCCGGGAATTTCTTCACGTCCCAGAAATCGGCCCAGCTCGTCGGCGCAGTCTTCAGCTTGTCCGCGTTGTACGCGAGCGCCGTCGACCACACGAAGAAGCCGACGCCGCAGGTCTGCGGCGATTCCGGAATCAGGTCGGACTTCTTCGCGATCTTCGCCCAGTCGAGCTTCTCGTACAGCCCTTCGTCGCAGCCGCGGTTCAGGTCGCCCGATTCGACCTCGACCACGTCCCAGTTGACGTGCTTCGCCTCGACCATCGCCTTCACTTTCGCCTGCTCGCCGTTGTATTCGACGGCGGTGACCTTGTTGCCGGTCGACTTCTCGAACGGCTGGTTGAACGCGACCTTCTGCGCGTCGCCGTTCGCGCCGCCGAAGTTGACGACGGTGATCTCGGCCGCCGAAGCGGATGCGCCGAACACCGCCAGCGCCAGTGCGAACGCCGTGCGGCGCGCCGTGAAGCTTGCTCGATTCATGATGGTTCCTCTCGTGGTGGAAGTGAGCCGTTCTTGTGGACGACGTGCTGTGAAAAAGCGTGAAGCGGTGATTACGCGAATACGCGCAGATGTTCCGGCGCGAACGCGAGGCCGACCGGCGCGCCGGGCGAAAACGCGTCGAGCGCGCCGGTGCCGAGCGGCACCTTGACGAAGCATTCGTCCTGCCCCGGCAGCGCGCAGCGCATGCGCACGTGATCGCCGAAATAGATCAGGCTGCGGGCCTCGCCGGCAAGCCGGTTCGCAGCCGCGCCGTTCGCGTGGCCGTTGCCGTCGTGCTGCATGAGGCTCATCCGCTCGGGACGGATGCACGCAACCGCCGGTGCGCCCGCCGCCGCGTTGCCGATGTTGCGGCCGACGAGCTTCGTGCCGTCGTCGAGATGGAATTCGCAGAACTCGCCGTCGACGCGCGCGACGGTGCCGCGCAGCCGGTTGCTGTCGCCGATGAAGTTCGCGACGAATTCGTTGCACGGCGATTCGTACAGGCGATCGACGGTGTCGAGCTGCTGCACGATGCCCTTGTCGAACACGGCGACGCGGTCCGACATCGTCAGCGCCTCGCCCTGGTCGTGCGTCACGTAGACGAAGGTCACGCCGAGCTTCTCGTGCAGCGCCTTCAGTTCGTACTGCATGTGTTCGCGCAGCTGCTTGTCGAGCGCGCCGAGCGGCTCGTCCATCAGCACGAGCTTCGGCTCGAACACGAGTGCGCGCGCCAGTGCGATGCGCTGCTGCTGGCCGCCCGACAGTTGCGCCGGGTAACGCTTCGCAAAGCGCTCCATCTGCACCATCTTCAGCGCATGCGCAACACGCTCGGCGCGCTCGCCGGCCGGCAGCTTGCGCACCGTCAGCGGATACGCCACGTTCTGCTCGACGGTCAGGTGCGGGAACAGCGCATAGTTCTGGAACACCATGCCGATGTTGCGCTTGTGCGGCGGCACGTGGTTCAGCAGCTCGCCGTCGAGCCGGATCTCGCCGCCCGTCGGGAATTCGAAGCCGGCCAGCATCATCAGGCAGGTCGTCTTGCCGGAGCCGGACGGCCCGAGCAGCGTCAGGAATTCTCCCCGGTAGATGTCGAGGTCGAGCGACTTCACGACGAGCGTTTCGCCGTCGTAGGTCTTCCGCACACCGCGGAAACTGACGATCACTTCATCGGTCTTCATCGTGGCTGTCCCCTGCGTTGTGACAGATCTCATTGAGTTGTAGACGACTATACGGCGCGCACGGTTCTACAATAGGGAACCATTTCAATATTCCCGGTGGAACCACTTTGGATACCGTGATCCTTGCCGACTGGCTCTCCGCCCGCCTCGACCGCGGCTCGTCCGAGCCGATGTATCGCCAGCTGCTGCAGCAGATGCAGCAAGCGATCCTGACCGGGGAATTGGGGCCAGGAACCAAACTTCCCAGCTCGCGCACGCTCGCCGCCGACCTGTCGATCGCGCGCAATACCGTGCTGCACGTGTACGACCAGCTCACCGCCGAAGGCTACGTGCTGACGACCACCGGCAGCGGCACCTATGTTGCCGATACGCGCCCGGACGCCGCGGCGATGCGGGCGCCGGGCGGCGCACTGCCGCCCCCTTCCGCCGGCGATGCGGCGCTGCAGCACGACGACGCGCAGACCGCCCTGTCGATGCGCGGCCGGCAGCTGATCGAGCACGCCGGCGTGTCGCGGCGCCAGTGGGGCGCGTTCATGCCGGGCGTGCCGGACGTATCGGAATTCCCGAGCCGCCAGTGGAGCCGCCTGCAGGCGCGGTTGTGGAAGGAAGCGAACCCGGAGCTGCTGACGTATGCGCCGGGCGGCGGCTACCGGCCGCTGCGGCGCGCGCTCGCCGATTACCTGCGCGTCGCGCGCTCGGTGAAGTGCTCGCCGGACCAGGTGATCATCACGACGGGCATCCACCAGTCGATCGATCTCGCGGTGCGCCTGCTGTCCGACATCGGCGATCGCGCGTGGGTCGAAGAGCCCTGCTACTGGGGCGCGCGCAGCGTGCTGCAGGCGGCCGGGCTGACGCTCACGCCGGTGCCCGTCGACCAGGAGGGGCTCGACCCGCGCGCGAGCGACCTGCAGCATCCGCCGCGGCTCGTGCTCGTCACGCCATCGCACCAGTATCCGCTCGGGATGGTGATGAGCCTCGCGCGGCGCCGCATGCTGCTCGAATATGCGCGGCAGCATCGCTGCTGGATCATCGAGGACGACTACGACAGCGAGTTCCGCTACGGCAGCCGGCCGCTCGCGTCGCTGCAGGGGCTCGACGAAGGCGGGCGCGTGATCTACGTCGGCAGCCTCGGCAAGATGCTGTTCCCAGGCTTGCGGATGGGCTACATGGTCGTGCCCGAGCATCTCGTCGACACGTTCCGCACCGGTTTGTCGGAGCTGTATCGCGAAGGCCAGCTGATGCAGCAGGCGGTGCTCGCCGAGTTCATCATGGACGGCTATCTGACCTCGCACGTGCGGCGCATGCGCACGCTGTACGGCGAGCGGCGGCAGTTGCTGATCGACGCGATTCATGCGCGCTTCGGCGACGCGCTGCCGGTGATGGGCGACGAAGCGGGCCTGCATCTCGTGCTCGGCCTGCCCGAATCCTGCGACGATCGCGCGATCACGCAGAGCGCATTCGACGCCGGCGTGATCGTGCGGCCGCTGACGGGCTACTACAGCAGCCCGGCCACCGCGCGTCCGGGCCTGCTGCTCGGCTACGCGTGCGTTGCACACGACGTCATCGGCCCGGCGTTCGATACGCTCGCGATGACGATCGAGCAACACCTGCCGACGCGCGTCACGCGCGCGGCGTGAGCCGGTTTGCCGCGCCCGCCGGGCGTTCGATTGCGACGGTGCGTTCTGTTGCCACGGCGCGTTCTGTTGCGATCGCGCGTTCTATCGCGACGGCACGGCCGCCGCGCCGCGATCGAGCGACGCCGCGCGCAACGCTTCGCCCGGCTTCGTGAACAGGCGCAGCCGCAGCGCCGCGACCTGCGCGTCGCGATCCTGCGGCGACAACCCTGCCGCATCGATCTGCGCGCGCTGCGCCGCATAGTCCGCGTAACGGCTCTGCCACACGCCGTCGTCCTGCTGCAGGCGCGCGACGCGCTCGGCAACCTGCGGCCCGAGCGACTGCGTCAATTGCGCACGCATCGCATCCGGCGTCGCGCCCGCTTGCTGCAGTTGCGCGATCTGCGCGAGCGCGGCCTGCTGCCGCGCGATGCGCTGCTGCCCGGCGCGCTCGTCGGCCGGCAGCTGCTGGTCGAGCGCCGCGAGCCGCTCGGCCTTCTGCGCGTCGGTCAACGTGCGGTCCTGCGTGATCTTCAGCCGCGCGAGATCGTAGCGCTGACGCCATTGTTCCGCACCGAAGAACGGTTCGCTCCAGTCGCCGAGCGTCCGGTACGCGATCGACGCGCGCTGGTCGAGCGCGAGCTGCAGCGCGCCGACGTCGAACTTGTTCGGCACGCCGCCCGCATCCGGCAGCTTTGCGAGCGCGGCCAGATAAGCGCGGTAGCGGTGCCAGACGTCGAGCGCTTCCCCCTGCGCGACCGTGGCGTCGAGCTGCGCGGCGATCTCGCGCTCGACGAGCGCATCGAGCGCGGCCGCGCTCAGGTCGCTCTGCGCGGTCAGGCAGAAGTCGAAGAAATCACGCACCGCGCGCACTTTCGCGAGATGGCCGGCCGGATCGAGCGGCAGGCGCGGCGCGCTCGATCCGGCGAGCGACGCCGGCAGGCTCGCGCCGTCCGGCGCGACCGCCGCCGGCATCGCGCCGGCCGTGCCGCCGGCCGTCGCCGCATCGCCGGCCAGATGCCCGGCGTGCGGGCCGCGCGGCATGGCCACACCGTGCCACAGCGCGAGGCCAACCGCCACGATCGCCACGATCGCCGCGACCGCACCCACGGCCGCATAGGCTGCGACGCGCCGCACGAGCGGCGCGCGTCCTTCGCGTGCGGCCATCGATCACACGCCCGCGAGTTTCAGCCGGTTCGCATGCGTGCGGATCACCGCGACCGGATCCTCCGCATATGCGCCGCGCACGCCGAGCAGCTGGTTGATCTCGTCGACGTGGTTCCACTTGTAGCTCGTGCTCAGCACCTGCCCGAACAGCGCGCTGCACTTCGACACGACGCCGTCGTTCTGGCCCGCGCCGCGATTGACCATCACCGTGCCGCTGCCGAGCAGCGCGAGCGTCGAAGGATCGAGCGCATTCGCCGGATCGACGACAGGGATCGTGCTCGCGTCCTGCGCGCCCGTGACCCCGAACGCCGAAATCGTCGGCTGAATCGCGGTGCCGGCCCACGAATACAGCAGATGCGTGTTGCCGCCGACCGTCTCCGTCGCCGCACCGGTCTGGCACGAGCCGGGCGCGCCGAGGCCCGCGCTCGGATAGTTCTGGTTGAATGTCGCGGCCTGCGACGTGGTCAGCGTCTTCAGCGCGGCGAGCGCGTCCTGGTTGGTATTGAGCGTGCTGCTCGTCAGGATGCCGAACACATTAACGAAGGCCGCGATCACCGACGACGACAAACCGGTCGGGTCATAGGCGAGCACGCCCTGCACGAAATCGGCGAATTCCGAGCCGCGGTGCGGCGTGCCGATCGTCGTCACCGATGCGACGAGCTCCGGCGCGACGGCGGCAACGTAGCGCGACGTCAGCCCGCCCTGGCTGTGGCCGACCAGGTTGACCTTGGTCGCGCCTGTCGCGGCCAGCACCTGCTTCACGTACGCGAGCAACTGTTCGCCGCGGCCATTCGGGCCGTCGTCGCTCTGGTAGCCCGACAGGTTCGCGACGTAGACCGTCGCGCCGCGCTGCTGCAGATCCTCCTGGATGCCGTACCAGTACTCGAGCACGCCGGCGTACCGGTCGGTGCCCGTCAGCCCGTGCACGAGAATGATCGGGTACTGCGTCGCCGCATAATCGTCTGCCGGCGCGGTCGCCGCTGCCGCCGCGCGCGTCGTCGCTGCCGTCATCGCCGCGGTCAGCCCTGCGAACGGCGCTGCGCTCATCGCGCATGCCACTGCCCCTGCCACCACCCTCGAACGCATCGATCTGGCCATGCATGTTCTCCTGTTGTTTTGTCCTGCTGGTGCGAGTGAGATCGTGTCGGCGCCGCAGTCGCGCTCGAGTGCGCCGATGCGTCGACTGCGGGAGTGAAACACGACTGGCCAACGTTTGCGCCCCCTCTAGATACGGTTCTCTAATCGGTTGACGCGGGCGGCCCGATCCGGCGGGGCGCCGCCCGCGCAAACGCATGCTGCGCTGCACACGCAGCATGCGCGGCGCTTACATCTTCGCGCTGACCCGCACCCACGCGGTGCGGCCCGGCTCGGTCACCGGCGTGTTGGCCGCGTAGCCGAAGCCCGCGTTGCCCGCGAGGTTCAGATGCTCCGTGTAGGCCTTGTCGAGCAGGTTGTCGATGCCGACGGACAGCTGCACGGTCTTGCTGAGGTTGTATTGCGCATGCAGCGACAGCACACCGAAGCCCGCACTCGGACCGAAATCCTTGCCGACGACGTTGCCCTCGTTCAGCGCAACGCGACGCTGCGGTGCAACGACCCGCCACAGCCCGCCGGCCGACCATGCGCCGCGCGTGTACTCGACCCCGAAGCGCGCCTCGAGCGGCGGCATCTGCGGCAGCGGATCGCCGCTCGCCACGTTGCGCCCCCACGCATACGCGAGCGACGTCTCGACGCGCAACGGCGCGACCGGCCGCCAGGCGACGCCCGCCTCGCCGCCCATGATCTGCGCATTGACGTTGGTCGCCTGCGTGGTCGTGCCCATCATGCCGGCCGAGTAATTGAACAGGATGAAGTCCTGTACGTAGCCCGCGTACGCCGACACCCACGCGTCGAGCCGGTCGCTCCGGTACTGCGCGCCGATGTCGAGCTGCGTCGTCTTCTCGGGCTTGATCGCCGAGAACGCATTGACCGCACCGTCCGGCCCGCGCTTCGCGGAGAACAGCTCCCAGTAGTCGGGAAAGCGCTCCGCATGGCCGATCCCCGCGTACCACGTGACCGGCAGTGCCGCGAGATCCCGCTCGTAGCGGATGAAGCCGCTCGGCAGCACGCGGGAGCGGTCGTCGTCGAACGTCGGGTTCGGCTTGCCCATCATGCCGCCCGTCGTCGGCCGCTTGTCGCGCGCGCTCGCATAGTCGACGCGCGCGCCGCCGATCACGCGCGACGCATCGCTCGCATTCCAGGTCAGCTCGCCGAATGCGCCCGTGTTCCACATCGTCGTCTGCGCGTTCCATGGCTTGTCCGCGTAGTTCTGGCGGCCCATCGCCGAGCGCGAATCGAGCTGGTTCGACTGCGCGTCGACGCCCGCGACGAGCTTGAAATCGTCGGCGAAACGGAACGTCGCCGCGGCCCGTGCGCCGAACGTGCGCCGCCGTACTTCCGACGCCATCCGCATCGGCATGCTGCTCGTCGGGTCGGGCTGCCGCAACGTGTAGTTGTCCATCACGTGATCGGCTTCGTTGTAGTACACGCGCGCCTCGACCCGATCGAGCACGTCGCCGATGTGCTGCTTGTCGAACGACAGGCCGAACGTCTCGCGGCGGAAATGCGCGCCGTCCATCCCGCGGCCCGCGTAGCGCGCATAACCGTCGCCGCCGCCCGCCGTCAGCTCGACGCGCGTGTGGGCGTCGGGCGTCCAGCCGAACGCGGCGTCCGCATTCCACTTGTCCCACTGCGACGGCACCGTGCGGCCGTTGCCGTCCTCGTAGTCGTTCGAATGCGCGTGATTCGCGGTCACGCGGCCGTACACGTCCGGCGTGCCGGCCGTCACGTCGAGGTTCTGGTCGTTGCGGCCGAACGAGCCGCCCACGAGACTGCCGTCGAAACGCATGCCGGGCTTGTCGAAGCGCCGCGTCGTGCGCTCGAACAGCACCGTGCCGGCCGACGCGCCGGGGCCGTACAGCACCGTCTGCGGCCCCTTCACGACGGTGAGCTTGTCGTAGCTTTCCGGCGCGATGTACGACGTCGGCGCGTCCATCCGGCCCGGACACGCGCCGAGCGTCGGCATCCCGTTCGCGAGGATGTTCAGCCGCGAGCCGAACATCCCGCGCAGCACCGCGTCGCCGTTCGTACCGCCGCTGCGGATCGACGCGAAACCCGGAATCGTCTTCAGGTAATCCGCGCCGTCGCTGGCGGGCAGCGGCTGGCGCGGCGTCTTCGGATTGGTGACGATGACGAGCGGCGTCGTCAGCGGCGACGCGACGACCTCGATCGGCGGCAGCATCGGTGCCGCGTCGGCCTGCGCGGCCGGGTTCGTGTCGGCTGCACGCGCGGCCCCGCTTGTTGCCCCGCTTGTTGCCCCGCTTGTTGCCCCGGTGGTGGCCTCGGTTGTGGCCCCGCTTGTGGCCCCGGTTGCGGCGCACGCCGCGGTCATCGCGCCGGCGGCCAGCGCCGGCATCGTGAGTTTCAACAACAGCGGCGCACGCCGCGAACCAATATTGCGCAGCGCCGATTGCGCGCGCAATTGAAGAATGATCATGATCGAAAGCCCGAGTAACGCCCTCCACGCGATCGACGGATCGCACGGATATCGGCGGAATGAGAAACGGAAGAAAACGCGTCAGGCGTTCTCGGGCGGTGCGCGCGGATACGCGCGCGGATAGCGGGCGACGCTCGCCGCGACCGCGACGGGCGCAGCGGCGGACGGAGCCGGAAGGAAGACGGGGAGATCCGGCGCGACGGACGGACCGCCGATCGCCGGGCTGTGCGAGAAGAAACTGCAATAGCCGCACGCATCGAGATGCAGTGCATGTTGATGCGCGCCGCCTGCGTCGGGCGAGCGACGGGCGCCATGCTCTGCACTGCAGACGATCGCATCCGGCGCCAATGCCTGCGCAGACTGCGCAACGCGCCACTGCGATGCCAGCGGCGCGACGATCGCGAACCAGATCGCGAGCATGCCCAGCCAGGCAGTCAGGGTGCGATGTCGGTTCGGCATGTGCGGCGTCGATCAGGCGAGAGTAAGCGGAATGTAAAACAGCCCGAATGTTACAGAATCTTCAGCTCAATGGCCAGTGCGACACAGCCCCCCAAATGCACCGCGGGCGCATGGTTGTTTGCACAACCATGCGCCCGCGGCATCGTGCGGCGATCCGGCCGCGGCAGATCACAGCGACATGCGGCGCATCATGCCGTCGCGTCGGACGTAATGGTGATAGATCGCGGCCAGCGCGTGCAGGCCGATCACGAAATAGAACGCGTTGCCGATCAGCTCGTGCGCATCCTTGACGGTCGGCCGCAGCGCCTTGTCGGGCCCGACCAGCGTGAACGACACGCCGAGCCAGTCGAGCGATACCGGCTTGCCGCCGAGGTTGATCATCAGGATGCCGAGCAGCGGCTGCGCGATGATGAACGCGTACAGCGCGACGTGCGTGAGCTTCGCGAGCCACTGCAGCAGCGCAGGCTGCGGCACCGGCTCCGGCACCCGGCTGACCGCCCGCCACACGATCCGCAACACCGACAGCAGCAGCACGCAGGTGCCCGCGGTGACGTGCACGTTCATCCAGAACACGCGGCTGTCGCTGCCTTTCGGCCCGCGGACCTCGATCGCGAGATAGGCGAGCGCGACGAGCACGAAGATCGCCCAGTGAAAGAAGATCGCGGGTGTGCTGTAGCGCGCCTGTTTGGCGAGGATGTTTCTCATGCTCGGTCTCGTCTTGTAATGGGGGAATCGGCTGCGGCGGGCGCTGGCCAGCGCCCGGTGCGCCAGCAGCGATTGTAGCGACATGGGCCGCGGGATGGTCCGTCGCGGTCAAATATCCGAAGAATCCGTCACGCCCCAACGGCATGCGACGACATGCGCGGAAACGCATCACACGCGAGTACGGCTGTGGCACGATGGAGCTTTAGCGTCGACGTCGTGCAGCATCATGGGCAAAGCGTATTTCGTTGCAGCCTACCGGCTGATTGCCGCGCTGCTCGCCTTGTCCACGACGCTGCACGGCATCGCCGGCCGCTGGGGCATGCCGGCGTTTCATCTCGGCAACTACCTGAGCTATTTCACCCAGCTGAGCAGCCTCTACGCCGCGACCATGCTGTGCGCAGGCCTCTGGCGCATCACGCGCCCCCCGGTCTCGCCGCGCTACGAATCGATGCGCGGTGCAGCCGTGCTGTACATGCTGATCACCGCAATCGTCTACGAACTGCTGCTGGCCCGTCTCGACGCGCTGCGGCACATCACCCCGCCCCTCCACAACTGGGTGCTGCACCGGATCGTGCCGCTCGTCGTGCTCGGCGACTGGCTGTACGTCGAGCCGCGCTCGCCGATTTCATGGCAGAGCGCGGCCGCGTGGCTCGGCTTTCCGATCGTCTATCTCGCGTACACGCTCGTACGCGGCTCGTGGGAAAACTGGTATCCGTATCCGTTCGTCGACCCGCGGCTGCACGGCTATCTGCCCGTTGCACTGCAATGCTCACTGATCGCGGTCGGCTCGACCCTGCTCGCGATGGCGATCCGCTGGCTCGGCAACCGGCAGCGGCAGGTCGACGCGACGACGCAGGAACACTGAACGGCCCGCGTGCGCGCCCGTTGCGGGGCACACGCCAGGGTGGCGTCAGCCGCCGTTCCTCGGCAGGAAACCCATCGGATCGACCACCTTGCCGTTCTGCCGGACTTCGAATTCGAACGTCGCCCGGCCGCTCGCATCGGTGCCCATTTCGGCGACCGGCTGGCCCGCGCGCACGGCATCGCCTTCGTTGACGAGCAGCTTGCCGTTGTGGCCATAGGCCGTGATCAGGCCGTTCTCGTGTTTCAGGATCACGAGCGGGCCGTATGCCTGGACGCCGGACCCTGCATAGACGACCCGGCCATTCGCGGCGGCGCGCACCGTGTGATCGGGTCCGGACGCGGCAATCACGATCCCGCGTGTCCTCCCGGTCGCGAACGGCGTCGTCACGACACCGGTGGCGGGCCACGCCAGCGCGCCCGCCTGGCTCGGTGCCGGCTGCGGCGTCAACGACGTCACGGCGGGCGGCGGCGCGACGCGCAGCACCTGGCCGGGCGTGACCGCGCTCGTCGTCGCCATGTGGTTCCAGTTCGCGACATCCTGCAGCCGCTGCCCGAATGCGCCCGCAATGCTCGCGAGCGTGTCGCCCGGATTCGCGCGGTAGTAGCCTGCCAGCACACCGCCGGACGTGCTCGCCGGCGCGGCGGGCGTTGACGGCCGGTACGGCTGCCAGTAGTCGGTCCACGACGTCGCCGTACAGCCGGTCAGCGCGATCACGGCTGCAGCCAGCGCCGCCTGCGGCAGCCGGCGTTTCAGCGAAGCGCGGATGGGAATAATTTCTCTCAAGGTACCTCCCGGATTTGCCTCGATGCGCCGCCTGCCGCCCTCCGGCGTGCGACGCACGATGTCCGGCGCAACGGCCGGACCCATCGATATCCGACCGCGCGTGCGGCCGGCAGTTTCCAGATCATCGGGGCGCCGCGCACGGACTCGCCGGCCCGTTGCGCGCCATCCCGACCGGCAAAGATACCACCGCGGCGGTCCGGACGACGACAAGCGCCTGTCCGCCGCCCTATTCTTGCAGATGCGTGTTGCAGATGCGTCCTGCAGATGCGCAGCGCCTGCCGGCCGACCGGCGACGGCGCCAGAGCCCGCGCCGGCGCGGCATTGCCGCCGCCCGGCCGCCCGGTCGAGACCCGTCACCTATACTCACTGAAACGCTGCCCGATCCGCCTTCGCGAGGAGACCGACAATGAACAATGCGATGTTTCTATCCGTCCAGCTCAACGCCGAGGATTTCGCCGGTTCGAGCGGGCTCGTCGAATTGCTCAACCGGCACCTGATGTTTGCGAGCGACGTCGCCGAGGCCGCGGACGCGCTCGTTCAGCTCGCCAGCGTCACGCATCTGTCGGGCGGTGCGCGCCGCAGCGTCGAGCTGCCTGTCGCGGCGATCGAGCGCTTGCGCGACGCGCTCGACACGCTGAGCGGCTACGACGAAACCTGGCTGATGGCGCTGGAGCCGGCCGACAAGCTGTTCAAGGACATCGGCCGCGGCAAGCGGCCGCTGCATTGACGCAACCCGCTCCCTCCCGGCCACAAAAGAACACAGCCCATCGTTCCATATCGCGGAACGATGGGCTGCATGAACAAGCTCGGGCGGGTGAAGCGAATCCGGCGGACAGCCGGCTGCGGCCTCGCGGCCGCCTCGATCAACGACCCTTGTAGACCGGCGCGCCGTCGGCGACGCGCTTGATTCCGTTCGGCCAGGCGTTCGTGGCCGCTGCCGGTGCACCGGACTCCTGCTGGGCGGCCGGTTGCGCGCCGACACCGCTCGTATCGGCGGTGGCGACGTTCTGTTGCGGTTGCACGCGCGCTTCGGCGGCCAGGAGGCCTTCCGGATAGGTGGTGCGGTCGCTGCCGAGCTTGTAGCCGGCTTGTTGAAGCTGGACCAGCTCGGCCTTGACCTGGTCGCGGGTGACCGTGCCGCTTTGTTGGGCGAACGAGACGGCCGGAACAGCGAGAACGGCAGCAGCAGCGAACGTTGCGATCAGCGATTTCATGACTTACCTCCGTGATTTTTTGCTCCGCCGCACACACCATGTCTGCAGCGATGGAACGAAGTCTAGTCCCGCAATCACTTAGGGAAAACCATGAAACGACAAAAACACTGTTTCGGCGGAGCTAACAATTCCGGGATCCGGTATCGAAAAACCCTATCGAAAGCATAGATTTTCGCAACAATTGCCGCTGCCGCTTGCGGCTTACGACCAGTTCGC
Organism: Burkholderia sp. Bp8963; assembly: GCF_003854275.1. GTDB lineage: Bacteria > Pseudomonadota > Gammaproteobacteria > Burkholderiales > Burkholderiaceae > Burkholderia. The sequence goes on from NZ_QTQP01000061.1 coordinate 29,281, forward strand.
GTGGAAGCTGCCCGGCTTGTCGGTACGCTCGAACGTGTGCGCGCCGAAGAAATCGCGCTGCGCCTGCACAAGGTTCGCCGGCAGCCGTTCCGAACGATAGCTGTCGAAGTACGCAACTGCCGACGCGAATGCCGGCACCGGCACGCCAGCCTGCACCGCCGCGATCACGACCTCGCGCAGCGAAGCCTGGTAATTCGCGGCGATGTCCTGGAAATACGGGTCGAGCAGCAGGTTCGCGAGCGCCGGATCCTTCGCGTATGCATCCGTAATCTTCTGCAGGAAGCGCGCACGAATGATGCAGCCTGCGCGGAAGATTTTCGCGATCGTGCCCAGATCGAGGTTCCAGCCATATTCCTCGGACGCGGTGCGCAGCTGCGCGAAGCCCTGCGCGTACGAGATCACCTTGCTCAGGTACAGCGCACGACGCACGGCCTCGACGAACGCTGCGCGATCGCCTTGCAGCGGCGTCGCGGACGGGCCCGACAGCACCTTGCTGGCCGCCACGCGCTCCGTCTTCAGCGACGACAGCACGCGCGCGAACACCGACTCGGTGATCAGCGGCAGCGGCACGCCGAGATCCAGCGCGTTCTGGCTCGTCCACTTGCCGGTGCCCTTCTGCGCCGCGCGATCGAGGATCACGTCGACCAGATGCTTGCCGGTTTCGTCGTCCTTCTTGCCGAAGATCTTCGACGTGATCTCCATCAGGTAGCTGTCGAGCTCGCCCTGGTTCCACTCGGTATAGACGGCGCCCAGTTCGTCGTTCGTCAGGCCCGCGACGCCCTTCAGCACCGCATAGCTCTCGGCGATCAGCTGCATGTCGCCGTACTCGATCCCGTTGTGGACCATCTTCACGTAGTGGCCCGCGCCGTCCGGCCCCATGTAGGCGACGCACGGCTCGCCGTCCGAAGGCGCCTTCGCGGCGATCTGCTTGAGGATCGGCTCGACGAGGTCGTACGCGTCGCGCTGGCCGCCGGGCATGATCGACGGGCCGCGCAGCGCGCCCTCCTCGCCGCCCGACACGCCGGTGCCGATGAAATGCAGGCCCGACTGCGCGAGTTCCTGGTTGCGGCGGATCGTATCCGTGAAATGCGTGTTGCCGCCGTCGATCAGCACGTCGCCCTTCTCGAGCAGCGGCTTGAGTGCGGCGATCGTCGCGTCGGTCGCAGTGCCGGCCTTCACCATCATCAGGATCCGGCGCGGCGTTTCGAGCGACCCGACGAATTCCTCGAGCGTATAGGTCGGCACCAGGTTGCGGCCGGGGAATTCGGCGATCAATTCGTCGGTTTTCTCGCGGCTGCGGTTGTATACCGACACCGCATAGCCGCGGCTTTCGATATTGAGAGCGAGGTTGCGGCCCATTACCGCGAGGCCGATCACACCGATTGCTTGTTTGCCCATTAGTCAATTCTCCGGAAAAAACAGGGCGCGACCCGAGCGGGTCGCGCGCACAGGCGAAAGGATAAGGGAAACCCGGCCGCGATGCGCGCGGCGCGTCATTGTTCCGTGTGCGGCAGGCGCCGGAACACGATGCTCAGGTTGTTGGCGGGCATCTCGACCACCTCGATGCAGTCGAGCCCGCAATCGAGCCCGAGTGCGACGACGGCCTCGAGATCGCGCACGCCCCATGACGGATCGCGCAGCCTCAACTGCGCGTCGAAGGCTTCGTTCGACGGCGCGGTGTGCCGGCCTTCGCGGCGATACGGTCCGTACAGCATCAGCACACCGGCCGGCCGCAACACACGCGACGCGCCGGCGAACAGCGCTTGTGCGCATGCCCATGGCGAGATGTGGATCATGTTGATGCAGACGATCGCGTCGAGCGCCGCGAACGGCCACACCGCGTCGCGCACGTCGAACGCGAGCGGCGCGCGCACGTTCGGCACCCCCGTATGCGCGATCCACGCGGCGATCGACTGCCGTGCCTGCGCGTCGGGGTCGCTCGGCTGCCAGCGCAAGCCCGGCAGCCCCGCCGCGAAATGCACGACGTGCTGGCCGGTGCCGCTCGCGATCTCGAGCACGTCGCCGCTCGCCGGCAACACGCGGCGCAATACGTCGAGAATCGGCCCGCGGTTGCGCTCGGCCGCGGGCGCCGAAAGCCGCAGCGACGGATCGGCGGGAGTCGTGCCGGTCATGATGCTCGATGCTCCGTGTCGAGATCGGCGAGGCCGAGCCGCGCATTCAGCGCATCGAGCGCGGGCGCGCAACGCGCCTCGACCTTCAGCGTCAGCATCGGATCGGCGCGCGTGTGGCCGAGGTTGAGCGCGGCGACCGGCTTGTTCTGCGCGTGCGCCCACACGCAGAAGCGATAGCCCGAATACACCATCAGCGACGAGCCGACCACCAGCAGCGCGTCCGCCGCGTCGAGCGCGCGCGCCGCCTCGGCAACCCGCTCGCGCGGCACGTTTTCGCCGAAGAACACGACGGCCGGCTTCAGCAGGCCGCCGCAAGCCGGACAGGCCGGGATGCGGAACGTATCGAGCGCCTCCCATTCGAGATGCGCATCGCCATCGGCGGCTGGCTGCGCCTGCGCGCCGAGCAGTTCGGGATTTTCCGCCTCGAGCACGGCCTGGATCGCGGCCCGCGCGTGCTGCGCGCCGCAATCGAGGCACGTGACGCCGTTGATGCCGCCGTGCAGTTCGATCACGTCGCCGCTGCCGGCGCGCTGATGGAGGCCGTCGACGTTCTGCGTGACGAGACGTTCGATGCGCCCGGCCGCGCCAAGCTGCGCGAGTGCGACGTGCGAACGGTTCGGCTGCGCACGGCCGACGACGGGCCAGCCGATCATGCTGCGTGCCCAGTAGCGCCGGCGTGCGGCGTCGGAACCCAGGAATTCGTGAAGCTGGATCGGCGGCGAACGCATCCACTGACCGTTGCGATCGCGATAGCCGGGAATGCCGGAATCGGTGCTGATGCCGGCGCCCGTCAGCACGAGCAGGCGCGGATGGCGCTCGACGAACGCATGCAGCGCATCGAGCGCTGTGGTGTCGACGACGGCGGATGAAGACGAGTCGGTTGAAGCGAAGTCGGCGAAGTCGGTCATGACGGCGACGGCGGATCCGGCGGGAAAGACCGGGCCCGCGATGAACGGGTGTGGGCGGCGGTTGGAATACGCAAGGCCCGCCAGCATGCCAGCATGCCAGCATGCCAGCATGCCAGCATGCCAGCATGCCAGCATGCCAGCACATGATACCGAAACCCGGAACGATCAGGCTGGCGACTCGCGAGCCACCGGAACCAACGGTGCGATCGTACAGCCGCAAGACCGCGCCGGCCGTCAAATCGTCGCGTGCAAAAAAAGGCGCCCATCCGCCAAAAGGTGATGGGCGCTTGAACAATTGATCCATCGGGGTTGTGGATCAACTGGAAACCTGGCGTCGTTACATCCGCGAAGCCTTGCCCGACGGATGATCCCCGGCCGACGCCAATCCTCTTGTGTCATTCGCGGCGCTGCACGCTGCTTGTCCTCCCTGCTCGTTCCGGCTGCCCGGATTCCCGAAGTCGTTCAAGGTGCGTCCGTTCGGTCGGCGCATCAGGTTTCGGTTTTGAATCACACCGCCCGCGCGTCGAAGCCGGTTCCGGTCAACGTGTCACTCGCCGATGCATCGCGCGACACGCAAGACCCGCACTTCATTAATCAGGATGACAAATCAAATTGCTTGAAGGGCCGTCCGTAGGCCGACGCTCGCTTCTGTCGCTCGCCGCTGTCGTCACAATGCACTCGACCGTCGGCCTCATTCGCCATGCATGCGCGAAAGTCCGATGAAGTGGACGCGGATTTCCGGACGGGATTCGGTGCCGAACGTGATCAAGTCACCTCGTGCAGGTGTGAATTGAGGACCCGAGATTTTCGGCGATTCATGTTTGCAACACGGCGCGTTGCGATGTGATCTCTTTTCATTCTCGTGTCCCCGATTGAAATGCTCCCTGACCGCCGGTGCGTGATTATCGATCTGACTTCGTCGACGTTCCTGCTGGCGGCACCCAGAGATACGCAAGGAACGCACCATCGGGCGCAACGCCAAGCCTGGCGGGCCTCCGTGATGAGCGCGCAAGCGGCGTGCGCGGCAGGAGACGGCGAATGTTTCAGAACTGAAACGCACTTCACGCGACACGGTTTCGGAAATGCATGCCGGAGCAGCCGCCACACGGCGGTTCATCCATGAAAATAAAATTACATACGCCTGTCAATTATTTACAAAAAACCGTCATCTGGCGCCGCTAAGCTTTCGCCACCCTCACAACCGGGATTCCCCGCCATGCGCCCCTCGATGCCGCTGTTTGCTACCTTGTCGCTCCTGCCCGCCCTCGCCGCCGCGCCAGCGTTCGCGGCCACCGCCGCGCCCGTCAGCGCGACCTGCGGCGGCAGCGCGACGCCGATCGCCGAGATTCAAGGTCCGGGCGCGCCGTCGCCGCTCGCTGGCCAGAACGTGTCGATCGAAGCTGTCGTCACTGCCGATTTCGGCGGCACCGACGGCTTCGGCGGCTTCTTCGTCCAGCAGGCCGATGCGCAGCGCCGCAACCAGCCGGGCGTCTCCGAGGGGCTGTTCGTCTATTCGCCGAAAGCGCGCGCGAAGGCGGGCGATCTCGTGCACGTGACGGGCAGGGTCGACGAGAAATACGGGCAGACACAGCTCACGCTGTCAGGCGGCATCGCGGTTTGCGCGAACGGCCAGTCGGTCACGCCCGCGATGCTCACGCTGCCGGTCGACAGCCCGAATGCGTTCGCCGCGTATGAGGGCATGCTCGTGCGCCTGCCGCAGACGCTGAACGTGACCGACAACTACGAGCTCGGCCGCTACGGCAGCGTGCTGCTCAGCAACGGCCGTCTGCGCATACCGACGAGCGTCGTGCCGCCCGCGCAGGCGCAGACCCAAATCGACGCGAACGCGCGCAACCGGCTGATCCTCGACGACGGCTCGAACAGGCAGAACCCCGCGACCGTGCCGTATCCGGCGCCGGAACTTTCCGCCGCGAACACGCTGCGCGCGGGCTACACGGTCAGCAACGTCGAAGGCGTGCTCGAGGTGCGCTACGGCGCATGGCGCCTGCAGCCGGTGCCCGGCGCGCCCGCGCCGGCGTTCGATGCGCGCGCGAATCCGCGCACCCGGGCGCCCGCGCGCGATCTGCATTCGAACCTGCGGGTCGCTTCGTTCAATGTCCTGAATTATTTCAACGGCAACGGCCTCGGCGGCGGCTTCGACGATCCGAACAACCGCGGCGCGAAGAACTATCAGGAGTTCGTCCGCCAGGATGCGAAGATCGTCAGCGCGCTGAAGGCGCTCGACGCCGACGTGATCGGCCTGATGGAAATCCAGAACAACGGCTACGGCGAACTGAGCGCGGTGCGCCAGCTCGCGGCGAAGCTCGGCAGCCACTGGCGCGTCGTCGATCCGGGCACGCCGCGGCTCGGCGGCGACGCGATCGCGGTCGCGATGATCTACGACAGCCGCAAGGTCGAACCCGTCGGCCGCGCGGCAACGCTCGCGATCGACGACAAGAACCGCCAGCCGCTCGCGCAATCGTTCCGGCGCGTCGGCGGCAAGCAGGCGCTGACGGTCGCGGTCAACCACCTGAAATCGAAGAATTGCCCGGATGCGGCGAACGACGATCTCGACCAGGGTGACGGCCAGGGCTGCTGGAACCCGACGCGCACGCGCGCGGCGGCCAAGCTCGCCGACTGGCTCGCCGGCACGCCGACCGGCGTCGCGGGCCAGGGCGTGTTGCTGATCGGTGATTTCAACAGCTACACGCATGAGGATCCGATCCGCGCGCTCGAGTCGCGCGGCTACCGGAACCTCGTGTCGCGCTGGATCGGCGCCAACGCGTACAGCTACGTCTATAACGGCGAAGCGGGTTATCTCGATCACGCGCTCGCGTCGCTGCCGCTCGCGTCGCACGTGAAGGCCGTGCATGAATGGCACATCAATGCGGACGAGCCGGTCGCGCTGCAGTACACGCTCGCGTACAAGACGGCGGAGCAGCAACGAACGTACTACGCGCCCGACGCATACCGCTCGTCCGATCACGATCCGGTGCTGATCGACATCGCGCTGCCGGGCGGCCGCTGATCGACGGTGAGTGTGTTCGAACATGCGGCGTGCGCGTCACGCCGCATGTCGTCGCGCGCGCGACGAAGTGGTGCCGCCCCGTAGATAACGTAACTCCATGCAGACTCCGGCTAAGGCAACGCTGAACAAGCCACCCATAACGGCGTTGGCTTTCTGCCGGTCCGAGCGGCACGTTGTCCTTGCGAGAACGAGCCAAAGCCGACGAGCTGCACGCTGTCGCCCGCGCTGACCGCGCGCGCGATGACGTCTAGCACGGCCTGGTGGCTTCGCCGGTGGCGGCTTTGCTAAGACCGGTATCGGCCACGACAGCATCAATGAGTTCCTGCTTATTCATGAATCGACCTCGTTCGGACGCCCACCCTACCGCATTAAGTCGCACCTCGGCAATGCGTCAGAGTTGGCAATGCGTTCGGGCAGGCTGTGCTTCGCTGAAAATTCTCTGAGCGATCCGGCGCGCTCGTCACCCGGCTGCTGCAGGAGCAACGCCACCCGGAACACGGCTATCGGACGTGGCTCGGATTGCTCTCGCTCTCCCGTCGCTATGGCCGCGAGCGTCTCGAAGCAGCCTGTGCGCTGGCGCTGGAACTGGGCGTGCACCGTTACCGCCACGTGCGCGACATCTTGGTCAACAACCGCGACCGCGCCGCGGCGACAACGCCTGCCGATTGGATCAGCCCGAGCCACGCGCATGTACGCGGCCCCAGCAACTACCAATAAAGAGAGCCCGCGATGATGATGCAACAGACCCTGACCCAGCTGCGCACGCTGAAGCTGGACACGGACTGGAAGAACAGTTGACGCAGCCCGGCGCGGCCAGCTTGAGCTTCGAGGAACGCCTGTCGCTACTGGTCGACCGGGAAGCCAGTTGGCGTGATGATCGGCGCCGGACCCGGCTGCTCAAGCAGGCGCGCCTCAAGTATCCGCAGGCAGCCATCGAGGACCTCGACACCCGCTCCGGTCGCGGCGTGGACCCGCGCTCGCTCACGAGCCTGGCCCTTGGCGACTGGGTCGAAGCCGGCTACAGCCTGCTCATCAGCGGCCCAACCAGCGCGGGGAAGTCATGGCTCGCTTGCGCCTTGGCGCAGTATGCCTGCCGGCGCTGGCACTCCGAGTTGTACTTGCGTGTGCCGCGACTTGGCGAGGAACTGCGCGTGTTGCACGGCAACGGCGGCTTCACCAAATGGCTGCTACAGGTCGCCCGCGTTCACGTTCTCCTACTGGACGATTGGGGAATGGGCGAACGAACTGAAGTCACTCGAGCCTTTCTGCTTCGATCGAAAGGCGACCAACGAGATTGCCAGATGTGTTGTTATGGCCTTCACCGGTCGGATCCAGGTGGACCCAGAACACAAAATCGAAGCCTCGTTCCTCAAGGCGCTCAAACTGCTCCTCAGCGGCGGCAAGCTTCAGTAGGCATTGAGCTTGCCAGTCCAGCCCAACCACAAACCATTTCCACGAGCTGTTCCATGCGCGCCACAGGATGGCGCCGGCGCTGCAATGATCATGTGCGAACTTCTGAATCCGCCGGTCGATCGCTTTCGCGTCGTCACGCGAAACGGCTCCGGATAGACGGACCGCAACAGCGTTTGCCACCTCGTCGTGCGCGAGGTAGACATCGGCAATGCCACCGAGGTGCCGGCGAACGCTTTCGAGGTGTTCGGGTTCGATATCCGCGTCCACTGGCATCGCGCCGCACAATACATATTCGCCCTTGTCCAGGGTATCTTCAATCTCCATGATTGTCACTCCGCTGCTGTTGCGCCGGACGAATCAAGCGGCTGACCTGGATGCTCCGGCGTGGGACAGGCGGTCAGCGGCCACGCGACGGCGTGCTGCCGTGCTTGGCATTCGGAGCAGACGTCAAAGGTCGCCGTGCATCGGTTGGGCGTTGCGAACTGGTCTGCGGGTCCAGATGCTCGAATCTCGGGAGAGGTCAATGTGACGTTCAAGGCCAAGCGGCAGGAACGATACGTCGCCGGCCCAGTTTCTTGTGAAAATCGCGGCGGCGCTTGCCCATTCATGTGCAAAGTCGGCAAGCACCTTCTCGATCGCGAACCATTCGTTGGGCAATAGGGCACCGGTTACGCAGATAACAAGACAATGCGCGACGGCGTCGGTAGCAAAATACACGTCGACATCGACGTGTTCGGTCAACCTGCTTGCGAGGCTTTCGGCGTGTGCATGGCGAAACTGCGCCCGCATCGGGAGCGCACCGCGGAGTATGTAGTTGGCCATGGTTTCCTCCGGACCGATTTACCGCTCGCCTGCGTCGGGCATAGTGGTGCCCCGCCGGCAGCGCGTGCGGTAACATCGAGAAGCCAAATGGTATGACGAGATTAGTACTCGTTTGTACCATTGTCAATAAACAAAACATGACAAATGGATGATTTTCCGACACGCCTTAAGCAGGAGCGCAAGCGCATGCGTTTGACCCAGCCGGAGTTTGCCGAACTCGGTGGGGTTCATAAGCAAGCGCAATTTCATTACGAGAGAGGGACGCGCCGACCGAATTCCGATTACCTCGTCGGACTGGCATCTGCCGGCGTGGACGTGTACTACCTGCTGACTGGGCAGGTCGCGACGCTTGCATCGACCGTTGAGGAACAGCAGATTTTGGCTCGATACAGGGCGCTTGATGCAGACCAGCGCTTTGCGATGCTGGCGCTTATGGACACCATGGGTACACCAGCGCGCCGCGTGAAACAGAGCGGTGATTCGTAGAGGGTTGTGAAGACGGGGCACATTCGCCAACGCCGCAATGAGCGTCGAAGCTTCCCCAAAGGGAGGGGAGGTGTTCATTCCATCTCCCTTATGCCGCTGACCATTGACATATGTCGTCAGGAGAGGGATGCCCATCTTTGTTGACTCGAGGCGTCGCCGGGAAGCAAGCAAAGTCCAACTGGTCACGAAGTGGCTTCCGAATGCTCGACCTTTAATGTACGACACTGAGAAGTGCATGGCGCCTAAAACCGGCGCAAGCCTATCCTGCAGCAGTTCATCATTCTCATGTCTTTGTTTTCGCCATTCGCTAAACCCGCGGGCGTGATGGATCGTGCTGCACGGAAAAACGGAGGTCGCCTGCAAAAAGCTGAGTCGGCCCGCACGGGAAAATCACGCGACCTGCACAGCAAAACGAGCGAGTGCGACAAAAAGAGCGCGTGGTGTGTGTGCAAATTCGTGGCAATCAGTTGATCCATTGTCGCAGGAAAGCCGAACGCCGAGAGCAATCGCAGCGCGCAGGCTGGCTGCTTATTGCGCAAGAAGGACGCTCTGCCGAGCGCATGAACATATTGGTGCGAGCGCAAATCAAACGAGCCTGTATCGACGTCGAAGCGAAGGAGAGTCGCGTCCGTTGGATCGGTCGAGGGAAAGCCAGCGATCGTTGCCCACAAGATCGTGCACGTCCGATTTCCAAAGTGCTTCGCTATCTTTGGAACATGATCGATCGCATGATCGGCGGTGCGACCTCGGCTTCGTGGTCGCGACCATTTGAACGTGCGCTTACCCACGCACGAAGGCACAAAAAATTTCCGCTCCGTGAGATGACAGCAACGTAATGTGTCGAGGCAAATCAAGCCGGTCCGTGAAACTCTTTACTCAAGCCCAATGGGACGCGGCGGCACGCCTCCTTGATGCACTGCCGGAAAAGCCCGCGCACGAGCATCGTGTCACCGTACGCGACGCGGTGAAGTCAATGCAGTCTCAGATCAGCGGCGCGCAACAGAAAGGGTACACGTTCGACGAGATCGTTCAGCATCTGGCAATGGAGGTCATGAACATCAGCGCCAGCACGTTGCGCTGCGCGAATCAATCCGCGCGAAGTATCGGGGCGCTGTAATGGAAAGAGGAAGCGAGTTGCATGGCGATCTCCACATACATGGACGCCTCCCTATTGCAAGGACGGATCTTCAGGCACTGACAGACAAAGTCGATTGCAGCCATACATTCGGTCTTTGTTGCAGCCGGCATATAGGCTGCTGACGCATGATGAAT
>NZ_QTQP01000062.1 GCF_003854275.1 Burkholderia sp. Bp8963
TCTCGAGCACGCACACACCGATCTCGGCGCCTTTCTCGGCGGCGAGCTGCTTGAGCCGGATCGCCGCGGACAGCCCGGCAGGGCCGCCGCCGACGATCACGACGTCGTATTCCATCGATTCGCGCGGACCGTATTGCTCGATGAGGCTTGCGGGGGTCATTGGCGTTCCTCTAACCGTTAGAATGCTTTTATTCGGGAGCGTATTGTCTGCGAAACGAAACGCTTGCCGCAACAGAATGCGGATAGATTAGCACGACCGTTCTATTTTTCGTGCTAGGGTTATGCCGCATGGGCCGTGCTTTCCGGGGCGGTGACATAACGTCGAAAGGGGATGTGCAATGGGTCGGTCGATCAATCTGGAAGGCAAGGTCGCGCTGGTGACGGGCGCGTCGAGCGGACTCGGCCAGCGCTTTGCGCAGGTGCTGTCGCAGGCCGGCGCGAAGGTCGTGCTCGCGAGCCGCCGCGTCGAACGGCTCAAGGAACTGCGCGCGGAGATCGAGGCGGCGGGCGGTGCCGCGCACGTGGTGTCGCTCGACGTCACCGACGTGCAGAGCATCAAGGCCGCGGTCGCACACGCCGAGACGGAAGCGGGTACCATCGACATCCTCGTGAACAATTCCGGCGTATCGACGATGCAGAAGCTCGTCGACGTGACGCCCGGCGATTTCGAGTTCGTGTTCGACACCAACACGCGCGGCGCATTTTTCGTCGCGCAGGAAGTCGCGAAGCGGATGATGATGCGCGCGAACGGCAACGGCAAGCCGCCGTACCGGATCATCAACATCGCGTCGGTGGCCGGCCTGCGGGTGTTTTCGCAGATCGGCCTCTACGCGATGAGCAAGGCCGCGGTCGTGCACATGACGCGTGCGATGGCGCTCGAATGGGGGCGCCACGGGATCAACGTCAATGCGATCTGTCCGGGCTATATCGATACCGAAATCAATCATTACCTGTGGGAAACCGAGCAAGGCCAGAAGCTGCAATCGATGCTGCCGCGGCGGCGCGTCGGCAAGCCGCAGGATCTCGACGGGCTGTTGTTGCTGCTCGCGGCCGACGAGTCGCAGTTCATCAATGGCTCGATTATCTCCGCGGACGACGGCTTCGGCCTCGCCTGACTGGATGACCCTGAGTAACGAAGAAGACTGCAATGAGCGATTACACCCCCGTTTTTGAGATGTCGATGCCGATCCGCTGGGGCGACATGGACGCGTTCGGACACGTGAACAACACGGTCTATTTCCGTTACATGGAACAGGCGCGGATTTCATGGTTCGAGCAGCTTGGCATCGCAGGCGGAAACGGCGAGGGGCAGGGGCCGGTCATCGTCACCGCATCGATGGAGTTCCTCAAGCAGCTGCACTATCCGGGCGACGTGATCGCAAGGATGACGGCCGCGAAGCCGGGGCGCAGCAGCTTCGACACGGGTTTCGAGCTGACCCGCGCGGACGACCCGAACCACCTGTACGCGCGCGGCCAGGCGCGTTGCGTATGGGTCGACTACGCGCTCGGCAAGTCGGTGCCGATGCCGCAAATGCTGCGTGACACGATCGAGCTCGCGTTCGCAGCGAAGGTCGGCTGACTCGCCTGACATTCCGGCCCGCCGGTTGCGCGAATTGCCGCGAGAGCCGGCGCGCCTGCGCGCCGCTCACTGCCCGAGCAGGCGCTGCAGCAGCTCGGCCGTATTTCCCGTCCCGTATTTGCGCATCAGCCGTGCGCGATAGATGTCGACCGTGCGCGAGCTGATGTCGAGCACGCGGCCGATCTGCTTGCTCGTCTTGCCGGTCGCGAGCTGTGCGGCGATTTCGCGCTCGCGCGGCGTCAGCTCGACCGCGACCCGGCGCGTCGCGCTCAGGTCCTCGAACGTCCAGACGCCGGCCGCGAGCGGCGCGCTGCGGTCGAGCGCGCGGCCCGTCACATGGCACCAGAACAGTTCGCCATCCGCGCGCTTCATGATCCGGTCGTCCGCATAGGTGCCGTTGGCGGCCATTCCCCGCGAAATGCGCTCGCCGATCCGCTGGAATTCGTCCGGCGACGGGTAGAGCACCTCGTATGACTTTCCGATCAGGTCGGCCCGCGCGCAGCGGAAGATCGCCGCGACCGCGTCGTTGCAATCCTCGATCACGCGGTCGCGCGACATGACGAGGCCGATCGGCGCGAGATGGAAGGCGGTCTGGTAATCGAGAGCGGTCATGGACGCGGGTGGACGGTGCAATTGCTTATGTATTTTTGCGTATTGTGCCGCAACCGCGCTGCATCGTACCCTTTCAGGCATCTCGCGGCGCTTGCCGCGGTATAAAAAGAAGCGCGTCGTCACGGCAGGCTTCGCTCGCCGTGCATAGAATGATGCGGCGGGCTCGCGAGCCACGCCGGCGCGCGAACCCAGATTCGCTGGTTTCCATAGAGGAAGGGACATACTGATGAACAAAGTCTATCCAGGCGCGGCTGCCGCGCTGGAGGGGATCGTCCGTGACGGGCAGACCTTCGCGGTGGGCGGCTTCGGCCTGTGCGGCATTCCCGAGGCGCTGATCGCTGCGCTGCGCGATTCGGGCGTCAAGGGCATCACCTGCATCAGCAACAACGCGGGTGTCGACGGCTTCGGTCTCGGCCTGTTGCTGGAAACGCGCCAGATCAAGAAGATGATCTCGTCGTATGTCGGCGAGAACAAGGAGTTCGAGCGCCAGTACCTGGCGGGCGAACTCGAGCTGGAATTCACGCCGCAGGGCACGCTCGCCGAGAAGCTGCGCGCGGGCGGCGCGGGCATCCCCGCGTTCTTCACGAATACGGGCTACGGCACCGTGATCGCGGAAGGCAAGGAAACGCGCCAGTTCGGCGACCGCCATTACGTGCTCGAACCGTCGCTGACGGCCGATGTCGCGCTCGTGAAGGCATGGAAGGCCGACAAGTCGGGCAACCTGATCTTTCGTCGCACCGCGCGCAACTTCAACCCAATGTGCGCGATGGCGGGCCGGATCACGGTCGCCGAGGTGGAGGAGATCGTCGAGAACGGCGAACTCGATCCGGATCAGATCCACACGCCGGGGATTTTCGTGCAGCGGATCGTGCTGAACGCGACGCCCGAGAAACGCATCGAACAACGCGTCGTGCGCGCGAAAGGAGACTGACATGGCTTGGAATCGTGACCAGATGGCCGCGCGCGCGGCGAAGGAACTGCAGGACGGCTTCTACGTGAACCTCGGCATCGGCCTGCCGACGCTCGTCGCGAACCACGTGCCGGAAGGCGTCGAAGTGTGGCTGCAATCGGAGAACGGCCTGCTCGGCATCGGCCCGTCGCCGACCGAAGACGAAGTCGACGCCGACCTGATCAACGCAGGCAAGCAGACCGTCACGACGCTGCCGGGCTCGTCGATCTTCTCGTCGGCCGACTCGTTCGCGATGATTCGCGGTGGCCACATCAACCTCGCGATCCTCGGCGCGATGCAGGTCAGCAAGAGCGGCGACCTCGCGAACTGGATGATTCCCGGCAAGATGATCAAGGGGATGGGCGGCGCGATGGACCTCGTCGCAGGCGTGAAGCGCGTCGTCGTGCTGATGGAGCATGTCGCGAAGGGCGACCAGCACAAGATCCTCGACGAATGCAACCTGCCGCTGACGGGCGTCGGCGTGGTCGACCTGATCATCACCGATCTCGGCGTGATCGAAGTGACGCCGGCCGGCCTTAAGGTCGTCGAGCTCGCCGACGGTGTGACCGTCGACGAGATCCAGGCGAAGACGGGTGCGCCGCTCGATGTAAGCGCGATCGCGTAAGCCGCAATCCCATAAGCCTGTGCGCGCCTGGCGCACCCTTGGGCGCCCCGCATTCCAGACGGAATGCGGGGCGCTTGTCTTTCGGGTGCACGGAATGAGCGGCCGCGGCACGGGCAACGGCGCGCGTCACGCAATCGTGCCGCCGCCGTCGACCAGCACGGTCGAGCCGGTTGCGTAGGGCGTCGTCGCCAGATAGACGATCGCGTTCGCGACGTCGTCCGGCCGGCCGACGCGGCGGGCGGGCAGGCGTTGCGCGGCGTTTGCGAACAGTGCGTCGCGCGCGTCGGGGGCGAGCTTGTCCCACATCGGCGTCGCAATCAGGCCCGGCGACACGGTATTCACACGCACCGGCGCCAGTTCGAGCGCGAGGCCGCGGGCGAGCGCTTCGAGCGCCGCGTTGATCGCGCCTTGCAGCACGGAGGACGCGCTCGGCCTCGCGCTGAGGAAACCCGACACGAACGTCAGCGAGCCGCCCGGCGCGATATCGATCGCGCGTGCGATGCGATACGCGCCCCAGAACTTGCTGTTCATCGCGGCTTGCGCGTCGTCGAACGGCAGCGACCGTACCGGGCCGGCGGCCGTGCGGGCGGCGGAGATCACGACGTGCTCGAACTGGCCGGCCCGCGCGCAGAACGCGTCGACGGCCGCGGTATCGGTGACGTCGAGCGTTTCGCGGCGTATCGGGCTGTCGGGTGAGGCCGCGACGGCGGTCGCCTTGTGCGGGTCGCGCGACGCGATTGTCACGGTCGCGCCGCGTTGCGCGAAGGCTTGCGCGGCGGCAGCGCCGATGCCGGAGCTGCCGCCGACGACGAGGACTTTCCTGCCGTTGAGTGAGTCGTTCATGATGGTCGGTTCGGATGAGGGGAGCACATGAGTGGGTGCGTTCACTCAGATCGTTTCGGTTTCGCGCAGCGTCGACGGGCTGCTCAGCGCGTAGCGCGCGATGTCGTTCTTGCGCATGAAGGCTACGCCCGGATGCGACCGGGCGTAGCGCAGGAACGTGTCCCACGCGCGCACCATCTGCGGCGTGCCGCTGATCCGGTCGTGCGCGCTGATCGACATCAGCCTGCGCCGTTGTCCGGCTTCCGCGTACAGCTGGTCGAAATCGAGCTTGATCTGTTCGAGAAACATCGACGGCGAATAATTGCGGCCCTCGATCAGCAGGATGTCGTTGTTGCGCAGCGTGTACGGCACGACTACGAAGTCGCGTCCGTCGACCGCCTCGATGAACGGCTCGTCGCGGCTGACGTCATCGATGTGATAGACGTAGCCGAGTTCCTGCAGCAGCGACAGCGTGTTCGGGCCGCGCCGCAGCCAGTTGCAGTTGTAGCCGATCGGCCGCTGGCCGGTCGCGGCTTCCACCATGTCGCGGGCGTCGAGCAGGAAGCGCCGCTCGTCGTCGCGGCTCATCGCGAATTGCGAGCGCCAGCTCGGCCCGTGCGCCGAGGCCTCGTGACCGCGCGCGACGATCTCGCGCGCCAGCTCGGGGCGATGCCGCGCCGCTTCGCCGATCATGTGCGACGTGACCTTGACGTCGTGCCGGTCCCACAGGTCGAGCAGGCGCGGGATGCCTTCGCGGTAGCCGTACGCGAACCAGGTGCCGGACGCGAGATCGGCGGGCACGGACGGCGGGAACGCGACGGGCGGAAACGGGCTGTCCGCACCCTTGGGCGGCTGGCCGCCCGCTTCGAACTGCATCGAGATCGAGATCACGAGGCGGATGGTGTCGGGCCAGAACGGTCCGGCGCCGTGCGGGGTGGACGGCGCCGTGCGGGCGGTTGCGGCGCCGGCCGGCGTGGCGGCCGCGCCGAGCGCGAGGCCGGCGGCCAGCCCCGCGCCGGCGCCTGCCTGCGCGAGAAACGTGCGTCGTCCGGGGTGCATCGAGGGATCGATGGTCGTCATCGCGGCACCCTCAGTTGGAGAGGCCAAGCTGGCGCATCAGCGTCAGGTTGTCCTCGATGTGCCAGTTGTCGGCGATGCGGCCGTCCGAGATCCGGTAGATGTCCGTCGCGATGAAGTCGACCGGCTGGCCGTGCCCGGCGGTGCCGTTGAAGGTTCCGGTGAAGTGTCCGCGAAAGTGCAGGTGAACGACGACGCGATCGCCGGCCACGATCATCTGCTCGATCTCGCAACGCAGGTCCGGCACCGCCGCACGCATCGTGCTGGAGGCGGCGATCGGGCCCGGCAGCCCCTGCGCGCGTCCGGCGGGCAGCGTACGGTCGGTGAAGTCGGGCGCGAGCGCCGCGCGGGCGAGCGCCGCGTCGCCGGTGTCCCAGAACGTGCCGTAGCGGCGCGCGGCGAGGATCTGCACGCGCGCCTGCGTGGCGGGCAGGCCGGCGGCGACCGTCAGGTCGCGCGGCGTGACGAGTTCGTCGGCTTGTGCGGCCATGGGCGGCAGAACGGCCGCGACCAGCGCGGCGGCGAGCAGGCGGCCGGTCAGGCGGCCGGCCGGGCGGAAAAGGGCGGACATCGGATTCTCCTGTTCGTGAAGTGGCGTCGGGTCAACGCGTGATGTCCATGGTAAGTTTCCGTTTTTGATGCAAATACGGGCTGATCGCGAATGGAATATTCGAAAATTGGAAAGGATGGCGCAGCGCAGGAGCCGTGGTGCTGATCGACGACCTGCCGGCGCTCGAAACCTTCGCGCGCATCGTCTCGGCAGGCAGCCTGTCGGCGGCCGCGCGAGAACTCGACCTGTCGCTGTCGGTGGTCAGCAAGCGGCTCGCGCATCTTGAATCGCGGCTCGGCGTGCGCTTGCTGCACCGGACGACGCGGCAGCAGACGCTGACCGACGAAGGCGAGCAGTTCCACGCGCAGGTGCTGCGTATCCTGGCCGAAATCGACGAGACCGAAGCGCTGATGCGGGATCGGCGCGGCACGGTGAGCGGCGTGCTTCGCGTGACGGCGCCGGGCGAGCTCGGCCGCCTGCGGCTTGCGCCGCTCGTCGCCGAATTTCAGCGGCTGCATCCGCAGGTGACGGTGCAGCTGATGCTGACCGATTCTGTCATCGACCTGCTCGCGCACGAAATCGACGTCGCCGTACGGATCGGCAGCCTGGCCGATTCGTCGATGATCGCGCGCGAGCTCGCGCCGAACCGCCGCGTGCTGTGCGCAGCGCCTGCGTACATTGGCGAGCATGGCGAACCGGCGCATCCGGGCGAACTGTGCCAGCATCGCTGCATCGTGATGGGCGAGCAGGCGCGCGCCAAGTGGCGGTTCAATGGCGACCGCGGCGCGGTCGAGGTCGAGGTGACGGCGACGCTGTTGACGAACGACGGCGGCGCGGCGCGCACGCTGGCGCTGTCGGGCGCAGGTATCGCGCTGAAGTCGATCTGGGACGTCGGTCCGGATCTCGAGGCGGGCCGGCTCGTCCGCGTACTGCCTGCGTATGCGGCGCCGGCCGCGCCGTTGCACGCCGTGTATCCGGGCGGGCGGCATCTTGCGTTGCGCGTGCGCGCGTTCGTCGATTTCGTGCGGGAGCGGTTGCAGGCCGAGTGGTGCTGGGGCGAAGGCTGATGCGCTGTCCGGGCACACGTGACGCACGTCCACGCGCTCCGTGGCAGCTCCTGGCCCGGCGGTGCGTCCCCTTGAGCGGAAGCGGTTTACAATCGACCGCATCGGGTGGCGCGCTGCTTGCGCCGCCGCGCAGCACCCGTTCGACAGGATGCCACCGATGCCAACAACCTCAGCGAATCACCTCGTTCCCCGCCAGCGGCGCGTGCAGTGCGCGAGCGTGGCCGGCCTTCACCATGTCGCCTACACCGAATGGGGCGACCCCGCCAATCCGCGCGTGCTCGTCTGCGTGCACGGACTGACGCGCTCCGGACGCGATTTCGATCGGCTCGCCGCGGCGCTGTCCGATACGTATCGCGTCGTATGCCCCGATGTCGTGGGGCGCGGCCAGTCGGGCTGGCTCGCGGATCCGAGGCACTATGCGATCCCGCAGTACGTCGCCGACATGGTGACGCTGATCGCGCGCCTCGACGTCGAAACGGTCGACTGGTTCGGCACGTCGATGGGCGGCCTGATCGGTCTGGCGCTCGCGGGGCTGCCGGGCTCGCCGGTGCGGCGGATGATCGTCAACGACGTCGGGCCGCGCATCGAGCCGGACTCGCTCACGCGAATCGGCGAATATCTCGGCGTGCAGCCGCGCTTTGCGACCGAGCAGGAGGGCATCGACTACCTGACATCGCTGTCGCTGCCGTTCGGCGCGCTGTCGGACGACGAGTGGCGCGAGATCAATGCGCCGCTGCTGCGCGCGCTGCCGGACGGCAGCTGGACGATGCGCTACGACCCGCGGATTGCGGAGCCGTTCAAGGCGACGACACCCGAACTCGCGGCGCTCGGCGAGGCCGCGCTGTGGCATGCAATCGAGACAACGGCCGCGACGCTGCTCGTCGTGCGCGGTGCGTCATCCGATCTGCTGTCGCGCGAGACCGTCGCCGAAATGCTGCGGCGTGGCCGGCATGTGTCGCAAGCGGAAATTGACGGCGCGGGCCATGCGCCCGCGTTCATGAGCGCCGACCAGATCGCGCTCGCGCGCGGGTTTTTCCTCGGAGAGGGCGCATACGCGTCATAATATGTGGTTCGGCGTCGCGCGGACCGCGTGGCTGCCGAACGCTTCACCCATTCATACAACCGGAACATTCCATGGCAGTTACTCGTCACCACGTCGGCGCACGTCTTTCCGAAACCGCGATCCACAACGGTACCGTGTACCTCGCCGGCCAGATTGCCGAAGACACCACGCAGGACATCGTGGGCCAGACGCGCGAAGTGCTCGGCCACATCGACCGCCTGCTCGCGGAAGCGAACAGCGACAAGGCGCATCTGCTGTCGGTGCAGATCTACATCTCCGACATGGTCAATTTCGCCGGCATGAACGAAGCGTGGGACGAGTGGGTTGCGCAAGGCAACACGCCGCCGCGCGCCACCGTCGAGGCGAAGCTCGCGGATCCCGCGCTGCTCGTCGAGATCGTCGTCGTCGCGGCGCAGCGGAGCTGAGCGTCGTATCGCGATGACCGCTTTCCGTCAGGCCGCAAGATGACCGTCGAATCCGTTTCCGCCAGCGCCGCGCCGTCGTTCGACGACGTGCTCGCGTTCGTGCGCGAGCACGCGGGCGACGTGCGTCTGTCGTCGGGCGAGTTGCTTGCCGATCACGCGGCCGGCACGGCAGCGATCATGGGCCGGTTGAACGTCGATCCGCCTGCCGTGCACGCCGCGGCGCTGTTCGCGCTGACGCCGCACCTGAGCGATCCGGAGCGCGAGCTCGCCGAGCGCTTCGGCGACGAGGTCGCGCGCCTCGTATCCGACGTGCGCAAGTTGTTGCGGCTCGGCACGGTCAGCCTGCGCGCCGCGCAAAATGCGGGTGCCGACATGGGGCGCGACGCCGCGGCCGCGCGCCGTGCGCAGATCGAAGCGCTGCGCAAGATGCTGCTCGCGTTCGCGCAGGACATCCGCGTGGTGCTGATCCGGCTCGCGTCGCGACTGCAGTCGCTGCGTTATTACGCGGCGGCGAAGGTCGATCCGCCGCCGGACGTCGCGCGCGAGACGCTCGAGATCTACGCGCCGCTCGCGAACCGTCTCGGCATCTGGCAACTGAAGTGGGAGCTGGAGGATCTGGCGTTCCGCTTCGAGGATCCGGTCACGTACAAGCGGATCGCGAAGCTGCTCGACGAGAAGCGCATCGAGCGCGAGGCGTATGTCGCGGAGGCGATCGGGCGCCTGCAGCGCGAACTGGCGGCCGCGCACATCCAGGCGGAGGTGAGCGGCCGGCCGAAGCACATCTACAGCATCTGGCGCAAGATGCGCGGCAAGGAGCTCGACTTCGCCGAGCTGTACGACGTGCGCGCGTTCCGCGTGATCGTGCCTGACATCAAGGATTGCTACACGGTGCTCGGCATCGTGCATCACCTGTGGCAGCCGGTGCCGAAGGAGTTCGACGACTACATTTCGCGGCCGAAGCCGAACGGCTACAAGTCGCTGCACACGGTCGTGATCGGCGACGACGGGCGCGCGTTCGAAGTGCAGATCCGCACCCAGGAAATGCACAACTTCGCGGAGTACGGCGTGGCCGCGCACTGGCGCTACAAGGAAGCGGGCGCACGCGGCTACGGCGGCCAGTTCTCCGCGAGCGACAAGTACGACGAGAAGATCGCGTGGCTGCGCCAGCTGCTCGCGTGGAAGGACGACGTCGAGGACGGCACCGGCGGCACCGGCGGCGCGGGCGGCAAGGCATGGGCGCAGTTGCGCGAGACGTCGCTCGACGACGATCACATCTACGTGCTGACGCCGCAGGCGCGCGTGATCGCGCTGCCGCAGGGCGCAACACCGGTGGATTTCGCGTATCACCTGCACAGCGAGCTGGGCCACCGTTGCCGCGGCGCGCGCGTCGACGGCGCGATGGTGCCGCTCAATACGTCGCTCGCGAACGGCCAGACGGTCGAGATCGTCGCAGTGAAGGAGGGCGGGCCGTCGCGCGACTGGCTGAATCCGCAGCTCGGCTACCTGAAAAGCCCGCGTGCGCGCCAGAAGGTGCGCGCGTGGTTCAATTCGATCGAGCACGAAGAGAACATCGCGCATGGCCGCATGCTCGTCGAAAAGACGTTGCAGCGCGAAGGCAAGACGTCGGTCAATCTCGACAACCTGGCAGCGAAGCTCGGCTTCAAGACGCCCGACGAGCTGTTCTCGGTCGTCGGCAAGGAAGAGTTCAGCCTGCGCAACGTCGAACATGCGTTGTCCGATGCGCCGCCGCCCGAGCCTGCCCCCGAGGCGCCCGCCGACTTCGAGAAGCGCAGCAGCGGCGCGAGCGTCGCACACGGCGCGTCGACCGGCGTGCTGGTGGTCGGCGTCGACGCGCTGTTGACGCAGCTCGCGCGTTGCTGCCGGCCTGCGCCGCCGGATCCGATCAGTGGCTTCGTCACGCGCGGCAAGGGCATGTCGATCCATCGCAGCGATTGCGAGACGTTCCGCCGGATGGCCGAGCGCGCGCCCGAGCGCGTGCTGCAGACCACGTGGTCTGCCGACGTGCTGGGCGGTCGTGGCGCGTCGGTGTACCCGGTCGACCTGATGATCGAGGCGACCGACCGGCAGGGGCTGCTGCGCGACATCTCGGAAGTGTTTGCGCGCGAAAAGCTCAATGTCGTCGGCGTGAAGACGCAGAGCCGCCGCCATGCAGCATTCATGCAGTTCACGGTGGAGATTTCGAATTCGGCGCAGGTGCAGCGTGCGTGCACGCTGCTTGGCGAGGTGCCGGGCGTCGTGCGGGCCGCGCGGAAAGCGTGAGGGGTTGATCTGGTCCGAAATGATTTTGCTGCAAGTGCATAAAAACTCTTGCCAACTGAAAATCAGCTCCTTATAATTTCAGCTTCTTCAGGCTCGTAGCTCAGCTGGTTAGAGCACCACCTTGACATGGTGGGGGTCGTTGGTTCGAGTCCAATCGAGCCTACCAACGAACAGGAGCATCCGGTTTTCCGGGTGTTCGGAGCAGTAAAAACTTAACGCGAACAAGGCGAATACGGTTATGACACCGCGAACGTTGACCGAAACCACTTCGGAGCGACGCTAGTCGAGGAACGTTTTCGCCCTTTCAGTTTAAGTGAAGTATCGAATGCGGCCCCTCGAAAGCGGGGCCGCATTTTTTTTGTCGCGAAATTTTCGCGCGTGACTTTCATCGCGTGCTTGGTCTGCCGCCCACTGTCGGCATCACGGAGATTGCTATGGTTTCGATACGCTTGCCTGATGGCTCAGTTCGACAATACGAGCATCCGGTGACAGTCGCCGAAGTGGCGGCCTCGATCGGTCCCGGTCTCGCAAAGGCTGCGCTCGGCGGCAAGCTCGACGGCGAACTCGTGGATACGTCCGCGGTGATCGACCGCGACGCGTCGCTCGCGATCGTCACGGACAAGGACGCCGACGGTCTCGACATCATCCGTCACTCGACGGCCCACTTGCTCGCCTACGCAGTCAAGGAGCTGTATCCGGACGCGCAGGTGACGATCGGGCCGGTGATCGACAACGGCTTCTATTACGACTTCTCGTATCACCGCCCGTTTACGCCGGAAGATCTGGAAAAGATCGAAAAGCGCATGCAGGACATCGCGAAGAAGGACGAGCCCGTGTCACGCCGCGTCGTGTCGCGCGACGAGGCGGCCGGATACTTCCGCAGCATCGGCGAGAAGTACAAGGCCGAGATCATCGAGTCGATTCCGCAAAGCGACGAGATCAAGCTCTATTCGCACGGCGGCTTCACGGACCTGTGTCGCGGCCCGCACGTGCCGTCGACGGGCAAGCTGAAGGTCTTCAAGCTGATGAAGGTCGCGGGCGCGTACTGGCGCGGCGACTCGAAGAACGAGCAGCTGCAGCGCATCTACGGCACGGCCTGGACGAAGAAGGAAGACCAGGATCAATATCTGCACATGCTCGAGGAAGCGGAAAAGCGCGACCACCGCAAGCTCGGCAAGCAGCTCGACCTGTTCCACATGCAGGAAGAGTCGCCGGGCATGGTGTTCTGGCATCCGAAGGGTTGGGCGCTGTGGCAGCAGGTCGAGCAGTACATGCGCCGCCGCGTGAACGAAGCCGGCTACCTCGAGATCAAGACGCCGATGATCATGGACCGCTCGCTGTGGGAAGCGTCGGGCCACTGGCAGAACTACCGCGAGAACATGTTCACGACGGAGTCGGAGAAGCGCGACTACGCGATCAAGCCGATGAACTGTCCGGGCCACGTGCAGGTGTTCAAGCACGGCCTGCGTTCGTACCGCGACCTGCCGCTGCGCTACGCGGAATTCGGCTCGTGCCACCGCAACGAGGCATCGGGTGCGTTGCATGGCCTGATGCGCGTGCGCGGCTTCGTGCAGGACGATGCGCACATCTTCTGTACGGAAGACCAGATCATTTCCGAGTCGATCGCGTTCAACCGGCTCGCGATGAGTGTGTACCAGGACTTCGGCTTCGAGCACATCGACATCAAGCTGTCGCTGCGTCCGGAGCAGCGCATGGGTTCCGACGAAACGTGGGATCGTGCTGAGCAGGGTCTGCGCGATGCGCTGACCGCATGCGGCCTCACGTGGGAAGAGCTGCCGGGCGAAGGTGCGTTCTATGGCCCGAAGATCGAGTACCACATCAAGGATGCGCTCGGCCGTTCGTGGCAGTGCGGCACGCTGCAGCTCGACATGATGCTGCCGGAGCGCCTCGGCGCCGAGTATGTCGCGGATGACAGCAGCCGCCGTCGGCCGGTCATGCTGCACCGGGCGATCGTCGGTTCGATGGAGCGTTTCCTCGGCATTCTGATCGAGCACCACGCTGGTGCAATGCCGGTCTGGCTCGCGCCGATCCAGGCAGTTGTGCTCAATATCGCCGAAAGTCAGGCCGAATATGCGCAGTCTCTGGCCCAAACGTTGCAAAAACAAGGGGTTAGAGTGACGGCCGATTTGCGCAACGAGAAGATTAGCTATAAAATACGCGAGCACACGCTGGAAAAGGTGCCTTATCTGCTCGTCGTGGGCGACAAGGAGCGTGATGCACAAACGGTAGCCGTGCGTGCCCGTGGCGGCGTCGATCTTGGCGTGATGCCGGTCGAAGCCTTCGTTGAGCGTCTGCAGGAAGACCTGCGTTCGTTCAAGTAACCGCCCTGGCAGCGCGGCTCGTTTTTTTAATTTTTAGAGGAAACGTAACATCGCTACTGATAAGTCGTCGCATCGCATCAACGGTGAAATCACTGCGCCGGAAGTGCGTCTGGTCGGAATCGAGAACGAACCGCTCGGTATCGTAAAGCTCGCTGATGCTTTCCGTAAATCGGAAGAACTGGATGTTGACCTGGTGGAAATCGCGCCGCAAGCGGTTCCGCCGGTGTGCCGTCTGATGGATTACGGCAAGTTCAAGTACCAGGAGTCCAAGAAGCAGCACGAAGCGAAGCTGAAGCAGAAGGTCATCCAGGTCAAGGAAGTCAAGTTCCGCCCGGGTACTGATGACGGGGATTACAACGTCAAGCTGCGTAACCTCGTGCGCTTCCTGGAAGAGGGCGACAAGACGAAGATCACGTTGCGTTTCCGCGGCCGCGAAATGGCTCACCAGGAAATCGGCATGCGGATGCTCGAACGTCTGCGCACCGATCTCGAGGAAGTCGGCCAGGTTGAGCAGATGCCGAAGATGGAAGGGCGCCAGATGATCATGGTGCTCTCGCCGAAGAAGAAGAAGTAACGGGCCCGCGCGCTTGTCGCGCAGGTTCGGAAGTGGTTCGGCGCGTCGCCCGGTCAGGGCGGCGCGCCAACGATGACGGTGGCTGCGCAAGCGGTTCGCCGTACACAAGTGGACTGGGTTTCGAAGGGCGGATCAAGGGCGCAAGCCAACCGCACACCCATCGCCATCTAATAAACTGGAGTTGTTCGTCATGCCTAAGATGAAGACCAAGAAGAGCGCTGCAAAGCGCTTCGTGGTGCGTCCGGGCGGTACCGTCAAGCGCGGTCAAGCCTTCAAGCGCCACATCCTGACCAAGAAAACCACGAAGAACAAGCGTCACCTGCGCGGCGCAACGGCAGTTCATGATTCCGATCTGAACTCCGTCCGCGCGATGCTCCCGTTCGCGTAACCCCTCAACTGATACTCCAAGGAGAGAAACATGCCTCGAGTCAAACGTGGGGTAACCGCACGGGCCCGTCACAAGAAGATCATCAACCTGGCCAAGGGTTATCGCGGCCGCCGCAATAACGTCTACCGCATCGCCAAGCAGGCGGTGATGCGCGCTGGCCAGTACGCGTACCGCGATCGCCGCAACAAGAAGCGTGTGTTCCGCGCACTGTGGATCACGCGTATCAACGCGGCAGTCCGCCAGCACGACATGACCTACAGCGTGTTCATCAACGGCCTGAAGAAGGCGTCGATCGAACTCGACCGTAAGGTGCTGGCCGACATGGCGGTGTTCGACAAGGCTGCTTTTGCTGCGATCGTCAAGCAGGTGAAAGCCGCCGTTGCAGCCTAATTGAGAAATTAGCACTGCGTGGTTAGTTGCAGCGATGTTCCGGTAGTCTCGGCCGCTGCAGCGAAAACGGGGCTCTTCCGAGCCCCTTTTTTGTTTGGTGGAGCGAATTCGCTCGCCAAGACCGAATGACGTTGGAAATGATGGGATCTATGGATCTGGACCAGATTGTCGCCGACGCGCAGCAGTCCTTCGAACAGGCTGCCGACATCACCACGCTCGAAAACGAGAAAGCCCGCTTCCTCGGCAAGTCGGGTGCGCTGACCGAGTTGCTGAAGGGCCTCGGCAAGCTCGATCCCGAAGCGCGCAAGACCGAAGGCGCACGCATCAATGTCGTGAAGCAGCAGGTTGAAGCCGCGCTGACCGCGCGCCGTCAGGCGCTGGCGGACGCGCTGCTGAACCAGCGCCTCGCCGCCGAGGCGATCGACGTCACGCTGCCGGGCCGCGGCGCCGGTGCGGGCAGCCTGCACCCCGTGATGCGCACGTGGGAGCGTGTCGAACAGATTTTCCGTACGATCGGCTTCGACGTGGCCGACGGTCCCGAGATCGAGACCGACTGGTACAACTTCACGTCGCTGAACAGCCCGGAGAACCATCCGGCGCGTTCGATGCAGGACACGTTCTATGTCGAAGGCAAGGATGCCGACGGCCGGCCGCTGCTGCTGCGCACGCACACGAGCCCGATGCAGGTGCGCTATGCGCGCATGAACCGCCCGCCGATCAAGGTGATCGCGCCGGGCCGCACGTATCGCGTCGACAGCGATGCGACGCACTCGCCGATGTTCAATCAGGTCGAGGGGCTGTGGATCGACGAGAACATCAGCTTCGCCGACCTGAAGGGCGTCTATACCGACTTCCTGAAGAAATTCTTCGAGCGCGACGACATTCTCGTGCGCTTCCGTCCGTCGTATTTCCCGTTCACGGAGCCGTCGGCCGAGATCGACATGATGTTCGAGCACGGCAAGAATGCCGGCAAGTGGCTCGAAATCTCCGGCTCGGGGCAGGTGCATCCGACCGTGATCCGCAACATGGGCCTCGATCCGGAGCGCTACATCGGCTTTGCGTTCGGTAGCGGCCTCGAGCGTTTGACGATGCTGCGCTACGGCGTCCAGGACCTGCGTCTGTTCTTCGAGAACGACCTGCGTTTCCTGCGCCAGTTCGCGTAACGCGCTCGCCGCGCCGACTTGTGCCCGTGCGCGCTTCGCAGCGAGCCGGGCGTCGATCCAACCTGTTTCGAACGTAGACATCCATGCAATTCCCTGAATCCTGGTTGAGAACCTTTGTCGATCCGCAGCTGACGACCGACGAGCTGTCGCACGCGCTGACGATGGCGGGGCTCGAAGTCGAATCGCTGAGCAAGGCCGCGCCGCCGACGTCGAAGATCGTCGTCGGGCGGGTGCTCGAAGTCGTCAAGCATCCGGATGCGGACAAGCTCAATGTCTGCCAGGTCGACGCCGGCACGGGCGCGACGCTGAACATCGTGTGCGGCGCGCCGAACGTGGCGCCTGGCATCAAGGTGCCGGTCGCGCTGGTCGGCGCGGAGCTGCCGCCCGCGGAAGAAGGCGGCCAGCCGTTCGCAATCAAGCTGTCGAAGCTGCGTGGCGTCGAGAGCCAGGGGATGCTGTGCTCGGCGCGCGAGCTGCAGCTGTCCGAAGACCACAGCGGCCTCCTGATCCTGCCGGAAGACACGCCGGTCGGCCAGGACATCCGCGACACGCTGAACCTCGACGACACGATCTTCGAAATCAAGCTGACGCCGAACAAGGCCGACTGCCTGTCGGTGTTCGGCATCGCGCGCGAGACGTCCGCGATCACCGGCGCGCCGCTTACGCCGGTCGATATCCGCCCGGTGCACGTCGAGCTCGACGAGACGCTGCCGGTGCGCATCGCCGCGCCGGACCTGTGCGGCCGCTTCTCGGGCCGCGTGATCCGTGGCGTGAATGCGCGCGCGAAGACGCCGCAATGGATGGTCGAGCGCCTCGAACGCGCGGGCCAGCGCAGCGTGTCGGCGCTCGTCGATATCTCCAACTACGTGATGTTCGAACTCGGCCGTCCGTCGCACGTGTTCGATCTCGACAAGATCCACGGCGGCATCGAAGTGCGCTGGGGCAAGCGCGGCGAGTCGCTGAAGCTGCTGAACGGCAACACGATCGAACTGGACGAGACGGTCGGCGTGATCTCGGATGACCGCCAGGTGGAGAGCCTCGCGGGCATCATGGGCGGCGACAGCACGGCCGTCACGCTCGACACGACCAACATCTACCTCGAGGCGGCGTTCTGGTGGCCGGACAGCATCCGCGGCCGCGCGCGCAAGTACAACTTCTCGACCGATGCCGCGCACCGTTTCGAGCGCGGCGTCGATTACGCAACGACCGTCGAGCATGTCGAGCGCATCACGCAGCTGATTCTCGACATCTGCGGCGGCAAGGCGGGCCCGGTCGACGACCAGGCAGTCAACCTGCCGCAGCGCGCGCCGGTGACGATGCGTGTGTCGCGCGCGAACCGCATCATCGGCGTGAAGATCGACGGCGATGAAATTGCGAGCATCTTCACGCGTCTCGGCCTGCCGTTCGAGCGCGATGAGGACGTGTTCTCGGTCGCGCCGCCGTCGCACCGCTTCGACATCGAGATCGAGGAAGACCTGATCGAGGAAGTGGCGCGCATCTACGGCTTCGAGAAGATTCCGGCGCGCCCGCCTGTCGCGACGAGCGAAATGCGCGCGACGAACGAGACGCAGCGCTCGATCCACACGATTCGTCACGCGCTCGCCGCGCGCGACTATGCCGAAACCGTCAACTTCAGCTTCGTCGACGCGGAGTGGGAGCGCGATTTCGCGGGCAACGACAACCCGATTCGTCTGCTCAATCCGATTGCGAGCCAGCTGTCGGTGATGCGCACGACGCTGTTCGGCAGTCTGATCGCCGTGCTGCGCCACAACCTGAACCGCCGCGCGGACCGCGTGCGCGTGTTCGAGGCGGGCCGCGTGTTCCTGGCCGATCCGTCGGTGAAGGCCGGCGAGCTGGCGGTCGAAGGTTATGCGCAGCCGAAGCGCGTCGGCGCGCTGGCCTACGGTCCGGCGGTCGACGAGCAGTGGGGCGTAGCGACCCGCGCGGTCGACTTCTTCGACGTGAAGGGCGATATCGAGGCGCTGCTCGCGCCGACGTCGGCGCGCTTCGTGAAGGCCGAGCATCCGGCACTGCATCCGGGCCGCTGCGCGCGTATCGAAGTCGACGGCCGCGCAGTCGGCTGGATCGGCGAGCTGCACCCGCGCCTGATGCAGAAGTACGAGCTGCCGCATGCGCCGGTGATGTTCGAGATCGACACCGACGCGCTCGTCGCGCGCGCGCTGCCGGCACCGACCGAGGTGTCGAAGTTCCCGCCGGTGCGCCGCGATATCGCGGTCGTGGTCGACCAGGCGGTCGAAGTCCAGGCGCTCTTCGACGAGATGAAGAAGGCGCTGGCCGACGATGCCTGCCGATTCGTTCAGAAGGTTGTACTCTTCGACGAATTTCGTGCAAAATCAAATACTTCCGGTGGTCTTGCCGCGCACGAGAAGAGCCTTGCCTTCCGCGTGACGCTGCAGGACGCGGCTGGCACGCTCCAGGACGAGGTCGTCGATCAGGCGATCCAGACGCTGGTCGAGCGGATGGCGCGCGTCGGAGCACGCCTGCGCGGCTAAGGAGCCGGCAGTGCCCGGGCGCGACACTGCCCGGGCGGCCGGTTCCTCATCGTGAGTTTTGGTTTAACGCGCTGTATGGCAGATATGAACGACATGACCTCGAGTGAATTCGAAGCCCTCCTGACGGCGCAACGCAGCGCCATGAACCGCGACGCTTCGGCGCCGGCGTCCGCCGAGACGCCGACGCTGACGAAGGCGGAACTGGCGGAGCTGCTGTTCGACAGCGTCGGGCTGAACAAGCGTGAAGCGAAGGACATGGTCGAGGCATTTTTCGAAGTGATCCGCGACGCGCTCGAGAACGGCGAAAGCGTCAAGCTGTCGGGGTTCGGCAATTTCCAGCTGCGTGACAAGCCGCAGCGCCCGGGCCGCAATCCGAAGACGGGCGAGGCGATTCCGATTGCCGCGCGTCGGGTGGTAACCTTCCACGCGAGCCAGAAGCTGAAGGCGCTGGTCGAAAACGGCGCGGAGCCAAGCCCCGCGCGCTGACGCCCCCGCGCGGCTGCCGCGCACCTTTACCGATGGTTGACTGACGATGACCACGACGGTTGAGAAAGTCGTCTTGCCTCCGATTCCCGCGAAGCGCTATTTCACGATCGGCGAAGTCAGCGATCTGTGCGGCGTGAAGCCGCATGTGCTGCGCTACTGGGAGCAGGAATTCACGCAGTTGCGGCCGGTGAAGCGGCGAGGAAACCGCCGGTATTACCAGCATCACGAGGTGCTGCTGATCAGGCGGATCCGCGAACTCCTGTACGAACAGGGCTTTACGATCAACGGCGCTCGCAACCGGCTCGAATCGCCGGGCGGCGCGCATGACGCCGAGCCGGCGGCCGAGAGTACCGCCGCCGAGCAGGCGCGGGCACCGGCCCGTACGGCTGGCGCGACCGTCGACGTTGCCGCGCTGCGGCAGGCGCTGCTCGACGTGATCGACGGATTGAAGCACGACTGAGCGCAGATCGCGCGAAGACAAAAAAGCCCGGGCGGCGATGATGATGCCACCCGGGCTTTTTCACGTCTGCAAAACGGCCCGCCGGCTCAGCGCGCGGCAAGCGGATTCTGCTGCCCCATGTCGACGACCAGCGTGCCGTCCGGCAGCATCCGTACCGAGCCCTGTGCGACTTGGCTGCGGTAGCCGTACAGGTCGAATCGCATCGGGCCGGTTTCGGCCGAATTCTGGATCAGCGCGCGCACGTTCACCTCGAGCACGTTGAACATCTTCATGTCGCCGCCTTCCATCCACATGTAGCTGTGCGCCGGAATCTGCGGGCGCGTCGGCGCGGGAGCATCCGGAACGCGCCTGAACGTGAGGCGCAGTCCGTCGGGCTGGACCGTAGCCTGCGCGAGCCTGCCATTCAGCACGGGCGGCGGGAACACCGTGTACTGGTCGAGCACGAGCGTGTCGCCGCGCAGTTCCGCGCCGCGGCGTTGCAGCGGCGTCAGCGATGCAAGCTCGATGCCGAGCGAGCGCAGCAGTTTCGCCTGCGGGATGCCGAGTACCGACACTTGCGTTGGTGCGAACGCGATGTGGCGGTCGTCAAGCACCGACAGCGAGCCTTTCATGTCGGTCGGCAGCCAGACCCCCGGTACGTGGTTCCACAGCTTGATCCCGCCTTGCACATGCAGGTTCTGGCCGTCGGCGCTCAGTTGCAGATCGTTCAGCGAGCGCGGCGAGTAGTCGAGCAGGTAGTTGTTGAACAGCGCCGACATTGCCTTCCACGACTCGACGACCGTGCCGCCGAGGATGCGGATGTCGTACTGGTTCGGGTCGTCGAGATCGACAGGCTCGCCGGGCCGTTTCGCGACGAGCTGGACGTCGAGATCCTCGACATGAAAGCCGATGTCACCGGACAGGTTGAAATCGACATTGTGCAGGTGGATCGTCGGATTGCGGTTCGACACATGCCGTTCGTTGAACGGCACGTTCGCGGGGCGGCGCATCGCCACTTTCTGGATGCCGGGCCGCGCGGCATCGTTCACGAGCGCAGACGCTTCCCAGTGCTGGCGGATGTCGCGCAGCGTGCTTTGCTGCGCAGCAAGGTAGCTGTCGTTCAGGCGTGCTGACGGGCTGCCGAGCGGCGTGCCGCTTGCGGCGCTCGCGTACGACGGCATCCGGATCGCCATCGCGCCGCGCTCGTCGAAATTGAAATAGCCGGCCGACACCTGGTCGCGGTAGTGGTACAGGTCGAACACGAAATTCTGTCCGGCCTTCGGCGTGTCGGCTGCGCTGATCAGGATGTCGGCGTTCATCGGCATCGAGCGCATGAATTTCACGTCGCCGCCACGGATATACATGGCCTGCTGCGGCGCGTTCGCGGGCATCGCGAAGCCGGCGTGGGTGCCGTCGTCGAGCGTCAGGTCGAGCCCTGCAGGCGTCACGCGCAGCGCCGTGATCGTGAGCTTCAGGCGCGGCGGCGGCATCAGCCTGTCAACCGACATCACGAGATCGTCGCCGGAAAGGCGTGCGATCGGCGTGTCGACCTTGAGCAGGTCGGCCATCTTCACGTTGGCGGCACGCATCACCGGTTGTGCGTCGAGGCCCGACACGCGCACGCCGCTCGGATGGAACACGAGCTGGTTGCCGTCGCGGATCGCGAGCGTGCCGGTGAGCGAGAACGGCACCCAGCCGTCGCGCTGCATCTCGCCCTGCAGATGGATCACGCCGTCGCCGGTCGATACGACGAGCTTGCGCAGCGGCGCGTTGCGATAACCGAAGATATAGGTATTGAAGAGCGCCGTCAGTTTCGCGCCGTCGAGCGTGACCGCGCCCCGATGCACGTCGATCTCGAAGCTCGTCGGATCGTCGAACACGATCGGTGCACCGGCCTGGGTTGGCATGAGCGTCGCCGACAGCTGGTGAATGTAGAAACCGAGATTGTTGACGATGCGGAAATCGACGTCGCGCAGGAAGGTCATCGCGCCGTTCTGGCCGGAGTCGCGCAGCGTGAACGGGCGGGGCTGCGTGACGCGGATCGACGCGAGCGACGGCACGGTGCGCGCGATCTGCTGTTCGCGGGCGAGACGGTCGGCCTTCGCGCGTTCGAGCGTCGTCGACGCGGCCGGTGCACTGCCGTCGCGCGGCGCGGCGGGTTCCGCGCAGCCCGCGCCGAGCAGTGCAATCGCGAGCGCGCCGCAACCGAATGCGCGCAGCGTATGGCGCGACGCGGCAAGCGCTGCGCGCCGTGGGCCGGAAATCGATTCAGGTGTTGCCAAAGGCGAGCGATGGCCGCGCCGGACCGCATTCCGCATCGTCTGTCTCCGTGTCTTGTCGTGACCGTCCGCTCCGTGCGTGCCGATATGCGGCAGCATCGTGCGTCGTTGCGATGCAGTGTGGCATAGCGCGCTAGAGCCGCGTCACCAAACAACGGGAGCGAAGATGGACAGCGCGGACGGGCGGTGTGACAAAGGAGGCGAGGCGATGCGCGGGCGGGATCAAACGGTCGTTTGCCTGCAGATGCCGGGAGGAAGGGCGGCGGGGTTTGCCGCAGAAGCTTGCCGCAGAAACGAAAAACCCGCACAGCCTTACGCTGTGCGGGTTCTTGTCTGGTCGGGGCGAGAGGATTTGAACCTCCGACCACCTGCACCCCATGCAGGTACGCTACCAGGCTGCGCTACGCCCCGAAAGCATGAGAGTATATCAGACACTTTTCCAATTTAGAACGGGTCGCATGCATTTTGTGAATGTTTCCGTGTCCGCCCGCTCGGGAGCATCGATTGTGTCGGCGCGGCCCTGGACGAGCACTGCATTTCACTTGCCCGGATTTTGCACAGCGTGCCGCTGCACCGGTAAAATGCAAGGTTGATCCACGGAAAGCGCCGTGATTTAGCGGAAGAGGATTCCCCGAACATGACTGACCTTCGTCTTACCATGCGGTTTGCTGCAGTGCTCGCCACCGGCGCGCTCGTTGCCGGTTGCGGTACGTCGTCGCCCACGAAAGTGGACTACAAGAGCGACTCGAAATCGAAGGAGGTTTCGCTCGCAGTACCGCCCAACATGCTCGACGAGACGGCCGATCAGCGCTCGCTTCCTCCCCAGGGCGGCGCGACCTCCCTGTCGACGCTGCAGCAGGTCCAGCAGGCGGCGCCACCCGTCGATTCCGTCGTGCCGGCCGTGACCGGCATGCGTATCCAGCGTGACGGCAGCGAGAGCTGGCTTGTCGTCGACGGCAAGAAGCCGGCCGACATCTGGCCGCAGATCCGCCGCTTCTGGCAGGAGCAGGGCTTCCTGCTCGTCGTCGACCAGCGCGACAAGGGCGTGATGGAGACCGACTGGAACGAAACCCATCCGCAGATTAACGACGGCCTGATCCGCAGCGTGATTACGAAGGCGATGGGCAATTCGTACGTGACCGCGGAACGCAACAAGTACCGTACGCGTCTCGACACGGCGCCGAACGGCGGCACCTATGTGTTCATCAGCCAGAAGGGCATGCGCGAGGCGCTGACCGGCTCGAGCAACGATTCGAGCAAGTGGGAGCCGAAGCCGAACGATCCGGCGCTCGAAACCGAATACCTGAAGCGGCTGATGGCCGTTCTCGCGCAGAACGACCTGCGCGCGAAGAACGGCGAGCCGCCGATCGCGAACATCCGCGACGCCGAGCCGGCGAAGGACAAGAAGAGCGATGCCGCGTCGTCGAAGGCGGCGGCCGCGGTTGCGGCGCAGAACGTTGCGAGCGTGTCGTCGCAAGGTGCTAACGACGCGTCCGACGTGACGGGCGCTGTTCCGTCGGAAGTGACGCTCGGTGAACCGTACGACCGCTCGTGGCTGCACGTCGGTCTCGCGCTCGATCGTGCGAACTTCACCGTCGACGATCGCGATCGCACGAAGGGTCTGTATTTCGTGCGCTACGTCGATCCGAAGGATTTGAGCGCCGCCGAACAGGGGTTCTGGAGCCAACTGTTCCACGGCAAGAAGGAAAAGCAGGCGAAGCAGTACCGCGTGAACGTGAAGGCACTCACGTCCGACCAGACCCGTGTCGCGGTCGTCGACGAATCGGGGGCGATCGATACGTCGGTGCCCGCGCGTCAGATCATGGGGCTGCTCGTGAACCAGCTGCGCTGATCGTCACATCCGCTTGCGCATCGGGAAGCCCGCCTTTCAGGCGGGCTTTTTTCATTTTCGCGCACACGCGTCGCGCTTGCCGCCGTGCGTTCCCCGTGATCAGACCCTCGGCGTGACGTTACGTAACATCCGGGCGTTACGGGCGACAGAACATGTGCGCCGTCGCGCTTCTTGAATAATTATCCTTATAAATCAACGGTGTGTTGGTCTGTCATGCGCTGGCACGGAATCTGCTCCTAATAGCGGAATCGTTAGGACAGGGAGGATGGCGCCAGGTACCGGGTATGCGTCGCGAACGCGTGAAAAAAGGTACCGGCGTCGTCAAATGCCGGTGCAGCAAGCGTCGGCACAACCGATGACGATCCGCGCATGGGCGCGGATCTCGATGGCCCCGTCGCCTATCCTCGTAGGGCGACGGTTTCGCCCGCGCTTCTCGTGAAGCGCGGGCAATTTTTTTGGTGGCCTGTCTTTATCGCGTGTGCCGCTGCGGCTGCCGATGGAATCGCGTCGCTCGAACTTACTGATCCGACGGGCGGGAATGGGGAAACGCGGTCGTGGGAGAGCGGGGCGGCGCCGGCCGCGCATGCGCGTTGCGCGCACATCCTCGCTTGTCGCGACGCAGCGGCGGACCGGACCGCGAATTCACAGATCCGCGTGTTGTCGAGGATCGTCCGAGGGTGCGGCAGTCGCGCGCGCGGCGCCCGACTGCCGCTCAGTGCGTCAGTGCGACGTGTCGGGGACGTCGAGGATCAGGATGATCGTCCAGTCCGCGTCGCCGTCGTGATGGTATTGGCGTTCGGCGACGATGAACGGCTGCTGCTTGCCTTGCGGGCCGAGAAAGAGCACGTCGCCTTCCATCGGCAGGCATTCGATCGGCGGCAGCGCGAGAAACGCATCTTCCGAGCCGCGCGGCATCAGTTGCTTGATCTTGCGAGTGGCGGCCTCGGTCCACTCGATGTCGAGTTGAATGTTGCTCATGCTGTCCTCCGCACCGGGGTGCGTACGGGGTGGAAATGTTCGGTGCGCGACTTTAGCACAGCGTACCGGTACCGCAACCAAAAAAGCCGAACCCGGTTGCCCGGATTCGGCTTTTCGCGATGCGGTGCCGTTGAAGCTTACTGGCTGGCGGCGTCGGCCGGAGCGGCCTTCTTGGCGGCCTTCTTTGCAGCCTTGTGGTGTGCTGCCTTCTTCGCGTGGTGTTGCTCTTCCTGCATCGCCGGCTCGGCTGCCTGCTGAGCTTGCTGCTGCTGCAGGGCCTGAGCGCGCTGCTCGATCTCGGAGATCTTGGCCGGATCGGTGATGGTCTTGATTTCCGTGCTCTCTTGCGCATACGCTGCGCCAGTCAGCGCCGAC
The DNA here is from genome assembly GCF_003854275.1 of Burkholderia sp. Bp8963. Taxonomy (GTDB): domain Bacteria; phylum Pseudomonadota; class Gammaproteobacteria; order Burkholderiales; family Burkholderiaceae; genus Burkholderia. The sequence goes on from NZ_QTQP01000062.1 coordinate 24,829, forward strand.
ATCGCAACCAGGATAGCCAGGGACGTCTTCTTCATTGCCTACCTCCGCTAAGTGGTGATGAACCCGAGTGTTGCCGTTCCGTCTGGCGACTGCAATCGAGTGCGTGCCGAGTTTAACAAAAGTGACGGATCAGTGTGCATTGGAACGCATCTCGGCACAACGTTGCGTTGAAGTCGCGCAACACTTGCCGCGTGCAGTCACGCGCGTGCCATCGCGCTGCGCCAGATTCCCTTTCATCGATGCGCGTCGCGCAAGCCGGCGTTCTCAGAACCACCCGAGCCAGCGGTACACGTGAAATTGTGCGATGCCGACCAGTTCGTGCGCCGCTTGCTCGGCGTTGGCCAGGTTTTGCCAGCGCGGCAGCCATCCCGTAGTCGCGTCGCGGCGGTTCGCAAACACCGGTTGCGGTTCGATGTCGAAGCGGCGGAAATCGAGCAGCGCGCGCCGCATCTGGTACGACGATGTGACGAGGATCCGCTCGGTGTCATGTCGTGAGCGTAGTATAGGTGCCGTGAACTTCGCGTTTTCGTATGTCGTGCGGCTGTTCGCCTCGAGGGTCAGATCTTCCGGGGCGACGCCTCCGGCGACGAGATACGGCGCGTAGGTCGCGGCTTCGGTTGCGCCGTGTCGCTGCGGGTCGCCGCCGGACACGATTACCGTGCAGCGGTCGGCTTGCCGCCGGCATGTGTGGTACAGCTCGGCGATCTTGCGGATGCGGGCGAAGCCGTCCGCAGGCGGCACGAGTCGCCCGTCGACGCGCTTGGTGCCTGCGCCGAGCAGGATCAGCGTGGTGTGTCCGTGCATGGCCGGATGCTCGACCGGGGTCACGCCCGCCTGTGCCCAGGCAATGAGTGGCGCCGCGAGCCAGCCGGTCGCGAGCAGCCAGAACGCAGCAAAAGTGACGATTGCAATCGTGCGCCGCAGCTTGCGTAAGAGCACGAATGCAATAAAGAGAAGTGCAAATGAATCGAACAGAATCAATTTGATTGGGGTATGGTGTCTTTTTATGGACGGCTGATGATCCGGCCCCGACTCGACGCCGAGTGTCCGGCCACCAGCCTCCAGAATCGGTGGTGGCGCCGGTGGGCGGAGACTCTGCCCGGCGCGCCGCTTGGCATTGTCGCTGCACTTTAAGAAAGAATCGAGATGGCCACGTATTCCAACGAAGCGGTGCTCGACGCGCTGAGGCGAGTGCAGTATCGCCAGGTTCCGTGGGCGCGTCGCCCGGGCGTATTCGAGTATCTCCGGTCGCTCGGGCTGATGGACACGGTCAGGCAGAAGACCGTTGCGCCCGCGCCGGGTTTTCATGCGCCCGTCGACATCGCCGTGCTGACCGACAGCGGCCGCGCTGAATTCGCGCGCCTCGAGCGCGACGAGAAATCGATGTCCTGGACCGATCGCCGAATGGACGATTACGTGCTCAGCGATGCGAGCGCCGTCGCGATACTCGAAAGCCGCCTCTAGCGCGCATCGTACCGGCCGGCGGCGCGATAAAAAAAGCCCGTATCACGAGGATACGGGCGTACCGGATACTTTTCGCTGCTGCCACGCTGTGCTCATGGCAACGATGTTGACTCACTACCGCATCGGTCAGTTCCCGAATGCGGAAATTTTCTTTGATCGGCGTGATTGGCGTGCCGGTGCCCGGTTACGGATGCCGGGGTGCGTCTTGCGGCGGCAGGCCGATGCGCGCGCGTGCGTTGCTCGCGATGTCGCCGCGCAAGTCGCCGCGAGGAACCGTCTGTCGGCCGGACTGGTCCACTCCGGGAGGCGTGTGCAGGTTGCCTTTGTGTTCCTGCTGCCGGTGCGGTTGCTTGTTGCGATCGTCGGCGTGCGCGGGCGACGCAAGCGCCAGTGAAACAACAATGCCGCATGCAGCGAGCAGTGACATTGGTTTCATGGCGGGCTCCCTCAAGCCGTCGATGCGACCTGTTGATATGACGCTAAGGTAAGCGCGGGAGTGCAGGCTTGCTGTAAATATTGGTAAATAGATGTATCGCGACAAAACGGCGATATTCGGTCAACAGCGCGGGTCAACGGCGCCGGTCTCTCGGTCGACGCCGCGAAGCCGTTGCCCGGAAAGAAACCGGGCGGCCGAAGCCGCCCGTTGCAATATCCGGTTCAGGCCATCTTGACCGGTGCGCGCCAGGATTCCGGGTTGGTCCAGAACGCACCGCGCAGCCGGTCGCGGCTCGGCGGTGCGGGCGGCTTGGCCGCGCTCGCGCCGATGCGGCCGCGCAGCGAGATCTGACGGCCGCTCGTGCCGAGCCGCTTGACGATTTCGGCGAGCGTGCCATCGGCTTGCCATTCGTCGAAGCGGCGGCGGCAGGTCGGCGGCGACGGATAGCGGCCCGGCAGCTTGGACCAGCCTTCGCCGGTCGACAGCACCCACAGCACCGCGTTCACCACCGAACGGGCTTCCACACGTGGACGGCCGCGACGCTCACTTCGTGCGGGCTCCGAACAAAACAGACCTTCCACCAGCGCCCATTCGTTATCTCTCAAATCGTCGAACAGCATCATGTCCTCACCTCAGCGAAGCTAACTCCGGTGCGCTGCCCTGCGCCGCGCACTCTTCAAGCACTCGGTCATCGAGTGCCAGGTGGGGGCCTCCGGTTTGGCCGTAACGGATTTCTGCGATCCGTCAGACGAAACCTGCGCCCTGTGCGACAGGTAATGCACGAAGCGTGCCACGTAGGGGGAGAACCCCTCGAGAGCCGCTTGGCAGCGTGCCGACGGCTACGTCAGCTAGGGGCGTATAAGACGCCAAAAAGACCCGACAGCAAATCAGGACAATCACCAATCTTGTGCAATTCGCCCGCGCCGTGTGCGTTTGCGCGCATATTGCACCGCAGCGAAACATGTGAACCCGGTGCCGGATTCACGCATTGGCGCACTAGAATCGCGCATCGATGCCAGAGATTGATGAGGTGAGGACATGAACGTCACGCTGCGCCAGCTTCGCGTGTTCATCGAGGTCGCACGGCTCAGGAGCTTCAGCCGCGCGGGCGACGAGATCGGGCTCACGCAGTCCGCGGTGAGCCGCTGCGTGCGCGAACTCGAGGCGGAGCTCGGGCTGAAGCTGATCGACCGGACGACGCGCGACGTGCAGTTGACCGACGCGGGCGCGAACCTGATCGCGAGCGTGTCGCGCCTGATCGACGATCTCGACGACACGCTGCGCGAAATTCGCGAAATCGGCGAGCAGCGTCGCGGGCGCGTGATCGTGGCGGCGAGCCCGACGATCGCGTGCCGGCTGATGCCGCGCGTCGTGGCGGCGTGCGAGCGGCAGTTTCCGTTCGTCACGCTCGGCCTGCGCGACGACGTGCAGAGCGACGTGCTGCGCAAGGTGAAGTCGAGCGAGGTCGATTTCGGCGTCGTGATCGGGCCGCTCAGCGCCGCCGACCTCGTGAACGAGCCGTTGATGACCGATTCGTTCTGCCTCGTCGCGCGCGCCGACCATTCGCTCGCGTCGCGCGCGCAAGTGCCGTGGACGGCGCTGAACGGCGAGCGGCTCGTACTGCTCGATCACGCGTCGGGTAGCCGGCCGCTGATCGATGCGGCGCTGGCCGCACATCGGGTGAGTGCGACGGTGGTGCAGGAACTCGGCCATTCGGCGACTGTGTTCGGGCTCGTCGAAGCGGGTGTCGGCGTGAGCGTGCAGCCGTGGCTGTCGCTGCCGTTGCCGGCCGGTTCGACGCTCGTCGCGCGCCCGCTCATGCCGCGCACCGAGCGCACCGTCGAGCTGGTGCGCCGCCGCGACCGTTCGCTGTCGCCGGCCGCGCAGGCAATCTGGGGGCTCGTGCGGCAAATGCCCGCGCGGGCCGAGGATCTCGATTGAGGACTGGCGCCCGACGCTACGCCGCGGGCCCTGTCCGCGGTGGCGGCATGCGATGATGGAATCCGCGGGTTCGTCCGGTGGTGCTGCGAGCGCGGCACAACTCGATGCGGGCGCCGAGCGCCTGCGCCGCTTTCTCGCAAGCCGTGCAACCAAGCGCTGAAACAGGGTTCGACCATGCCGGCGGACTGGCCGCGGTCTGCTCGGCTCATCTTTACGCACTCGGCAATTTTGCGTAAGATGGCGCTCAGTCACGCGGTTCCGTCGTTGAATCGCGCTGTTCCGTCCGGTTCGGGCTTGGCTTGAAGTGGTTTCGCCGCCCCCGGTTCGTGCTCCCATCAATATGACCGATCAGAATCGGGCGAGCGCGTCTTCCGTTCCTTTCGTCTGTTTGTTGATCCGGTTCGTTTGACCACAGGGTCTGGCCTAGCTGCATGAATACCCAAGAGGCGAAGATCGTCCTCGAGACTGCTTTGATCTGCGCGCAGGAGCCGTTGAAGCTCGGCGATTTGCGCAAGCTATTTGCCGACAGCGTGTCGGCTGACACGGTCCGCACGTTGCTCGAAGATCTGAAACACGACTGGTCCGGCCGTGGCGTCGAACTGGTTGCGCTGGCGAGCGGATGGCGCTTTCAGAGCAAGCCGGCGATGCGCAGCTTTCTCGATCGCCTGCATCCCGAGAAACCGCCGAAATATTCGCGCGCGGTGCTCGAGACGCTGGCGATCATTGCGTACCGGCAGCCGGTCACGCGGGGCGACATCGAGGAAATTCGCGGCGTCACGGTCAACACGCAGGTGGTCAAGCAGCTCGAGGATCGCGGCTGGATCGAGGTGATCGGGCATCGCGACGTGCCGGGGCGCCCGGCGCTGTACGCGACGACCAAGCAGTTCCTCGACGATCTCGGCCTGAAGGCGCTCGACGAGCTGCCCGCGCTCGAGGAGCCGGCGGCGAACATCGAGGCCGCGCTGCTCGCGCAGCACGCGATGGACTTCGACGATGGCGTGCCGGCCGCCGACGATGCGTCGGGCGACGGCGATGCGGTGTCGCCGCAGGATGCGTCCGGCTTGTCGGCGCAGGCTGACTCGCAGCCGGGCGTCGGCGGCGACGACACCTCGGCGCAGGAATTGCCGAACCGCGCTACGCTCGAGGCTGGTGGCGCACAAACGGAACAGGCCGGCGCCGAAGCAGCGCCGGCGGGCGTGCAGCCCGTGCCGCTGCACGCGGAGTTGTACGAGGAAGATCGCAAGCCGGATGCCGAAGCGGCGGCCGGCGACGGAACGGAAGCGGCCGACGACAGGCCTGGCGTGATCGTTCACGCCGGCACGGCGCATTCCCGTCCTGCGGACGACGAGATGCTGGACGACACGTCCGACAGTCTCGCGGATGCCGTACGCAGCGCCAGCGCCTCCGTCGGCGCGGACGCGCTGCCGGACGACGAAGCAGAACCCGAACAGCGTCGCGCCTGAACGCGGCCGATTCCATGCCGCGCCCGCGCAGGGCGCGAGACCTGACATTTTGAGGTTGTTTTGACTGATATCCACGATATTGAATCGTCCGCGCCTGCCGTGCAGGCGGCGCGTGCCGACGATGCGCCCGAACAGGGCGCCCCGGTCGAGGGCGGTGACGAGCGTCCCCGTCGCGGCCTGCGGCGCGGTCCGCGCAGTCTGATCGCGCGCCGTCGCGCAGCGGCGAAGTCGAAGGGTGCCGAGGGTGCGCCGCAGGGTGAAGAGGGTGCCGAGGCGCCCGCCGAAGCCGTGCAGGCGCCACCGGCGCGTGCGCCGCGCAAGGAAGGCGCGGCAAAGGGTGGGCGCAAGCCCGCGGAGGGTGGGCGCAAGCCGGCGGCCAAGCGCGAAGGCGCGCCGCGCCAGGGTGCGCAGGGCGGCCAGGGCAAGCGCGGTGGCGCGGCCAGTGCCGCCGCCAGCGAGGCGACCCAGGACGACCTGTTCGCATACGTGACGTCGCCAGCGTTCGACGCCGACAATTCTGCTGCGGGCAGCGGCGTGCGCGCGCCGATGCTGCGCCGCGGCCGTAGCCAGCCGGCCAACAAGCGCGTGCTGTCGCCGGACGACGATGCGCCGAAGCTGCACAAGGTGCTGGCCGAAGCCGGAATGGGCTCGCGCCGTGAAATGGAAGAGCTGATCGTCGCCGGCCGCGTGTCGGTGAACGGCGAGCCGGCGCATATCGGCCAGCGCATCATGCCGACCGACCAGGTGCGAATCAATGGCAAGCCGGTCAAGCGCAAGCTGCCGAACAAGCCGCCGCGCGTGCTGCTGTACCACAAGCCGACCGGCGAGATCGTCAGCCACGCGGATCCGGAAGGCCGTCCGTCGGTGTTCGACCGCCTGCCGCCGATGAAGACGGCCAAATGGCTCGCGGTCGGCCGCCTCGACTTCAACACCGAAGGCCTGCTGATGCTGACGACGTCGGGCGACCTCGCGAACCGCTTCATGCATCCGCGTTACAGCGTCGAGCGCGAGTACGCGGTGCGTGTTGTCGGCGAGCTGTCCGAGGGGATGCGACAGAAGCTGCTGCATGGCGTCGAGCTCGATGACGGCCCGGCAAACTTCCTGCGCATCCGCGACGGCGGCGGCGAAGGCACGAATCACTGGTATCACGTTGCGCTGGCCGAAGGCCGCAACCGCGAAGTGCGCCGGATGTTCGAGGCGGCCGGCCTGATGGTGAGCCGCCTGATCCGTACGCGCCACGGCTCGATCCCGCTGCCGCGCGGCCTGAAGCGCGGTCGCTGGGAGGAGCTCGACGAGGCGCAGGTGCGCAAGCTGCTGGCGACCGTCGGCCTGAAGGCGCCGTCGGAAGAGAAGGGCAAGCGCGGTGGCAGCCAGGCGGAGCGCCGACAGCCGGACCCGATGGAGACGTCGATGGGTTTCATTAGCCGCGAGCCGGTGCTGACGACGCACGGCCAGCTCGACCAGCCGCGGCGCGGCCCGCGCCGCGGTGCGGCGGGCGGCGGCTTCGCCGGCCCGAGCGGTTACGGCGGCATGCCGGGCATGTCGACCGGTTATGGCGGCAACCGCGCCGGCAACCGTGCCGGCGGGCGCGACGTCGACGGCAACCGTGCGTCGTATGGCGCGGGCGGTGGCAAGCGTGGTGGCAGCGGCGCCGGCAAGGGTGGCGGCAACCGCAACCCGAACGGCAACCGCGCGGAAGGCGCCGGTAACGGTGGTGCGGGTGGTGCGGGTGGTGCGCGAGGCGGCCAGCGTCCGCAGCGCAACCGTTCGCGCAGCCGCTGAACGGTCGGGTACGGCGCAACCTGCCGTGCGCCAGCCGGCAAAATCGGCATGATTCGCCGGTTTTGGCGGCTGGCGCTTGGCGTTTGCACCAAAAATCGCTATAATCGCGGAGTCGCTGGGCGTACGGATTTGTTGTGCGGCTCAGGTGCGACCACCGGTAAGAAGATGGGCGTTCCGCCCATTTTTTTTTGCTGAAACGGTTAGGCATCTCGGGTAGCGCTTCCTGCGCCGGCTAAGGCGCGCGCCCGCGGGTGAATTCGCGAGCGGCGGGCGCGAACACCTGAGAGGGCACTGTGCAACTGACGGAACTGATAGAAACCACGGTCACCGGACTCGGCTACGAGCTGGTAGATATCGAGCGCACCGGGCGCGGCATGCTTTGCATCTATATCGATCAGCCTGCCGGCATTTCGCTCGACGATTGCGAAAAGGTCACGCGTCAGCTTCAGCACGTCTTGACGGTCGAAAACATCGATTACGAACGGCTCGAAGTCTCGTCCCCGGGGCTCGACCGCCCGTTGAAGAAGCTGGCCGACTTCGAGCGCTTTGCCGGGTGCGAAGTCTCCGTGACCTTGAAAAAGCCGCTGGACGGGCGCAAGACCTACCGCGGCATTCTGCACGCGCCGAACGGCGAAACGATCGGTTTGGAATTTGAGAGGAATAAGGGCGAGGCAGCCATGCTGGATTTCACGCTGGCCGATATCGACAAAGCCCGCCTGATTCCGCACGTTGACTTTAGGAGCCGCAAATAATGAGTCGCGAAGTGTTGATGCTGGTGGATGCGCTGGCGCGCGAGAAAAACGTCGACAAGGATGTCGTGCTGGGTGCCCTCGAGGCGGCACTCGCATCGGCTTCCAAGAAGCTGTTCGACGAAGGCGCCGAGATCCGCGTCCATATCGATCGCGAAAGCGGCGAGCACGAAACCTTCCGTCGCTGGCTCGTGGTGCCCGACGAAGCGGGCCTGCAGGAGCCTGATCGCGAGATCCTGCTGTTCGAGGCGCGCGAGCAGAAGGGCGACGTCGAAGTCGGCGACTACATCGAGGAGTCGGTGCCGTCGATCGAGTTCGGCCGCATCGGCGCGCAGGCCGCCAAGCAGGTGATCCTGCAGAAGGTGCGCGACGCGGAGCGCGAGCAGATCCTGAACGACTACCTCGAGCGCGGCGAAAAGATCATGACGGGCACGGTGAAGCGCCTCGACAAGGGCAACTTCATCGTCGAATCGGGCCGTGTCGAGGCGCTGCTGCGCCGCGACCAGCTGATCCCGAAGGAAAACCTGCGCGTGGGCGACCGCGTGCGCGCGTACATCGCGAAGGTCGACCGCACCGCGCGCGGCCCGCAGATCGAGCTGTCGCGCACGGCGCCCGAATTCCTGATGAAGCTGTTCGAGATGGAAGTGCCGGAGATCGAGCAGGGTCTGCTCGAGATCAAGGCGGCAGCGCGCGATCCGGGCGTGCGCGCGAAGATCGGCGTCATCGCGTACGACAAGCGGATCGATCCGATCGGCACCTGCGTCGGCATTCGCGGCTCGCGCGTGCAGGCGGTGCGCAATGAGCTTGGTGGCGAAAATATCGACATCGTGCTATGGTCCGAGGATCCCGCCCAATTCGTGATCGGCGCGCTCGCGCCGGCAGCCGTCCAGTCGATCGTCGTCGATGAAGAAAAGCATTCGATGGACGTCGTCGTCGACGAGAACGAACTCGCTGTCGCGATCGGCCGTAGCGGTCAGAACGTGCGCCTTGCCGGCGAACTGACCGGCTGGCAGATCAACATCATGACGCCGGACGAGTCCGCCCTGAAGCAGGGCGAAGAACGCGACAGGCTGCGTGCACTGTTCATGGCGCGTCTCGACGTCGACGAAGAAGTTGCCGACATCCTGATCGACGAAGGCTTCACGAGCCTCGAAGAGATCGCTTACGTGCCGCTCAACGAAATGCTCGAGATCGAGGCGTTCGACGAGGATACCGTGCACGAACTGCGCAACCGCGCACGCGATGCGTTGCTGACGATGGCGATCGCGAACGAAGAAAAGGTTGAAAACGCCGCTCTGGATCTGAAGGGCCTCGACGGCATCACGCCGGAGCTGCTCGCGAAGCTGGCCGAACATGGCATGCAGACGCGCGACGATGTCGCCGAGCTGGCGGTAGATGAATTGGTCGACATGACCGGGATGGAAGAGGATGCCGCTAAGGCGTTGATCATGAAAGCACGTGAACATTGGTTCCAGTGAGAAATGACCATGGCGCACTGATTTGATGGCGGCCGTATGGCCTGACCCGATGCTAACCGCAAGGAATCGGTCCTTGCACTAAGAGGAATGAATGGCGAGTAACAACGTAGCCCAATTTGCCGCGGAACTGAAAATGCCTGCTGGTGTGCTGCTCGAACAGCTGCAGGCAGCGGGCGTCCAGAAAGCGAGTGAAGACGATGCGCTGTCCGAGGCGGACAAGGCGCGTCTGCTCGATCATTTGCGCAAGTCGCACGGTGCGTCCGACGGCGACAAGCGCAAGATCACGCTGACCCGCAAGCATACGTCGGAGATCAAGCAGTCCGACGCGACGGGCAAGGCTCGCACCATTCAGGTCGAGGTGCGCAAGAAGCGCACGTTCGTCAAGCGTGACGACGTGAGCGATGCCGCGGAGCAAGGTCAGGCACCGGCTGCCGAAGCAGGTGACGATGAGGAACTGAAGCGTCGCGAGGAAGAGGCGCGCCGCGAGGCCGAGCTGCTCGAGAAGCAGGCTCAGGAACTGCGCGAGCGCCAGGAACGCCTCGAGCGCGAGGAAGCGGAACGCCGCGCCCGCGAGGAAGCAGCCGAAGCGGAACGTCGTCGCGCCGAGGAAGAGGCGGTGGCGAAGCGCGCAGCGGCCGAGGCCGCGGCTGCGCAGCAGCAGGCGGCAGCCCAGCAGGCCGCCGCGGCCGAGCAGGAAGCGGTGCGTGCGCAGTCCGCGCAGGACGAAGCGCGCGCGGCTGCCGAGCGCGCAGCGCAGCGCGAAGCGGCGAAGAAGGCCGAGGACGCCGCTCGCGAAGCGGCGGACAAGGCGCGCGCCGAGCAGGCAGAGATCAGCAAGCGCCGTGCGGCCGCCGAGGCCGAAGCGCGCGCGATCCGCGAGATGATGAACACGCCGCGCAAGGCCGTGGTCAAGGCTGTCGAGCCGCCGAAGCCGGTGGAACCGCCGAAGCCGGCCGAAGCGAAGGGCACGTTGCACAAGCCGGCGAAGCCGGAAGGCGCGCAGGCGCGGCCGGCGGCGAAGAAGCCGGCCGGCGCGGCACCGGCGACGACGCAGGCGCCGGCTGGCGCAGGCGACCGCAACAAGAAGCCGGGCGCCGGCAAGGGCGGCTGGCAGGACGACGCAGCGAAGCGTCGCGGCATCAAGACGCGTGGCGATTCGAGCGGCGGCGTCGACCGCGGCTGGCGCGGCGGCCCGAAGGGCCGTGGCCGTCACCAGGAAAGCGCATCGTCGTTCCAGGCGCCGACCGAGCCGATCGTCCGTGAAGTGCACGTGCCGGAAACCATTTCGGTGGCCGACCTGTCGCACAAGATGGCCATCAAGGCATCCGAAGTCATCAAGGTGATGATGAAGATGGGCCAGATGGTCACGATCAACCAGGTGCTGGACCAGGAAACCGCGATGATCGTCGTCGAGGAACTGGGTCACCGCGCGGTTGCCGCGAAGCTGGACGATCCGGAAGCGCTGCTGGTCGAGGGCGAAACCGGCACCGATGCAGAGCAGCTGCCGCGTCCGCCGGTCGTCACCGTGATGGGTCACGTCGACCACGGCAAGACCTCGCTGCTCGACTACATCCGTCGTGCGAAGGTTGCGGCTGGTGAAGCGGGCGGCATTACGCAGCACATCGGCGCTTACCACGTCGAAACGCCGCGCGGCGTCGTCACGTTCCTGGATACCCCCGGTCACGAGGCGTTCACGGCAATGCGTGCACGCGGCGCGAAGGCGACCGACATCGTCGTTCTGGTGGTGGCGGCCGACGACGGCGTGATGCCGCAGACGAAGGAAGCCATCTCGCATGCGAAGGCAGGCGGTGTGCCGATCGTCGTCGCGATCAACAAGATCGACAAGCCGGAAGCGAATCCGGACCGCGTCAAGCAGGAACTGGTCGCGGAAGGCGTCGTGCCGGAAGAATACGGTGGCGATTCGCCGTTCGTGCCGGTCTCGGCGAAGACGGGCTCCGGCATCGACGATCTGCTCGAGAACGTGCTGCTGCAAGCCGAAGTGCTGGAGCTGAAGGCACCGGTCGAAGCACCGGCCAAGGGTATCGTGATCGAAGCGAAGCTCGACAAGGGCAAGGGCCCGGTCGCGACGATGCTGGTGCAGTCCGGTACGCTGAACCGCGGCGACATCGTGCTCGCAGGCACGGCCTATGGCCGCGTGCGTGCGATGCTCGACGAGAACGGCAAGCCGACGAAGGAAGCCGGCCCGTCGATCCCGGTCGAGATCCAGGGTCTGTCCGAAGTGCCGGGCGCAGGCGAGGAAGTGATCGTGCTGCCGGACGAGCGCAAGGCGCGTGAAATCGCACTGTTCCGTCAGGGCAAGTTCCGCGACGTGAAGCTGGCGAAGCAGCAGGCCGCGAAGCTGGAAAGCATGCTCGAGCAGATGGGCGAAGGCGAAGTACAGAACCTGCCGCTCATCATCAAGGCCGACGTGCAGGGTTCGCAGGAAGCGCTCGTGCAGTCGCTGCTCAAGCTGTCGACCAGCGAAGTGCGCGTGCAGATCGTGCACAGTGCGGTGGGTGGCATCAGCGAAAGCGACGTCAACCTCGCAACGGCGTCGAAGGCGGTCATCATCGGCTTCAACACGCGTGCCGATGCGCAGGCGCGCAAGCTCGCGGAAGCGAACGGCGTCGACATTCGCTACTACAACATCATCTATGACGCAGTGGATGAGGTGAAGGCCGCGATGTCGGGCATGCTGGCACCGGAGAAGCGCGAAGTCGTGACCGGCATGGTCGAGGTGCGCCAGGTGTTCAAGGTGCCGAAGGTCGGTACGGTCGCAGGCTGTATGGTCACCGACGGTATCGTCAAGCGTTCGTCGTCGGTGCGCGTGCTGCGCAACAACGTCGTGATCTTCACGGGCGAACTCGAGTCGCTGAAGCGCTTCAAGGACGACGTCAAGGAAGTCAAGCAAGGCTTCGAGTGCGGTATGTCGGTGAAGAACTTCAACGACGTCATCGAAGGCGACCAGTTCGAAGTCTTCGAAGTGACCGAAGTCGCGCGTACGCTGTAAGCATCGCGCATCGGCTCATGGGCGGGGCAGGCGTGGGCCTGTCCCGCCCATTTTCATGGTGGCGCCAATGGCCACCGCTATATCCTGATTAACGGATCAGGGATCGATCATGTCCAGGAAACGTACTTCTCCCAATCGCAATGTCCAGATCGCCGACCAGATTCAGCGCGATCTGTCCGAACTCATCATGCGCGAGGTCAAGGACCCGCGCATCGGCATCGTGACCATCCAGAGCGTGGAACTCACGCCGGACTACGCACACGCGAAGGTGTACTTCACGGCGCTCACCGGTGACCCCGTCTCGACGCAGGACGCGCTGAATCACGCGTCGGGCCATCTGCACAACCTGCTGTTCAAGCGCCTGCACATTCATACGGTGCCGACGCTGCACTTCCATTACGACCAGACCATCGAGAAGGCCGTCGAGATGTCGCGCCTGATCAAGGAAGCCAACTCGACGCGCGCGAAGGACGACGACGAGACCGACGCACCCGCGAACGACAATTGAGCTCGGCCGGCCTATGACGACTGCAGCACCACAACGCCCGCGCGTACCCCGGCGTGCGCTGGACGGCGTCCTGCTGCTCGACAAGCCCGTCGGCCTGTCGAGCAACGATGCGCTGATTCGCGCGAAGCGCCTCTATCTCGCGAAAAAGGCCGGCCATACCGGCACGCTCGATCCGCTGGCCTCTGGCCTGCTGCCGCTGTGTTTCGGCGAAGCGACGAAGTTCTCGCAGGACTTGCTCGAAGCCGACAAGACTTATGAGGCGACGATGCGTCTCGGCGTGCGCACTGCGACCGGCGATGCAGAGGGCGACGTGCTCGACACGCGCCCGGTCGAATGCGACCGCGCGGCTGTCGAGGCGGCGCTCGTGCAATTCACGGGCGAGATCGTGCAGGTGCCGCCGATGTACTCGGCGCTCAAGCGCGACGGCAAGCCGCTGTACGAATATGCACGCGCGGGCCAGACGGTCGAGCGGGAAGGGCGCAACGTCACGATTCATTTGCTCAAGTTGCTTGCGTGCGAGCTGCCCGATGTGACGTTTCGCGTGACGTGCAGCAAGGGCACTTACGTGCGCACGCTGGCCGAAGACCTCGGCGAGGTGCTCGGCTGCGGCGCGCACCTGACGATGCTGCGTCGCACGGGCGTCGGCGCGTTGACGCTCGAGCACGCAGTGACGCTCGATGCGTTGTCCGACGCCGACGAATCCGCGCGCGACGCGTGGCTGCAGCCGGTCGATGCGCTGCTGTCGACGTTTCCGATGGTCCGTCTCGACGACGCGTGCGCGAAGCGCTTCCTGCATGGCCAGCGCCTGAAGCTGTCGGAGCTCGCGCACATCGATGCGGGCGAAGGCGAGCGCGTGCGTGTCTACGACGCAACACGGCTGCTGGGCGTTGCCCGTGCGGCGAACGGCGTGCTCGCGCCGGAGCGGCTCGTCGTCACTGCGGCTTAACGCAATGCAACGCAATGCAACGCAATGCAACGCAATGCAACGCGGCGTGGCGCGTGCGCGTCGTCGGCAGCAAAAGACAAGATGAAAAAGGCCCGGTCGTTTTGCGACCGGGCCTTTGATTTGTGCGCCGAGCATGCGCAACAGCTTGGGGGTGCAAGTCCCCTGTCCAGCCTGATGGGGCGAAGGACTAGCGAAACGCAAGGGCGTCGTCGTGAGGCGGGGTCTGAAGGAAGCGTGTAGCAAAGC
>NZ_QTQP01000063.1 GCF_003854275.1 Burkholderia sp. Bp8963
CCGGCGACGGCACCGTGCGCGACAAGGACACGGGCTACTTCACGATCATGGGCCGGATCGACGACGTGCTGAACGTGTCGGGCCACCGGCTCGGCACGATGGAGATCGAGTCGGCGCTGGTCGCGCATGAGCTCGTGGCCGAGGCGGCCGTGGTCGGCCGGCCGGACGAGACGACCGGCGAAGCGGTGGTCGCGTTCGTCGTGCTCAAGCGCACGCGCCCGGAGGGTGACGAGGCCGCGAAGCTCGCGAAGGAACTGCGCGACTGGGTCGGCAAGCAGATCGGGCCGATCGCGAAGCCGAAGGACATCCGCTTCGGCGACAACCTGCCGAAGACGCGTTCGGGGAAGATCATGCGCCGCCTGCTGCGCTCGCTCGCGAAGGGCGAGGCGATCACGCAGGATACGTCCACGCTCGAGAACCCCGCGATCCTCGATCAGCTCACCGAAGTGCGCTGAGTTCGCGCGTTGCGTCATGCGCCCCTGCGCGGCAATCCCGATTGTCCGCGCAGGGGCTTTTTGCTAAACAAGGGCATGACCGCTCCGTCCCGTCCTGCGCCCGCTGCGCCACCACCCGTGCCTGCGCCGCTCGCGCGTGCGCACGCGCGTTACTGGCGCTTCAACGTCGTGCTGATCGTCGTGTTGATGGCGATCGGCTTTTCGGTGTCGTTCGTCGTGCCGTTCTTCGCGTCCGCGCTCGCGGGCGTGCATTTCGCGGGATTCAGTTTGCCGTTCTATGTCGGTGCGCAAGGCGCGATTCTCGTCTATCTCGTGCTGATCGTCGTCTATATCGGGCTGATGCAACGTGCCGACCGCATCCTGCGCCGCGCGTATGACGACCATGCGGCGGGCGCGGACGATACGCGCAGCGGGCGCTGATCGATGCTGACCCGTCGCCTGATCCGCGCGTACGCGCTCTACACGCTCGGTTTTCTCGCATTCGTGCTGCTGCTGTGGCGCATCGAGCGCGCGGCCGGCTCCGGCGTGTGGATCGGCTACGTGTTCCTGTTCGTGCCGATCGCCGTCTATGCGGTGATCGGGCTGCTGTCGCGCACGTCCGACCTCGTCGAATACTACGTCGCCGGGCGTCGCGTGCCGTCCGCGTTCAACGGCATGGCGACCGCGGCCGACTGGCTGTCGGCCGCGTCGTTCATCGGCCTCGCCGGATCGCTATACGCGACCGGCTACGACGCGCTCGCGTACCTGATGGGCTGGACGGGCGGCTTCTGCCTTGTCGCGTTCCTGCTCGCGCCATACGTGCGCAAGCTCGCGCGCTACACGATTCCCGACTTTCTCGGCACGCGCTTCTCGAGCACCGCGGTGCGCGCGCTCGCGGCCGGCGCGGCGATCCTGTGCTCGTTCGTCTACCTGGTCGCGCAGATCCAGGGGATCGGGCTGATCGCGACGCGCTTCATCGGCGTCGATTTCGCGATCGGCATCTTCTGCGGGCTCGCGGGCATACTCGTCTGTTCGTTCCTCGGCGGGATGCGCGCGGTCACGTGGACGCAGGTCGCGCAGTACATCATCCTGATCAGCGCGATCCTGATTCCGGTGTCGCTGATCGCACTGAAGAACGGGCTCGGGCCGGTGCCGCAGTTCAGCTACGGGAAGCTGATGGAGCGTGTCGCCGCACGCGAGGCGCAGGTGCGCGACGCACATGACGAGCAACAGGTGCGCAACGCGTACCGCGGCCAGGCCGCGCGGATCCAGACGCAGCTCGACCGGCTGCCGGCGTCGTTCGGCGAAGCGCGCGGGCGGCTCGTCGACCAGCTCGCCGACCTGCGGCGCCACAACGGGCCGCTGCGCGAGATCAGCCAGCTCGAGCGCGAGCTGGCGGACTTTCCGCGCGACCCGGCGGCGGCGCGTGTCGTGTGGTCGCAGATGCGCGACGACCTGCTTGCGCGCGCCGAGCCGCCGGTGCCGATGCACGAGCCGTTCCCGGCCGCGAGCGACGACGAGCGGCGGCCGCGCGAGCGCAATTTCCTCGCGCTGCTGCTGTGCCTGTCGCTCGGCACCGCGAGCCTGCCGCACATCCTGACGCGTTACAACACGACGACGTCGGTCGCGTCCGCACGCCGCTCGGTCGGCTGGACGCTGTTCTTCATCGCGCTGTTCTATCTGAGCGTGCCGGTGCTCGCGGTGATGATCAAGTACGAGATCCTCGCGAACCTGGTCGGGCGGCCGTTCGCGGAGCTGCCGGCGTGGGTCACGCAGTGGCATCACTTCGAGCCGGACCTGATCAGTGTCGTCGACGAGATTCGCGACGGCATCGTGCACTGGTCCGAGATCCAGATGCAGCCGGACATGGTCGTGCTGGCCGCGCCGGAGATCGCCGGGCTGCCGTACGTGATATCCGGGCTGATCGCCGCAGGCGCACTGGCGGCCGCGCTGTCGACCGCTGACGGGCTGCTGCTGACGATCGCGAATGCGCTGTCGCACGACGTGTACTACTGCATGGTCGCGCCCGACGCGACGAGTCAGCGGCGCGTCACGATCTCGAAGGTGCTGCTGCTCGGCGTCGCGCTGTTCGCGTCGTACGTCGCATCGCTCAATACCGGGAAGATCCTGTTCCTCGTCGGCGCGGCGTTTTCGCTCGCGGCGTCGAGCTTCTTTCCGGTGCTCGTGCTCGGCGTGTTCTGGAAGCGCACGACGACGCGCGGCGCGATCGCGGGGATGGTGACGGGGCTCGCGGTGTGCGTGTACTACATCGTGTCGACGTATCCGTACTTCGCGCAGCTGACCGGCTTCGCCGGGCCGACATGGTTCGGGATCGAGCCGATCAGCTCCGGCGTGTTCGGCGTGCCGGCCGGGTTCGCGGTCGCGATCGTCGTCAGCCTGCTTGACCGGCGGCCGGACGATTACACGCGCGCGCTCGTCGACTATATCCGCCATCCGTGACGCGCAGAACGGGGGAGTGGCGCAGGGTCGCAAGAGTTTGCTATACTCTCGCTCTTCCCGGAGAGATGGATGAGTGGTTTAAGTCGCACGCCTGGAAAGCGTGTATAGGTGAAAGCCTATCGGGGGTTCGAATCCCCCTCTCTCCGCCAGAGCTAAAGGAAAAACCCCGTATAGTCAATGACTTACGGGGTTTTTTGTTTCTCGGCTGCGACCGTCTTGGTTACGATGGCGGCCATCAAGTCCGGGTTCTTTCATTTGTTTTCATCCTTATGAAGTCGCTGGCGAACGGCCAGCACGTTTAAGGCTGACAACAAAGCGAACAAAAGCCGCTATACGACCACTTCGAAGCGGAAGAACAAGTGAGCGAACGTGTCGGGGTCTTCCTGAACCTCGACGACCGGAAAGGAAAAATAAAGCGAATTGACGCCGCGAGAACCCATCTTCTCTTCCCAGCCTCGCATGCCGAAGACGTGGAACTCCCAAAAACCTGCGTCGCTCGCGCGCTCGCCGCTCATGTAGTCAAAGTCGAAGCGATCGTTTTCAGCGAGCTTGCTAGCGAGTTCGCGCATCGGCTTCACCTTCTTGAAAGCTTGCGCCGCCTTGCCGTTGTGCCAAACGAATGTCAACCGGTCCCCGGCCACTGCGCAATATTCGTCGAAGCACTGCGCGACCGCCTCGCGGACCGTAACGTCATAGGCTTTCCCGAAATACAGGCAGCCCCGAATGACGACCGCCGCGCCGATCCCCTCGTGGGAATGACGAGGTTCCAACAGGGCGTTGGGTATGAGGGCCTTCGACTGGTTCTCCTTGGCCCATTGCAAAAAAATTTTTGTCCATCGTGTCTCGGAAAAGCGCGGCAAGCGCTCAAAGGCTCGCGGGCGGCTCCTTGGACATGTCGTAGTTGACCTCGGCCTTGTACGGGCTCTGCCACTGCATCGACTTGTCCAGGTCTCTCAGATTGCGCGAGACACACTGTTGCTTCAAATCTGCCCCGTCTTTGCCTTCGTCGGGCTGACGGCTACACACGCAAATGGCTTTGCAAAGGACATTCTTGTCGGTCGGGCTGAGGGCGGTGGGCCGAAGGCGTACGGCTGTAGTCTGCCCACTCCCGGACAAACGGCTCTGGCTTGAGCCTGCTCCGTAGGTCTCGCCGCTCATGCGTCGCCGTCCCAGCCAACCGCTTGGGTCGATGCCGACGAGAACTGGAGAGATGCGGGTGAGTCGGCCTCATGCCAGTCCGTGTAGCCGTTCAAGTCGGTTTCGCCGGAGAGAGTTCTGCCATCGGCGGTGTGCAGCGTGTACGGATGGTTCGGAATCGGCTCGCCAGTGGTCTCGTTGAGGACCTGAAACCGGCCGCGATATCGACCATCTGAACGGTCGGGAGCCTAGTGGGAGACCGACGCTCCACCGCCAGCCATCGAGCCAACACCAGTCGGGACGTTAGCCGAGGCGAGCGATTGCGACGAGATCAGCGTCGCGCCACATGCCGTCTTGTCGCCCTCAAAAGTCGGCGGGCGACCGTTCATGTCCATGCCGGGGTTTTTGCTCGTGACAATCGGGTACGCGCCGCCGCATTTGGGACAAGACACCATGTCTCCCAGTCGCGCGATTCGCTTGCCGTTAATTGTGCTGATCGAGGCGCAGCCAAATACTTTCCCGCCGTGGGAGGTCGTGTCGCCTTCAACGATAAATGCGCTCATTGGCTTATCGGATACTTGAACGCTCACCACTGTACATCATTTGTCTGGTGATAATGCGAACTGGCGACGGCACATGCCGCGACGGTAAGCCGGTAACGTTATGGTTCGGAAAAGATCTGATTTAGGCACGTTAGCGCTTTCTTCCGACTGACTGAACTCTCGCAAGATCTCTCGCATCCTGCGAAGCATCGCATCCAGTCCCGGACGTGATCAGAGCACCTAGAATGGAAGCATGGTTTGGACCTGATAAGGAGCCTGCCATGTCTCAGTCAATGATTAGCTTTTGGGTGGGTGTAGCGGTCGTGCTGGTTGTGGCATCCGCGATTGTTCGTCGATACAGGGGCGAGCATCCGGGAGCGAGCATGGGTCAATGGCTCGACGCGCATCACATGAGCTGGATGCACCGTAAGCATTGAGGAGGCGCCGTAAGGATAGGGTGCCGGGGACCGGACTCGAATCGGCGGACCGGTTCCTGACTCGTCCGGAACCGGAGCCCTGTTGGATGCGATCCGGCAACGCGTCCAACCCTTCCTCAGTGAATGTCAGAGTGCGCCAGAAGCTCGCGGCCAATGCCCCGCCTGGCCTGACGCCATCAATTCGTTTTTCCAGATGGCTGGGTCAGCCAGATTGCGCTCGCGAGACCGTGAAATTCCCCAGCATCCTTCGCTAGTCCGGCACCCCACCGAGAAACGCCAGCATCGCCGCATTGAAACGGGCAGGGCGCTGCAACGGCGCGAAATGGCTCACGCCCGGCAGGATCGTCAACGTCGCATCCGGAATCGAGCGGGCGAGATACGCCGCATGCTCGGGCCGGATGAACTCGTCATGCTCGCCCAGCACGATCGCGACGGGCACCTCGATCGAACCGAGATCGCGTGCGGTGTAATCGGGTTGCGTGCGCATCATCTCGGTGACGGCGGCCACGAATGCGTCGAACCCGTCCGGCGTGGCCGAGAGCCGCGCGTAATCCTTCCGGTGCCGCGCGAAGCAGCGATCGATCACCGCGCCGGGTTTCATCTCCTTGGTGCCGCCCGGATCCATGTTGCATGCGAAGAAGAACACGCCCGCCGCACGGGCAGAGGCGCGTGACGCCAGCACGAGCGCGATGCAGGCACCGTCGCTCCAGCCGACGAAGCGGGCGCGGTCGATGCCGAGCGTGTCCATCACCGCGAGCACGTCCGACGCCATCCGTTCATAGGAGTAGGGCCGGTCGTCGCGCGTGCTGCGGCCGTGGCCGCGGCTGTCGATCAGGATCGCGCGGTAGCCGGCCGACACGACGGCCGGCACCTGATAGCCCCAGTTGCCGGCATGGCCGAGGCCGCCGTGGAGCATGATCACCGGCGGGCCGTCGCCGTAAGCCGCATGCCAGATACGGGCGCCGTCGTGGTCCAGCCATCCTTCGAGATCGGCCGCGGGCAACGGTGCGGCGCCATCTGCGTCGAACCGGCCGAGATCGTTGTCTTCAAGCTCCGCATTCATCGTGTTTCCCCCAAAGAAGTGACGCGAATGATCCGGCCGCAACGCAGGCGGCAAATCCGGCGTGCGCCACAGCGCTTCCGGATAATCGAGCGTCGCATAATCCGCCGGACCCATATGGGCAAGCTCGCGCACGATCCTTTCAATGCCGGAATCAATCAAGCAGGATTAAGCGTCTTCAAGGATGGCCTTGATGATTCCCTCGGACATCTCCTTCTTGATGCTGCTTTCGAAATCCATCGGCTCATCCCCGCCGTGCGGATCGCGAGAGCATAGCACCGACATTTCGCCGCTTCACGCCAGCTGCGGCAGTGCGCAGATGAGCCGGTCGAAGGATCGGTCCGGCCATCGGCAATTGACCTGTCGGATACCCGTGCACGTTTTTGGGTGTTTTTAAATCGGTCGATGGTGGCTGCCCGAGACTCGCGCATCGATAATCGACAGCTCATGCGGCAGATATTCGAAGCAGAAAAGCACGGCTAACACCGAACCCGATCGAGAATGTGGGAATATGTGCGACCGGCAGATTCCCGCAAGAGAATCGCTGAAACGCATTCCGAAACAATCATGAAGAATAAATCGTTCTTTCACACGCTGACACCTGTTCCCCTGATCGCGCTGCTGGCCGGCGGCGCATACGCGATGACGGACGACGTGGCCCGCCTGAGCGGCACCGTGTTGCAGACATCCATGTCGTTTTGCTCGAACGTCGCGCCGTCCGCACGCGCCACATGCCAGGGCGACATGATCGCGGCGGGCAGCCGCGTGGTCGTGTCGATGGCCGGTCTGCCGCCGAAGGCCGTGTCGACCATCGAAGCGGCGGCGCGCGACAAGTTGCCGGCCGGCGAACGGCCGCCGCTGGCAGCGACGCCGGCACGCGCCGACTTCAAGGATGACGACATCGCCGGTCTCGCCGGCATGGTTCGCTTGTGCGACGTCTACGAGCAGGAGCCCGCCGCGCGCAAGCGGCATCTCGCGGCGGTGGAGGCGCAGGATCCGGACACCGCGCGGCGCGTCGAGGCGCTGCTGGCCGATTCATCCGCATCGGCGCGTGCGCGCGTCAGCATGGGCGTGTGGGAAATCCTCGCGGTTCAGGGGCCGGACCTCGCGGCAGGCGCATGTGCGCGGCTGGGCGCCGCGCCCTGATGTTGCGATACGACGAGCCCGGACGTCGACAATCCCTTCATCGAGCTGAAGGTCGGCCGCCTGACGATTTTCGCGAAGTCCTCGGCGTACCTGCGATTCGTGCTGGCGGACAAATCACGGATCGCCGTAACGGATACGGCCGGATTCCTGTGGCCGTCGATCGTGACCATGTGTGGCTCGCCGCCAATTACGCGGGCATGATGCGCAATCCGCTGCGTCGTCGATGCATCATTTTCCATACACGGCGGAGCCGAAATCTGCCATCAACCGGTCAGCAACCTGTAATGCGCGTCCACGACCGCTCAGCCAGAAAATTACAAAATACCTTCGCGCGCAGAAGCCGCCCGACACTGTCACGCCCACGTCACAAGCCTGCCCGCCCGGTCTTTCATCGGAAGAATTTTCCCGTCCCTCACCATTCTTGACACTTTGTCTTGTCAATGAATGGAAAATGTAAGCATTCCCTTGACGCCACCCGCTCGGCGCATTTATTGTCCGTCTGCCGCCGCCGTGAGAGAGCATGCGCCGGAAAACGCGAATGCCCGCCATTTGCGCACGACAACACGCAGCTGAAGCAGAAAAGGAAACGTCGTAGCCCCATGAAGCCGCTATTCGATGACAAGCAATCCGATGCGGTCAGCAATCGTCCTTCCACCCCGTCTTCGCCCGCTGTCGTCGCGTCTGCCGCAGTCGTCATGCCGGCGGCGGCCGACACCGCGCGCCTGATCACGGTCGACGAGATCGACCAGCTCGGCGCGGCGCAGGGTAATCGGATCGCCGCGTTCTCCCAGCAGATTCTCGCGAGCGTGCGCGCGTCGGATGCCGACCAGTTCGGCGACAAGCTCAACGAACTGATCGCGACCGCGAAGGGGCTCGACCCACGCGGCGCCGACAAGGGCGGGCTGCTCACGCAGGTGACGCGGCTGTTTCGCTCGACGAAGGAGAAGTTGCTCGCGCAATACGAGACGGTCAGCAAACGGATGGACACGCTCGTCGTCGAACTCGAGAGCCATGCGCAACGGCAGAAGAACGGCATCGACGAGCTCGAGCGGATGTACAACGACAACTACGCGCTGCACCAGGAGCTCGCGCAGGCGAAGGCGCGCGGCGAGGCCGCGCTCGCCGCGCTGCGTGCGAACCTTGCGGCCGGGCAGCGGCAGGCCGACGACGCGTTCGGCGCGCAGCGGCTGCTCGACGTGAAGCGCACGGCCGACGCGCTCGAGAGCAAGCTCGACGATCTCGACCGCGCGATGCTGATGTCGAAGCAGCTCGCGCCGCAGATCCGCATGGAGCAGGACCAGAAGCGCACGCTGACGTCGAAGTTCATGACGATCAAGACGGTGCTGATCCCCGCATGGACCAACGCGTTCGCGCTCTATCTGGAACAGCTGAGCACCAAGCGCGCGGCAGCGCTCGCGAACGCGACGTACGACGCGGCGGACGAGGCGATCCGCGCGCAGGCGGACCTCAACCGTGCGAACGCGCAGGAGGTCGCGAAGCTCGGCCAGCGCCCGGTCATCTCGACCGACACGTTCGAATACGCGCAGCAGCAGCTGTTCGGCGCGTTCGACGACGTCACGCAGATCATCGCGGAAGGCAAGCGGCAGCGCGAGCAGGATGCGCCGCGGCTGCGCCAGCTCGAACAGGATCTGATCACCCGTTTCGCCCCGAAGCACCATTGAGGTACACCGCATGATTACGCTTGAGAAACGCGCGGCGAAGGTCGCGATCGTCCTCGAAAAACGCCAGATCCTGAAGCCGCCCGTCGTGCGCGTCGGCGCGGCGCTCGACATCTCCGGCTCCGCGAAGCCGCTCTACAAGTCGGGCGTGATCCAGGACACGCACGACCGGATTCTCGGCATCGCGCTGAAATTCGACGACAACGGCGAAGTCGACACGTGGACCTTCACCGAAGGCTTCGACCGCCTGCCGACCGCGACGCCCGAGAACTACGGCGCGTACATCACCGACTACGTGCTGAACGGCGACATCGCCAAGTGGGGCGGCACGCAGTACGCGCCGGTGATGAACGACATCGTCGACTTCTTCTTCCGCGCACCCGAGCCGGAGCCCAGGCGCGAAGCGAAGCGCGGCTTCCTGAGCCGGCTGTTCGGCGGCGCGGACGACACGCCCGCACCGGCGCCCGTTTCGGCGAACGGCCACCTGCCGGCCTGGGTGCTGTTCGTCACCGACGGCCAGAACCCGAAGAACGACCGCAAGCGCGTGCGCCAGCTGCTGGCCGAATCGCAGCATTACCCGCTGTACTGGTCGCTGGTCGGCGTCGGCGATCCGAGCGAGTTCGACTTTCTGTCAGAAGTGGCCGACGAGATGCCGAACGTCGGCTTCCTGCATCTCGAATCGCTCGACGTGAGCGACGAGCAAATCTACGACCGGCTGATCACGCAGGAATTCTGCGACTGGGTGCGCGCGAAGTAAGCGCGGCCCCGCACGGCATTTTTTCGAACCCAAAGTCATCCCAATCATGTTGAAAGACTTCAAGATTCCGTTATCGCTCACCGTGCTGGCGCTGATCGCCGCGTATCTCCTCGGCGGCGTGAAGGACATGCTGATCGTCGCCGTCCTGTGCGTGCTCGAGATTTCACTGTCGCTCGACAACGCTGTCGTCAACGCGTCCGTGCTGAAGAACTGGTCCGAGAAGTGGCGCAACCGCTTCATGGTGTTCGGCCTGCCCGTCGCGGTGTTCGGCATGCGGCTCGTGTTCCCGCTGCTGATCGTCGCGGTGATCGGCCACATCGGCATGTGGGACGCGCTGACGCTCGCGATCGACGCGCCGGACAAGTACGCGGCGATCCTGACGTCCGCGCATCACCAGGTGTCGGCATTCGGCGGCGCGTTCCTGCTGATGGTGTTCTTCAAGTTCATGTTCGACACCGAGAAGGACGAGCACTGGATCGGCTTCCTCGAAGGCCCGATGCGGCATCTCGGCCGGATCGCCGCGCTCGAGGTCGCGCTGACGCTCGCGATCATCATCATCGCGTCGCTGTACGTGCCGTCGGCCGAACAGGTCGCCTTCCTGCTCGCGGGCGCGTTCGGTGTGATCAGCTTCGTGATCGCGCACGGCATCGGCGACCTGATCGGCGGCGAGGACACGGGCACGCGCGTCGTGCGCGAAGGCGTCGCGGGCTTCATGTATCTCGAGGTGCTCGATTCGTCGTTCAGCTTCGACGGCGTGATCGGTGCGTTCGCGCTGTCGAACAACATTTTCCTGATTGCGCTCGGCCTCGGCGTGGGCGCGGCCTATATCCGGGAAATGACGCTCGTGCTGCTGAAGAAGGGCACGCTCGCGCAGTACCGCTATCTCGAGCACGGTGCGTTCTGGGCGATCGGCGCGCTCGCGGCGATCATGTTCGTCGGCGTGAAGCTCGAGGTGCCCGAGGTGGTGACGGGCCTGGTCGGCGCGGCGATGATCGGTGCGGCCGTCTGGTCGTCGATCCTCGCGCAGCGTCGCGAGGAGAAAGCGGAGCGTGCCGCGGTGGCCGGCAAGTAACGGCGCCGCGCCGGTTTCATGACGACGGGCCGCCGCCGGCGGCCCGCCTTGCCGCCGCGGGCCGGCGGCTTCCTGCAACAGAGGTTCAGATGATCAATTTGTCGAAGGGCGGTCGCGTCAACCTGTCGAAAGAGGCGCCCGGCACGCAGAAATTCCGCATCGGTCTCGGTTGGGATGCGAACACGACGGACACGGGCGCGGATTTCGATCTCGACGTGTCGGTGTTCCTGTGCAAGTACGACGCGCAGAACAATCCGAAGCTGATCTCGGACCAGCACTTCGTGTTCTACAACAGCGAAGTGCGGACGATGGAGCGCAAGGAGACCTTCATCCAGCCCAGCGACGATTTCCCGAAGCGCGGGATGCCGGCGTCGAAGTGCCTCGGCGTCGTCCATAGCGGCGACAACCGCACGGGCAGCGGCGACGGCGACGACGAGGTGATCTTCATCGACGTCACGAAGCTCGCCGCGGATATCGAGGAAATCTCGGTGGTCGTCACGATCGACCAGGCTGAGGCGCGCCGCCAGAATTTCGGGCAGGTCCGCAACAGCTATATCCAGATCGCCGACGAGGTGTCGGGCGCCGTGATCGCGAAGTACGCGCTCGAAGAGGATTTTTCGATGGAGACGTCGGTGCAGGTCGGCAGCTTCTACCGGCGCGATGGCCAATTCATGTTCAAGGCGGTCGGCGCGGGCTACAACCGCGGCCTCGGCGATTTCGTCCGGGCCTATGGCGGCGTCGTCTGACTGGCGGCGGCCCGGCGCGCGGGCAACCGGCGCGCCGGGCGGGATGCATCGACGATGAACCGCCAGCCTGACGAGCCGAAGGCGCTCGAGTTCGATGACGGGCCCGCGCGCATGCCGGGCCGTCTCGCATTTGACGCACCGCCGGCCGGCGCATCGAAGCCGGACGACCGGCCGGCGCCGGCGGCGCTCGATTTCGGTCCCGCGCCGGTGAAGGATACGCGCGCGGTGCCCGCCGACGCAGTCGGCAAGGCGCTGTTCAGCGAAGCGAACCATCCGCTGCTCGAGCAGTGCTTCCGTGCCGCGCAGGCCGGCTTTCCCAATCTGTACCCGGATTACGCGCCGCGCATCGAGCGGCACATCCGGCAGCTCGTGCCGCTCAAGCTGGCGAGGGTAGCGACGATCGGCGACGGTGCGCTCGAAACCGCCGGCAACCTCGTCGAAGCGGTCGCGGCGACGACGCGCGAGTTCAACGAACTCGGCGCGGCCGACCTGATGGCCGGCCTGCTCGCGCAGGTGACGCGCAAGGCCGGCGTGCTCGAACGCTGGTTCCGGCCGTCGTCGGCGCACGTCGATTACCGCGCCGCGCTCGGCGCGCTCAAGCAGTCGCTCGGGTTCTTTCCGCGCCGGACCGAGGCGCTTGCGGCGAAGATCCGTCACGCGGAGGAAGGCCTCGTCGTCGTGCTCGCGGCGCTGAGCGCGGTTGCCGATGTCGTGCGCGTGCCGGACGATACGGGCCTCGAGCGCACGCTGTTCGACCGCCGCCAGATCGTCGGCCAGGCCGTGCAGCAGATCCGCATGCAGCCGGTACAATTGCGCGGGCTCGACGAGCGCGTGACCGACCTGCTGTCGCGCGCCGATCACCTGATGAATGTCGTGCTGCCCGGCGCGATGGCGGCGCGGCCGAACGGCTGAGCGGACCGCGCGGGCGAGCGTGCAGCCGCCCGCTCGCGCCGCTCGCCGCAGCAGCCACAGCCCCCACCAGATTCGCGCGGACCGGCGCGAGTCTGCTATCTTCCCGGGCATTTCCGCGTTTTCCGACCGATTCTCCATGACCGACCGCATCGTCGCCGCCTTCGATTTCGACGGCACCATCACCACGTCCGACAGCTTTCGCCATTTCGTCCGCTATGCGATCGGCACGCCGCGCTTCGCATGGGCCGGGCTGCGCGCGTTGCCATGGATCGTCGCGATGAAGGCGGGGTGGCTGTCGCGCGGCGACGCGAAGGCAAAATTCGCGTGGTTCGCGCTCGGGCCGATGCGCGCGGATGCGCTCGAGGACGTCGCGCGCCGCTTCGTCGACGGCGACCTGCCGCGCCTCGTGCGCCCCGAGATGCTCGAGCGGGTGCGCGAGCATCGCGCGCGCGGTCACGAAGTCGTGCTGGTGAGCGCGTCGCCGTCGCTGTATCTGGAGAAGTGGGCGAAGGCGGCCGGCTTCGACGCAGTGCTCGCGACGCGGCTCGCGTTCGAGCGCGGCGCGTTCGCCGGCCGGCTCGACGGCGAGAATTGCTGGGGGCCGCAGAAGGTCGTGCGGTTGCGTGCATGGTGGGGCGACCGGCCGCCGTCGACGCTGTTCGCATACGGCGACAGCCGTGGCGACAAGGAAATGGCGGAGCTCGCGAACCGCGCGTGGATTCGCGGGCAGGGCGCGCTGCCGCCGATCGACGGCTGACGTGCTCACCCGTCAGCGCGCGCGGGCCGCGCATGCCGGCACGTGCGCGGACACGCGCCGCAAGGCCGGCGCGCCGCTCACTGCAGCATGAAGATCTCGTATTCGAGCGAATCGAGCTTCCGGTCCAGCCACGCCATCCCCGCGAGCACGACGATGAGCAGCGCAAACGCGAACCCGTAGCCATAGAACAGTGGCCCCGCGATCAGCGTCACGGCCGTCAGGACGGTGTTCAGCACGCAGAACGCCGCGATCAGCACGAGAGCCGGCTGCCGCCGGTCGAGATAGATGAGGCTGTTCAGCAGCGCGAGGAACACCATCTGCAGGCTCGTCGCGATCACCTGCACCGACAGCAGCGGCATGTAGAGCCGCGAGATGCCGATCGCGTCGAGCAGCAGCGCCCCTGTCGCGAGCACCACGAACACGGTGAGCGTCTGCACCTTCACGATGTCGAACAGCGCGGAGCGCAATGCCTGCGCCATGGCGTCGTGCGCGTGCTCGATCTGCTGCAGCGAGCCGCCTTCGCGGATCGCGGCGTTGAACGCGCGGTAGTGCCGCGCGAACTCGGTCTCGACGCGCAGCAGGAACACCGCCATGCCCGGCGTGATCGCGAGGTACGCGAGGAAGATCGGGATATCGTAGATCACCGACGCATGCAGCGGCCCGAGCACGGGCTGCCCGGCGCTCGGCGAATACCAGAACATCACCTTGTCGATCCAGATGCTCGCGTTGTACAGCAGCCCGATCGCCATCAGCGCCGGATAGCGGTTCGCGCGCCGGAACAGGTCGAACGAGATCACGCGCGCTGCGCTGAAGCCGCCGTATATGCGGCTCAGCAGCATGAGCAGCAGCAGCGTCTGGCCGAGCACGAAATCGTACAGCAACCCTTCGAGACCGAAGCGTCTGAGCCCGACCGCCGCGAGCGTCGTCACCCCGTAGCCGACGAAGAACGCGCGCAGGATCCCGCTGTATTGCTTGAGCCCCGCGAGGAAGACGCTCGCGATCCAGATGTCGCACAACAGCACGAACCCGGTGATCATCAGCGCACGATACAGGCCGCTCTGCGCATCGAACGCGAACGCAGCCACGAGCAGGCCGAGTGCGGTGGTGCCTGCCGTCACGACGAGCAGCGCGCCGGAAAAGTTCGGCAGGATCGCGTCGAGTTGCTTGTCGAACAGGCGGTCGCTCGTGAAGCGGGTGAGCGAGAGCTGCATCGGCCCGGTGACGATCAGGCTCGCCGCGATCAGGTAGGTTGCGGACACCTGGAAATCCGACACGATCGCGTTCGACAGCAGCGGCGACGCGCCGAGCAGCCCGACGAGCAGCATGCCGACGATCGACCAGATCCACGGCCCGGCGCCGACGAGCCCCGCATACGCGTACGCGCGCATGATGCCGAGCAGCGAGTTGCGCCGCGCGAGCCGGCGCAGCTTGATTCCGATGGCGGACATTGCGTTGCTCCCTGGCGCCCTAGCCGCGCGGCGCGTACGGGCACGTCGCGGCGCCACCGTGCGCATGCCCGACATCGGGCATGCGCCGGTCCGGCGAGCCGGCGAGCGTCGCGTAGAGCGCGCGGTACGCACCGATCATCCGTTCCTGCGAGTAGTACCGTTCGACGCGCGCGATGCCGGCGCGCTGCGCGTCGTGCCACGCGTTCGCGTCGGCGAGCAGGCCGAGCGCCTCGCGGGCGAGCGCGATCGGGTCCGCGATCGGCACGAGCCGGCCGGCCGAGCCGAGCGCCGCATCGTCGGCATCCGCGCCGTGGATCAGTTCGCTGCACGCGCCGACATCGGTCGTGACGACCGGCACGCCCGCGGCGAACGCCTCGAGCACCGCGAGCGGCAGCGCCTCCGAGATCGAACTCAGCACGAGCACGCCGATCTTCGGCAGCAGGTCGTCGATCCGCTGCATCCCGAGCAGCGTGACCTTGCCCGCGAGACCGAGACGGTCGATCAGCTCGCGGCACTCGGCCGCGTACGACGGATCCTCGTTCTCGGGGCCGGCGATCCACGCCTCCGCGTCGGGCATGTCGCGCACGACGGTCAGCATCGCGCGGATGAAGGTCTTCACGTCCTTGATCGGCACGACGCGCCCGATCAGGCACAGCACCTTCGGCGCCTCCGCGGGCCGCTGCGCGCGCAGCGGCGCGAGGCGGCGCAGGTCGACGCCGTTCGGGATCGTGCGCGTCTTCGGCGCGGGCGCGCCATCGAGCATCTGGCGGCGCCGGTTGCCTTCGTACAGCGCGACGATGTCGTCGGCGGCCGCGTAGGTCATCCGGCCGAGCGACTCGAAAAAGCGCGCCCACATCTCGTGGAAATAGCCGATGTGCGACGCGTCGTATTCGATCAGGTTGCGGTTGTCGCGGATCCACTGGCTCTGGAACAGCTCGATCTTGCGTTCCTTCGTGTAGATCCCGTGCTCGGAAATCAGCAACGGCCGCCCCTGCCGGTGCCGCAGCAGCGCGCCGAGAAAGCCCGCATAGCCGGTCGAGACCGCGTGATACAGGCGCATCGGGATCAGCTGTTCGGCGATCCGCGCGAGCTGCCACAGCGGCCGGTGCATCAGGCGCACCGACCAGAAGTAGTCGGAGAACGACGGGTCGCTGCAGTGCGCGCGATACTGGTCGGTCAGGAATGTCCACGCTTCCTGGCTGTACAGGAACTGCGCCTCGTCGAGCCGGTGTTCGTCGGTCAGATCGTCGACGACGCGCCGCACGAGCCGGTTGTCGAGCGGCATGTCATTCGGCCGCCGCAGCTGTTCGTGCAGCAGCGCGACCCGCTCGAACGCGTCGCGCTCGATGTGGGTTACGCGCGCATGTTCGGGCGGCGAGGTGCCGTCGTACAGATAGTGGTTCTCGAGATGGACGACGTTGGCGGGCAGCGGATACGCGATCTTCGGGTAGTCGTCCGGCTTGCTGCCGAGAAAGCACAGGCCGAACGTGTATTCGGGAAACGCGCGGACGATGTCGTGCACCCACGACGACACGCCGCCGCTGACATACGGATAGGTGCCTTCGAGCAGCAGCCCGATATCCGCGAAGGCCGCGCGCGGCAGCACGTTGCCGAGCGCGTCGGTGACGGTGCCCGGCCGATGCAGGCCGGCGCGCGTATCGAAACCTGAATCCCGCAACATGGTGGGCGTTCCTCGTCACGTGTTCCAGTAGTCGGCGATCGGTGCGAGCAGGTGCGGCGGCACTGGCGGCATGCCGTCGAGATGACGCCGCACGGCCGCATAGTCGCGCCGCCGATAGGCGATCTCGGCGAGGTACGGCAGCACGCGCATGCGTGGATAACCGCAGGTGATCGCTTGCGTCAGCATCGCTTCGGCGTCGTCGAGGCGATCCGACTCGAATGCGAGGCGGCCGCGCAGCCGCCACAGCGCGCCGTCGCCAGGGCGGTGATGCAGCGCGCGCGCCGCGTGCGCGTCGGCCTGTTCGAGCGCGTTACGGTAGACGTCGCCATCGACGAGGCGCGCGTAGACGAGCTCGCAATACAGTTCGGCGAGCGTCTTGTCGACACGGTAGCGTTCGTCGTCGGACAGCCGGCGCGAGAGCTTCGCGCGCTCGATGCCGATCTGCTGCGTCACGCGCTTCTCGCTCTTGTCGAGCATCCCGTATGCAAGCAGGCGCACGTCGTCCGCCGGGTCGTTCAGCAGCGCGTGCAGGATCGGGCTCGCCGCACGCACGGGCATCGTCCGCATCGCGACGAGCGCCGTCATGCGATGGCCGACGGCAGTGCGGCGATTCATCAGGCCTTCCTTGACTTCGTGCTCGTGCGCGTACGACAGCGTCGCGAGCAGGTGCGGCGCGAACCGCGGTTCGCGCACGAGTTCAATCAGCGCGCCTTCGTCGAGGCGCGGAAACGCGAACGCGCGCACGCGACTCGCGAGCCGCGCGATCGCGTCCGCGGCCGAGCGGCCGGCGTCGCGGGTCGCGCGCAGCGTGCGCAGGCCCGGCCACGACGCTGGCCGTCGGGGCGTCGCCGACGCCACCGGCGTGGCGCGGTTCGTGTGCGCATGCGCATTGCGCGACGCGCGGGCGGATTCAGGTGGCTTCATCGCAGTTGGCCAGCAGTTGGCGCAGCGCGCCGTCGGACGGCGTGCCGGCGAGGGAAACCCAGCGCGCGACGACGCGCGCCTCCGTGAAGCCGATGCCGAACTGGTTGCGGACATCGGTCTCGATCCGCCGCAGCTGCGCGTCCACCGCGGCGTCGCTGCTGAGCGGCATGATGAACACCAGCGCGCGCTTGGCTCCCATGTGCACGATCCACTGCACGTGAAAATCGAGGTTCGTGCGCTCGACATGGTCGAACATGGCCTGCGCCTGCCTGCTCGCGTCGAACAGCAGCAACACGACCGACGACGCGACGCCGCTCGTGCGCTGCAGGTCGGCGAGGCGCGCGTATTCGAGCGCGAAGTCGTACGGGCAGTCGGGGAACGCCTGCAGCACGTCGCGGGTGATCGCCGCATGCCGCACGCCGTTCGCGTAGTAGCTGCACATCACGAACATCAGCTGCAGGTTGTCCGCGGTCAGCGCGAGGAACGGCAGCTCGGACACGACGAGCGTCCCGACGATCGCGTCGCCCGCGCCGATCAGCGGCGCACATGCGACGTAGCGGGTGTGCGCGCGATCGCGCGCATCGAGCGACTGCAGGTGCGCGAGCGAGAGTTCGTCGAGCGCGGCGGTGACGAGCAGATCGTCGGCGTCGAACTCGAATGCGGGGCCGACGCCCGCGACGGGTGTCGCGGCGAGCGCGCCGTCATGCCACGCGTGGATCTGCGCGGCCTCGATCTGGCATGCCTGCGTGACGGCTTCGAGGAACGGCTGCGCGCCGGGCAGCGTCGCGGTCGTCGCGGGGCCGGACGCGTTGCGCAGCGTCAGGTCGCGCAGGCGTGCGAGCGCGTCGCGCAGGGTCGCCGGCCTGACGAGCAGATCCTGTTCGAGTTGATCATGCGACAGCCGCAGCAGGAACTGGTTGTTGGTCAGCACGGACAGCCGCTCGCTCAGGTACGTGTTCGACACGCGGGCCTGCGACAGCCGCGTTGCCCACGTGTCGCTGAACTGGCCTGCGACAAGCATCGTGATGAAGCCGCCAACGAAGAAGTCGCGCGGAAATACGTCCGCGAGCGGCAGCCGCGCGTAGAACACGACCCACGCGGCGAGCAGCAGCGTGCCGCCGCCGAGACCGGCGACGGTGCCGTAGCGCAGCGCGACGAACAGCGGCAGCAGCCACATCCACGGAAACGTCTTCGCAAGCAGCAGTGGATCAGCGGGAGACAGCACACGGCACAGCGCGAACACGAAGACGGACAGCACGAGCGTTTCGAGCGCGACGTACGACGCCGAATGGTCGCGAGGCAGCAGCGACGCGAAGCGCGCCGCCGTCGTGCGATGCAGGAGGCGCGAGCGCAGGCTCGCATGCTGCACGCGCGCACGCGTGTCGATCCCCGCGTCGAATCGCGTCGATTTGGTGTCGATGGCCATCAATAACCTCGCGCGTCCCTGGTTATGTCGATCTGCGCGGCCGTCACGCGGGCGGCGGCCGTGCCCCTGCCATTACGTTGCGTGTCATCAGTCGCGAGGTTGCGTGCGGCGGCCGTGCGAACGCGCGTGGAGCGGCGACGCGCTGCTCCTGGCGGGGGGCGGGGTCTGCGCGAACGTGCCGAACGCGCCGGTGGTCCTTCGACCGGGCCGGCGAGTGATTCCCGAAATCATGATCGATGCTCCGCTCTGGATAAGGCGCCGGGCGCATGTGCCATCGACGCTGCCCCTCGCGTCGACGCAAGGAACGTACCAATGACTTGCGCTCCTTGCGCAATGTGCGCTGGGCGTGATGCCGCGGCATTCGGGCGGGGAAACACGTAGTGAAACGCACGGTTTTGTTTCATCGCTGATACGTTGGAGCCGGTCTCGGCGTTTCGCGCAGTGACTCGTTTCGAGGCTCGCATCTGGGGCGGCATCTGACTCATGCGTGTGCAACGGGTCCGGCTGAAAGTCGGTTGTCGGCTCGATGATCCGTTGCTCGTCGCGGTCGATGCAGCGCGTAACACTTGTGCAACAGCGTGCGATGAGCGTCGGTGCACTACGGGAAAGTCCGCCCCGACGTTTCGCGGTCCTGCATGGTTCGTCGCCTTGAACTTCGAAATGTCTTGGTCTATCTCTTCATCCAAGGCATCGCGCATCGACGCGCGACCGATTCGATCGCGCGACGCGTTCCATGCGAAATGGCAGTCGATCGCCGGAACAGGGATGAGGCGTCGCGACGCACAAGACAACTCAGGGGTTTGCCGTGCATTGCCGACAGTCGTCGGGCCCGGGGGGCATGACCATGTTGGGGAGGATAAGGCGTCACATGGCCGGCGTGCGCGCACTCGTTGCGTGTCTCGCGCCGCTGTCGGCGTCTGCGCAAGCTGCCTCTCCCGACACGGTTGCGCTTCCAGCCGAATCCGCTACCGCGTTCGCGGCGCCGCTCGTCGCGACCGACGCCGCGCTGGTGCGCACGGGCGACGCGGCCTCGGCCGCTGTCGCGACCGCGCCGCTGCCGACTTTCGCGTTCTTCTACGGCGCGCATGTCCCCGTCGCCGCGCTGTCGTCGTTCGACAGCGTGGTCGTCGAACCCGACAGCGATTTCGATCCGCACGCGGCCGACGCGGCGCACACCGCGTGGCTCGCGTACGTGAGCGTTGGCGAGGTGAGCACGACACGCACGTACTTCAACGCAATTCCGCAGGCCTGGCTGCATGGCGAGAATCGCGCATGGGGCTCGCTGGTCGTCGACCAGGCGGCGCCGCAATGGCCCGCGTTCTACGTCGAGCACGTGATCGCGCCGCTGTGGGAGCGTGGCTTTCGCGGCTTCTTCCTCGATACACTGGACTCCTATCAGATCGTCGCGAAGACGGACGCCGAGCGTGCGCGCCAGCAGGCCGGTATCGTCGCGGTGATCGACGCGATCAAGGCACGCTATCCGTCGGCACGCCTGATGCTGAACCGCGGCTTCGAACTGCTGCCGCGCGTGCACGCGCTCGTGTATGCGGTCGCGTTCGAGTCGCTCTATCGCGGCTGGAGCCAGTCGCGGCAGCAATACACCGAAGTGCCGGCGGCCGATCGCGCGTGGCTGATGCTGCAGGTGGAGGCGGCGAAGGCGTACGGCTTGCCGGTCGTGTCGATCGACTACTGTCCGCCCGCCGACGCCGCATGCGCGCACGATACCGCGGCGCGCATTCGCGCGGCCGGCGTGATTCCGTACGTGACGGGGCCGGCACTCGACATCGTCGGCATCGGCGCGCTCGCGAGGTGCCTGCTTGCGCCGGCGTTTGCGTGGCGCGATACCGCGCCGGCAGCGCGTGAAGCGGTGGGGTGGTCGGGCGCGCATGCGGCCGGTCCTGTGCAATACGTCCACATGGAAGCCGACCGTGCAAGCTGACCGCAAACGACTCGTTTCCCCGCTCGGCATCGCCGGCTTTGGCGCAGCGGTCACGCTGTCGCTCGCCGCCGTGTTTCCGCGCACCACGCTCGAGCGCGCGCTGCTCGAAAGCCGCGAGACCGATACGCTGACCGTCGCCTACCTGCGCGCGTGGCTGCGCGCCGATCCGAACAACGCGGGCGCGGTCGAGCATCTCGCGCGCGAATACATCGACGAAGGCCGCTACGACGATGCGGAGCGGCTCGTCGCGCAACTGCGCGCGTCGTCCGACGCCGACGTGAAGCAGCGCGCGTTCCTGACCGATATCGGGATCGCCGAGCGGCGCCTGTATGAGCTGCCCGAAGGCGCGCCCGAGCGCATCGGCCGCATCGCGAAGCTCGACGCGCTGCTGAGCGCCGCAGTCGACGTGCCGTGGTCGCCGCTGCAGCTTCAACTGCTGGCGGTCAAGGCGCTCTCGCTGAACGACGGCGGGCTCGCGGCACGCTACTACCACCGGCTCGCCGCGCGCGAACCGCTGCGCACGACGTACTGGCTCGGCAAGGAATCGGCCGCGCAGCTCGCCAGCGGCCATTACCGCGACGCGGCGGACGCGGCGTTCGCGGCGAGTGCGCGCGCGGCGTCGAAGGGCGAGCGGCGCGCGTTCTTCTTTGCGGGGCTGCGCGCGCTGCAAGGCGGCAACCTGCTCGACGATGCGATGCTGGCTGCGCGCCAGCATATCGGCGAGCTCGCGAACGACCCGCGCACGCTGCGCTTCCTGATCTCGCTGTCGCTCGCGGCGGGCCGTCCCGATCTCGCCGCCGACTACACGAACCAGCTCGTGAAGCTGCATGGCGCGTCGAAGCACACGGAAGCCGCGCCGTCGGCCGGGCATCACGCGGCCGTCGTGCCGGGCGTCACGTTCGCGGTGTGGCGCTGGAGCGACCGGCCGCGCATCGTGCGCGTCGCGCAGGCGGCCAATACGGCCGATGACGCGGCGGACGACACGGCGGACGACACGGCGGACGACACGGCCGCACCGGAATCGGGGAAGGCGTCGGGGAAGGCCTCGGGTAAGGCGGCAGGCGACGAGGCCGGGCCTTCGGACGACGAGCTCGCGTTCAAGGTGTACCTGCAGAACAGCAAGCTGCGCGAAGCGGAGGGCATCGCGCGCAACGCGCTCGCGCGCGACCCGAACTCGGTGCCGTGGCACGAGCGGCTCGCGCAGGTCGCGACCTGGAACAACCGGCCGCGGGTCGCGCTCGATGCATACATGTGGCTCGCGAAGACGCGCAACGACGAAGCGTCGTGGCAGCAGGTGCTGCGCCTCGCGCCCGCGCTGCACGACGATCGGGCGCTGCTGGCTGCGATGCAGCACGAACTCGACCGCGGCGGCGCAAAGGTCGATCGCCGCAAGCAGCTCGAGTGGATCGACGCATATATCGCGATCGAACAGGGGCGTGCCGATCCGGGTGCGGCGATCCGCTTCCTCGCGATGCAGTCGCACGGCGCGCTGCGGCAACCGGTGCTCGAACGCACCGCGGCGCTCGCGGAGCGCACCGGCGACGATGCGCTTGCGCTGCGCACGTGGCAGACGCTCGAACGCGAGTACGGCCCGAATCCCGCGTATGCAACGAAGATCGCGGTGGCGCTCTACGGCCAGCACCGCTATGCGGACGCGCTGGCCGCGCTCGAGAAGGCCAGGCCTGCGACGGATGGCGGAACGGATGCCGTCCAGTACTGGCGGCTCTACGCGACGCTCGGCAAGCTCGCGGGCAAGCCGGACGTCGTCGTCGAAGGTTCCCGCCATCTGCTGAAGAGCGGCCGCGAGACGCCGGGCGATCTCGAGCAGATGATCGACGCGCTCGACACGCAGCCGCTCGACGCGGGCCGCGTCGCCGAATACGCCTATCGCCGCACCGGCGAGCTGCGCGACCTGCGGCGCGCGGTGTACTACTACACGCGCGCACATGCTTACGAGCGGATCGGCACGTTGCTCGACTCGCTGACGCCCGCGCAGGCCGCGGCCGCGGAGCGCGATCCCGACTACCTGATGGCGCGCTCGCAATACTGGCGGCTCGTCGGCGAACCCGCGCGGGCGCTCGACGACGTGCGCGCGGTGCTGCGCATCCAGCCCGACAACGCGAACGCCGAGGTCGCGCTGATCTGGCTGCTGAACGACTCGGCCACCGACGCCGAGCTGCGCGCGGCGCTGCGCACCTACCGCTCGCATGCGACCGGCGACACGCCGCTGACGGCGGCCTATGCGGCCGCGTACCTGCGGCTCGGCGACGCGCGCGCGGCGCTGCATTTCCTGCGCCAGAACCTGCCGTCGCATCGCGACGACGTGCTGTGGAGGCTGACGGTTGCCGACGCGCTCGAGCAGTCCGGGCAGACCGACGAGGCGTGGCAGATCCGGCGCACCGCGTGGAAGAAGCTGCACCGCGAACAGATCGACGCGCGCCGGCCGCCGCAGATGTCGCCCGACGAATACGACACGGCGCGCGTGCGTTTCATTGCGCTGACCGACCGCTTCGCCGGAGGCGACGCATCGAAGCGGCTGCTGATCGAGCTGCTGCGCAAGGACGCGCAGGCGAATGCGGCGCCGTCGTCGAAGGCGGCGACGGATCTCGGCGACCTGTCGATGCTGCCGCCTGATACCGCGCAGTCGCTGACTCGCCGCAACGAACGCTACTCGGCGGTCGCACGCGAGGCGATGCTCGCGTGGAGCCAGTCGCATGATGCATACGACTTCGAGCGCGACTGGCTCGCGTGGCACTACACCGAACGCCTGTCGCAGCCGTCGTATGCGAATGCGGCCCTCGCGCTCGCGGACGACAACACGGCGAAGCTGTCGCAGATGCTCGACGATCCGTCCGACCCGATGCCGACGTCGGAGAAGATCGCGGCCGAAGCGCGCGCGGGCCGTGTCGAAGCCGCACAGCAGGACGCCGCGCAGGCGCAGAACCTGCTGCCGGACAACGACGCGATGCACGCGACATACGTCGATTCCGTGATGCCGACCGCGCAGGCGATCGCGCCAGGCTTCCGGTATCTGCACACGGGGCCGCTGCTGTTCTACGAGACGAGCATCGGCGCGGGCATTCGCATCACGCCGGCGCTCGCGTTCGCGTTCCGCTACGTCGACCGCGCGCAGCACGGCGACAGCTCGCTGCCGGGCGTGCCCGGCAAGGACCGCAACTTCGAGGCGATGCTGCGGCGCTACGGGTCGTTCGACCGCGAGGCGCTCGTGCTCGGCCGCCGCGATGCGCTGCGCGACATCACGACGGTGCGCATCGAGGGCGCACTGTTCGAAGGCCGGCCGCTCAGCTTCACCTATTCGCTCGGACGCAACCAGGAGGCGACCGAGTCGTCGCAGCTGCAGGTCGGCGGCGTGAAGGACAACGTCGTCGGCGCAGTCGCGTTCCAGCCCGATCCGCACATCTTCACGCGCGCGCGGCTCGAATACGCGCGCTTCTACGGGCAGGACCGCTCGTACCTCGGGCACGGCACGCTGATCACCGCCGATGCGGGCTACAAGCTGCGCGTCAGCTATCCCGACTACACGGTCCGGATTGCGGTCACGCACGGGCAGTACAACGCGAACGGCACCCCGGGTTCGCTGCTTCAGCAACTGCTGCCGAACGGGGTGCCGCTGACGTCGCCGCAGTTCGTGCCGCAGACCTTCACACAGGTCGCGGTGCTCGCGGGCTTCGGCAACGGGCTGCTCGACGGCTATACGCGCCGCTGGCGGCCGTTTCTCGAGGTCGGCCCGCTGTACGACTCGCACGCGGGCTGGGGCGAACGCGTGACGGCGGGGGTTGCCGGCAGCGTGCTCGGCGGCGACCAGCTTGGCCTCTACATCACCCATGCCAGCGCGTCGCAGAACCATTCGACGCCGATGACCGAAGCCGGAATCCGCTATCGCTGGATGTATTGACCCGGAAACCAAGGAGAGCGAAATGAACGAGAGCGCAACGCCGCGTGCGGCGAACAAGCCGGTGCGGCACGGATGGACGGCCCGCCGCTGGTGCATGGCGCTGGCCGCGGCGGGGGCGCTGCTTGCCGGCTGCGCGCAGCTGGACAGCGGGCCCGTGTCGCCGTTCGAGGCGAACGGCGGCAACAGCGACTTGCGGATGGCGAACACCGGCTGGGCGATCCTGCCGATCGAGAACAACACCGAGACGGCGAACGCCGGGCAGCGCGCCGCGTCGATCGTCGCGGGCTTTCTGCGTGCGCAGGGCTATGCCGACGTGCGCGAGTACCGCGCGCCGGGCGACGACGGGATGTTCACGGACTGGACCGGCACCGATATCGGCAAGGCGAAGAAGTGGGCGACCGACAATCACCTGCGCTACGGGCTGACGGGCGCGGTGAACGAGTGGCGCTACAAGGTCGGGGTCGACGGCGAGCCGGCGATCGGCATCGCGCTGCAGATCATCGATCTGCAGACTGGCGCAGTGGTGTGGAGCGGCACGGCGAGCCGCACGGGCTGGAGCCGCGATGCGGCGACGAGTGTCGCGCAGGGGCTGGTGCGTCAGCTGCTGACGCCCGTCGTCGGGTCCGGCAACGGGCGCGCGCATTCATAGCGCGTTCGTAGCGTGCGCGGCGCCCGCGAGGGCGCCGCGCCGGGTGGCGGAGTGGGGCATTACAGGCCCCGCATTACAGACCCCAGTAGCAGACCTCGTTCTGGCCGGAGCTCGCATCCGACACGTACGGCGTGAAGCCGTGCGAGCGGCTCGACGTGTACGCGCTCGACGCGCCGGCCGTATCCGTGCACGAGCCGACATAGTCGAGCGTCGCGATCCAGAACGGGTGGCCGCCCGGCGTCAGGTTCATGCCCTTCCAGTTCAGCAGCTCCTGCTGCGCCTGGCTGTCGAAGGTCGGCTTGTAGACTTCTTCGTGCGCGATGCCGTCGAGCAGGCTCGCAAACGGCACGCCGCCGGTGGTACCGAGACGCGTGACGTTGCTGGTCGCGTTCTGCATCACGATCAGCAGCTTCGGATACTTCTGGCGCAGCTTGCGCACGAGGTCGAGGCCGCCCTGGCTGCACGCGGCATCGCACGGGCCGTTGGTGGTCGACGTGCCGTGCTCGACGATCTCGAGGTTGTCGAGGTAGAAGCCGTCGGCGCCCTGCGCGACGAGACGCGGCGCGACGAAGTTCAGGATCAGGTTCTGGTAGTCCGCGTTGCCGACGTTCATCCACGTCTCGTCCGAGTAGCCCTGGTACGAGCCGAGCTGCGCGGCCTTGTTCGCGCCGCACGACACGAAGCCGCTCGGCACGCTGTTCCAGTAATCGCGCCAGTGCTCGCACGAGCCGAGGTTCAGGTAGCTCAGCACCTTGTTCTGACCGTTGTTCTTCAGCGTCACGACGTCGCTCGGCGCGAAGTTGCCGACGCCCGGATCGAGGTCGACGTCCATCACCCGGAACGTGCTGGCCGCGCGGTTCAGGTCGATGCCGGTGGTGTCGCCGTAGTACGACATCCACGGCGCGGCCACCGCGAAGCCGGGGCCGCCCGACGCGGTGGTGGTCGGGGTGGTGCCGGAGCTCGTGCCGGTCGACGTGGACGTGGACGACGTACCCGAGCCCGTCGACGACGTCGGCGTCGAGCCGGAGCCGGAGCGGCTCGAGCCGCCGTTCCAGCTCAGCGCGCTCGCAGTCTGGGTGCCGCCATCGTCGCCGCCGCACGCAGCGAGTATCACGGGGACGATCAGGGAGAGAACCAACGGGGCAATTCTTCGCATCGGATTATTCCTGTTCAGGGATTCGGAGGGGTTGCGCGGCAACCGGCGAGCACCCGCGACGCCACGCCGCGACGCACGGGGGCGCGCGTTCAGGCCGCGCCCGCATGTGTCCGGAGCCATCATCGAGGGGATCAGCAAACGACGTTCGACCGGTCTGCCAGGGTACCGGCAAGGCCGAACGGGGGGCGGTTCTGGACGCCGCCAACTCTCCGCCGCCGCGTGCGCTCGGCGCGCGCCGGCACGATGGAGAGAGCAAGGTAATTATTGATCAGGCCAATTGATATTTAAATCTGATGATTTAAATTAATTGGAGCCCGACTTTAACCGAGCCGCGTTTGAGCAAAGGTAACGAGATGTGTACCGCGTAACAACGCGTAAGGGCAGACGAATAGGCGGGCGTATGCGCGTCGCCGCGCGGTGCCGGTGCCCTGCGCGACGAGCTTCAGGTATCGCGTGAACGCGAAAGGATTACCGCTGGTTACGGTTTCTGTTACAAGTCGGCCTGGCCGCGGCGCGCCGTGCCGCGTGCGAGGGCCGCTGAGCGCGGAGGTGGGTGCGCGCGCTACACGATCTCGATCCAGTTCGCGCCACGCCCGCCGACCGCGCGCGCGCATGGCGACAGCGTGCCGTCGTCAGGCGCGATCGCATAGACCGACAACTGTTCCGATTGCTCGCCGCACGCGACGAGAAACCGTCCGGACGGATCGATCGCGAAGCCGCGCGGCTGCGTCTCGGTGGCCGTCGCGTGCACGGGATCGAACGTGCCGTCCGCGTTGCGGCGAAAGCAGACGAGCTGGCTCGTCGTGCGCTCGGACACATACGCGTAGCGTTCGTCCGGGCTAAGGTGCAGGTCGGCGGCCCAGACTGCCGGTTCGGCCGGCGCGGGCGGGCGCGCATGGCCCGGCGCGAGCTGTGCGAGCGCCGCGGGGCGCGCGGTGACGCGCGCGTCGCCGAGCCGGCCGCTGTCGGGATCGCGTTCGAACACCGCGAGCTTCGCCTCGAACTCGCTGACCGCGACGAGCATGCGACCGTCGCGCGACAGCCGCAGGTGGCGCGGCCCGAAGCCGCGCCCGACGCGCGCTTCGCCATGCTCGATTGCACGGATGCCGCGCATGTCGTTGACGAGCGCGAAGCAGAAGATGCGATCGGAGCCGAGCGAGCTGACATACGCGTAACGGTCGTCCGGCGACACGATTACCGCATGCGCATTGGGAATGCCGCCGATCACCTGCAGCGGCACGCCATCGCCGGCGCGCACGCGCGCGGCATCGTAGACGCTCAGCGAATGCCCGCCATACGACGCGCCGAGGAGCCAGCGGCCATCGCCGGCGAGCGTCAGGTACGCGAGGCTCGCGTCGATCGCGGCGCACGCGCCGCGCGCGAGCGCGCCGGTGCCCGGTTCGATGTCGAATGCGACGATCGCGGGGCGCTCGCCGCGCGTCGCCGCATAGAGCCGCGTGCGGTCGGCCGTGCGTGCGAGCGGCATCACGACATCGCCGGCGGGATAAACGCCAAGCGGCGCGAGCGCACCGCCGGCGTCGAGCGCATAGGTCGCGACGGTGCCGTCGACGGCGTTCGAGACGATGACGGTGAAGCGATCAGTGTTCGGCATGACGGAGCATCGAGGCACGCGTGAAGGACTCGTCGGCCGGCAGGCCGCGCGGCGGATCGCTGCGCCGGTGCGTGCGGGCGAACAGCGCGGCGACTGCGGCGACGAGGGACGCGACCGCGAGCGCGTACAGGCCGCCCGTGATCGAACCCGTATGTTGCTTCAGATAGCCGAATGCCGTCGGCGCGACGAAGCCGCCGAGGTTGCCGATCGAGTTGATCAGCGCGATTCCCGCCGCGGCGACGCGCGTGTCGAGATAGCCCTGCGGGATCGGCCAGAACAGCGACGACGCGGCCTTGAAACCGAGCGCGGCGAAGCAGATCGACGCGAACGACCAGACCGGATCGTGCGACGTCGACGCGAACAGTCCGCACGCGGCGAGCACCAGCGCGAACGCGAGCCAGCGCTGCGGGTGCTTCCATCGCGCGGACAGCACCGCGAAGCCGTACATCGCGCCGATCGCGATCATCCACGGGATCGTGTTGTAGAGTCCGACCTGGAAATCGGTGAGGCCGCCCATCTTGCGGATGATCGTCGGCAGCCAGAAGGTCGCCGCGTAGATCGTCAGCTGGATCGCGAAATACAAGAAGCAGAACAGCATGATCTGCGGATCCTTCAGCAGCGCGAGTTGCGGCACGTGCACGCGCGAACGCACGTCGCGCTTCGCCCGTTCGTCGTCGAGCGCGGTTTCGAGCGCGCTGCGCTCGTCCGGCGTGAGCCACGTCGCGTCGCGGATGTGCGACTTCAGCAGCAGCCAGCTCGCGCCGCACAGCGCGACCGAGAACAGCCCCTCGATCACGAACATCCATTGCCAGCCTCGCAGGCCGAAGCCGTGGATCGACAGCAGCGCGCCCGTGACGGGCCCCGACAGCACCGACGCGAACGCCGAGCCGCCGAGAAAGATCGCCATCGCCTTGCCGCGTTCCTGCGGCGGCAGCCATTGCGTCAGGTACAGCACGACGCCGGGGAAGAAACCGGCCTCGGCCGCGCCGAGCAGGAAGCGCAGCACGTAGAACGACGTGTCGTTCCACACGAACGCCATCGCGGCCGCGACGATGCCCCACGTCGCCATGATGCGCGCGAGCCAGATGCGCGCGCCGTAGCGTTGCATCAGCAGGTTCGACGGCACTTCGAACAGTGCGTAGCCGACGAAGAACAGCCCGGCGCCGAGGCCGTAGGCGGCCGCGCCGATTCCGATCGACGCCTCGAGATGGCGGTCGACGAAGCCGACGTTCACGCGGTCGATGTAGTTCGCGATGAACATGATCAGCACGAGCGGCAGCACGTGCCATTTCACTTTCGAGACGGCGGACGCGAGCGGGTCGCGGCCGGCCAGGGCGGGCGAGGGCGTGTTCAACGGTGTCTCCGGTCGGGATGCGGCAGGCGGTTCGGGCGCCCGAGTTTTACGGTCATGTAGTATGTCGTCGTATGACATGTTACGCGCTGCGATCCGTCGTGACGTCACGGGTTTACCCGGGAATACGCTATTTTAAGGCGGATGGCGCACGATGCCAGGCTTGGTTTGAGTGGGTTGATGTCTGATGACGTGTGATGACTCGGCATCGACCGCGCGATCGATCGTCCCGGTTCGCCCGTTCCGCCCGTTCCGCCCGTTCTGCCGCGTGATGAGCCATCGAACCGCCCGCCACCCGCCGCCCGCGTCACGCCATCGACACGACGCTGTTGAGCAGCGTCTTGACCAGCACCGCCTGGCGCGTTGCGCCCGTCTTCGCGAAGATCCCGCGCAGGTGCGCGCGCGCGGTGTTCTTCGTGATGCCGGCGGCCGCGGCGGCCTCGTCGAGCGTGAGGCCGTCGACGAGCAGCAGGGCGATCTCGGTTTCCATCGGCGTGAGGCGGAACAGCTTGTGCAGCATGTCGCGCGACGTCTGCGGCGACGACGCCGGATCGCGGACGAACACCGCGATCGCCGGCCGGTGCCGCCGGTCCTCGGCGCCGCGATAGGGCGCGAGCGGCCGCAGCAGCACGTTGAGCGGCTGCGCGCCGCCGGGACGCGACAGCGTGGTCACTTCGATGCGGCCGAGCGCGCCCGCGCGGAAATGGTCGAGCGCCGCCTGGATCGCCTTCTGCAGCCGGCGCTCGTCGAGCGGACACGACGCGTGCAGGCGTTCCTGGCGCACGCACAGCCCGTCCTGCCGGTCGAACAGCCGCTCGGCGATGCAGTTGCGCTTGATCACGCGGCCGTCGTCGTCGAGGATCGCGGTGCCGACGTCGAGGCGGTCGATCGTGCCCGCGTACAGCGCGCGCTCCGCGTCGAGCACGTCGAGCGCCGCGTGCAGTTCAACCGCGCGCTGCAGGTGCGGCAGCAGCACCGCGACCCGCGCGCGCTCGGCCGCGTCGAAATCCCGGCCGCGGTGCGCGCGGCTCACGAAGAACGCGCATTCGACGCCGTGCTCGCCGCGCAGGTTCGCGCCGAGGATGTAGCGCAGGTCGAGCGGCTGCAGGTACTGCCGGTAGAAGTCATGTGTGCGCCACGCCGCTTCGCCGAACAGCGCGTCGGCGGTGAACACCTGGCCGGCCGGCTGGTCGAGAAACGGGCAGAGCGCATAGAACTGCTCGCTGTACGACGGCTCGCCGGGCAGCAGCGGGCCGTGTGCCGACGCGTTGATGATGACGCCGCGCCGCGTGCCGCCCGGATTGCGCAGCACGAGCGTCGTGAAGCTCGCGTCGAGCTGCGC
The DNA here is from genome assembly GCF_003854275.1 of Burkholderia sp. Bp8963. GTDB lineage: Bacteria > Pseudomonadota > Gammaproteobacteria > Burkholderiales > Burkholderiaceae > Burkholderia. Next base: position 30,584 of record NZ_QTQP01000063.1, read on the forward strand.
GCGGATCGCTTCGAGAAATCCGGCCCACGGCGTCGCTTCGGTCGGGCCCCGGTAGACGAGGCCGAGCCACGCGTCGAGGTCGCGCGCCGTCCACGCCGTGTCGTCGAACGAGTCGTGGGCGACGGCACCGCCGCCGGACGGAACAGCGATCCGCATGCTCGCAATCTCCTGGAATGCAATGAGGTTTCCCGGTCGAGCATACGGATCCGGCGGCGGCACGCGTCATCCGAACGGAGTAGGGCCGCGCCGGATGATCAAGCCGAGCGTTCGCGCAGCAGGTGCGCGACGATGCGTGCCGCCGCGTCCTCCGGCGTTTCGGCCACCGTGTCCACGCGCAGCTCCGGATGCTCGGGTGCTTCGTATGGCGAATCGATGCCGGTGAACTGCTTCAGCTCGCCGCGCCGGGCCTTTTTGTACAGCCCCTTCGGATCGCGCTCCTCGGCGACCGCGAGCGGCGTGTCGACGAACACCTCGACGAATTCGTCGGGCCCGACGAGCGCGCGCGCCATCTCGCGTTCGGCGCGGAACGGCGAGATGAACGACACGAGCGCGATCAGGCCCGCGTCGACCATCAGCCGCGCGACTTCGGCGACGCGCCGGATGTTCTCGACGCGGTCGGCTTCGGTAAAGCCGAGGTCGCGGTTCAGCCCGTGCCGCACGTTGTCGCCGTCGAGCAGGTACGTGTGCTTGCCGAGCGCATGGAGCTGCTTCTCGACGAGGTTCGCGATCGTCGACTTGCCGGCGCCGGACAGCCCGGTCAGCCAGACGATCCGCGGTGTCTGGCCCTTTTGCGCGGCGCGCGCGTGCCGGTCGACGTCGACCGCCTGCCAGTGCACGTTGTGTGCGCGGCGCAGCGCGAAGTGCAGCATCCCGGCGCCGACCGTGTCGTTCGTGTAGCGGTCGATCACGATGAAGCCGCCCGTGTGGCGGTTCTGCGTGTACGGATCGAACGCGACCGGCCGGTCGAAGCTCAGGTTGCACACGCCGATCTCGTTCAGCGCGAGCGTGCGCGCGGCGAGATGCTCGCGCGTGTTCACGTCGATCTTGTACTTCGGCGTCGCGCATGTCGCGCCGACCGTCTGTGCGCCGAGCTTGACGAGATACGGCCGGCCCGGCAGCAGCGGAGCGTCGTGCATCCACACGACGGTCGCCTCGAACTGGTCGGCGACCTCGGGCGGCGCATCGGCGCGCGCGATCATGTCGCCGCGGCTGATGTCGATTTCGTCGGCGAGCGTCAGCGTGACCGCTTCGCCGGCGCGCGCGATGTCGGCCTCGCCCGCAGGCGTGATCACCGACGCGACGCGGCTTTCCTTGCCGGACGGCAGCACGCGGACGCGGTCGCCGACGCGGATCTCGCCCGACGCGATGCTGCCCGCGTAGCCGCGGAAGTTCAGGTGCGGACGGTTGACCCACTGGACCGGCAGCCGGAACGGCTCGTGCTGCTTGTGCAGTTTGTGTACGCCGTCGCGCGCGTCGAGCGCCACCGTGTCGAGGTGTTGCATCAGCGTCGGGCCGTCGTGCCACGGCATCCGCGTGCTCGGGACGATCACGTTGTCGCCGCGCAGCGCGGACAGCGGAATGCTGACGATCTCCGACAGACCGAGCTCGGCCGCGAACGCGCGGTAGTCCGCGTCGATGCGCTCGAACACCGCGCCGTCGTAGTCGACGAGATCCATCTTGTTGATCGCGAGCACGACGCGCGTGATGCCGATCAGCGCGACGAGATGGCTGTGCCGGCGGGTCTGCGTGAGCACCCCCTTGCGCGCGTCGATCAGGATGACTGCGAGATCGGCGGTCGACGCGCCGGTGATCATGTTGCGCGTGTACTGCTCGTGTCCGGGCGTGTCGGCGACGATGAACTTGCGCCGCCCGGTCGCGAAGAAGCGATAGGCGACGTCGATCGTGATCCCTTGCTCGCGCTCGGCCGACAGCCCGTCGACGAGCAGCGCGAAGTCGAGGTCGCCGCCCTGCGTGCCGAGCTTCTTCGAATCGGCTTCGAGCTGGCTCAGCTGATCGTCGAACAGCTGGTTCGATTCGTAGAGCAGGCGGCCGATCAGCGTGCTCTTGCCGTCGTCGACGCTGCCGCATGTGATGAAGCGCAGCAGGTCTTTCGTTTGCCGATCGTGCACATCGTGTGCGGTGAGTGCGTGTTCCATCAGAAATACCCCTCCTGCTTCTTCTTCTCCATCGATCCGGCCGAATCGCTGTCGATCAGCCGCCCCTGGCGCTCCGACGTGCGCGTGTCGCGCATCTCGCGCAGGATGTCGTCGAGCGATTCGGCGTTGCTGTCGATCGCCCCCGTCAGCGGATAGCAGCCGAGCGTGCGGAACCGCACCTTGCGCATCTGCGGCATTTCGCGCTCGCGCAGCGGCAGCCGGTCGTCGTCGACCATGATCAGCGCGCCGTCGCGTTCGACGACGGGCCGCGCCTTCGCGAAGTAGAGCGGCACGATTGGGATGTCGTGCAGCCGGATGTACTGCCAGATGTCGAGCTCGGTCCAGTTCGAGATCGGGAACACGCGCAGGCTTTCGCCGTTGCGCTTGCGCGCGTTGTACAGCGACCAGAGTTCCGGGCGCTGCCGCTTCGGATCCCAGCGGTGCTGGTCCGAACGCAGCGACACGATGCGTTCCTTCGCGCGCGACTTTTCCTCGTCGCGGCGTGCGCCGCCGAACGCGGCGTCGAAACCGTAGTGATCGAGCGCCTGCTTGAGACCCTGGGTCTTCCACACATCGGTGTGCAGCGCCGAGCCGTGCGTGAACGGATTGATGTGCTGCGCGACGCCTTCGGGATTCACGTGCACGCGCAGTTCGAGGCCGAGCCGCTCGGCGGTCGCGTCGCGAAACGCGATCATCTCGCGGAATTTCCAGGTGGTATCGACATGCAGCAGCGGGAAGGGCGGCTTCGCGGGGTAGAACGCCTTCATCGCGAGATGCAGCATGACCGAGCTGTCCTTGCCGATCGAATACAGCATCACCGGGTTGTCGCTCTCCGCGACCACCTCGCGCATGATGTGGATGCTCTCGGCCTCCAGCCGCTCCAAGTGGGTCAACATCGTTCGTCTCCTTGTTCCATGCCGGCGCCGCGCGACGTGTGCGGCGGCTCGTGCATGACGCTAAAGGTAGCGACGAGCGCCGGTGCGGCTCTTCGTCCGGGTGGACTAAGGCATGCCGGGTGCAAGCCGTGTTCGGGCAGCGGATCTTTCCTTAGTCCACCTGGACGAAGTGGCCGACGGTGCGGGCGCTTAATGTGGGCGCTCGACCATCGGCGGAGACGACACATGACGGACGACACACGTTCGACGCAACTGCTATCGGGCCAGACCTGGGCCGATTTCTGCGACACCCTGAAACGCAGCGGTCAGCAGATCCTGCGCGCCGAAGCGCCGGACGATCCGCTCACGCGTGCGGAAGGGTTCCGCTACCTGAGCCGGCTGATGCGCATCGCGCTCGAGATGCACGTCGAATTCGCGGACGGCGCGTGGCCCGGCTTCTTCTCGCCATCGCACGAAACCGCGAAGATCGGCGCGGACAATCCCGACAACCTGTACCAGTACGCACGCGTCGACGGGCGCTGCGACTATCGCGTGACCGGGCGGCGCGGCACGGTCGCGTACCTGAGCTTCGGCACGCAGAAGGGTGGCTACGAGACCGACGGCAAGATGCTGCAGACGGGCTTTCTCGACGCGAAGCAACTCGCGACCGCGCCGGACGGCAGCTTCGAGATCGTGCTGAGCCAGACGCCGCGCGCGGGCAACTGGCTGCGCATGGAGCCCGGCACGAACGCGCTGCTCGTGCGGCAGACGTTCCTCGACCGGCGCGGCGAGACGCCCGCGCAACTGAAGATCGAACGCGTCGATGCGCAGGATCGTCCCGCGCCGCTCGATCCCGTCGCGCTGCACGGCGGCCTGATGCGCGCCGCGCAGTTCGTCGAGCACACGGCGCGGCTGTTCGCCGACTGGGCCGCGAGCTACCGGCCGCACGTGAATGCGCTGCCGCCCGCGGACCAGGCGCTGTGCCAGTCGGTCGGCGGTGATCCGAACATCTACTACTACCACTCGTGCTGGTCGCTGGCGGACGACGAGGCGCTCGTGATCGACGTCGATCGCGTGCCCGACTGCGACTTCTGGAACGTGCAGCTCAACAACTACTGGATGGAGTCGCTCGACTACCGTCATTTCGACGTGTGCGTGAACAAGCACCGCGCGCGCCTGAACTACAGCGGCGGCGTGACGGTGATCGTCGCGGCCGCGAATCCCGATCCCGGCCGCGCGAACTGGCTCGACACGGCCGGGCATCGGGCGGGCACGATCTGCTGGCGCTGGGTCGGCGCGCGGGAACACGTGCATCCGCGCACCCGCGTGGTCAAGCTCGCGACGCTGAAGGAGGCCGTATGAACCACTCCCCGCTCGACCACGTCCGCACGCAACTCGACGCCAGCGGCCTGCTCGCGCAAGCCAGCGCGCGCGCGGGCGGCCTGACCGCGTTCGGCGACGGCCCGTATCGCGAGGCGCTCGACGTGCTGTGCGCATCGCTGATTCGCGAAGCGAACCTGTCCGCGCGCGGTGCGGACATGATGCGCGAGAAGCTCGTCGGCCAGCTCGTCAACCGGCTGATCGTCGAGGACTACTGCCGGCGCCATCCGGAGATCGAGTCGATCGCGATCGACGATCCGCTCGTGATCGTCGGCCTGCCGCGCACGGGCACCACGCTGCTGCAGCGGATGCTCGCGGTCGACCCGCGCTTTCATTCGGCCGCGTGGTGGGAAACCCGCTATCCGGCGCCGCTCGCCGGCGAGACGCCCGACGCGCCCACCGTGCGCATCGCGCGCGCGCAGGCCGAGGTCGCGCAGATGATCGACTGCATTCCGCAGATCCTGTCGATCCATCCGCTCGACGCGATGCTCGCCGACGAGGAGTTCATGCTGATGGAGCACTCGTTCGTCTGCGCGATGGATTCGTATGCGAACGTGCCCGGCTATACCGCGTGGCTCGCGCGGCAGGATCTCACGCCCGTCTATGCATATCTGAAGCGGATGCTGCAGTTCCTGCAGTGGCAGAAGGCGCGGCGCGGCGTCTCGTCGGCGGCGCCGGTCGCGCCGGCCGTGCGCTGGCTGCTGAAGACGCCGCAGCACCTGCATGCGCTCGACGTGCTGTGCCGCGTGTTCCCGCGCGCGCAGGTCGTGCTCACGCATCGCGATCCGGCGCAGACGATTCCGTCGATGGCAAGCATGGCGCACACGCTGTGGCAGATGTACGCGGACGATCCGGACCCGCGCGTCGTCGGTGCGCAATGGAACGCGGGGATGGCGCGTGCGATCGGCGCCGCGATGGCCGCGCGCGACGCGCTGCCTGCGGAGCGGTTCCTCGACGTGCGTTTCGAGGACACCGTGACGAACCCGCTCGGCGTCGCCGAGGCTGTGTACCGCTTCGCGGGGATGCCGCTGGACGCCGGCGCGCGCGCGGCGATGCAGGGCTGGCTCGCGCGCAACGGTCGCGACAAGCGCGCCGCGCACGACTATTCGATTGCGCGTTTCGGTTTCACCGATGCGCAGCTCGCGCACGATTTCGCCGCATATCGCGCACGCCACCTGCAGGCCGGCAACTGACCGCGCCGCGCGTTCCAACCCGATCAGGAGACAAACCATGTTGCTGAAGGACAAGATCGTCGTGATTTCCGGTATCGGCCCCGGGCTCGGCGTGAAGCTCGCGGTCGAAGCCGCACGCGAGGGTGCGCGAGGCGTCGTCGTCGCGGCGCGCACGGCCGCGAAGCTCGACGATGCGCAGCGGCGCATTCGCGAACTTGGCGTCGATTGCGAGGTATTGAAACAGGTGACCGACATCACCGAGCGCGCGCAGTGCCGGCAGCTCGCGGACGCGGTGATCGCGCGCTTCGGCCGGATTGATGCGCTCGTGAACAGCGCGTTCGTGCACGGCGCGTTTCCGGAGCCGGTCGACGCCGCCGACCTCGACGGCTGGCGCGCAGTGTTCGACACCAACGTGTTCGGCACGATGACGCTCACGCAGGAAATCGTGCCGCAGATGAAGCGGCAGCGGCGCGGCGCGATCGTGATGATCAACACGCAGGCAACCCGCAAGCCGTTTGCAGGCGAAGCCGGCTACGCTGTGTCGAAGGGCGCGCTCGCGGTTGCGGCAAAATACCTGGCGCGCGAACTCGGCGAGCACGGAATCCGCGCGAACAGCATCCACATGGGGTGGATGTGGGGCGTGCCGACCCAGACCTATTTCCGCGAGGCCGCGGCCGAGTGCGGCATGACCGACGAGCAGATCATCGCGCCGATTGCGTCGAACATCGCGCTGGCGCGCCTGCCGACCGACGACGACTGCGCGCGTGCCGCGCTGTTTCTCGCGTCCGATTACGCGAACGCGGTGACGGGCGCGACGCTCGACGCGAACGGCGGCGATTTCATGCCCTGACCGATGGAGACACCGACGATGCAGGCAAACGACGACGGGCAGCACTTCTTCGCATTCAACGGCGACGCGGACGGCCTGTGCGCGCTTCAGCAACTGCGGCTCGCCGAGGGCGGGCGCGGCACGCTCGTCACCGGCGTGAAGCGCGACGTGTGCCTCGTCGCGCGCATCGACGCGCGCGCGGGCGACCGGATCACCGTGCTCGACGTGTCGCACGACCAGAATCGCGACGCGGTCGCGAAGCTGCTCGGCGACGGCGTCGCGATTCGCTATTTCGATCATCACTTCGCGGGCGACCTGCCGTGCGACGCGCGATTTCTCGCGCATATCGACACGGCGGCGGACGTCTGCACGAGCGCGCTCGTGAACCGCTACCTCGACGGCCGGCATGTGCGCTGGGCGATCGTCGCGGCGTTCGGCGACGAACTGCCGGCGCTCGGCGACGCGCTCGCTCGCGCGCACGGAATCGGCAAGGCCGACGCGCGCACGTTCGCGGAACTCGGCCATTACCTGAACTACAACGCGTACGGCGACTGCGTCGGCGATCTGCATTTCGATCCGGCGGCGCTCGCCGACGCGATGCTGCCGTGCGCGGATCCGCTCGACTTCGTGCGCGGCACGCCGGTGTTCGCCGCGCTGCGCGACGGTTACCGCGACGACATGGCGCGCGCCTGCGCGCTGGCGCCGCTGCGCGAAGTGCCGGGCGCGATGTTGATCCGGATGCCTGATCAAGCGTGGGCGCGGCGCGCGACGGGGATGCTCGCGAACGAGCGGATGCGCAGCCAGCCGGGCACCGCGCTCGCGGTGCTGTCGCCGCGCGCGGCGGGCGGGTTCGTCGTCAGCGTGCGCGTGCCCGATGGCCGTCCGCTCGGCGCCGACGATTTCTGCCGCGGCTTCGCGACAGGCGGCGGCCGCAAGCGTGCGGGCGGCATCAACCATCTGGCGGAAGCGGAATTCGATGCGTTCGCCGCGCGTTTCGAGGCGGCGTTCCGGATCGATTGACAGCGCGCCGCGCGGTATTCCGCACTCGCTGTCACGCGCGCTTGAGGCTGCGCGCCGCGTACAGCGCTTCCGCGCGCGCCTTCACGTCGAGCGCGCACTGGTCGAAGCCGCGCTTCACCCACGCGCCGTGGTTGCGCATGATCGTGTCCGCGTTGACGCCGAGGAACTGGTCGGTCGTCACATAGCGGCAGCGCTCGGGGCCGTCGGCGTCGATGTACTGGTCGCGGCGCGCGGCGTCCTTGTTGTCGTCGGTCGGGCGCTGTTCCCACGACAGCAGGCGTTCGGGCTCGAACGCGACGAGCGTTTCGTTGACGGGGATCACGTCGCTGGTGTCCGGAATCCGGACCTGCATGCAGACCAGATCGCCGAGACGGCCGGTCGTTTCGAGGCCGACGCAGAAGGTGTTCCATTCTGCATAGCGCGGGAAGTCGGTCAGCACTTCCCAGACGACCGATGCGGGGGCGGCGATGTCGACGGTGATCGAGGTGACGAGATTGGCGGCTTTGGTCATGGCGGCGTGGTAGGTCGGGTGGGTCGGGTGAGGCCGTAGCGTCGAGCGTAGGCGGTCGTGGGCCGTGAAAAATCGTCGGAATGGACTAAGGCGTTCTACGGGGGGGTGCCCCTATGTCTTTCGTCAAGCGTTAGGGGCTGACTTGGGTTGGTAAATGGTGCCGTCGCGCAGCATGGCGAACAGGACGTCGCAGCGTCGCCGTGCCAGCGCGATGAGCGCTTGGTTG
>NZ_QTQP01000064.1 GCF_003854275.1 Burkholderia sp. Bp8963
GGCGGCGTCCTGGGGCTGGGCGGCTGGACCCTGAGCATTGGCGACCCCGAGGACGTCGACGAGGCCCGGCTGCTGTTCACCTACGACCCGCTCAGCCCCGCCATGGTCGACCGCTATCGCGATGTCAGCCTGTACCGCGACCGCCTGCAGAAGTTCGACCTGCGCACGTTAGCCCAGACCTGCTCGAACTTCGACGACGTAGTGGATCCGCACAGTCTGGACACCACCGTGGCGGAATTCCGGGCGGCTGGCAACCCAGATGCCAAGCAAATGCTGGAGAAGCAGGCCTTTCCGCCGTTCCGCAACGCGTTGGCGCCCGGCGACGCCGCCAAGGACATGGGTTCCATCTACCACAACGCCCGCGACAGCCTCAAAGGCAACGGCGGGGTCGCGCTGGTGCTCTACGACGCCGTGGGCATCGTTCAGGAGCTGAATGCCTGGCGCAATGACGCCATCGAGATCAACCTCCCCTGGTTGAAAGCCATGGATGCCGAAGGCATCAGCAACGAGCGTCGTCATGCCGTCGCTGAAGCCCTCGACGACATCAAACTGGCCATGCAGAAAAACTACGTCGAGACCGCCGTCCAGGATGCCGCGACCACACTCGAATCCGCCAAGTATCGCGCCAGACGCAACCAGGCCCGCTTCGGGGTGAGCTTCGAAAACCTCGAGGAGCAAGCGCAGCGCCATGATCCCGAACGGGTGCGCGCGCGCGCCGCGAAGGAGTCCGCGCACGCCTTCGACCGCTATCAGGACATGCTGGACTGGGACGGCGCCAAGGCCCGCGTCCAGACCGAATTCGCCCGCCGAGACAAGCTGGCCCAGCAGGAAATGGACAAACGCGAGGCAGACCACCTGGCCTGGCTCGACAGCGACCTGCTCAAGCATGCCCTCGATCTCTACGATCGCAAGGACCCGGTCTGGGGAGAGGCCTTCGCCTCACAGATCGGCCTGTGTCTGCTTGGCATGAACGGCTGTAACAGCGGCACCACCCAGCTCACCGCCTGGTGGTCGGACACGGCCATTGACAAGCACAACCTCGGCTGGCGCGCGCTGACCCGCAACCAGATCAGTATCGAGGAGGAGACCAGGATTGCCTTTGCCAAGGCCAAGGCGGCGGAAGTGTTGACGGCGGAAAACATGGTCGAGGTCTTGGGCACCACGAGCATCTGGTTCGAAAAAGTCGCCGACCTTTTCATCAAATCGGATGCCGCTGTTCAAGCTGCGGTTGGGGCCGGTACGTACCGCTGGTTCGATCCCCAGCGGCTCACACTTGCCCTGCCCCTGTTCGCCTACCTTCACCAGCACCTGTTCAGGATGTTGCCCGCCAACGCGGTAGACCGCCACTTGTTGGCTCCGATGGTGGGCTTTGTCCACACGGGTCTTGGGGCTGCGACGACCCGGCTACGGATGCGCGAACTGGCCGCAGCAGGCCAGACAGCCAACACAAACCGCGTAGCGGGCCAGGTGAACTCTCACATCGGGAGGGTACGCAACACGCTGACGACAGAGTTTCAGAACGGCGGCGGCGGGCAGTTCTACCAGATTCGCGCAGGCGTCATCCTGGCAATCATCGAAGGGGTCATTCTCTTCGTCAAATCCACCAAAAAAGACGAGGGGGAGCGGGAACGTCTGGAGTTCAAAGCGGCTTTCTTGATCACGGCCGCAGCCGGGATTGAGTTGGCAGCCGTCAGTGTCGAGACGGTTACCAGACGGTATGCGCCGACAGGCGTCGTCGGACGAGGAGCTGCTATTGCGCTGGGGGGGTTGAGGCTCGGTGGTGGAGTACTGGCGACGGTCGGGGGGGCATATATGGTGGTTATGGATATTGAGGATACAGCGAAGGCTCTCCATCGAGGTCAATGGATACTTGCACAGGCGTATCGAGTCAGAGCAGTTGTATCAGCGGGTATAACTGCCCTTTCAGCAACAGTTTCATTTTCCTACTCCGGGCCCTTATTGCGCTGGCTTCTGGGAGCAAATAGCCGAGCCAGTGTGATTTTGATTGCAGAAGGTTTAGCCGGCTCTAGATTAATGCCATTATTCCTGACATTAATGACGGTAGGCACATTGACTACCCTTGGGATCAGTGTAGCAATAGCGGTGTTGTCACCGAATGAAATGGAAGAGTGGTGCTGGCATAGTTGCTTCGGCAAGCGAAAATTAGGAAGTTTTTTTAAGCCATACAAAGATGAAAAAACAGAACTTGAAACACTCTACAAATCTTTTATGGCGGCGAACTGAATGTACCTAATCGAATGGATGCTGTGGCTCACGCAGACTTCAATTAAAGAACGCGGCAAGTGGGATGCCAACCTAAAGAAATACCGAACCGAAAAGCGGATGGGTAAGTACAAACACGAGGATAACCTTCCGGGGATCCACGACCCGGTAAGCGAAAATCCCGACGCGAACGGCTCAATCTATTCCTTTAATGACATCTATGTTGATGTGTGCGCTGGCTCACTTCAGGAGCGCAGGGGATTAATTACACTCGTAACCCTTTTAATTATTTACGTAACTCTTTCATCTACGTATTTTTCGATTGGATCAAACAGCGTTTGGCTTACCGGGATCAATTATTGGACCGGAGAACCGGCAACGACAGAGCATTACGTCGAAGCCGTCGTTTCCACTTTAATGACCATTGGGACCTGCGCCTTAGTCAAGCTGTTCGCATGGCGATTAATAAGCCTGGAGAATTTCGTTCAGCGCCGATTGCTGATCCGCTTCAATCGCGTTACCCGTCAGGTCTACCTGCATCGGCCACGCTACGCCGGTGGCATCACCATCCTGGATTGGGGGCAAATTGCTCCCGAACCGGCGGTTGGCGAGGACGAGGCGGCCAACATTGGCAGGCAGTTGGTGTTGGCCTGGGATCCTACCGTCACGGGCCTCCCACACCTCCACCTCATGTTCGTCGGCAAGACCGCCAATGGCACCAGCGATATCGTCAATCTGTGGGAGTTCATCCGCCGCTACATGGAGGACGGCCCACAGGCAGTGCCGCCGCCGAAGAAACGCCTGACCAAGCTGCCCTGGCCCTGGCTATCGGTAATGGCCTCGCTCAGTTTCTTCAGGCCACTATGGCGTGCCGGGCTGCGCTGGCAGGTCGCCTGCTGGGTCGCGCTCGTCTCGCCGGTTCTGTTCCTGCATGCTACGGGCCACTGGTTATCGCTTCTGCTGTGCTGGGAGCCGCGTTGGCCGAAGCACATCCGCGAGGCGGGACTGCCGGGCAAGCCCGTGCCGCCACTGTCTACCGCCGCCGACTGGCCACCGCTACCGAAGGCGGAACTCGCACCAACCAAACCGCGTAAGCAGCAGGACGCATAGTCGCATGAGCAGCCCGTGCTCACCCCGAAGGCCGAGGAACCGATTCAACGCAGACAAGCAACGAGTCCAGCATCGGACTCACATAGATAGGAACACATATGACCCAACCTTTGATTGTCCTTGGCGATACCAGCAGCCACGGTGGTGCCGTACAGACCGCGACGACCGGATTTACCTCCAACGGTATCGCTGTAGCTGGCCACGGTGACATGCTGGAATGTCCCGCGCACGGCATGGTTGCAATTCAAACTGCCGGCAAGGGTATGCAGGCGAACGGCAAGACCCCGGCACGCGAGGGCGATGCGACCACCTGCGGCGCCCAATTGATTGCATCCCAGCGCGGCACTACCTGGACCGGGTGATGCAATGCAAGGCGATGCCTCACTGCACCAGCGGCAGGCATAGCAACGACCACGATAAAACAGCCATGTCCACAGATATTCAATCCCTGACCGAGTTGCTTGGCGCCAGCCGCGACGCCGCCAACCGTACTCGCAGCAATGAAGCACCCAGCCCATGCGTCAGTTGCAAGCGCACCCTCTCCATCCTGCCCTTGCGCTACGGCGTGGTGTCCGGCGCCAACCAGGCCAGTGTCGAATACCTCGCGCCCAAGCTACCCGCGAACCTCGGCAAGAAGCTCACGCCCAAGCTCACCGGCAGCCGCTATGCCGTGCGCAGCTTGCGCGAAGGCTACGTCTATGTCTTTCTCAAGCGCCGCGGCAAGGCTTATGTCTGCGAAGCCACCTACCGGGTGCATGACAGCGGGCTGCTGCAACCGGTGTGGTCCCATGATCCGGGCACCCCCGTCGGCGGCGTCCTGGGGCTGGGCGGCTGGACCCTGAGCATTGGCGACCCCGAGGACGTCGACGAGGCCCGGCTGCTGTTCACCTACGACCCGCTCAGCCCCGCCATGGTCGACCGCTATCGCGATGTCAGCCTGTACCGCGACCGCCTGCAGAAGTTCGACCTGCGCACGTTAGCCCAGACCTGCTCGAACTTCGACGACGTAGTGGATCCGCACAGTCTGGACACCACCGTGGCGGAATTCCGGGCGGCTGGCAACCCAGATGCCAAGCAAATGCTGGAGAAGCAGGCCTTTCCGCCGTTCCGCAACGCGTTGGCGCCCGGCGACGCCGCCAAGGACATGGGTTCCATCTACCACAACGCCCGCGACAGCCTCAAAGGCAACGGCGGAGTCGCACTGGTGCTCTACGACGCCGTGGGCATCGTCCAGGAGCTGAATGCCTGGCGCAATGACGCCATCGAGATCAACCGTCCGTGGTTGCAGAAAACAGATAAGGACGGCATCAGCAACGAACGCCGGTTGGTAGTGGCAAACGCCCTGGACAACATCAAGACTGCCATGCAGAAGGGTTATATCGAAAACGCTACCAAAGACGCCGAGGCCAAACTCCAGTCCGCCAAAGACCGGGACTTACGGTTCAAGGCACGCTTCGGATACAACCCGGAGAACCTTCAAGAGATCCAAGCGCACTACCACCCTGACCGGGTGCAGGAACACGCCGCCAAGGCCGCACCGAACGCTTTCGATCGCTACCAGGACATGCTGGACTGGAACGGCGCCAAAAAACACGTTCAGACCGAGTTCGCCCGCCGAGACAAGCTGGCCCAGCAGGAAATGGACAAGCGCGAGGCGGACCACCTGGCCTGGCTGGGCAGCGACCTGTTCAAGCATGCCCTCGATCTCTACGATCGCAAGGCCCCGGTTTGGGGCCAGGCTTTTGCTGAGCAGATTGGCCTTTGCCTGCTGGGCATGAACGGTTGCGACAGTGGCGCCGCCAAACTTGCGGAATGGTGGTCAGACTTCGCCATCGGTGAACGCAATCTCGCGTGGCGAGCGTTGACCCGCAATCAGTTCGAGATCGAGGACGCAACCAAAAACGCAATGGCCGAGGCGCAAGCTGCAGATGTCTTGACGGCGGACAATATGGTTGGGGTTCTGACGACGACGAACAAGAATTTCAAGAACGTTGCCGATGTGCTGAGCAAGGCGGATAACGCCGTCGAACTGGCACTGGCGGCGGGTACGCACAGATGGTTTGGCGCGGATCGGCTCAGCCGCTCCCTGTCTCTTTTTGCGCAAGCTCACCAATATCTCTTCAAATTGTTGCCTGCGAATGCAGTTGATCGTCGGTTACTCGTTCCAATGTTGGGCTTTATGCATGCCAACCTTGGGGCGCGGGTTATCAATTTACGCTTGGAAGAGTTCGCTGCCGCCGGGCAATCCGCCAGCCGAGCGCGGGTGGCCGGGCAGGTGAACTCCCAAATCACCAAAGTCCGCAACACTTTGGCCAATGACTTCCAGAACCACGGCGGAGGTCAGTTCTACAAGGTGCGTGCAGGCGTCGTCGTGGCGATACTCGAGTCCGTCGCCTTGCTGACTACCGCCGCTGGCTCCGATAAGGGAACGAAGGAGTATGCCGAGTTGACTGCGGCAGGTTTGGTCACTGCAGCCGCGGGATTTGAGCTGGCGGCAACCGGTGTGGAGTCCGTCAGCACCAGATTCGCGCAAACCACTGTAGTAGGCCGCGGCGCTTCGATTGCGCTGGGTGGATTGAAGCTCTTTGGTGGCCTGTTAGCTACAGTGGGAGGAGCGATAAGTACAGCAATTGCGCTGGTTGATGCAGAAAGTGCATTCCGCGAGGACCGACGAGTTCTAGGCTATGCGTACGTAGGTCAGGCCATGATTTCTACAGCAATTACGGCACTGGCCTCAATGCTGTCGTTGTCGGCATCAGGAGCTTACCTGCAATGGCTCCTACAGAACACTCAGCGCACCCTCTTGCGCGTGATTCTGCCTCACCTGATTCGCTGGTCAGCCGCATTAGCCGCTCCCGAAATTGCCGCCATGTTGGGATTGGCGCTCGGTTGGGCGACAGCTATTGGGGTTGTAGCGGCTGTGGTGATTTGGGCCATCACACCCGACGAACTGGAAAGCTGGTGCACACACAGTTGCTTCGGTAAACGTGACCCGAACAGTTTTTGGAAACCATTTGCAAGTGAAGAAAAAGAACTGGTTAATCTGTATGAAGCTTTTGATGCGGTGAAATAAATGTATCTCATAGAACGTGGAATCTGGACAGCACAAAACGACGCCGAGACACGCGGCCAGTTGGAAGTGGATATGGCCAGCGCACTGGCAAAAGAACGCGCCGAAAAGGAAAAAGGCATCAACCAGTTGCCCGGCATACATGACCAGGTAAGTGAGCATCCTTGCGCAGACGGATCCGTATATGCCTTCAACGATACCTACATCGAGCTGTATGCAGGTGCGCTGCAAGATAGGCGTGGTGTCATCACGATTTTCTCCCTGCTACTAGGGTTCATTGTCTGGACCCTAGGTTCACTGAGTATTGAAATGGGTACTGTATGGATTACCCATGTCCATTTCGGAGTACAAAGGCCTGCGACAACAATGGACTATATCGACCCAGTAATCATAGGGCTAATTGTGCTAGGAGTTTGCTTTGCAATATACAAATTCCTGTGGCGCTTCATCCGCCTGGAGAACTTCGTTCAACGCCGCCTGCTCATCCGTTTCAATCGTGTAACTCGGCAGGTGTATCTGCATCGCCCTGGCTATGCAGGCGGGCTGGCAACCTTAGCCTGGGACCAGGTCTCCCCGGAGCCGGCGGTGGGGCTCCCCGAGTGGCGAGGAACGGGCACCCAACTGATGCTGGCCTGGACCAACGACATGACTGGCTTGTCGTACTTCCACATCATGCTGGTCGGCAAGGTGGCAAACGGCACCAGCGATATCGTCAACCTGTGGGAATTCATCCGCCGCTACATGGAGGAAGGTCCGCAATCGGTGCCACGGCCGAAGAAGCTGCTTGGCAAGGTGCCATGGCCGTGGCTCTCGCTTCAAGCGCCGTGGAGCTTCATGAAACCGCTGTGGCGTGCTGGCCTGAAGACCAAGATCCTCTTGTGGACCGTGTTGCTGTCGCCAGTGTTGCTCGTCCACGCCACCGGCCACTGGATATCGCTACTGCTGGGCTGGGAGCCGCGCTGGCCGAAGATCATTCGCGAAGCCGGATTGCCAGGCAAACCGGTGCCACCTCTTTCCACCGCCGCTGATTGGCCCCCACCGCCTGCGAGCAGCGCCAAACCCAAACGGCATCGCCCTTTGCGCAAGGCTATCGCCGAAGCTCGCCCAGAAGGTGATGAGCAGATGGGCATGCCCGGCCAGGAGCTCAGGGCGGCTGACGGCCGCGAGTCCGATGCGTAATTGGAAGTAGCAAGACGAGTGGAAATGCCGACACAACCCGACTCCCTGACCGAGTTGCTTGGCGCCAGCCGCGACACCGCCAACCGTACTCGCAGCAATGACGCACCCAGCCCATGCGTCAGTTGCAAGCGCACCCTCTCCATCCTGCCCTTGCGCTACGGCGTGGTGTCCGGCGCCAACCAGGCCAGTGTCGAATACCTCGCGCCCAAGCTACCCGCGAACCTAAGCGAGTCACGACGGGCCTCCCGGTCGATGGCCGTTCAGACTTCCTGTTCAACGTCCGATCCGCACGCCGGCGCACCACGCCCCCTGCTTCGCAACGCGTGGCGATGCTTCCGGCATGGTCGCGCACGGCGGTTTCGTTTCGTCAGTGCCCGGTTCACATCCCGCCACGCTCGCGCAATCGTGCGACGTCATTCAGCGAACGCCTAATTTCGCTCGCCCGAATGTCCGGCGAATGGGCGTCCGCCGCATCCGGTGGCCGTCCGGCAAACCTGGCAAACATGAAACAGGATTTCCCTTGCGGGTTATGTGCAATGTCCTATGCTATTTGCTGTCCGCCGACGGCATTGCATCAGCACAGGCAATAATAGATTTCAGCGCGCCCACCGCCGTCCGGCAGCGAACGCGCATGCTTTTGACCCGAGTGCCTTTAAGCGCGACTGCCCGACGAATTGGCAGGTGCGCATTTTTTTTGACCGGACGCCGCGCGGGCGAACGGCGTTCGCAACGTCCGCGCGACGCGTCAGCGCAACATGAACGACATCGCCGACAGGGCGTTCAACGTGCGCACCGCATGCTCGACCGACGTTGCATCAAACCGCAGCGTCACCGCATCCACCCTTTCCAGCGACGGCAGCATGCAGAACAGGTCGGCGAGCGCGGCCGTCTGCACGCGCAGCGTACATACCGCCGGCGCGGGCCGATGCTCGCCGGCGCGCCAGCCGGCGGCCAGCGCGTGCTCGACGGTCTCGCGCGCAGCGGCCGCGATGCATGCGCACGCGGCCACGGGCATCAGCGTGTCGCCGCTCGACGCGCCGCCCGCCGTCTTGACCGTTTCGAAACGCGCAGCCGGAAAGAGCGGCTGCGTCTCTTCGGCAAACACATCGTCGCCGGACGCCAGCGCGACATGCGCGCCGTATTCGCGCGCAAGCGCACCGTAGAGCCCCGCTTCGCCGAGCTCGACACCGTTCAGCCAGACCTGCGTGAACGCGAAGCTGTTGATCGTATGCGCGAGCACGCCTCGCGACTGCGATTTCGCGTGATAACCGATCATGAACACGAGGTCGGGCCGCTGTTCGAGGCCCGCCATCATGCCGAGCGTCCGCGGCTTGCCGAGCACGACGCGCGCCCGCGCATCGAGCCCGTCCGGCAGCAGGTTGCGGAAGCCGCCGTGCGAATCGTTGACCCAGACGGCCTGTGCGCCGCCCGCGAACGCCCCTTCGATCGCCGCATTCGCCTCGGCAGTCATCCAGCGGCGCGCGCGCTCGTATTCGGGATTGCCGGAACGCACCTGCTCGACGGCGAATACGCCGGCGATGCCTTCAATATCGGTCGAGATCAGGATCTTCATGAATGACTCGGCGGTCCTTCGTTGAACAGACAATCGAGATCGGGAATCGCGTCGCGCAGCGACTGCCGCACGTGGCCGTCGCGTCCGGTCACCGTAACGGCTTGCAGCAGCGCGTCGACGATCGCGCATTCGACGCTGTCGGCCGCCGCCGCGAACAGCGGATCGAGTTCGGCGTCGGCCAGCAGCGCCGGCAGCGCGACGTAACGAGCGTCATGCGCGATCGTGTACGCGGTCGAGAACGCGAGCGCGATGTCACCGCTGCCGTGCCCGTAGACCGAACCGGTGCGCGCCAGCCCCGCCGCCGCACGGCGCGCGAGCCGCGACAATTGCCGCGCGTCGAGCGGCGCGTCGGTCGCGAGCAGCATGATGATCGAGCCTTGCTCGGGCGGCGGCGGCGAAGCCGCGGTGGCCGCGCGCGCGGCCGCGATCCGCCCGACCGGTACGCCGTCGAGTGTCAGCATCGGCAGCCGGCCGAAGTTCGCGAGCACGAGCGCGCCGACCGTGTACGGCTGGCCGGCGGCCGCGGCGACCCGCGACGCCGAGCCGATCCCGCCCTTCAGATCGAAGCACGACATGCCGCGCCCGGCGCCGACCGCGCCGCGCACGACGTCGCGCGTCGCAGCCCGGCACGCCGCGTCGTAGTGCGACGCCGACACCGCGAACGCCTGGATGTCGTTCAGATACCCGTCGTTGCATTCGAACACGAGCGGGTTGACGGTCGGCCAGTCGCGGCCGATCGACGGATTCGCGGCGATCGCCGCGCGGATCTGCGCATTGGTGACCGTGCCGACGCCGAACGTATTCGTCAGCGCGAGCGGCGTGTCGATCACGCCGAGCTCGTCGACCTGCACGAGCCCGACGCTCTTGCCGAAGCCGTTGATCACGGCAGCGCCGGCCGGCACCTTGTGGCGGTAGACATCGCCCGGATGCGGCTTCACGACCGTCACACCGGTCTGGATCGGACCGTCGTCGAGCGTGCAATGACCGACGCTCACGCCCGGCACGTCGGCGATCGTGCCGCACGGCCCGGTCGTCGGCGCGCCGTCGTGCAATGTGTCGCCGAACAGTTTTCCCATCGTCATCAGCGGCGCTCCAGCTTCGGATCGAGCGCGTCGCGCAGCCCGTCGCCGAGCAGGTTGAACGCGAGCACGGTCAGGAAGATCGCGAGGCTCGGAAAGATCGCGACGTGCGGCGCGCTCACCATGTCCGCGCGCGCCTCGTTCAGCATCGCGCCCCACTCCGGCGTCGGCGGCTGTGCGCCGAGCCCGAGGAACGACAGGCTCGCGGCAGTGATGATCGACGTGCCGATCCGCATCGTGAAGTAGACGACGATCGACGACACGGTGCCCGGCAGGATATGCCGCATCAGGATCGTCCAGTCCGACGCGCCGATGCTGCGCGCGGCCTCGACATAGGTCATGTGCTTGAGCACCAGCGTGTTGCCGCGCACGAGCCGCGCGAACGCCGGGATGCTGAAGATCGCAACCGCGCAGATCACGTTGATCATCCCGTTGCCGAGGATCGCGACGACGCCGATCGCGAGCAGGATCCCCGGAAACGCGAACAGCACGTCGGCGATGCGCATCGTGATGCGGTCCCACCAGCCTTCGTAATAGCCCGCGAGCAGCCCGAACAACGTGCCGATGACCGCGCCGAGCGCAACCGAGAAGAAGCCTGCCTCGAGCGAGATGCGCGTGCCGGCGACGATCCGGCTGAAGATGTCGCGGCCGAGCGCATCGACGCCGAACCAGTGCGCGGCGGACGGGCCCGCGTTCAGCGCGTCGTAGTCGAAATAGTTTTCCGGGTCGAACGGCACGATGTGCGGGCCGACGAACGCCAGCACGACGAGCAGCAGCACGAAGCCGGCCGCGACGAGCGCGACCGTCTGCTTGCGGAACTTCCGCCAGAATTCGCGCCAGGGCGTGCGGATCGCGGCCGATGCGGCCGGCGCCGCGGTCTGGACAGTCGCGTTCATGCGAGCCTCACTTGAACCGGATGGTCGGGTTGATGACCGCGTACAGCACGTCGACGGTCAGGTTGATCAGGATGAACTCGAGCGAGAACAGCAGCACGATCGCCTGGATCACCGGGTAGTCGCGCATCGTCACCGCATCGACGAGCAGGCGCCCGAGCCCCGGCCAGTTGAACACGGCCTCGACGACGATCGAGCCGCCGAGCAGGAAGCCGAACTGCAGCCCCATCATCGTGACGACGGGAATCATCGCGTTGCGCAGGCAGTGCTTGAGCACGACCATCGGCTCGTGCACGCCCTTCGCGCGCGCGGTGCGCACGAAATCCTCGTTCAGCACCTCGACGAACGACGCGCGCGTGAAACGCGCCATCACCGCCGCGACCGCCGCGCCGAGCGTCAGCGACGGCAGC
Organism: Burkholderia sp. Bp8963; assembly: GCF_003854275.1. GTDB lineage: Bacteria > Pseudomonadota > Gammaproteobacteria > Burkholderiales > Burkholderiaceae > Burkholderia. The sequence goes on from NZ_QTQP01000064.1 coordinate 11,538, forward strand.
ACGTAGCTCTTCCACGTGCCGTCCGGCACGACCGGCAGCCAGCCGAGCTTCACCGAGAAGATCTCCATCAGCAGCATGCCGAGCGCGAATGCCGGAAACGAAATGCCCGACACCGCGAGCGTCATGCCGACGCGATCCGGCCACTGATTGCGCCACACCGCCGACGCGATGCCGATCGCCATTCCGAACAGCGTCGCCCACACCATGCTGACGACCGTCAGCAGCAACGTCGGCATGAAGCGCTCGCCGATCTCGGTGGAGACGGGGCGCTTGCTGCGCGTCGACTTGCCGAAGTCGCCCTGCGCGATCTTCGTGAAGAAGTTCGTGAACTGCGTCGGCATCGGCTTGTCGAGGCCGAGATCGGCGCGCACGAGCGCGACCGTCGCCTCGTCGGCCTCGGGCCCGGCCGCGAGCCGCGCCGGGTCGCCCGGCAACAGGTGCACGAACAGGAACACCAGCAGCGCGACGATCGCGAGCGTGGGCAACAGGCCGAACAGGCGTTTGACAATGAAATTCAGCATAAGAGCACCGAATCGTGGCGGTGCGCCGGCGTGTGCAAAAGGCCGCGCCGGCGTGCCGCGATGCGCGCGAACGCGCTTATTTCATCGAGATCTCGTCGATGTTGAACGACGCGTCCGGCATCACGTAGACGCCGTGCAGCCGCTTGCTGCGCGCATAGACGATGTTCTCCTGCACGAGGAAGATCCAAGGCGCATCGGCCCAGACGCGCTTCTGCGCATCCGCGTAGAGCTCGGCCTTTTTCGTGCGGTCGACGGTTTCGAGCGCTTTCGCGAGATCGTCGTCGAAGGCCGGGTTCTTGTAGTACGCGGTGTTGAACAGCTTCGGCGGCATCGACGCGGAAGCAAGCAGCGGATTCAGCGCCCAGTTCGCCTCGCCCGTCGATGCGGACCAGCCGATGTAGAACATCCGCACCGGCGCCGTTGCCGGGTCCTGCGCACCCTCGACCTTCGACACGCGCTCGCCCGATTCGAGCGCCTGCACCTGCACCTTCACGCCGACCTGCGCGAGCTGCTGCTGCAGGAACTGGATCACCTTCTGCGATGTGGTGTTGTTGTAGCCGGACCAGAGGATCGACTCGAAGCCGTTCGGATAGCCGGCTTCCTTCAGCAGCGCGCGCGCCTTTGCCGGATCGTACGGCCACGGGCCCGTCTTCGACGCGAAGTCGACACCCGGCGGCACCACGCCCGGCGACGGCGTAGCGAAGCCCGAGAACGCCACTTTCGTGAGCGCTTCCTTGTTGATCGCGTAGTTCAGCGCCTGACGCACCTTCAGGTTGTCGAATGGCTTCTGCTGCATGTTCAGCGACACATAGCGCACGACGATCGACGGCCGCTCGACTACGTCGAGCTTCGGATTGCCCTTCAGGTCGGGAACCTGCTCGTAAGGAATACGGAACGCCATGTCCGCCTGGCCGGCCTTCATCAGCGCGGCGCGCGTGTTGTTGTCGATCACGGGCTTCCAGTCGATCATGTCGATCTTCGGATAGCCCTTCTTCCAGTAGCCGGCGAACTTCTTCACCTTCATGTCGTCGGTCTGCTTCCACTCGACGAACTCGAACGGCCCGGTACCGACCGGATGCAGCGCGATGTCGTGCCCCCACTTCTTCAGCGCGGCCGGCGAGATCATGACCGCGGACGGGTGCGCGAGCGTGTTGACGATCGCCGAGAACGGCTCGCCCAGCGTGAGCTTCACCGTGTACGGATCGACGACCTCGGTCTTCTCGATCACGCGGAACAGGTTGTAGCGCTTCAGCTTGTTTGCCGGATCGGTCACGCGGTCGAAGTTCGCCTTCACCGCGTCCGCGTTGAAGTCGGTGCCGTCGTGGAACTTCACACCCTTGCGCAGATGGATCGTATAGACCTTCGCGTCCGGCGACGCTTCATAGCCGGTCGCGAGCACGTTGACGAGCTTCATGTCCTTGTCGAAGCCGAACAGCCCTTCGTAGAATGATTTCGCGGCGGCCTGCGACACGGTGTCGTTCGCGTCGTACGGATCCATCGTCGTGAACGTCTGATCCACTGCGATCACCGCGCTTTGCTGCGCGAACGCGGGCAGCGCGGCCGCCAGCGCGAACGCGCTCGCGCCCGCGACGATCAGCGTGCGCGGACGGAACATCGGGAACGAAAGCGGTTTGTTCATGTTGCCTGGCTCCTGTGCATGGTTCGGTGACGCGTGGTGGGAATCGCGGAATGACTGCATCCGCTCCGGATAAAGCCGTCTCTGCCTGGCGCGCGCGCAACTGCGGTCCATCGCCGCCCCCTCGCGTCAGTACGCGCCGCCGACGCGGTGCGTCGCGACGAAGTGATCGGGACCGACCGCAACGAGCGGCGCCACCGCCGGCTCGTCACCGGCCGCCCGGATCGGGCTCGGGATCTCGTCCGCTGCGAGCTGGCGCGGCGCGTGCCGGCGCGCGGGGTCGGCGACGGGCACCGCGCTCATCAGCTTCTTCGTATACGGATGCTGCGGCGCTTCGAACACCGCGCGGCGCGGGCCGATCTCGACGATCTGGCCGAGATACATCACCGCGACGCGATGGCTGACACGCTCGACGACCGCCATGTCGTGCGAGATGAACAGGTACGCGACACCCAGCTCGCGCTGCAGGTCGAGCATCAGGTTGACGATCTGCGCCTGCACCGACACGTCGAGCGCGGACACCGATTCGTCGGCGATCACGACCTTCGGATTCAGCGCGAGTGCGCGCGCGATCGCGATCCGCTGGCGCTGGCCGCCCGAGAATTCGTGCGGATAGCGGCGCGCGACCTCCGCCGGCAGGCCGACCTTGTCGAGCAGCCAGTCAACCCGCTCCTGCGCGGCCTTGCCGCTTGCGACACCGTGCACGAGCAACGGCTCCATGATCGAGAAGCCGACCGTGAGACGCGGGTTCAGCGACGCGAACGGATCCTGGAAGATGAACTGGATATTGCGGCGCAGCGCCTGCAGGTCGTGCCCCTTCAGCGTGCTGATGTCGCGACCGTCGAATTCGATCGAGCCGCTTTGCGATTCGACGAGGCGCAGCAGCGAGCGCCCGGTCGTCGACTTGCCGCAGCCGGATTCGCCGACGAGCGCGAGCGTCTCGCCCGCGCGCAGTTCGAAGCTGACGCGCTCGACTGCGTGCACGTATTGCGCGACGCGGCCGAACAGGCCGCTCTTGACCGGGAAGCGCGTGACGAGGTCGCGCACGCGCAGGATCGGCGGGGCGTCGGGATCGATGCGCGGCTGTGCGGGCGTGGGTGCGAGTGTAGGCGTGGGTGCGGCCGCGTCGCCGTTCGCGCTGCCCGCCGGCGCAGTGGCCTCTGCCGCACCGTTCGCCGGCGCCGGCACGTCGACCTTCAGCAGCGCGAATTTCTCCGGCAAGTCGGTTCCTTGCATCGACCCGAGACGCGGCACCGCCGCCAGCAGCGCACGCGTGTAGCGATGGACGGGCGCTGCGAAGATCCGCTCCGATTCGCCCTCCTCGACCTTCTCGCCGCGGTACATCACGAGCACGCGGTCGGCCACCTCGGCGACCACGCCCATGTCATGCGTGATGAAGATCACGCCCATGTTCATCTCGTCCTGAAGGCCACGGATGAGCTGCAGGATCTGCGCCTGGATCGTCACGTCGAGCGCGGTGGTCGGCTCGTCGGCGATCAGCAGCGCTGGCCGGCACGACAGCGCCATTGCGATCATCACGCGCTGCCGCATCCCGCCCGACAATTGGTGCGGATAGCGCACGAACACGCGGCGCGCCTCCGGGATGCGCACGAGGTCGAGTAGCCGCAGCGTCTCGGCGCGCGCGTCGGCCGCGCTTTTCGACTGGTGCAGCGCGATCGCCTCGCTGATCTGGTCGCCGACAGTGAACACCGGGTTGAGCGACGTCATCGGCTCCTGGAAGATCATCGCGATGTCCGCGCCGCGCACGCTGCGCATCGTCGCGGCGCTTGCCTGCGCGAGGTCGAGCTGCGTGCCGTTGCGCCGCCGCAGCGCGATCCGGCCGCCCGCGAGCACGCCACCACCGTGCTCGACGAGCCGCATCAGCGCGAGCGACGTGACCGATTTGCCGGAGCCCGACTCGCCAACGATCGCGAGCGTCTCGCCGCGATCGACGTGGAAAGACACCCCGCGCACCGCGTCGAATGTCACGCCCTCGCGGCGGAACGTCACCGACAGGTCGTCGACCGCAATCACGCGCTGCTCGGGCAACGCGATCGCGGACGAAGTTCGGTTCGAAGTCATGCGTGCGTCTCCTGCATCTGGGCCGAGCATCAGGTCGCGTCGTCGCGGTAGATTCCGGCGACGGGTGCAACGCCCACGCGGGCGAAACCGCGGTACGCGATCCGCGCGGCGCCGCCGTGAATCGCCACCATCGCCGACGTAGTCATGATTTCCTCGAACGATCAGAGGAAGGGTTCGTTGCCGACAGCGCGGCCTGAGGCTGCGTGAGCCACGGCAACAGGAATTCGGTCATGTCCGCCGCGGCCTTCGCGGAGCGATGCGTGCGCAGCGCGACCGCATCGATCAGCGCCTCGATCGTCGCGAGCACGGCCGCTTCCGAGGTCGCCGCGAAACGCCGCTGCGCAGTCACGAACAGCGACAGCGACGCGATCGGCACGAGCGGCGAATGCGGGCCGTCGGTCAGCGCGAGCACCTGCGCGCCGCGTGCGGCCGTGCGTCGCGCGAGCTCAATCGTGTCCTCGACGTAGCGCGGAAACGCTATTGCGATCACCAGATCGCGCGCGCCGGCCGTATACAGGCGCCGCGCCGCATGCGACGGGCCGCCGAGCAGCGCGAGCGACTGCACGTTGTCGTGACAGACCGACAACCCGTGCTCCATCAGGCCGGCGAGAAACGCGCTCGATCCGGCGCCGAGGATCAGCACCCGCCGCGCGGCGACGATCGCCTCGACCGCCGTCTCGACGTTGGCCGCGTCGAGGTGCGCACGCGTGTCCTCGATGTTCTCGACTGCCTGGTCGAACACCGCGTCGATCCAGGCGGCGCCACGCACGCCGGCCTCCTGCTCCTGCGCGGAACGCAGCCGCTCGACCGGCCCGAGCGTCGCCTCGAATCCGCGCACGAGCGCCGCGCGCATCGCCGGATAGCCGTCGAAGCCGAGCGCCTTCGCGAAGCGGTTCGCGGTCGCGATCGACGCGCCAGCAGCCTGCGCGAGCTCGTCGATCCGCATCGTCGCTGCGCGGAACGGATTGGCCAGCACGTACTCGCCCATCCGTCGGTGGATCGGCGTCAGCGACGGCATCGCCGCCGCGATGCGCGCGGCGATCGACAGTTCGTCATCGGACACGGCGGACGAAGATGGCGTCGGCATGACGGCGGCGGTTGGCTAAATGAAAGTGAAAGTAAACTTACACACACCACATTAGGAAAAAAATAGATTTTCATCGACTCAGGGAATCCCCGATGCGGGGCGGTCGCGGGGTGCCAAAATGGGTGCAGCTGGCGGCATGGTTTCACCAGCACGCGGGACAGGCCCAAATCTCCGCCCACTGGCCAGCGGGCCAAACGCCCCGAATTGAACAGACCCTATGGACAAAAATTTCATCAATTGGGCCAAGGCAAATCAAGACCAGGCTCTCATCGCTAACGGCTTGCTCGAGCCTCGCTATGCGACCGGCGGTATCGGCGCCGCTTTCGTCGTGCGGGCGGCGCTCTATTTTGAGCGCGCCTTCGACTCGGGCATACGCGCTGCAATCGCCGATTGTCTCGATGACTATCTCCAGACCGCGCCCGACAAGCTGACGTTTGTCTGGCACAACGGCAAGGCTGCGCAGGCTTTCAAGAAAGCAAAATCACTGCACGAACTCGCCGCTTCGCTGTCGCCGGAAGATCGCTTTGACTTCGACTACGTCGGAGGCGAGGAAGCCACGGACGCGAGTCTCTTTCAGTTTTCCGTCGTCGGATTGCGGCAGCGGCAAGAGAAAGTGGGCAATCGAGGATTCAATACGCTATCGTTTTCCTGGCCCTTGGCCGATGTGCAAGAGAATCCCGACACGTTCGTGAAGCTGTTCTTTGACGCCACGAAGCGGCTCAGCGCGGCCCACGGTCACGCTGGCTTCGCGGTCAATCTGTCGCCGACGGCAATCAACGAGAACGAACCGACGGAGTATTGGATTTCGCGGATGATGCCCGGCCTCGATGTCGGTGCGCCAGGTGACCTGGCAACGCGCCAGCTCAAAGGGAAAATCAAAACCGTCGATTGGCTGACGGCTATCGACAAGTCGATGCTCGACGCCGTCGGTGGGCTCTCCGCCCTGCGCTCGGAACTGCCTCCGGATTGGTTTGCGATCGGCGATTACGGCACCGGAATAGTCATTCGCGCGGGCGAGCTGCCGGACTCGGGTGCGTCAGACGACGACGGAAAACCGCCCGTTGTGCCCCCCTCCTACATCATCCTCGACCACGCTTTGCGCGCGATCCGCGCGAGCTCGCTCGACGCGCTGCAACACGGCACGGTGAATGGAGGGGCACCAACCTACAACACGGCCACTTCAACGGCCGAGTGGCTCCGTCGCTTTGAAGTGAGCGACGTCGAACTGCTGCAGGCGAAAGCCGCGGTACTCGACACGCCGCCCTTACCAACCGAAAACGCGATCCCCAATCGGGTCTAGAGGGTGCATGCCCCTGCTACTTCTTCTCCGGCATGGCCGACGAGTGATGGCTTGTAATCAGCCATTGCACCCCATCCCAGTGATACGTGTAGGTGTAGCGGGCCTTAACAACCGCACCAGTCCTTGCGAAGGTAAAGGTGTAAAGCCCGGCATCCACGGCAGAATTGCACCCCAGTTCAATGTAGCGGAAGTCGATCTTTCCGGACGGACCATCTTGCAGGAAATGATGGAAATAGTCCTCTTTGTCTGCGGCAGTCAAGCGCGGCTTGTTTGATACCGTTGGAAGAAGAATCGACCGCTCCGCATAGTTGGCGACCACCTTGTGGGGGTCCCCGGTTTGCAGCGACTGATTCCATCGATCAAACAGCCCCGAAATCTCTTGCTCTGACGTGACCTTGCAGCTTTCCGTGCGCGACGCCGGCGCATTGTTCGACATGCTTTGGTTCGCAGCGCATCCAGCGAGCACGAACGAAAAGACCACTATGATTGACCGCTTCATCACGGCACGTCTCCAGTCAGGTGTTCAAGAGAAGTTGTCAGGCGAATGCCTCTTCGTCGCGCTTTGTTTTGAAAACATAACGATTGCGCTTGCGCGCAAGCCGACTCCCGCAAAGTATAAGTAGATTTGCAACTGGGGGTCTGACTTTTATCATATGGCGTCCCCCTGGCCTCTGAGCCTCAGTGAATGGGGCGCTCGAGTTTGATGTGGTAACGCTTGACCTTCGCGTAAAGGGCTGGCTTGGATATCTCCAGCACTGCGGCGCAACGCGTGACATTGAACTGACACGCGGCAAGCGCACGGCGGATCGCGTCCCGCTCGACATCTTTCAGGGGCTGCACCTGTTGGTGGCCGCGCGACTCGGTACTGTCGCACGGGTCCTTGGGCGGTTCACCTGCTTTGCCGCCGGTGGCATCACGCTGAGGACGAAGGAGTGCAGACACGTCACAAATGACCTCGTCATCGCTCAGGTTGACGACCCGCTCCACGAGGTTCTCGAGTTCTCGAACGTTCCCTGGCCAGTCGTACTCGTTCATCTGCGCCAGAGCTCGTTCGCTGAATCCGAAAATGGGCTTGTCGAGCAACGCAGCATACTTGCGCAGGAAGAAGTTCGCGGTTGCGGTAATGTCCTCCCGGCGCGAACGCAGCGGCGGGATGGCAATTTCAATCACATTGCACCGGTAATACAGGTCCTCCCGGAATTCCTTCGCGGCAACCATTGCCGCGAGGTCACGGTTGCTTGCACAGATGATACGGACGTCGATCGGAATTCCCTTGGTATCGCCGAGCCTCGTGACTTCCCGCTCCTGCAAGACCCTGAGCAGCTTGGCTTGAACGTCAATCGGCAGTTCCGAAATCTCGTCGAGAAATACCGTGCCGCCATCTGCCGACTCGAATTTCCCGGGTCGTCCGTCCTTTGTTGCCCCTGTAAAGCTGCCAGGCGCATGACCGAACAGTTCGCTCTCGATCAAGTCATGCGGCAATGCAGCACAGTTGATTGCGATGAATGATTGAGTATTGCGTGAACTCGCGTTGTGGATGGCCTGAGCGAAAACCTCCTTGCCCACACCGCTCTCGCCGCTTAGAAGCAGATTGGCAGAACCGCGCGCCGCCTTGCGCGCGGCGCTCACGGATGCGAGCAGGCTCTCGCTCTGGCCAACGATGCTCTCGAACGTATAACGTGCGTAGTTACCCGCATACTTGCCGGCAATCTTGCGCACGCGCTTGATCTCGCGGAACGTGTTGACGACCGAGACAACTTGCCCGCAACCATTCTTGATGGGGATCGCGGTGTCCATCAAATGCAGATGGCGGGCCGGCGAATCGATGATGAGCTCACGATCCACGTAACCAACGCCAGTGGTAAATATCGGGGCGATGATGGGCTCGAAATCGATCAGGTCGCCCAGCGGCTTTCCGATGCTCTTCACGGGATCGATGCCGAGAATATGACCGGCGACCGTACTCGCGTGCCGGACCACGCCGCCTCGACCGAGCACCATCAATCCGTCGCCGATGTGGTCAATGATCGCGTTCTGCTCTTCAACCAGCGTTTGGTGTGCAATCAGGTCGAAGTAGGACTTGACCACGACGCCGAACGTAATCCGCAGCAGCGCCATGAGATCGTCCAATGGCTGCCCTTCACTTTCTCGACGCCGGAAAGCGATGACGAAGAGTTCGGACGACCCACAGTCGACCGACGTAACCGCACATTCGAGCTGCCTGTCGGCCAGCTGCACAGCCACTGAAGCCGCGCCATCGGAAGGCTGCACTTGCCGGGCCGCTTGAAGAATCCCGACGCAATCCTGTTTGTCGATGTCGATGCCGCAACACGCGGCCAGGTCCTCGCCACTGCTTGACGAGGAAGACTCCAACGCAACAGCATCGTCGCTGACGGCGAGCACGTAAGTGCGGAACCGAACGGCTGCGGTGCGCCGCGCCTCGCGCCAACAGTCGGAATCAATCGCCGACTGCAGGTCCGACACCCTTTCAGCGGTTCGGAGATTTTGCTCGTCCATTATCGTTCGCAAAACTGTGGCAGACCGATCCAGCTTACCAGCAGCAAAAAATTCAAGGTTCCCCGTCGTGAACCGTCTTACGCGACGCAGCACGCTTCTCGATTCCAGCTCGATCGACAACAGCCCGCGCATGCGTGCCGCGACCGACTTGCCCCTTCGGATCGTTGGCGACAACGTCAAACACGTACAGGCTTCCGTCCATCGACCTGAACGTGGCAGTGGCCGTCACCTCGACGCCGACCGGGGTCGGCGCTGAATGGGTCAGTTGAGTGTTCACCCCGACCGACAACTGTCCTTCCTTGAGTTCGCCTCGCATGATTTCCGCGCACGCACGCTCCATCAACGCGAGCATCGCAGGTGTCGACATGACGTCGGGATACCTTTCCTCCGTGCCATTTCCATAGGCGGAAGCAAGATCCTGCGTTCCTACGCGGCGACTCAAGGTCGCCGTAGCTCCATCACCAATCATATGATCTCCGCGTGAATGACTTCCAGGAAAAGGCGGGCCGCCTTGCGACGGCCCGAAAAGACGACGGTACTGAACTGGAGAACAGCGACCGCCTACTTCTGTTCGACAGGCGTCAGGTTGCCATCCGAGAGCCTGTACATGGTCACGGGCGCATCCACCCAATCCCCGTTCGGGTCAAACTTGACCGGGCCGAGCATGCTGTTGAACGGGTCCTGGTGGAGAACCTTGAAGAACGCGTCGGGTGACGTTGAATTCGCCTTCCTCATCGCATCGACGACAACGATCGTCGCCGCGTAGAACGCCGGCGCATACGTGTCGACATTTGCCCCATACGCAGTCCTGAATCGCTCACGAAAGCGCTTTCCGTCGGGCAGACTGTCAAGGGGGGTGCCGCCCTGCGCACAATACATCCTGTTATTGAGCACGTTGTTCGAAAGCTTTGCGAACTCTGGAGAACAGATGCCATCGCCGCCAACGAGGACCGCGTCAATACCAAGATCCGTCATCTGGCGCGCCAGCAGCGCGGCCTGGGCATAGTAGCCGCCGTAGAAAACGACCTGCGGATTTGTCGCCTTGATCTGAGTCAGGATACCCTTGAAGTCGGTGGCCTTGTCGCTGCTGTATTGACGCGAAACGACTTGCAATCCGTTCTTCCGGGCTGTATCGACGAACACGTCTGCCACGCCCGCGCCATACGCAGTGCGGTCATCAATGACCGCTGCCCGCTGTGCGCGCAGCACCTTCGACGCATAAACGGCCATTCGACCGCCCATGACGTTGTCATTCGTCGCGAGACGAAACACGTACGGGTACCCCAGTTTTGTCAGCTGCGGATTCGACGACGCGCCGGTGATCATGACAACGTGCGCGTCGTTGTAGATGCGGGCCGCCGGAATACTCACACCGGAGTTGTAGTGTCCGATAACCGCCACGACACCATCGTCCACCAGCTTCTGTGCGACATTGACGCCGACCTTCGGATCGCCCTGGTCGTCAACCGACACCAGCTGAAAGCGGACCGGCTGCCCCCCGATGACGAGCTTCTTCGCATTGAGTTCGTTGATGGCCAACTGAACGCCGCGCTCGTCGTCCTTGCCGCTTTGAGCAGAACTCCCAGTTAGCGGCCCCGCTGCGCCGATCTTCACTACCGTCTCGGCACTGGCGCACCACGTTGCGCCAATCATTCCCAATCCAATCGTGGCTGCCGCATACATCAAGGCGATGCGATTCATCTTGGTTCCCCTGAAGAGTTGAGCTGCTGCTATCGCAGGATGTCCCGAACCGGCGACAGAGTTCCAAATTCAAAATCCGGCCGAGGCTGCCACGGCCCCAGCTTGTCTCCAGTGCGATTGATCCACGCGACGTTCATTCCGAGCGGCTTCGCGCCATCGATGTCGGCCCAGCTTGCGAGCGAGCAATGCAGGACGTTCTGCGCGCCAACCCCCAACCGATCGAGCGCCAGACTGAAGATGAGGTGCGACGGCTTGTATGCCTTGGCCATCTCGGCAGTCGTGACATGCTCGAAGTAGCTCACCAATCGGCTGCGCTTCCAGAGATCGCTGTCCATATTCGTAATGGGCATCAACGGGTATCGCGTGCTGATCCACTCGAGGAAGCTCACCGCGTCGGCGTGCGGTGGCGATTCTTCGACCAGATGGGTGAGCAGCGTATCGGTCAGCTTCTCGACGTCGTGGCCATCGAGGGCCTTCGGGAACAGGTCGTTGAAGCAGCTGGTCAATGCATCCTGGGCGACGGCGCGGTAGCTACGGTACGCGCCACCTCGATACAGGCGAACATTGCGCATGTCCCACTCGAGGTAGATCTCGAAGACCGGATGAGGAGAGTCCACACCCAGGATGCGCATCACCTCGGCGATGCCGGCCATGCCGCCCTTGTCGACGTCGACAAGTGTCCCGAAATAATCGAACGTCAGCGCCTTGATATCCATTTTCATTTCCTCATTGCAAAAGTTTGTACGCGCGCGGCGGCGTCCGGCGTCGCGAATGCAGCAACCGTCGCCCGCTGCTCGAGCTCGAGGCTACGGGCAAGGTCCGTGGAAAGCTCGTCGGTCAGCAGACGTTTGAGACGTGAGACCGAAAACGACGAACGCTCTGCGACGCGGGCTGCAAGCGCGTGCGCTGTCGCAACAAGCTCCTCTCCGTTGACCACACGGTTCACCAGGCCGAGAGACTGCAATTGAAGCGCTGTCTGTCGCTCACCGAGCAGCCAGAGTTCCATTGCTCGCTGGTAGCCGACAATTTTCGGCAACAGATGAGTGACGCCTCCGGTGACGAACTGCCCCCACTCCATTTCCGGGAAGAAGCAGACCAACTCGTCGGACGCGACCACGAGGTCGCAGTTGAGCAACCATTCAAAGCCCCCGCCAACGGCAAATCCGTGAATTGCACCGACAACCGGCTTCCCGTTGAACATGAGATCGCGCGTGATCTGTTGAATGCGCTCGACATGGCTGCGAATGCTCGCGTCGCTCTCCGTCTGTTTCCCGAACTCCTTGAGATCATCCCCGGCGCAGAACGCCCGGCCTGCACCGGTCAATACGATGGCCTTGCAATCTTCATCCGAATTGACTTCGACGAGTGCCCGATGAAGGTCATCCAGCAGATCACCACTGATCGCATTGAGGCGCTCCGGCCGATTGAGCGTGACGGTCGACACGGCGCCCGACTTCTCGACGATTGCGTAGCTCATCACGCCTCCTTTTCTACCCAGCGGGTCTTGCCTTCGGTGCGGGGGAAATGCTCGAATGGCACGATCGTGACCTGTGCGGTCGAGCCGACCTTGCTTCGAACCGCCGCCTCGACCTGCGCCGCGGCTTCGGCCCACCGTGTAATCGGCAACCGTTGGGCGGCCTCAACCGTCATCGTGATGCGGTCATACGGCCCATCGCCCTTCAGCACGATCCGGAAAATTCCCGACGCCCATTGCGGAACGGATTCGACGGCAACACGCACCGCGCTCGGGAAAACGTTGATGCCCCGGACGTTAAACATGTCGTCGGTTCGACCGGTGACGCGGAAACGCCAGGCCGTCCGCCCGTCCGGACCGGGGTCGACGCCGGTTACCGTAACGACGTCTCGGGTCCGATATCGGACCAACGGCTGACACTCCTTCTGCAAGTGCGTGCACACAAGCTCACCAACCGTTCCTTCCTCGACCGGAAGGCGCTCGAGCGTTGCGGGGTCCAGGATCTCCGCGAACACGACGTCGCTCGCGTGATACAGCAGATCATGGGTCCAGTCCGTTTGACCGCCGAGAATACTCAACACCTCCGACAGACCAAAGTTCGCGTTGCGTACTTTGAAACCCCACTTCTCCTCCATCGCATTTCTCAGATCGGGGTTGTCCAGTCCGGCCTCGCCGCCAAACAGACCCAGCGTCAGCTTCAGGTCGCGGGGACGCAGATCTCCCGACTCCCGCAGAATCTGCTCGATGAGTCCCGGATAGGAAGGCGTACACGAGATCGCGTTAATCCCGAGATTGACGATCGAATCGATGAGCAGCTTCGTGTTTCCGACACCGAAAGGGATCACGGTGGCGCCTGTCGCCTCCAGGATCGTGTGGTCAGTGAAGCCTCCGGTCCACATGCAGTAGTTCAGACAGTGGACCACACGGTCGGTGGGCCGCAGTCCCGCGGCCCACATCGACCGGGCTCCAACGTGAGCAATTCTCTGCGCATCTGCCGCGCTGTTCGCAAGAATCAAGGGGCGGCCGGTTGTACCGGACGTACGATGCAGGCGCGCCACGCGAGACTCGCCGCAGGCAACGTAGTCGCCGAACGGCGACGCATTTTCCTGGCTGATTCGAAGCTCATCCTTTTCCGTGAGGGGAAGCTCCTGCAACGAGTCAAGCGTGACTTCGTCGGTGATCCAGCGGGACAGCTTCGTTCGATAGAACAAAGACATCGATCGGAGATAGTTCCACTGAGTCGTCCAAAGCCTGTCCTGATGCTTTCGCACTTCGGACAGAGGCAAAGTCTCAAAAGCATCGTCAAAGAGTGCGTTACCGTCGGCACGAGACGCCAAGTTCATTTTCACCGTCCTTTAGTAGATCTAAAACAAAATCAATGACCATGGTGCAGTCGAAAGCAATCGATATCCAAGCGATCAAGACGTAGCGCGTACGACAATCCGAGCGTGGCTTCCGCTCACGATCGGCATCCCTCTGTCGGTGGCAACAAAGTCGAACCAGTAGAGATCACGGTCGCGCGATCGAAACGTCGCCGTGCCCCGAATCTCCGACTTTCCTCGCGATTGCATGAGTCGCGACAGGTGCGTGATAACGCCCATCGACGTTTGTCCGGCCTTGAGTACGTCGCGCATCGCCTCACTGCACGCACATTCCATGAGTGCGGAAAGCTCTGCTGTAGACAGTACGGCCACGCACGATAGCGATGAATCACTCGAGGAATGTGCGGAGCAGTTACAACGCTCGTTCGACCTCGTTACAGTTGCGCTGCTGCTACCCGGTACAAGCATGGATGCCTCCGTCTGGACCTACCCGGAATGACGCAAAGGCTGTGCCAGCCTGCGCAATTCGCCATTCGGCGTGCCTGCAGGCAGGCTCCCGCGTCGTGAACGCCGAACCGTTTTCGAATTGAACGTAAGATTTCTTTACGGTCGTTAAAAAACCGTCCGCTGTCGGAGTCAGCTACGAGATCTTTATTTCGGTGGCCAGGTTTGGCGACCGGGTAACATCACACGATGTGCGCGTCATCCGGGCGTGCCCCGCGATTGCGCGCGGCGAGCCGCACTCCGTCTCGTGCCCCCTCTTCTCGATGCCAACCATGCCAGACACCCGTCTCTCGCACGTACGACGTTTCGAATATCTGTGTGGCGGCCACGCGATCGCCGACGTGCTGCGGCAATGCGAGCGCCATGTGTCGCTCGCGAGCCGACAAGCCCACGCACGTGCCGAGCTGGGCCCCCGGAAACGCGACGGAGGTGGAATGAACACGCATGCGGTGGCCGCCCGCGTGCCCGCGATCCGCTCGGGAGGCGCGCGATGAGCGGCGGATCGCACGATCTCGTCGGCGACACGATCGCGCTCGGCACGTTTGCGCTGCTGTATCTCGCGGGGCTCGGCCTCGCGCTGTGGCGGATATGGGCGGCCGGACGGCGCGGCAAGGTTTACTGGTGCATCTGCGTGGCGCTGATGATCGGCGGCGCCGGCGCGATGCTCACGGGGCAGCCGCCGGAACCGGATTCCGGTGAAATGCCGGGCGGCGTCGCGCTCGGGGTCGAGGCCGTGCTGGCTGGGCTCACGATGGTTGCGGCGGGATGCGCGTGGCTGATGCTGCGTGCGCGTCGCGGACCGTAGCGCAGCGGGCTGCCACTTATCTTCGCGCGCCGATCATCCAGCACGCCGCATCGAAACGCACTTCATCACCGTGAACGAAAGGTTCGAACGCGGCGCGGACCGTTTCGACCACGCGCACGCGCGTCGCGTCATCTACCTCACGCAACGCGAGACCGACGGGCCCCAGCCGCGACACGTAGTCGGTCAACGCGCGGCCGGACGGACCGTTCCAGAGTGCGGCCTGCTCGACATTCGCTGACGGTGTGTGGTTCATCGTTGTTTCCTCGTGTATGCCCGCTGAAGGCGATACGCCAGTGTGCAACCTCAAGCCGGCTTGAGGTCAAGAGATCGTCCGATGCATAGTGCGGCACGCAATCGCCGGGCCCGTCCTCCGACCGGTTGCTGCTTCCGCATAACGCGGCTCGCCAAATCGCGGAGAATGCGTCGACGGCCCCGCACCCCCACGCACCTGCCGATTCGGATTCACATTTCTTACATTCGTATTGCGTATGTTGACGGCTTTTCAACGGTGACCTCCATGCGACGACTCTTCTTGCGCGCCGTGTCCGCGCGCGTTGCCTCGCTCATGGCGCTCGCGGCCCTCGCGACGCTGTCCGCGTGCTCGAATCACATCGACTCGCCCGCCGATCCGGCCAGCGCCGCGATCAACGTCCAGGCCGCCTGGGTCGAAATCGGCGACGCGAACCAGGCGATCGCCCGCGTGATCACGAACTACGCGCCCGCGTCGGCCAACGATCCGCTGTGCCCGCAACTCGCGGTCGACGGCAAGGTGTCGCGGATGGCGCTGCGCGCGGGCGCCGCGACCGTGCCGCAGCGTCCGACCGCCAGCGACCCGGCCGATTCGAAGCCGTCGAGCTTCCCGGTGTCGGTCTGCGAGACGACGCTGCCGGCCGGCGCGCAAAGCGCGAGCGTCGCGGGCCGCGCGCTGCCGCTGCCGAAGGCGCTGCCGCAGCGCATCGCGATCATCGCCGACACTGGCTGCCGGATGAAGAAGGCCGACAACGCGTGGCAGGCGTGCAACGATGCAACAGTCTGGCCGTTCGAGACGATCGCTGCGAGCGTTGCGAAGCTGTCGCCGGATCTCGTGCTGCACGTCGGCGACTACCACTACCGCGAGAACGCGTGCCCGCCCGACATCGCCGGCTGCAAGGACAGCCCGTGGGGTTACGGCTGGGATACGTGGCAGGCGGACCTGTTCCGCCCCGCCGCGCCGCTGTTCGCCAAAGCGCCGTGGGTCGTCGTGCGCGGCAACCACGAGGAATGCGCGCGCGGCGGCCAGGGCTGGTTCCGCTTCCTCGATCCGCAGCCCTACAGCGGCGCACGCTCATGCAACGATCCGGCCAACGATGGCAACGCGAACTATTCGGAACCGTATGCGGTCTCGCTCGGCGGCGGCTCGCAGGTGATCGTGTTCGACAGCGCGAAGGTCGGCCGCAACGCGCTGAAAACGACCGACACGCAATTCCAGATCTATCAGAAGCAGTTCCAGACCGTGGCCGCGCTCGCATCGAAGGCCGGCATGACGACGACGATCTTCACGAACCACCACCCGATCCTCGCGTTCGCGCCGATCGCGGGCAGCACGCCCGCGCCGGGCAACCTCGCACTGCAATCGGTGATGTCGAGCCTCAACGCGCAGGCGTACTACCCGCCGGGCGTGCACGTCGCACTGCACGGCCACGTGCACGACTTCCAGGCGATCAACTTCGCGTCCGGCCATCCGGCAACGATCGTGTCGGGCAACGCCGGCGACAACCTCGACGTCGCGCTGCCCGATCCGTTCCCGGCGGGCCTGACGCCCGCGCCCGGCGCAGTCATCGACCGGCTGTCGCACAACAACAGCTTCGGCTTCCTGATCATGGAGCGGCGTCCGGCGCCGGCAACGGGCTGGATCTTCCATGCGTATTCGGCGGCCGGCAAGCTGCTCGCGTCGTGCAGCCAGTCGGGCACGACGCTCGCGTGCGACAAGACGGGGTTCATCGCACCGTGAGTGACGAGGTTCGACGTGACGGCCGCCTATCGTGTGCGGCCGGGAAACGGATATCGATGACAGAATCGGGCGGGCGGGCGGATTCGGCTTCGGCTCTCGCACGCGGTGGGCGCGTCGTCCGCATGCTCGCCTTTGCCTCACTCGCCGGCCTGGCACTCACGGCGCACGCCGCGCCTTCCGAAACGGTCCTGCTGCCCGGCGCGCTGCCCGCGCGCGTCGTCGGCACGATCGGCAACGGCACGCCGCAGGTCGCGGCCAAGGTCGACGCGGCGACCGCGCGCTTCGCGCCCGATCCGATGCTCGTCGCGCTCGGCCGCCGGATCTTCTTCGACCCGCGCCTGTCCGAGCCGCGCGGGAAGTCGTGCGCGGGCTGCCACGATCCCGGCCGTGCGTTCGCGCCGACGCTGTCCGCGGCGTCGCTCGCGGGCCCGGGCGTGCCGGAAGGCAGCCGGCCGGGACGCTTCAGCCAGCGCAACGCGCCGTCGCTGCTCTACGTGCGCTACGTGCCGCGCCGCCATTTCTACCAGGACGACGACGCGCCCGCGCCGTCGCCGTTCGGCGGCCTGTTCAGCGACGGCCGCGCGGATACGCTCGCCGATCAGATCCGCGGGCCGCTGTTCGATCCGAACGAGATGAACAACCGGTCGCCCGCCGCGCTGCTGCGCAAGGTCGATACGACCGACCTCGCGCCGGCGCTCGCCGTGCGCTTCGGCGACAGCGTGCGGCGCGATCCGGAGCAGATGGTGCGTGCGCTCGGCTCGGCGGTTCAAGCGTATCTGCAGAGCGACGAAATGGCGCCGTTCACGTCCCGCTTCGACGCGTACCTGCGCAACCGCACGCCCCTCACCCCGCAGGAATTGCGCGGCCTTGCGCTGTTCAGGAATCCGGACAAGGGAAACTGCATGAGCTGCCATACGCTGTCCGACACGTCGAGCCGCCCGGAACGGTCGCTGTTCACCGATTTCGGCTACGACGCGATCGCCGTGCCGCGCAACCGCGCGCTGCCAGCCAACCGCGACCTGCGCCACTTCGACAACGGGCTGTGCGACACCGCGCGCCGGCTGCGCTGGCCCGAGCCGGACCAGTGGTGCGGCTACCTGCGCACGCCGGGCCTGCGCAACGTCGCGGTGAAGCAAACGTTCATGCACAACGGCGTGTTCACGTCGCTGCGCGACGCCGTCGCGTTCTACAACACGCGCTCGACCGATCCGCGCCACTGGTATCACGGCGCCGCGACGTTCGACGACGTGCCGCCCGCGTACCGCGGCAACATCAACGTCAACTCGACGCCGATGAACCGCCGCCCCGGCACGCCGCCTGCGCTGACCGAAGCGGAAATCGACGACCTCGTTGCGTTCCTCGGCACGCTGACCGACGCGCGCTACGCCGCTGCCGGCGCAGGGAGCAAGACCGGCGCCCCGGCGCACTGACGGTCGACCTCCGCGGCCTGGGCCGCCTGCCGGAAGCGAAACATGCTCGTCGACACGCACACGTGCGCGCACTGCCTGCCCGATCGTCCAGGACGCTTCAACGCTTCGATGCTTGCGTTATCGATACGGCCTTCGACATGCGCCGCGACGAACGTCAGCGCTCCTCCGCTGCACGCGCCTCGGAAGACGCCCGTATCCGCATGACGGTTTGACGCGAGGTCCCGAACCTGCGTGCGACCTCGCTGACCGAAAGGCCCTTGCCGAGCGAGCGCATGACGCGCTCCCGATCATGGCGCGAAAGCGAGGCCGGCCTGCCGGTGCGTCGTCCGTTTTCCTGCGCGGATTTCAGGCTCTCCCTGCTGCGCTGGCTTCTCGTCGCCATTTCCATCCGGACGATCGCGCGCAGCGTCCTGACTGCTTGCGTCTCGGGACGTCCGGCAAGATCCACGTTGCCGAGTTCGACGCATCGAACGGAAATTCTTGCCTTGCGGCACTGGATCAGCGTCGAAAGGACATCTCGTGCGCTGCAGCCGAGCGCGGAGAGTTCGAGCACGACCAGCAGATCGCCGGGCTCGGCCCGTCTCAGGAGACCTTTGAGTTCCGGCCGCTCCGCGGCCACGACGTAAGGCGGTACATGGTCGATCGCAATGCGATTGAGCACCACCGTGTAGCCGGCCTTGTCGAGTGCAATCAGGTCCTGCTCCGGAACATGGCTGTCGGCCACACTGTTGAGGTAGAAAAAGGTTCGGCGCAAGACGATCTCCGAAGAGTGCAAGGCTGTCGGCACGTTTGTCGCTCCCGGCTGCGTCGTTCTATGGCCGGGATTCGCCAGTCACGACCTGCACGATCCTGTCGGTCGAAACCGGCTTGACGAGGATGACGTCGAACCCTTTCCAGTCGTAGTGTTCCAGCGTGGCGGGGATCATTCCGACGACACGGGTGCCAGGATAGATCTCGAGCGTGTTGACGGCGAGCATGCATGCGTGGTCCGGATCCCGTTCGATGTCGACGACAACCGCTACCGCTGGCCCGTGTGAAATCGCTTCATCGATGCGACTCTTCGAGATCACCGTCGTTCTGAATCCTCGCAGGCGCAACAGCAGCGCAATCGATTCCCTGACGTGCGCGTTGCCGCCGCAAATCACGATGTTCTTGCCCGCGTGCGGCGGCGGAACATCGACGATCGTCGCACTGCGCAATACGGCTTCGCAACTCAGCCAAAGCAGGCGAGCCTCTTCGTAGGCATCGAGCGCCATTTGCCTGGCGGTATCGTCCGCCAGTGGATTGCCGGAAAGCGCTCGTACGCGCGCCTCGGCCGATTCGAGACGTCGGGCCGCTTCGTCGAACTGCGCCTTCGCATTGCTGTCGCGGATGTCGATGCTCTTCGTCATTGCTCCATTCAGCCACGCAGCCGCGCGTAAGCGGACTGCAGGTCATCGAGTGTCACGGGTTTTGTCAGGTGCGCATCGAATCCGGCATGCTCGGACTGCGTGACGTCAGCGGCCTGACCAAAGCCGCTGAGCGCAATACAGATCACCGATTTCAGCGCCGGCGTTTCGCGCAGCTTCTCGACGAACGCGAATCCGTCCATGCCCGGCATGCCGATATCGGACAGCACGATATCCGGCACATTGCCGTCGAGCATCGACAGCGCCTCTTCGCCACTGGTCGCTGTCTGGACGATCGCGCCTTCGCTCTCCAGCAGCAGCTTGAATGTCTCGACCGTTGCGGCATCGTCGTCGACCATCAGGATATGCAAGCCTCGCAACGATTCTGCCGAGACCCCGTCGACCACATTCAAATCGGTCAGCGCACGGTGCGTCGGCAGCGTGACCGTAAACGTCGCACCGCGGCCGACACCTTCCGATTCCGCACGCACCGCGCCGCCGTGCAGGTTCACGAGATCCCTGACAAGCGCGAGGCCAATGCCGAGGCCGGCGCGACGCGCACTGGTGTCACGGCTTTGCTGGAACATGTCGAAGATGTGCGGCAACAGCGAAGGCTCGATGCCGCTGCCGGTATCGGTCACGCGGAGCACGGCTTCCGCATGTCCGTTGACCTGCAACGACACATCCACCGAGCCCCGGCGGGTGAACTTCAGCGCGTTGCTGATCAGGTTCCAGACGATCTGTTCGATTCGCGTGAGGTCGGCATGGATGACGACGGGGGAATCGGTCACCGTGATATTGAGTGCAAGGCCGCGCTGGTCCGCTTCGTCCTGAACGGCACTGGCGACGCGCCGCACGATCTCGCGCATGTCGACCGGCGTGCGCACCACCGACAGCTTGCCGGTCCGCACGCGCGAGATGTCGAGCAGATCGTCGATGATCTGCGCCTGGCTGATCACGGTGCGCCGGATCGTATCGGTTGCACGCGAGAGGTTCAGGTTTTGCCGCGTTTCCGGCGTGCGCGCAATCAGCTCCGCGCTCGCCGAAATGAGATTGAGCGGATGCTTGAGTTCGTGGGATACCACGGCGAGAAATTCGTCGCGCTGCCGCCGGACTTCCCGCTCGCTTGCGTCGCGAAGCAGCTCGATCTTGGCGTCGCGGCCGAACTTGGTGGCCTGAGCGAATTCCCCGAGGTCGCGCGCGATTTTCGCGAACCCGCTGACGCCAGGTTCGTCCAGACGCGACAACACGCCGCTCGCAAAGAAGAGCGTGCCGTCCTTGCGCCGATGCCACCGCTCTTCTTCGGTGCGCCCGTTCAGGCGGGCTTCCGTAAACTCGCGCTGCGCAACGTTATTGGCCTGGTCTTCCTCGGTCGACAGCACGTCGGCAGACTGCCCGATCATTTCCGCTTCGGTATACCCGAAGATCCGTTCCGCGCCCGCGTTCCAGCTGGTGACGATGCCGTCGTCGTCGAACGTAATGATCGCGTAGTCCTTGGTGCCCTCGGCCACGATACGCATGCGCCGCTCGCCTTCGCGCAGCCGGTCCTCAGCGTGCCGGCGGTCCGTGATGTCGATGAAGGACAGCACCGCGCCATCGATACGGTCTTCCGTCGTCCGGTAAGGCACGAAGCGCGCAAGATACCAGCGTCCGTCGTTGCTCTTCAGCTCGCGTTCGATCAGGCGCAGCGAATCGAATGCCTCGGCCGCATCGTCGGCGAGCTTGTCGTATTCGAGCCGATGCGTGATGTCGAGCAACGAGCGGCCGATGTCGGAAGGAATGATGCTGAAGACATCCGTCGCGCGCGGCGTGTACCGCTTGATGCAGATATTGCGATCGACGAAGATCGTGCCGATATCGTTCGCGGCAATCAGGTTCTGCAAGTCGTCGTTGATCTTGCCGGTTTCCTCGACCTTCGATTTCAGCTCGGCGTTGACGGTGGTCAACTCCTCGTTGATCGACTGCAGCTCTTCCTTGCTGGTCTCGAGTTCTTCCGTCGCCGAACGCAGTTCTTCGTTGATCGCCTGCAGTTCTTCGTTGGACGCCTTCAGCTCTTCCGTCGACGTTTCGGACTGCTCGATGGTCGACTGGAGCTGTTCCTTCGTGCGCAGCAGCTCGCGTTCGAGCTGGCTGATGATCGGGTCCTTTTGCACGTCGGTCGTCGAAGCCTCCGTACCGCTCATGCTGTCTTCGACTTCATCGAACAGCACCAGCACGAAATCCGCGTTGGCTTCGGAATCGTGCACGGGACGCGCCGTCATGTTGACGAAATACGAACGCGCGTCGCGTTCGATCCTCACGCGCCGCGCCTCCACGCTGCGATTCGTGTGCAATGCCTGGTAGATCGCGGTGCGCAATTCGAGCCGCAATTCGGGGCGTACCACGGCAATGATGTTGTGCGACGGTTCCCCGCCCGAATACTGCAGGAACCGTCCTGCGCGGTCGGACAGGTGAACGATTTCGGAATCGCGGTTGACGAGTACGCTCGGCGGCGCATATTGCTCGACGAGGCGCTGATGCAGGTCGCCAAACGAGAAGCGGCGGCGGCCCGGCGGCTGCACCGTTGCAACGATCGGCCGTGCGCTCATCGTGCCGGTAATCGCGACAGGAACGGGCGTGTCGCCGCGCACCGCCACGTTCGCGCGGTAGATGCGGTTGCGCTTGTCGATCACGCTGAACATCGAGCTGACGCTGTCGGCCGATTCCGAGCTGCCGAGAAACAGCACGCCGCCCGGACGCAGCGCGAAGTGAAACATCTTCAGGATCTCGATCTGGGCTTCCCGATCCAGATAAATCAGCAGATTGCGACAGCAGATCAGGTCGAGCCGCGAGAACGGCGGGTCGCTCAGGACATTGTGGTGCGCGAACAGCATATGCTCGCGCAGTTCCTTCTTGACGCGATAGTGCGCGGCGTCTTTCGAGAAGAACTGGCGCACGCGGCTGGCCGTCACGTCGGCGAGAATCGAGTCGGGAAAGAGGCCGGCGCGCGCAAACGAGATGGCCCGCTCGTCGATATCGGTCGCGAACACCTGGAACGAAATGCCCTCGGTCGATTTCAGCGACCGCTCCTGCAGCAGCATCGCCAGCGAATAGGCCTCTTCGCCGGTTGCACAGCCGACGGACCACACGCGGATGCGATCCTGCTCGCCGCGCCCTTCGAAAAGCTGGGGCAGCACTTCGCGCTCCAGCACGTCGAACGCCTCCTTGTCGCGGAAGAAGTTCGTGACGCTGATCAGCATGTCCTGCAGCAGCGCCTGGGTTTCCTCCTGGTGCACGTGGAGATGGTCGCGGTACGCCTGGAGATCGGTAATGCCGTTGACCTGCAGCCGGCGCTCGATCCGGCGCAGGACGGTCGCCCGCTTGTAATGACGGAAATCGTGCCCGGTGCGGGTTCGCAAGATGATCATGATCTCGCGCAACGCGCGCTCGGCCGCCTCGTTGACCGGCTCCTCCTGGCGCTCATCGTTTCCGACGACGGGCAGGTGAATTTCCTTTGCGGTCGTCCACAAGTCCATCAGCCGTTGCGGCATCTCCGCCGAGGTGAGCACGAAGTCGACCATCCCGGTGGCAATGGCGCTGCGCGGCATGCTGTCGTATTCCGCTTCAGTCGGATCCTGGGCGAACGTGATGCCGCCCATTTCCTTGACTCTCGACAGCCCGACAGAGCCGTCCGAGCCCGCGCCGGACAGCACGACGCCGATCGCGCGTTCGCGGTGAACCTCCGCAAGCGTCCGGAAGAACAGGTCGATTGCGGCTCGACGACCGCCTTCGTCCGGCCGGTTGGGGGCGACGCGCAGGTAGTCGTCGACCATGGTCAACTCGAGCGACGGCGCGATCAGGTAGACGTGGTCAGGCTGAATGGGCGTGGCGCTGGTGACCTCCAGCACGGGCATGCTGGTAACCTTCTGCAGCAAGGCGCCGAGATTGCTTTCGTGATCGGGTGCCAGATGCACGACCACGACAAAAGCCATCGACGTGGTCGACGGCAGTGCTTCCTAGAATTCCAGGAGCGCACTCAATCCGCCCGCCGAGGCGCCGATCCCGACGATCGGATAGTTTGCCTGGCTCGGGAGAGTCTGCCCACGTCGATTCGACATCGCTGCTTGTCCTGTTAGAAGAATAATAGTTCCGCGGCCAGGTTCAGGCAGGGTTCCGGGCCGCTTGCGCACAAAATATGCGCAGGCCGCCATTATCCGCCCACGCGTATTGACTGCAAGAACTTTGCCGCATTGCCGGCTCGCGATGCCGCAGCCTTCTGTCGCCGATGGATGCGAGACTCCAGGGTCTAGAGTCAGGTCGAAGCGGCCGCCCCGCCCTCCGTCAGCTCGATCAGCCGGCGTGCGAGGCCTGCGATCGGCAGCACATAGTCGGCGTAAGGAGACGCATGCAGCGGCATCTCGCATGCGAACGCTTCGGCGGGGTCCTGGACGATCGTGGTGCCGCCGCACGACTGGATGGCCTCGAGACCGGCCGCGCCGTCGTCGAGCAGGCCCGTCAGGACGACGCCGATCACGCGCGGGCCCATCTCGGCGGCGACACTGCGAAACAGCGGGTCGATCGCCGGTCGCGCAAAGTTCTCTTTCGCGCCACGCAGCAGGCGAAAATGCCTGCCTTCGACAATCAGATGCCGATCCGGCGGCGCCACGTA
Organism: Burkholderia sp. Bp8963; assembly: GCF_003854275.1. Classification (GTDB taxonomy): domain Bacteria; phylum Pseudomonadota; class Gammaproteobacteria; order Burkholderiales; family Burkholderiaceae; genus Burkholderia. Next base: position 35,943 of record NZ_QTQP01000064.1, read on the forward strand.
AATTCTGCCGGGCAAGTACGTTTCGCCATCCAGGGCGTGTACCGCACGGAGCGGCCCGGCATCGCTCAGCAGCGACGGCAGCATGCTGCCATGGGCGCCGACATGCAGCACGACTGCGACGGTAGCCCGCAAGTCGCGGGGAAGCCGGGACACGAGCGCGCAAAGCGCGTCGACTCCGCCCGACGACGTTCCTATTGCGATGAAGTCCCGGTGGATCAATTCGGCCCCGGTCTTTCGAATCGCATGTGCAGCATTCCGCGCACCGCCCGCGCGCCCTTCATCCGGCAGATCGGGCCGCCTTTGCGCCATTGTTCGCTCAGGCGCGTCGACAGGAAACGTCGAGCCACGAAAGATGGATTCCATGAAAGGAACGTTACACCATCCCGAGCATCTGGGGATCGGTGATCGAATCGGGGGGCCAGACGTGGCGCCATATCCAATATCGACGCCTCGGTCCGTAAAGCGGAACATACGGACACATCGCCGTTGTGTACTTTCCCGCCAGCCCTGTCATATGCTTTGTATGACCTTTTCCCGGCCAACGCAGTCACTCGACGGGTCATCAAAATGATCGTTCAGAGGCTCTCGTTCCGCGCTGCTGCGGGCAAGCTGCAAGTCGTCGCGGTGTGGCGATGCCTTGCAAAGTGTCGCGCACGAGTGCGCCGCTGGAACGTACACGTCGATCGCAGGAGCGGCGTGGAGGCGATGACCGTCGACATCGTCGGCTCCGGTCCGCTGAACACCGACGACATCGCCGCCATGCTCGGCGAAGCACCTCTGGAATTGACCGTTACGCTGTTCCATATGGCAGTGATCTCGAACCCCGCGGCCACGCTCGGGCTCGCGAAGAAGGACGCACGCGACACGACGGACGAGTTGCCGATCGCGCGCCCGGCTCCGAGGCTGACGCTGGTCAGGGATATCACCCATCACATCGCACGTCCCAAACGAGATTGATCGCGTGCGACGCGCGGCAAGCGTTCGCGACTCGACGTCGCCGCGGTCATTTCGTTCAATTCAGGATGAACGACATGCCGGCACCCGTCAGAACCGTCGCGTGAAGCAATCCGATGAAAACCACGCCTTACCGCAATTACGCCGCGCAGGAACTGGCCCACATCGAAGCGATGATCCTGCAGCTCGAACAGCTCGTACAAAGCGGGAATTTAGACTGGCGGGGAACGATCGTGACATTGCCGGACTACTGGCGCGCACGCATCAAGGCCGTCGCCAATGTTCCGCGAGACCTGGAGCCGCAAGTCGACATGTTGCTGGCCCGCGTCGACGCAATTGACGCAGTGCGCCAGCATCACCAGGGATGCGAGCCGCATCAGTGAGCCGCCGCACTCCGTCCTCCGACGCTGTCCTTTTCTGATCCGCCATTGCTGAAAACGCTCCCAACGACACGGGAATCCGGCGGAACCGGCACTTCAGGCAGCTTCATGCGTTTCCTCTGCTGAATGGCCAACGGCTCTGCCGCCCGCTTGCTGTCGCACACAATGCTGGTTATATTTACAGTACTGTATTTATGAACAGTGAGGTGCGCGATGGAACATCTGGTCCGGATCGTCAACGACACTGATCGCCAAGTGCTGGCGTGGCTTCGCACGCAGGTTGGCGATGCCCGCGTGGAGCGCGCGGCGCGGCAGCTCGGGCACACCCGCAAGCCCTATCCGTCCGCCGTGTGCCGATATCTGGGCATGAACCCGCCAGCCACGCTGCGCCATGCGCCGCGGCCGCGGGTCGCGCGTGATTTCTCGGTCGGCGATCGTTACCTGTCGCTGATCCGTCAGCACCTCGCCGCGCACACGGCCGGCCGCTAGCTCGGGGCGCCGGCCGAACCGGCGGGATGGCGGCTAGGAGTCTGGGCGGCAGAAGTCAATTCCTGGTCATCGGGCAAGGGAGGTGGCGCGTTATGAGCAGATGAGCGCGAATTACCTCCCCTATGAGCCGCAGCAAATGCTGCTGCTACCTGAAGCCCTG
>NZ_QTQP01000065.1 GCF_003854275.1 Burkholderia sp. Bp8963
AGCGATCGCAGTTCCTGTCGTTCTTTATTCGCCAGCTTCACTGGCGTTGCATGTCGGCCTCGGCTCATCCAGACATGATAACCGAGGCAGTTATTTATTCAATCTATTTACGGGATGTTGTACTAGTCCGAGTTGAACCCGACCCGGGTCATCACCCCCCAGGACTTGTCCTTGCGCAGGAACTGCCACCACCCGAGCATGCGCCAGTAGCTGTTCAACTGGCGGTAGCCAAAATTCTCGATCATCGCGGCCAGCGCCAGCCGCAGCAAGTCGCCCAGACGCGGGTACGGTTGCGTCGCAAGCTCGGCCAGCACGAGCGACGACACGCTGAGAAACATGCCGAACAGAAACACCAGCGAAAGGAACGCATCGAAGTACGACACATTGATCCAGCCGAGCGCCCAGAAGGCAGGCAACAGGATATAGCCCGACAGTTCGGCAAGCGGCCCAAGCACGTCGACGATCAGGATCTGCCCCATGCCGAGCCAGCCGATACGGCCGTATCGGGAGCGGAACAGCATGTCGCGCTGCTTGAAGAACACTTCCAGCGCACCACGCTGCCAGCGGCAGCGCTGCCCCTTCAGCACGCGCAGCGATTCCGGCGCTTCGGTCCAGCAGATCGGATCGGTCAGGAACGCGATGTTGTACGGTCGGCGCTGATCCCGCATATGGCGATGTATCTTGATTACCAGATCGAGATCCTCGCCGATCGTATCCGTTCCGAAGCCGCCGACCTGCACGGCCACGTCACGCCGGAACAGGCCGAATGCCCCCGAAATCAGCATCAGCGTGTCCACGCCGCTCCACGCGACGCGTGCCATCAGGAACGCGCGCAGATATTCGATGGACTGCACGAGCGGCAGGAAGCGCCGCGGCGCGCGTATCTCGACGACCCGTCCGCTCTGAATGCGGCACCCGTTCACCACACGCACCACGCCGCCGACCGCGACCGTGCGTTGCGGCTGCTCGACGAAGGGCCGGACGATGCGCAACAACGCGTCGGACTCCAGCAGGGAGTCCGAATCGATCGCGCAGAACAGCGGCGCGCGCGCCAGGTTGATCCCGGCGTTCATCGCGTCGGCCTTGCCGCCGTTTTCCTTGTCGATGACGAGCAGGTTCGGATGAACGCGCGACACATAGATGCCGCGAATCGGCTTATGCGAGACGACCGTATCGAACGTGCGCCGGGTCGGCGTCAGCTCGAACGCGTCGGTCAGCACGCCCAGCGTATTGTCCGTCGAGCCATCGTTGATGACGATCACTTCGGTCAGCGGATACTCGAGCGCAAACAGCGCCTTCACGCAGTCGACGATCCCCAGCTCCTCGTTGTAGGCCGGCGCCAGCAACGCGATCGGCGGGGCGCTCGCGCCATAGCGGCGCCAGAGCTGGATACCCCCGCTGTTGGTGCCGGGACGGATCATGCCGCCCACCGCAGCGACGATCTGGAACAGGTACAGCGCGTTCTGCAACACGTTGACGGTCAATATGACGATCACGATGGCATGCACGATCAGGGACACGATGTCATTCGCGGTCACGATGCAATCTCCTTGCGCTCCAGCAGCGTCAACGCAGCGACGTCGCGCGCCGCGGACGGCCCGCCTTGCGCCGCGCGCACCAGTATCCGGTAACCGCGCTCGCCTTCCATCGCGAGGGCCTCCGCGGCCCGGAACCGGACCCACCAGTTGGCGTCGCTCAACAGGGCCTCGATCTCGCCGTCGAGCGCTTCGATGTCGATCTTTCCCACCGCTTCGACGGCCGCCACCCTGACATACCACACGTCATCCTGCAGCAGCGCCGCGAGCGACGAAGCGGCGAGCGGATGATGCAACAGGCCCAGCGCACGCGCGGCCGCCGCCCGCACGTCGGGCTGTCGCGATCGCGTGGCGTCCGTGAAGACGGGAATCAGCGCGTAGTCGCCGGACGCAGCCAGCGCGCGAATGGCCACGCTGCGAAGCCGCGGCAGCACCTGATCGTCCGCGGCCAGCGCAATCAGATCCGACATCTGATGGCTCGCCAGACGCTCGAACAACTCCAGGGTCAGCATCGAGTCGGTCAATCCGCCCAGCTTGTCGATCACCTGCTTCAACGGAACATGAAGCCCCCGTTGCGCCAGCGCCCAGGCGGCCGCAAGACATACCGTGGCCTTGCGGTCGGCGAGCGCACCAGTCAACGCGCGGGCCGACGCGTCATCTTCAAACAACGCGAGCGACTCCGCCGCGCGCCGCCGGATCCCCGACCTCCGCCGCCGCAAGTCGTGCACCATGCGCGCCTCGAGCCCCAACCGGCTTGCCAGTTGTATCAGCCGCGCATGCTCGTCGCCGAGCAACTGGCCTGCCAGCCTGAGTACGAGCGACGTCACCAGCGCCGGGTTACGGTGCGCGACGCGCTCGATCCCGGCGACGCTCGCTTCCGGATCGTCGAGCCAGAGGATCAATTCGTGCGACAGCGCCGCGGCCAGTTCCTTATCGCGCGACGCCAGCCATCCGCGCACCGCATGGGCGAGCAGCAGCATCCCGAGCATCAGCACCGAGATGGCGCTGAGCGCGAGCGATGCGGTCTGGATCCATTCGAGCATCGGCGCGTCCGCCTAGAATTTCACGGTCATGCCGAGCCCTACCACGTTGCGGTCGTAAAGGTTTGGCCGCAACTCGCGCGCCGCCGACACGTTGATCGCGAGCGAGTCGCTGACGTCGAATACGGCCCCCGCATAGAAGGCGCGGGTCCTGACGGTCACGCCCTGGTCCGACTCGGGCGCATCGGCGAACCCTGCCAGCAGACGCAGCCGGCGCCACGCCTGCCAGTCCGCGCGCAGCGCGTACCCCGTCAGATACCGGTTTCGTTCGTCCAGCGTGTTGACCCATTTCGCCGTGACCCACAGCGTGTCGTCGCCGAGATACTGGATCGCGCCAACGTTGCCGGACCAGATCCGCGCCGTGTCGTAGCGGGCGTAACGCATATCGAGCGTCGCGAAAGTCGACCGCTTGCCGGCCACGGGATCGAGCCGCCACTGCACGCCGGTTCCGGCCGCCACTTTGGGCAGAATCGATGCGTCGGGCGTGCCGCCGCCATAAACGTACACGCTCAACCTGTCGGAATACCGATGATCGAGCCTCAGCTCGGAATAGACGTTGGTCGTACGAAAACGGCGGCTCACGTCCGAACCGACGGCGATCACGTTGTGGTCGTCGATCGAATACGCCAGGCGCACGGAACCTTCCTTCCAGGCCGGCGATCCGTTCGACAAGTGGCTGTATGCACCGCCGACATCCAGACGGAATCGCTGGTGATCCGGCAGCACGGCGCGTTGCGGCGCGACGGAATCCGGCGCCAACGTGGCGGCCTCGCGGTAGGCCGCGCGTGCCTCGGCGTCGCGCCATTGCGCGCGCAAGCTGTCGCCGAGGCCGATCAATGCGGACGCGTCGCCCGTTTGCTCATGCGCGAGCGCGCGATACTCCGACTCGCTGTTCCGGGCGTCGCCCTTGGCGAGCAGCAGGTTCGCGTGCAACTCGCGTGCTTCGACATCATGCGGGGCGTCGCGCAGGACGATATCGACCTGCGCGAGCGCCGTATCGATGTCGCCACGACGCTGGGCGATCCGGGCGAGCGCGAGACGCGCATCCTTGTAACCGGGCGCCAGCGACAGCACGCGCTGAAACAGCCCGGCTGCTTCGCTGTCGCGCCCTTTCGCCATCAGCACCAGGCCTTCCTGCAGCAGCACGTCGACATTGTCCGGTGCGGCGGCCGCCGCGCGAGAGAGCAGATCGAGCGCTTCGTCCATGCGCCCGGCCAGTCGCGCCTGCACGCCGGCCTGATACAGACCGGCGATGTCCGTCGCGGAAACGCCCGGCCCGCTTTGCGCGACAGCCGCCGGCAAGCAGCCGCAGACCAGCAAGGCCGTGAGCGCGCAACGGCCTGCGAATGGAACCTGATTCACCATCAGCCGCGCTCCGGCGGGGAAACGATCCGTGCAATGCGGGACTGCAACTCGCTGAGCGAGAACGGTTTTCTCAGGTAGTCTTCCACGCCCCACCGAAATGCATTGACGACATCGGTTTCCAGCTTGCGCCCGGTAATCATGATGACGGGCGTATGCTCGAGCGCCCCGTCCTGATTCATCTTGCGCAGCAGCGCAAAACCGTCGAGGCGCGGCATCATCACATCCAGCAACGCCATCGACGGCCGCTGCTCGCGTATGAGTTCGTATGCGGCCTCGCCATCGGACGCCGACAGCACCCTGTAACCCCAGGTCGACAGTTTGTGCTCGAGCAGCTCACGCAGGAGCGCGTCGTCTTCAGCAATCAGAATCGTTGGCAAATCCGACATTTCCGTTTTCCGGACCATGGCTGTTGGAGGGCTGCCCGCTTGCAGCGGGACGCGATGGAGTGACTGTGCGCATTGCCGGTCGATGACACTCGATCAACGATCCAGCAGCCCGTGGAACGCGATGCCGGCATAGTTCGGCCATGCGCGAAACACGGGTTGCAGGCTGGCGGAGACGGTCAACAGACGATCCGGATCGCCGAGAAAACTCACCTTGTCTGCATCGATTCGTTCCCTGCTCTTCTCGACATAGCCGATGCCCCGCGCCAGCGTGGTCGCGCGATCGAGGCGCACGGCGACCATCTTGCCGTCCTCGGGCACCAGCCACAGGGTGCCCGCGCCGCCCCGCGGCACGGGTGCATAGGTCTGCGTCCACTCGTCCTGCATCGGACCGTTTTCCAGCGCGACGCTGACCGGGAAATTGCGGGTTGCGCCCCACGCCAGCAAAGGCGCCGCCACGCGCTGCACGTGCGCGGCGTCGGTGCGATACGCCATGACGGTCAGCGACTGCGCGGCACGACCGATCCGGTCAAGCACCTCGTTGCCGCCCGGCGCGTCGAGCAGCCAGAACGGCAGGACCGTATCGAGCGGCAGTGCCGCTGCGTCGCCGAGCGCGGCGACGGTCGTGCCCCACGCGTGCATCACCGCCTGCGGCTCCGTACGATACGCGGGCAACTGATACGGTTCGATGTCGTATTGAACGCCACCCAGCCGCGTCGGCTCCGTCGACGCGCGCTGATATTGTCCGATCGCCCGCAAGCGCGCCACCGCTTGTTCGCGCCCCTTTTCCGTGACCATGTCCGGATCGCCTTCGACCGCCCAGACCTGGATGCCGGCGCCGTGCGCGCGCGCCACGAAATCCCGCAACGCGTCGGCGCCGGTCACCTGACCGTCAGCGATCGGCAACGCGACGTAGAGGCGCGACACCTTGTATCGCACCGCGTCCGCGAGCAAGTCGCGTCCGCCGTCTTCCCATCGGCTGCGCTGCCACACCCACGCGGCACGTCCACCTTCCGCCGCCGCGGCGCGCGGCGCGAGGTGCACATCGCTCAGGTCGAGGCGCCCGCCTTCGGACGGACACACCAGCACGAGGTTTTGATCGAGGTTCTCCGTCCCGGCCGGCAAGGTCGCCAGGTCGATCCGGCCGTGCACCGCTTCAGTGCCGACCGTTCGCTGCAGCGGGTACAGTGCGCCGGGATCGCGCCCGGCCGCCGCCATTCCCCACTGAAAACCGGCGCTCCCGTTCCCGGCCAGCACGACATCACCCGCCGCGACACGCGGCCAGCGGGCGTCGCGCCGCGCCAGAACGATGCCGGCCGGCTGCCGGCCAGGCCGGCAGGCGATCGCGATCGCGTCACCGTCACGATTGCGGCTGGCGCTTGCCCGCTCTTCCTGTCCGAACGGCCGGATCGTGAGGTCGGGCAAAAGCGGCGTATTGAACATCAGCATGTCGGGTTTGGCCGGATCGTCGGGCGAGGTTGGTCCGATCGCCGTCGGCACGAATCGATTGTCGTCGACGATGCCCGACACCGCGATGCGGGCATCGGCCGTCGTCCCCACCGGCGACAGCCACGCGGACCACTGCAGTTGCGCGTCCTTCGGCAGTTCCAGCTCGAAGCAGTGGGGGGAAGATGCGATCGGCCGCCCTTTTTCGTCAAAACACTGCAGTCGGCTTGTCTGGGCGTGTGCGGACGCGGATGCCGTAACAGCCACCATCGCAGCAACCCGCAGCATGATTGAAAACTTCATTCGTCCTACGATTCGAGATTCGCCGATTCGATGGCTGCCACAAGGAGGGATTCGCCTTTCAGCACTGAAAACAGCACAGCCGCTTCCGGAGCGCGCCCATTGCTTCGGACCCCAGATGACCATGTGGTTTACCGGACAACCGACTCCCGTCAATTGTCATACCAATGGAGCAGACCACAAAGACCGTCCACTCAGGACGACATACCGTCGCCAGGGCCGCGTATTTTCGCTCAATGGCGAGGTGCTTGAACAGTCTCGATTTACGAGAGTTAACAGTTGTGTTATCCAGGCGCAACGCTTGCGTGTCACGCGTGTTGCCGGACACGAATGGGGGCGAATGCGCGGACGGTTGCGCCGACAGACTCAGCGGCGAAAGATCCACAGCCCGTATCCGGGCCCGTCGCCTTCGCGCTTCTTTCCCTTCGAGGTCCGTTTCAGGTCGATGGTGGCCGGATCCGGCCATCCGAACGTCTCGAACATGCGTTCCGAAATCGCAATGAACGAGCGATCCTTCCGGAATCCTGAAATCGCGAAAAACGCCAGCAGCAACGCGACGAACAGCACCGACACGCCGGTGAAGACCAGTTGGTAGAACAGTGCCTGTTCCGGCATCTTCACGAAAAACGCATAGGCCATTGCGGCGGCCCAGACGGTCAGGATCGTCAGGCAGATTCGTGCCGACTTCCCGATATACGCGCGCTTTCCGATCGTACAGTGCGGATAGACCGCGATCAGCCCGTCGTCGACCCGACGGACGGCAAAGCACGTCGCACCGGTCGCGGACTGCTCGGCCACCACCTCGACCTCGTCGTTCTCGCGGAACGGGCACCGCCACAACCATCCGTCGACATGGACGTCGCCGATATCGAACGACACCTTGTCGACTTCCTCGTTACTGTTCCCGGCAGAAATGGCAACGGCGGTTGCGAGCCCCGTCATGCCGGCCAGGCCGATCGCCACGGCGCCCACGCCGGTGGCAACCTTGTCGGCCTCGGTACGCATGAAGTCATGCGTGGTTTTCGTGCGCCGCAGGTTCTGCACACGACCACGCAACAGCACGGCTTGCGTCGTTTGATTCTGCATATTCGGTTACCCATTATCCGTGGTCGCTCGAGCGCCCACTCGTTGCTTCACATCGATTCCTTGCCCGCTCGCCGATCGGCGAACCGCCGGCGAACCACTCACCGCACGCCGGCCAGCGCCTTGCCGAAATCCTCGACCTGCTTCCTGACTTCCCCATCGGTATAGAGCGGAACACTGTGCTCGACAAAGAAGTCCTTCTCCCGCCCCGTTCCGAACGCGCACCGCGTACACCAGGCCTCCAGGACGTTCGGCGTGAAATACCAGATCAATCCTTGCACGACGAACAACACAACCGTCGCCTCCCAGCCAAGCAGCATGCCCACCGCGCGCAACGCTGCAAAGGCAGCCGCGCGCTCGGTCAGGCCTTCCACGATCCCGACGATCACCTGCGTGCCATAGCGGCTCGCCACTTTCTTCAACAACGGGCCCGACTTGCCGATGGAGCTGATGAGCACGGCCGTGCCCGTCACCGTCCCGGTCGCCACCTTGATCGATGTCAGGAAGAACACCGTGCCCTGCCGCTTCGCAAAGCTGTCGCCGGCCGTCTTGGCGTCCATCCAGGCGCCGATGAAGGCCCCCGCGGCGCCGAGCCCGCCACCGACCAGCTTCCATGCCTGCGACCGGGCAGACGTCTTCAGCGTCGCATAGAAAGGCGCCATGCTGACATCGATGAGCGCCGAGCACAGCGTCGCGCCCGAGCTGACCAGGTTGAGGTTGGTGTTTTCGTCGTGCGGCGTCACCATCAGCTTGTAGAAACTCACCGCTTCGAGGAGGCCCGTTACGACGGTCACACGCGCCGAGCGCAACTGCGCATTGCCCTCCTCGGTCAGCTTGAGCTGATTCCAGGTTTCGTAGAGTGCGCGCGTCGGGGACGTCTTGCCCATCCCGCCGAGCGCTTCCTCAGCCTGGATAAACCCGTGCGCGACCCGCATCCTGCTCAGCACCTCCTTGCGGCTCAGCCCTTCCAGTTCGGCCTGCTTCCTGACGAGATTGAGCGTGTCGAGATCGCTGATGCCGGCGCGCTGCAGGAACAGCGTCTGGATGATCTTCTCGCCGACGAAATCCGCGCCCTGGTTGACGCGAAACTTTTTGAAAATCGAGTCGCCGGCTGTCATCGCGATCTGGTCGACCTCGAGGCGCTTGAGCAACGCACCGATCGGCGTGACTTTCTTTGCATCCTTTTCGACGGCAAGATCGGCCAGCTTCTTGTAATAGCCGACGATCGTCTTGATCTTCGACGCGACCGCCGCAACCTTTTCCACGTTGCCCGGCAGTGGCGTCTCCTGGTCCTTTTTCGCGTCCTGCAGAATCTGCGTCAACTGCACCCGCCCGTCCTTCTGATTCATCGCGACCGCGCGCCAGATGATGCTTTCCATCTTCGTCGCGTCGAGCAGCGACACGAGCGCATCGACGAGGTGCCGGCCCTTGGGCGACGAATTCAGGCCGAAGATCGCCGTGCCGACGGCAACCTCATACGCCATGCCGTCGACGAAGTCCGATTCGTGACAGTCATCGAGCGTCGCAAACCACAGCTTCGCCTTCAGCCAGTTCCCGACGTCATCCGTTCGCGCCTCCTGCAGCGCCTGGACCTTGCCCTGTATCTCCGTGTACTTGGCGCGGAACGCGTCGATTTCCTGGCGCTTGAGCTTGTCTTCGTATCGCGGCCACGCGTTGTCGTGCGCATCCTTCAGGCGCTTCTGCTTCGTCCGGTTGATGTCCGCGATCGTCGCATCGGTTTTCTGGCGCCACGCCTGCCGCTCCGCATCCGAGCGGAACGACTGCACCTGCGCCACATAAGGGCCGCCCAGCCCGTTCTTCGCAAGATAGTCGTAGTCGTCCGCGGTCTGCAGATAGCGGGTGCGTTCGGCACCGGCCGGCAGCGAAGCCGCACGCTGCCGCAGCGATTTCGCGCTGTCCGTCAGGCCGCCTGTCGTCGCCTTGCCCGTTTCGGACTGGAAACGCGTCTCGCTGTCGACCGCGCCATGCTCGAGCGTCTCCTTGGCCGTGTCGATGTCGCGCAGCGCCGTGATCTGCAGCGCGCGCTCGACGACATACTTGTCGAGCCACGATACGGCATCATTACGGAAGCCGTTGAGTTCGTGCGTGATGCCGACCGCATCCCACAGGGCCAGCATCATCGGCTGGCACGGCTTGCCGCCGGACACCGAACTCGCCTGCGCGGTCGCGACGAGCTGCGCGGATGCCGCCTTGTTCCAGATCCCCTGGCGCACGGCCCACGCATAGCGGGTCGTGCACAGGTTCAGCACGTTGTCGCGACAGGCGCCCGTTGCGCCGCGGCTGATCTCCGGACGAAAGTCGTACGGCAGCGCGCTGACTTCGAGCGGCGTTTCCCCGACGTTCCCCGCATATTCGATCACGTGCTGGAGGTTCGCCGCGGTCAACGGCGCGAGATGCGGGCCGGATTGCGGGGAACCGACCCATGCCGCCGGCTCGATGGCCTGCATGCGCTTTTCGCGCAAGCCCGCCGCCTCCGGGCTGTCGGCGCCGTACCGCTGCACCGTCGCGTCGCTCCACGGCCGCTCGCTGAACGCGACCCACACCTTGCCGCAGTCCTGTGGTTTCTCGATGACCACGTACTGCACGCGCAGCGCATTGTGCCCGGTGCGCGCACAGGCTTTCGGCGCTTCTGCGCTTCTCGCGGCGGCCGGGTCGAGCCGCTTCGTGAGGGTGCCGTCCTGCGCGCACGCGTAGACCTCCCAATAGAATTTGCCACGCGGCCCGCGCTCGTACAGGAAGTAGACGTAACCTTCGCGCAACTGGCGCAGCGCGTACTTGCTCTCGGTCAGCTTCACGTCCTTGATGCCGGTTCCGCTGAACGGCCCCAGATCGGGCGCCGTAAACGCCTTCGGCACGACGGCATAGCGCGGCATATACACCGCCAGGCCCTGAAGCTTGCAGACATCACAACGATCGTCGGTTCCCGCCATGTTCTTTCCTTGCTTATTGACTTGCGCGCCCGTCCGGCCGCGCCCCGCGAATTTCCGCCCAATCGGCGTCGCCCAGGTCCGCCACGGCCAGGCTGTAATACATGTCGGCCGGCCGGTCGAGCAGCACGCGCTGGATGCGCGGATGCCGATCGAATTCGGCGCCGGCATTCAGCGCATGCCGCGCGAACAGCTCGAGATCCTGGGGATCGCTCAGTCCGTATCCGTGCGCTCGCTGCAACACAGCCGGCAATCGCTCGAAGGTCTCGCGCGGGACGACGCATCCGTCGGCCCTGGCCCGCGCCCACGCGCGATTGATCGGGCGCACGTCGAACAGCGCCGACCATTGCGCGTCGCCGAGATCGAGCGAGCCCCCTGCCGCCGCCTCCGCATCACGCGCTGCGGGCTGGTGGCAATCGACCCACTCGCCCCAGCGGCCAAGGGTGCGCCACTGTGTGATCGGACCGAGCAGGCGCCGGCGCTGCGCCTCGTCGCAGACGCGCCATACGCCCTCGAACGCAGCCGGATCGGCAAGCCCCAACAACCGCTGCCCGTCACTGTCTGAACGCTGCTGCACGAATGCGTGCGCGAGATGGCGGACAATCGCATCCGTGCGCGCGCCGCTGAAGAGGAACGCGCCGATGCGGTGTCCGCGTCCCTCGGCGAGCGCGTCCGGCGACCAGTCGTCCAGCGCCCGCTCGATTGCCCGCCGGCAGATCTCCGCGGGCACGGGATGGGCCAGATCCAGTTCGATCACGGACGGCCAGTAGTCGGGCGACAGTCGCTCGGGACAGAGCGGCACCTCGACCACCGATTCGCCGATCGCCTTCAGCGCATCGATTTCGTCCGGCTCGAACGCATGCAGCACCGCGGGCCCCGTCAGCAACAGGCAATGCGACAGCCCGAGCGCCTCGCATTGCAGATGCAACTGCTCGACCGTCGGCGGCGCGGCGGGCGCTTGCCCCGGCGTCGCCCCTGCTGCGTTCGGCAGGTCGTATTCGCGACCGGCCTGCATCACAGGTCCGCGCACGCCGCGCTCGACGCGATCATGTCGCCCATCGTCTGCGGACAGTCCGTCGCCTGGCTACGCGCCAGTGTCGTGCTGCCCGACGCGCTCTGCGGGCCGGTCAATTCGTGGCTGGCAGCCTTGAACTCGACTTTCCCGGGTCCGCCCACCACGATATCGCTGCCCTCCATCTTGATGAACGCATCCGCCGCCGTCAGTAACAGGCGCTGTTTCGCCTGCAGGTTCGCGCCGGCATCGACGCTCGCGAGCGTGACCGCGCGCTGCGCGGCGGCCGCCAGCGTTCCGCCGCTCTGTGCCTGCACGCTCACCGAGCCCGACGCCGCGTGCAATGCAATGCCCTTGCCGTCGACTACCCGGCCATTGCCGGCGCTGCCTTGCGTATAGAGCGAGATACCGTGATTCGCGATCACGCTGGTCTTGCCCTGGGCCGTCACCTGCAGGTCCTGCCCCGCGCTGAACACCGTCTCCTTGCCCGACACCCACACATGGCTGCGGGCGGACACGGCGACGATGCCGTCTGCGCCATGCGCAACCAGGTGCGGGCGACTCCAGGCGACGGCACTGCCGCCGCCTCCGCCACCGGCTGCCGCACCACCACTGCGCGTTTCGGCAAGCGCTTCGCGGGTCTGCTTCAATCCCTGCGTGGCCGGCAACTGGTCGGGTGGCGGTTCCTGGCCCGCGCCGCCGACGCCCGCACCCTGGCGCTGCGCGGCTTCGACGAGGCCCTGCACGCGCTGCAGCCCCTCTGCGAGGTCCAGGCCCGGCGCGCGCGCATCCATCTGGCTCGTGCCCGCCGCCGTCGTGATCAACAGGCCTGCACCGCCGCGCAACGCGCCGGCCGCTTCCGTCGCGAGCTCGACGCCGTAACCGCGATCCGCGAGGCGCCGATTGTCGTGTTGCTGCTTGATATGCCCGAGCGTCAGCCCGCTATTGCGATCGGTCGTATACAGATGCGCTCTCGACTGCCCCGCGGTGTCGTCGATCAGGAACTGCCGGTAGCCGCCGGTACCGGTCCGGCTTTGCCCGAGGTCTTGCGTCTTGAAGCCTGTCAGCGCAGCCGGATGGTCGTTACCGGCAAACCAGGCCGCCGCATTGCCCGTGCTGCCGCTCGGCCCGCCGACCAGCGCGTTGTGCTGTGCGTTGGCATTGCCTTTACCGTTGTAAAGCGCCGCCACCGCGACAGGGCGATCGGGCTGCCCTTCGAGCAGTTCCGTCCACACCTCCTGCCCGACGCGCGGAATCGTTACGCCGCCCCAGTTCGCGCCGCCCACGGGCGTCAGCACGCGGGTCCAGGTGCCTGCGGCGCGGTTTGCCGGCGCATTCGGCACATGCGGATGCGATTCGCGGCTCGCGGCCTTCTCGCCGCGCTGCGTGTGGTGCTGCACGCGTATCCGGTGATCGCGCTCGGTATGAACGGGGTCTCCGCTGCCGACCACGATGGCGCTTTGCGCCCCCTGGGCGATCGCGGCCGGCTGGGACCTGATGCCCTGGCCATTGGCCAGCGACGGCCGATAAGGCTGGGCCGCAGGCATCGCGAAGAAGCGGTTGCCATACACGGCGTCCTCGTCCGCAAACGTGTCCTGCCGGGACATATCGTCACTCGGTGCCACGCTCGATGCGGGATGGATGCCGCCTGCATCGGCGTCGCGCATCGGCGGAATGGCGCCAAGGTGCTGCCCGATCGCCGCGCGGATGTCGGCCGACACGTTGGCGCGCGCCCGATGGTGTACACGCAGGCAAACGAACTCGTCGGACGCGCCGAGCGTCGGATGATGGTCGACGGAGAACCGCAGCCCGGGCCGCAGGTCGCGTCGTGTGCCATCGCCCTCGCTTCTTGCGGCGTCGACACGCAGTGCATCGAGTTGCTGCCAGCTGCGCCGGTCGCCCAAAGCCGCGGTCTGATACGCATAAGGACCGGCGACGTCACGGTCTTCGCCCGGCACCACCGCGCCGCTCGCGTGCGCCTGCGCGGGGCGAACCGACAGGCTCCGATAATCCCAGCTCGCACGCGCGACACGGCCGATGCGCCAGCGACGCGCAAGCATGAAATGGCGAATCCCCCCGGCCGGATCGCTTTCGCCGGTATGGTGAAACGGCACGCGTTCCGGCTCGCGGGGCAGGAAGCGTTCGTTGGAATCGGCCAGCACGAGCGTATGGCCTCCGAGGCTCTTCGCTCCCGGGTCGGCCGCGTGCTCGAACCAGTAGTAAAGCCCTTCCTCCGCCCACAGCCGCGACAGGAAGTCGAAATCCGATTCGCCGGCCTGCACCGTGAGACTGCGCCGCAGATATCGCGTCTGATCGGCCAGTTCCCATCGCCACGCCGGATTCACCGCGCCGTGCGTGTAATAGCCGAAAATCTGCTCGCTGATGTCGATGACGCTCGCATCGTGGTAGTGGTAGCTGTCGGTACGCTGCCGCAGTATCGCGAGCCACGGTTCGAGCACGACGCGAACGCGCGCGAGGCCGCCGTTGTAGCCGATCAGTTCGGCTGCGGCGACGTGCGCGTGAAACGGGCGCCATTCACGGCCTCCCTCCGCGGTCAGCCATTCGACCAGCACGGGGCCGCCGACCAGCCGCGCGATCGGCAGCGCGGGGTTCTCGGTCAGGGCCGTCAGTTCGAAGCGGTAACCGCCGCCATCGATCGATTCCCAGCCGTCGAGGCTTTCCGCGACCAGCGCGTCCTGGCCAAGCGGCGTCGTCAGCCGCAGGAAGCGATCGTGTTGCGCCCAGCCGCCGAGCAGCGCCTGCAGGATGTCCTTGCTCGTTGCCATCGTTTCTACACCTTGAGGTTGGCCGTCGTGTCGAAGGCCGTGCTGTCGTGCGTCGCGCACGCCGCCGGCACGCGACGTGTTGCGACGCCGTATTCCGTTCGTCCGTTACTGGTCGCCAAGTCCCATCTTCCTGAAGATCTGCGACCACGGCGATGTTTCGTCCATCGCGACATGCAGCGCCGAGGTACGCTGCCGAAGGACGCGCATGGTATTCGACGCGCCCTTGACCGCATCCTGGTCACGACGATCGAACACCGCCACCGCGAACGCGCCATAGGCGATGGCCAGCAGCCGGTTCGCATCCGTCGTCTCGTCGATCGTCGTCTTCAGTACGTCGAGCAGCCGCGCACGGTCCTTCTCCTGCGACGCCGCGACGCACAGGTACGCGATGATCGACAGCTTGTGCACGTCCGTCGTTTTCAGCGCCCCTTCGGCGTGCGTTGCGACGAAATCCGGATCAGCGACGCGCAGCAGCGCGCGAAACGCCAGAATCGACGACACGTCGTTGCCGGACGCCAGCAGCCGGTCGACGGTATCGAGCGCCGCGCGGCCACCGCTGATCTTTGCGAGTTCCGTTTCGAGTTGCGGCGCCGATTTGATCGCGTCCGCAACGTCCTGTTTCCAGTCGGGAAAGATCATCCGGGTCGCGATGAATCGCGCGTCATCCGGTGCCGACGCGTCCCACTGGAAAACGACGGTTCCGCCGGAGATGAACGGCGAGTAAAAATCGTCGGGTGACGGAATGCGCACGCGTACGCGCCGCGGTTGAATCCACGCATAGTCGCTACCGGCAGGGATCGACGCGTCCGACTTGGCCGCGGCCCGCCACTCACCTTTCATCTGAACCACGGCCCCGGCGTCGGCAGGCTGTACGAACGTCTTGTCGCCGACTTGAACCGTCACACCGGGAAACACGAGGCCACCGCTGCCTTCCTTCGGGCTCACCTCCGCCACGGCCCAACTCGGCGCTCTGGCCGTCGTGTAGTAATCCGACAGATTCAACGTCGCCGTATCGTGCACCGCACGCGCTTGCGCGATCAGCGCGAAGTCCGCCTTGAAGTCGAAGGGCGTTGCATCGACGGGCATCATCGTCCCCTCCAGGCAAAATTGAATGAACCATGAGTCATTTTCGACTCCGGAGACAACCACAACCGATCATCGGCAACCATCTTGCTCACCTCAATCCCGTGTCAATCAGCATGACGTTGCGGCATGTACCCCGACATCATGTCTGGTTACTGCCATGCTATTTTCGAAACGCCACCGTCTCGGTGCCGAACATCTCCTTGTGTTGATTGACATCCGCGGAGACGAGTTCGTTGGCGATCGGCCACAACACCGGCTGGATGGTGACCGGCGAATCGCTGGCCTCCGCGGTCGCCCGTTGCCCGGCGCCCTTGTCGGTGTCGATTTCTATCGTCCATGCCCGCTGGCGGAGCGTGCAAAACGCCTTCGTGGACGTGTTGTAAACCACGACCCAACAGAGGAACTTCCCATGAATCTGCGTTTTACGCCATCGCGTATAGACAATCTGCCCCACAACCGCGCCAGTGGCCGTTGTCGCCGGAATGACGATCGACTGTTCGACGTCGGTCCCAGGCGTATCGCTCGACGTCGCCGGGGCACCGCCGTTGCAGCCGAGGAGCGGCTTGAGCGAGTTGCGACTGACTGCGGCCTGATCAGCAGGCTGGTCATACAGCGGCCCGCTGCCCGGCGAAGTGTCATTCGCCACGACCGGCAACATGCTGGTAATGCGGATCTGAGCACCCGCCGTCACAGTGGTGCCAGCTGGCACCCACGGATCCCATGCAATCGTCGGTGAACTCCATATACTCTCGACGCCAACTCCGGCCGTACGATCGTTCTGCATGATCCCGACCCTGAGAACGGCAATTTGCGGCGCGGCGCAATTCACGCCATCCGGTCTGATCCGGGCCTGGGCCGAGTGCTCGATCGCAGCGCCGTCGTTGGGCACCGTAACCATACGCCCGTCCAGTCCATAGGCCCCGACGGGCGTCAGATCGATCTTCGCCTCATCGAACCAGAACACCGTCAGCTTCTTCTTCGCCAGCGCCTTCCCGTCCTCGGTCGCCTCATGCGCCTCGATGACCGCATCGTTCAGCGCCTTGCTGCCCTCTTCACCGGAAATCTCGAACGCAACCCACGCGCCGTCGCCCGGCACCTCGAGCGACTTCGTCTTGTCGGCCTCGTCCGCGAAGCGCAGGCGCCCGTCCGGATTCGTCAGCACGACCTGCACGTTCCCCGAGCCCGGCTTGCGCGTGCGAATCCGGCACGGCACGCGAGGCCGGCAGTCCGGGCAGCCGCACTTCACCTGCACGTAGTCGTCGTCGACGCCCGGCGTATTGTTCACCTGGATCTCGAGGAGATCGCTCTCGACCAGGATTTCCTTGCGTTTCTTGTTGTCGACGGGCGTCGATATCGAACGCCCCGCCGTCTTGAAATCATCCGGCACGCTGTCAGCCCTCTACGTCGATCTTCAGAATTTCGGAGGCAAGGGTCTTCACGACATGCGTGTGCCCCAGTTCGTCCGTCACGCCGTGCTGAACGTCGCCGTTCGCCAACGTGATCCGGTAAGGCCGGAACGCCGCCGGCTTGCCGCTGTCGCGGTCTTTCAGCACGAAGCCCTCGTCGAATGCCTGTACGCGCGAATCCCGCAACGGCGCGAGATTCGGCGACGCGCCTGCCGGACCGACGAACGCGTGCGACCCCGACTTCACCTGGAACTGGCCCGGCGTTTCGACCGTGATGTCCGCGCCCTTGAGCGTGATTCGGTTCGGTCCTTGCTGAAGCACGATGGTGTCCTTCGCCAGCACGTCGATGCGGTCTTCCGTCGACGAGATCTGCACCGACTGATCGGCCAGCACCTCCATCGTCGAGGTGTGCGACTCGACGGTAACGGGGCCGTGATTCGCGACGATCTTGAAACCGCCCGACGCGCCGTAGAAACTCACCGCCTCGCCTGACGCACCGGCCACCGTGGCATCCGCCGCGAAATGCGCGTCGCCTTGCGCCGTCAGGTGAACGTGCTCGGCCGCATAGGCAACCGCACTGTTCGGCGTGGTGAAAACGAGATTCGCCGGCGATTCGAACACGACTGCCGGCGTCGCGAACCGCTCGACCGGATCGCCGCCGCTGCGCTGCTTGCCCACGGGCTTGGTCGCGTCCTGGCCACTTACCGGCCCCGTATACTTGCCGTCCTGGGACGGATCGATCGCCTTGAGGAAATCCGCCTGCGCCTGGTTGCCGCCGAGCCCACCGGCCGTTGCACCCGTTGCCGCCGTATCGAGGCCTTGTGCAGTCTTCACGGCCTGTGCCAGTTGCCCGGCGCTCTCGACCAGGTCCATTTGCGTGGAGGTCGCATTGGGCCGTGCGGTGCTGGACACCAGCACCCCTTCGCCGGCCCGTGCGACGGCCCAGCCCTGCGTGCTCAACTCGAAGCCTTCGCCCCGATAGGCACCGCGCATCGTCCCTTGCTGGTCGATCAGGTAGCCCTGCGCGAGCCGGCTCTCGGCAATCGAATTGCCCAGTTCGTGCCGCAACTGGCCCGCCGCATCGTCCATCACCCAGCGGCTGCCCGGCTGACCGTCGAGCGTCTGTGTCTGCATACCGGTCAGCGTGCCGGGATGATTCGCGCCGCTGCCCTCGCCGGCCGCGAATGGCGGCTTCACGCGTCCGCCATAAACCTGCCCCAGCACGACGGGCAGGTCGATGTTGCCCGAATCGAACCCGACGACCACCTCGGCGCCGACGCGCGGCGTATACGCATGTCCGAAATTCGGTCCCGCCGCCTGCTCGGCGACGCGCGCGAGCACGCCGGAGCGGTGATTGCCGGGCGCATGCCCGTCCGGATTCGACCGGCTCGCGGTATCGGTCAGCCCGCCCGACAGCGGCGCGATGCCGCGCATCCACGGAAACTGGATACGCACCTGATGGTCGCGCGTGCTGCTGACGCGGGTGTTGGGCTCGCCCACCACGATCGCGGTCTGCACACCGTGCACGACGGGGCGATCGATGTGCGGCGGAACGATCGGCACACCTTCCGGCACCGCGATGAAGCGGTTCCGGTAATGTCCGGCCGCCAGTTCCCCGCGCTGCAGCAGCGCGCCGATATCCGCGCCGAGATTGTTGACCGCCTCATGCTCGATGGACAGCGGCACGAACGTGTGCGGCTGGTTCAGATAACCGGTCAGCGTGTGGACCTTGCCGACTTCCAGCGTACGCGCCGTGCCCGCGCCGTCGTGAACCGTCTTGGGCAGGCGCAGCGCATCGAGGCGCTGCGCCGCGTAGAGCTGGGCCTGCGCCGTTGTGTCGAAACGTCCGGCGCGCTGCCCGTCATACACTTCGCGAACCGGAAGCATGGGCGCATCCGGATCGGCCTCGGCCTGCGCCTGGCCGGCCAGTGCCTGCACTTCGCTTGCCTTCCAGCTCGTTGCGACGACCTGGTCGGGCACCCACTGGTGGCGCTGCGTAAATTGCGTGATCACGCCGTCAGGATCGCCGACGTCCTGGATGTGGAAGGCAATCGAGGCGCCCTTCTTCTGTGCGGCGCGACGGTCCGCGATGACGACCGTGTGATTGCCCGACGGTTTGGATCCGCCCGCGTCCTGCGCGTGCTCGATGTGGAATGACAGGCCGGCCTCGGACAGCAGCCGCAGCACGAACGCATGGTCGGTCTCGCGATACTGGCCGCGCAACGCATAGGTACGCTGCGCTTCGCTGGTTTCGTAGCGCCAGTGCGCCTCCGGATAATCACCGAATACGCGGTCGCAGATGCCCGCCGTGTCGAGCTCCGTGAAATACAGGCAATTGCGGCGCAGATGCAGGAACGCGAGCCACGATTCCAGCGTGAGCCGGTAACGCGTGATTTCGCCGTCGGTGTCCGCATAGGCCGCATGCGTGACGTAGCCGTTCCAGCAACGCTCGCCCGCCCCCGTCGCCAGACGCAATCGCGCGGCGCTGCCGATCAGCGAACCCAGATCGAGAAACGGCTCGCTCGACAGCACGTCGATCTCGAAGCGGAACGATTCGTTCATCGCCTCGCGGCCATGGAAACGCTCGACCGCGAATGCGCCGGTCATGACCGTATCGATCTGGATGTGGCGAGTGGCTTGCGAATAGCCCCTCAATGCCGCGACAACGTCCATTTCAGCCCTCTGCCCTCATGCGGATTCCGCTTGTTCAAGTCATTCGCCCGTGCCGGTTGCGTGCCGGGCGTCAAATCGTATTCCCGACACGCGCCTACTGATTGCCGAGCGTCTTTTTCCTGGCCACGCGCGCGTTGGCCTCGTCGACCAGTTCCTGAATGGATTCGTAGGCGGGATTCCTGATTTTCAGTTTCTCCTGCTTCCCCTTTCCTCGCAGGAACATCCATTCCGGCCAGGTGCGAACGTGATCGACCGAGCCGACGACGAATTCCGCACACGGTGGAATGTTCAATTCTTTCGCGGTCTTTTCGCCGGACTGATAGGCGACGAAATCCGGGTTGAACACGCGGTCCCGACAGGAGTCGTGCCACATGATCATCTTCTCGTGCTTCTCGGCCTCCGGAAAATCATCGAATATGAAGCCGTCCGCGGGCGAAAGCGGGAACTTGCGCAGGTTGCCCTGCACGTCGCGAATCCCCACCACCCAGTGCGCGTTGTCGTCCTTGTCGTACTCCTGCCACGGGTTGATGGCCTCCTTCATCGGCCGCCGGCGCCCGTCCTTGTCCACCAGCATGAACACGATACTGCTGCCCGGATAGCTGCCGCCCCGATCGAACGTCCGATGCCCTTTGATCCTGATGACGCCGTTCTCGGGCACGCTGACTTCAAAGCCATCCTTCGCGCTAACCAGATCGACCCCGTCCTTCTGGTCGAACAGCGCGACCACGGGACCAAAGTAATCCGACGGAATCAGAAAAATGAGCGGCATGCGAGAACCTCTTCCATATCCAGACCAGGCCGCGACAACCGCGACCACGACACACAAAGCCAACAACACATGGCGCTTGCGCAAGAAGCGCCCCGGTTTGCTCGAAGACACTATTTTTTCTTCCATAAAGACGCATCCAGATCTTCGCTGTCCTTCGAGCGTCCGTCGTTGGGATCACGATGCAGGTGATAGTCGTTCCATGCCGAACGCGTCAGCGCGCGCGTCACGGGCGGTTTTTTCACGCTGTCTCGCAGGCGTTGCCAGACCTGGCCGACATCCTCGTAGGCGGAGATATGGATCGGCACCTCGAAGCCGCCGCTGACGCCGTCGCCGATCTTGGCGATCGGATCCGCCGGCCACGCCACCAGGTCCATCCCGGGCAGGATGATCGGCGGCGGCGCGTCCCCCATCGGGTATGCGCTGGCGTCGCTCATGCGCACGGTCTCCGATCCGGCCGGGGTCTTGATGTCCGCCTTCGCGGGATAGTCTTCGCGGCGATCGGGCGTGCCGCCGAGCGCTTGCGCAAACAGCCACATCTTCGAGCCGAAATTGCCGTCCGCCGTCAACTCCACCCGCATCACATGGGCGAACATGATCCGGTGGTTGTCGCCGAACAGGTGCGTCGCCGGCGTGCCGATACGGACATGCGTGCCGAGGAACAGCTTGTTGCCGGCCGGATCCTCGATGAAGGCTTCGCAATTCGGAAATCCGTCCCCGTCGATCAGGACGACGATATCCATCCACTTGCGCACCCGTTCGATCATGATCCGCACGCGGCCGTGTACATCCAGCGACGGAACGACCGTATGCCCCGTTTCCCGCTGCGAATAGCGGGACCCTCTGAACGCAAAATTCTTCCCGTCGTACATGAAGGTCATTTCGGCAACCTGCTCGCCGTCGTGCTGCCGGGAAAACTCGCTCGCGATCGCGTTGCCTTCCGGTCGAAACGCGTCGTCCGTGTACGGCTCCGGGCCATCCGAAAACAGCGTCGGTCCGGACGACGTGTTCGACGCGGTAAACGCCGAATTCGCGAGATTCTTCCTGAAATCGTCGAACGAGCCCCGCGAGAAATCCGGGCTGAAGACATGCCACACCCGTGAAGTCACGCCGCCTGTCTTGCGCTTCGGATAGGTCGTGTGAAAACTCTCCTCCAGCGAGAAGCCCCGGTTGTCGCCGTGAAACCGAAAGCCCAGCGGCTCGAACTTCTTGTTCGGATGGAACGAGCGGACGTTGATGTCGTACGGCACCAGCTTGACCAGTTCGACAGGCGCCGGACGTCCGTCCTGCTTCTCCCTGGGTGTGCTGTCCTTCTCCGCCAGCACCTTGGGGCGGGACTTCGCCGCGACGGCATCACCAGCCATGATCGATATCCTCGTTGCCCGCATATTCGACGCGCACCGGCTTCGACGCTGCATGCGTCGAGAACGTGGCCGTGCGCCCATCGGCCGTGCGGCTCGCGCCCTCCAGTGTTTCGCCCCCGTTGCCGACCATTCGATACGGCAGGTTCTTCAGCTGCTCGCCGGTCGCGGCGTCGTGCAGATGAAAATACTCGTTGTACTGTCCGAGATCGCCCCACTTTCCCTGCTCGCGGGGGAAATCCGTCGGCCCGGAAAACTGATGCAGCCCGGCGTGGACGACGAGCTTGCCCGGACACCCGAACGTGACGTTGCCGCCTTCGATCGTGATGTGCGCGCCGCCGCTGACGGCCAGATTGACGGTCGTCTTGCCGGTCAGCTCGACATTCGCGTTGGCCGACGCCACTTTCAGCTCGCCTTTCGCGCGCATCCCCAGCGTGTCGTGCTGCGCCTGCAGATCGAGATTGTCCTTGCCCGAAATCAGGTTGAGACCGACGCCGCTGGCGTCGCGCGCGCCGGCCAGCCAGCCGATTCCCTGCCCGCTGTGGATACGCAGCGCCTGATTGACCGCGATGTTCGTATCGGCGCCGCTGCCAAGCGTCAGCGTTTCGCCCGTCGCCCATTGCAGCGCCTGCCCCGCCAGCATGCCCAGGCCACCCTGCGCCGCAACGCCCAGCACCGCATCACCCGTATGCGGAATCGGCTGGCCGCTCGACCGGCTTTCCGCATCCTGCAGTGCCTGGGCGAAGCCTTCCTGGCTCACCGTCGTCTTCAGGCTCTGCTCCAGCGCCTTGAGTGGCGCCATACCGCTGTCGAGCCGGGATTGCCCGGCCTGCCGCATGCCGCGCTGCGCCGCCAGCGGCAGCGTGCCGTGCCCGGCGGCAGCCTGATCGAGGGATCCGGCCAGCACGGTCTGCTGCGAAAACAGCGCCTGCAGCGCCGATGCCTCGCCGGCGGGCTGTCCAGGCCGCAGCACATAGCTCGTGATCAGCGCACCGCGCGTCGCCCGCAATGCACCATACGCGTCCGTGCGCAGCTCGAAGCCTTGCCCGCGGAAACTGCCGAGATAGTTGTCGGACTGATACCGCAGATGGCCGAGGTTGAGCTGCGTCGCCGCATGCGTGGTGCTCATCTGCAAGCGCCCCATGCCATCGCTGTCATCGGCGGCAAGCTGGTTGGCGCCCTGCCCGTCGAAGCCCTGGCTCTTGAAGCCCGATAGCGCGCCGGCGTGCGCATGCCGGTCCGCCCCGCCACCGGCGCCGTGCCACATCGGGCTGTTGCCGCCCACCGGGTTGCCCTGCGCGCTGGCCGCAAGGTCGGTCGCCTGCGCATAGACCGCCGCGTCGGCCGGCCGTCCGGCCGCACCGCCGGGTGTCGGCGCATCGCCGCCCTCGCCTTGTCCGTTGAACAGGCCACCGAGCACGATCGGCCGGTGAATCAGCCCATGATGGAACTGCACGAGCACTTCCTGGCCGATCCGCTGGATCTGCTGCAATCCATGACCGTCGCTGGCGAGACGCTGCATCACGCGCGTCGGATACGTGCCCTTGTCGGCGTCGGCCTGCCAATGAAAACGCAAGCGCACACGCCCCTGGCCGTCCATATGAACCGGACCGCTCGCGCCCGGCTGCGCTTCTCCCTGCGCGTCGACGACGATCGCGGTTTGCGCGCCGATAGCCGTCGGCGCAGCATTCCATCGCTGGCCGGTACCGTCTTCCAGCGTCGGACGCCAGAGCTGGTCGCGCGGAACGGCCTCGAAGCGATTCACATAGCCGCCAGCCTCCGCCTGCTTCAGCGCACGTGGATCCACTCCCGCGAGCCGCAACGGGCCCAGTCGACGCTCGAGCGCCTCCATCACCGTCTCGGGCAGGTTGTTGACACCGATATGCGCGATACCGGTCAACACGAATGCATCGGGGGCCGCCTCACCGCCGTGCGGCCGCAGACGCCATGCCGATTCGGCGACGCGCATCATCCGGCCGCAGCGGGCCGTGCGAACCGTGCTGTAGCCGATCCAGAAGCGCGCCTGCGAGATGATCGCATCCGCCTGCCGCCGGGCCGCATCGTCTGCCTGCCGGGAGGTGTCGAACGCTTCGGGACCCACGTCGTCGTAAAGCTCGCGCGCGCCGCCGGCATCGACGAGGCTCGCAGCCCCCGTGGTCGACTGATTGCCCCGGTAGTCGCTGCTGAGCAGGGTCACCCTGTCCGCAACCAGCGACAGCGACTGCCCCATGCCGAGAATCGCGTCGTCCGGCTCGACCGTCGCACGGCTCGCGCGTTGCGGCACGCCGCCGACACGCGCCGACGTGTCGTCTTCCGACAGTTGCGCGCTGTCGTCGAAAATCAGCATCGTGTGGCCGGAAGGCGCTTCGCCGTCCTCGACGAAACAAAATCCCAGTCCTGCCTCGGTCAGAACATGCCGGATGAAATCAAGGTGGCTGTGCGTACGGTACTGAACAACGTAATCGCGCGTGCCAAACCATTCGATACGCTGATCCGCGTCCGCCGTGAAACGCCAGCGGGCAATGTCGCGATAATCGCCGAACACCCGATCGATAATGTCGGCCACTGACTGATTGACGAAAGTACGCTCGTCGCGACCATGCGCGAGCGCCGCGAGCCAGGGCACCAGCTGCAGGCGGTAGCGGGCCAGCCCGGCGTCGTAGTCGATGCACTCGGCCTCAGCGACAAGGCCGCTGCGCGTCGCGCAGCCGCCATCCGTCAACGCGGTGCGCAACGTGACGCGCTGCCCCAGCATCGATTCGAGATCCAGCGCCGGATCGGTCGCCAGCGCGTAGATGTCCCATTGGTAATTCTCGGAAAGCGCTTCCCGTCCGACCCAACGCTCGACCTGAAGTGCTGCAATTGCCCCCGGACCTTCGAGTGAATAAAGACGGTTCGCGCTGAATAGCGCCGTTAATGATGCAGATATGTCCATGCGGACCTCACCACTTTATCTGTAACACGTTTTGTTTGCCTGCGATATTACAACAAGGACGGGATTAATTAGATTAAATTGAAGCATTCGAAACCAAGGCCGGTAAATTTTTACTTTCCGAATTCAATTCAATGCCGATTCGGTACTAATACAGGTATTTTTTACCGCAATGCTCGTGGCATTCGGTCACGAATATCCTGGGGCCGTCCGGTTCATTTATCATTCGGGCCGGCGGAAGCGTTCCGACATGACACGCTGGCTTAAACGGGGGGGATGAATGAGCGAGCGCTCGACGTTTCGCAAGGTAGTCGGCGTCATCGCCACATTCGGCGTGGTATGGGTCGTTGCAGGACTCTACTGGCGGTTCGCTCATCGTGTACCCACCGCACGCGAACTCGCTCTGGTCGGCATCGCGCTGCCGCTGTTGCTGATGGTCGCTTTCGTCTGCGTGCGGGCGACGCTTGCCAGACCAGCCGCGCCGCGCCGGGCCGTCTCGACGGCCGCCGCCACGCTTACCACGGCGACCACGGCTGCCGCAGCGCAGGTCGACGCACACGACGACTGGCCGACCGGAACGCTCGCCGTACTCGACGGCGCGCTGTCCTTCCCGGCCGGGATGGCCTTCGGCGATATTCATGCAGCCGCCCGCAGTCGCGATACCGTCGGGCTGCACCCCACATTGAAACGGGTCGACGAATCCCGCATCTTCGCCGCTGACGCCACGTCGATCTCGCTCGATGACTTCGACGAACAGCTCCTTCCTTCCGGCTCGGCGGCCAGCCTCGACGACGAGCACTGGCGCGCGCTGATGCTGGCGGCGCACGCGCTCGACGGCCTGCTGTCCCGCCACGCTGTCGCCACGACCCACGACGCGTCGCTCCCCCGCCGCGCAAGGCCGCTCGCGCTGCATCTGCTGCTGCCTGCGCGCTGGCAGCAGATTGCGCCGACACTCGCCGCCTGGGTCGACGCACACGTCGCCCGGCAGCACGGCGCGTCCGTGACGCTGCCCGCACGGACACACATTGTCGAGCACCCTGCGCAGGCGTTGGCGATCGTCGACGAACTGAACGTCTCGCTCAATCGTGACCGGTCGACCGACCGCCATATCGTGCTGGCGTGCGATTCATGGCTCGGCCAGCACTCGGTCAATGCGCTCGAACGCGCCGACAGGCTGCATGGGCCCGATTGCCGCGACGGTCTGGTCCCGGGGGAAGGCGCATGCGCGCTGCTGCTCGGCCTTGGGGACCGGGAAGACGACGGCTCGCCGCCTGCCGCACGCATCCATCGTGTGAAAGCAGCCGAATCGACACCGGCTGCCGATCAACCGGACGAGACGGTCAGTCAATTGCTGGAAGCCGCCCGCACGCGAACCGTTGCGTACGGGATCGACATGGCGGCATGCGCGCTGGTCAGCGATGCAAGCCAGCGCAGCAGTCAGACCACGGAAATCGCCAACGCAGAATCCGCCTGGCCGGACGACGACACCAGCGACCGTTGCCTGCATCTCGGGCTTGCCAACGGGGACAGCGGCGCAGCGCTTGCATTGGGCGCGGTGGCACTGGCGGCCGCCCACGCCGTTCGGGAGCGGCAGCCGACATTCGCCGCGACGGTTGCCCATCCGCACGCGCGCGCGGTTGCGCTCGTCACCCCACCGCTTCAGGGAGAGACTTCGCTCGAGCCGGTGGCCGCAACGAGCGTACGCGTATAAGCATGACGCGGCGCCGCCAGCACCGCCTGCGTCTCCCCGCTCTCGACGATCCTTCCGCCGTGCATCACGACGAGCCGGTGCGACACCGCGCGCAGCACATCGACATCGTGGCTGATGAACACATAGCTCAGCCGATGCCGCCGCTGCAACGTCGCCAGCAGTTCGAGAACCTGCTTCTGGATCGACACGTCGAGCGCGCTCGTCGGTTCGTCGAGCACGAGGATGCGCGGATCGACCGCGAGCGCGCGCGCGATCGCAATGCGTTGTCGTTGCCCGCCGGAGAATGCCACCGGATGACGCGACGCCGCGTCGACGGGCAAGCCGGATTCCGCGAGCAGCGCCGCCACACGTGCGCGCCGTGCGTCGGACGTCATGTGCGGATGATGCAGCGCGAGCCCTTCCTCGACGATCTCGCCCACGCTCAGGCGCGGCGCAAGCGAGCCGAACGGATCCTGGAACACCATCTGAACGTGCGCGGCGCGTTCGAGCCGCGTCGCCGCACCGCCCGCACTGCCCGCGCCTTCTAGCCCCGCGTAGCGGATCGTGCCCGCCGTCGGCGCGACGAGTCCGACGAGCGACGCGGCCAGCGTCGACTTTCCGCAGCCCGATTCGCCGAGCACGCCGAGCGTCTCGCCTTCCCGTAGTTGCAGATCGATGCCTCGCAGCACCGAGGGCGTCTCGCTGCGAAACAACCCGCGCCAGCCGCGCGCGCGCGTGCGATACCCGGCGTGCAGCGCGCGCACGTCGAGCACGCACCGCGCATCGGTGGCCACCGGCGCGATCGTGCGGCGCGGCGCGCTGTCGAACAGCTTGCGCGTGTACGCATGTTGCGGCGCCGCGAACAGCGCGTCGGTCGCACCCTGCTCCACGATCTCGCCGTGCTGCATCACCGCTACGCGATGCGCGAAGCGGCGCACCAGATGCAGATCGTGCGTGATGAGCAGAATGGCGAGGCCGTGCCCGTCGGCGTCGGCTTCCTGGAGTTCGATGAGCAGATCGACGATCTGCCGGCGCACGGTGACATCGAGCGCCGTGGTGGGCTCGTCGGCGACCAGCAGACGCGGGTTGCCCGCAAGCGCCATCGCGATCATCGCGCGTTGCCGCTGGCCGCCCGACAACTGGTGCGGATAGGCGTCGACCTTGCGTTCGGGTTCGACGATGCCCATGCGCCGCAACAGCGCGATCGCCCGCTCGCGTGCCGCCGCGCCCCGCAGCCCTGCGTGCAGACGCAGGCTTTCACCGATCTGCCGCCCGATGGTCTTGAGCGGATTGAGCGCAGTCATCGGCTCCTGGAACACCATCGCGATGTCGCGGCCGCGCGTCGCGCGCCATTGCGCTTCGCTTTTGTCGAGCAACTCGTCGCCCGCGAGCCGCACGCGGCCGCTCACGCGCGCGGCATCGGCCAGCCCGAGCAGCGCGAGCGCGGTCAGGCTCTTGCCCGATCCCGATTCGCCGACGAGCGCGACGCGTTCGCCGCGGCCGATCGTCAGATCGAGACCATGCACGATCGTCCGCGCGCCGATCCGGATGTTCAGGTCTTCGACTTCCAGTACGGGCATCGTCATCGGGCGGCTCCTGCAGCGTGGGTGTTGGCATCCTTGGCATCATCGGCATCTGCACCGTCGGCGGCACGGTTGCGGTCGGCGGCGAACGATTCGCGCAATGCGTCGCCGATGAACGTGAGCAGCAGCAGCGTGACCACGAGCGCCGCGATGGCCGTGGCCGAAATCCACCACGCGGACAGATGGCCCTTGCCTTCGGCCAGCAACTCGCCAAGGCTCGGCGCGGGCGGCGGCACGCCGAGCCCGAGAAAATCGAGGCTCGCGAGCGACACGATCGCCGCGCTCATCCGAAACGGCAGCCACGTGATGACCGGCGTAAGACTGTTCGGCAGGATGTGCCGCCACATGATCTGGCGATCGGACAGCCCAAGCGTGCGCGCGGCGCGCACGTATTCGAGCGCGCGCTTTTGCAGGAATTCGCCGCGCACGTAATCGGACAGCGTGATCCATCCGAAGGCGGCGAGCAGCACGAACAACAGCACGAGGCTCGCCTCGAAAATCGACGACAGGATGATGAGCAGATAGAGATCGGGCAACGCGGTCCATACCTCGATCACGCGCTGGCCGAGCAGATCGACGAGGCCCGCGTAATAGCCCTGGAGCGCGCCCGCGAGCACGCCGACGAGCGCGCCGGTCAGCGTCAGCGCAAGCGCGAACAGCACCGAACTGCGAAAGCCGTAGAGCACGCGCGCGAACACGTCGCGACCATACGCGTCGGTGCCGAGCCAGTTCTGCGCCGAAGGCGGCGCCGGAAATGGCTGCGCCGCGTGATAGTTCACGGTGTCGTAGCGATAGGGATCGGGTGCGTAGAGCGCGAAATTGCCGTTGCGCGAAAACTGCTCGCGGATGAACGGATCGAGATAGTCGGCCTCGGTGGGCAGTGCGCCGCCGAAGTCGCTATCGGCATACGTGTGCAGCGCCGGGAACAGCCAGTGGCCGTGATAGCGCGCGACGAGCGGCCGGTCGTTGGCGATCATCCCCGCCAGCAGGCTCGCGACAAACAGCACCGCGAACGCGACAAGGCTCGCGAAGCCGAGCCGTTGACGGCGCAAGCGCCGCCACCATGCCGACGCGCGAGCGAACTTCGCCGCGTCGCGGTGTGACGCAATGGCGCGCGACGGCGGCACGCATGCGGCCCCCGGTGGCATATCGGGAACGGCATGCGGCACGGCATCGGCGTAGTCCGCCTGCTTCGAATCCGCGTGCGATGAGCTGATGACTTCCATGGAGAACCCCGGATTCAGCGGCCGTTGCCGCCGAAGTGAATGCGCGGATCGATCAGCGCGTACGCGAGATCGCCCGCGAGCTTCGCGAACAGACTCACGGCCGTGAACACGAACAGCGAGCCCAGCACGACCGGATAATCGCGGCCGATGATCGCGTCGTAAGACAGGCGCCCTACGCCGTCGAGCGAAAACAGCGTCTCGATCAGCAGGCTGCCGCTCACGTATGCGGAGACGAACGCCGCGGGCAAACCTGTCGCGATCGGAATCAGCGCGTTGCGCAGCACGTGCCGCCACACCACCGCGTTGCGCGAGACGCCCTTCGCGCGCGCAGTCAGCACGTAATGGCGCGACAATTCGTCGATGAACGCGTTGCGCGTGAGAAACGACACGACGGCGAGGCTGCTCGTTACCGACGCCGTGACCGGCAGCACCAGATGCCAGATGCGGTCGAGCACGCGTTGCGCGAGCGGCAGCGCGTCGTGCTCTTCGGCGCCGAAGCCGCCGAGCGGAAAAACGTGCAGAAAGAGATCCCCGCTCAGCAGCATCATCAGCAGCACGCCGAGCACGAAGCCCGGGATCGCGTACGCGGCCAGCAGCGCGGCGCTCGTCGCGAAGTCGAACGTCGTGCCGCGCCGCAGCGCCTTCGCAATGCCGAGCGGCACCGCGATCAGATACGTGAGCACGAGCGTGCAGGTGCCGAGCGTGACCGTCACCGGCAGCTTGCTGACGATCAGCGCCCAGACCGAGCGATGCTGAAAGAACGACTGACCGAGATCGAAGCGCGCGTAATGCGTGAGCATGCGCACGTAGCGCGTGAGCGGCGGCACGTCGAAGCCGAACGTGTGGCGGATCGCGGCGACCTGCGCGGGATCGACGCCTTCGCTGCCGTGATAGCCGCCCGGGCCGGACGCGCCCTCGCCGTGAACCGATGCGCCTTGCAGCCGCGCCATCACCTGCTCGACAGGGCCGCCCGGCACGAATTGCATGATGACGAAGGTCACCGTCAGCACGCCCAGCAGCGTGGGGATCATGAGCAGCAATCTGCGCCCGATATACGCGAACATCAGACTTACTCCGGTTGGGCCGCGCGTGTCGCGGCGTTCGTGTTCCGTGCATCGGGCGCGGCGTGCCACCAGCCGATGACCCAATCGAGCTCGCCGTATTGCCGCGGCACGCGTGCGGGCGGCGCGATACGCCGGTTCCACGCGATGCGCGAGTGCGTGGCGTGCCACTCCGGCACGATGATGCGTTCGCACAGCAGCACGCGATCGAGCGCGCGCGCCGCGGCGATCACCTCGCGTTCGCTGCCGGCACGCTGCACGTTGTCGACGAGCGCATCGACGGCGGGCGACGCGATGCCCGTGTAATTCTCGGAGCCCGGCGTGCGCGCCGCTCGGCTGCCAAAGCGGCGTTCCAGTTCGGCGCCCGGTATGGTCGCGGCGCGGTAGCCCAACGTCGTCATGTCGAAATCGAAATGCTTGAGGCGCTCGACGATGACGGTCTGATCCATGATGCGCAGCCGCGCGTCGATGCCGAGCAGTTTCAGGTTGCGCACGACGATCATCAGGATGCGCTCCATGCCGGTGCCGTCGTCGAACAGTTCGATCGTGAACGGCGTGCCGGCCGCGTTGCGCAGCACGCCATCGCGGTAATGCCAGCCCGCGCTCGCGAGCAGCGCCTCGGCCCGCGCGAGATTGCGGCGCAGCCCGTTATGCGCTGACGTATCCGGCTGCGGCGGCAGCGCGCCGAACACCTCGGGCGGCACGCCGCCGCGCAGCGGTTCGAGCAGCGCCAGCTCGTCGGCGCCCGGCGCGCCGCGCGCGGCGAACACGCTTTCGTCGAAGAAACTGCGGGTGCGCGTGTACTGGCCGAAGAACATGTTCCGATTGATCCACTCGTAATCGACCGCGAGACCGATCGCCTCGCGCACGCGTATGTCCTGGAACTTGGGCCGCCGCAGGTTGAAGAACAAACCCTGCGCGTTGCTGATGCCGTGGTCCGGAAATTCCTGCTTGCGCAGCGTACCGTTCGCAAAGGCCGGGCCGCTGTAGTTGCGCGTCCATTGCTCCGCGCTGCCTTCGGATATCGCGTCGACATCGCCGGCACGAAACGCCTGAAGCGGCGCCGACGGATCGCTGTAGAGCCGGAAACTCACGTTGGCGAAGTTGAACATGCCGCGGCGCACCGGCAGATCCGCGCCCCAATAGCGCGGATTGCGCCGATACACGATCTCGTGGTTGCTCGCGCCGGCGCCGATCAGATACGGCCCGCTCGCGATGGGCTCAACCGTGGCGAGCTGGTCGAACGTCAGCGCACTGCCGTCCGCCGCCCGCGCCCAGTCGCGCGAAAACACGTAGAGATCGCCCGCTTCGAGCACCGCACGGCGCTGCGCCGCGCGAAATGAGAAGCGCACCGTCTGCGCGTCGATCACGTCGACAGCGCGAATAAGCGCGTAGCGGCTGCTGTAGAGCGGCGACGCGGTCGAACCCGTCAACTGCTCGAACGAGTAGCGCACGTCCTGCGCCGTCACCGGCTTGCCATTGGAAAACCGCGCGGCCGGATTCAGATGAAACGTCGCCGAAAGGCCGCCAGGCGCGATCTCGACGCGATCGGCGAGCAACGGATATTGCGTGCCGACTTCATCGAGGCTGCGTTGCATCAGCGTCTCGAACATCAGATTGACTTCGTCCGGCGCCGCGTTGCCGCGCAGCAGAAACGGATTGAGCGAGTCGTACGTCGCGATCTCGGTGTAGTTCGCGAGGCGCAGCGTGCCGTCGCGCGGTGGCGCGCGGTCGGCCCACGCGAAGCGCTGCATCGACGCATCGGGCCGCGCGTCGTCGAAGAGCGCAAGCGTGGTCTGCCACTGAGGATCAGGCGAAGCGTGTGCAAGCGTGACCGCGCCGGCAATGCACACGCATCGCGCAACGCGTGCAACCTGCGCGACGCGTGCGATCAGTGCAATCAGTGCGGACGGCCGCGCGCGCGACGTCGGACGGGCGGAATCGGCCATTACTGCTCCGGCTGCGTCACCAGCGACAGCTTCGTGATGCCCGCGTGCTGCACCGCGCCCATCACCTTCGCGACGGGGCCGTACGGCACGCGCTCGTCGGCCTGCAGCGACACGGCGAGATCCGCGTCCTGCTGCTTGCGCTGTTCGAGTTGCGATTCCACCTGCGCGAGCGGCACGGGCTGCTTGTCGAACCAGACTGTGCCCGCGTTGTCGACGCTCACGGTGAGCGGTTTTTTCGGATCGGCGGAAGCGGTTGCTTCGGTCTTCGGCAGATTCACGTGGATTGCCTTGTTGAGCAGCGGCGTCGTCACGATGAAGGCAACGAGCAGCACGAGCATCACGTCGACGAGCGGCGTGATATTGATTTCGCTGAGGACGTCGTCGTCCTGATTGGAGGAGAAAGCCATCAGGCGGCGACCTCCGTGGCGCGGGCGAAAACCGGGCGGCTTTGATCGGCGCGCGGCGCGTTCGCCGCACGCTCGGCAGCGCTTTCGGCTGCATTTTTTGCTGGAAAGCGAAACTGCTGGCGCTGGGCGAGCGCGTAGAGCGTGCCTGCGTGATCGTCGAGGCGCGCGACCGCGGCTTTCGTTCCGCGCACGAAGATGTTGTACGCAAGCACGGCCGGCACAGCGACGGCGATGCCGATGCCCGTCGCGACAAGCGCCTCGCCGATCGGCCCGGCCACCACGTCGATGCTCGCCGATGCCGCATGCGAAATCGCCCCGAGCGCGTGAATGATGCCGAACACTGTGCCGAACAGCCCGACGAATGGCGCGATGCTGCCCACCGACGCAAGCCACGCGAGCGAATGTTCGAGGCGTCGGCGTTCATGCGCGATCTGGCGCGCGAGTTGGCGCTCCAGCGTGTCCTGGCGGCTCCACAGGTCTTCGGGATTGTCGCTGCCAAACGTGCGCGCCTGTTCGAGCGCGGCGAGCGCGGCCCCGGTCACACGCGCCTTGGGGCCTGCGGGCAACGCGCGCGAAGCGATATCGACGAGCGTATGCGCGCCGTCGAGCGCGTCGTCGGTGCGCCGGTCGGCGCGTGCGGCGCGCGTGTGCTGGATCGCCTTCAGGACGATGATCGTCCACGTCGCGATGGAGAACGCGCCAAGCAGCCACAAGGCGCCCTGCACAATAAGGGTGAGCGGCAACGAATTCATGTTCGGACTCCGGAAATCAGTCAAGTTGGAAATTGAGCGGAACGTCGACCCAGCCATCGACAGGCGTGTCGCCCCGCTTCGCGGGCACGAAGCTCCAGTGCCGCACGGCCGCGACGGCGGCATCGTCGAGCACGCGGTGGCCGCTTGAACGACGGACCTCGATCGAGTCGGGCGAGCCGTCCGCACGCACGTGCACATGCAGGACGACCCTGCCCTGCCAGCCGTAGTCCTGCGCCGTCGCCGGGTAGTCGGGCGCGGGGTTGTGCAGGTAATCGGCGTTGCCGTCGGGCAGCGTGGTCTTTTGCGTGGCCGGTGCGGTGGCTGCGGCCGGTGCGGCCGGTGCGGGCGCAGCCGATTCCGCCGGCGCGGCCGAGGGCCGCGCGGCGGGTGGCGGCACGGACGCAGACGGCGCTTGCGCCGGTGTCGGCACTGAGCGCGGCTTCGGTGCGTGCCGTGCCTGAGGCAACGGCTTCGGCGGTGTCACCGGCTTTGGCACGGGCGCTTGCGGCAGCGGTTTTGGTGCGGCTGTCATCTGCAACGCGATTGGCGGCGTGACGACCGGCTCGTGCGACGCGGGCCGCGCATGCAGCCACGCCGCGATCAGCGCCGCATGCAACACGCCGACGACGAGCACGCCGCCCACCGCCTGACGCACGGTGACAGGACCGCCGTCACGCGAGTCGAGCGACGCATCGGCGCCCGCAATCGCTTGCCGCGACGCGGCAGCCCCACCATGCCGGGCCCCGGTGACGAGCACCCGCCACGCCGCGCGCCGCCGCTGCGACAGCGCGGGATCGTCGATGGTCAGCGACGCGGCGCTCACAGGTCGAACCTCGCGTTGAGCGCGAGCGTGCGCGGCGCGCCGACGAAGATGTAGTCGGACTGCAGGAAGCCCCAGTAATGGCGATTGAAGATGTTGTCGACTTCCGCGCGCAACGTCACGCCATGGCCGCCGATCGTCGTGCGATAGCTGAGGCCCGCGTTGAACAGCGTGTAGCTCGGCAACACGAACTGGTTGTTGGCATCGGCCTTCATGCTGCCGTAGTAATGCGCCTCGGCGTTCGCGGTCAGGCCGTGCAGGCCCGGAATGCGGTCGCTCACCTGCAACGTGGCCTGCCAGCGCGGAATGCCCTCGACGCGATTGCCGACGAGATCCGCTTCGGTCTCGCGATACGTGCCCGCTTCCCACGCGGTGCTCGCCGCGATGCGGAAACCCGCAGGCAGATCGACGCGGCCGTTCAGTTCGAGGCCATTGATGCGCACCTTGCCGTTCGACACGTAAACGTTCTGCGCATTGCCGTATTGCGCGCCGCGCTCGATGCGGAACAGTGCGGCGGACGCGCCATAATGCTGTGCGTCATATTTCACGCCCACTTCGTATTGCTTGCTCTTGATCGGGTCGAGCACCTGGTCCGCGTTCGCGTAGCTTGACGCCGCCGTGCCGCCGTCCTCGAGCGCCTCGACGTAGCTCGCGTAAAACAGCAGGTCACTGCGCGGACGAAACATCAGTGCGAGCGTGGGCGTGACCGGCGTCTGCGTATAGGTGCTGCCGGCCGTGCCGGGCGCGGTCCGCGATGTCTGGTGATAGCTCGTGTAGCGAACGCCCGCGAGAATCGACCAGTATTTCAGGAAGCTCAGCGTGTCGCTGGCAAACAGCGACTTCTGTTGCGAATTGAAATTGTTGTACTGCAGGCCATAGTTGAACGTGCCGTTCCACGTTCGCGGCGTGATCGGGTTGTAAAGGTTGTTCGAGCCGATATCCGTGTACAGCGACTTCGGCACGGTTTTTTTCGAGAGCCACTGCTCCGACGCGCCGAGCACGACCTGATGATCGATCGGCCCCGTCGAGAATTTGCCTTCGAGCGTCGCCTGCACGATATCGTAAATCGACGAGCCGCGAGAACGGTTCAGGGTCGTATCGAAATCGCCCTGCGGATTGAGCAGATTGAGCCATTGCCCCGAGTAGTTCCGTTCGTCCTTGCTATGGCTGTAGTCGATGCTCGCTTTCCACACCGGATCGATCTGCCAATGCAAGCCGCTGCTCAGGAAATAGACGTTCGAATTGAAGAACGTATCGCCGTAAGCGGAAAGATTCGTGCGGCCGCTCGGCGCGCGCGGCAGGCTCGCACCGGTGAAGTTGCTGAGAATCATGTCCTGAATGCCGCCGTCCACCTTGCGCGACTGATAGAGACCGTCGAACGTCCACGTGAGCGACTGCGTCAGGCGGGCATCGAGCGACAGCGACTCCGAATTGCGCAGCACATGCGCGCCGTTATACGTATCGCCCTGCTCGTGCGTGATGTTGAAACGATAGCCGAACATGCTTTGCGGGCCGAAGCGTCCGCCCGTGTCGATGTGTTCGCTGACGATGCCATCGGAGCTATAGCCGACATCGGTACTGAACGTGAACGTGTCGGTCGGTTTCTTCGTCACGAAGTTGATGATGCCGCCCGGCGCACCGAAGCCATACATGAAACCGGACGCGCCTTTGAGCAACTGAATCGATTCGAACGACTCGACGGGCAGTTCGACGGTCGTCATATAGAACGGCAGGCCGTTGATCTTGTAGCCGTTGAAATCGTCGAGCGCCATGCCGCGAACATTGATCGAATACGCATTGAACGAATACGTGTCACCTAGCGACAGCACCGCCGCATCCTCGGCGAACACCTTGCCGAGCGACTTCACCTGACGGTCTTCGAGATCCTGTTGTGCGACCACGCGCGTGGAAAATGGTGTTTCCAGATCCGAACGCGTGCCGAGCGCGCCGCTCGACACTTTCGGCGCCTGTTGACGCGACCCCTGCACCGTCACCGTGGCAAGGCTGCGTACGGTGTCGCTTGACTTTGCGGCCGGCGTTGCTGTCTGCTTGCCCGGTGACGTTTTCGTCGACGTAGCCGACGATGCGTCATCGTTCGTGCTGTTTTCGTCGGCGGCGTACACGTGGCCTGCCGTCAACAACCCCGCACCGATCAGCATGGCAGGAAGCACACGCTGATGGAGAATGCCTGTTTTCACTTTAGTAGTCCGATATGATATGGAGAGTCCGAAGAGCACCGGAGTCGAACCGAAACTTCCACGTGTCAGGTTTGAGCCGCGAGCGACCGCTCGATGTACGTGCTCAGAATCTCGATGAAATGCTCGAAAGCCTGATCGGGAATCGATGGATCCCGAACGAAAAACTCCTGCAGACACAAGCCGCGAATGAAGCACACGATCACATAGCGCGTGAGCGACGGCATGGGCGATTCATCGATGCACGTATCCACCGGGTGACCACTCTTGTCGTCGCCGATCGGGTGCGACAGCAGCGCCGTGTTGAAGCGCTCTCGCAGATCCGCATCGTTTTGCAACGCCCAATAGAACTCCAGCGACGTCGGGAAGGTTTCGCGCATCTGCGCGCGCCAGGCGGTCACCTCGTCGCGCACGCTCGCGCCGGCTGCGATGCGCCGTTCGAGCATGCCGATTTTCGTGCCGATCCACTCGACGTATGACGCCACGAGCAACTCGTTCTTGTGCGGAAAATGATGAAGCAGCGCGCCGCGAGACAGACCTGCCCGTTGGCAGATTTCGCTGATGGAAGTCTTCGCGAGGCCCACGTCCTTGAGGCACGCCAGCGTCGCCTTGATCAGTGCGTTGCGGGCCGCCGAGCTGCGCGCGCGCTGTGAACGCCTCGTAGGTTTCCCGGTATCGGATGTCGTATTCGTCATGATGCGTGGCGCGTCCATCTCACACCACGTGCGATCGGACTACGGCTCATTGATGTTGCTCGCTGAAGCCTTGCTGCGTTGCCGCAGCAAAACAGTACGATTGGTATGTTATTGAGCGGGCATCAACGTGTCCAAGAAATTTCCCTCACATGCTTATCTGCAGAATCCGCACGTCCGTACGGTTTCAGGAAGATGCGGACCACACATCGTGTAGCTGCCTTGACAGATTTCTGAATGCCGGGGTAATCGTCCGAATCGTGCGAAATCTAGCGGTTGCAACCTCCAGCGCCGATCAGTCGACGAAAGCGCGCTCGATCACGTAGTGGCCCGGCGCGCTGTTCTTGCCTTCGACGAGGCCGGCTTGCTTCAGCAGGTCGGTCGTGTCCTTCAGCATCGCGGTGCTGCCGCACAGCATCACGCGGTCGTGCTCCG
>NZ_QTQP01000066.1 GCF_003854275.1 Burkholderia sp. Bp8963
CCGGAGTGGACGAACCTCTGGTGTACCGGTTGTCACGCCAGTGGCATCGCCGGGTAGCTATGTTCGGAAGAGATAACCGCTGAAAGCATCTAAGCGGGAAACTCGCCTTAAGATGAGATATCCCTGGAGGCTAGACCTCCTTGAAGGGTCGTTCGAGACCAGGACGTTGATAGGTCAGGTGTGTAAGCGCAGTAATGCGTTCAGCTAACTGATACTAATTGCCCGTAAGGCTTGATCCTATAACAAGTCTGTCTCGATAGCCGTTAGCGCTTCAGCGCTTACGGATATCGAGCGTCGAGTGCAAGGCACTCGACGTACTGCGGTTGAAGTACCGCGTATGTGTGAGAGTACAACTCACAACCCAAAATTACTGCTTCTTCCCAGATTGGTCGCGCTGCGAAGCACCGCGACAACCCCTTTTGCCTGATGACCATAGCGAGTCGGTCCCACCCCTTCCCATCCCGAACAGGACCGTGAAACGACTCTACGCCGATGATAGTGCGGATTCCCGTGTGAAAGTAGGTAATCGTCAGGCTCCCTCTAGCCAGAAACCCCCGCCCAACAGGCGGGGGTTTTTGCATTGGCGCGGCGCAAATGCGTGGGGCTCCCCGCGCCAGCTGACCACCAATGCCTCGTACGCATCCATTCCGGCGCGGCAGACCAGAATCGTGCCGTCATGCGCCGACGGCATGGCGCGCGTGCGACGCGCGCTCAATCGCCGATCAGATGAACCACGATCTCGCGCCGATGCGCGGCACGGCGATGCTCGAACAGATAAATGCCCTGCCAGGTGCCGAGCACCATGCGCCCATGCTCGACGGGAATCGACAACTGCACTTGCGTGAGCGCTGTGCGCAGATGCGCGGGCATGTCGTCGGGGCCTTCGGTGTCGTGCTCGTAGCGTGAGCTGTCTTCGGGCGCGAGCGCGTCGAAGTAACGCTCGAGGTCGCGACGCACCGATGGATCTGCATTCTCCTGGATCAGCAGCGAAGCGGATGTGTGCCGGCAGAACACGGTGAGCAGGCCGGTGCGGATCGACTGCTGTTCGACGAACGCGCGCACCTGCGGCGTGAATTCCACGAGGCCGCGCCCGCGCGCTTCGACGATGATGTGTTGAATGGACTGTTGCATGGTCGTCAGGTCTCGCATCTGCTCATGCCAGTGCGGCGAATCCGTCGGTTTCGATCTGTCCGGAGTTGGTGGGGCGGACGACGCGTGCGACTTCGACGCCGTCGCGCAGGAAGACCAGTGTCGGCCAGAGTTTGATCTTGAATGAGCGGCCGAGCGGCCGGCCGGGACCATCTTCGATTTTCAGGTGCCGGACAGCAGGGTGCGGCAGGAACGAGTCGCGAATCGCGGGTTGCGCACCCATGCAGATGCCGCACCAGTTGGCACCGAACTCGATGACGGTCGCACCGGCGAGCGCGTCGACTTCCTCGCGTGTGGGCGCGTCGGCGGTGTAGGTTTGTCGCATATTCAACGTGACCCCATGTGCTTTGCAGAAAAATGACTATGTTGCGGCCTTGCTCGAGGCCCGTGGCTTTACTGTAGCGGAAAAGGGCGTTGTGGCGCGGCATGCCGTCCGGTTCGCGACACCATCGCCGATGACGAAAGCTGTCGACGTTGCGAGACGCCCGAATCGGAGACCACACCGATCATGGCGGGAAGGTGATCGGCCGGCATCGCATCCGTCAGCACATTGCGATACCCGTCGTCGAACGAGATGCCGAATACCTTGCCCTCGCGTTCGCCGCGAATATATGGCTGCATCTCACCAACGCTCAGGCCGCGGTACCCGAGCAGCTTCAGTAAGCGTCTCCATCGAATCTGCACGAAATTTGCATGATGGATGCACGCGTCCGCGCGAATATCGGGGCGAGCCGGCGGCACAGGTTTACACAGGTGAAATGTTGACGAACATAAAACAGACTGCGCGTCACGGAGACAGCGGATTCTGGCGAAGCCCGTGGGTGAAGCGGTGGATCCAGGGCCATGGACGGAACGGCTTCGACTTTTGCCTGTTGCTGGTTCCGCTGGCCGGCATATTCGTGTTCGAATTCACATGTCTGATGTTCGACATGGTCGTCAGTGCCGTCGTCATGAGTTGCGCGATGTCGGTCTTTCTGGGAGGGGCCGGGTTCCTCGGTGCAAAGCGCGAGTATCTCGTTTCGCCCACCGCCGGACGAGCCGTGATCAAGGCACGCACGAAGCAGGCTGCCGAGCGATTTTCGTCGATCGGCGCGGGTGCGACCGTGCTCGCGATCTTTCTCAATGCGACTTCCGTGTCGCTGGCGCTGAATGGCCAGCTGCTGCTGCACAGCGTGCTGAAGGATGCGTTTTCGATGTTCATTGCATTGGTTTTTCTTCCCGTCTATATCTCCGGGGTGGTGCGCAAGCTTGCAATCGCAAGAATCGAAGAACTTGAGGCACTACGAAACGAATCCGTCGGAAAGGCGCTGAAGCTCGACAGGAAGGGCGGCATCCGGGCCGTCGTTCTCGAGGGTCCGGGCGGGCGATCGAACGTGTCGGTGATGGAATACACGACCGTCGGATTCGATCCGCCGATCGACCGGATCGGGCACGGGCAACGGACCGCAGGCGATGAGGCGGCAGATTGAATGCCGAACGAGCGCCGAAGGAATACCGAACGAATGCCGATTGAGTCGACCCGGCCGGCGGACGGTCACGTCGCCGCCGGCCGATGATGCGCGGCGCGCTTCTGAAGCACGCCGCGAACCGGTCAGTCGCGCGCGACGAGAGGCGAACCGGACGCCGTGCGACGACGGTCGCGTTTGCGTGTCGGCGCAAGGTCGTCGGGCCAGCGCAACTCGAACAGCGTGCCGCCACCGGCGGTCCGATGGCAGGTGGCTTGCCCGTCGTGCGCATAGGCAATGGCCGCCACGACGGCCAGCCCGAGGCCGCTGCCGCCGCTGCTGCGTCCGGAACGCGAGTCGTCTGCACGCCTGAAGGCCTCGAAGATATGCGGCGCGAGGTCGGCGGGAATGCCCGGCCCGTCGTCTTCGACGGACAAACGGCAGCTTCCCTGCCCGACGCGTGTCTGAATGCGTATCGAACCGGGCACCGCGTGCCGGCGGGCATTGTCCAGCAAGGCCAGCAGCGCTTGCCGGATCCGGACCGGATCGCAGCGCATGCATTGCTCGTCCAGATCGAGGACGGCGTGCTGGCCCGCTGCCCGGAGCGCATCTCCGAACACGTCGACGACGGCCCGGACATCGGCGGCCAGATCGGTCTCCCGGACATCGAGGTCCAGATGGCCGCTGTCCGCGAGGCTGATCACGCGCAGATCCTCGATCAGCCGCGCGAGGCCTTCGACCTGGGTCAGCAGGCTGCGGAACTGCGATTCCTCGGGCGGAAACACGCCATCGGCCAGCCCCTGCAAGCGCCCCCGCGCAGCACGGTGACCGGCGTGCGCAGTTCATGGGCGATCGCGGCGTTCCAGAACGTCTGCTCGGCGGTCACGCGCTGCAACTGGGCCGCCAGTGCGTTGAAGTCGTCGGCGAGCAGCGCCGCTTCGCGCAGCGAACGGTCGCCGGCAATCGCCCGTGCGTCGAGATCGCCCTGGGCGACGCGGCGGATGCTCTGGGCCACGGAGTTGAGCGGCACGAGGATACGGTGCGCCAGCTTGATCGACACGACCAGGGCAAGCGTCAAGCCGACGAAAATGGTGGCGGCCAGCCATGCCCCCTCCGCACGCGTCGGAATCAAGCCTAACTGATTGCATTGCTCGGGCCAGTATCGGAACACCAGGTAATAGAACGCGTAGGAGGTCATCACGACCAGCAGCGTCACGCCGATCGCCATCGCCGCCATCGACAGCGCAATCTGGCGGCTCAACCCCGCCAGCTTCATTCACCGCTCCAGAGCTTGTAGCCGACGCCACGCACGCCGACCGGAACGCCGGTGACGCCGAGATCCTCCAGCTTCTTGCGCAGCTTGCTGACGTGACTGTCCACCGTGCGCTCCAGCGCATCGCCCTCCGGCAGGCAGGTGGCCATCAGCTCGCCGCGGCTGAACACCCGCTTCGGCGCGCGCGCGAGCTGCGCGAGCAGCTTGAATTCGGTCAGCGTCAGCGCCAGCGTATGCCGCTGCTCGCCGACCTCCACCGTGGCCTCGTGGTTGTCGAGATCGATCTGGAACGGCGCGGCGCGCAACACGCGCTGCTCTGCCTGGCCTGAACCGGACATCGACCGGCGCAGCACCGCCAGCGTGCGCGCGACGACTTCCGCCGGATTGAACGGCTTGACCACGTAGTCGTCCGCCCCGATGCGCAACCCCGTCAGCTTGTCGATGTCCTGGTCCAGCGCGGTCAGCATGATGACGGGCGTATTGCCGCGATGACGGATCTCGGTCAGCACTTTCCAGCCGTCGACATGAGGCATCTGCACATCCAGCAGCACGAGGTCGGGCTTGACGGACAGGTGCAGTTCCAGCGCCTTGCGGCCGTCGGCGGCACGCACGGTGCGCAGGCCGCTGCGCGTCAGGTAGGCGGCGAGGATCTCGGCGATCTCGGGTTCGTCCTCGGCAATGAGGACCAGGGCCTGCGCGCCGTGAGCGGCGCCGGACAATCGGGCGGTATCGGACATGGCGGTGATTTTGACGCGTTACTTCACTTTCATCGGATGTCTCCATCGAACCTCCATCGTACCGCAGAAGAAACGCCATTGACCCCACGCAAACTGCGCCCTGTCATAGCCGGCAGTTGGCTGCCTGCGTCTCATGGAGTCCATATGAAAAATGAAAAAATCGCCCGCTACGGCGGTATCTACGCGCTGGTGGCCGCGTTGCTGGCGGGCTGCGGGCAATCCGAGAAGCCGGTCGCCCCGCCTGCGACCCCGGTCGCCGCGATGACCTTGGCGCCGGCCCCGCTGAAGGTGACCGAGGACCTGCCCGGCCGGATCTCGGCGGTGCGGATCGCCGAGATCCGGCCGCAGGTCAGCGGCATCGTGCTGCGCCGCCTGTTCGAGCAGGGCACCGAGGTGCGCGCCGGCGAGCCGCTGTTCCAGATCAACCCGGCGCCGTTCAAGGCCGACATGGACACGGCCGCCGCCGCGCTGCAGCGGGCCGACGCGGCGCTCGAGCGTGCCAAGGTGCAGACGGCGCGACTCAAGCCGCTGGTCGAAGTGGACGCGATCAGCCGCCAGGTCTATGACGATTCCGTGTCGCAGCGCGACCAGGCCGCGGCCGACGTCGCGCAGGCGCGCGCGACGCTCGCGCGCCGGCAGCTCGACCTGAAGTTCGCCACGGTGGAGGCGCCGATCACCGGCCGCATCGACCAGGCGCTCGTGACCGAAGGCGCGCTCGTCAGCAGCACCGACGCCGTGCCGATGGCGCGCATCCAGCAGATCGACCAGGTCTACGTCGACGTGCGCCAGCCGGCGTCGTCGCTGCAGCACCTGCGCGACACGCTGGCGTCCCACGACGGGAATGCCAGTGCCGGCCTGCCGGTCGAGGTGCTGCGCGACGACGGCACGCCTTACGACACGCAAGGCCGGATGCTGTTCTCCGGCGTGAACGTCGATGCGGGCACCGGCGACGTGCTGGTGCGCGTGCTGGTGGACAACTCGAAGCGGCTGCTGCTGCCGGGCATGTACGTCCGTGCGCGCATTCCGCGCGGGAACTACGCGAGCGCGCTGACGGTGCCGCAGCAGGCGGTGGTGCGCGCCGAGGGCAAGCCTCAGGTGTGGGTGCTCGACGCGAAGAACCAGGCGCATATCAAGCCGGTCGAGCTGGGCGAGCTGACGAACCGCCGCTATCTGGTCCGTTCGGGGCTGCAGGCCGGCCAGAAGGTCGTGGTGGAAGGGATGGAGCGCCTGACCGACGGCGCCGCGGTTGCCGCGAGCGACTGGAAGTCGCCTGATTCCGCCGCCACCACGGCCTCGCGCTGAGTCACGGGGAGCCTTAAGTCATGTCTCAATTCTTCATTCGGCGCCCGGTCTTTGCGTGGGTGATCGCGTTGTTCATCATCCTGATGGGCGTGATCGC
Source organism: Burkholderia sp. Bp8963 (assembly GCF_003854275.1). Taxonomy (GTDB): domain Bacteria; phylum Pseudomonadota; class Gammaproteobacteria; order Burkholderiales; family Burkholderiaceae; genus Burkholderia. The sequence goes on from NZ_QTQP01000066.1 coordinate 6,004, forward strand.
GATCCCGCAGTTGCCGATCGCACGCTACCCGTCGGTCGCGCCGCCGACCGTCACCATCTACGCGACGTATCCCGGCGCCACGCCGCAAACCATGAGCGATGGGGTGCTGAGCCTCATCGAACGCGAGCTGTCCGGCGTCAAGAACCTGCTGTACTACGAGTCGTCGTCCGACACGACCGGCTTGGCGCAGATTACCGTTACGTTCAAGCCCGGCACGGTGCCGGCGCTCGCGCAGGTCGACGTGCAGAACAAGCTGAAGGCCGTCGAGCCGCGCTTGCCCGCGGTCGTGCGGCAGAACGGCGTGATCGTGGAGTCGGCCTCGTCCGGCTTCCTGCTGTTCGTCGCGCTCAAGTCCGACAGCGGCCGCTTCGACGAAGGCGCGCTCGGAGACTACATGGTGCGCAACGTCGTCGAGGAGTTGCGCCGTATCAATGGCGTGGGTCGCGTGCAGATGTTCGGGTCCGAACGGGCGATGCGCATCTGGGTCGATCCGTCCAGGCTGATCACCTACGGCCTGTCGATGAGCGACCTGACGACCGCCATCAGCCAGCAGAACGTGCAGATCGCGCCAGGCAGCGTCGGTGCGTTGCCGGCCGTGTTGGGGCAGCGGGTGACCGTGCCGCTGACCGTGCAGGGCCAGCTTGCGACGCCGGAAGAGTTTGCCGCGATCGTGCTGCGCGCCAACGCCAACGGCTCCAAGGTCGTGCTGGGCGACGTCGCGCGGGTCGAGCTCGGTTCGCAGTCCTATAACTTCGTCAACCGCGAGAAAGGCAAGCCTGTCGCCATCGCCGGCGTGCAGCTTGCGCCGGGCGGCAATGCGGTCAAGACCGCGGAGGCCGTGCGGGCGCGCCTGGAGGAGCTGGGCAAGGCCATGCCGTCGGGCATGAGCTACTCGATTCCGTTCGATACCGCGCCGTTCGTCAAGCTGTCGATCGAGAAGGTTCTCGATACGCTGTTCGAGGCGATGGTGCTGGTGTTCCTGGTGATGTACCTGTTCCTGCAGAACGTGCGGTACACGCTGATCCCGGCGATCGTCGCGCCGATCGCGATGCTCGGCACCTTCACGATCATGCTGGTCTCGGGCTTCTCGATCAACGTGCTGACCATGTTCGGCATGGTGCTTGCGATCGGCATCATCGTCGACGACGCGATCGTCGTGGTGGAGAACGTCGAGCGCCTGATGGCGGAGGAAGGGCTGTCGCCGAAGGACGCGACGATCAAGGCCATGAAGGAAATCACCGGTGCGATCATCGGCGTCACGCTGGTCCTGACGGCCGTGTTCCTGCCGATGGCGATGTCGAGCGGCTCGGTCGGCGTGATCTATCAGCAGTTCACGATGTCGATGGCGGTGTCGATCCTGTTCTCGGCGCTCCTCGCGCTGACGCTGACGCCCGCGCTGTGCGCGACGATGCTCAAGCCGATCGCGCATGGGCACCACGAGAAGCGTGGCTTCTTCGGCTGGTTCAACCGCCGCTTCGACCGCCTGACGCAGTGGTACGCGACGCGTGTCGGCCGGCTGGTCGGCCGCACGGGGCGGGTGATGCTGCTGTTCGTCGCGATTTGCTGTGCGATGGTGTTCGGCTTCCGGGCGCTGCCGTCGGCGTTCCTGCCGGACGAGGATCAGGGCTTTTTCATCACCAGCTTCCTGCTTCCTTCCGATTCGACAGCCGGGCGCACGCGCGACGTGGTCAAACAGCTCGAGCGCCATCTCGAATCGCGCCCCGGGATCGAGTCGAGCATCTCCATTGTCGGCTACGGCTTCTCCGGTTCCGGTCCGAACGCCGCATTGAACTGGGCGGTGCTGAAGGACTGGAAACACCGCAACGGTGCGACGGCGATGAACGAAGGGATGCTGGCCCAGCAAGCGATGGCAGGCGTCACCGAAGGTGCGGTGATGAGCCTGTTGCCGCCGGCGATCGATGAACTGGGCAACAGCTCGGGCTTCTCGATGCGCCTGCAGGACCGCGCGAACCAGGGCAATGCGGCGCTCAAGGCGGCCGAGGCGAAGCTGCTCGAGCTCGCGGCGCAAAGCAAGGTCCTGGCCGGCGTGTATCCGGACAACCTGCCGGCGGGCGCCAGCATCCGCCTGGACATCGACCGGCAGAAGGCCGAGGCGCTCGGCGTGTCGTTCACGAGCATCAGCGACACGCTGTCCGCCGCGATGGGGTCGACCTACGTCAACGACTTCCCGAATGCGGGGCGCATGCAGCAGGTGATCATCCAGGCCGATGCGCCAGCGCGGATGCAGATCGACAACGTGATGAAGCTCTACGTGCGCAACGTGAGCGGCGGCATGGTGCCGCTGTCCGAAGTGGTCCGGCCCGTCTGGGCCGATACGCCGCTGCAGTTGGTGCGCTTCCAGGGCTACCCGTCTTCGCGCATTTCGGGCACGGCCGCGCCCGGTTACTCGAGCGGCGCGGCGATGGACGAGATGGAGCGTCTGGCCAGGCAGCTGCCGCCGGGCTTCTCGGTCGCGTGGACCGGCCAGTCGCTGCAGGAGCGCGAGTCCGCGTCGCAGGCGCCGATGCTGATGGCGCTGTCGATGGTCGTAGTGTTCCTGGTGCTGGCCGCGCTCTACGAGAGCTGGTCGATCCCGCTGTCGGTGATGCTGGTCGTGCCGCTGGGCCTGCTCGGCGCGCTCGGCGCGGTGATCCTGCGCGGGCTGCCCAACGACGTGTACTTCAAGGTCGGGATGATCACCGTGATCGGCCTGTCCGCGAAGAACGCGATCCTGATCGTCGAATTCGCGAAGCAGTTGCGCGAGGAAGGCAAGGGGCTCGTCGAGGCGGCCGTGGAAGCGTCGAGGCTGCGGCTGCGCCCGATCCTGATGACGTCGCTGGCATTCGGCCTGGGCGTGGTGCCGCTGATGATCGCGACGGGCGCGAGCGCCGAAACGCAGCACGCGATCGGCACCGGCGTGTTCGGCGGGATGGTGACCGCGACGGTGCTGGCGATCTTCTTCGTGCCGGTGTTCTTCGTGTTCGTGCTGGGCTTCCAGGAGCGCGTCGGGGCATGGCGGGCATCCAGCAAGAAAATCGTCGCCGTGAGTCAAGAAACGGAAGGTTAATGTCATGCGAATGCTAGTTCTTCCCCTTGCCGTTGCGCTGGCCCTGTCGGCCTGCTCGATGGCCCCCAAGCTGGTCAAACCGGAGCTGCCGGTGCCGACGGCTTACGCGACGACGGCCGACGCCCAGGCCGATACGCACGCGAACGCGGCCGATCTGGGCTGGCGCACGATGTTCGGCGACCATCGGCTGCAGCGCCTGATCGAGCTCGCGCTCGAACACAACCGCGACCTGCGGCTCGCTGCGCTGAACGTCGACGCGGCGGAGGCGCAGTACGGGATCCAGCGCTCCGCGCGGCTGCCGTCCGTCGATGCGACGGGCAGCTTCACGCGCCAGCGCACGCCGGCCAATGCCGACATGAACCCGCCGGTGCCCGAGTCGATGCAGAAGCAGTACGGCGTGAACGTCGGGATCAGCGCGTTCGAGATCGATCTGTTCGGGCGCGTGAAGTCACTGTCGGACGCCGCGTTTGCGCGCTACCTGGCGACCGATCATGGCCGCCGGGCCGTGCAGATCTCGCTCGTCGGCGCGGTCGCGAACGCGTACTTCGCCGAGCGCCTTGCGCAGGAGCAGCGCGCGCTGTCCGAACGCACGCTGGCCGACTGGCAGCAGACGCTCGATCTCGCGCGCCGGCTGAAGGACGCCCATCAGGCGAGCGGCCTGGACATCGCGCAGGCCGAAGGCCAGGTCGCGAGCGCGACCGCGGATGTGGAGGCGCGCTCGCGCGCCGTGTCGCAGGCGCGCAATGCGCTGCGGCTGCTGGTCGGCACCGGGCTGCCCGCGGATCTTCCCGAAGCCGTGCCGCTCGATCGGCAGCCGGTCGTCACACGGCTGCCGGCCGGCCTGCCGTCCGAGCTGCTGTACCGCCGGCCGGACATCCTGCAGGCCGAGCAGAACCTGGTGGCAGCGAATGCCGACATCGGCGCGGCGCGCGCCGCGTTCTTTCCGCGGCTGTCGCTGACCACGTCGCTGGGCTTCATCAGCCCGGGATTGAGCGGCCTGTTCGATAGCGACCATCGCACGTGGGCGTTCGCGCCGCAGGTCACGCTGCCGATCTTCCAGGGCGGCAGGCTGCGCTCCGAGCTGCGGCTGGCCGAGGTGCGCAAGTCCAGCGCCGTTGCCGAATACGAGCGGTCGATCCAGACCGCGTTCCGCGAGGTGGCGGACGGCCTGGCCGGCAGCGAGACCTTCGGCCGCCAGATCGACGCGCAAACCCGGGTGGTCACCAGCGCCCAGCGCCGCACCGACCTGTCCAACCTGCGCTATCGCGCCGGCGTCGAGGATCGGCTGGAACTGCTCGATTCGCAGCGGCAGCTTTATGCGGCGCGGCAGGCCTTGCTGGATCTGCGGAGTGCCGAATTGAGCAACGCGATCGCGCTCTACAAGGCGCTGGGCGGAGGCCTGACCGATACGGACGTGCCGCCCGCCAAGAGCGTGGCGAGCCACTGAGGAACGCATCGTGGCGTCGTCATTCGTGGATGGGCAAGCGGACGGACAGCGGATGCTGCCCGGTCATCGCAGGCATCCCGAATGACGACACCCAACTCCAGTCAACACCATGAACTCGCTTATACTGATTGCTGAAGACGAGCCGGAAATTGCAGAAATACTCGACGCGTACCTGACTCGCGAGGGATTTCGCACTTACCGCGTCGCCAACGGGCAGGCCGCACTCGACGTGCAGCCGCTGCTGAAGCCCGACTTGGTTCTGCTCGACATCAAGATGCCGCAGAAGAGCGGCTGGGACGTGATCATCGAGCTGCGTCGGCGCGGCAATACGCCCGTCGTGATCATCACCGCGCTCGACCAGGACATCGACCGGCTGCAGGGATTGCGCATCGGCGCGGACGACTACATTGCGAAGCCGTTCAATCCGGTCGAGGTGGTCATCCGGATCCGCGCGGTCTTGCGGCGTACCGCCGGGGCCGTTGCCGAGGGCGTGATCCGGGTCGGCAACCTGGAGATCGACACCGAAAGCTACCTCGCGAGGGTGCGCAACGAATCCGGGGAGGCCCAGGTTACGCTGACGTTGACCGAATTCCGGCTTCTGGCGTACATGGCGAGATCGCCGAGCCGCGTATTTACGCGCAGCGAACTGGTCGATGCGTGCCTGGCCGGCAGCGGCGCGATGGAGCGAACGGTCGACAGTCACGTCAGCCGGCTGCGCAAGAAACTCGAATGTGCGGGCGCGCCCGGGATGCCGGAGGTCATGCGTGGCGTGGGTTATCGGCTTCAGGGATTCCAGTGAGCACGCGCAACCGGCTGAGCCGACAGATCGTGCTGTCGATGGGACTCGTTTCGGTCACGACGACGCTGATCGTCCTGGTCGGTTCGTTCATCATCTACGGGTTGCTGTTCACCCTGTCGCCGCCGTCGCGGGGCAGCGCCATGGATCTGCTGATCCCGCATCCGTCCGATTACCTGATCTTCGCGATGCTGCTGATGACGGGGCTGCTTGCTGCCGTCATCGTCGCGACGCGGCTGGCCCGGCGGATTCTCACGCCGCTCAACTCGCTTGCAGAGGGGGCCCGCCGCATCGCCGCGGGCGACCTGGCCGCCAGGGCGACGCCCGGCGATCGCTCGCTGGGCGAAACGGCGCTGCTGGTCGACGACTTCAACGCGATGGCCGTACGCCTGCAGGGCATGGCGTCCGACATGACCGCGTGGAATGCGGCGATCGTCCATGAGCTGCGAACCCCGCTGACGATCCTCAGGGGCCGGTTGCAGGGCCTGAAAGACGGGGTGTTCGCGCCGGACACGGCGTTGTTCCGGGGCCTGCTGCATCAGGTCGAAGGCCTGTCCCGGCTCGTCGACGATCTGCACATAGTCACGCTGCAGGACATCGGCCGGCTGGAGATGAATATCCAGCCGACCGATATCGCGCTCGAAGTCCAGAGCGCGGTCGATTCGGTCGGCGACGCGCTGCATGAAGCCGGCTTTTCCGTCGAGCTGGCGACCCCCGCGGTCGTGCTGCAATGCGACGGCACGCGTATCCGCCAGGCGCTGCTCGCGCTGCTCGACAACGCGCGTCGCTATGCGGTGCCCGGCAAGCTGCGTATCGAGCTGGCGGTCGTGGCGTCGAGCGTCGTGCTGCGCGTGGAGGACGAAGGCCCCGGCCTCAGCCCCGAATTCGCGCGTCACGCGTTCGAGCCCTTTACCCGCGCGGACGTGTCGCGCTCCCGTCAATTCGGCGGTTCGGGCCTTGGCCTGTCCGTCGTCCGCGCGATTGCGCAGGCGCACCACGGCCAGGTGCGGTATTGCACGTCGCGCGCAGGCGGCTCGATCTTCGAGCTGGAAATCCCGCGTTGATGCCCGCGTGGGCGGTCACTGGCTGCACCGCCAATGATTCACAGCATGAATACTCGACGATTCAGAAAATAAATTTCAAAAATGAGCGCGCGCTCGCTAAGCTGGGCCAATCTGACCTGGTGAACATGCGATGGCTGAACTCTATCTGGTACGGCACGGACAGGCGTCGTTCGGCACGGAGAACTACGACCGGCTCTCCGCGCCCGGCGAACAGCAGAGCGTCTGGCTCGGCGAATACTTCGCGCGACAGGATCTCACGTTCGACCGCGTGATCTGCGGCACGCTGAACCGGCATGCGCGGACGGTCGACGCGATCCTGCGCGGGATGGGCCGGGAAGGCGTCAGCTACGACCGGCATCCGGGCCTGAACGAATACGACTTCGAAGGGCTGTTCGCGGCGGCGGCCGACGCGTATCCGGAGATCGCGCGGCTCGCGGCCGGCACGATGAAGGAGCACTTCCGCGCGCTCAGGCAGGTGCTGCAACTCTGGTCGGAAGACCGGCTGGGCGGCGCCGTGCCCGAGACCTGGGCGCAGTTCCAGCAGCGCGTTGCGGACGCGCGCGCGGCGATCCGGCAAGGCGGCGCGCAGCGCGTGCTCGCGGTGAGCTCGGGCGGCCCGATCGCCGTCACCCTGCAGCAGGCGCTCGGGGCGCCCGCATCGAGCGCGATCGCGCTGAACCTGCAGATCCGCAACAGCAGCATCTCGCAGTACTTCTTCAACGCCGATGCGTTCCATCTCGCGTCGTTCAACGGCATCCCGCACCTCGAGGATCCGGAACGGCATGCATTCAGGACCTACGGCTGATTCACGACACGCAACCCAGGACACGGAACGACCGGAACGATGACGAACACACCCCAGCAACTTGATGTCGACAGGCTGACGCGCTATCTGGAAGACCACGTGCCCGGTTTCGAAGGGTCGGTCGACGCGGAGAAGTTTGCCGGCGGCCAGTCGAACCCGACCTTCCTGCTGCACGCGAAGAGCGGCCGCTACGTGCTGCGGCGGCAGCCGCCGGGCGAGCTGCTGAAATCCGCGCACGCGGTCGACCGCGAGTTCCGGGTCCTCGCCGCGTTGTCGGGCACCGCCGTGCCGGTCGCGCATCCGTATCACCTGTGCGAAGACCGCGACGTGATCGGCAGCATGTTCTACGTGATGAGCTTCGAGGACGGCCGGATCTTCTGGAATCCCGCGCTGCCGGAGTTGCCGCAGGCGGACCGCGCAGTCTGCTTCGACGCGGTGCTGCAGACGATGGCCGCGCTGCATGATGTCGACGTCGATGCGGTCGGTCTCGCCGACTACGGCCGGCCCGGCAACTATTTCGAGCGGCAGATCGGCGTGTGGACGAAGCAGTACCGCGCGGCGGAAACCGGGCGGCTCGACGCGATGGAAACGCTGATCGGCTGGCTGCCGGGCGCGTGCCCGGCCGACGAAGGGCGGCCGGCGCTCGTGCACGGCGACTTCCGGCTCGACAACCTGATGTTCGAGCGCGACAGCTATCGCGTGAAGGCGGTGCTCGACTGGGAGCTGTCGACGCTCGGCAATCCGCTCGCCGATCTCGCGTATTTCTGCATGTGCCTGCGGCTGCCGGCCGACGGCCATATCCCGGGGCTCGCGGGCCAGGATCGCGGCGCGCTCGGCGTGCCGGACGAAGCGCAGATCGTCGCGCGCTACTGCGAGCTGCGCGGGATCGAACCGATCCGCGACTGGCATTTCTATCTCGCGTTCAGCTTCTTCCGGCTCGCCGCGATTGCGCAGGGCGTGAAGGCGCGCGCGCTGCAGGGCAATGCGTCGAGCGCGGCGGCGCTGCGCGTCGGTGAAATGGCCGGCCGCCTCGCCGAAGAGGCCGTGCGCGTGATCGAAGCGCATCGCTGAGCAACCGGAAGCAGTACACGCGGCACGCGCCGCACACACCTACATATGGAGGAGCGAAACGACATGGCAACGAATCTGTTCGACCTGACCGGGAAGATTGCACTCGTGACCGGCGCGAGCCGCGGCATTGGCGAGGAAATCGCGAAGCTGCTCGCGGAGCAGGGCGCGCACGTGATCGTGTCGAGCCGCAAGATCGACGACTGCCGCGCGGTGGCCGACGAGATCGTCGCGGCGGGCGGCAAGGCCGAGGCGCTCGCGTGCCACGTGGGCCGGATGGAGGACATCGCCGCCGCGTTCGAGCAGATCCGCGCGAAGCACGGGCGCCTCGACATCCTCGTGAACAACGCGGCCGCGAATCCGTACTTCGGCCACATCCTCGACACCGATCTCGCGGCGTACGACAAGACCGTCGAAGTGAACATCCGCGGCTATTTCTTCATGTCGGTCGAAGCGGGCAAGCTGATGCGCACGCAGGGCGGCGGCGTGATCGTCAACACCGCATCGGTGAATGCGCTGCAGCCGGGCGACCGGCAGGGCATCTATTCGATCACGAAGGCCGCGGTCGTCAACATGACGCGCGCGTTCGCGAAGGAATGCGGGCCGCTCGGCATTCGCGTGAACGCGCTGCTGCCGGGCCTCACGAAGACCAAGTTCGCGGGCGCGCTGTTCGCGGACGAGTCGATCTACGAAACCTGGAAGGCGAAGATCCCGCTGCGCCGCCACGCCGAGCCGCGCGAAATGGCCGGCACGGTGCTGTATCTCGTGTCGGATGCATCGAGCTATACGAACGGCGAGTGCATCGTCGTCGACGGCGGCCTGACGATCTGAGCCCGCGATGAACATCGACAGCTACGCAGGCCAGGTCGTGATGATCACCGGCGCGGCGAGCGGGTTCGGCGCACTGCTGGCGAGCGAACTCGCGGCAATGCGCGCGCGGCTCGTGCTCGGCGATCTGAATGCCGACGGGCTCGAGCGCGTCGCCGCGCGGTTGCGCGCAGCCGGCGCCAACGTGATCGCGCTGCGCTGCGACGTGAGCCGGGAGGCCGACGTCGCGTCGCTCGTGAGCGCGGCCGTCGCGAATTTCGACCGGCTCGACGTCGGCGTCAACAACGCGGGCATCGCGCCGCCGATGAAGGCGCTGATCGACACCGAGGAAGCCGACCTCGACCTGAGCTTCGCGGTCAATGCGAAGGGCGTGTTCTTCGGGATGAAGCACCAGATCCGCCAGATGCTCGCGCAGGGCAGCGGCGTGATCCTGAACGTCGCGTCGATGGCCGGCCTCGGCGGCGCGCCGAAGCTGGCCGCCTATGCGGCCGCGAAGCACGCGGTCGTCGGGCTCACGAAGACGGCGGCCGTCGAATATGCGCGGCGCGGCATTCGCGTGAACGCGATCTGCCCGTTCTACAGCGCGACGCCGATGGTGACCGACAGCGACATCGCCGGGCGGCAGGACTTTCTCGCGCAGGGTTCGCCGATGAAGCGCCTCGGCCGGCCGGAGGAAGTGGTCGCGACGATGCTGATGCTGTGCGCGAAGGAAAACGCGTATATGACCGGCCAGGCCGTTGCCGTCGACGGCGGCGTGTCGGCCCTCTGAGAACCGCTGTTGCGTCCTCATTTAGGAACACGAACATGAACTTCGAATACACGCCCAAAGTCAAGGAAATGCAAGCGCGCCTGCTGGCGTTCTTCGATCGGCACATCTACCCGAACGAGCATCGGTACGAGGAAGAGGTGGCGGCGAACCGCCGCGCGGGCAACGCGTGGGTGCCGACCAAGGTGATCGAGGAACTGAAGCCGCTGGCGCGCGAAGCGGGCCTGTGGAACCTGTTCCTGCCGCGCTCGTCGCGCGCGCCGGAAGGCCTGTCGAATCTGGAATACGCGTCGCTCTGCGAAATCATGGGCCGCGTGCCCTGGGCCGCGGAAGTGTTCAACTGCTCCGCGCCGGACACCGGCAACATGGAGACGCTCGAGCGCTATGCGTCCGAGGCGCTGAAGGACCGCTGGCTCGAGCCGCTGCTGCGCGGCGAGATTCGCTCGGCGTTCCTGATGACCGAACCGGACGTGGCGTCGTCGGACGCGACCAACATCGAATGCCGGATCGAGCGCCAGGGCGACGAGTACGTGATCAACGGCCGCAAATGGTGGTCGTCGGGCGCCGGCGACCCGCGCTGCGCCGTCTATATCGTGATGGGCAAGACCGATCCGGACGCAGGCCGCCACGAGCAGCAGTCGATGATCGTGGTGCCGGCCGACACGCCGGGCATCACCGTGCTGCGCCACCTGCCGGTGTTCGGCTACGACGATGCGCCGCACGGCCACATGGAAATCGAGCTGAAGGACGTGCGCGTGCCCGCGTCGAACATCCTGCTGGGCGAAGGCCGCGGCTTCGAGATCGCGCAAGGCCGCCTCGGGCCGGGCCGCATCCACCACTGCATGCGCAGCATCGGCATCGCCGAGCGCGCGCTGGAACTGATGTGCAAGCGCCTGAGCTCGCGCGTCGCGTTCGGCAAGCCGCTCGCGCAGCAAAGCGTATGGCACGAGCGCATCGCCGAAGCGCGCTGCATGATCGAACAGGCGCGCCTGCTGACGCTGAAGGCCGCGTACATGATGGACACCGTCGGCAACAAGATTGCGAAGGCCGAGATCGCGATGATCAAGGTGGTGGCGCCGAACATCGCATGCCAGATCATCGACTGGGCGATCCAGGCACACGGCGCCGCCGGCGTGTCGGGCGATTTTCCGCTGGCGTACGCGTACGCGCTCCAGCGCACGCTGCGCTTCGCCGACGGCCCGGACGAAGTGCACCGCGCGGCGATCGCCAAGCTCGAGCTCGGGAAGCACCTGCATCGGCTTGCCGATGTAGCCGACATGCCGGTCACGCGTGGCGCGTAGCGCCGTGGAGCGCTCGCCGGGCCGGCGGCCCGGCGTAGACGCAAGCGCGGCGCTCGCCTTAAGATGCCGGCGAGGAGGCGACGCGATGCGTTTATCGAAGCTGGACCTGAATCTGTTCGTCGTATTCGAGGCGATCTACGTCAAGCGCAACCTGACGCGCGCGGCCGAGGTGCTGAGCATCACGCAGCCGGCCGTCAGCAACGCGCTGGCGCGCCTGCGCAAGACCCTGAACGATCCGCTGTTCGTCAGCACGCCGGCCGGGATGGTGCCGACGCCGATGGCGGAGAACATCATCGGCCGCGTGCGCGAGGCGCTGCAGCTGCTCGACTCCAGCGCGCACGAAGGCGACGTGTTCGAACCCGCGTCGTCCACGCGCGTGTTCCGGCTGAGCATGAGCGACCTGACCGAGGCGCTGGTGCTGCCGGCGCTCGGCGAGCTGCTGCAACAGCGTGCACCGGGCATGCACGTGCGTAGCTATTACATGGATCGTGGCGAGGTGTCGACGGCGCTCGCGAACGGTTCCGTCGACATCGCGATCGATGCGCCGCCGCTCGTCGATTCGTCGCTGCAGCAGGCGCCGGCGGTTCGCGATCGCTATGCGTGCATGATCCGTCACGATCATCCGTTCAAAGGCGATGTGCTGTCGATGAACGACTATCTCGCGATGGGACACATCCACGTGTCGAGCCGGCGCAAGGGCAGCGGCCACGTCGACACGGAACTGGCGCGCCTCGGGCATCGCCGCAACATTCAGATGCGCGTCCAGCACTACATGGTCGCGCCGCTGATCGCGATGCGCGGCGATCTCGCGCTGACGGCGCCGCTCAGGCTGCTCAGGCGCTATCCGGCGCGCATTCTCGAACTGCCGTTCGAGGTGCCCGATCTCGAATACTGCTGCTTCTGGCATCGCAGCGCCGAGCGCGACCAGGCCAATCAGTGGTTGCGCGAGCAGCTGATGCAGCTGATGCGCGATATGGCCGACTGATGCCGGGGCGGGCGAACGCGCGCATGACGTCCGGGCCGCCGGGCCAGCCTGCGCGTTGCCAAAAAAGTGTCGAATCCCGGCGGCGGCGCCGGGCGCCGCATTCTTCGCCGGCACCCTCCCGATCGGTTCGCGTATGACTAAACTGAAGATGCGTCCGTGCCCGTTCCGGGGAAAAGATCATGCGAATGCGTCATGCCCGTCCGTCTGCGCGATTGTCTCGTCGCAATGTCGAAGCGATCGAGGGGGAGTGGGGCTTCAGGTCGCTCGCGGATGCGATCCCCCATATCATGTGGACGGCCGGGCCGGACGGCTCGCTCGACTACGTGAACCGCCGCGGGCTCGAGTTTGGCGGACTCACGCTCGAGCAGGCCCGCGCGCAGAACTGGGACCTCTTTCTTCATCCGGACGATCGGCAGCGCGCGGTCGAAGGCTGGGCGCACTCGATCGAGAGCGGCGACGAGTTTGAAATCGAATATCGCTTGAGGAGCGCGTCCGATGGCGCGTATCGCTGGTTCCTCTGCCGTGGGCTGCCGTACCGGGATCGCACCGGCAAGATCATCAAGTGGTTCGGCACCGAGACCGACATCGAGGACCAGAAGCAGGCGCAGGCCGCGGCGGAGCGCGCGAATCGCGCGAAGTCCGAGTTTCTATCCGGGATGAGCCACGAACTGCGCAGCCCGCTCAATGCGATCCTCGGCTTTGCGCAACTGCTGGCGTCCGAGACGCCGCCGCCGACGCCGTCGCAGCAGGCGAGCCTTGATCAGATCCTGCACGCGGGGTGGCACCTGCTCGCGTTGATCAACGAAGTGCTCGATCTCGCGAAGATCGAATCCGGGCACGTATCGATGTCGCCCGAGCCCGTATCGCTGCGCGACATCCTTCAGGAGTGCGCGGCGATGATCGGGCCGCAGGCGGAGCAGCGCGGGATTCGCGTGAACTTCCCGCGCGTCGATCCGCTTTGCCATGTCCGCGCCGACCGGACCCGCATCAAGCAGGTGCTGATCAATCTGCTGTCGAACGCCATCAAGTACAACCGGGCGTCGGGCACGGTCGACGTCGAATACGACACGTCCGTCGCGAAGCGGGTTCGCGTCAGCGTCCGCGATACCGGTGCGGGCCTGTCGCCGGGCCAGTTGAACCAGCTGTTCCAGCCGTTCAACCGCCTCGGGCAGGAAGCCGGCGCCGAAGAGGGCACGGGCATCGGCCTCGTGGTTGCGAAGCGGCTGACGGAACTGATGGGCGGCGCGATCGGCGTCGAGAGCACCGTCGGGAAGGGGAGCGTGTTCCGGATCGAGCTCGATTCGGCGCCGCCTCCGGAGGTGGCGGCGCCGGGCGGTGCACAATCCGACACACCAGGCGAGGGCGTCACGCAACACGATGCTGTCGAAGCGCCCGTGCATACCGTGCTCTATGTCGAGGACAACCCGGCCAACCTGAAACTGGTCGAGCAGCTGGTCGCAAGGCGCGCGGACCTGCGCATGCTCAGCGCCGCGACGGGGCAAAGCGGTGTCGAACTCGCGCTCAGCGCGTTGCCGCAGGTGATCGTGATGGATATCAACCTGCCCGACATCAGCGGCATCGAAGCGCTGGACATCCTGCGCAGGAACCCCGCGACGTCGGGTATTCCCGTCGTCGCGCTCAGTGCGAACGCGATGCCGCGCGACATCGAGAAGGGCCTGAAGGCGGGCTTCTTTCGCTATCTGACGAAGCCGATCAGGATCGACGCGTTCATGGATGCGCTTGCCGAAGCGATCGCGGGCGCGGAGGCAAAACACTAGCGCGAATCCGGCAACCGGGTGGCGAAACATGATCGATTCCAGCGCGATCCTCGACGCGAGCATCCTGGTCGTCGACGATCTCGAAGCCAATGTGCTGCTGCTCGAGCAGTTGCTGCAGCGGGCCGGCTACACGCGTGTCGCATCGACGACGGATGCGTCCGCGGTGTACGAGCTTCACCGCCTGAACCGCTACGACCTGATCCTGCTCGATCTCCAGATGCCCGGCATCGACGGCTTTCAGGTGATGGAGAACCTGAAGGCGCTCGAGGCGGACAGCTATCTCCCGGTCATCGTGATCACCGCGCAGCCGGCGCATAAACTGCGCGCGCTGCAGGCCGGTGCGAAGGATTTCATCAGCAAGCCGTTCGATCTGGCCGAAGTGCTGATGCGGGTTCGCAACATGCTGGAGGTGCGCCTGCTGCATCGGGAGCTGCGCAGCTACGGTCACGCGCTCGAGCAGAAGGTGCGCGAAGTGGAGGCGAGCCACGCGCTGATCCGCCGCCAGAGCGACGAATTGCAGAGCCTGTATGCGAAGGTCGTCGCCGAGCAGAAGGTGTCGGAGCGGCTGCTGCTCAACATGCTGCCCTTCCCGATCGCCGAGCGGCTGAAGGCGCACCTCGACGACATCGCCGGGAGTTTCCCGGAAGTGATTGCGGACCGCTTCCCGGAGGTGTCGGTGCTGTTCGCGGATATCGTCGATTTCACCGGCTTCTCGGCCGGCATGCGCCCCGAACAGCTCGTCGAGATGCTCAACGAGATCTTCACCGGCTTCGACATCATTGCCGACCACCGCGGCCTCGAGAAGATCAAGACGATCGGCGACGCGTACATGGCGGCCGCGGGCCTGCCCGTCCCGGCCGAGGACCACGCAATGCGGGCCGCGCACATGGCGCTCGACATGATCGACGCGCTGGCGCGCTTCAACGCGCTGCGGCACTGCAAGCTGCAGTTGCGGATCGGCATCAACAGCGGCGAGGTCGTGGCCGGCGTGATCGGCAAGCGCAAGTTCATCTACGACCTGTGGGGGATGGCCGTGAATCTCGCGAGCCGGATGGAATCGCAGGGCGTGGCCGGGCGCGTGCAGGTGACGGAGGCGACGCGCGCAAGGTTGGGCGACCCGTTCGTGTTCGAGGAGCGCGGGATGATTGCCGCGAAAGGCCTCGGCGAGTTCCGCACGTGGTTCGTGGTGGGGAGAGACGGCGGGGCGGAGACTTGAAGCGGGGTGTTTCTGGTGCGCTAAGGGCCGCTGACCGCAGGGCGATACGTCGATGCGTCGACGTCGATCGCGCATCGAACGCCTGCATGTTCGTTTCCGTATCGACGTAGCTTGCTCGCATGGGTGCCTCGTGACACGCACGCAGCGGCAGCTACGTGCGTTGCGCGTAACGGTACGCTGGCATTACGGCTTCACTGCGGCAACCGCGGGTGCACCCGAATGCGTACCGGGCGCGCCGGCCGAACCATACGCAGCTGCGGCGCGTTGGGAATCGGCAAGACGCTTGGCGGCGAGGCGATCCTGCGCGGCGAGGATGTCTTCCGGATAGTTGCCGCCGTCGCCCGACGACGTGTTGTAGCCGACGGATTCGAGGTCGAGCAGTTCCTGGCGCACTTGCGCGCGCGTGACGGTCGATTTCGACGACTGCGCGAACGAGACGGCCGGCGTGGCAAGCAGAACGGCAGCGGCAGCGGAGACGGTGGCGATGGTGACGAAGATGGATTTCATGATTCCCTCAAGAGTGTTCGTTGCGACTCGGTATGAGCGGGATTTCCTGAGCCGATGAGTCAAGTCTAAGCAATCAGCGATACTGAATAAATCCCGATTCATGGTGAGCACTTTTCCAGAAAGTACGACATTGGCATCCGTCAGTCATTCGAAGCGTCACGCGTCCGCTTCCGCTACGCGAGCGATGCTCGCACCGAACGTGCGTGGCGCGGAGATCAACGGCAGCCTGAAGCGGGCGGCGGCCAGGTCGACGAAAGCGCGGACCTTGCCGGGCAGGAACTCGCGGCCCGGGTACACGAGCGACACCGCGACGCCATCGTTCACGATGCGATAGTCGCCGAGCAGGCGGGTCAGCGTGCCGATTCGCAGGTCGTTTGCAACCACGTACTCAGGCAGCAGCGCGACGCCGCAGCCCGCCAGCACGAGTTGCCGCTGCATCAGCGCGCTGTTCACCGTGATCGGCGCGTCGATCTGGACGTTGTCGATCGTGCCGTTCGAGTCGGCCCATCGATAGGTCCTCGCACTGGCGGCAAGGCTGACGACTCGATGGTCGACGAGCTCGACCGGCCGCCGCGGCGCCGGCGCTTTCAGCAGATAGGCGGGCGATGCGACGGCGACGAGCGGCGCATGGACGAGCGTGCGCGACACAAGGGAGATCGACGTGATCATCGTGTCCGCGACGATGCCGACGTCGAATCCGCCGCCGAGCAGGTCGACTTCCGACTCGGTCAGCGTGACGTGCAGCGACACATCCGGGTGGCGCGACTGGTACTCGGCGAACAGGCCCGCAAGTTCCGGCGACATCAGGCTGTCGAGCACGACGACGTTCAGGTCGCCGGCAATCTTGCTCGATTGCTGCGTCGCGCGCGATTCGATCTCGGCGAGATCGAGCAGCAGCGCGCGGCACCCCTCCGCATAGCGGACGCCGATTTCGGTCAGGACGGTCTTGCGCGTCGAGCGCTGCAGCAGCTTGACACCCAGATGCGACTCGAGATCGCCGACATAGCGCGTCACCAGCGACGGCGACAGATTCAGCTGATTGGCCGCATGGGAAAAATGATGCGTGTCTGCAACCTTGAGAAAGACCCGCATCGCACTGAACAGATGGTTCACGATGGCTCTTGGAAGGAGGGGGCGTTGAAAGGCCGTTCACGTCGAGGAACCGCGAGACGTCACGACCGGCATCAGCTGCCGAAGTAGGGATTGCAGAAGCTCGCCGGACCGACACATTGCGATTCAGGGGGGGCGTCGTGACCGGCCGGTGCGTTGATGGCCGGGACGACCGCTTTCGTCGCGGCGGTGGCGCGACCGCCATTGCCGGCCTCGTTCGAGCGCGCAGGGAGTTGTGCCGTATAGGCCGGACCGGAAGCGGCGTCGGCGGCACGCGAGCCGCCGCCAGCCGTCAGTGCCGATTCCTGGTGGATGACGGAAGGTGCCTGTTGTTGTGCGGATGCGCTTGCGATGACGCCGGAAAATGCAATGAATGCGATTGCGGTGCTTATGATGAGATGCTTTGCCATTTAGGATTCCGATTAAACGATTTCGTATTTTTTCAGGACGTGCGACACAGGCGCTGGAGCCTTCAACGCCAGGATTCGGCGTGACCGATTCACCGGGAATCGATGTTCAAAGGATGAAGGAAATCCGCAATCGTGTCCAAGGCGAATTTCCGATCTTCCCAATAAGGCAAATCGATAATTCGATGAAGATTTTGTGAAACGAATTGACGTTTCCGTTCTGCGTCGGTCCGGTCGACAGATCGATCACGCGGGGCCGTGATCAATCAGATTCGGAATCCGAATTTGAATGGTCGATAATGGATCGTTCACCGCCCGACAACGAACCCGAACGTCACGACCCGCCGCGCGTCGTCAGCGTGCGCAGCGACGACAGGCTGCCTTGCTCGAGCATTTCGCGCACGGTCTCGGCAAACGCCGTCGACGCGACGGTGCGATACGCACCCTTGCGGCGCAGCAGTGCGACGGTCCGCACGGGGAACGGCGGATCGAGCGGCACATACTGCAAGTCGCGGTGCTCGAACTCGATGGTGCCGGGCAGGATCGTCGCGATCTTGCCGCGGCTCACGATCTTCAGCACCGCACTGATCGAATTCGCCTGCAGCGCGACCTTGGGCTGCATGTCGTACGACTGGAAATAGCTGTCGATATAGAAGCGCGACACGAAACTCGTCGTCAGCAGCGCGAGCGGTGTCTCGGCGAGCTGGTTCGGTGTGACGGGGTCGCGCTGCGCGGTGAGCGGATGCGTGCGGCCGACCACGAGCATCAACCGCTCCGGGAACAGCGCCTCGGCTTCGATTTCATCGGAGCGCACGTCGACGAACCCGAAAGCGAGATCGACCTGGTCGTCGCCGAGCGCGGTTTCCACCGCATCGAGTGACATTTCGGTCATCTCGATCACGATACCCGGATAGCGCTCGTGGAACTGCTCGATCACCGGCGCGACGAGATATTCGGTGAAAGTCGGCGTAAAGCCGACCCGGAGCTGCCCGCGCGACAGATCGTGCACGTCGTGTAGCGCGCGTTGTGCGGTGAGCAGGTCGTTGTGCGCGCGGCGCACGTATTCGAGGTAGACGCTGCCGAAATCGGTGAGCTGGACTACGCGTCCGCTGCGGTCGAACAGCTGGGCGCCGAGCTCCTCCTCCAGTTGGCGGACTTTCTGCGACAGTGCCGACTGCGACACGCGAAGCGCCTCGGCGGCCCGCGTGAAATTGCGGTGCTCGTCGATCGCGAGCAGGTAGCTGATGTTGCGAAGAAGGGGGCTGCGTTGCGTGAACTTCATGTTGCGCGGGATGAGTCGCTGATCGCGTGGGTCTGGCAGAGCGCCATTATGCGCCGGCCGCGCGATGACGAAGTCGGATTCCATCATTGCCAGCCGCCTCCGAGCGCCAGGAACGTCGCGATCTGATCGTCGTTCACATCGTGGCGGGCGGCCGCGACGGCGGTCTCGGCGGCAAGCCAGGTGCGCTCGGCGTCGAGCGCGACGAGCCCGCCGATCTTGCCGCCGCGCCAGAGCGCGTCGGTCTGGTCCAGCACCGCGCGCGCCGCGTCGCGCGATGCTTCGAGGCGTTGCAGCCGGTCGAGCGCGCCCGCATAGGTATCGAGCGAGGTTTCGGTTTCGCGCAGCGCGGTGAGCACCGTCGCGTCGAAATGGGCGAGGCTCGCGCGGCTGTCCGCCTGCGCGGCCGCGATGCGGTCGCGAATCGTGCTGCGATGCAGATCCCACGTGACCATCGGGCCGACCGCGAAGCGGTTCGTCAGCGGCGTGAAGAAGGCCGCAGCCCCGCCGGCCGAGCCGATGCTCGCGCCAAGCTTGATGTCCGGGTAGAGCGCGGCCGTTTCGACGCCGATCCGCGCCGTCGCCGCGGCGAGCCGGCGCTCGGCCGCACGCACGTCGGGCCGCCGCTTCAGTAGTGCACGCCCGTCGCCGGTCGGAATCGGCTGGGCCAGCGCGAGCGGTGCGTGGCACGCGAGCAGTGTGCGGTCGTAGTTTTCTGGCGGTTGTCCGGTCAGCGTCGCGAGGCGGAACGCCGCGTTCAGCCGGCGCGCCTGCAGCGGCGCGAGCTGCGCGCGGCTGCTCTCGATCCCGCCTTCCTCGCGGCGCTGTTCGAACGGCGGCGTGCGGCCGTGCGCGATCAACTGGCGGGTGAGCGCGAGGCGCCGCTGCTGCACCGTAATCGAGCGCTGCACGACATCGAGCTGGTTACCGGCGTTGCACAGGTCCGAATACGCGCGCGTGACTTCCGCGGCGACGTTGACGCGCACGAGATCGCGGGCTGCGACGACGGCCTCGTTGTCGGCGGACGCTGCCTCGATGCCGCGCCGGATCCCGCCGAACAGGTCGAGGTCGTAGCTCATCGTGAGGCCGATGTTGTAGATCTCGTGCCGTGGCGGTTCGACGTGCGACAGCACCGATGCTGCGGACTGCTGCGTGTAGTTCGTCGATGCGTCTGCGGCGACGCTCGGCTCGCGCGCCGTGCGCGTGGCCGCGAGCAGCGCGTCGCTGCGCTCGAGATTCGCCTGCGCGGCGCGGAGATCGACGTTGCTGGCGAGCGCCTTTTCGACGAGCCCGTCGAGAACCGGATCGTTGAAGAGCCGCCACCATTGAGCGGGCAGCGGATCGTTCGTCGACACCGCTGCGCCGGCGATGAACGCGCCGTTGGCAGCCGGCGCATTGACGAGCGCGGCCGGCGGGACCCGGTAGTCCGGCCCGACCTCCGCGCACGCGGCGAGCGCGACGCAGAGCGCGGCGGCGACGGTCTTGCGCAGCCTCACCATGGCAGGCTCCTGCGCACCGTGACGTCGCCGGCGCGCGCGTGAATCTCGACCGACGCGGTCTGCCCCGGCACGAGCCGCACGCCCGGCGGAATCGAATCGATGACGACGCGCACCGGGATGCGCTGCGCGAGGCGCACCCACGTGAACGCGGGATTCACGTTGGCGAGCTGCGCGTCGCTGCCGGCGCGCTCGCGGTCTTCGACGCCACCGGCGATGCTTTGCACATGGCCGCGGATTTCGCTCGCGACGCCCATCAGGTAGATGCTCGCGGGATCGCCGACATGAATGGCCGGCATCTTGGTTTCCTCGAAATAGCCTTCGACGCGCAGCGATGCGTCGTTCACGAGCGCCATCGCGCCCTTGCCGGCGTTCAGGTACACGCCGGGCAGCAGGCCGACGTTGGTCACGGTGCCGTCCACCGGCGCGCGCACGAGCGTGCGTTCGAGATTCAGCGCGGCGAGCTCGCGCGCGGAGCGAGCCTGCGCGACGGCCGCGCGCAGCTTCTCGACGCGGGTCGTCCCCTGGTCGGTCGATTCTGCTGGCACCACGTCCGGCATCGCGCGGTTGCGGCGGTCCTCGCGAATCGCTTCGTCGAGTTCGGCCTGCTGGCTCGCGAGATTCGCGTCGGCCTGTTCGAGCGCGATCCGGTAGCGCGACGGGTCGATCACCAGCAGCACCTGCCCCTTCGTGACTTTCTGGTTGTCGTGCACGCGCACGTCGGTGACGAGGCCGCTGACGTCCGGGGCGATCGGCACGACGTCGGCGCGCACCTTGCCGTCGCGCGTGAGCGGCTCGATCTGGTAGCGGATCCACAGTCCGTAGATCGCGCCGAGAATGGCGACGAGGATCGCGGCCGTCAGCGCGGTGCGCAGCAGGGGAATGGTTCGCTTCATGTCAGGAGAGGATCCTGTGTGGGAAATAGGCGTCTGCAAGATGGGCGATGCCCCACCAGAGCAGGAAGAACGTCGCCAGCTCGAGCAGCGCGGGTTGCCAGAGGAGCACGTGCAGCGGCAGGCGCAGCAGCGTGCTGCGCAGCAGGAACGTGATGAGCAGCGCGATGGCGGCCCAGACCAGCGCGGACGGCATGTAGATGCCGAAAATGTGGATCTCCTCGATCATCGTGTCGCTCCTTCGACCAGTTGCACATGCGGGAACAGGTTGCAGCGCATACCGACGAGCGCGAGCAGCGTCGCGTCGTCGCGGCCGGTCGTATTGCGCGCGGCGGCGCCGATCGCGCGATTCAGCGCGCGCAGCAACGGCGCTGTCGCCGCAATCGGATGGTGCGCGTCGGCTCTCGCGCGAAACAGGTTCGACACTTCCTCGAGCGCCGCCTCGATCGCGTCGCGCGTGTGCGCGTCGCCGTGCTCGAGCCCCTGCCGCACCTGGATGATGTTGCGGCCGATGCGCAGGTCGCTCAGGCCGTCGACCGCGTGCAGCGCATCGCCGGGATGCGCGAAGGCCATCCGTGCCGCGACCTGGCCGAGACGGTCGACCGCGCGCGCGGTCCACGTGGGCGCATCGAGCGGCCGATGCGGATCGGCCATCTGCGCGAGATCGGCCCAGTTCTGGCGGACGATCCGGTAGGCGGTCCAGCGCGTGCTCGCGGAGCGGAAGAGTTTGGTCACGACGAGCGTCGTGACGATGCCGCCGACCTGCGCGAGCCCGGTATTGAGGAACAGCGCGAAATCGGCCTGGAAACGATCGAGAAAGCCCATAGCGACGATGAAGCAGGAGAACATCGGAAGCGCGCGTGCGGTGCGCGCCGGATCGGCCTGGATGTAGCCCATCCAGACGAAGGCCGGTGCAAGCGTCAGGATCAGCATCCCGGCGCCGTCGACGCGCGGCAGGATCACGAACAGGTACAGCGCGGCCAGCGGGAAAGTCGTGAGCGTCGCGACCAGGTATCGGCTGATCGCCGGCGCGGGATCGTCTTGTGCCGCGAACGAGCAGGTGACGAGCGCAGCGAACGCGGCGGTGGCCGAGCCGTTCGGCCACGCGAGCAGGATCCACACCGCGCAATAGAGGATGATCGCGGTCGTCGTCGCGGCGCCGGCGAGCAGCGCGAGGCCGTGATCCCGCGCGAGCCGGAAACGGCGGGCGCCGTTGAAGGCCTGCAGGTGGTGCCCAAGTTCGGCGTCGCTTTCGGCGAAGGTGCGCACGAGGCCGCGTGCGGCGTGCAGCGTGTCGATGAAATCGGCCGTGCGGTCGAACAGGCTCGCGGCGAGCAGCGACGTCCAGGTCGGCTCTTGCAGGCGTTTCGCCGCGAGTGCGCGGCAGCGGGAGGCAAGGTCGTCGTCGAGCGCTTCGCCGACTTCCTGCGACGCGTTCAGGTCGCCGATCAGCGAATCGATCAATGCCGACGTTTCCGCGTCGACCGAATTCAGCGAGCGCAGCTGGTCGAGCCGGTTGGCGGCGGCCGACGCGATCGACAGCAACGCTGCAAGGCGATGCTGCAGCGCCGTTACCGTGTCGCGCGTCGCGAGTGCGAAGCGCTGGTCGAACGGCAGGTTGGTTGCGATCATGCCGAGCTCGGTGACGTCGGCCGCGAGCTTGCGGCGATGTTCGTGCTCGAGGCGCGTGTGATGCGTGCCGAACGCTTCGGCGGTCCAGCGGCACGCATCGTCGAGAAAGGACAGCGCGCGCTCGTGGATCACCGGCCGGATGTTGGCGGGCTTCAGGACCATGTGCGTGATCGTCACGCAGAGGATCGCGACCGTCATTTCCTCGACGCGGGAGATCGCGGTGATGAAGATGTTCGTCGGGTCGTCGAGATAAGGAAAACAGATGACCGCGGAACTGAACGCCGCCATCTGGAACAGGAATGCGCGCGGCGTGCGGTCGAGCACCGCGAGGTAGATGCAGAACCCGATCCAGAGCGCGAGGCACAGCACCAGCAGCACCGGCGAATTCTGCAGGTTCGGCGCGACGACAATCGTCACCGCCGCACCCGCGGCAATGCCCGCGAGGCGATAGATCACTTTCGGACGAAACGCGCCGGCCATCGGCTGCGCGGTCACGTACACGGTCAGCAGCGCCCACCACGGGCGCGGGAAGCTGACCGTGAACGAGATCAGCAGCACCAGTGCGGCCGCGATAAAAGTGCTGATCGAGAAAAGCAGCTTTCTTGGATCAATGGCTAATCGATCGCGCGACCGAAGCGGCACGACGGAGGCTTGCGACACGTCAGATTCCTTTCGAGGGTCGGGCAGTGGCGGTGTTGCGGTGATCGCGTCGTGGCGTCGGAGGCGGCGCACCGCGCTTCGTGCTGCGGTTCGTGCCGCGCTTCGCCGGCTTGCGGCATACGCCGCAGCGGAGGGGGATAGGTCGTGTGGCAAAACGGTCCCACACGCAACATGCGGTTCTTGCAGGCATTTCAAGCACGAGTGCGCGCCTTTTCCTTTTTATTCAAGAGCATGGCCACGCACATCGGGTTACAGCGGGCGCCACGAAAACTCAGGTATGAAGGATCAGGGTTTTATTCGATTGCGATGGCCGAGATTGTGCTCGCCGCGGCGCGCGGCGTCCAAGTCGGATTTCCGACCGGGGCAATCGGTTTTACTTATCAGTCGCGATTCAACTCGCCGGAATGCCGATGGGCGGCGATGCAACAACGGCGGGATAGCGCGCGACGCATGCGTACGTCGTCGCTTCGGGCGGACCAGGATCGGGCGCCGAGACCGAGTTCAGAAAAGCCCGCGAAGAACGCAAGAATCTTCCGATTCGCTCCGCGATTTCGCGTCGAAATATCGCACCCCCTGAAATAACATTTTGTCTCGATCAGATCCCGCACCCTTGCCGGATACGCGTTGTGACCATGGAGACACCCGATGAAAACCCCCGCACCGTCATCCCCTTCACTGCAACTGGATGGGGCGCGACTGCTCGCGCGGGGCGCGACCTCGTCGTCGAATGGATGCGCGAACTCGCGGTTGCGACCGGCACGACGCTCGCGACGATCGGCATGCTGCGCATCGAGCCGAACGTGATCAACGTGATCGCGCGCATCGCGCCGGCCGCGATGATTTTCGTGCCGAGCCGCGGCGGCATCAGCCACAACCCGCGCGAACACACGGACGACGAGCAGCTCGTCGACGGCGCGAACGTGCTGCTGGACGTCGTGCTCGCGCGGCTCGCCGCGTGTTGAGCGTTGAGCGTCGAGCATCGAGCGCGGTTTCGAACCATCCCCTTACCTCATTGTTGGAGTCTCACAGCCATGCTGGCAGCCAATCCGCGCGCAACGCGCATCCCGTACCCCGAAGAACTGAAAGGCATCCTGAATATCGAGCACGCACAGGAAAGCCGCGCGTGGCTTTCGTGCTGGGACAAGATCGTGCCGGACGCGACACCGCTGCATGCATTGCCCGGCCTGGCGGCTGGCCTCGGTATCGGCAGCCTCTGCGTGAAGGACGAGTCGGCCCGCTCGGTGTTGGGCAGCTTCAAGGCGCTGGGCGCGCCGATTGCGCTCGTGCGCCTGATCCTGCGCTTGTGGCCCAGCCACGATCTCGATCCGCGCGCGCTGTTCGAAGGACGCTATCGCGAGCTGCTGACGCATTTCACGGTGATCAGCGCGACGGACGGCAATCACGGCAAAGGGCTCGCGGCCGCCGCGCAGACGCTCGGCTGCCGCTGCGTGATCGTGCTGCATGCGAACGTGAGCGTCGAGCGGGAACAGGCGATTGCCGCGTATGGTGCCGAGATCGTCCGGATCGCCGGCAACTACGACGAGTCGGTCGAGGAGGCCGCGACGCTCGCCGCCGCGCACGGCTGGCATGTCGTGTCGGATACGTCGTACGACGGTTACGAGGAGATTCCGCGCGACGTGATGCAAGGCTACGGCACGATTGCGGCGGAACTCGTCGAGCAGAGCGGCAGCCAGCCCGATCGGCCGGCCTTCACGCACGTGTTCCTGCAGGGCGGCGTGGGCGGGCTCGCGGCGGGGATCGTCAGCTATCTGTGGGAGTTCCACGGCGCGAATCGGCCGCGATTCGTCGTCGTCGAGCCGAAGCAGGCCGATTGCCTGTATCAGAGCGCGCTGGCCGGCCAGGCGTCGCGCGCGACGGGATCGGTCGACTCCGTGATGGCCGGCCTGGCATGCGGCGAGACGTCGCCGCTCGCATGGCGATTCCTGCAGCCGGGTGTCGACGATTTCATGACGATCAGCGACGACGACGCAGTGGACGCGATGCGCGTGCTGGCGGCGGGGCGTGAAGGCGATACGCCGATCGTCGCCGGCGAATCGGGCGTCGCGGGCCTGGCCGGTCTCACGGTATTGATGAGGAATCCGGATCTCGCCGCGAAGGTCGGCCTCGACCGCACGTCCCGCGTGCTGCTGATCAACACCGAAGGCGCGACCGCGCCGGCCACCTATCGCGAACTGGTCGGCGAAACCGCGGAAGCCGTGCTTGCACGCCAGGCGGCGTGGCGCGAGCGCGCGATCGCCTGAGCGATGCAGCAGCGTCGTCACGATGCGGCAAGCACGATGACGACACCCACCTCATCAGAACAATGACGAAAGCGGCTGCGGCGGCGACCGCGGTCACGTCACGCCGCCGGAGCGACGGGAATGTCCAGTCCGGCCTTGACGCGGCTCATGCAGACGAGCGTCTTGAAGCGCTTCACGTTGTTGTTCGCGAAGAAGAGCTGGCGCGTCAGGTCGGTGTACTCCTCCATGTGCCGGACCGAGAAGATCAGCACGAAGTCCCACTCGCCGGCGACGTAGTAGCACTGCTGGATCTGCGGGCACGCTTCGAACGTGCGTTTCATCGCGTCGAGCAGATCGATCTGCTCGCTTTCGACTTCGATCGTGCTGACGATCGTCAGCGGATAGCCGACCTTCTCGGGCGCGAGGATCGCCGTATAGCGATCGATGACGCCGTCGTCCGCGAGGCGCCGCAGCCGGCGGTTGACCGCGGCAGGCGACAGGTTGACGCGCGCAGCCAGCTCGCTTTGCGGCGTGTGCGCGTCGCGCTGGATTTCCGTCAGCAGCTTCAGGTCGAAATTGTCGAGCGTGGTCGTCATGGGGCGGGAAATGCGTGTCGGGATGAAATTTTCTTGCAATAACGGCCGCAAGATTGCGCCGATATTCAAGGCTGCCTGAAATATTATTTTGATGGAAGACACCCGGTCAATCAGCTTGCGTGCGGATCGCTCCGATGCGTGCGCAGGCGCCGGGGGCCGCCGGCAACGCCGGCCTTACAAGGACATGTCGAGCATGGAAAACACGCTGCAATCGAAGCTGAAGCACTGGCGCCATCACTTTCACCGCAACCCGGAGACCGGATTCGAGGAGGTGGCCACGTCGGATTACGTCGCGAGCGTGCTCGCGGGCTTCGGCCTCGAGGTCCATCGCGGCATCGGCGGCACGGGCGTCGTCGCGAGCCTGACCTGTGGCGACGGGCCGTGGACGATCGGCCTGCGCGCCGACATGGACGCGCTGAACATCGTCGAGAACGCGCCGGATCGCGCGTATGCATCGTGCACGCACGGGAAGATGCACGCGTGCGGGCACGACGGTCACATGGCGATGGTGCTCGGCGCCGCGCGGCTGCTGTCGGAGCAGCGCGATTTCGACGGCACGGTGCGGTTCATCTTCCAGCCCGCGGAGGAGCACGGCCGCGGCGCGAAGGCGATGATCAAGGACGGCCTGTTCGAGCGCTTTCCGGTGGACGCGATCTTCGGCGCGCACAACATGCCGGGCATGCCGGCCGGCTCGTTCTCGACGCGGCCAGGCGGCATCATGGCGAGCGAGGACAACTTCGTGATCCATATCAAGGCGCGCGGCACGCATGCCGCGCGTCCGCACATGGGTGTCGACCCGATCGTGATCGCCGCGCAGATCGTGCTCGGCCTGCAGACGATCATCTCGCGCAATCTCGATCCGGGCCTGCCGGCCGTGATTTCCTGCACGGAGATCCTCACCGACGGGCTGCGCAACGTGATCCCGTCCAATGTGACGATCAAGGGCGACACGCGGAGCTACTCGCCCGACGTGCAGCAACTGCTCGAGACGCGCATGCGCGACGTGAGTGAAGGGATCTGCCGGATGCACGGCGTCGAATGCGATTTCGCGTACACGCACGAGTTCGCGCCGACCGTGAACTCGCCGGAGTACGTCGATGTCGCGGTCGCGGCGGCGACGAACATCATGGGCGCGCACCACGTCGACGCGAACGTGCAGCCGATGATGATCTCGGAAGACTTCGGCGCATTCCTGCAGGTCGTGCCCGGCAATTTCATCTTCATCGGCAACGGCGACGCGCGGGAAAAGGGCAGCGTGCCGCTGCACAACGCGACGTACGACTTCAACGACGACATCCTGCCG
Organism: Burkholderia sp. Bp8963; assembly: GCF_003854275.1. Classification (GTDB taxonomy): domain Bacteria; phylum Pseudomonadota; class Gammaproteobacteria; order Burkholderiales; family Burkholderiaceae; genus Burkholderia. The sequence continues at coordinate 33,248 of NZ_QTQP01000066.1, forward strand.
ATCGGCGCGCGCTATTTCGCGGAGGTGGCGCGGCTCGCGCTGGCGGCGCGGTGACGGGGCCTAGGAGTCTGGGCGGCAGACGGTTTGCAGCGGTTAAATGAGGTCAACTCAGGCGACGCGACGTCGTCGGGCGCTGCAAGCCGGGGCCGCGCTGCGCTCGAGACCAGCATGCGTGCACAAGGCGGCT
>NZ_QTQP01000067.1 GCF_003854275.1 Burkholderia sp. Bp8963
ACACGCCGATCGCTTCCTTCGTCACGACGATGCGTTTGTCGTTCGCCGGCGTCGGGATCGTGTCGCCGTACACGCGCTTGCCTTCTTCCGCGAACCACTCGAGGAACGACGCCGCGTAGCCGATCTCACCCTTCGCTTCGGCCAGCGACTTGCCTTGCTCGGTCGTCAGGATCAGCGCGAGGTCGTCGGCGTTTTCCATCATCAGGTCGTGCCACTTGCGCAGGATCGCCGCGCGTTCCTTTGCGGTCTTCTTGCGCCATGCCGGCCAAGCGGCGTTCGCGGCGTCGATCGCCTGGCGCGTCTCGGCCGCGCCCATCGCCGGCACAGTACCAACGACGCCTCCCGTCGCCGGGTCCAGGACTTCGAAGGTTTCGCCGCTCGCTGCGGCCTGCCATTGGCCGTTCACGTATGCTTGCTGGCGAAACAGCGCCGGATCCTTTAACGAGCTTGCAAATTCCATTATCGTTCCTTGCCTGGCAGAGAAATGTATTGGTGATCCAATATGAAATCCGGCCACGGAGCGGCATGTCGACTGCCACGACGCTCCGAAGCCGGGTCATGCATTGCAAATTCAGTCAACCTGATCGACAGGTGCACGCCATCATCCAGCGTGTTTCCACATTGCGTGCTCGTGCCCTTCCCCCAGCAGGGTTCGGGCAATTTCGGCGACCCTGCTGACATGTGCAATCGCGGCCTCGCGCGCACCCGCCGCGTTCCCGGCCCGTATCGCCGACAGAATCTGGCGCATCTCCTGAACCGCCTGGCGCCCACGGTCGTCCGACGCAATCGTCATCGCTCTCAGGCGGTTGATCCGCGCCATCAGGGACTGCACGATTTCCCACGCGACCTGCTTTTTCCCTGCGACGAACATGCGCTCGTAAAAGGAAGAGGTAAGCGTCCGAACGCTGCGGTAGTCCTGACTTTCGAATGCATCCCGGATCCGGTCGATCAGTTCTTCCAGATCCGCAATCGTCCGTTCATCGGCATACCGCGCACACGCTGAAGCGGCCTCCCCCTCCAGCAAGCCCCGAATTTCGTAGATCTCGGCTGCCCTGTCGAGATCGAGCACAGCGACAATGGGCCCCTGGTTAGGCACCGTGTCGACGAGCCCCTCCGCTTCCAGGTGGCGCAACACCTCGCGTACGACGGTACGGCTCACACCCAGTTCTTCGCACAAGGTCCGCTCGACAAGCCGATCGCCCGGCAGGAAGCGCGCGTCAAGAATGGCCGTGCGCATTTTCTCGAGGGCGAGCTCCCTCAGCGTGGTCTTGCTGCGCTCGACCTTCAAGGATGGAAATGATTCGTGCATCGTCGACTACCGGTTCATGCCTGCGCAAACAGACGCACGTCGCGTGCGTCCCAGTCCACCAGCGCATGCGTACCGACGACAATGCCGCTGTCCCGATGATCGCCGGCAGGCATCCGGACAGATATTTCCTGCTCCCACGGAGTCGTTACCGAATAATGCATCGCATCGCCAAGATACGTGATGTCGCGAACGGTCACCGGCAAGCCGACCGTGCCTTGCACCGCATTGGCCGCACGGATGCGCATCTGCTCGGGGCGAACCATCAACGTGCCATCTCCGCCGACGGCGAGGGCGGAATTGCCCGCGGTTGCCACTGCGTGGCCACTCGGAAACACGGCGCTCGATTGAGCCGTGCTGCTCGATGTGACACGTACCGGAAGAAAATTGGAATTGCCGATGAAGTTTGCGACAAAACGTGAAGCGGGATTGGCATAGAGTTCCTCACCCGTGCCGCATTGCTCGATGCAACCCTTGTTGAACACGGCAATGCGGTCCGACAGGCGCAGCGCCTCCTCCTGGTCGTGCGTCACGTAGAGAATGGTGACGCCGGTTTCCTGATGAATGCGGCGCAGTTCAAGCTGGATCTCCTCGCGCAACTTCTTGTCGAGGGCCGACAGCGGTTCGTCCATCAGCAGAACCGGTGGATCATAGGCGAGCGCCCGTGCGATCGCCACGCGTTGCTGCTGCCCGCCGGATAACTGCGCCGGCATGCGGTCGCGGAACTCCGAAAGATGGACGAGCTCCAGCATCTTCTCGACCTTCTGCTTGATTTCCGATTCCGGCTGGCGGCGAACCCGTAACGGAAATGCCACGTTCTGGCCCACGGTCAAATGCGGAAACAGCGTGTAGCGCTGGAACACCATACCGATATTGCGTTTGTTCGGCGCAACAGAGAGGAGGGGTTTGCCATCGAGCAAAACCCGGCCCTCGGTCGGCTCCTGAAAACCGGCCACGATATAAAGCGTTGTACTCTTGCCTGAGCCCGACGGCCCCAGGAACGTCATGAATTCGCCCTTTCGGACATCGAGCGATACCTGGTCGATCGCGACGACATCGTCGTAGGTCTTGCGCAGGCGCTGGATTTGCAGGAATGCGGCAGTCATGGCTCGGTCACCTCATTTATCGTGCGCGGCGCAGCAGCGCGCCCGCCAACATCAAAACAGTCGTCAATCCGACCAGCAGCGAAGAGGCTGCTGCGACAACAGGCGTCAGGTCCTGGCGCAGCGTCGCCCAGATCCGTACGGGGAGCGTCTGCAAGGTCGGGCTCGACATGAAGATCGATACCACCACTTCGTCCCATGACGCGAGAAACGAGAAGATCGCGGCCGCGAACAAGCCCAGCCGAATCGCGGGTATCGTGACGCGCAGCTTGACTTCGAGCGGCGACGCACCGCAGATCAACGCAGCGTCTTCGAGTGCGGTGTCGAAGCTCGCCAGGGAATTGCTGATCGAAATGATCGAGAACGGCAACGCGATGATCAGGTGGCCAATCACGAAGCCCGTCATCGTGCCGTCCAGGCCAACGCGCAGCACGAATGCATAGAGCGCCACGGCCAGCACCACCACCGGCAGCACCATCGGCGTGAGGAAGAATGCCTGCACGGCAGCGCGCCCACGGAACTTGCCGCGCACCAGCGCCAGCGATGCGAGAAAGCCGATCAGCACCGACAGCACGGTCACGATGACTGCAAGCTTGGCGCTCGTCATCAGCGAATCGAGCCAGCCTGCATCGGTGAACAACTGGCGGTACCAATCCAGCGTCCAGCCCGGGGGCGGGAAGATCAGCCACTGCGAATCGCCGAATGACAGCGCGACAATGAACAGGATCGGGAGCAGAAGAAACAGGGTGACCGCGCCACCGACTGCCAGCAACAGCCAGCGCAACGCACCCAGACGGTCGAAATCCAGCAACATGTCAGCGACCTCCCATACCGGCACGCGCTGCACCCGTGAAGCGCAGCTGAAGCCCATAAAGCGAAAGCGTCACCGCGAGCAGCACCAGTGCGGCTGCGCCGGCAAGCCCCCAGTTCAGCAGTTGTTGAACGAGTTGCGCGATGAGTTCGGCCAGCATCATGTATTGCGCGCCGCCGAGCAACGCGGGTGTCACGAAGTAGCCGAGCGCCATCACGAATACCATCAACGCGCCCGACGCAATGCCGGGCATCGCGAGCGGGACGAGGATGCGCCAGAAGGCCTGCCAGCGGCTCGCGCCGCAAACCGCCGCCGCTCGCAGCGTGGACGGGTCGATGCTGCGCAGCGTCGCATGCAGCGGCATCACCAGGAACGGAAGCATGATGTAGGTCATGCCGATCGTCACGCCGACAAGGTTGTTCACCAGCGCCAGCGGCTCGTTGATGATGCCGATCGCCATCAACATCCGGTTGATCGGGCCAGTTGCCTGCAGCAGGACCATCCACGCAAACGTACGTGCCAGCAGGTTGGTCCACATGGACAGCAGCAGGATCGAGAACAGTATCGAACTCAACTTTCGTGGCGCGATTGCGAGCAGCCAGGCCGTCGGAAAACCGATCGCGACGGTCACCACCGTCACGACGGTCGCGACCAGAAACGTGTTCCCGAACACGCGCAAGTACGTGGTCGAACCGAGCAGCTGCACGTAGTTTTGCAAGCCGGGCGCGGGCTCGAGCACGCTACGCAACAGCAGCGACAGCACGGGCAGCAAGAAGAAAATCGCGAGAAGCAACATCGCCGGGACCAACAAGCGGATGTTGCGCCAGTCGGGCCGCCGGCGTGTGGTCTTCGCCGGTGGATGCGCGACGGAACTCAGAACGTTTGGCATGGTGTCTCCTGCATTTCTCCTGTTTCTGCTATGCGCCGCCTGCGTCATCGCCGGGTCGACGCATGCCTGCTTCGATTGCGATGACTTCGATTCGGACTACTTCGATTGCCACGCATACCAGCGCTTCGCAATTGCATCGCGATGATCGGCCCAGTACTTCATATCCAGGTTGATCTGCGAGTCCTTATATTGATCCGGCAACGTTTTCGCCACCGCGGCGGGCATCATCGCCGCCGACTTCACGTTGACCGGCGCGTAACCCGTATCCGCCGCGAACTTCGCCTGCGCCTGGGCATTCGTGGCCGCCGCGAGGAACTTCATCGCTTCGGCCTTGTGCTTCGCGCCCTTGGGAATCACGAGCATGTCGGCAGCCGTCAGGTTCTGGTTCCACGAAATGCCGACAGGTACGCCGGTCTGCGCGAGGGCATGCAGGCGCCCGTTCCAGAACATGCCCATCGGCGCCTCGCCGGACGCGAGCAGTTGCTGCGATTGCGCGCCGCCGCTCCACCACACGATGTTGCCCTTGATCGTGTCGAGCTTCTTGAACGCTCGATCGAGGTCGAGCGGATAGAGCTTGTTCGCCGGCACGCCGTCGGCCAGAAGCGCGATTTCGAGTACGCCGGGCGCGGACCACTTGTAGAGCGTGCGCTTGCCGGGGAATTTCTTCGTATCGAACAGGTCGGCCCACGACTGCGGTTGCGCGCCCTTGAAGCTCGACTTGTTGAAGCCAAGCACGAACGAATAGTAGAAGCTTCCCACCGCATGGCTCGTCGAGAAACGCGAGTCGAGGTCGTCCTTCTTCACCACCGAGTAATCGATCGGCTCGACCAGACCAGCCTGCGCGGCCGCGTAGGCGAAGTCGCCCTCCACGTCCACCACGTCCCAGTTGACGTTACCGCTGTCGACCATCGCCTTGAGCTTGCCGTAGTCGGTCGGTCCGTCCATCAGCACGTTGACGCCGCTCGCCTGCGTGAAGGGCTGCGCCCAATCCTTTTGTTGCGACGATTGTGTCGTGCCGCCCCAGCTCGTGAACACGATCGGCTCCGCGGCCGATGCCGGTGCAACGGCCAGCGTCGTCGCGCAGAGTGCGGCCAAAGGTGCGAAGTATGCCAAACGCGACGATACAAAACGTGGGATGCCTCTGCTGCTCATGGTCTCTCTCCAAGGGAAACGGTTGCGCGTCGCCACCACCGGGACGGTGGCCATTCAAAAACACGTATTCAGGCCGGCGGCGCAAGCCGCGCCGGCTTCATGATCTTGTTTTTCATCTCTTCGCCGCGTCGCTCCAGTGCAGCTCACGCGTGGCGCTCAGATTTCGGCAGAGGCCCTCAATGCGCAAGTGCAAGCGTCTGCACCGTTCCGGCTTCCGTATCGCCGACATAAATGCCGTACGCGTCCTGTCTGCGTTCGCGCACATAGCGTTCGAGCATTGAACGCACGGCGGCGTCGGTGATTTCGTTCCACGGGATCTGCCAGAGCGGCACGATGCGGATGCTGTCGTCGAACCAGGGCGAACCGGTGTGAATCACGCGACCGCGGTAATAGATGTGTACGCCCGGCTCCCGCTCGCCGCCCGCCTCGAACACGGCAAACAGGAAGTCGAGATGCGCGTTGAGGCCGAGCTTCGCGAGCACGCCGCGCAGGCTCGCCGGGTCACTCGCCGGCTCGAGCGTGATGCCGGTCGGCAACCGCAGACCTTGCGCCGTGTCAACGAGCACAAGCCCGTCGCGATGTTCCAGAATCGCGCCCACATGGGCGCGCGCGCCGAGCGCGCGGCGGAACCCGAGCGTGTCGAACACCTCTTCCGCGGTTTGTCCGGTCATCGACTCAGCCATGGCGTTCTCCCGTGATCGCTGCGTTACCTGATGAGATTATGGTATTCCATCTTATGACTCACAACAACGACCATCGTATTATGGAATACCATGAGTCGAATCAGCAGGCAAAACAAAAGGCCGCCGGCGTTTTGTGCCGGCGGCCTTCCATGTCAAACCACGCGCGTCGAATCTCGCGCTGCGAAACCCCTTAGCGATCGCCCGCGGCCTCGTCCTGTTGGGCGAGCGCCGACAACGCCAGCTCGGAAACCCGCTTGATGTGTGCGGCCGACGCTGCCGAAGCCGCGTCGCCATCGCGCCGCTCGATTGCGTCGAGCAACCGGTTCATCTCGCTGTTCGAGTCGCCGCCGCGCCCCGGCATCGCGATGGTCAGCGCGCGCAACCGGTTGATGCGCGCGTTCAGTGTCTTGACGACCGTCAGCGACACCTGCTTCCCGGCGGCTTCGAACAGCGTTTCGTAGAAGCGCTCGGTGTACTCGAGCACGCGCGGCAGCTCTCGCTTTTCGAACGCATCTTCGATAATTGCGCGGGTCTCGCGCAGTTGCTGCACGACTTCGGGCGTCGCGCTCTCGGCACATGCTCGCGCGGCATTGGCTTCGAGCAGGCCGCGCAACTCATAGATCTCGCCCACTTGCGCCGGATCGAGCCGCGCCACGACGGGCCCTTGTCGCGACACGGTCTCGACCAGCCCTTCGGTCTCCAGATGTCTCAGCACCTCGCGCACCACCGTGCGGCTCACGCCGAGCTCATCGCACAGCGTGCGCTCGACGAGGCGCGCGCCCGGCCGGAAATACCCTTGGACGATCGCACCGCGCAGTTTGTCGAGCGTCAGTTCGCGCAAGGTCTTGGCATTGCGGTCGATTTTGAGGTCTTGCATGGGCGGCACTCTGGAAACGGATATTTGGCCTGCAACCAGGCACGAGCCGGCTGCAGACATGGAATGCCATATTATGACCTAACTGTCATCGCGCTTTCCATATCGACGGCGTCGTAGCGTCATCAGTCCCCCAGGCCCTCGACGATCGCGACCTGCGCCCTGCAATGCCCGTCCCGCTTTGACTTGGCCGCCTGATATTCGGGCGAGTGATAGCAGGCGAGCGCCGTTTGCATATCGGCAAACCGGATCACCACGTGGCGCTCGAACGACTCCCCCTCCAGAACCTGCGACGCGCCTCCTCGCGCCAGGAACACGGCGCCGAACTTCTTGAACGCCTGCGGCGCGATTTCCGTGTAGTCCTTGTATTTCGCGGGATCAAGCACCGTCACGTGAGCAATCCAGTACGCAGTCATTTTCCACCTCCACTCTCGAGAATTTTTCCGGCAAGGGTTAACACTCATGGCATGCCGTAACATGGTATACCACAATAAACTCCACAATCAACGCACGAAAGGAAGGTGCCATGAGCCTGATTCGGAAATCCGTCCTCCATGTCGAAACCGTCTACGTCGATGGCGACAGGGTCGCTGCAAAGCCGCTGAAGATGATCGGGGCGGCCGCTGTGATCAAGAACCCGTGGGCAGGCCGCGGTTATGTCGAGGATCTGTCGCCGGAGATTCGCGCGCTCGCGCCGCAACTCAGCGAACACCTGACCAAGCTGATCCTCGACGAAGCCGGTTCGGGCGAAGCCGTCGAAGCGTTCGGCAAGAGTGCGATCGTCGGCCTCGACGGTGAAATCGAGCATGCGTCCGCGCTGATCCACACGCTGCACTTCGGCAACACCTATCGCACGGCCGTCGGCGCGAAGTCGTACCTCGCGTTCAACAACACCCGCGGCCCGGCCAATGCGCCGCTGCTGATCCCGATGATGGACAAGAACGACGAGGGCCGCCGCTCGCACTATCTGACGCTCCAGTTTGCGATTCCCGACGCGCCGGCGGCCGACGAACTGGTCATTGCCATTGGCGCCGCCACCGCCGGCCGTCCGCATCACCGCATTGGCGACCGCTACACAGACCTCGCAGAGCTCGGAAATGACGTCAAGAACCCTGCCGCTGTCAAATAACCGCATCGCCCACTGTCTCGATCAGGGTGCCGGCGAACCGTTGGTCCTGATTCACGGCGTGGGCATGCAGGCGAGTGCGTGGTATCCGCAAATCGACGACTTGTCGCACGAATTCCGCGTGATCTCGGTCGACATGCCGGGCCACGGCACGAGCGACGCGCTCGACGCCGACGCCGACCTGCAGCAGTTCGTGCAGTGGGCGATCGAGTTCATCGAAGCGCTTCAGGTCGGCCCCGTCAACCTGGCCGGCCACTCGATGGGCTCGCTGATTGCCGCCGGCGTTGCCGTCACGCGGCCTGATCTTGTCAAACGCGTGGCAGTCCTGAATGGCGTGTACCGCCGCACGGCGGAGGCGCGCGAAGCCGTCCTGCAACGCGCCGCCGAACTGCGCTCGGGAACCATCGACGTGGAAACCCCGCTGCGACGCTGGTTCAATGCCGAGGAAGCACAGCAAGCCGCTGCGCAAAAGGTCGAATCATGGCTGCAGTCCGTCGACCTGGCGGGCTACGCCACGGCGTACACGGCGTTCGCGAAGGGCGACGACGTGTATGCCGACGGCTGGCACAGGATTGCCTGCCCGGCTCTGGTGCTCACCGGGTCGGATGACCCGAATTCGACACCGGAGATGGCCATGCAGATGGCGCAGGCTGCGCATGACGGTAAGGCCGTCGTGATCGAGAACGAGCGCCACATGGTGAACCTCACGGCGCCCGAAGAAGTCAATCGCGCCCTGCGTGCCTGGTTGCAGACCGAGCCACAGGCGGTAAACCTGAAATCGGAAGTGTGATATGAGCCAAGCAACCAGCCAGGAAGCCCCGACGATCAATACGCGGGAGTTGCGCGATGCGTTCGGCGCGTTCATGACCGGCGTGACGATCGTCACCACGGCTCGCGACGATGGCCAGCCGCTCGGCTTCACAGCGAATTCGTTCTCGTCCGTGTCATTGGACCCCGCGCTGCTGCTCGTGAGCATCGCGAAGACGTCGAGCAATTTCCAGACGTTTTCCACCACGGGCCATTTCGCGATCAATATCCTCGCCGAAGGGCAAAAGGAACTGTCCAACACCTTTGCCCGGCCCAGCGACGATCGCTTCGCGAAGGTCGACTGGCACCTAAGCGCCCAGCGCAATCCGCTCATCGACGGCGTCAGCGCATGGTTCGACTGCACGACGCACGCGGTGATCGATGCGGGCGATCACGCACTCCTTATCGGCAAGGTCGAGGCGTTCCATTCAGCAGGGTATGCGGGCCTCGGCTACTACCGCGGCGGCTATTTCACGCCAGCCAAGCTGTCGGCCGAAGTCATCGCCGGGCCGAAGGTCATCGTGAGCGCGATCATCACGCGTGACGACAAAGTGCTCATGGTCAAGTCTGCCGACAACAAGTGGGCACTGCCTGCGAAGGAGATCGGCAACGAAGGCGCCGACAAGGCGCTCACCGACATCTTCAGGCAATACCAGCCGGACGCATCGGCAAGCTTCATCTATTCGGTCTACAACAATACTGAAACGCACTACCAGTACATCTCGTTCCTCTGCAGCGCACCGGACGAAGTTGCCGTCGCGGGCGAATTCGTGAGCCTCGACGACATCGAGACCGAAGCGTTCCAGGACAGCGCACTGGCCAGCATGCTCGGGCGCTATCGCAAGGAGAGCCAGTTGAAGAGCTACGGCCTCTACTTCGGCGACCACAGCACCGGCACCGTCCGCCCGCTTCTTTCCTGAAAGGTCACATCATGCGTTTTTCGCTTTTCGTTCACATGGAGCGCGTCTCCGACCAGACCAGCCAAAAGCAGCTGTACGACGAGATGGTCGAGCTGTGCCAGATCGCCGATCGCGGCGGCATGCACGCCGTCTGGACCGGCGAGCACCACGGCATGGACTTCACGATCGCGCCCAATCCGTTCATCAATCTCGCCGATCTCGCGAACAAGACGAAGCGCGTGCGGCTCGGCACGGGCACCGTCATCGCACCGTTCTGGCATCCGATCAAGCTCGCCGGCGAAGCCGCGATGACCGACATCATCACGGGCGGCCGTCTCGAACTCGGGATCGCGCGAGGCGCCTACTCGTTCGAATACGAGCGCCTGATGCCGGGGCTCGATGCATGGGGCGCGGGCCAGCGCATGCGCGAACTCATTCCGGCCGTGAAGAAGCTGTGGGAAGGCGATTACGCGCACGAAGGCGAGTTCTGGAAATTCCCGTCGACGACTTCGTCGCCGCTGCCGCTGCAGCAACCGCATCCGCCGATCTGGGTGGCCGCGCGCGACCCGAACAGCCACGAGTTCGCCGTGGCCAACGGCTGCAACGTGCAGGTCACGCCGCTGCACCTGGGCGACGAGGAAGTCGAGAAGCTCGTCGGCCACTTCAACGCCGCGTGCGAGAAGTTCAGCAACGTGCCGCGCCCGCAGATCATGCTGCTGCGTCACACCTATGTGGCCAGCAGCGAGGACGACGCGCAACTGGCCGCCGACGAAGTCAACGTGTTCTACAACTACTTTGGCGCGTGGTTCAAGAACGAGCGTCCGATCAGCCGCGGCATGATCAAGCCGCTGAGCAGCGAAGAAATCGCCGCTCACCCGTTCTACACGCCGGACGCGATGCGCAAGAACAACGTCATCGGCACGCCCGCGGAGGTCATTTCGCGTCTGAAGGCTTACGAAGCGCTCGGCTTCGACGAGTACTCGTTCTGGATCGACACCGGCATGAGCTTCGAGCGCAAGAAGGCTTCCCTCGAGCGGATGATCCATGACGTGATGCCGGCGTTTCAATGAGGTCCTGATGCCATGAATGTGCATTTTCAGCTGTATATCGACGGCCGGTTCGAGCCCGGCGCCGCGACGTTCGGCAGCGTGAATCCCGCGACCGGCACCGTGTGGGCGCAGATGCCGGAAGCCCGCACCGACGAGGTCAATCGCGCGGTGACGGCGGCCGGCCGCGCGCTGACCGATCCGCGCTGGGCCGGTCTTTCCGCATCGGCGCGCGGCAAGCTGCTGTACAAGCTCGCCGATCTCGTCGAACAGGCTGCGCCGCGACTCGCTGAAATTGAAACGAACGATACCGGCAAGATCATCCGGGAAACGTCGAGCCAGATCGCCTATGTCGCCGAGTATTACCGCTACTACGCGGGCGTTGCCGACAAGCTCGAAGGCAGCAGCATCCCCGTCGACAAGCCCGACATGCAGGTCTGGCTCGAACGGCAGCCCGTCGGCGTGGTCGCCGCGATCGTGCCCTGGAACAGCCAGCTGTTCCTGTCCGCGGTCAAGGTCGGGCCGGCCCTCGCCGCCGGCTGCACGGTGGTGCTCAAGGCGTCCGAGGAAGCGCCAGGTCCGTTGCTCGAGTTCGCGCGCCTCGTGCACGAGGCGGGATTTCCGGCGGGCGTCGTCAACGTCATTACCGGTTTCGGCCCGGAATGCGGTGCGGTGCTGAGCAGCCACCCCGGCGTGGACAAGGTCGCCTTCACCGGTGGCCCCGAGACTGCGCGCCATATCGTGAGGAACACGGCCAACAATCTCGCCAAGGTCTCGCTGGAGCTCGGCGGAAAGTCGCCGTTCATCGTCTTCGCCGATACCGATATTCAGAGCGCGGTGAATGCACAGGTCGCCGCGATCTTCGCGGCGAGCGGCCAAAGCTGCGTGGCGGGTTCGCGTCTGCTGATCGAGGCCTCCGTCAAGGAGCGGTTCCTTGCGCTGCTGATCGAACGCGTTTCGCGTATTCGCGTGGGTTTGCCCAACGAGATGGACACGGAGTACGGGCCGCTATGCACCGAGCGGCAGCTTCGCAACATCGAGGCGGTCGTCGCGAGCTCCGTGCGTCAAGGCGCCAAAGTGCTCGCCGGCGCAAAGAAGCTGGAGCGCGACGGGTATTACTACGCGCCCACGATTCTGGACTGCACCGGCGTCGAACATGCCGACAGCATCACGACGGAACTGTTCGGCCCGGTGCTGTCGGTGGACACGTTCGACTCCGAACAGGAAGCGATCGAAAAAGCCAATAGCACGGCCTATGGTCTCGCAGCCGGCATTTTCACGACCAACCTCACGCGTGCTCACCGCGTGTCGAAGCGCGTGCGCTCGGGCATCGTCTGGATCAACACCTATCGGGCGGTTTCGCCGCTCGTGCCGTTCGGCGGCTTCGGCCTTTCCGGACACGGCCGCGAAGGTGGCCTGAGCGCCGCGCTCGAATACACGACGACGAAGTCCGTGTGGCTTCGCACGTCGGACGAGCCGATCAGCGATCCGTTCGTGATGCGTTAAGCAACGGCGTATTCACCCGCAGTACCGGTTCAAAGCCGCAGAGGCTACGCCGGGCCGCGCACAAAAACGCGCGTGGTCCGGTATAGCCGGGCAATAAAAAGATGGAGACGGAATGAAACACCCGGAAAACGATAACAACCTTCTGGCCATCGAAAGCAACTCGATCGAGTATGTTGCTTCGGACGCTCGGCATGGAAAGCCCGCCGATCTGTTCACGTTGTGGTTCTGCACGAATGTCGCGCCGCTGGCCGTGATTTCCGGCGCCACGTCGGTGCTGGTGTTCCACCTCGATCTGGTGAGCGCGATTTTCGCCATCGCGGCCGGGCAATTCTTCGGCGCGATTTTCCATGCCCTCACCTCCGCGCAAGGACCGCTGGTAGGCGTGCCGCAGATGATCCAGAGCCGGGCCCAGTTCGGTCGATACGGGTCTCTGCTGGTGGTGGGATTCACCACGCTGATTTACCTCGGCTTCTTCGTGTCGAACATTATCCTCGCGGGCAAGACGCTCCACACGGCAGCGCCTTCGGTTCCCGCACCGGTTGCGACAGTCATCGGCGCCGTGCTCGCGACGCTGGTTGGCGTGATCGGCTGTCACTTCATTCATCGCTTCAACAAGGTGGGCGCTTGGTTCATGGGCGGCGCACTCCTCGTCGGCATCGCGCTGATGGCGCCGAGCCTCGACGCCCGGATCTTCCAGCAAGGCCATTTCGATCCCGCCAACTGGTTCGCGATGTTCGGACTGTGCGCGGTATGGCAGATCAGTTTCGCTCCTTATACGTCCGACTATTCGCGCTATCTTCCGGCTTCCACCGGCTTCGCGAAGACCTTTGCGTATACGTACTTCGGCACGTCGCTGGGCACGATCTTCGCGTTCCTGTTCGGCGTGCTGGCCGTCAGCACCGGGCACTCCACGGACGCGATGCAGGCGATCCGCGATCAGACCGGCGTGTTCGGCTACGTGCTGATCTTTCTTTTTCTGGTCAATATCATCGGCCACAACGGGATGAATCTGTATGGCGCGGTGCTGTCCTTCATCACCGCCGCGCAGACTTTCCGTCCCCACTGGGTTCCCGGCCGAAGCGTTCGCGTCGTCGTATCGACGGTCCTGCTGGTAGCGTCGACCGCTACTGCGCTGTGGGCATCGAGCAACTTCATCGCCATCTTCCTCAACGCGATCTTCGCGATGCGTATCGTTCTGGCGCCCTGGATTGCGATCAATCTGATCGACTTCTATCTCGTCAACAACCGGCACTATCGGGTCGCGGAAATCATCAGCAGCCATGGCGGCGTGTACGGATCGTTCAATTTCAAGGCCATTGCGATCTACGTGTTCGGCATTGCAATCCAGGTGCCGTTTATGGAAGAGCGTTTTTTCCACGGCCCCTGGGCATCGATCCTCGGTGGTGCGGACGTCTCGTGGATGGTGGGACTCGTCGTCACTGCGCTGGCCTGCTATCTGTTTGCGTCGAAGGACGCTTCGCATTTCCGCCGCAGGTGTCCGGCAGCCGCCGAGGCGCTGGAATGAATGGGGTAAACGCTCGTCGGTGCGGTCCGGCGCGCAATGGCGCACGAGTCCGGTTCTCCCATCTCGTGCAACCGGTGGCAACAGGCTTTTAAAGACGCACTGGCGTCAACAGAGGATTTGAATCATGAACGAAGACGATGCGCTGTTTCAGAAAGGCATGCCGATTCGCCGGGAGGTGCTCGGCGCCGACTATGTCGATGCTTCGATGGAAAAGGCCGATGCCTTCATGATGGCGTTCCAGCGCGCAACGACTGCATGGGTCTGGGGATGGGCATGGGGCGACGAGACGCTCGATCGCAAGACGCGCAGCCTGCTCAACCTCGCGATGTTGACTGCTGCGGGTCATACCAACGAACTCAAGCTGCACGTCAAGGGTGCGCTCAACACCGGTGTGAGCGTCGATGAAATCAAGGCGACGCTTTTGCATGCAACCGCATACTCGGGCATCCCGCATGGCCTGAGTGCATTCAAGGCTGCACACGAAGTGCTGGTGGCCGAAGGGGTGTTGAAGTGAGCGTCGATGGCTGAAAGCAGCGCCTCCTTCCCCAGCAAAGCATCAAGCTTGTCGGTATCCGGCGAAACCTTGCCACGGAAATAATCAATCCAGACGCTCGAATCCACGAGCGTCATCGATCGGTCCTCATGGCGGCGAGATCACCTTCCCAGTGGAGTTTTCCGCGGAACTGGCGAATCTGCTCTTGCTGTTTGAGCCTGATGATCGTCTTCAGACCGAGCTCGACGGCTTCCCGCTTGGTTTTGACACCGGTCGCGGCAAGTGCCTCGGCCATCAACTCGTCGTCGATTTCAATGTTGGTACGCATGGCATACTTCGCGGTGTCGCTAGATAGTTATCGTCGGCTCGACGCCGGCCTCAGCCAACCGTTCGCTGTAACGTATGCTGACATATTTAGCCCCTCAGTCGGAGTGGTCGATCAAAGCGCCTTCCGCGCCCGGTTGGCGGGCGTGCTGCGCCTGTTCAAGTGCATCCATAACGAAGTCCGTCGCCATCGGCAACCATGACCTTCGCGGCACAGGATGAAATGTAGTATAATGTACAAACTTTTGTACAAAATCACCGCATACGGAGAAAGCCATGTCCATCTCGGCCAGTGATGTGATTCCGCTGTCCCAAGCCCGGACCAATCTGTCTGAACTGGCCGACCAGGTGAAGGCCGGGGCGGAAAAAATCGTCACGAAAAACGGCGAAAGCTACGTTGCCATCATCGACGCCCAGCGGCTGGATTACTACCACGCGCTGGAACGCGAACGCATCCACCTGTTGCTGATAGAAGACGCCCGCAAGGGCTTGGCTGACGTATCTGCGGCCAATGTGAAAGATGCTCGCAGCACCCTTTCTGCCATCAAGCGCCGCCGCGCCACCAAAGCAGCCGGCTAACTGGCTGATTCGCCCGTGACAGCCCTCCATACCGTCAAGCTCACCGCCAACTTCGAGCAGAACCTTGAAGAAATCGAAGCGTTCCTGCTGGAAGCCGAAACTTCGCAAGCGTTTGATGCGCTGCTCGACGAACTGACAGATACCGTCATCCCTAATCTGGAACGCTTTCCCGGCATGGGCCGTTTGTTTCTCGAACGGCCTGCCCGCTCCGTTGAGGCAGGCAACGGCATTGCCCGTCTGACCAGACAACTCGACGTCATTGCCGAAGGCAGCGAATTACGCGAGTACGTAACGGCGCACTACCTGCTGCTGTATGCGCAAATCACGGGCACGGTGTATCTGCTATCCATTCGCCACCAACGGCAATTGTCGTTTGATTTGGCAAGTCACTGGCCGGCGTGAGCGGATAGCCGGCGAGAATCATTCCAGAGCGGGGCCTTGCAAATCGGGATGACAGTCGGGGTAGGATAATGGCCTTTCCAGCCACATCCGGCGATCTCGCCCGGGGTGCCGCACCCATCATCTCGCACCGATGCCCCTCGACTACCCGACACTCGATGCGCTGCGCACGCGCCACCCCGCGTGGCGCCTGTTACGCTCCGATCATGCACCGCTGGCGGTCAGTTTCCTGCACCGCGTATTCGTCGCACCAAACGTCCGCGTGGTGGCGGCTCCCGTTCTTGCCGAAGCACTCGAGGACGAGCTTTACGGATTGCGCGAACAGCTTGGCGAAGGCGCTTTCCCGAAGCCCGCGCTCGAGTATCTGAACGACTGGGCCGGCCCCGAAAAGGGATGGCTACGCAAGTTCTATCGCCCAGGCTCGGATGAACCGCAGTTCGACCTGACCCCCGCCGCGGAGAAAGCGATCGCGTGGCTCGGCACACTGACGGAGCGCAGCTTTGTCGGCACGGAATCGCGGCTCTTGACACTTTTCGAACTGCTGCGGCAGATGGGCGAAGGTAGCGAGGCAGACCCGGAAAAGCGTCTTGCCGAGCTCCACGCGCGGCGCAGCCAGGTCGACGAAGAAATCGCTCGCGTGGAGGCGGGTGACGTTCGGCTGCTCGACGATGCCGCGCTCAAGGACCGCTTTCAGCAATTCACGCAGATGGCGCGCGAACTGCTCACCGACTTCCGCGAAGTCGAACAGAACTTTCGGTTGCTGGACCGGCATGTACGCGAGCGAATCGCGCTCTGGGAAGGATCGAAGGGCGCGCTCATCGAGGAGATCATGGGCGAGCGCGACGCGATCGCCGATTCGGATCAGGGCAGCAGCTTCCGGGCGTTTTGGGATTTCCTGATGTCGAGCCGCCGTCAAGAGGAACTCTCGGAACGGCTCGGGCGCGTGCTCGAGTTGCCCGCGATCCTGGAAATGCGGCCCGACGCGCGCATGCGGCGCGTCCACTATGACTGGCTGGAAGCGGGCGAACATACGCAACGCACGGTTGCTCAGCTCTCGCAGCAGCTTCGACGCTTCCTCGACGATCAAGCGTGGCTCGAAAACCGCCGCATCATGGACATTCTGCGTGGTATCGAAGCGAAAGCGCTTGCGCTGCGCGAAGCGCCTCCGCCAGGCCCCGTCATGGAGATCGAGACCGCATCCGCCGACATCGAGCTGCCGATGGAGCGCCCGCTTTACATGCCGGCGCTGCGCCCTCTCATCGCCAACGTCGCACTCGAGTCCGGCGAGGCGGACCTCGATTCCTCGGCACTCTATACGCAGATCGTCGTCGATCGCGCGCGCCTCGCAGGCCACATCCGCCGCTGTCTCCAGGATCGGCCGCAAGTGACGCTGGCCGAATTGGCTGCTTCACAGCCGCTCGCGCATGGGCTCGCCGAGCTCGTCGCCTATATGCAACTGAGCGCCGACGCGGGATCATTTCGGGCGACCGTCGACGAAACCATCTCCGATACCATCGAATGGCAGGCGAACGACGCCAACGGAACAGTAATCGTCAAGCGTGCGACCATGCCGCGCGTGATTTTCACAAGGTAGAGATGACGGAAGAACAGCAAGCCTCGTCGCCTGGTCGAGGCGATTTGCCGGCGGTTGCGATCGCGCTGCTCAAGGGTGTGGTCTATCGCGATGGAAACGAGCGCCTCTGGGCCGCGCTGCTCGAATTGCAGACGCACGTGCGCGACTACGTCGCCGTGCTAGGCCTCGAACTGGTCATGGACGATGCGGAGGGCTACGCCTTCGTAAAAAGCCGCGCCGAGCACGATGCCGAAGTCGACGGGGACCAGCCCAGGCTGCCCCGGCTCGTTGTCCGGCGCCCACTGTCGTTCCCCGTGAGCCTGCTGCTCGCGCTGCTGCGAAAGAAACTGGCGGAGTGGGATGCGGGCGGCGGCGACACGCGGCTCGTTCTTGCCCGCGAGGACATCGTCGAACTCGCACGCGTATTCCTTCCCGCGAGCACGAACGAGGCGCGCCTGGTCGATCAGATTGATACGCACGTGAACAAGATCGTCGAGCTGGGCTTCCTGCGCCGGATGAAGACCACGAGCGGGCCGCCCACGTTCGAGGTGCGGCGTATTCTCAAGGCGTTCGTCGATGCGCAATGGCTGCTCGATTTCGACGCGCGGCTCGCGGGCTATCGGGCGCACCTTCAGGATTCGACGGTTTGGGACCAACGGGAGAGTCGCGATGAATGAACCGCGCACACTCGGCCTCGATTTTGCGGCCGACGACACCCTGACGGGCTTTCGCCTTGAGCGACTCGAGGTTTTCAACTGGGGAACCTTCGACGAACGGGTCTGGACGCTGCGGGTCGATGGCCGCAACGGCCTGCTGACAGGAGACATCGGTTCCGGCAAGTCGACGCTCGTCGACGCCATCACCACCCTCCTCGTGCCCGCGCAGCGCATCGCCTACAACAAGGCGGCAGGCGCCGACAGCAAGGAACGCACGCTGCGCTCGTATGTTCTCGGCTACTACAAGTCGGAGCGCAACGAGGTCACGGGGACCGCAAAACCCGTGAGCCTGCGCGACCACAACAACTATTCGGTGATCCTGGGGGTATTTCGTAACGCCGGATACGATGCCACGGTCACACTCGCACAGGTATTCTGGATGAAAGACGCGCAGGCTCAACCAGCGCGGTTCTTCGTCTGTGCCGAACGCAACCTCTCGATCGCAGCCGACTTCTCGCGCTTCGGCACCGACATCGCACAACTGCGCAAAAAGCTGCGCGGATCGGGTGCCGAAATCGAGGACACGTTTCCGAAATATAGCGCGTGGTTCCGGCGGCGCTTCGGAATCGAAAACGAGCAAGCGCTTGAACTCTTTCATCAAACGGTATCGATGAAATCGGTGGGCAATCTCACCGACTTCGTACGCAGCCACATGCTCGAGCCGTTCGAGGTCGCACCGCGCGTCGACGCATTGATCACTCACTTCGACGATCTGAATCGCGCGCACGAGGCGGTACTGAAAGCCAAACGCCAGGTGGAACTGCTGACACCGCTCGTCGACGACTGCGACCGCCACAGCGAGCAAGGACGTGTTCTCGAAGGCTGGCGCGACTGCCGTGAAGCATTGAAGCCCTACTTCGCCGGGCTCAAGCTCTGCCTCATCGAGCGCCGCCTTCAATTGCTCGACGAGGATCATGCGCGAGCGACCTCGCGAAAGGCTCGGCACGACGAAGCGCGGGACCAGGCACGCCAGCGCGTGGACGATTTGCGCCGCGCCGTGGCCGAACAAGGGGGCGATCGCATCGCACAGCTCGAGGTTGAAATCCGCGAGCACGAGCGAGAAAGAGCGCGGCGCCGCGAACGCGCGCAACGCTATGCCGCCATCGTTACGCTGCTCGGCGAAATGGAAGCCACGGATGAGGCTGCATTCGTTTCCCAGCGTCAACGTCTGGCCGAGCAGCGCGGTTCGCTCGTCGACGACGAAGCGCAAAAGCAAAATGCGATTACAGAATGGAGTGTGGCACTCCGCGAAGGGAAAGCGCGGCATGATCTGCTAGAGGACGAAATCGCGAGCCTGAAAGCTCGACGCAACAACATCCCGAAGGAACAAGTCGCGATGCGCTCGAGCCTATGCTCGGCGCTCGGTCTGGAGGAAGATGCCCTGCCGTTTGCCGGTGAACTCGTTCAGGTGCGCGAGGATGCGCGCGATTGGGAGGGCGCCGCCGAGCGCGTCCTGCGCAACTTCGGCCTGTCGCTGCTCGTGCCCGACGAGCACTATGCGAACGTCGCGGCGTGGGTCGATCGCACTCATCTCCGGGGGCGGCTCGTCTACTTTCGCGTGCGCGCCGCGCGTGTAGCCGAGGCCATGGAGCTACACCGCGACTCGCTTGCGCGCAAGCTCGCGATCAAGCCCGATTCGCTGTTCTATGGCTGGCTCGAGCGCGAAATCGGCCGCCGTTTCGACTATGCATGCTGCGATACGCAGGAGCAGTTCCGGCGCGAGACGCGCGCGATCACGCATGCAGGCCAGGCGAAAGCGCCGGGGGAACGCCACGAAAAAGACGATCGCCACGCGCTTGACGATCGCAGCCGCTACGTGCTCGGTTGGAGCAACACGGCCAAAATTGCGGCCCTCGAAGCACAACGGCGAGCGCTCGAGGTTCGGCTCGGCGAGATCGGGCAACGGCTAGGAGAGGCCCAAAGCGGGCATGCCAAGGTGCGGGAGCAACTCGAAGCACTTGCGCGTGCCCGCGAGTTCGTCGAGTTTCGAGAAATCGACTGGCCGAGCTGCGCCGCCGCAATCGCGCGCCTTGCAGACGAAAAAGCGCGCCTCGAATCGGCAAGTGACGCCCTCGCGGAGTTAACGGCTCAATTGGACTCGGCGCAAGTAGCGTTAAAGGAGAGTGAAGCGGCGATCTCGGAAACCGACTCGGAACTGGGCGGCATACGGGCCAGGCGAGAGGCAGCGCAAGCGCTGTGCGACGAGACGCACGCGCTCGTTGCAGAAGTGAATTCAGAGCTTGCCGAACGAATCGAGGCCCTCCGAGCGGAGATCCTCGGCGAACATCAGCTTTCCGTCGAGTCATGCGACAATCGCGAGCGGGACGTTCGCGAAGCGTTGACAACCCGCATCGACAACGAAACGAAGTCGCTTGGCCGCCTGGCCGAAAGAATCGTCAAGGCCATGGTGGCCTTCAAGGATGCCTACAAGCTCGAAACGGCCGACTTCGATGCGAGCCTCGACGCGAGTTCCGAGTACCGCGACATGCTCGCACGGCTGCAAGCGGACGATTTGCCGCGCTTCGAAGCTCGTTTCAAAGAGCTGCTTAACGTCAATACGATCAACGAGATCGCCAACTTCCACGCGCAGCTCGCGCGCGAACGGGAAACGATCAAAGAACGCATCGAACACATCAACGAATCCTTGCGGCAAATCGACTACAACGCGGGTCGATACATCGTCCTAGAGAGCCAGCCCAGCCCCGACGCGGAGATCCGCGAATTCCAGAGCGACCTGCGTGCTTGCACCGAGGGCGAACTCACCGGCTCGGACGATAGCCAGTACTCGGAGGCCAAGTTCCTGCAAGTCAAACGGATCATTGACCGCTTCCGCGGCCGCGAAGGGTTGACCGAACAGGATCGGCGCTGGCGCGCAAAAGTGACCGACGTGCGCCACTGGTTTCTGTTCGCCGCCAGTGAACGTTGGCGCGAGGACGACAGCGAATACGAGCACTACTCCGACTCCGGCGGTAAATCGGGTGGCCAGAAGGAAAAGCTCGCCTATACGATCCTTGCCGCGAGCCTCGCCTATCAGTTCGGCCTCGAATGGGGTGCCGTGCGTTCCCGATCGTTCCGCTTCGTCGTCATCGACGAAGCGTTCGGCCGAGGCTCCGACGAATCGGCGCAGTACGGTCTCACATTGTTTCAAAAACTGAACCTGCAACTGCTGATCGTCACGCCGCTGCAAAAGATTCACATCATCGAGCCTTTCGTTTCGAGCGTCGGATTCGTTCAGAACGAAGGCGGGCGCGCCTCGAAGCTGCGCAACCTGTCGATCGACGAGTACCGCGCGCGCAAGGCGGAGCTCGAGCAATGAACTGGACCACAAGCGCCGACCTGCGTACGCGCCTCCAGCGCCTATGGGAGCGCGGCGAATGGCTGCGAAGCGTCGCAGACGGCGCCGAGGGGCCATTCCCGCTACGCCTTGCGATAAAAGGCCCGAGCTCATCTGAGTTGGCTGAACGCTTCGACGCGGTACGCGCATGGATCGCGGAAATTGTCGCGACACCGCGCGTACGCATCGAATGGCGAGAGATCAATCATCGAATTCTCGGCCTGCAGCGGTTGCCTCAAGCAGCCTGGGTCGACAGTCTGGACGATGCGCTCGCTGTCGCAGGCAAGCGCCGCGACGCAGCGCAGTTCGAGCGACTGCTCGAAATCACACGCTCACGCCAGCCGAAGCTCACTACGTGGCTTGCGCAGCGCCCGTTGCAAGCGCTCGAACTCGCCGGCGATTGGGAACGCCTGCTGGCAGTCGTCGATTGGCTGCAAGCACATCCGCAGCCGGGCGTATATCTTCGCCAGGCCGAAATCGCCAACGTCGACACGAAATTCATCGAGGCGCGGCGCGGCGTCCTCGCCCAATGGCTCGATCTCGTCCTGCCTTCCGAAGCAATCGACAGCAGCCGGACAGGCGCCGCCCAATTTGCCGCTCGCTACGGGTTCCGCGAAAAACCACCCCGGATTCGATTTCGCGTGCTCGACGAGAGGCTTGCCGTTCTGCCCGGCATGTACCGGCCCGACATCGCACTCGACGCTGACAGCTTCGCGCGCCTCACACTGCCGTGCCGCCACGTGTTCATTACCGAAAACGAGATAAATTTCCTGACGTTTCCCGATGTTCCGCAATCAATCGTGCTCTTCGGAGCGGGCTACGGTTGGGAAGCGCTAGAGCCGGCTCGATGGCTCACGGACTGTGCGCTCCACTACTGGGGCGACATCGATACGCATGGCTTTGCCATTCTCGATCAATTGCGTTGCCGATTCCAGCACGTTGGCTCGTTCTTGATGGACCGCGCGACGCTGATGGCGCACGAAACGTTCTGGGGAGACGAAAGCGATCAGGTCATACGCGATCTGCCGCGACTCACGGCGCAAGAGCGCGAACTCTTTGACAACCTGCGTGACAACCGGATTCGTCATGGATTGCGGCTCGAGCAAGAGCGCGTCGGATTCGGGTGGGTCAGGGCGGCGCTAGAGGAACGGGCTTGCGTTTAGGTCCCACCAATCTCACCGCCAGGCGCAACTCGAATGCGACGCGAAGAAGTCGCCTCGAAGAGGCCTGTCCTAACCTCCCAGGCACACAGACTTTTCCGGAGCTTCAGTCTATTCGCACCGCCCGCGCCGCCACGTAGCCGGCGGTATGCCCACCATACTGGTAAATACCCGCGTGAGATGAGACTGATCGGCAAAACCCAATTGCTGCGCGATATCTGCAATCGGCTCCGTGTGTGCACGCAGGCATTGCTTCACCCGCTCGATCTTGTATTCAAGCAGCCAGCGATGCGGGGTCGTGCCGACCGTCTGCCGGAAGGCCTTGATGAAATAGCTGCGCGACAGCCCGCACGCAGAGGCAACATTCGAGATGGATATTTCGGAAGCCGAGTGCTGCACAAGGAGCGCCTTCGCACGTTCGACCTGCCAACCGGCCAGCATCCCGCGCGCCGGCAACGCGCGCGCGGTGGTGCCATAACGCTGCACGACATGAAGCTGGATTGCATATGCAAGGTGCGCTGCAACCGTCCGGCTGGCTGGCCCGTCGCTGGCGGCTGCCGTCAGCAGTCCGCCCGACAGGCATTGCAGGACCGCATCGGCCTTGCCGCCTGGACAACCGAGATCGCGAACCTCGCGTCGCCCCGTCGCGCGCGCTGACTCGAGCAACGCGCGCTGCGGCAGGGACGCGAACAGCAGGTCGAACGGCTTCAACAACCGCGCCTGATAGCATTCGCCACCGCGCGTGATCCACACGCCCGCTCGTACCAACTGCTGCCCTACCTCCTTCGACGGCTCGCGGTGCGTGTCGATCAGCGACATCCCGATCAAGTACCGATCCGGCAACACCGCCAGCGCGACCGCGCCGAAGTCCGGTACGCCACAGCGCACTCGAGTCAGATCCGCGAAGCCATGCAATTCGGTTGATGCGTCGAGCGACTCGATCGACGCGCCGTCGAACGCAGCCCGGATGCTCGCGGGCACTGATTCCATCACGTTCATCAATTGCTCCGTGTGTGTCAAAGCATCGAATCAGCGGATGCCGCTTTCCCGGGCCGCGTCAACCGCGGCGATGGCTTCGTCGTTCGGGACGCGCCGATACATGTTGCACAGCGGCGCGGTGCCGAAACCCAGGCGGGAACGGAGCGCGATTCTCATGAGCAACCATGCGCAATCGCGAAGCGCCCCGGCCAGCCGCTCAGGCCGCTGCCTGCGCGAGCGTCGGGTAGTCGGTCAGGCCCCGCTCGCCTCCGCCGAACAGCGTGTTGCGGTCGTGCAGTTCGAGCGGCGCTCCGGTGCGCAGGCGCTCGGGCAGGTCGGGGTTCGCGACGAACGGGCGGCCAAACGCGACGAGGTCGGCCCAGCCTGCGGCGATCGCTTCGCGCGCGCGCTCGGCGGTGTACTTGCCCGCGTAGATCAGCACACCGGGATACGCGGCGCGCAGCTTTCGCTTGAATTCGACCGGCATCAGCGGCGCGTCGTCCCAGTCGGCTTCCGCGATGTGCAGGTAGCCGACGCCGAGCTCGCCAAGCAGCTTCGCAGCGGCGAGGTAGGTCGTTTCCGGATCGTCGTCAACGCAGCCGTTCAGCGTGGTCAGCGGCGCGAGGCGAATGCCGACACGCGACGCGGCGCCCGTACCCTCGATCAGCGCCTGCGTGACTTCGGCGAGGAAGCGCAGCCGGTTCTCGAGCGAGCCGCCGTATGCGTCGGTGCGCGTGTTGGCGTTCGAGTCGATGAACTGGTTCACGAGGTAGCCGTTCGCGCCGTGCAGCTCGACGCCGTCGAAGCCGGCGTCGATCGCGTTACGCGCGGCGGCGCGGTACTGGTCGACGATCTCGCGAATCTCGTCGATCGACAGCGCGCGCGGCTCGGAGGCCTGCACGAAGCCCGGCGTGCTGCCGTCTTCACCGGCGACGAACACGTTCACGCCCTTCGCCTGGATCGGCGACGACGACACGGGCGGCTGGCCGCCAAGCAGGCTCGTGTGACTCAGCCGGCCGACGTGCCAGAGCTGCGCGAAGATGCGGCCGTGCGCGGCATGCACGGCATCCGTCACCTTGCGCCAGCCGGCGACCTGCGCCGGCGTGTGAATGCCGGGCGTCCATGCGTAGCCCTTGCCGAGCGGCGCGATATAGGTGCCTTCGCTGACGATCAGGCCGGCGCTCGCGCGCTGCGCATAGTACGCGGCCATCAATTCGTTGGCTTCGTCGCCAGGCTGGCTGGCGCGCGAACGCGTCATCGGCGGCATCACGATGCGGTTCGGCAGCGTCAGCGCGCCGAGTTGCAGCGGTTGGAAGAGCGGATCCTGGTTCATGCGGGGTGTCCTGTCGATGCCGCGGCCAGCGGGCCGCGGACGGATCAATTGGCGGGCGGCGCGTTCAGTCCCACTTCGGCGCGAGGCCGGCGGGGTCGACTTCGCGGCCGTTGCGTTCGAGCGCGGCGATCTGCGCCATGTCTTCGTCGGTCAGGCGCAGCGTCTGCGCGAGCAGGTTGCTCGCGAGGTTCTCGCGCTTCGTCGACGACGGAATCACCGAGTAGCCGAGCTGCAGCGCCCATGCGAGCGCGACTTGCGCCGGCGTCGAGTCGTGGCGTTGCGCGATTGCGCCGATCACCGGGTCGCCGAGCACCTTGCCGTACGCGAGCGTCATGTACGACGTCACGTGGATGCCTTCGCGCGTCAGGAACTCGGCGAGCGTGCGGTTCTGCAGATACGGGCTCAGCTCGATCTGGTTCGTCGCGATCGCCTCCTTGCCGACCGCGGCGATCGCCTGCTTCGTCAGTTCGATGTTGAAGTTCGAGATGCCGATCCGGCGCGTAAGGCCCTGCGCCTGCGCGTCGGCGAGCGCGGTCATGAACGTGTCGAGCGCAACGCCGTTGCCGGGGGCCGGCCAGTGGATCAGGGTCAGGTCGACGTAGTCGGTGCGCAGCTTGAGGAGGCTTTCTTCGAGGCTCGGCACGAGCTTGTCGCTCGCGTAGTTGTCGACCCAGATCTTCGTCGTGAGGAACAGGTCTTCGCGGCGCACGCCCGATACGGCGATCGCTTCGCCGACTTCGGCCTCGTTGCCGTAGATCTGCGCGGTGTCGATCGCGCGGTAGCCGAGTTCCAGGCCGTTGCGGACCGAGTCGATCACGACCTGGCCTTGCAGGCGGAACGTACCGAGGCCGAATGCGGGAATCTTGCCCATCGTGTGCTCCTGGAAGGGATGGAACGGTTTCGATCTGTCAGTCATTCTGGTGGTTGAGACTGATGAAATAAACGCGGTTAGCGGTCAAAAATATTTGATTTGAAATCAAATATCGACGATGACTTCGGTGCCACGCGACTCGACGGGTTCGGCCGTGCGTTCGGGCAGGCCATGGCGGCTGTCGAGACGGCCGCTCAGTGCGGTGAGCGCGAACGCGCCGAGCGTGACGGCCGCGGCGATCCACGGCGTATGGCCGAGGCCGTCGTTCGCGACGATCAGGCCACCGAGCGACGAGCCGCCCGCGACGCCAACGTTGAATGCGGCGATGTTGAAGCCCGATGCGACGTCGACGGCGTCGGGTGCAAAGTGGCGCGCCTGCTTGACGACGTACACCTGCAGGCCCGGCACGTTGCCGAATGCGACGGCGCCCCACGCGAGCATCGTCAGCACCGCGAGCCACTTGACGTGAACCGTGAAAGTCAGCGCGAGCAGCACGATCGCGAGCAGCACGAAGATCTGCTTGAGCGCCTTCACGGGGCCGACGCGATCGGCGAGCTTGCCGCCCCACACGTTGCCGAACGCGACCGACACGCCATAGCCGACGAGCACGAGGCTGACCTGCGACGGCGTGAAGCCGGCGATCTGTTCGAGCAGCGGCGCCATATACGTGAACGCGATCAGCGAGCCGCCGTAGCCGACCGCCGTCATCGCGTACACGAGCAGCAGGCGCGGTTGCGCGAGCACGCGGAACTGGCGGGCGAGCGGCGCGGGCGGCGTTTGCGGCAGCGCGCGCGGCACGAACGCGACCGCGCCGACGAATGCGACAAGGCCGAACAGTGCGACGATCAGGAACGTCGCGCGCCAGCCGAAGTGCTGGCCGATGAAAGTGCCGAGCGGAATGCCCGCGACGAACGCGACGGTCATCCCGCTGAACATCGTCGCGATCGCGCTGGCGGCTTTATCCTTCGGCACCAGCGTGGTAGCGATGATCGAGCCGACCGAGAAGAACACGCCGTGCGCGAGGCCGGTGAGGATCCGGGCGACGATCAGCGATTCGTAGCCGGGCGCCTGCCAGGCGACGAGGTTGCCGACGGTGAAGAGCGCCATCAGCGCGGCGAGCAGCGTCTTGCGCGGCACGCGGCCGGTGAGCGCGGTGAGCAGCGGCGCGCCGATCGCGACGCTCAGCGCGTAAAGGCTGACGAGCAGGCCCGCGGACGGCAGGCTGACGCCGAGGTCGGCGCCGATCGTCGGGATCAGCCCGACGATCACGAATTCGGTGGTACCGATGGCAAAGGCGCTGATGGTCAGCGCCAGCAGGGCGAGTGGCATGATGGGCGTTCCTGGGTCCGGTGAGGATGGAACGCAGTGTGCCGACTTTACTTTTGTGGAAAAACAGGGCTATAAACCAAATTGTTTTGATTTCAGATCAACAATGAAGATCACGCTCGACGAACTCCAGGCCTTTGCCGCCGTGGTCGACACCGGTTCGATCACCGCCGCCGCGCAGCAACTCGACCTCACCGTGTCGGCTACGAGCCGCACGCTTGCGCGGCTCGAGGAGAAGCTGAAGACCACGCTGCTGCGCCGGACCACGCGCCGGCTCGAACTGACCGAAGAAGGCCGCGCGTTCCTGCAGAATGCCCGCGCGATCATCGAATCGGTCGAGAACGCGGAGGAGCAGATGCTCGCGCGGCGCGAGATACCGTCGGGGCGGCTGCGCGTGGACGCTGCGACACCGTTCATGCTGCACGTGATCGTGCCGCTCGTGCGCGGCTACCGTGAACGCTTCCCGAAGGTCGAGCTGGAGCTGAACAGCAACGAAGGGATCATCGACTTGCTGGAACGGCGCACCGACGTTGCGATCCGGATCGGCCGGCTCAAGGATTCGACGCTGCACAGCCGGCACATCGGCAACAGCCGGATGCGCATCCTGGCGAGTCCCGCCTATCTCGAAGCGCATGGCCAGCCGCGCAAGGTCGAGGATCTCGACAAGCACACGCTGCTCGGCTTCACGCAGCCGGAATCGCTGAACGTGTGGCCGATCCTCGGCGCCGACGGCGAGCCGCACCGCATCGAGCCGGGCGTGTGGTCGTCGAGCGGCGAGACGCTGCGGCAGCTCGCGCTGGAGGGCGCGGGCATCGTGTGCCTGTCGGATTTCATGACCACGCCGGATCGCGAGGCGGGCCGGCTCGTGCAGTTGTTCGCGCGCCAGACGCTCGATGTCCAGCAGCCGATTCATGCGGTGTATTACCGGAACACGGCGATTTCGTCGCGGATTGCGTCGTTCGTCGATTATCTGGTTCATGCCATCGACGGCGATGCGTCGGCGCGGCCGTCGTTGGTATGGGCGAACAAGGCCTAGCTGGCTGTTGAATGGCGCCTTGTCGTGACCATGTGGCCGCCGCGCCCCATTTTTCGGTGCTTCAGGCTATTCGCAACGGTCGCGCCGCCACGTAGCCGGCGGTATGCCCACCATACTGGTAAATACCCGCGTGAGATGAGACTGATCGGCAAAACCCAATTGCTGCGCGATCTCTGCGATCGGCTCCGTGTGTGCACGCAGGCACTGCTTCACCCGCTCGATCTTGTATTCAAGCAGCCAGCGATGCGGGGTCGTGCCGACCGTCTGCCGGAATGCCTTGATGAAATAGCTGCGCGACAGCCCGCACGCAGAGGCAACATTCGAGATGGATATTTCGGAATCGGACTGCTGCACCAGGAGCGCCTTCGCACGCTCGACCTGCCATCCCGCCAGCATCCCGTGCGCCGGCAACGCGCGCGCGGTGGTGCCATAACGCTGCACGACATGAAGCTGGATTGCATATGCAAGGTGCGCTGCAACCGTCCGGCTGGCTGGCCCGTCGCCGGCGGCCGCCGTCAGCAGCCCGCTCGACAGGCATTGCAGGACCGCGTCGGCCTTGCCGCCTGGACAATCAAGATCGCGAACCTCGCGTCGCCCGGTGGTACGCGCCGACTCGAGCAACGCGCGTTGCGGCAGGTAGGCGAATAGCAGGTCGAACGGCTTCAACAGCCTCGCCTGATAGCATTCGCCGCCGCGCGTGATCCACACGCCCGCTCGCACGATCTGCCGCCCCGCCGCTTTAGACGGCTCGCGATACGTGTCGATCAACGACATCCCGATCAAGTACTGATCCGGCGACACCGCCAGCGCGACCGCGCCGAAGTCCGGTGCGCCATAACGCACTCGAGTCAGATCCGCGAAGCCATGCAATTCGGTTGAAGCGTCGAGCGACTCGATCGACGCGCCGTCAAACGCAGCCCGGATGCTCGCAGGCATTGATTCCGTCACGTTCATCAATTGGCTCCGTGTCTGTCAGAATTCCGCCCGTCCACATGCGTCTCGATTTCCGATGAGCGCATCGTCCGGAACCGCTGTCACGCGCAAGCTTAGGCGCACGGCCACGATATCGATAGAACAGAGTTGTACTTATTTCAGAAACGTCACCCGGCTTCGCCATGCGCTCGGCCTGCACGCCTTTTTTGTGTAAAGCAGACTTTCCGCCAAAATTCCGTCATACAAACAAGACGCCGCCTGCCGCGCACGTTAGATTGAACGCTTCGCTCAGCCGTTTGCGTATTGAAAGCAGCCAATTCCACCATGGATTCACTCCAAAACGTGCTGCGGTGTCTGGACCAATCGTTCGACAGTCACGCGATCCGGATATCGACCGACCGAATCGCGCGCGCGCAGCCATACGGGACGATCGGTGACGTGCCAGCGGGCACGCCATTGAGCGAACAGGGCATCCGCAGCGATGCGATGTACGTGGTCCTCGACGGCGCTCTGCGCGAGTATGCCCCGAATCCCGGCGTTCCGATCGGCACGCACGCATTCAGCGGCGAACTCGATCTGTTGGTCAATACGGGGGCAACGACGACGATTGTCGTCGCCCGCGCAAGCCGCCTGCTGCGGATCGGGCGCAAGATGCTGAAGCGCCTGCTGCGCAACGATCCCGATATATGCGGCTTTCTCATCCGAACGTTCGTGCAGCGCCGACTGCGCGCGTTCGCCCGCGCGGCCAATCCGGTTGTGCGCACCTCGTCCTGGCGACGCACGACAGTACCTCTGTCGTGGCACCACGACTACGACCTCGCGATCGTCGGTACCGGATTCGCCGGCCTCGTCGCCGCCGCGCAAGCGATCGCGCACGGTCTCGACACGGTATGGGTCGATGGTCAGCTTCCTTACGGCATTGACAGCGAACCGGAACCGCTCACGCCGCAACTCGCACATCGGATCGGTCCGCACTTGACCGTGCATGGCGTGTATGTGCGCCTCGATTGCGCCAGCTATCCTTTCGTCCTCAAATCGCGCGGCGGCGACTCGCTTCGCACGCACTCGGTCATCGTCAATTCGACGCTGCGTCCCGATTACAATCGCCACGTCGCGCAGATCCGGATGCGAGCGAATACGGAGTGGCTCGATGGCGCAATCGACGTCAATCCCGGGGGCTTCGTGCTCACCGGCAGATCGGCGCGCGGCTCGATGCGCGCTGCACCGTTCGAAAGCTCACAGCCCGGCGTGTTCGCAATCGGCGACGTGCGGTGCGCGAACGTGCGTCCGACCCTTGTCAGCGCGATTGAAGGCGCGGCAGCCGTCGATGCGGTGCTGAACTTTCTGCGTGCCGACGGACGATAGTGCCTTGCCCTCCAAGCCAGATTCTGGACATTCAACGCTTCAGGACGTCCGTGTCAGCCCTACGGCGCCATGCGCCAGGCGGCGTGCCGGTCAAACTCGCGAACGCGTGCGTGAAGTGACTCTGGCTCGAGAAGCCGCAGTGCAGCGCAATTCGCTCAAGCGTCCAATCGCTGCGCAACAGCAGTTCCTTCGCGGCGGCAACACGCTGTTCGAGCAGCCACTGGTGCGGTGTGGTCTGCGTGGATCCCCTGAAGGCCTTGATGAAATAGCTGCGCGAAAGCCCGCACGCAGTTGCAATCTCGTCAATCGAGCGCACGCCGGCCATCAGCATGTCTTTCGCGCGTGCCTCGTGCAACGCGGATAGCACCGCGTGGCGCGGGCCGCTCCCGCGCGGCCACTGCCCGAATGCGTGAAGCAGGTGCGTACCGATCGCAAGGCCGAGATGGTCGAGCAACAACGGCATCGTATCGTCCTCGGCGGCCAGCGCGAGCGCGAGCGTTCGGCCAATCTGGCCCAACAGGCGGTCATGATGCGCGACCGCCGGTGCGATACCGCGAACCTCGCGCTGTCCCGTCAAGTCAGTCAAGACTGCAAGCGGGATCTCGACGAGCACGAAGTCGAAATCCGCATGGAGATCCGCGCGATATTCTTCGGAAAAGTCGCGCACATAGATTGAGTCGACTGCGAAATCGTGCGTGGCCGCGTGCCGTCCGCGCAAGATCGCACGGCGATGGCCATTGGTAAGCGAGATTCCGACCAGCACGCCGCGATCGGACGCGGGCGTCGTCACGCGCGACAATCGCGCGTCGTGTGTCGCCTTTCGGTAGAAATGGAACGATTCTGTCCGCCGTTCGAAGTCTTGCGCGAAGGTTTTCGACTCGCAGCCGAGGGAGTCCTTGCCGGCTAAGTGTGGCGGAGCCTGCTGCACGATCCGGTCCATATTTCGCTTCCAGAATTGACTGTTACCGTTGCTCATACACGCGCAGCGTCGTGCCATCAAACGAGGGGGCGATCCACGACTTGAGCAGGTTTCCCGCCCTATCTCGTCCGATGCACCAACCGCACGGTATGCGATGGTGACTGAATGATGAGCACCCGGGATGATGATTTCTTGAACATTCTTGCCTGTTTTTGCACGATTCGCATCCTGTTTGTCGAGTGGCTTCAGCACAGTCGCGCACTGGCGCGATACATACTGTCGCGTCGCCATACGTCTGATGAATTCGTGAGGCCCTCAAGCAGCGCTTTTCATGCGGTTGATGTTTTCGCGTGCCAGGAGAAGGCTGCGTAGGCCATTGCGTACGCTATCCGGGTGGGTGGCATTGCACAAACCGAGCCAGTTGACCGTCATCGGTTCGCACGCTTGTTCGTGGTTCGGCTGCCGACTAAGGACCGGGTATCCGCATTTCGACGTTTGAGCCAACGCAATTCGGGTCTTGAGCGGCGGCGCTGCCTGCCAAGGGTCGGCAAGCGCAACGCATTTGGAAGGCGGATCACGCGTGCGTGCGCGATCTTGATTCGTTGGCAGAGCGGTTGTTGAATGGCGATGGCGATGGCGATGGCGATGCCGTCTCGGCCCGGAGTCATCGCGTTTGCACGGGCCGTGTCCGGTTACCGAGGCTGAAGATGGCGTCGCCGCAGACGATCTTCGCGCCGGACAACGCGCACTGACCGGAGCGCACTGCACGCCCCGGCTTCCAGCGCTGTTCATGGTGGCCGAAAACGCCGGGCTCGTGCCAGCGCACGAGCAGCACGACATCCGAATACGCCAGTACCTGCACCCGTGCACTCATTCGACGTCACACGCTGCTCGGTCTTCCGACGACCGGCGTCATCCCGCGAACGGCGCGTCGCGCTCCGGTGAACCGGCTCCTACCAGCCATACTTGAGCTCCAGACCTGCATAATCGGCGTTGTGCCCGCCCGCCTGCCGGATCGCGTCGCCGACCTGGAAATGCACGGCTTCGATCGAGCCGATCAGGTTCGCCGCAATCGTCCAGTCCGCACGCAGCTGCACGTACATCCCCGTCCACAGCCCGCCCTTGCCCGCGGTGCCCGGCACGGCCTGATTCGCTTGCTGATAGACGGCGTCGCCAGTCGTCTCGCGCCACTGGAAACCGAGCGCGCCGAGCAGCGACAGGTTCGCCGACGGCTTGAGCGTGACCGACGGCTTCACGTGAATCAGGTTCGCATAGCCCGTATACCCGGCGAGCGTGAAGTAGTAGCCGTTCGGAAACAGCGTGTTGAAGGTCTCGACCCGGCCGTCGTGCGGGTGCCGGTCGCCCGACGCCGCGTCGACCTGCAGCGCGACGCGTGGCGACCACGGCATGTCGAGCTTGTAGCCGGCGATCGAGCCGACCGCCCACGCGCCGATCGTGTCGCGGCCGACCGTGCCCGTCTGCAGCATCGCTTCGATATCCCAATCGAAGCGGCCGCGCGTGCCGGAATAGCGCAGGTCCCACACGTCGCGATGCTCGGGGCCGCTCGCATCGATGAAACGCGCGTTGTTGCGGTTGTAAC
>NZ_QTQP01000068.1 GCF_003854275.1 Burkholderia sp. Bp8963
CCCCTTTTGCCTGATGACCATAGCGAGTCGGTCCCACCCCTTCCCATCCCGAACAGGACCGTGAAACGACTCTACGCCGATGATAGTGCGGATTCCCGTGTGAAAGTAGGTAATCGTCAGGCTCCCTCAAGCCAGAAACCCCCGCCCGACAGGCGGGGGTTTTTGCATTGGCGCGGCGAAAATGCGTGGGGCCACCTGCGCTACCCACGCCCACCGTCTATCGCAAATGAACGTTAGTTATTTTGTTCATGGGCACCTGCAGAGCGGTCCACGAGCGGCGCAATCAACGGCGCCGCAAGCTCATATCCGCGCAATCCTGAGAGCGGTGCTTGAGAAGCATCGCTTCGAGCACCGTCGCGACCACGCATCTTTCGTGATCTGTCAGTGCGCGCAGTTCATCGAAGGGCAATCGGAAATCGTCGCCAGGCCCAACTTCATTCTCATCGAACAGCAACGTGTCGGCGCTGACAGACAGCATATAAAGCGCGTGCAAATCAATCAGAAGGTGTTAGCCAACATCGTGAGGGCGCGTAATCGTACAAAAGGCTAACCCGACGTTCTTGAGCGGCCGCTTCCGAACGCTCTGAACTGCCGCTTAGGGTCGGCAACGGACCTTTGTTGAGTTGCCAGTTCAGTGTTCGTGAACGCCGATCTCCGGGATCGCATTGGCGATCTGATTGATTACACTCACCGAAATCCGCAGTGGGCGATTGACGATACTTCGAGTGTCTAAGCCGGATAGCGTCTGCTCCTGCCAGCGGGGCAAGCTTCCAATTGGGGTTTGCTCTGTTTTTGCATTTCGGCCTCCATTTTTTGCGTGCCACAAAATAAGCGGGTGCGTATAACTCTGCTTAAAATTAGCATCTTTTCCCAGTAAAGACGTTATTTGATTGATTGCTGGCGCGCGGCCAACGATTGTTGCGGTATTTTTCTACAGCGAATCGCCATCCTAAATTTCATGTGCAACGTCTTGAAATTTATGGGAAATTTGGCATCAATGTCGCATGGCTGATTTCGCTGGTGAAATGTGCGATATTTAGTGCATCAGCGCCCATTGGTTTTGATGCCGTGGGATTTGTGCAAGCAAAAAATAAAATGGCCCGGAAGACGTTGGCAGTCGACCGGGCTACGACACAGACCTAGTTTTTCACGAACACTGAGAAATTTTTATATCTCAATGACACATTTTTGACTGTCTTTGACAACCTGTGCAGAAGGTGGTAATTGGTGAAAAGTGCACCATTGATTTCATTGGAATTTTTCACTAAATCTAACGCGAACATCAAGCCCCTGTCTCGCAAATAGTGAAAAAATTGGGCGGATGTGTCACAAAACGTGAAAATTCTCGAGGGTGGGCCGCCGAGGCCCGTGGGGCAAGGCTCGAGGATGAGCCAGCGTTGCCGAAAAATAGTCCTGCTGCTGTCGCGTTATGACTTGTTCAGTCCGGAAATTTGGCGACACTCCGCATAACGATTCCGAATTACTGCTGATCCGGGTTCGGCGACCAGATCAAGTTCAAGCACGTCTCCAGCTTGCCACCCCTGGGCCAACAATTCGTTAAAGAGATCATCAGGTAGCTGGAGAATCCCATCGCCACTCCCATCAAGGGGGTCTTGAATCTCAATGATCCAGCGCTTCGCGGAAGTCACTTCATATCTCCATATGATTGGCACGATTGACCGGGATGCGGCACGGCTGTCGCGCCCCAAATACTGCGATGCCGCGGGAAGCCGCTGGGAGCGCTATTGCATGCTACACCCGGTGCGTCGCGCCGACGGAGCGTCGACCTGATAGGCGTGAATCGCACAAGCACCATGAGCGGCGGAAAATCTGCGAGGGTGGGACGCCGCGTCCCGTGAGCTGGCTTCAAATGACCCTGGCACCGAACACGGTCGGCCCACTTCGATTCCTCTGTGGAGCACGACCATGAAATCGGATCGGATCTGCGCTGGCTGCGGCGCACCCTTCACTCCGCTCTTACACATCCCGCATCAACGCTTCTGCTCGGCAAAGGCGTGCCAGCGTGCTCGCCGGCGTGCATGGCAGCACCAGCGCATGCGGGTCGACCCCGACTATCGCGAGAATCAGATCCGCGCCCAGGCCAGTTGGCGGGCCCGACATCCTGACTACTGGCGGCACTACCGCGAGACGCACCCGGCCTATCGCGATCGCAATTGCGCGATGCAGCGACGACGAAATGCGCAGCGCACTGCTAGTGCTGTTGCAAACATGGACGTGTGGCCGGCCCATCGCCCGCTGGCATCTGGGTTCTACATCCTGCGCAACGCGGTTGAGGCAGGCGTTGCAAAGATGAACGCGTGGACGGTGCACATCGCCGTGCTATCTGAGCCGAGGCCTGTTCCGGCGTGATTGCAAAGAGATGACGTGTACGACAAGGGTCTATGGCCTGCTACCTTGGCTGTGTACTCGCTCGCATTCGACGTCATTGCAAGGCGCGACGCGTTCGCCGATACAAATTCCCTAGTTGATGTCGGGGTGGCGCAGCGAGGGGCGGTTGCCAGTGGGAGCTGGATCGTGGACCTCGATTGCACATGCGAATCCTTTGACGAGCAGGCCTGCAGGATGCGGGCTGCTGAATACGTTCGGATGTCGACGGAGCACCAGCAATACTCGACGGAGAATCAGCGTGATCGCATTCGCGACTACGCTGCTCGTCGCGATCTCGAGATCGTGCGGACCTACGCCGACGAGGGTAAAAGTGGTTTGCGAATCGATGGGCGCCAAGCGCTGCAGCAACTGATCCGGGACGTGGAAACCGGCATGGCCGATTTCCAGGTAATCCTCGTTTACGACGTAAGCCGCTGGGGACGATTCCAGGATGCAGACGAAAGTGCCTATTACGAGTACATCTGCCGGCGCGCAGGCATCCAGGTCGCCTATTGCGCTGAACAGTTCGAGAACGACGGCTCGCCAGTTTCGACGATCGTCAAAGGTGTGAAGCGTGCGATGGCCGGTGAGTACAGCCGCGAGTTGTCAGCGAAGGTCTTCGCCGGTCAGTGTCGGTTGATCGAGCTCGGTTTCCGGCAAGGCGGGCCTGCAGGTTATGCGTTGCGCCGGATCCTGGTGGATGAGCATGGTCTCATGAAGGGGGAGTTGCAACGCGGTCAGCACAAGTGCCTGCAGACGGACCGCGTCATTCTGATGCCCGGCCCGGACAGCGAGGTTCGAATCGTCAACCTCATCTACAGCTGGTTCATCGACGAGTCACTCAACGAGCACGAGATCGCCGCTCGCCTGAACGGCATGAACGTTCAGACGGACCTTGGGCGTCCCTGGACTCGGGCAACTATTCGGGAGGTGTTGACCAACGAAAAGTACATCGGCAACAACGTCTACAACCGTGTGTCGTTCAAGCTGAAGAAATCGCGCGTCACGAATCCGTCCGAGATGTGGATACGCAAGGAGGGCGCGTTCGAATCCATCGTGCCGAGCGAAACGTTCTATACCGCGCAGGGCATCATGCGGGCGCGCGCCCGGCGCTACTCGAGTGAGGAGCTTATCGAGCGTCTGCGAAATCTGTACCGAAGCCGAGGCTTTCTATCGGGCGTCGTGATCGACGAAACGGAGGGCATGCCGTCCACCTCGGTTTATGTATATCGCTTCGGCAGCTTGATTCGTGCATACCAGACGGTTGGCTTCACGCCGGGCCGTGACTATCGTTATATCGAAACGAATCGCTTCATTCGGCAACTGCATCCAGAGATCGTTGCCGAGACGGAAAAGAAGATCGCGGATCTCGGCGGATCCGTGTCGCGTGATCCGGCGACGGACCTGCTGACCGTGAATAGGGAGTTCACTGCCTGCATCGTGCTGTCACGGTGTCAGGTGCGCGGCAGCGGCCGTAACCGCTGGAAGGTGCGGTTCGACACGAGCCTGCTGCCGGATATCACCGTGGCAGTCAGGCTGGACCAGAGCAACTCGACTGCGCTCGACTACTACCTGCTGCCGCACATCGACTTTTGGCAGCCTCGTATCAGCCTCGCGGACTGGAATCCGATCGAGTTCGAGAGCTATCGCTTTGACACGCTGGACTACTTATACGGTATGGCACAGCGTGCTCGGCTGAGGAGAAGAGCATGACTCAGCGCGAGCAGCCCGGTGAGGTCCGGATGATCCCCATCAGCCAGATCGAGGTGATCAATCCTCGCGAGCGCAATGGTCGCGTCTTCGACGAAATCGTCAGCAACATCAAGACGATCGGCCTGAAGAAACCGATTCTCGTCACGCCGCGGGCAACGGCAAGTGGTGTGGAGAAGTATCTGCTCGTGTGTGGGGAGGGACGACTGAAGGCGTTCCGATCGCTCGGCGAAACGACGATACCCGCGCTGGTGGTGAGCGTGAGCGACGAAGACGCGTTCATCATGAGCCTGACGGAGAACATCGCGAGACGGCAATGCCGACCGCTCGAGTTGCTCGCCGGAATTCGCGAACTGCAGGAGCGCGGATACGCACCGAAGGCGATCGCCGAGAAGACGGGCCTCACGCAGCACTACGTGCAGGGAATCCTGACGCTTCTGCATCAGGGTGAGGAGCGACTCGTGATCGCAGTGGAGAAAGGCCGAATTCCGCTGAATGCAGCGTTATCGATTGTTGGTGCCGGCGACGACGATGAGGCGATCCAAGCGGCACTGCAGGAGGCATATGAATCGGGGAGATTGCGCGGGCGTCAGCTGATGGACGCTCGGCGCGTCATCGAGCGGAGGAAAGCGCTCGGCCGGACGGCGAATCGAAACATGACGCGCAAGGTGATGGACGTGACTACATCGAGTCTCGTCCGAACGTATCAGCATGAAGTTGAGCGGCAGAAAGCGATGGTGCGCAAGGCAGAGTTTACGCAGCAGCGGTTGCTGTTCATTGTCGGTGCCCTCAGGCAGCTATTTGCCGACGAGAATTTCGTCAACCTGCTGCGCGCTGAGGAGCTGGCGACGTTGCCGAAGTATTTGGCGGAACGTGTGTGGCCGAGCGGGAGTCCAGCATGACCGGCGTAGCACTTGGATTTATTCCGGAACCACTGTCCGTTCCGATCACGAGCATCCTGCCGTCACGGCGCACACCTGCCGGGATGATGATTTCGCGCAAGTTCAAGCAGATTAGAAGCTCCATCGAAGAGGTGGGCTTGATCGAGCCGCTTTCGGTGATGCCGGTTGACCAGGCATCGGGCAACCACGTCCTGCTCGATGGGCATCTGCGATTGATCGCGTTGCAGGAGCTACAGTTCAGCACCGTGTCCTGCCTAGTTGCCACGGACGATGAGAGCTACACGTATAACAACCGCGTCAATCGACTATCGACCATCCAGGAGCACTTCATGATACGTCGGGCCGTTGAACGGGGCGTGTCCCCGGAGCGACTTGCGAAAGCGCTATCGGTGGACGTGTCGCAGATCATCAAGAGGATGGCATTGCTGGATGGGATTTGCGCTGAAGCGACTGAGCTGTTGAAGGACCGGCAGTTTTCGCCAGAGCTCGCACGAGCGCTACGCAAGATGAAACCGACGAGACAGGTCGAGTGCGTCGAACTGATGGTGGCAGCGAACAACCTGTCTGTCTCGTACGCTGAAGCGTTGCTCGTTGCAACGCCGGCCTCTAGGTTGATCGAAGGGAAGAAGCCCAAGAAGCTTGCGGGCGTAAGTCCTGAACAGATGGCGAAGATGGAGCGGGAGATGAGCAATCTGCAGGGACAGTACAAGCTGGTCGAGCAGACGTACGGACAAGACGTGCTCAATCTTGTGCTGGCAAAGGGCTATCTGGCTCGATTGCTGGAGAATGAGTCCGTGCGGATGTATCTGCAGCAGAATCAGGCTGATCTAGTATCAGAGCTGGAGGCGATCGTTGATACGATCACCTTGGATCAAAATAGACTCGAGCCAGCTGATCAAGGAGCAGAAGGATGAACTTCGGATTCCATATCGAATTGTAGGCATATCTCTATTCTCAAATCCGGTTTGCGGTCGAGTGCTATGCCGACCGGCGCCGAAATTTCGTTCATGAATTGTTTGCCGAGCTGGCCATCATTGCTAGTGGGTATCTCGACAGATCGTTGAACTCGACGGTCGCGATCCTTGCTTACACGGACCGGTGTGTCTATGCTGGGGGTATCCAATCCCGAGTACCCCTCGTGCGGACGTGTGACATCAGGTCAAAATTCGGGTTAGGTTGTGTGACAGCATTGAACTCGACCGATGCGAACTCATGGAAAGGCATTGAAATGGATGTTAAGGATATGAGCGAAGGGAAGGATCGATTTCCCGACAACCATCAGCAAGACATCTCACCGGATGTAATGGACATGCTTACCGCCCAGGTTCAACGGATGGTCGACGAATCGGGCAATCCGGCAGGGTTCGACGCTCGATCGTGGCTAAGCGACTGGCTACGCACTCCGGTACCGGCTCTCGATAATCGATTGCCCATAGAGTATCTTGGCAACGCCGAAGGCATTGATCTGGTTTCTCGGATGCTGGCAAGTGCCCAAACCGGTGCATACTGGTAGAGCGTCGATCTCTCTCATCGCGCGGTACAGCGCGAGCTTCACCGGCATCTACAGGTCTTCAGTGCAAGGCTTTCGATTGGACGTATAGTGGTTTGTCTGCAATCCGCTACATCCAGATCACGAGCTTGTAGTGGCCTCGAAAACATTCGTTGCTTGTGGCGCGGTGATGCCTGAGCACTGATCACAGACAACAGCTAGGTAGTCGATTTCAAGGCTTCGCATTGAGAAGCCTTCGTTCAAAGCAGCGCTAGCTAGATAGGTCAGATGGAAGCGGGTCATGTCGACAGGGCCCTGGCATCGCGCGCAAACCTCAACAGGACCAATGCCGGGGTGTGAGATTGGTGTCCTTTCGCGCGCATCGCGGAGTTGCGCAAGTTGTTTCTCGGTGAATAGCTCGGTCGACCTTTTCAATGCCTCGCATGTGATGAACGGCGCATCATCCTCGCAATTTCTTAGACTGAACGTCATTGTTGCTGTTTTCGTCCTATGCCGGTTGTCGAGCCGGCCCTTGATTGCTTTGCAAATAAAACCTTCCTGAGGCTCCCTCTGTTCTCCACGTTCCAGGGGGAATATAGGCCGGCATTTCGAAAGTACCAAGCTAAGTTTCATTTGAGTTGCCGTACGACATGGCACCTCAGTCTCGCGACAAACTACTGAACAACGATAAGCTCGTGTTTTCTGGTCGAAAAATATCCTATATGCCATCCTGATCAATAAATTGGGGTCTTAGATTTCCTCTCGAATTCTATGACTGACCGTACCATCGGACTCAATAGAGACATTTGCGTGCACGGAGGTGCCTCAAGCATTACGGTTGGGGAGCATGACCTGTCGGCAATACACAAATTGGGCCGCCTGAGGCTACCGACGAAGGTGCTACCATGCACGTATTCTGTAACAAAAAAGGGTATCACTATGAGCGAAACAACTTTTACGTTTCGGGTCGATGATGCCCTGAAAATGGCGTTCTCCGCCGCGGCGAAGGCCAATGATAGAACGGGCGCTCAGCTCTTGCGCGACTTCATGCGGGACTACGTCGAGCAGCAACAAAAAACAGAGGAATACGACGCATGGCTGAGCGCCAAGGTCGAACGGTCGCGTGCCTCAGCCGACACTGGTAATTTAGAGTCGGCTTCCAAAGTCGACGCTAAGTTCGCAGCGCGTCGTGCTACGGCACGTCGCCGGCTTGATGCGCCGAAGTAATGGCATCTATTCCGGATGCCAGAAGTTCATATCATTTCACATGTTCTGTCGCCATTCTCAATGGTCCTGCGGCATCTGAATCAACATCGAACAGATGACCTTGAAGGCACGTAGATGTTGTAGAGAGACCAGCAGAAATGTCGGAGCGGAGAAAAAAATATTGCCTGCTACCATCAATTGAGGGGCCTGTGACAGGTTGTGTTCCACTTTTGCCGAGCCACGATAGGGCGGCCTGGGTGGAGGTCGCATGCCGCGTCGCTATCGACACGAGCGAGACATAGCGCTCCTCGAACTCGTGCAAATTGGCTTCGGACACAAGCTGGAGCGTGCGCCCATTCTGCCTATATTTGACGCTTCCCAGCATGCCGGATCGGATCAAGTGGTAGGCCACTTCTTCTTTAATGGCTAGCCGCCGTGCAACGGCTTGCGCGGTTAGTCCATCACTGGGAAGTTGACCGGTGTTGGCGATTACCCATTTCGTCTCAGCCTTATCGACAAGGTAGGCGCAAATTCCCCGCATGCCGACGGCCCGCCCGACACAGCGTAACTGTCCGCTAAGTACGGCCCTCATGCTTCACTGGTGGAAGGGCAGCGCGAGCGCGAAGAAGTTCGGCTTCAACCATCTTCACGAAGGCATGGAACTGCCGATGCAATCGCTTGTGATGCAACCTCGCTCAGGGACTTTCGACGTCGACTCCCGCGACGGAATTGAGCATGAACGCGGAATCTGGTTTCCAGACACGAGAACTCGCGAGATGGTCGTGATTTCAGATCGTTACGACATGAGCATTTCCCTGCTGATGCTCGAAGGCGCGACGTGGGACGCCGGTGACGATGAGCTGCTGGCCCCACTCACGGGAACGCCCAGCTTCTGAGCCGTGCCA
This sequence comes from Burkholderia sp. Bp8963, assembly GCF_003854275.1. GTDB lineage: Bacteria > Pseudomonadota > Gammaproteobacteria > Burkholderiales > Burkholderiaceae > Burkholderia. The sequence goes on from NZ_QTQP01000068.1 coordinate 8,601, forward strand.
ATCGTTGCCGTCAACAATGCTCTGATTACCATCCCTCGCGGCCATCGCGTCGTGCCGGCATTTTTCATGGGCGCCACCCCCTGACCGTAGCCCCCACCATCGCGCCCTTCTTACGGTGCGGATCGACAACCGCTCGGCTCCTTGCGCCCTTCATTACCGCTGAACTGCCCAAATCTTCATACCTAAGGCGGGCAACCCAGTCACGCCGAATACTTCACGCCGCAGAAGAAGAACTCAACGAGGTGTAAATGGATTCAGCACAGGACAAGTTCACCGGCGAAATCGTCGAAGCCGAACAACTCTGGCTCATCCTCGAGGTCGACAAGGACCGGTGCACGGACCGCAGAAACAGAAAAGGGTTACGGGAAAATCACCTGTAACCCTTTGATTTTATTGGTGAAGCGGAGGAGGATCGAACTGCCGACCTTTGCTCCGCCACTCCGATGTAATGGCTGTGCTCGTACCTCTAAAAAGCTCGCGTCCAGAAAGAGGTGTGATGCGTGCCAAATAGCCTCCGAGAATTTTCACTAAATGCGACTTCGATTGTCACTATTCGTGGGACATTTTTCACTAATAGTGACTTTCGACAACCTGCAGGTGTAGGAGGCTTCAAAAGCTGAGAATTTCTTACTTTGCAAATCAACGTGTTACGACTTTTGCTCCACCATAAGGTGAGACACTGTCACGCATAAATTGAGAATTTCCTACTGGGCCTAACAATTTATATTGCGCTCTCGTACTTATTTGCTTGAGTGCCCATCGAATGAATTGGGCCAAACGAGATTCCCGCGTTCCACACATATAAGATTTTATACGTAATGGGAAATTCGCGCCATAGCGCCCTCGTACAGTAGCCCCGACGGTAAAGCCGAGAAGAATCATCCAGGGTCATCTCGGATGCGTGCGGGAGCATGCGACAGGACGGGTCCTATCCCATCAGCAGCCCCTTCTCAGGTTTGTACGAGGAATCGCAAAAAACTCCGCGTCGGATAAGGCGGTTCTAGTAATTTGCGCTCGTGAGCGAACCATCTCCTTGCACGTCGGCGGTCAAGAAATGTCCAAGTTTCTGAGATTGGCCTACTAACGCGCCAAGCAAATGGCGATGGCCGTTAACGAAGCATTTACCGAGTAAGCCCTCTCTGTTCCGTCTCGGCCCAGTGGCTTACGTGGCTGGTCGAGGCGTCGGCGTCCGCCCGTCGCAACCCGGCCTGGAGGGCACTCATGAAATCGACCCGCCTCTGTCTCGCCTGTGGCAATGCGTTTGTGCCGCTGCTGCATGTTCCCCGCCAGCGTTATTGCTCGTCGAAAGCTTGCCAGCGTGCTCGTCGACGTGACTGGCAGAACCACCGGCTTCGTATCGACAACGACTATCGCGACAACCAGGCCCGGGCGCAGGCGAAATGGCGCGCAGGCCACTCAAGCTATTGGCGCGAATATCGAGCTGCGCATCCAGTGTATCGAGAGCGCAACCGCCGCATGCAGCGGATGCGCAATGCGCGGCGGAGTTTCAAGCCGATTGCAAACATGGATGTCATCGGGCGCCATCGGCCGCTGGGTTCTGGCTTCTACGTACTGTGTCATGCGGATGAGGCCGGCGCTGCAAAAATGAACGCGTGGACCGTCCACATCGCCGTCCTGTCTGCGCCGACAGCGCCACCCATATGATTGCAAAGAGATGACTTAATTCACATGGGCGTCGTGCCTGCTACGCTTGCCTCATCAAAGTTCGTTTTCAAACGCCAGCACCTGATGTGAAGCCGTGGCGCTCGCATTTGAGGCTCCCTTGCGCTCGGCACCTGCCGCGTGTCTATGTCTGAGTTGCGGAGTGGAGAATGTCATTCAATAGCGCGGATACAGCGGTTGTAGCCGGCTCCTTGGCAGGACGGGCAGCGGAGTACGTGCGCATGTCGACCGAACATCAGCAGTATTCGACCGAGAATCAGCGCGACCGAATTCGAGACTACGCAACCCGTCGCGGATTCGAAATCGTCCGCACATATGCCGATGAGGGTAAAAGTGGTCTTCGAATCGATGGTCGCCAGGCGCTTCAACGTCTCATCTCCGATGTGGTCAATGGCAATGCTGATTTCTGCGTAATCCTCGTTTACGACGTGAGTCGCTGGGGGCGATTCCAGGATGCCGACGAGAGCGCATATTACGAATACATTTGCCGCCGTGCTGGAATCCAGGTGGCGTACTGCGCCGAGCAGTTCGAGAACGACGGGTCACCAGTCTCGACCATCGTGAAAGGGGTAAAGCGGGCAATGGCTGGCGAGTACAGCCGAGAATTGTCCGCGAAGGTATTTGCCGGTCAGTGCCGTTTGATTGAAATGGGCTTCCGGCAAGGCGGCCCGGCTGGCTATGGGCTGCGCCGCGTATTGGTCGATGAGCACGGTCTCATGAAGGCGGAACTGTGTCGCGGCGAACATAAATGCCTGCAGACGGACCGGGTAATCCTCATGCCGGGGCCGGAAAGCGAAGTGCGAACCGTCAATCTAATCTACAGCTGGTTTATCGACGAGTCGCTCGACGAATACGAAATCGCAGCTCGCCTGAACGGCATGCACGTGCGGACTGACCTTGACCGAGAGTGGACACGAGCCACGGTACGGGAAGTATTGACCAATGAGAAATACATCGGCAACAACGTATACAACCGTGTGTCGTTCAAGCTGAAAAAGATGCGGGTGAGCAACACACCGGACATGTGGATTCGAAAAGAGGGGGCATTTCAGGCAATTGTGCCAAGCGAAACCTTCTACACGGCTCAGGGCATCATGAGAGCCAGAGCGCGTCACTACTCGAATGAGGAGCTAATCGAGCGATTGCGCAACCTGTACCGCAGTCGCGGGTTTCTGTCCGGCGTAGTGATTGATGAAACAGATGGCATGCCTTCTACGTCGGTCTATGTGTACCGATTCGGCAGTTTAATTCGTGCCTACCAGACTGTCGGTTTTACCCCTGGCCGAGACTATCGATACATTGAAACCAACCGCTTCCTGCGACAACTGCATCCGGAAATCATCGCACAGACGGAGAGGAAAATCGCGGATTTGGGCGGCACGGTGATACGCGACCCGGCTACGGACCTGCTGACGGTCAATGACGAGTTCACGGCCTGCATCGTACTCGCGCGCTGCCAGGCGCACGACAATGGCCGAAATCACTGGAAGGTGCGCTTCGATACGAGCCTCCTGCCGGACATCACTGTTGCGGTGCGGCTCGACCAAACGAATGCTGCGGCGCTGGACTACTATCTGCTGCCACGTCTGGATTTTGGCCAACCTCGTATCCACCTCGCCGACCAAAATCCAATCGAGTTTGAGAGTTATCGATTCGATACGCTGGACTACCTCTATGGCATGGCCACGCGTGCCCGTCTCAGGAGAGTAGCGTGAACTCGCGGCAGCAGCTCGGAGAAATCCGGATGGTCCCCGTCGCTCAGATTGAAGTCATCAATCCGCGCGAACGCAATGGTCGAGTTTTCAGGGAAATCGTCGACAACATCAAGACCATCGGTCTCAAGAAGCCTATCGTGGTCACGCCGCGAGCGACGACCGGTGGCATAGAAAAATACCTGCTCGTGTGTGGCGAGGGGCGATTGAAGGCGTTCCGCGCGCTCGGGGAAGCGACTATTCCCGCACTCGTTGTAAGCGTGAGTGACGAGGACGCATTCGTAATGAGTCTGACGGAAAACATCGCGCGCAGACAGTGTCGCCCACTCGAACGCCTTGCCGGCATTCGGCAATTGCAGGAGCAGGGATATGCGCCGAAGGTCATTGCCGAAAAGACAGGTCTTACGCCGACTTACGTTCAAGGCATCCTCACGCTGCTGCGCCAGGGAGAAGAGAGACTGGTGGTTGCGGTGGAGAAGGGCCTCGTCCCCTTGAATGTGGCCCTCACGATTGTTGGCGCCGGCGACGACGACGCTGATATACAAGTGGCACTCCAGGAGGCCTATGAGTCGGGCAAATTGCGGGGCAAGCAACTGATGAACGCTCGCCGTGTCATCGAGCGCAGAAAAGCGCTCGGGCGAAGCACGTCGCACAATATGACGAGCAAGTCCGCCGCCGTCACGACGTCGAGTCTCGTGCGGACGTATGAGCGCGAGGTAGAACGTCAGAAGTCCATGGTGAGAAAGGCGGAGTTCACGCAACAGCGGTTGCTATTTGTGGTGGGTGCCTTGAGGCAACTGTTTGCCGATGAGAACTTCATCAACCTGCTGCGTGCGGAGGGACTGGCTAGCCTGCCGAAGTATCTTGCCGAACGCGTTTGGCCAATCGGGAGTGCCACATGACTGGCGTAACTCTTGGTTTCATCCCCGAGCCTTTGTCGGTGCCGGTTACCAATATCTTGCCATCGCGCAGAATACCGGCGCCCGTGGTGGAATCGCGCAAATTTAAGCAGATAAGAACCTCCATTGAGGAGGTAGGCCTCATCGAACCGCTCTCTGTAACGCCTGCGGACCAGTCTTCCGGGCAACATGTTCTGCTGGATGGGCATCTACGCTTACTTGCCATCCAGGACTTGGGGTACGAGCGGGCTGCCTGCCTTGTCGCGACCGATGACGAGAGCTATACGTATAACAACCGTGTAAATCGCCTCTCTACAATTCAGGAGCACTACATGATACGGCGTGTAATTGAAAGGGGGGTGTCGCCCGAACGATTGGCGAAAGCTCTTTCTGTCGACGTGTCCCAGATTATCAAGAAGATGTCGCTGCTCGACGGGATTTGCCCGGAAGCGGCTGAGCTTCTCGGAGACCGGCAGTTCTCGGCAGAGCTTGTTCGCGCTATTCGCAAAATGAAGCCGACACGGCAGGTCGAATGTGTGGAGCTGATGGTGGCCGCGAACAATGTGTCAGTCTCCTACGCCGAGGCATTGTTGGTAGCGACGCCAGCGGCGCGTCTTGTAGAGGGAAAGAAGCCACGCAAATTGACTGGAGTGAGCCCGGAGCAGATGGCGAAAATGGAGCAGGAAATGAGCAATCTGCAGGGGCAGTACAAGCTCGTGGAACAGACCTATGGCCAGGACGTGTTGAATTTGGTGCTTGCGAAAGGATACCTCGCCAAGCTCCTTGAAAACGAATCTGCACGGCAATACGTTGCCCAACGCCATCCGGATTTGATGGTGGAGTTCGAGTCCATCATTGCAACCATTTCTCTTGACCAGCAGCAGGTCAGCGCGGTCCTCTAATCGAGTCCTGACATAGCGGCGGTCAACACCCTACGTACCGGGCCACGGGTCGAATTCACTTATGGCAGCGTCACGTCGACGTTCGCGCCTCTTCGGCGCTTTTCGCTCTGTAGTCGGCCCGTTGTCGACGAGTGCTCGGGCAGCCACGCGGCCCTTCTGTGGCAAAGAAGCGTTGCTCTTTGAGTCGGAACGGGGACCGCTGGCGCGGCGTCACCTTGTATCACGGACTTTGACACATCTCATCGACGCTGATACAGGCGAGCCGATGGCTCTTTCCAGGTCAATGTCCAGCTGCCGAAGGGACAGTCAGCAAAATCCTATAGGCCAGGTGTTTCTTTTCATCAGCTGAATGCGGCGTCGGCGGTGTTGCTCGTCGGTGCAGTCCTCGTTGTGGTCGTCCTGAGGCTTCGCACGCGAGTCGGTAGTCCAGCGAGCTAATCGATTGATTTATAAGGATTGGCCGCATAAAACTCATTTTTCGCTTTTACGCGGCCAATTAGGGTGCGAACTTCAAAAGGTCGATTGCTGCCGACGAACACGCCTCCTGCCCGCCCCTCCCGCCGCCGCGAATACCCGGTGCCGGCTCGAATTCCGCCAACCTGACTCGAAATCCAGCAATAAATGTCGCGTATCTGAGAAAGTCATCGAAATTCATCAATAACCCGATTTCTCCTCGGTCGAAGTGGACGCGCTCCCAAAAAGTGCCAGTTCATTCTCATCGGACTCAACTGGCGGCGAGCCCGGGTCAACAACCACGGACATTCAGAAGGCTGTGGAATGAAAATATCCGCTAGTCCGGGCTGCCAACTCTCGGCTGCCGCAACGGTCGGAAATCGCGCAGCAATGCTCGCGCACTGTGACAGGAGCGGAAATGTTGCGGTGCCGCATCGGAGCTGATACACTAGGGGAAAACCCTAGTATGGGCTTGCGAAGGAGCAACCGTGTACCCCGTATTTTCGTACTTGATGAATCTGCTGCCGGGCCGCAGCGCGGCTTCGTTTTCGCCCGCTGCAAAAGTGAACCGCGTCACACTCACGGGCGCTGTGGACCGCAGCGATGGCGTGGTCCTGTCGATTGACGGTGGCGACGCCTTAGTCCGGTGGCCGAAGGGGGGAAAGTCCGTTGAGCGCGTCAACAACCTGGTCGCGATTGTGACGGAAGCGTAAATAGTTTTGTTCAGCGGCGAGCTCAGCGTCAGCCTTGCGGACAAATAACGCCTCGACACGTAACACCCGATTAGCATCGCGCCGCCGGACGCTCTAGATAGGAATGCAGCTGGTGCCAAGCGTGGATGGAGAACCACGGCTAGTACGTCGTTTGCGTCTGTCCGCCGCATGCTATTCAGGCGCAAATATCACGACACCCCCCTGTCCGCAATGCTCACCCTTCGGACGAGCCGGCCGGGCGCATTGTGCCTGGTGGCTTGCGCGGCTGATGCGGGCCTAGCGCCTCACAATGAGTACCCGCTGCCGAGCTCGCCGAATAGCCGGAGTGGACTGAGCTGGCACAGCAACGACGTCGTCACAAACGTCGCAAACAGCCACCAGAATGTCATTCGCGAGGCCGTTTCCGTCGCTGAATGGAACACCTCGGCGAACGAAGGTTGTGTCAACCAGTTGGCTGCAACGCGAGCAGATTGCCGTGCTCTTATCGCCTGCCTGAAAGAGTCGTGCGCTCATAGCCTTCTAAGTCATCGGCGGTCGATGCGCTTTTCCTTGCGGGTTAGACGGGCCTGCGCCGACGCCTGTGCCCGAGACTTGCCGAGCTCAACAGCCTCACGCACGTCCATCTCAAGTGCCCCCCGGTCTTTTTCCGGAGACGCCAGTTCGGCGAGCGCGCCATCTCGGCCGATTAGCCATAGCGCAGTTGCATAGAGACCGATGGCCACGCCCGCTTCGCCCGCCTCTATGCGCATCAGCGTCGGTACGGTCACTCCAAGCCGGGCCGCCCAGGAAGCGAGCGATTCCTTTCGGCGCAGACGGGCGACAGCGAGGTCCGCACCCAGTCGCTCGAGGGCAGCGACGGTGGCGGGTGGCATCCGCTCTATGGCGAGAGGCGTTTTCGGCATAAATTCTATTTGCGCGCGAGCCGGCATCCCATGCAAATCTTTTTTATGATTTGCATCTTCCACTCACCGGCCAGGCGCCCGCGCCACTCCGTTTTGTTGCCTCTTTGCCGCGCTACGACGTCGCTCATACATCTCGTCGCGCAACAGCTGCTTGAACCTGTAGCCAATTTCGAACGGGGACATTGTCCGAATTGCGACGTACTCTCGCGGCGTCATCGCGCCAACGACTTGCATGAGGCCGTGGTCCATAGCGTCAACAAGCATGCGCTCGACCGTAGGCGGGACGCTGTTGGCCGATTTCGTGCGCGACATCTTGGTTCGCATCGTTCTTCCTCGATACTGGTTGCGTGCCTTCAAGCGTGCAGCGCCGCCGACTACTGTTGATTAAGCAAATCTCGAGTGCAGTCGGCGCCGCAGCAGTTCGACGACAGCGTCGTCTCCTAACGCATACTCCGACTGGCAATGCACGAGGCGCTCTTTGCAGCTCTCGAAACCATCGCTGCGGTCATCAAGCGCAATCCATTCTAGGCGCTCGCGTCCTTGTCGGCGAACGTAATCGAGGACTTGTGCGCCTCTCGAGAGCATTGGCCATAACTGCTCGTCGAATTCGCATCCTTGATACGTTGCACCGATTACCCGTGCGCGCAGCGATGGCGACGGCAATTGCGAGCAGGTGTAGTCGACGCCGAATCGGAATGCCCAATCCGAAGACAGGACAACTGACACATCTGGATACGGACTCAATGCGTCGTCCAGTACAGGCAGGTATTCAAACAACTCGATACGTCCGGGCGCACTGCTAACGATGCAGCGCCCTGCGACATACGAATTGCCTCGGTGCAGTACCCCATCGATGTCGAGAAACAGAATTTGACGCTCGGTCATCGTCATAGATATCTCCAGGTGAACACATTTTGACGAGAACGCCGGTGCCGGTCCGCATCATCCGCACATGCTTCTACCAACCGAGTAGCATCTGAACGCGCGCCATGACCCAGCTCTGTTCAGATGTGGACACGTCCCACAGCCCAGAGGTCACCTTTCGTGACAAGCCATCACGCGCGCGGGCTAAATTAAGGTCTCGCGTCCAGGACGGGTGCTCGGAGGCCTTACGCGCACAGTACGACGCAAGCTGCTGAGCGAGGTCTTCACATGCGTCGTACCGTTCCAGCAATTCATCGTCGGTGAGCCCGACGCGATGTTTACCGTCGACGGACCTCACGGCGACCTTAGGTTGTGAGCCGGCCAATGACACTGCTGGTGGCTCACGCGGGAAATCATCAGGGACTGGTTGCACGGTATCCTCCTGCATCAGTTATTTGCTGTTCGAGTTCTCAGCGGCGAAGGAACGTTTCGCTCGCGCACCGACGACCGCCAGGCGCCCGATGTCAGCCATTCGAACCAGGCCGCCCCTTTTTGTACCGTTCGGCAACAGCCGCGCCCCGACAATTTCGAGCCCGGTCAGTGTGGTGGCCAGGGCTGAGGACCTGGTACCCATCGCCCTCGCCAGGTCGGCGAGCGGAACGTAGGTTTGCCGGAACACCAACAGCTGTTGAGGTGAGACGACGCGACATGGTTGCCCTCGCAATACGATTTCATGCGACTGCAGCAGGCCGACGCTTATCCAGTGCGAGATGCTTTCCCATTTCCAGCCGGTGGATTTCGCCAGTTGCTGAATCGACATGCCCGCTTCGAGCAGAGGCGTTCCGAAATACTTGGCGACATCGGAGCGGAGGAAGCTCATCTGGCCGAGATGATGACCGCGAACGACAGCGACGACGGCGCCGGCAACTATCGCTTTCATGAGTGACTGAATCGCCGCCCTATCCCCCATGCGCCGGCTCGTCAGTTCGGCCCACGTCAATCGCTCGCCATCATCTGACGGGTGCTGTTTCGCCATGCCATTGACGGTCTCGAACAGGTTCGTCAACGACTGCAACTGAATCGGTCCACCCTTGTAGATGTCGTGCCTCCAGTTCACGTCGGCGGTGACGACCTCGGCGTCGACCATATGACTGAGAACCGATGGCGGCACCTGTGCTACTTCGCAGGCCTGCATGTCGCTGACCCATTCACCGCGTCGCTGCTTGATACGTTCAATTTCTGCTGCCGGAATTTCATAGACGAGCCCCCTCGTGCCCAAGCGGCGCGTCCGGTACATGCACTCTCCGGCATTCGCGGCCTTGAGTAGCCGGTCGCGACTGACACCGATGGTCCTCGCTGCGTCAGGAAGACGGACATACTCCGTGACGTCAGCAGCAATGTTCTTGGCAATGTCGAGGCCAAGGACGCCATCAAAATTTTTGTCAGCGACCTCGATGACGACCTTGAGAAACGGCTCGAATGCGCTGCTTTGGCAAACCTTTTTGAGCGAGACATACCACTGACCCAGCAGCGTGTTCAGGGTACGCGCCTTCGCATTGCCCACCGCAATGCGCTCCGCAACGTGCTTTTCGAAACCGGCGGGCCAATCGGCCAGCAACCGCTCCAGAGGAGCGAGCAGCTCGACGGCTTGCGAAACAGATTTCGGACTTGCGGCGCTTCGACGAGGCGGAGGCGTCGACGGGTCGGCACGCAGGCAGAGAATTCGAACGAGCTCGCACAATTCGTCGACCTTCCCGTGACGGAGCTTCGGCGGGACACTGCCCGACAGCCGCCCATCGCTTGCAATCAGAGTGGATAACCAATGCTGGGACGGCGTCGACGCGACAGTCACGAGAGTGCGCAGGTCATGCCCACATACACATTGCTCAATGCGCTCGCGATGCGGTGACAGATGGTCGCCACATTCCTGGCAGCGGTCCGTGAGAAGCGTCCGGTGAACAGGACACGCCGTGACTAACGCGTGTTCCCAGTAGTGCCGGAGGTACACCTTCTCGGTGAGGCACGCCGGGCATACGGCGTCGGACTGTGAACGGTGTAGCCTCCGCCAGCTACGGCATTGCTGCTCCTGATGGCTCGCAAAGCGTGTCCACTTTTCGTCGATGCCCAGTTCTGCAGCGATATGGTCAGGATGCTCGAGGAGCGCGCTCCGGCTGCGCGTCACGTTGGCGAGGCCCGCCAGTTCACGCCACCCCCACAAAGCGTTACCCGCCCCAAGACGCCTGTAGTAACCGAATCCCGATTCGTCGTCGAACGGGGAGAAGGTGATGACCAAGCTCATCGAATGTCTCCCGATGCGGTTGCGACGTGATTGAACGCCATGCCGTTGGTCTCGAGCACGTAAGCGTGGGCGGCAGTGAGTTCAATCAAGGAGACCTCCGACCTCACGAAGGCGGGAAAGTCCGGATGTCCGGCTGCCTGAATTGCACCAGCTGCAAGCCGGCAGTCTGCGATGGTCAGCGGGCGAGGCGCTTCATATCTCAGCTGGCTCGCGAGTTCTTGCATGAATTTGCTCAACACCCCGACCAGACCGCCAGTGAGCAGATAGCACTGGGGTACCAGCGATTTCAGCGGTAACTCAATCGGCCAGCCGTACTCGCTAAACAGGTCGGCGTAGGTCCGGACGCACGACGCAAATGCCTTCTGGTCGGATGGGCTGCGAAAATCGTATGGCCTGAATTCCCGTCGGGCCGACGCGCGCGCACGCAGTTGTTCGTTGCTCTCGAACAGTTTTGCCAGACGAGGGACACCGAACAACATGAGGGTCATGTTCAGAGTGTCCGCGACCCACTTGAACCAGTCTCCCGCCGCTCGCGGAGGCACTCTCGCGCCGGGCTCGACGAGGTGGCTAGCTTCTTCAAACAGAAGGACCCGTGTCCCAGCGTTCTTCAACTGTTTCACCATGTGCGCGTCCAATACCCCGGAGGTGCGACCCGTTAAGGGCATGCCCAGTGCGTCGAGAACGCTGCTGGGCAGCAGCTTGGGTGAGATATTGGTCCCAATGGGCACAACCAGCACCGGTACGTGCCGCCTGCCGTCGACTTTTGACTCTTCATTGGCCCGCGACAGCGCATTGATGAGCATCGACTTGCCCACGCGCGAAGGCCCTACAATCCATTCGATGCGGGACGCGAAGCCGTCTCTGGCGTCTTCGATGTACCGGTTGAGAGGGCCGAGCTGCTCGCTGAATGCACGGTGCTGCAATTCGCAGTGTTCGATACTTTGCCTCAGTTTCTGAGCCTGATTCATTTCTGCTTTTCTCCGTCGACTCGGTTCAGCACTGCTAGCGACGGCGCGTCATCAAAGGACTGTTGCTCGAACCCCGTGTCGTTTGCCTTTGCGATGTCGCTTTTGGGCGGGATTGGGTTCTGGGCCGCGCGACGGATGGCCGCCGAGTCTTTGGCGCGGTTGGCCGTCGCCCGATTCCTTTCGGCCTTGCCCGGCTTTTTTGAAGCCGGCTTCCCGGTGGATTCGATGGAGCGTGCATGCACAGCGGCACGAAATGCCGCTTTCTCTGGTGATTCGCTCTCCCCCGGTTTGGCTTCTTTGAGTAGCTCTTTCACGCGGACGAAGGAATACGCAGGCGACGTTTCGTTGACAAACTCCTCCGTCAGCACGACGAGTGGCCGGTCCGGACCGTCGTCGACATATATCTGCCGGTAGTCGTCGGGGTTAGCGTAAATATCGAGGAGTACTTCGCCGTACCTCTTCAGCAGGTAAACCACGTTATCGCCCTTGTAGTTGAAGCCCTTGTAGGAGATACCCGTTTTGCGGTTTAAGGTCTTGACGTCACGCTCGTAAAGCGTCATCAGCCACTCCGACCTGGGCGGCGGTAGCGGCATGGCAAATAGGTGTTCTTGCGTCAGGCTTTTCCATCGAGAGGCGGGCGTGCTACCCAGCTTCGTCATATCGCGGAAATCACTGCGGATGTGACGCTCAAGCTCAGTATTGGCCCAGTCCTCGTGGTACCAACGCACAATCCACCGTTCCAGCTCATCTTCCGACATCAACTCGTCACCCAGAGCGACCGGGTCACGCTGACCGTCTTTGCCGTCGACGCGCGTGCAGCCTGGCAGCGTCTGCAGCGCGTCCTTGAGCGAGCGGTTCAGCCGTTCAATGTACGGCTTCCCGTGTGCATGACGGGATTTGCAGTGCATGGGGTCAATGTCAAGACGGGTCAGCCTCTCCATCCGGTGCCCCTTTGTCTCCGGACCATTGTCAAATATCAGCTGATGCGGCGTGCCAAAGACATCGAGGACGTAAGTGAGGCCCAGCTTCGCCAGCTTGGCCTTCTTCGAAAACAGGATGGATTCGATACATTGCAGTCCGTCAGACTCGGACGGGCCGCCAATCACCATGTACCAGCCGAGCACGAGACCGGTGCAGCAATCGATGGCATGAATCATCCACACATTGCTGGAGATACCATGCCGGGTCTGGACAACAAAAGGCAGGTGCAAGGCGTCCTGCTCAACCCGGTCGAATGGCAAGGCGACGACAATGCGGTTCCGTGCAGTAGACTTCCCGGCTGGAACGTCCTTCGGGTCCATCCGGTCGATTTCGGGGTCGACACTTAGATTGCTGTAAATCGTTTTCATGACAAACCGGCGACTGATGCAGCTGCCCGGAGCCAGCAATCCCGACTCCCAAGCTCGGTCGGTTATGTGCTTGGTAAGGTCGCGCAGGGTCCATCGGGACTTCGGCTTCAGGTACAGAACATCCGCCACATCACAAATCAGGTCGACGATTCGCTGGTCGTAGCGTTGCGTGCGATTACCCTTGTTGCCGTCGCCTCGCAGCAACGGCAGGCCTTTGCGTTTGGCCTCGGCGTATCTGTAGAGGGTGGCTCGAGACGGAAATGCGTCTGTGCAGCCCGGCTCGGGATTGTGTTCCTCCCTGGCAATCTCATACGCCCTTCGAAAACTGACCCCATACTTCTTCTCAATCTGCTCGACTTTGCGCAAGCACGCCTGCGCCATTTGAAACGCTTCGTCGAGGCGCGGGTCGTCCTGTGCCGCCGCGCTGACACGCGGCGCGCCTCGGCGGAGCAGCACCAGGCGGCCATCAGCGATGCCGTTGCGGATTTCCGACAGGTCCTTGTACGTGTCCTGGTGCTTGTCCCTGTCGAATACCTTTACCCAGCCGTCGCGCGGCGTCGGGTCAATCACTTGCCAGCGCGCGGTTTCCTGACCCTGCTCGCGCAATTCGTCGTTACGTAGCAGCGACCGATTCACGGCGTAACTCGCTCGAGCAGTTCAAGATGGCTAAGGTCACCCAGGGCTGGCGCCAGAACCATGTCGCCACGAATGGCATGACTCACCACGTCGGCGCTGACAGCGCCACTCACCAGAAGCGCCGGTACGAGATTAGGGGATAGGTCGAGTTCCGCGCACAGTGTCTGCAGTGTCACGCGCCGACCAGCACAGACAGCCTCGATTTTTTGAATCAAATCCGCAGACGGCCAGAGGTCACTGCGGGAGGCCGCCTTCCTGAGCAACGGAAGGTTACTGCGTAGCGGATGCGGGCTGGCAGGAATCATCGCCGTGGAAAACAGGTATCCCGCCGCCTCGAGAATCTGCGCGGCCCGCTCAAGTGTGGACTTGTATTCGTCGTCTCCGTCGTAGCCTTCGCGCTTCACCTCGATAGCGCTGCGGGGAGCGTTGTGCCTGTCGACTGCGAAATCAGGGGTATAGAACTGCCGCCCCTGCCGGTCTTTGTGCCTGAGACGCGCCTCGTCGACCGCCTCTGGCGTCTGCAACAGACGTCGGTCAATCAAGTCGACTTTGAATGGTTGGGGTCTGAATGCTCGGACTCTGGGGTCGAGGGTGAGCAGGTGAGCAACCAGGCGCTCCTCGTCGGACTCGACGACGAGTTGACCGGTTGCCTTTGAGCTGTAGGTGAGGAAGAGCGCCTTGCCGAACGTAGGCGCGACACGCCGGATACCGGCGTCCGCGCTCGCTAGGCGTTGCCCACGCGAGCCGTAAGGGGCTTTGATGGATTGTGGGCGCCTCATTGCTGGCACCCAGCGCGTTCATTCGACGATTCCGCCGGCAAACGATGATATGGAAAACGTCCGGGTCCTCTGAACATAAGCATCCCAGCCCGCTAACAAGCAAGCTCAAATAAAGGACGCTTCGAGGTGGAGGTTATCGATGCGAAATTTGTGACCGGGTGGTCACCGGCCCCAGTCGGCCGTCAATTGTCAGGTGAGGTTGTACGTATTCGCACTTTACCGTCGGACAAGCTGTCCGTTCCACAGTGGGGGTGCGCAGCCCTTCTCACCAGAACCATATGTAATGGTCGGTGTAAATGCTACACGAGGCTGCGGCGCGAACACAAGAGCGCATGCAAAATTTACAAACTGCCAGTGGCAGCGGGACCAAGTTGAGATGCGTCGATTTTCACCGCGACGAAATTCGAAGACGCCTTACGGCTTCCGGGTTTGAGAGCCGGAGCTTGTCTGCAGCCGACGGCGTCGTAGATGCGGACTGGATTCGATGCGCGGCAGATTGGTTGAACCCGACAATCGCACGTCGGTAGGCGGAAGTCGACGGCTCATCGGACAGCCTTTTGTAATGAGCAAAGGAGTTGCCAAAAATCGCAATCCATTTGAAAGAAATTCATGGCGGGACGCGACGAGTGCTAACGCGCAGCTGAATTTCCGTCCCAAGTAACATCGCTGGTCCGGCAGCCATTTTCACAATGATTGTTCGGCGCAGGCAACGATGGCACGGCTTCCCGCCGTGACTCGAATGGAGCAGCGCCAGGCGAGCAAGCTGCACGAGTTGGATGCCGACTAGGGAGGATAATTCATGCTGTCTCTATATCGGCCGATACCCATCTTCACACATACAATAGCGGGTACGCTGGGACACGAATGTGGAGAATTTTAGCCACGTTTGCGCGAATTTATTACAGGACTCAAAATCACCGGCATGAATACTGCTACGTGGATGGTCGAAAACTGTCAAGTTCTTCTCAGGAAGGCATCGGGAGAGCGCGTGGCTCCCCCAGCGATTGACATTTTCAAGGCAGTCTTCGGCCGTCTGCGTGTCTGTGCAGATGAGCCTGTCCGGAGCCCTCTGGACGACATTTCCTCGTTGACATTCTCACGAGCGCCGGCCCACCCGGCAGTTCGTCTTTCGGGGAGTGATGGTCGCAACCTCCGGCTCACTTTTGGTCACGCTACGGACACGGGCTTTGTTCGAGCACATGGCGAGAGCGACCAGCTCGTTCACGACGGTCGCTGGTACCCCATCAGGGCAGACCTAGTGCAGTCAGCTTTGGACTGGCTGGAGGTTGCGGGAGTGAAGCCCGATGGGCTCATCACCGTTGGTGACCTAGTCGTCCTGCGAGCTCAAAAGGAGACGCCGTTTGCTGTATTCGATGAAGTAGCCTTCGATGCTGCGAAATCAGTCATTGATGAGCCCCGGGCGCCGATTGCGGGCTTCTCCGGAGCTCTCTACCCATACCAGTTGTCGGGCGTTGCCTTTCTGTCCCTTGTGGCTGAGCAGGGCGTTGGGTGCATCCTTGGTGACGAGATGGGATTGGGTAAGACCGCGCAGGTTATTGCACTGCTACAGATTGAGAAGAACGCTGGGCGTGGGCCGGCCCTTGTCGTTGCTCCAGCAACACTACTCGAAAACTGGCGGAGAGAGCTCGCGTCCTTTGCTCCTACGCTTACTGTCTCGCTTCACGCAGGAGCAGACCGGGCCGGCATATCCGCCCGGCTACAGGGCACTGACATCATTCTTGTCTCTTACGACACAGCAATTCGTGACGAGGAAATTCTCAGCCAGATAGCGTGGAACATCATCGCACTTGATGAGGCGCAAGCTATTAAGAACCCCGAGGCACAGCGGACAGTTACCGTGAAGCGGCTGCCTCGCAGGGTCTCGATTGCCGTAACCGGTACGCCGCTGGAGAACCGCATTGATGACCTATGGTCCTTGGCGGACTTCGCGATGCCCGGGATACTGGGTGGGCGGAACGCGTTCCTCTCCCAGTTTGGCAACGAGATAGGGGACGCTGTCCGGTTAGCGCCCATCGTTGCCCCGATGCTGTTGCGGCGCAAGGTGCTGGACGTTGCGCAGGACCTGCCCGAGCGAATTGAAGTGCCGCAGGCCTTGCAGATGTCATTGCCCCTTGCTCAGGTATATGAGGCTCTGCGTAAGCAGACTTTGGAGGAGTTTGGGCCGACGGGGGGGCTGGTCGCAACGACCCGGCTTCGCATGCTCTGCGCCCACCCCCAACTTGTTGGTAGCTGGCACGCGGACCCTTCCGTCGAAATGCCTAAATACGAGAGGACGGTGGAGCTTCTAGAGGAAATCTTTAGTGGGGGGGAGAAAGCACTCATTTTCTCTACATATCAGGCTATGGCCAACCTTTTCATGTCCGATATGCCAAGACGATTTCCAAAGGCATTTTTTGACTTTATCGATGGGCGGGTCGAGGGGGCTATGCGACAGGCCGTCGTGGACCGGTTCTTTGAGCATCAAGGGTATGGCGTACTATTCCTGAATCCGAAGGCAGCTGGGTCAGGCCTTAATATCACGACGGCCAACCACGTGATTCACTACAACCCGGAGTGGAACCCAGCACTAACGGCTCAGGCGTCGGCGCGTTCCTACAGAAGAAAGCAGACAAGGCCAGTGACGATTCATCATTTATTCTACGTCCAGACGGTAGAGGACGTGATTAGAGGCGCGGCGGCCTTCAAGCAAGACCTTGCCCGTGAAGCTGTAACTGGCCATGAGGGAAACATCGACCCCATGGCCATTGCGCAGGCACTACAGGTTTCGCCGCTGACCTGAAAAGGGATTTGTGACCAATGACAGCAGAAATTCGGAAGAAACTGAGTCCTAACGACGTTGGGACTACCGGTGGCCATCAGGCAGGTATTCTGGTTCCCAAGGAAGAACATATTCTCTTGTTCTTTCCCACCCTCGACAAGTCGGTGAAAAATCCGAGGATGAAGCTCGTCGTATTTGAGCGTGAAAGTCGTGAGCGCTGGGAATTTAACTTCATTTACTACAACAAAAAGCTGTTCAAAGAGGGCACGCGCAACGAATACCGCCTCACCGGGATGACGAAGTTCATGCGTGCCATTGACGCTAAGGTCGACGACGTGCTTGTCTTTTCCCGCGACGAAAACGCTTCCTTCGAGGTCGATATCATCCGCTCGAATGCGTCATATGGTCCGGAAATAGACGGTAACACCCTTGTTCTGGGTGGAGGCTGGACGATTATCCAATCGCGCTAACAGATTTAGAGCATTCCATGACAGAAAAACATATCAGCGTACCACCCGACGTGGCCCGTATCAGCGAGGGCCTGCGAGATACAGGGTACGACTTCAACGCTGCCGTCGCGGACATCCTCGACAATTCCATCGCAGCTGGGGCAGATAAGATTCATGTTCGACTGGAAGTCGACTTCGCAGACGCCGTCGTTATTTCCATTATGGATAACGGCCACGGCATGAACGAAGAGGGTCTCGTCAACGCCATGAAGTACGGCTCCAGCAAGCGAGCGAATGCCAAGAGCCTTGGTAAGTTTGGTCTGGGACTTAAGACAGCTTCAACGGCCTTTTGTCGGCGTCTGTCGGTCATCTCACGTGACTCGGGCGAGTCCCCAGTGCTGCGGGCCACGTGGGACCTTGATGACATGGCTGCTTCGAACAGCTGGGACCTCGAAATTGCGGCTGCTGATGCAGCTCACAAACAACTGTTTGATGAGGTTGCGCTGGAAGCATCTGGTACGGTTGTGCTTTGGGAGAACATTGACCGAATCACTGCACCTGAGGGGCAGCCTATTCGGAAGACCGTTGAAAAGCTGGCGACTGTTCTTCGTGACCACATCGCGATTGTCTTTCAGCGCTTCCTTGATACCAATGATGGTCGCGAGCGAAACGTTCATATCAAGCTCAATGGTGAGCCAATTGCCGCATGGGACCCGTTCTGCATTGTAGAGACCAAGGAATCAATCGCCGAGAAGAAGATGGACGTGCAGCTGCCAGATGGAACGCAGACCTCGTTCATCGTTCGAGCTTTCGTGCTACCTCGAAAAGAAGAGTTCTCTTCTGACGCGAATCGCATCGCGGCTCGTATCTCCAACGAGCGTCAGGGCCTCTATATCTACAGGGAAAACCGGCTCATTCACGGTCCCGACTGGATGAACATGTTCAAGCAGGAACCCCACTATTCCTTGCTCCGTGTCGAGCTGTCGTTCGACCACTCGCTGGATAATGCGTTCCAGGTAGACATCAAGAAGTCCCGTATCGAGCTGAATTCAGGCCTCTACGAGTGGCTGCGCGACAAATTTCTTGCGGGGCCACGGCGAGAAGCGGAAACCCGCTACCGCAAGGGGGCCGCTGGAGTTGCCAAGGGGGCGGCTGTTCTGCTCCACACCCCGGCCAGCAACGTCATCGAGCAGAAGGCCTCCGCTCTCAAGACTGCAGCGGTGGCTCAGGTGGACGAAAAGACCGGCATGGTTACGGTCAACAACAATTCGGGCGTGACCACGACCACGGTTCGCCTTCTGAATTCGGATGACATTGGCAGCGCCCACGTGGTTACCAGTGGAACTCTCGAACATGGGGTGCTTTGGGAGCCCACCATTGGCAAGAACAGCAAGGCAGCAGTAGCCCTTAACACGGGCCATCCCTTCTACACGAAAGCATATTTGCCCAACAAGGCCAACAGCACCGTCGTCCAAGCCATGGACTACCTGCTTTGGGCGCTTGCTCAAGCCGAACTCAACAATATCAATCCGGACAACCAGGAGGCATTTGAAGAGTTTCGTATTGAAGTCTCACGCAATCTCAAGAAGCTGGTGGCCGATTTGCCGGACCCAGTCGACAACGAGGATAGCTGATGTCGGAAGGGCTTGATATCGAGGTGTTGCGGCGCAAGCTCGAAGGCAGGTTTCAGGTTGCTCTGTATTCTCAGTCGGAGACTATTGATGGCGGGGACTTCGATGCGTTGCGTCCAGTGGAGCTGGAGCAGGGCAATGGCTTCGCCATTCTCCTCTCCCGAACGCATAGGCAGTTTGAGGCATCTTTCAAGGCCGACAATTTCGCCGGTGCACTTCTGCGGGGCATGTCGGAGGCCAGTGACGGTCAGAAAAAGGCGTTCTTTCGTGCCCGAGCGGCTGCCGAAGCTTCAGGGGCGCAGGCTTACGTGGCCATCAATGGCAACGATGACGAGAGCTGCCTTGACCGGAAGGACCCTTGGGCCCGAGTGGAGATTGACGTTTCTCGCCGATTTCGTTCAGGAAAGACGGCAGAAGAAATAGTGGCAACGGCCTTTCACGTCGCTTCGTCTTGCCTCGCGCTTGTTTTGGCCCTGACAGGCATTGGCGAAGAGGGCGATGCGGTCCCGGATAACGCGGTCAAGGGTTTGCCAGAGGGCGCCAAGCTCCGGGTTGAGGTAAACCGCTATGAGCGCAGCCCCGTCAATCGGGCTGCCTGCATAGAGCACTACGGGCTCCGGTGTCAGTGCTGTGGCTTTGATTTCGCTGATTTCTACGGCGAGTTGGGGGACGGCTACATCGAGGTCCATCATCGCACGCCAGTCTCGAAATTGGGGGCCGATTATGTTGTTGACCCAGTCAAGGACTTGGTGCCGCTGTGCGGTAACTGTCACTCAATGGTCCACCGGACAGACCCTCCAACCGTGGTGGAGGACCTGCGTGCCCAGGTGGATGCACGCAAAGCCGCTAGGCCGCAGGGCCACTGAAGCTTTTTGTCGCATTCCTGGTGAATTGGAGCAGGACCTGGTAAAGTGATGCAAACTTCTAGGAAAATCTTGCGGGGCAGAATCTTCTTTCGCCCGTAAGCTTGTCGGCAAGGGTTGGCTGGGACACGCCTTCTGCGGTGTTCAGTCTTCGTGTGAGCGATTCCGCTGACTGCTTCAGTGGCATCAATGCGGATGTCGCATGCAGGATAAGAATCGCCCATGAGCGTAGGGGCGGTACGCATTCCGGCACTATCGAAATGCAACAGGCCGTCATCGCCCGCTGTGCGATGCGGGTGTCTGACACGGGAAGAATGCTCCCGTTGGCTGAGTGGGTCCTGTTGGAAGTGCTGGTACTTTGAGGCGTCAGGAAAGGCCGTTTGTTTTTTTGCCAGATGGTCGCCAGGAATCCTGGGGAAAATTTATTTCGTCGCGCTGCAGGCGATGAACAACTAGTGAAAGCTTCGTATGGCACTACCAAAATTCACCTTCATCGACCTCTTTGCGGGCATTGGTGGCATCAGAAAGGGGTTTGAATATATCGGTGGAAAGTGCGTCTTTACCAGCGAGTGGGACAAATTCGCCCGTATCACCTATGCAGCCAACCATAGTGAGACGGAAGCAGACATCGCTGGGGATATCTGGTCTGTTCCCCTTGATGTCATACCTGACCACGATGTCCTGGTGGGCGGGTTTCCTTGCCAGCCATTTTCGCTGGCTGGTGTTTCCAAGAAGAATGCGATGGGCCGGACTCATGGATTCGCATGTGACGCTCAGGGTACCTTATTTTTCCGTGTTGCTGAAATCCTGAAGGAAAAGCGCCCGGCAGCCTTCATGCTGGAGAATGTGAAGAACCTCGTTTCCCATAACAAGGGGCATACCTTCCGCGTCATTCAGCACGTGCTGGAAAAGGAACTCGGCTATCACATCAGTTGGAAGGTTGTTGACGGCAAACGGTGGACGCCTCAGCATCGTGAGCGGATTTATATCGTGGGCTTCCGCGAGGACGTTGGGTTCGAATGGCCCGATGAGTGTGCATGGCCAGAACCGGGTTCTGTCAAATTGGGTTCCATCTTGGAACCGGAGGCAAAGGTCGACGCGAAATACGTCCTTACCGACAAGCTTTGGAATTACCTGCAGGCCTACCGGGACAAGCATTCCAAGGCAGGTAATGGCTTTGGTTGTTCTGTTGTGACCCGCAACGAGACGACCCGGACCCTGTCAGCCCGCTATCACAAGGATGGCTCTGAGATTCTCGTGCATCGTGGCCCTGGCCTCAATCCACGTCGCCTTACGCCTCGTGAATGCGCAAGACTCATGGGTTTCGAGGATAACTTTGTGTTGCCTGTCTCGGACACCCAGTTGTATCGGCAATTTGGCAATTCGGTGGTTGTTCCGGCAGTCCAGGCGGTTGCCAGTGCCATGGAGCCCTATCTGAAGAAGGCTCTCAAGAGGAACGGAAAGGCATCAGGTGTGGCCAAGACCACGGAGAAGCCAGCAGCGATTCTGAAGGGTACTTCAAACCCGCCGTCGCGGCCCATTAAAATTCCGGTAGTGGCTTAGGTACTCGGTATGACGGACATCACAGACGTGGCCACGCGTAGTCGGATGATGTCCGGTATTCGGTGCAAGAATACAAAACCCGAGCTGGTTGTCCGCAAAGCATTGTACGAACGGGGTCTTCGCTACCGGCTGCATGTCCGCAGTCTGCCCGGCAGCCCTGACCTCGTCTTTCCGCGCCACAAGGTAGTCGTATTCGTCCATGGGTGCTTCTGGCATCAGCATAACTGCGCTCTGTTCAAGATGCCATCATCCCGTACCGAGTTCTGGAAGGAGAAGCTGGAGAGGAATCGGGAGAGGGACCGTGAACACATGGCTAAGCTGCTGCAAGATGGCTGGAGAGTTGCGGTTGTGTGGGAATGCTCCTTGCGAACTGCCGTCAAGTCAAATGACGAGAGCTATTTCAGCCGACTTGCTGACTGGATAAAAGCCCAAGGGTCGGTGTCAGTTGAACTATAAATGTTGTGGTGCTGACCTGCCCCCAGCAAACAGGGCCGGCCAGAACCTAGTAAAGTTCGTTTTCGGAGAAGACGAACATGAAGAAGCGCTTTACCGAAGAAAAAATCATCTGGTTTCTGAATGAACCCGGCACTCAACGCAGTGGTTGCCTGGCGTTGCGCCTCGTCTCTTTACCCTCCGACGGAAACCAAATATTGTTTCCGCGAACCAATTTTTCGTCAGCCAGGAACGACATCAAGTTATGTAGGAAGTACCCTGGCGCCATTTGCCTGAGAGTGTAGTGGTGCCAATAATCGTAATCGTCTCGTCCGTTATCCGGGTTATGGCTCCAATATTTGATGAAAGTGTCCGCGCCTATTGAAGCGTGATTGACAATGCGGTTGCGCTCGCCTTCAGCGGCATCGGCGATATGCTGCAACAATATGCGGCTGCTTCCCCCGCTTTCTTCGTAGGCAAATATCCCCGCGAACAACCGGTTATCTCTCTCATGCCGATGAATGAGCTCGCAGACATCTGACAGCTTGCGCGCCGCATTACGAAAAGCAGTCGCGTTCAAACTTGACTTCACCTCAATGACTGCAGCGCAGGCCGATGGTTGCACGAATACTAGGTCGCCACCCTTGTACAAGACCGGAATCGAAGTATCGTAAATCAAAACATCAATCTGCGAAGATGCCGTCTCTTCAGTAATCACAAACCCCGACGCCACCGCATAACGGCTGGGGAGAGTCCTTGAAATCATCGCGCGCAGTACAGCCTCCTTCCATGCCCCATCAGACGGAAGGTGGTCTAACCCGATGAAATGTCGCACACGGTTTCTCTGGGCCATGAACTCATCTGTAATTGATTTTAAGTATCCGTTAATGTCAATCGGCATTTGGTCAGTTCCTTCCCGCAAGCAATGTATGGGCCATGATTACGACGATAACCGAGTTGTGCGACATCACGGTATGTGCGACCACTCTTCGCCAACTTGTCTCGCCAGCTCGGCGCCAGCCTTCAGGTTCCATTGTTCACGATGCTGCGGTAAAGCCCATGCGGCATATGCTTCTATGGGTTGGTCCGACGAAAAGCAGTAGGTTGCAGCGCTCGCAGTGATTCTCACGATAGACCAGGCTGACATTCAAGCCGGCAACTTCCGAGATGTCGAAGAGTTTTTCGCGGAGCTAGACCCGAGACCTGATAACGCGCAGCCTGGCCAGACCAGTATCTGAATCGCGCATGGCGGAGGTCGGCATCGATGACACCGCTGTAACAAAGTTGAGGCGAGCTCTTTCATTTGATGACGTTGAACCGGGGTCACCTGGTTGAGCTGAAGTGGATACATACGTGACGTGAACCGCAGCCACTCCAGCTTTCCATCGCACCCCGTGGCGCCCTTCAAATACTGCCTGTTATGAACTAGGAGTCTGGGCGGCAGACGGTTTGCAGCGGTTAAATGAGGTCAACTCAGGCGACGCGACGTCGTCGGGCGCTGCAAGCCGGGGCCGCGCTGCGCTCGAGACCAGCATGCGTGCACAAGGCGGCT